>NC_008347.1:2000000-3368780 GCF_000014745.1 Maricaulis maris MCS10 | reverse complement strand
TTTGTTTTTCTCACGCAAATGCGAGAGCTATGTGTTTGTAATTTAGACAATATTTGCCCACCCACAGCACACCACCCAGCCGTGCCGCTTTCGGAATTTTTTCCGCATGGGAATTGTCGCCCTCAGAAGCCCAAAGGTTACTCCCGGGTCGGTCACGGTCAACATGATTCAGCTTCCAAAATTCGACTTTCTTCGCTTGACACGAGAAATCCGTGATCGGATCGAAGCTTGGCCTTTGTGACAGATTTTCATCAGAGCAAGTGGTCGTTTTCATGAACCAGCTGACGACCGTTTTGGGGGTCTGGAACGACAGGGCACGCGTTTGGCAACCCCTCCGTACCCAGATAAATTATTCGAATACACTTATGCCGCAGTTGCGAGCCCCGCTTGCGTGCAGCTGCAGCATGCGGGCAAAGAAATACGCCCGAGGCGTGTGCCCCGGGCGTATATTCAGTCTTCAGTGTGAAGCGGGTCGGATCAGGCCGACATCGACTTCACACGAGCCGACAGGCGGGAGACTTTCCGCGAGCCGGTATTCTTGTGGTAGACGCCCTTGCCGACAGCGCGCATCAGCTCGGACTCAGCTTCAACCAGAGCGGTCTTGGCTGCAGCCTGGTCGCCAGACGTGATCGCCATTTCGACTTTCTTGACGAAAGTACGGACGCGCGAACGACGAGCCTTGTTGACGGCCGTCCGGCGAGCGATCTTGCGGACCATTTTCTTGGCCGAGTTGGTGTTGGCCATGGATGTAAACCTCTTTATGCGCCCGGGACAGACTTCCCGGCTAAATCCGTGAGCGGCGGCGTATAGGCCCTTGCGGGCGGGGCGTCAACCGCCCACTGCGTCTCGCCACCTAGCGATGCTTGAAATGAGCAGCCCGTTTTTCGGCGAAGGCAGCCATGCCCTCTTTCTGATCCTCAAGCGCGAATTGTGACATGAACACACGGCGTTCGAAACGGACGCCTTCAGTCAGGCCGATCTCGAAGGACCGGTTGACCGTCTCCTTGGTCATCATCGCCACCGGCAGTGACTTGGCGGCAATGCTTTCGGCCGCTTCCATGACGACGTCCATGAAATCATCAGCCGGCACGACGCGCGACACCAGTCCGGCGCGTTCGGCTTCTTCGGCGTCCATCATGCGTCCCGTCAGACACATGTCCATGGCCTTGGCCTTGCCGATGGCCCGAGGCAGCCGCTGGGTACCACCAGCGCCCGGCATGACGCCCAGATTGATCTCTGGCTGACCGAATTTGGCGGATTCCGAAGCGATGATGAAATCACACATCATCGCAATCTCGCAGCCGCCGCCCAGCGCATAGCCGGACACGCCGGCAATGATCGGCTTGCGGAAACGCGCCACGGCCTCCCAGGTCTCCGCGAACGGATCCTTGTTGTAGAGGCCGACCATGTCGCGCGACTGGAGCTCCTTGATATCAGCCCCGGCCGCGAAGGCCTTCTTGGAGCCGGTGAGCACCACGCAGCCGATACCGTCATCGGCCTCACAGGCCGCCAGAGCAGCCGCGAGTTCTGTGGTCAGCTCATCGCACAGAGCATTCAGCGCCTCGGGGCGGTTCAGCGTGATCACGCCAACCCGGCCCTCGGTTTTGTACTGGATCGTCTTGTAGCCCATTTCGGCGCTCCATCTGACGGCGCGGATATCCCGCGCGGGAAAAGCCGCGCCGCTATAACGCAGACGCGAGCGAGCGTCGATACCGGGTGACCCGTTTGAGTCACCCGGACCATTTGGCGCTACTGGCGGCTGACCTCATAGCCCTGCTCGCGCAGCAGCTCGATAACACCATTCTCGCCTGGCAAATGGGCCGCGCCCACTGCGATAAAGACCGTACCTTCGCCGTCCATGATCTCGGCAATTTGCGGAATCCAGTTCTCATTCCGCTGCACGATCATGACCTGATAGGCCTCCGGCGCGTCTTCACGCATGCTGGCATTGATTTCGGAATCGATCGTTTCCATGTCGCCGACCGCCCAGGCCGTCACCAGGGTGTCCAGCATCGTCGGCAGCTCAGCCATGTCTTCCAGACCTTGCTCGAAGGCGCGCGCCTGTACGTCGTCCGGCATGCCGGCGAGGAAACCGAGCTGTTGCTCAGCCGTCTCGAAATAGCCCATCCGCATCTCCCGGCCCTCGACCATGCCGAGCAAGACCATCTCAACCCCGGCATTGGGGTCCAGCCCCAACGCCTGCATCTGGCCGACTGCCAGGGCGATCTGGGCCAGCCAAGGCCGCATCGGCTCCAGCATCGCCGGCGCGAAACCGACCGTGGGTGCGATCTCGGCGAGTGAGGCATTGGCCGAATCCGACAGCAGGGACGAGAGCGTCACACCGGACGGGTTGAGACCGTATTGCATCACCAGCGGCTGCATGGCCGCCTGACTCTCGGGCGAATGGACGTCAGCCTCGAGAACAAGCATGTCGGTACTGGCGATCAGGGCGCGCAGCTCTTCACTGCGCCAGTCGAGGCTGGGTGGCAGGATGTGGAATGTGCCGAAAATATAGACGTCGGAATCCGTGTCAGACAGGTGCCAGATGGCCGGGTCGGCCTCGACCGAGGAAAAATCGGTCTGCTGGGCAGAGGCTGTGGACGACAACAGGGCGCCACCGGCCAACAGGGCCGCGCCGGAAAGTGCGGAAACAGTCCGCCGCATGCTTGTGAAGGTGAACATCTTGAAGCCTCTCGATAGCTGAAATCTGGCTGAAACTTACGACAATCGCGGTGCACGCCAAGCGGGACTGATCCTGTGTGCTGTCCCACGCACCATCATCGCTGACAGCTGCTGCAGAACCAGGTCGAGCGACCCGACTGCACAAGCCGCTGGATTTCGCCGACGCAGCCCGGTGTCGGGCAGGGCGCTCCCAGCCGGTCATACACACGGAAGCCATGCTGGAAATAACCAAGCGCGCCGTCGGTCGAGGCGAAGTCCTTGAGCGAAGAGCCTCCGGCCTCGATGGCCTCGACAATGACATCGCGCACGTCCCGGGCCAGACGCTCGGCACGGGCACCGGGAATGCTGGCGGATACGCGGCGCGGACTGATGCCGGATCGATGCAGAGCCTCGCACACATAGATATTGCCCAGGCCCGCCACGATCGACTGGTCGAGCAGGGCGGTCTTGATCGGGGTCCGGCGCCCGGCCAGCACCTCACCAAGATAGGCACCCGAGAACTCATTGCCGTGCGGCTCGGGTCCGAGCGCGCCCAGCGTCTTGTGGGACGCCTCATCGGCGGTCGGGAACAGCTCCATGTAACCGAAACGGCGCGGGTCATTATACCGGACCACCACGCCACCCTCGGCCCGGAACACGACATGATCATGCTTGGGGTTCGCGGGGGCGGCATGGACGAAATCACCGGGCTGGGCCACCTCACCCTCAACCTCGATCGAGAACCGCCCGGACATGCCCAGATGCCCGATCATCGTTTCGCCGCTGTCGAGCCGGAACAGAAGATATTTGGCCCGCCTGTCGATTGCCTCGACCCGACGGCCGGCCAGCCGCGCTGCAAATCGCTCCGGAAACGGGTAGCGCAAATTGGGACGATTGACGTCCACGGCGAGAATGCGCCGCCCCTCCAATGCCGGCACCAGGCCCCGGCGAACCGTCTCTACTTCAGGCAATTCAGGCATTTGGCGTGTGAATCATCTTTACATTCAGGCGGTTACATTTTCGCCCCATTTCTTGGCTCATCTTCGCTCGCCTTTTGGGAATAACGGAGACAAGGCCTCATGTTTGATCACATGGATATCATCCTGTCAGCCGCCATGATTGCGGGCCAGATCGGTCTGGGCATCCTTTTCGCTGATCTGATGAGCGGGATCGTTCACTGGTATATCGATACCTATGGCGATCCGAAGACCCCCATACTCGGCCGGCACGTCTATTGGCCCACCATCAATCATCACGCCCAACCACTTGATTGCACCCGCGCCAGCTTCTGGTCGCGCAATGGCCCGAACCTGGCCCTGAGCGCGGCTTTCCTCGTCGTGTTCGCGGCCACCGGGCTGATCAACGCCTTCACCCTCAGCGCCTTGGCGACCGGCGTGTTCGCCAGCGAAATCCATGTCTGGAGCCACAAGCCAAAACGCAAGCGCCCTATGATCGTCCGCTGGCTGCAGGCCAGCGGCGTGCTGCTCAGCCCGAAGGAACACTGGCAGCACCACACCTACGCCCACAACACCCGCTATTGCACGGTCACCAATCTACTCAACCCGGTGCTTGACCGGCTGCGCGTCTTCCGACTGGTGGAGGGCGTCGTCGAGGGGCTCGCCCGCCGCAAGCCGCGCGATGAGATCATGGGGATAGGTCCGCTCGCGCGCGGCCGGCGCATCATGTCCCGGGTCCGCCGTTTCGTCGCCGCCGGGGCCTGGCAGGTGCGGCGCCTTCTATTGGCGCCATTGTCCCGCCTCGCGCTGGCCTGATCCGGCAGCGCACATGCGACACCAAGGACCGCCCGCGCCGCTTTCCGGTCGGGCGGTCCGGGTCTATGTTGCCGGGCATGAGCACGACCCAGACCGATACTGACACTGTTTCCTTCGGCTTTGCCGATGTGGCGCGCGACGACAAGGCCTCGCTGGTACGCGGTGTCTTTGACCGTTCAGCGCGCCGCTATGACCTGATGAATGACCTGATGTCGCTGGGCATCCACCGGGTCTGGAAAGACATGGTGATGACACGTGCCAATCCGCAGCCGGGCGAGGTTCATATTGATGTCGCTGGCGGGACCGGCGACCTGGCGCGCAGCTTCCTGGCCAAGGCCGACGCTGTCGCAGCGCGCCGCGGTGATGACCGCAAGGCCACGGCCATCGTGCTCGACATCAATGAGCAGATGTTACGCGCCGGCGTGAAGCGCGGTTTAAAGCCCCATGAGGACGGCCGGATCGACTGGGTCACCGGCAATGCCGAATGCCTGCCCCTTCCCGATCGCACCGCGCACTGCGTGACCATTTCGACCGGCATCCGCAATGTCACCGACCGCGCCGCTGCGCTGAAGGAGATGCGCCGCGTGTTGAAACCCGGCGGGCGTTTCCTGTGTCTGGAATTCACCCGGCCGACCAGTCGCGCCTGGGAAAAAGCCTATGACGCCTGGTCCTTCAACGTCATGCCGGAACTCGGTCACTACGTCGCCAAGGACCGCGAGAGCTATCAATATCTGGTGGAATCGATCCGGCGCTTCCCCAATCAGGATGATTTCGCCGACGAATTACGGGCCGCCGGCTTCCGCCGGGTCAGTTACACGAATTTCTCCGGCGGCATCGCCGCCCTGCATGTCGGTTGGGCCTGATCAGTCGCGTCCGTCCCGGTCCTTGCGTTCGCGAAGCAACCAGGCTTTCGCCTCCTGAACTGTATCGAAGAGCTGTAACTTTGCCGGATACCCGTCCTCGGTCAGATTGACCCAGAATTCCAGCAAAACCCTTTTCATGACGTCATTGCAGACCTGGGCCGACCGGCTTGGCGTATCGCCATAATGGGCGCGGATGAATTCGGCCAAGCCTGCACTGAGCCGTTCAAAAGACGCGACATCAAGCTGATTCAGATCGGAATCATCCTCATAGACAACGATACGGTCACACGCTGGTGTCCAACCGGGCATTTGCACAGCCCGCTGCATCAGTGCCAGCGCGTCCCCTTCGGCAATCTCGCCGCGAAAGCGCACGAGAATCCATTGGTTCTCGGCATCCACTTCCAGCTCGTGCTTCATTCCCGCTCCGAATTTGATCGACTCTGACAACGTAAACCAAGTTACGCGGTCGGCAACCGCAGGCTCGCGCCAGCTGCGACGTCATGGCCCTCTCGCCAATTCAGGCCCAGACCTCTAAACCGCTAACATGTTTTCCACTCTCGCCTCTTTCGTCCGCCTGACACGCGCCGCGCTGACCCTGGCCCGGCACGACGCGATCCTGCCAGCGGAGTACCAGTCGCTGTATCCGGCACCTGCCCGCTGGCTGGGAAGTGTCATGCGCATTTTCCGTCGTCGCGATCTGGCAGAGAATCCGGGTGAGAGGCTGGCCCGCGCGCTGGAGAAGCTGGGCCCGTCCTACGTCAAGTTCGGCCAGATCCTGGCCACCCGCAGCGATGTCGTCGGCGAGCGGTTCGCGCGCGGCCTGTCGCGCCTGCAGGACCGCATGCCGGCGTTCGGGGATTCTGAGGCGCGCGAGATCCTGGCTGACGAGCTGGGCCAACCGGTCGACCAGGTCTTCAGCGAATTCGGCCCGCCTGTGGCCGCCGCGTCAATCGCCCAGGTTCACAAAGCGGTGACACCAGACGGGGCCGTGGTTGCGGTCAAGATCCTGCGCCCGGACATCGAAGACCGCATTGCGCGGGATATCCGCACCCTGTCACTCGGTGCGGCCCTGGCTGAACGCTTGTCGCCCGCCAGCCGCCGACTGGAGCCGAGGAAGTTTGTTGAAACCGTCTCGCGTTCACTGACGCTGGAGACCGATCTGCGCCTCGAGGCCGCGGCCGCCTCAGAACTGGCTGAAGCCGCCATGGTCGCCGAGGGTTATCATATCCCGACGGTGGACTGGGCTCGCTCGACCCGTCGGGTGCTGACCACCCAATGGATCGACGGTATTGCCCTGTCCGACATCGATGCGATTGCCGCGAGCGGTATTGACCGGGCGGCCCTGGCTACGCGGCTGACACGCGCTTTCCTGTCAACGGCCCTCGATCGCGGTGTCTTTCACGCCGATATGCATGGCGGCAATCTCTTCGCTCGCACGGACGATACCGTCTGGGCGGTGGATTTCGGCATTATGGGCCGGATCGGGCGCAGCGAACGGCGCTTCCTCGCCCTGATTCTGCATGGCTTCCTCACCCGCGACTACATGGCCGCAGCCCGCGCCCATTTCGCCGCTGGTTATGTTCCGGCAAGACATTCAGTCGAGGACTTCGCCAGCGCCCTGCGCGCTGTCGGTGAACCGATTTTCGGCAAGACCGCCGACCAGGTCCCGATGTCGCGTGTCCTGATGCAATTGTTCGAGATCACAGCGCTGTTCGAGATGCGTCTGCGGCCCGAACTCGTGATGCTGCAAAAGACCATGGTCCAGTGTGAGGGCGTGTCGCGGCAACTCGATCCCCAGCATGACATGTGGGGCGCAGCCGCGCCCATCGTCGAAGCCTGGATGAAGCGGGAACTGGGCCCGGAGGGTCGCATCCGCGATCTCGGCGAAGACCTGACCCGTCTGCACGACGCCCTGCGCAAACTGCCGGATGCGGTTGATGACTGGGCCGAGGTTGGCGCCCAGCTGAAAGCCGGCAAGCTGTCACTGGGGGGCGGCCCGCGTCTTCGACCCTGGTTTCTGCGACTGGCCTGGCTTTCCGCCGCCGCAGCGGCGGGTGCTGCCATCACACTGGCATTTGGCTAAAATTTCAGTCCGATTTACACAAATTAGAAAGAAAGGCCTGCCCTTATGCCTGTCATGGCAAGGGATTTTATCATGAATGACGAGGCACGCAGCCTTCAGCGCGAGTTTTTTCGCATTGACGAGGATGTGATTGACCGGGTCCAGCACCTCAAGTCGCGCCTGATGAAATACGCCGAAACGGCCCTCGAAACCGTCTTCGACCACCTGATCGGCAATCCGGATGTGGCTCACTATTTCGAGATTACCGACAACATCACCTATTTGCGGGCCGGCATGCTGGCCCATTGTGACGAGCTGTTCTCGGCCCGCTTCGACGAGCACTATTACGAAGCCACCGAAGGCATGGGCGAACGCCATGCCAAGCTGGAATTCCCGGCGCATGTCTACACCGCCGCCTATTCCAACATGTTTGCCCGCATCGTCGAGCTGGCCATGGCCGACCGACGCAGCTTCAAGACTGACGACATCACGGCCCTGTCGCGGATCACCCATTACGACATCGAGCTGTCGATGGGCGCTTTCTATCGCCACATCATGGACAAGCGCGCCGCGCTGTCTTCCGACGCCCAGAAAATCCGCCACCTGGTTGATTGAGCTGCGGGGCAGCCGGGCTGAGTGAGAGCTCCGTGCGGTCACCGGCCGGGCCCGGGGTGATCTGAGCGCCGCGCGCAGGCCGATCCATAAATCGCTTGTCAGCCAGCAGGCCGTATCCGGTTCTTCAGCTCAAGGGTGAAACCGCGGAGCGGCGCTTGCAGCGCCCTTGACCTGAAGAACCGGATACGGCGATCTCTCGGCAAGCGGTTTATGGTGGGGTTTGCGCCGGTGGCGCGGGGTCATTGAAGGGCGCTAACTGTGGCTGCCCCGCTTAATCAGTGCCTAACACTGGTGGGTGCCCCCATTTCTCCGACTGAACTGACCCTCACCCCCTGAAGCCCTTGGGAAATCCCCGCTGACGGTTTACCTGTACGGGACCATCAGCGGAGGCGTCACATGGCCGACAAGTCCATACTCCTGATCATTGGCGGCGGCATCGCGGCCTACAAGGCGCTGGAGCTGATCCGGACGCTGAAAAAGCGCGGCATTGCCAGTCGCTGCATCCTGACCCGTGCCGGCAGCGAATTCGTCACACCGCTCTCTGTCTCCGCCCTGTCCGGCGACAAGGTCTATGGCGAGCTGTTCAACCTGACCGACGAAGCCGAGATGGGTCATATCGAGCTGTCGCGTTCGGCTGATCTCGTCGTTGTGGCACCGGCCACCGCCGACCTGATGGCAAAGGCCGCGACCGGTCTGGCCAATGATCTCGCCTCGACCACGCTGCTGGCGACCGACAAGCCGGTCCTGATGGCGCCGGCGATGAATGTGCGGATGTGGGAACATCCCGCGACCCAGCGCAATCTGGCGACACTCAAGGGCGACGGCGTGCATTTCGTCGGACCGGATGAGGGCGATATGGCCTGCGGCGAATTTGGCCCGGGCCGCCTGGCCGAACCGGATGAAATCGCCGACGCCGCCGCGAGCCTGTTGAATGCCTGACACGCTGAAGGGTCACCACGTCCTGGTCACCGCCGGACCGACGCGTGAACCGATCGACCCGGTCCGCTTCATCTCCAACCATTCTTCCGGCAAGCAGGGATACGCCATCGCGGCGGCCTGCGCGGCGCTAGGCGCGCGGGTGACGCTCGTCGCCGGCCCGACCGCGCTGCCTGACCCGGACGGTGTCGAGACCGTCCATATCGAAACGGCCCGCGACATGCTCGCGGCAGTCGAGACTGCCCTGCCAGCCGATGTCTTCATCGCCGTGGCCGCCGTCGCCGACTGGCGCCCGGCTGATCCGTCTGACCGCAAGCTCAAGCTCGACAAGGCCAGCTTCTCCAGCCTGCCGCTGGTCGAGAATCCGGACATTCTCAAGACCGTCTCACAAATGGGGACAGGCCGCCCCGGCCTGGTGATCGGTTTTGCCGCCGAGACCCATGACGTCGAAGCGCTCGCCATCGCCAAGCGCAAGCGCAAGGGCTGCGACTGGATCGTCGCCAATGATGTCTCCGGAGATGTCATGGGCGGAGCCGAGAATGCCGTCCTGCTGGTCACCGGGACGGGCAGTGAAGCCTGGGAGCGGGCGGAGAAGTCGAAGATCGCTGGTCTGCTGGCCGCACGGATCGCATCGGCGCTCTAGCCTCTGGCCAAATCAGGCGGGCTTGGCTTTGATGCACCCCATCACTCGCCAGCCAGGATGCCGCCATGTCGACCGTGCCCGTGAAGATCAAACCGCTCGATCATTATGAGGGCCTGGCCCTCCCGGCCTATGAAACACCGCAATCGGCCGGCATGGACTTGCGCGCTGCCGTGCCTGCCGACGAGCCCGTCTCCATCCCGCCGGGCGAATGGCGGTTAATCCCGGTCGGGATCGCCATTGCGCTTCCCGCTGGATTTGAAGCCCAGGTCCGACCGCGCTCGGGCCTTGCCGCCAAGCACGGGATTTCCTGCGTCAACACGCCTGGAACGGTAGATGCGGACTATCGCGGCGAGATCCGGGTCAATCTGATCAATCACGGCCAGGCCAATTTCGTCGTCAATCGCGGCGACCGCATCGCCCAGATGATCATCGCCCCGGTCACCCAGGCCGTCTGGGAGATTGCCGACACGCTGGACGAAACGACCCGCGGGACGGGCGGTTTCGGCTCGACGGGCACGAAATAGCCGGTTCGACTGACACATTCGTCACTGGCACTTGGCCGCCGCCTCCCTACATTGGCCGCAAACGGAGATTTGACATGACCGACACCCCCGGCCGCGGCCGCATCTATGCCTCCATCGCAGACACGGTGGGCAATACGCCGCTGGTCGAGCTGAAAAAGCTCGCCGACGCGCATGGCGCCAAGGCCCGCATCCTGGCCAAGCTGGAATTCTTCAACCCGCTCGCGTCGGTGAAAGACCGGATTGGCGTCGCCATGATCGATGCGCTGGAAGCCGCCGGCAAGCTTGGCGAAGGCGCCGTCATGGTCGAGCCGACCTCCGGCAATACCGGGATTGGCCTCGCTTTCGTCGCCGCCGCGCGCGGCCACCGCCTGATCCTGACCATGCCGGAAAGCATGTCGATCGAGCGCCGCAAACTCCTCAAGCACCTGGGCGCCGAACTCGTCCTGACCGAAGCCGCCAAGGGCATGAAAGGCGCCATCGCACGTGCCCAGGAAATCATCGACGAGACACCTGGCGCCGTGATGCCGAGCCAGTTCGCCAATCCGGCCAATCCGGAAATCCACCGCAAGACCACCGCGCTGGAGATCTGGAATGACACGGCCGGCGAGGCCGATGTGCTGATTTCCGGGGTCGGCACGGGCGGCACGCTGACCGGTTGCGCCTCGGTGCTGAAAGAGAAAAAGCCCGGCTTCCACGTCGTCGCCGTCGAGCCGACCGACAGCCCCATCCTCTCCGGCGGCGCGCCCGGCCCGCACAAGATCCAGGGCATCGGCGCCGGTTTCGTGCCGGACATTCTCGACACCGACCTGATCGATGAAGTCGTCACCGTCTCCAATGACGATGCCTTTGCCATGGCGCGCGAAGCGGCGAAGCTGGAAGGCGTGCCCGGCGGCATCTCTTCCGGCGCCGCGCTGAAAGCTGCCCTCGAGGTCGCCAAACGCGATGACATGGCGGGCAAGACGATCGTGGTGATCCTGGCGAGCTTTGCCGAGCGCTATCTGTCGACGGCGCTGTTTGAGGACTAGGGAGCGGCTTTTCCACACTCCATTTTTCCCGGACGCGCCCAGCGCGATCCGGGACCGACGTTCAGCTCATCCTTGCCAACAAGGTGTTGCGGTTGGTCCCGGCTCTGCGCCCCGCCTTCGCGGGGCTCCGGCCGGGAAAAATGGAGTTCTGGTGTCGGCGCAGAAGCCCTAAGCACTCACACTCGCCGGTGCCGGATCACAAAACGCCGTCACGTCAAAAATCCGCGGATCGGAGATGACATCGCTCGGCGCCAGCGGGCGGGAGAGTTCAAGCCCCTCCAGCGAGCGCGCCCGTGACAGGGCGACATAGGCCTGGCCGTGGGCGAAGAGGCGGCGGGCCAGGTCGAGATAGACCTTGTCCAGCGTCAGGCCCTGGGCCTTGTGGATGGTCATCGCCCAGGCAAGGCGCAGCGGGAATTGCGTGAAAGCGCCGGCAGTGGTCTTGGTCAGGGCCTGTTTTTCCGGATCGAAGGCATAGGCATTGCGCTCCCATTTCTGGGCCTCGACGGCATGGACCGTCTCGCCAATGCGCACACGCACAGCTTTCTCGTCAAAGCCCTCCACCTGCCCCAGCGTGCCATTGACCCAGCGCCCCTGCGGGTCGTTGCGGGTCAGCATGACGCGGGCGCCGATCTTGAGCACCAGGGGTTCCTCGGCCGGGAAGAGGCGCTGGTCGAACTGGCCTTCGACCTTGGCTTCAAAAGCCTTGTGGCCGGTCGGCAGGCCTTCCAAGCGGGCCTGGTTGATGCGCCAGGCGGTCTCATTGGTGGCGGTCAGGACGATATGGGAGAGCGAGGCCTCGAGACCGGAACGCCCCGTGACCCGGTCATTGAGGTCCGCGGCCTTGTCCGACGTCAGATCGCCATCGCGGATGGCGTTGAGGATATCGACGAAATAGCTGTCGGTCTGTCGGAAGACCTGCTCCAGCTCGACATAGGAAAAGCCGGCATCACGGAAACTGTCCGGATGAAAGAAGAAGGGGCCGCCATAGGTCGATTCCAGATATTCGGCCTCGGCGCCCTGGATCACAGGCGGCAATTGCGCGAGATCACCGACCAGCACGATCTGGACCCCGCCGAAAGGCTCATTGCGCTCGCGATTGAGGCGCAGGGACTTGTCGATCGCCCACATCATGTCGGCGCGAACCATCGAGATCTCGTCGATGACCAGGGTTTCCAGTGCCTGCACAACGCGGCGATGGCGGACCTTGCGGATATCGCGGGCGCCGATCATGCGTGGCGGGAAATGGAAGAAGGAGTGGATGGTCTGGCCACCCGCCTGCATTGCCGCGACGCCGGTCGGTGCGATCACCGCCGCGCGCGGCCCGGCCCGGCGCAGGAATTCGCGCATCAGCGTTGTCTTGCCCGTTCCGGCGCGCCCGGTCAGGAAGACATTCGGCCGGGCGCTCGCCAGCCAGTTGAGCAGGCGTTCCTGATGCTCTGACAAGGCCGGAGCGGGCAGGGTCGGGTTGGCGGGAACAGACATGACGCCAGATTGCCCCTGTTCGCGCCCGGAACAAGCCCGCAAAGCGCATTCACTGTCGCCGGTGACCGGGTTTCCCCCTTGAAGCGCGGGCGCAATCCCGGCACCTATGGCGCATGACATCCGAAATCGATATCGACCGCTTCGCCCGCCACCTTGTGCTCAAGGAAATTGGCGGTCCCGGCCAGCAGGCCCTGGCCCGTGCGCATGTCGCCATAGTTGGCGCAGGTGGTCTCGGTGCGCCGGCAGCGCTCTATCTGGCGGCGGCCGGTGTCGGAACGATCAGCCTGATCGACGCCGATACGGTGACCGTCGACAATCTGCAGCGCCAGATCATTTTCCGCACCCGCCATATCGGCTCGGCCAAGGCCAAGACCGGTGCCCGCGAATTGCGCGCCCTCAATCCGGGCAGCCGCGTCCGGGCCATCGTCAAGGCGCTCGACGACGAGAACGCCAAGCGCCTGATCGGCAAGGCCGACCTGGTGCTGGACGGTTGCGACAATTACGAAACCCGCTTCGCGGTCAACGCCGCGTGCCTGGCGGGCGGCAAGCCCCTGATCTCCGGTGCCGTCGGTCGCTGGGACGGACAGGTCTCCCTGTTCAACGCCCGCCCCGACGCGCCCTGCTATCGCTGCTGGGTGCCGGAAACCCCGCCGGACGTCGAAACCTGCGAACAGGTCGGCGTGGTCGGTGCCCTGACTGGAATTGTCGGCTCGATGATGGCGCTGGAAGCGATCAAGCATATCTGCGGCGCCGGCCAGACCCTGGACGGCCGCATCAAGCTGTTCGACGGCCTGTCGATGGACAGCCGGACCGTCACGCTGGACAAAGACCCGGCCTGTCCGACCTGTGGCGGCTAGTCTTGCGGTGGGGGCGGGGGCTGCAAGGTTTCACGCTCATCGGTTTCGCTGGTCGTCGCGCCCAACAAGTCTCGCAGGCCATTCGGGGCGTCAGCGTCCGGATCCGGCATGCCTGTCAGGCGACGGAATTCCGGCAGATTGATACGCACCGCCTCGGTCAGGGTCTGCCATGAATCGCGGTCATCGGGCTGCACCTCGTCGAGATACTCGCCCATGAAGGCCTCCATCAGCGCCAGCGTGCGGCCAAGACCGAGCGGTGTTTCGAAATTGTGTCCGGCGCCGCGAATGATACGGACGCGATAATCATACCCGGCCGCTTCCAGCGCATCGCTCATCATGCTGGTCTGGGACATGGGAACGACGTCGTCCTCATTGCCATGCAGCAGCAGGATGGGTGCCCGCATGCGATCGATCTGGTGAACCGGCGACATCGCGCGAACCGTGTCGCTGTCACTCACCGGATCGCCGATCTGCCGGGTCCAGTACTCAACCGCATCGGGCCGGTTTTCGCGGGACCAGTCGATAAAGGCTTCCGGGTCGGTAATGCCGGCAACACTGACCACGCAACGATAGGCGTCGGGCGTTGCAAAGGCGCCGGCCAGCGCCGCATAACCGCCATAGGAAAAGCCGGCGATGCAGACCCGGTCGCGGACTGTGAGGCCAGAATTGATGGCCCAGTCCAGCGTGTCGGTAATGTCGTTCTGGACGGCCCGGCTCCATTCGCCATGTGCCGCGCTCGCAAAGCTGCGCCCATACCCTTCGGAACCACGGAAATTGGGTTGCAGCACCCGCCAGCCTTCGGCGGCAAAGTATTGGGCAATCGGGTCGAAACCGAAACTGTCCCGGGATTCCGGTCCACCATGCGGCATGACCACAGTCGGTAAGGCCGCACCCGGCGCCGTGCCGGCGGGATGGGTGACGAAGACATCGATGACCAGCCCGTCCCGCGTCGTCACGCGCTCGCTCGTAACCCGGCTCAGGCGTGTCCCCAGCAAGGCTGGATTGACCGCGGCAAGCGGTCGGACTTCCGAGGTATCAAGCGTGTAAGCGTAATAGCTTCCCGGTTCCTGCGGGCCGGTCACAAACAGTAACAGGGCATTGGCCGTCACATCCAACGGGTAGACGACCGCGTCGGCCTCGAAATAGGCGGTCAGGGCCTGGAAGTGAGCGTTGAGGCGCCGGTCGAAGAAATGGGTCCGGACGCGGTCATCCAGATAGGTGGCCGCGATCATGCGGTCGGACAGCTCGTCCCGAAGCACGGTCGCCAGATCATAGGTTGGGTGCTCCCAGACCTGTTCGCCAATCTCGTCCGCCTCAAGGTCAAATTCATAGACGCCGCGACGCTCCGCACCCTCGGGCCGCACCGCCACCAGCACAGTGTTGTCATCATCCGTGTTGGCCGCCCAGATCGAACGATTGGCGCGGTGGATATAGTCTACGAACTCATCCAGCGAGAGCGTCTCGTCCCGGCTCCACCGGTCCGATCCCGAGCGGCGCCGATAGATGCGGGCGCGATCATCATCGACGTCCACGTCGAGCCGGAACATCGCGCGGCCCTGTTCATTGGCAGCCCATTGCACCGTGTTCGAACCGCCCCGCTCGACCCGCTCCTCATCACCGGTCGCAAGATCGAGGCGCCAGAGGTCGAAGTTGGAATTGCGGTGCGCTGCGACAAGGATATGATCGGGTTCACCGGGCAGCGGGTGGACGACTTCCGCGAAATTGTCAGCGGCCCGCATTTCCCAAGCCTCGTCATCACCGAACAGGACGTCGCGCTGACCGGTCGCGATGTCGATCGAAACCAGGCGCCAATAGAAACGGTAATAGGGCACCCTTGACCGCCGCTGCGGAGGCATGTGCCCATTGTCCTCGGACGTGGCAATCGCGCCGACAATCAGCCGATCCGGCCCGACCCAGCTGACGCCGACCGGGATGTCGGTCCCCAGATCAATCTCACGCGGCGGCGCCTCGGCAAGGCCAGACAGATCAACCAGCAACAAGCGGTGATGCAGATTATCCGGGTCCTCGCGATGCGCAGCGCCCGTGGCCCGGGCCAGAGCGTGAAAATCGTTGGTTCGCTGCAGATAGGCCACCTGTCGGCCATCCGGCGACATCTGGATTGTTCTGATCGATGGCGGCTGGGCCAGATCATTGATGGTCAGCGGACGGTTCTGGATGGCTCCGGCCTGCCCACTCGCCACAATGACGAATGACGCAGCCAGCAATTGACGACCATAGCGCCAGAAGACTGAAAACGCGCTCATACATATCTCCGCAAGGTATCGAGCCAAGCCGTAAAAGGGAGCTCGTCCCGCCCCTACTCGTCTTTTTCCTCGGTCGGATCGAAGCTGTCGATCCGGCCGTCCATCGCATCGTCCAGAAACTCGGCCAGATTGCGCATGGTGATGATGAAGTCCTGACCCTGGCCCCAATGATGGGTCAGGTTCGGCACTTCTTCATAGACGAAATCAGCCCCCGCCTCTTCAAGCACCCCGGCCATGGCACGGGACTGTTCGACCGGCACAATCTGATCGGCGGCGCCGTGGAAAAGGTAGAGTGGCCGCTGCATCCGGTCGGCGAGGCGCACCGGCGAGGTTTCACGGATGAAATCGCGGTCACGACGGGGGTGTCCCAACAATTCAACCCAGTAGTCATGGACTTCGTCGCCCGCATCTTCCTTGAACTCGAGAAACGCCTCGACATCGGCAACAGGCGCTCCGGCGAAGGCGCACTGGTAGAGCTCCGGCGTCAAAATGGCGCCCATCAATGCCGCGTAGCCGCCATAGCTGAAGCCGACAATGCAGACCTGGCCAGGGTCGGCCCGGCCGGTTTCTGCCAGCCAGGCGACACCGTCTGAGATATCGTCCTGCATCAGCCGGCCCCATTGCCGGTACCCGACCTCGGCGAATGTCCGGCCAAAGCCGGACGAACCGCGGTAATTGGGCTGGAAGACGGTATAACCTTGTGCCGCGAGATACTGGACCACCGGGTCAAAACCCTGTTCGTCCCGGGCCTCGGGGCCGCCATGCGGCATCACAATCAACGGCGTCGTCGAAACGCTGCCAGTGCGTGGCTCGGTCAGGAAGCCGGAAATCTCTGTGCCGTCCCGCGCTGCATAGGTGATGGCCTGCATGGGCTGCAGGCTGTCAGCGACCAATTCGCTGTTCACCGCCACCAGCTCGTCAGTCACCCCCGACCCGGCATCATGCATGTAGTAGACGCCCGGCTGGGTGGCACCGCTGGTGTAAAGCACCATCCGCCCTCCACCGACCGAAACCGGCTCGACGATCACATCCTCGGGAAAATGCGCACGAATATCGGCATATCCCGCCGCGAATGCGGGGTCAGCAAAGACGAAATGCCGGCGCACACCCGCATAGGAATAGCCGTAATAAGCACCCGTATCATCGTCGATCAGCGCGTAGTCGATGTCATAGTCATCCCGCAGCGCGACGGGTTCGAGAAACACATCCTCGGCCAGGTCATACCGGTAGATACCAAAAAACTCCGCCCCGTCCGGCCTGGCCCGGACATAGATCTCGCCCGGCCGGTCAGACGGCCCGGCCCACTCGAAATTCGCCCGCGCATCGAACAGGTCCAGCGTGCTGACGGTGTTGACCCGTCGCCAGCGGCCGTTCCGCCCCGTTCGGGCGTGGAAGCGCATGTGCTCGCCACGCCTTGAGCTGTCCACCCGCATGACGGCCTCACCATTGGCGCTGAACCAGGCCACGGTCGCATCATTGCCACGCTCGATACGCTCGGCGGAACCGGTCTCGATATTGACGCGGTAGAGGTTGTAATTGCGGCGCTCATAGCTGGGCATGAGGATATGGTCGGGATCATCGGGCAGGAAATCCGTGATTGGCGAGCGGTTCGGGTTCCAGAAATTCTCCCCCTCCCCGTCGAACAGCACAGAGACCCGCTGCAGGCTGTCCCGATCAATGGTCAGGACGCGCGATTGTGACGCGACAAGCTGGTACCGGCCCCGCTCCCGGCGCAGGGTGACGCGGACATTGCGGGCGCTGATCGCGATCAGGAAGCGGTCGTCATTGGCCCACTCGACCCAGTCAATGCGCCGATTGCCCACCGAGACCCGACGCCCGGCTGAACCGCCTTCGCCGTCGAGATCATAAACCAGGATCGTGTCATCCCCGCCATTATGGAGCGGCTTCTCCACCATGAGCAGATATCGCCCGCTGGGCGACAGGCGCACATTTTCATAGCGCGGCGGACGGATGACATGACGCAGGAAGTCCTCGATCGCGCCATCACCCATGGACGGAATGCGCTGGGCCTCGACCGGTCCGGCCATTGTGGCAAACACGGCCGCCGCACCAAGCAGCACGGCCATTACCGCTCGAAAAACACTCGATCTTGGAATCATGCACCCACCCCCGACACCAATTTAAGCGTCAGGACCGGAGAGTTGCAACCGGGTCGGCGTCAGCGCCGCGCGGTCAGTTGCAAGCCCAGACCGATTGCAAGTCCAGGCGCGAGGCCAAACAGGATACCGAGCAACCCGCTGCCGGTGACCAGGGCGATAATCAGCCACAATACGAGGCCGACGGCAAAGCCGGCCGCGAAGCCGAGTTGTTTGCGAAAGCGGGCCGGAAGCGAAGAGGGCTCTCGCGGCGCTCGCGGGGGTTTGGAGGCGGTCATGGCGCCATTGTCGGCGACATGACCTCTCCGAAAGCTGATTGATGCTTTAAATCTTCGTCAGATCACAGTCCGCCAAGACGCGGCCCGTCAGTTGGCGACCGCGTCATTATAGAGCGTGGTGACCATGCGTTCCGTGGTGATGAAGCGCCAGCTCCACTCGGCGTCATAGTCGGCCAGCGGCTGTGCTGCCAGCACGGCCTCGAGATCGGCGCCGCCCTCTACCAGGGTGCGGACGCGGAAGGCCGCCTCACGCAACATGTCGATCGACGCCTGCAGCTCGACCCGTGTCGACAGCGGACCATGTCCGGGAATGATGCGGGTGTCTTCGCCTGCCAGGGCCAGGCCGCGCTCCATGCCGGCCAGATAGCCGTCGACCGTGCCGCCAGAGTCCAGATCGATGAAGGGGAACCAGCCCGAGAAGAAGATGTCACCCATATGCAGGATGTCGGCCTCGCGGAAATAGACGAAGGCGTCGCCATCCGTATGGGCCGACGGGACATGGACCGCCTCGACCGTCTGACCATTCATGTGGAAGGTCAGATCATCCCCGAAGGTCAAGATCGGCAGCGCCCCCGGGGCATCTGTCCACTCGGCCTCGGAATCGGCGATCCGGGTGCGGATATTGTGATGGGCGGCGACGGTCGAGCCCTGTTGGGCGAAATGCGCATTGCCGCCGGTATGATCACCATGCCAGTGGGTGTTGACGATAAAGCGCGGCGCGCCGGCGCCGGCGATCTCGACAACAGCCCCTTCGATCACCGAGCCGGTATTGGGCAGCTGGTCGTCGACCATCACCACACCGTCATCGCCGGTCAGCAAGGCGAGATTGCCGGCAATGCCGGTCGAGATCATGTGAATGCCATCGCCCATGTCGGTGGATGTCGCGGTCACGTCCTGCTGGACTGCCGCAGCGGTGCCGACAGCGATACCACCTGCCGCGAGTACGGCTGCCGCCGTGCTGATTGCCAAACGAAAGCTCATCTAATCCCCTCCCGAGATATCATCGGGCCCGCTTTCCAGCCCGTCCGGGTCTGATATAGGCACGTTTTTCGGATTTGCATCCTCACCATCTGGTGATTGTCCGCCACCGGGGCGCCAGTCGAACGCGGCGCCAAGGGCCACGCCGAGCGCCAGACCCAGGGCGAGCTGATCGAGAGCCACCCCCAGCGCAACGCCGATCGCAATGCCCACACCGATCCCGGTGCCTGGTCTTCTTCGTCTCTTCGACATGCGTCGTCCTCCCGTCGGCCTGTGCGGAATTTACCGCCTGTTCACCCTGTTTTGGCAGAGGGATATGTTCAAGGAGTGTCCCATGCGAAGCCTTATTGCCCTCATCCTCTGCCTGACATTTGCCGGGTCAGCCTTCGCAACCCAGGACTCCGAACACACGGCCACGCCGTCGGGCCAGGCGGTTCCCCGCTTTGTGTCGCTGAAAGTGGACGTCGCCAATGGCCGCTCCGGCCCGTCCTCGCAGCATCCCATCGCCTGGCGCTATCTGCGCGCCGGACTGCCCATGGAAGTGATTGCCGAAACCCCGGACTGGCGCCGGGTGCGCGACCCGGAGGGTGAGGTCACCTGGATGCACCGCTCCATCCTGTCCGGACGCCGCTCGGTCTACACGCTGGAAGAAACCACGCTGCATGCCCGCGACAGCGACAGCTCGCCCATCGAGGCGGTCGCCGAAGCCGGCGTGATCCTGTCGCTTGAGCGCTGCCGGACAGGCTGGTGCCGCGTCGAGGGCCAGGGATTTCGTGGCTGGGTGCGGCCCCACACGCTGTGGGGCGTCTATCCGCAGGAGCTGGACACCGGAAACGACGACGAGACGGACCGCAACCCCGCCTTGAGCACGTCGGTCGCGCATGATACCGCTCTGCCCTGATCTTCCCGGCTGATCGTGAGAGGCTGGGTTTTCGTGACCAGCCCGGTGATCGCCAAGCGCCTTCACACGCGGCGCAACTGATCGGCTACATGACTGAACGCCAAAGCTCTTTCAGCTACAACGACCTGATCGACTCCAGCAATGGAAAGATGTGGGGACCCGACAACGCGCAGCTCCCCGCGCCGCCCATGCTGATGATGGATCGCATCACCCACATCGATGACGAAACCGGCGAACACGGCAAGGGCCAGATCGTCGCCGAACTCGACATCAAGCCGGACCTCTGGTTCTTCGACTGCCACTTCAAGGGCGATCCGGTGATGCCGGGCTGCCTCGGCCTCGACGCCATGTGGCAGCTGGTCGGCTTCTTCCTGTGCTGGAAGGGCAATCCCGGCAAGGGCCGCGCCCTGGGCGTGGGCGAGGTGAAATTCACCGGCCAGATCACACCGGACTGCAAGAAAGTCCGCTATGTCATCGACCTCAAGCGCGTCATCCAGCGCCGCCTGATCATGGCGATCGGCGATGGCCGTGTCGAAGTCGACGGCAAGACCATATATACTGCCAAGGATTTGCGCGTGGGCCTGTTCAAGCCCGGCGAAATGGCCTGACCCAGGAGAGCCTCATGCGTCGTGTTGTCATTACCGGTCTCGGCGTGATTTCCCCGATCGGCAATAATGCTGCGGAAGTCACCGAGTCCCTCAAGAACGGCAAGAGCGGCATTGGCCGCATGGAAAGCTTCGCCGAGCTTGGATTCCGCTGCCAGGTCGGCGGCAAGCCGGACATTGATCCGGCCGCCCATGTCGACAAGCGCGTTTACCGCTTCATGTCGGAAGGTGCCGGCTGGAATTACATGGCCATGGAACAGGCCATTGCCGATGCCGGCCTGGAAGAAAACGACATTTCCAACCACCGCACCGGCATCATCATGGGTTCCGGCGGCCCGTCGGCCGGCACGATCGTCAATGCTGCAGACATCACCCGCGAAAAGGGCCCCAAGCGCATTGGACCCTTCGCCGTGCCCAAGGCGATGAGCTCGACAGCTTCTGCAACGCTGGCGACCCCGTTCAAGATTCTCGGCGTGAATTATTCCATCACCTCGGCCTGCACGACCTCGCTGCATTGTATCGGTGCGGCGACCGAGCAGATCCAGTGGGGCAAGCAGGACGTCATGTTCGCCGGCGGTTGCGAGGAGATCCACTGGGCGCTCTCCAACCTGTTCGACGCCATGGGCGCCATGTCGACCAAGTATAACGACACGCCCGAGCAGGCCTCGCGCGCCTTCGACAAGGACCGTGACGGTTTCGTCGGCGGTGCCGGCGCCGGTGTGGTCGTGCTGGAGGAATACGAGCGGGCCAAGGCGCGCGGTGCCAACATCCTGGCCGAAGTCACCGGCTATGGTGCCACGTCCGACGGTTACGACATGGTCGCCCCGTCCGGCGAAGGCGCTGTTCGGGCGATGAAGCTGGCCATGGAAACCGTCAACAAGCCGATCGACTATCTCAACCCGCACGCCACCGCGACCCCGGTCGGCGACATCAAGGAGATGGAAGCGGTCAAGGAAGTCTTCGGCGACAGCGCCCCGATGATTTCCGGCACCAAGTCGATGACCGGCCACTCGCTCGGCGCCGCCGGCGTGCACGAAGCCATCTACACATTGCTGATGATGAAAGAAGGTTTCGTCGCTCCGTCGATCAATGTCTTCGACATGGATCCCGACATTGCGGCTCTCAACCTGCCTATCATCACCGAGACCCGCGACGCTGATCTGAAGACCGCCATGTCGAACAGTTTCGGCTTTGGCGGCACCAACGGCACGGTCGTTTTCGAAAAAGTCTGACCCGCCCGACACGGCGGCATCTGATCCAAAAAGAGGATATCACGATGAGTGACACGGTTTTCCCGGCCGGCGAGCTGATGAAGGGCAAGCGCGGTCTTGTCATGGGCGTCGCCAACAAGAACTCGATTGCCTGGGGCATTGCCCAGCAACTGGCCGCCCAGGGCGCCGAGATCGCTTTTTCCTACCAGGACGAAGCGCTCGAGCGCCGGGTCCGTCCGCTGGTCGAAAGCCTGCCCTGCGAGCCGTTCATGGTCCAGGCCGACGTCACCAATGACGAATCCATGGATGCCTGCTTCAAGGCGCTGGAAGACAAGTGGGGCACGATCGACTTCCTCGTCCACGCCATCGCCTTTGCCGGCAAGGACGAACTGGTCGGCTCCTTCACCGAGAATACCACCCGCGAGGGCTGGCGCCGGGCGATGGACATCTCGGCCTTCTCCTTCGTTGATGCCGGCAAGCGCGCCTCCCACCTGATGCCCAATGGCGGCTCAATGGTGACGCTGACCTATCTCGGCTCGGAACGTGTCGTCCCGTCCTATAATGTCATGGGCGTCGCCAAGGCGGCCCTCGAGGCCTCGACCCGCTACATGGCCCGCGATCTGGGTCCCAAGGACATCCGCGTCAACGCGCTCTCGGCCGGCCCGATGCGCACCCTCGCCATGGCCGGCATCTCCGGCGGCAAGGCCCTGATGCGCACCGGCCGCGAATGGTCGATGATGAAGCAGGACACCAAGATGGAAGGCGTCGCCGGCGCCGCGCTCTATTTGCTGAGCGACCTCGGCTTCTCCTGCACGGGTGAAACGCTGCATGTGGATGCGGGTTTCCACGCTGTGGCGGTGCCGAGTATGGATGATGACGACTGACCTGATGTCAGCTTTGCCGGACTGAAAGACCCCGCTGGCGGATGCTGGCGGGGTTTTTACTTGACTCACTTGCAACCTGCGGTAGCTTTCCACAGGAACATATAGGAAACAGACTGGCTATCTGGGTCAAAAAGTTACAAGTTGTCAGAATTACTCCCTTTGCGAGCCGAGGCGTCCAATGACCGATACATTTCTCACCTGGATGGACCGCGCGAGCCTCGACAGGGCGCAAGCTTCGGACGAACTCGGTGTGTGCGAGGCAACAATCCAGCGCTATATCAACGGCAAATCCGAAGCGCCGAAACTTGCACTCGATCGCCTGAAGGCCATTTCGAACGCTACGGCAACAGATAAACCGATCAGTGACGGCGAATTCCGCTTTATCGACCTGTTTGCCGGAATTGGCGGATTGCGCCTCGGCTTTGAGGCCATCGGCGGCAAGTGCGTTTTCACCAGCGAGTGGGACGTCCACTCACAACGAACCTATCGCGCCAATTTTCTGGACGACGACAGCCACACATTTGCCGGTGACATCCGGCCCTATGGAACAGACCCTTCCAAAGTCCCCGAACACGACGTTCTTCTTGCGGGCTTCCCTTGTCAGCCCTTCTCCCTTGCGGGCGTGTCAAAGAAAAACGCCTTGGGCCGGCCGCATGGCTTCGAAGACGAGACTCAGGGAACACTGTTTTTTGATGTCGCACGCATCCTGGCGCACCACCGGCCAAAAGCGTTCCTGCTGGAAAACGTGAAGAACCTGCAAAGCCATGACCGGGGCAAGACGTTTGAGGTCATCAAGCGGACACTGAGGGACGAGCTTGGCTATCACATTGACTTTCGTGTGATCAGCGCCACCCCTTGGGTACCGCAGAAGCGCGAGCGGGTGTTCATTGTCGGCTTCAGGGACAGTACTGATTTCAGCTTCGAAGGCTTCGAACGCCTTATCCCGCACGCAAGCAATCATCCGACGCTTGACAGCATTCTTCAGTCACATAACGAAATTGGCCAGAAATACACCCTGACCGAAAAGCTCTGGGACTACCTGCAAGCCTATCGTCAGAAACATGAAAGCAAGGGCAATGGCTTCGGCTACAGCCTGTTCGGGCCGGATGATGTCGCCCGAACGCTCTCTGCCCGATATCACAAGGACGGCTCGGAAATCCTGATTGACCAACCCCAAGGACCGCGCCCCCGCCGCCTGACCCCAAGGGAATGCGCGAGGCTGATGGGTTTTGAACGCAGCGAACGCCTTTGGAAAATCCCGGTTTCCGATACACAAGCTTACCGCCAGTTCGGGAATGCGGTTGTCGTGCCCGCTGTTGAAGCGATTGCCCGGCACATGGAACCCAAGCTGAGACGCGATCTGAACCTGCCGATACGGGACTTGCTCGACGCTGCGTGATAATAGGCCACTCCCGAAGAGGAGTGTCGCATTTTGCCCGACGTCGTTGATTCAGCTACGCGCAGCCGGATGATGGCGGGTATCAAGGCAAAAAACACCAAACCGGAGATGCTCGTCCGCCGGGGCTTGCACGCGATGGGGATTCGGTATCGCCTGCACGACAAGCGGCTTCCCGGGAAGCCTGACCTCGTTCTCCCGAAATACCGTTCCGTGATCTTCGTGCATGGCTGTTTCTGGCACGGCCACGACTGCCCGGCGTTCAAATGGCCAAAGACCCGCGAGAAATTCTGGCGAGAGAAGATTTCAACCAACCGGAAGCGCGACGAAAAACAGATATCAGATCTCGTGCGGAGCGGATGGCGTGTTTCCGTGGTGTGGGAGTGTGCGCTTCGTAGCAAAACGCCTGATAAGGTTGAAACGATACTGAAACTGTTGGCAAGTTGGATCGAACAACGCGAAATTGCAGCTGAAAAGTCAGATGACCCAACCCCTTTCGAAGTATTTCCTGGCAGCGGCGACAAAGATGCTCGCTGTCGTTGACTGCGTCGGCCACGGATCGAACCAGCATGAAGTCACGGCTACGGGTGACCTTTTCGAGATGCTTGGGGATCAGCCACGTAAGTTGGTGCGCGGCAGTTCAGACGAGCGCTTTGATGCCATCTACGTCCATGTAACCGAAACAGACGATGTGATCGCCGACACAGGCAAGCTGTCCTGGTACGACTCAAGAGCCAATCAGCCGCACCGCGGCCCAGAGTGGCGGCTCTACTACCAAGCGAACGATATTACACGAGCAATGAAGCCGGGGGACCAGCTTTTCATTGTAGTGCTGCCTGACCGGACAATCGGGTTCTTGGCGTGCGACAGGGACAGTTCTTTTCAAGGTCTGGTCGAGGCTATATTCAGGGTTCAGCATTCGAAATCCGAACAAATGGTTATTATTCCGGTCAGCCCGGACACATCCTCACCAGCAGATTATTTCACCTTCCAGCTACTCGACGCGCTCGGCATCGAGCCTGACATCCCTCCTGATTTCGATGCTGCTTCTGTTGTCGCGCAATTCAAGGGCACCTTTCCGCCAACCGCGACATTCTCGACATTGGCACGCGAAACACTGCCCGGCCTCGACCCTCGCGATGACCCGGACAAGGTGTTGCTGGCCTGGATCGATCGCGAAGAAGCGATGTTCCGGGCGTTGGAACGCGGGATTGTCGGCGATCGCCTGATGTTGGGCTTTCTGGATTCCCGAGGAGAGCCCGATGTCGACGCATTCCTGAAGTTCTCGCTATCAGTTCAAAACCGCAGGAAGTCGCGCGCCGGACACGCGCTGATGAATCACTTCAGTAAAATCCTACGCGCGTTCGAAATTCCTTTCACGCCCGAAGCAACCACGGAGAAGAAGGGCGCTGCCGACTTCCTGTTTCCGAGCGAAGCCGCATACGCCGATCCAGGTTTTCCTTCGGCAAACTTGCGGATGGTTGCCGCCAAGACCTCCTGCAAGGATCGCTGGCGGCAAGTTTTGGCGGAAGCGGATCGGATCAAACCGAAACACCT
This sequence comes from Maricaulis maris MCS10, assembly GCF_000014745.1. NCBI lineage: Bacteria > Pseudomonadati > Pseudomonadota > Alphaproteobacteria > Maricaulales > Maricaulaceae > Maricaulis > Maricaulis maris. The sequence goes on along the minus strand of NC_008347.1, from coordinate 3,343,146 downwards.
CCTGACCCTGCAGCCGAAAATCTCTTTGGCCCAGACCACCGAAATGACGGATCAGGGCATCATTCTCACCCTGCCATCTCCAATCCATTCATCGTTCCAGGATGATCAGCGGGCCAGCCTGCTGACGGTAGCGGACCTTCTGCAGGAACTCGCTTCACTCTGAACCGCTTTCTTCCTCACCCCCACCCATCGGGTCCTCAACCGGCTTCACCCAGCGGTCCAGCCAGTCGATGCTTTCGGCCAGCACGTGGAGGATGCTCTCGCGGCCGCGATAGCCGTGGCTCTCATAGGGGAGCATGACCAGGCGGGCGGTGCCGGCATTGCCCTTGACGGCGGCGAACATGCGTTCGGACTGCATGGGATAGGTGCCGGAATTATTGTCCATCTGGCCGTGGATCATCAGCATGGGCTCATTGATCTGGTCGGCATGCATGAAGGGTGAGAGCTCGAAATAGGTCTCCGGCGCGGCCCAGAAAGTGCGGCGTTCGGATTGGAAGCCGAAGGGCGTCAGGGTGCGGTTATAGGCGCCTGAGCGGGCAATACCGGCGCGGAAGACGTCGGAGGCGGCCAGAAGGTGCGCGGTCATGAAGGCACCGTAGGAGTGACCGGCAATCGCCAGGCGCTCGCCATCGCCAAAGCCCATCTCCACCGTCACATCACGCGCAGCTTCCGCCGACAGGACGAGCTGGTGGATGAAAGTGTCATTCACCGTCTCGGGATCATCGCCGACAATCGGCATGGTGGCGTTTTCCAGCAGGGCATAGCCCTGGGTCACCAAAAAGCGCGGGCTGGTGCCGGCAACGCGGGTGAATTCGTAGGGCGAACCCGAGACCTGACCGGCCGTCGAGGTGTCGTTGTATTCCAACGGATAGCCCCAGACGAGGACAGGCAGCGTGTCGCCCTCCTCAAAGCCGGCCGGCAGGTAGAGCGTCGCCGAGAGTGGCACGCCATCCTCGCGCTCATAGGTGATCAACTCGCGGCTGATCTCGTTGAGCTGCGGGTGAGGATTGGCGAAATCGGTGATCTCGGCGGTCTCTTCACCACTCCGGTGCCAGCGCACATTCGGCGGCGTGACCGGGTCTTCCCAGCGGGTCAGGAAGGACGAGGCATCCGGGGAGGTGAGGCCAATGACTTCCTCATAATTCTCGCCGCTATTGCGCCAGATCTCGGTGGTCTCGAACGTGTCAAAGCTGACCCGGTTGAGGAAGGGACGATCGCCCTCCGGCGTGGCGCCATCGCCGGCCATGTACATGTAGCCATCATGGACGCCGACGACGCTGCGGCCGAATTCATTGCGCACGCTCAGCGCGCTGCCCGGATTGGCATAACTGTCCTGGTAATTGCGTTCCTCGGCCAGGCGCGGCTCCACCGACGGGTCGGCGAAATCGACCAGCCAGCGGCGGATGACGCGGGTGTCGCGGTCATATTCCATCGAGAAGCCGAGCTGGCCCTCGGAGGTGAACTGGGTGCCGTAATAGCGGTCCTCAGTGCGCAGGATCTCGACCGGATCACCTTCAAACGGGGCGGCCAGCGCCCAGGCGCTGTCGCGCTCATCGGCCTCGACCCGCGGATCGCCACCATCGAGCGCTTCGGCCCAGATCAGGCGGGCGGGATGGCTGGCCTGCCAGTTGATCGAACGGCGACCGGTCACGACGCCGCCGATCGGTACATTATCGGCCAGCGGCTGACGGGCGATCGTGGCAATTTCATCGCCATCGAGATCGGTCACGAAAACCCGGTCCGGGAAGCTGTACCACGGCACCTGGAAGGAGAAAGGCTGCTCCATCTCGCCAATCAGGATGTAGTCCCCGCCCGGCGCCGGCTCAGCGGAATAGTAAAGGCCCGGCTCACCAACCTCGCGCACGCGGGTTCGGCCGGTTGTGTTGACCAGGGCCAGCTGACTGGTCGCCAACCAGGCAAACAGGGCGGCGTCATGTTCATCGGCGAGCAGGTCCTGATAGGTGCGCACCGGCGCTTCATAGCCGCTAGCCTCCTGGGTGACCGGGCCGGATGGCACGCGGGGACGTTCCGGCATCGGGCCGCGTTCCGGATCAACCAGGCTGACCAGCAAGCGCTCGCCATCGGGCATCCAGCCGAGCGGCGAGAAGACGGCATTGATGCCGCCATCGACCAGCTCGCGGGCCCGGGCGCGCTCGACATCGACGACCCACAGGCTGAGCTGGTCATTGCGGGTCATCACGAAGGCGATCTGGGATCCGTCCGGCGACCAGCTGGTGCTGGAAATGCCGGCATCGGCGGGCAGGCTGACTTCACGTTCCTCGCCGCTCTCCAGATCGACCAGGGACAGGCCGATCACAGAGCGTGGCCCATGGCGACCGTTCAGCGTGGCGTCGAGGCGAAGACCGGCCAGGCGCTCCATCGGCCGGGCCAGTTCGGCAACTGGCGGCAGGGCCTCGCGGTGCATCAGCAGAAGCGTGTCGCGAGCCGGTGACAACGAGGTCCAGGGCGAGGGCGCGGCGTCAACAATATCGATGATTTCCTGCGGCGGCAGGCGGTAGGGCTCCTGCGCTGCGACCGGTGCCGCCCACAAGGCCGATGCCGCGACCAATCCGAACCCGCATTTCATCATCGATTTCAACATGCCGTACTCCCCGGGAAAATCCATTCCCGGGGAAGATAGGCGGCTGGGCCGGGCTTTCGTCTAAAGTTTTTGTAATGTCTGTGCGGTCTGCACCGTCTGGGCCTGCGCGATGGCCGGGGCAAGCGCTTTCATCCCCATCACCAGGCGCAGGACCGGAATGTGGCGGAGGACTTCAAAGCCCAGCAGACAGCCACTGACCGTCGCCGCAGTGATGATCGCGAATTCGGTCCACACACCATATCCGGCATCCCGGATCGCAAAGCCGACAATGACGATGATGGTCTGGTGCAGGATGTACCAGGGAAAGACCGCTGCCGTGAGGTAGCGCCGGACCGGTCCGTCCTGGTTCATCCATCGACGGGCTGCCCCCAGCAGGGTCAGGATGATCGACCACATGAAGACGATACGGGCCAGACGGGCAAACCACAAAAGGGCGGGTTCGCCGAGCGCGATCTCGATATGGGTGTAGGCCCAGAACAGATAGGCCAGCAAGACAGCCGTCAACGCACCGACAACCGGCAGGGCCCGGTCGACCCCGCGCCACACGCCCTCATTCCTGGCCATGAAATAGCCGATCAACACCATCGAGAAGGAGTTGGCGTGATTGGCCCAGTCCTCGGTCAGGTCATGACTCGTCGGGAAATGCTCAAACAGGGTAAAGCGCACAAGGAGGAAGGGCAGAAGGGGCAGGCTGATCAGCGCCAGGGTGCCGAGCCAGCCGCGCGACGATGCCTGGCCGGCCGCCTGCATCATCTTGCTGTCGGCCAGCTTGCGCAGCAGGGGGAAGACGGGGGCCAGAAGCAGGGAATATACGAAGAGATAAACGACATACCAGAGATGGTTCCAGGTCGGTGTGTGCAGCTCCCAGGGGCCCGCCCATTCGCCGGCATACTGGCGGAAGAAGTCCCAGTAGCCCGGCTCGATGATGCCGGCGATGCGCAGTTCGGAATAGGATTGCGGCGGCACGACCACATACATGCCGAACAGGATCACCGGGAACAGGCGCCAGAGGCGGTCGAGGGCAAACTTGCCGCTGCCCAGCTTGTCCGACAGAAAGCGCATGGCGACGCCGGAAATCAGGAAGAGCAAGGGCAGGCGCCAAGGGCTGGAGAGCCACATGAACGGCTCCATGGCGTCATTCGCATTGAGGCTCTTGGCGTGCCAGCCCTCCGTATTGAAGAACATGCCGGTGTGATAGAAGATCAACAGGATGAAGACGCCGATGCGCAGCCAGTCGAGGCCGTACTGGCGGCCCGGAACGGGCATTCTGGGGGAATGGGTCAATGTCGCGGTCATGGGAGAACTCCTCGTCGGCCATTGTCATCGCTGCCACTCGCGACCAGTGCCAGTTCGCAGGGGCGACCGGCAGGCTGCTGGGACGTGTTTCTGCAGACCGGGGACCAGTGGCGGTTTGCAGGGATAGGCGGCCAAGCCGCTGCTTGCCGCCCGCCGCGCTGTGGTTGGGCATCGCGACATGACCGAACCGCTTTCCGCTGATCGCACTCGCGCCAACCAGGCCGAGATCCGCGCTTTCTGGCTGGCCTGCCAGTTTGCCTGGCTGACCTTGTTCGTGTTCTGGGTCATTGCCTCCACATCGATCGACACCGAATTCGCCCGAGACGGGCGGGCGGGGCCGCCCTTCTTCTCCTGGGTGACCGAAGGGTCCAGCGTGATCATGACCGCCCTTATGGCCCCGGCCATGATGTGGCTGGGCCTGCGCGCGCCGCTGGAACCGGGGCGCTGGATGAGCTCGCTGCCCTGGCATGTCGCGGGATTTCTTGGCTATACGAGCCTGCACGTGCTCGGCATGGTCCTGATCCGCGAAGGCGTATGGGCCTTTGGCTATGGCGGCGATTACGAGTTTTTCCATGACTCGCCCTGGCGTGAGATCGTCTATGAGGCCCGCAAGGATATCGGCACCTATGCCGGCTATCAGATCATCATGGCGGTCTCGCTCGCCTTGCAGATGCGCCAGCTGGAAGTCGATGTCGCCCGGGCCGAGGCGCGGCAGAGCCACCGGCTGACTCTCAAATGCGGTGGCCGGACCCTGCGGATCGCCGCGGACGAGTTCCGCGCCGCGCAGGCCGCCGGAAACTATGTCGAAATCGGCCTTGCCAGCGGCAGGCACCTCGCCAGGTCCACGCTCACCGAGCTGGAAAAACAACTGGGGGAGGCCGGAGTCGATGCGGTCAGGGTGCATCGATCCTGGTTGGTCAACCGGGGTGCCATTCGCGAGATTGCGCCAACCGGCGAAGGTGACGTCACGATCACGCTCGATACCGGGACACAGATACCCGGCAGTCGCCGCTACCGGGCCAGGCTGGACACCGACTGAGCGCGCAGGCCGAAACGGTTCAGACCTGCCATGATCGCGAAGAGCGTCGCGAAGACGAGCGTTATGACAATGACATCCCAAGGCCAGGCGGGGCCCTCTCCGCCCCAACCTGCCAAGACTGTGATTGTTGCGACAACGATCAGGATAGCCGCCGACGCCAGGCAGGCCACGCCAAGCCCCCGACCGCGAAAAACCTGGCAGGCCGCGCCGCCCAGACCGACCAACGGGACTGCGAGATAGAGCATATTGGCGTCATTGCCGGCATCTCCGATGATACCAACCGCGCCATTGATCCAGAACAGAAGCAGGTTGACGACCAATAGTCCCGCCCCGGCGAGCCGGCTCGCCCAATGCGCGCTTCCCCGGAAAACCAGGGCAAGGCCGATCCCCAGAACAGCCAGCATCGCCGCCGCTATCGCGAAATCAAAAATATCCCAATTCACGATTCATCCAGTCCTGTCGAATGATGGGCACCGGGCGTGCAGCCCCAAAAGAAAAACCCCGCCAGCTTGCGCCAGCGGGGTTCCTTGATCAATCGATCGGTCAGAAAATCGCTTACTCAGCGTCTTCCTGTTCCTTCTTGATCTCTTCGCCGGTTTCCTGGTCGATGATTTTCATCGACAGGCGAACCTTGCCGCGATCATCGAAGCCCAAGAGCTTGACGTAGACTTCCTGGCCTTCCTTGACCACGTCAGACGGGTGGTTCACGCGCTCAGCCTTGAGCTGGGACACGTGGACGAGACCGTCCTTGGGACCGAAGAAGTTCACGAAGGCACCAAAGTCCATGACCTTGACGACCTTGCCCTTGTAGATCTGGCCTTCTTCCGGCTCGGCCGTGAGACCGTGGATCCAGTCGAGAGCTGCCTTGATCGATGCGCCGTCCGAGGACGAGACCTTGATCACGCCGTCGTCATTGACGTCGACCTTGGCACCGGTGGTTTCGACGATCTCGCGGATCACCTTGCCGCCCGAACCGATCACGTCGCGGATCTTGTCGGTCGGAATGGTGATGGTTTCGATGCGAGGCGCGAATTCACCCAGCTCGGTCCGGGCTTCACCCAGAGCCTTGCCCATCTCTTCGAGGATGTGCAGACGACCACCGCTGGCCTGGGCCAGGGCTGTCTTCATGATTTCCTCGTCGATACCCGCGATCTTGATGTCCATCTGCAGCGAGGTGACGCCTTCGGTGGTACCAGCCACCTTGAAGTCCATATCGCCGAGATGATCCTCATCACCCAGGATGTCGGAGAGAACAGCAATGCCCTCCGGATCCTTGATCAGGCCCATGGCGATGCCAGAGACCGGACGGGTGATCGGCACGCCGGCGTCCATCATGGACAGCGAAGCGCCACAGACCGTGGCCATCGAGGACGAGCCGTTTGACTCGGTGATCTCGGAGACCAGGCGGATCGTGTACGGGAAGTCTTCCTTGGTCGGCAGGACGGCTTTCACCGCACGCCAGGCCAGCTTGCCGTGTCCGATTTCCCGGCGACCCGGAGCAAGACGGAAAGACGTCTCACCAACCGAGTAGGGCGGGAAATTGTAGTGCAGCATGAAGCGTTCTTTGTAGGTACCCGTCAGGGCATCGATGAATTGCTCATCTTCGCCCGTGCCCAGGGTCGCAACGACCAGGGCCTGGGTTTCCCCACGCGTGAACAGGGCCGAACCGTGCGTCCGCGGCAGGATGCCGGCTTCAGACACGATAGAGCGGACCTGATCGAGGGAACGACCGTCGATACGCTTGCCGGTCTTGATGATGCCACCGCGAACGATGGAGCTCTCGACCGCTTTCATGACGTCCTTGAGGGTCGTCATGTCGATGCCGTCCGGACGCTCTTCGGTCTGGAGCAGGGCTTCCACAGCCTTGTCTTTCGCCGCACCGACCGCCTTGTAGCGCTCGGTCTTGTCGACGATCGTGTAGGCGGCGGCCAGATCGTCACCGATCAGGTCGCGAACCTTGGCTTCCTCGGCCGAGTGATCCGCCGGAGCGTAATCCCACGGTTCCTTGGCAGCGCGTTCGGCCAGCTTGATGATCATGTCGATCACCGGCTGGAAGGCCTTGTGGCCGGCCATGACAGCGCCGAGCATGACTTCTTCGGACAGCTCCTTGGCTTCCGATTCCACCATCATCACCGCGTCCTGCGTACCGGCGACGACGAGATCAAGCTCGCTGTCATCCATCTCGTCGCAAGGCGGGTTGATGACATATTCGCCGTCCTTGTAACCGACACGGGCCGCGCCGATCGGACCCATGAAGGGCAGACCGGACAGGACCAGGGCCGCTGAGGCGCCGATCATGCCGACAATGTCGGGATCATTTTCAAGGTCGTGCGACAGGACCGTCAGCATCACCTGGACTTCGTTCTTGAAGCCCTTGACGAACAGCGGACGGATCGGACGGTCGATGAGGCGCGAGGTGAGCGTCTCCTTGTCCGTCGGCCGGCCTTCACGTTTGAAGAAGCCGCCGGGGATCTTGCCCGCCGCGAAGTATTTTTCCTGGTAATTGACCGTCAGCGGGAAGAAATCGACTCCCGGCTTGGCCTGTTTGACGCCAACTGCTGTGGCGAGGACGGTGGTCTCACCGTAGGACACCATGACGGCGCCGTCGGCTTGACGGGCAACCCGCCCGGTTTCGATGGTGAGTGGGCGACCCGCCCACTCAATCGTTTCTTTCTGGATATCGAACATATCGTCTTTCGTACGGATGGCGTCGCGGATCAGCGGCGCAGACCCAGTTTCTCGATGATGGCCTGGTAACGGGCCACGTCCTTGTTCTTGACGTAGTCGAGAAGCCGGCGGCGCTGGGAGACCATCTTAAGAAGGCCGCGACGCGAGTGGTTGTCCTTCTTGTGGGTCTTGAAGTGCTCGGTAAGGTTGGCAATCCGGGTGGTCAGGATGGCCACTTGCACTTCCGGCGATCCCGTGTCGGTTTTGCCACGGGCATGTTCAGCGATCAGCGCGGATTTGCGCTCTTGCGTAATCGACATCGGGTTCTCCTAAACTCGTTATGTCGACTCCCTGAATTGTCAGGGAGTGAGGTTGAAAACACGCGAGGGCTGGAACTTTCCGGCCCTTGCGTCGCCGAGCGCCACTGCCACACCATCGCAAAGGGCCAAAGCGGTAAAAGTGCAGTCCTTGCCCGCGATCTCGCGGGGTCGGCGCTGCGCCTTCAGCTCTTGCGCTTGACGCGGGAGCAGGACGATCGAGCGTCCTAGCTTCAACTGGAAGGATTCCTCTTCGGTTATGGCCAGCGCCGGGATGTCGTCCAGCGCGGTCTGAACCGGGAGCAGAGCTTCCGAAGCGGCGCCCTTATGAGCCATTTCTTCCAGTTCGTCCAGCCTTGTGGATTCCGCCTCGACGAATCCGCCAACACGAATCCGGCGAAGCGCGGCGACATGTCCTTCCGTCCCCAGCGCATGGGCAATGTCGCGGGCCATGGATCGAACGTAGGCGCCTTTGCCACAACGCATTTCCAACACGGCCATGTCGGCATCCGGGCAATCGAGAAGCTGTAGCGAGATGATCTGGACCGGACGCGCCTCGAGTTGGACATCTTCACCGCTGCGGGCAAGGTCATAGGCCCGCTCGCCATCGACCTTGATGGCGGAGAAGGCCGGCGGGATCTGCTGGATCTCGCCCGTGAAGTCGGGCAGCACCGCCGCGACCTCTTCCGGCGTCGGTCGCACATCACTGGTAGCGACCACCTCGCCCTCGCGGTCGAGTGTCGTGGTCCGCTCACCCCACTTGATGGTGAAACGGTATATTTTCGAACCCTCGACGGCGAAGGGCACTGTCTTGGTAGCCTCACCTAGCGCGATCGGCAGGATGCCCGACGCCAGCGGATCCAGCGTCCCGGCGTGGCCAGCCTTCTTGGCATTATAGATCCGCCGGACCGCAGAAACGGCCTGGGTTGAGGTCATGTCGAGGGGTTTGTCGAGGATCACCCAGCCGTGGATGTCATCGCCCTTGCGGCGTCTTGCCATGTCTTGCTCCATCTGGCGCCGGGGATCGGACCCGGCCGCAGGAGGGGCGGGCCTATCGGATCGCCACAGGTGACGCAAGGGCGGACCGCTTGATGGACAACCCGGAACACCATAATCGTGAACATCCGTGCCGGGAGTTGCGTCATGTTCCGATTTGTAGCCCTTGTCTGTGCCACTGGCTGTGCCGGTCTGGCGCTGTTTGTTCCGTCTTCGCCCGCCCAGTCGGCCCTGCCGGCAACCGATCTCGAACAGACAACACGTGACTGGCTGGCGCCGCTGGTCGACCGCCGCGACTTTTCCGGCGTGATCATGATCCGACGAGGCGAAGACCAGCCGGTCGCCCTGACCTTCGGCTATGCCGACTGGGTTGATGGCACACCGATGACCGCCGAGGCCCGCTTTCCGACCGGGTCGATCACCAAGAGCCTGACTGCCGCGATGGTGCGCCGGTTGATCGATGAAGGGCGCCTGTCCGCCGACGCCCCGGTCTCGCGCTATGTTCCGGAACTGACCGGCTATGGCGCTGTCAGGATCGGCGACATCATTTCACACACCGCGGGCCTGGCCCGGGATTTTCCTGCGGATGCCTTGCCTGATGCCCGCAGCGACAGCCTGGTTGCCTGGCTGGGGGGCCAGACCGCACCGGGGCCAGGCCCACACGAATACGCCTACTCCAATCTGGGCTATGGCATTCTGGCGGTGGTCGTCGAGCGGGTCATGAATGCTCGCTTCGAAACCCTGATCGCGACGGAATTCCTGGTCCCGCTCGGCATGAATGACAGCCGTCTTGCTCGCAGCGATGCCGCGCAAGGCCGCGACGTCCCGATCGGTTATGCCGCAGGACCGTTGCCGCTCGACCTGCGCGCACCCATGCCTGATTCACCGGGTCTGGGAGCAGCCGGCCTTGTGGCCCCGATGCGCGACCTCCTTCGCCTGGCCGATGCCGTGCGGACCCGCCGCATCGACCTGTTCGAGTCTGATGGCAGCATGACCGGCTCTTGGAGCACCCTGCTGGTCAATGGCGAGCCTATCTACACAATCCAGGGCTCGGTGCCTGGCTACAGTGCCGGAATCTCGATCCTGCCAACGCGCGACCTGACCATCGTCTACGGCACCAATATCGAGTCCTACAGCAATTGGGGCCTTCGCGACGTACTGCACGCCCTCGCCCAGGGTCGCGACGCCGGGTCGCCGAATTTGCGCCCTGCCACCCATGGCCTGACCCAGTCCCATCTGGATGCAGTGGGGCTCTACGCGGGCAGCCCATACGGACCGGTTTCAGTCAGGTCGGGGGATGGCGGGCTCGACCTGATACTCACGCAACGCAACTGGCGCTTCCATCTCACACCAACCGGAGAGGACGCGCTGAACTGGCGCCTGTTCAACATCGATCTGGAGTTTGAACGGGATGAAGCCGGCCGGGTCACCACGATATCCGCCGCTGAACACGGCCTGACCGGCGATCCGAGACATTGGCGCATGGAACGCACGGACCTGCCGCCGCTTCCGCCGGCTGAACCGGCAGACAGTGAGAACTAATCCTCGGCGTCCGCTTCGCTTCCGCGCGTAGCGTCCAAGTCCTTGCGAACCGTCGGACGGTTCAGCAAATCGTCGACATGGCTGGCGGTATCGAAGGAATTGTCGGCATGAAAATGAAGTTCCGGCGTGAACTTCATTTCGATCTCCCGACCCAGCCGACCGCGCAGGAAAGCCGCGCAACGGTTGAGGCCGGCCGCAAGCTTGGCTGAATCACCCCGTCCGAGCGGTGCGACATAGACTTTTGCGACGCGCAGGTCAGGACTCGGACGCACTTCGGTCACCGAGATCATCTGGCCCTCAAGGTCGGGATCGCGGAATTCCTCGCGCGCGATTATTCCCACAAGCGCATGCCGAACGAGTTCTCCGGCGCGCAACTGACGTTGGCTCGGGCCTTTGGAAGTATGGGTCTGACGGCGGGCCATGCGGATCTCCATCCCGGTGGAAGCGAGGCGCGCGGGTGTACGCCCCTTGTCCCGCCGATGCAAGGCCCGGTCGGACAGGCAGGTTTCATCCCTCCACCTGCCCCACTCGTCACTAAATGAAGCCGGGCGCCTTTACCCGGGCCGTCGGCACTGCGCAACTCGCCGGTATGCGCGGTGTGCCAGACATCGCATTCCCTAACTTTCGAGCCGGACCCATCATGTTCAGATTACTTTTCGCCGTCGTGCTGCTGTCCGTCGGGATCACCCCGGTCACCTCCGCCCAGCCTGCCAGCGTCGACCTTGCCCCCCGCGCCCTCGCGGAGGCCTGGCTGGATGCCTATGCCAGGCAGGATTTCGACCGGATGAGATCGCTGATGACAGCCGACACGGTGTTCGTGGATCCGACCTCCTTCGAGATTGCGGCCGTCACCCAACCTATCGACTGGCGCGGACCGGAGGCGATCACCGCCGGGATCGCGGCCTGGGGCATGGATCACGCCGTCTACACAGTGGATCGAAGCTATGAGGCGTCAGGGAATGTCGTGTTCAGCGGTCACATCGACGTTGTCTATGGCGACGGCGCGTCCTCGCAGACCTTCCGATATCCCATCACGACCATCATCCGGGTGGCCGACGGACATGTCGTCGAACATCGCGACTATACCGATTTTGCCGGCGCACTACGGATCGCTGCACCGGACTGATGCCCGCTGAAACTCCCATTTCCCCGAATGAATCCGGCCGGGTGTGTGCCCCCGGACGGATTCAGGTCGGCACTTCGGAGCGTTCTGCCCGAGCCAAAGTCTTCGAATGGCCGGCCCACCCCCTCAACCATCAGGAGCCAATCCCATGACCCGAATTCTCACAACCCTTGCCGTCGCGATCTCGGCGACATTCACGCTGGTTGCAGCCGCCAATGCCCAGGAAGACGCCAACGCCGAAGCGGAGGCGGTGGCTCGCGCCTACATGGCCCTCTACTCTGCGGTCGACTGGGATGGCATGGAAGCTTTGCTGGCGGAGAATGTGCGCTTCCGGGACACGACAGCACAGAGCCCGGATGTCGGGCCGGACGGTTACGCCGAGGACAGCCGCGACGGCATGATGGCCGAGCTGCGCACCTTCGGTGAAACCTACAATCCGATTGAGTTGGGCTTTGAGTGGGACCAGGTCTTCACATCGAACAGCCGCGTCGTCTTCATCGGCCACGTCAATGCCCTCTATCCCACAGAGACGCCCGATCAGAACTTCCGCTGGCGGGCCGAGCAGGTGACCGTGATCACCGTGCGCGATGGCCTGGTGGTGGGCCATCAGGACTTCGCCAATTATGCCCATCCCGAACAGGGCCTCGTTGCCGCCGATAGCGTTGACTGACGCCGGGCTCAGGCCTCAGACATAGCCAGAACGAAAAAGGGCGGCCCTGGCAGGGGCCGCCCTTTTCATGTCAGTCGTCGCCGGATCAGGCTTCGAGCTTGCGTGCAACTTCGATCACTTCGAAACACTCGATCTGATCGCCCTTGCGCAGGTCTTCATACTTCTCGAAGGCCATACCGCACTCGGTGCCGGCGCGGACGTCGGACACTTCATCCTTGAAGCGCTTGAGCGTCTTGAGCTTGCCTTCATGCAGGACCGTATCGTCGCGCAGCAGACGTACGCCACAGCCACGCCTGACCACGCCCTCGGTGACACGACAACCGGCGACCTTGCCGGTCTTGGTGATGTTGAAGACTTCCAGGATCTCGGCGTAACCGATGAAGTTCTCGCGCTTCTCCGGCGCCAGCATGCCTTCCATCGTGTTGCGCACATCGTCGATCACATCATAGATGACCGAGTAATAGCGGATCTCGACGCCTTCACGTTCGGCCAGTTCGCGCGCCTGCTTGTTGGCACGCACGTTGAACGCGAAGACCGGTGCACCGGACGACTTGGCGAGAAGCACGTCGCTCTCATTCACGCCGCCCGGAGCGGCACGAATGATCCGCGCGCGGACCTCGTCATTGCCAATGCCCTCAAGCGATTGCTTGATCGCTTCAGCCGAGCCTTGGACGTCCGACTTCACGAGAAGCGGCATTTCCTGGGTCTCGTCCTGCTTGAGGCGCGCCATCATCTGCTCGAGCGAGGCGCTTGCCGGTGACGATCCACCGGTCGCCTCACGGCCCTTGCGCTGACGGTAGTCGGCGATTTCACGGGCACGCGATTCACTGTCGACCACGGCGAAGAGCTCGCCCGGGTCCGGGGCACCGTCGAGACCAAGGATCTCGACCGCCAGGGACGGACCCGCTTCCGGCAATTGCTGACCACGCGCATCAACGAGGGCGCGGACACGACCCCACTGGGCGCCAGCCACCACGATCTCGCCACGCTTGAGCGTACCGCGGCGGACCAGAAGCGTTGCGACCGGGCCACGACCCTTGTCGACCTGGCTCTCGATCACGATGCCTTCGGCACTGCGCTCAGGGTTCGCCTTCAGGTCGAGCAATTCGGCTTGCAGGGCGATCGCCTCGGTCAGCTCGTCAAGACCTTCACGGGTCTTGGCCGACACATTGACCGACTGCACCTCACCCGACATCGCCTCAACCACGATCTCGTGCTGCAGCAGGTCGGTCAGGACCTTTTGCGGATTGGCTTCATGCTTGTCGCACTTGTTGACGGCGACAATGATCGGCGTGCCGGCAGCCTTGGCATGATGGATCGCCTCGATCGTCTGCGGCTTGACCGAATCGTCGGCGGCAACGACCAGGATCACGATATCCGTCGCCATTGCGCCACGCGATCGCATAGCCGAGAAAGCGGCGTGACCGGGCGTGTCGAGGAAGGTGATTTTCTGACCACCTTTCAGCTCGACCTGGTAGGCACCGATATGCTGGGTGATGCCACCAGCCTCGCCCGACGCGATGTCGGTCGAGCGCAGCGCGTCCAGCAAGGAAGTCTTGCCGTGGTCGACATGACCCATGACGGCAATGACCGGAGCGCGCGGCAGCTTGGCCTCGTCGGCATCATCATCATCGATAAAGCCCTGCTCGACATCAGCCTCGGAAACACGTTTCACGATGTGGCCAAAATCCTCGACCACCAGCTCGGCGGTGTCGGCGTCCAGCACGTCGTTCATGCGGACCATCTGGCCCTGTTTCATCATGTATTTGATGACGTCGACAGAGCGTTCGGCCATACGGTTGGCCAGGTCGGCAACGGTGATGGCTTCCGGAACGACGACTTCGCGTTCGATCTTCTCGCGACCACCGGACGTGTCCTGACGGCGCTGCTTCTCGCGTTCGCGGGCACGGCGCACCGAAGCGAGTGAGCGCTGACGCTCCTCGTCGCCTTCCAGAATATTCTGGATGGTCAACTTGCCGCGGCGGCGATTGTCGGTCTTGGCGCGTGCCGGCTGTTGCTTGGCGGCCGGGCCCGGACCTGCAGCCCCGCCCTTGCGCTTGACGCGGCCACCGAGGGCCTCGAGCGCGCTGGCCTCGTCCATCGGGACAACTTCCGGCGTACGCTTCTCGTCCTTGGCCGGCGGGCGGCGGCGTGACGACTCGTCATCGCGCTTGCGACCGCTGTCCTTGGCTGCCGTAGCGGCTTCGGCCTCGGCTTTCAGACGTGCTTCGTCTTCAATCGCCTTTTGCGCAGCCTCTTCGGCCTCACGCGCTTCGCGCGCCACGCGTTCGCGCTGCTCTTCCAGCTGACGCTGTTCACTGGCAGCGCGCTGCGCCATGGCGGCAGCGTCCTGTTTCTTCTGGGCTTCCCGATCGGCGGCCTCGGCGCGGGCACGGGCGATGGCGCGCTGGCGGGCGACCAGTTCCTCTTCGGACAGGCCGAGCTGGCGAGCCTTGGCAGCCAGCGCGGATTCACCACCCTTGGCGCCTCCACCTTGCTTGCCGCCGGGACCGCCATCCTTGGCCGGCGTCGCCACGCGCTTGCGCTTCTTCTCCACGACGACCGCCTTGGAGCGGCCGCGCGCAAAGCTTTGCTGCACGGTGCCACCGCCGGAGCGTTTCAGAGAGAGCGGCCGGCGGCCGGAGGAGTTGTTGTCGTCTGCGTCGCTCATGCGAGCCTTCCAAATCGGCTTCGTTCCGCGGGGCCTTCCGGTAGCCGAATGCCGGAAATCCGCACTGTTCAAACCACTGCCCGGCCTGAAGGCTCGCTAAACTAGCCAGCTCAAGGCCGATATCAACCGCTAACGCGGCAATCTCCGCACGTCAGCCTTGCAGGACGAGCGGCCGGAAGCCCGAAAGCTTCCCCATCACAGTCGTAAAGGCACGCGCTTGCGAGCCTTTCGACATGGCGGCGTGGACCACCGGAGCGCGACCTGTCGCATCACCAATGGCTTCCGCCGTGAAACATCCAGCGACCGGGACATCGCCCCAGGCCGCAAAGGCCAGCCGATCCAGTTTGGACCGGCCATCCTCGGCGCCGTCCGACGCTTCGATGCGCCAGGCCGGCTTGGCAGACTTCAGGGCCAGACGCACCGCGTCATATCCCACTGCCAGGTCACCGGAGCGACGCGCCAGTCCCAGAAGACTGAGTGCGCGCGCGACCAACTGGCCCTCAACAAGGCCCGGCAGGTCTTCCGGCATCTTGACCGGACACCCGAAGGCCCGGTTGAAGGCGGACTTCTTGACCGCCTTCTCAATCAAACTCCGCTCTGCACTCACCCAGGCACCACGGCCGGGAAGTTTGGCAGCGAGGTCCGGGACGAGCTCGCTGTCAGGCCCGAGGGCCATCCGAACCAGATCCGCTTCCTCGCGAACCTCTCCGGTGACAACGCAGCGCCGTTCCCGCATCAAGCTGGCCCGGGGGCTAGTCAGCCTTCGCCTCCTCGCCCTCTTCAGGCAGCTCGGCGTCGAGGTCGAGACCAAGGGCCTCGGCTTCGGCTTCCAGAGCCGCCAGATCCATGTTCTCGACGTCGAAGGCAGCGGCGGCCTCATCGACCTCCTCCTCGACGACTTCCGGCTGCGGCAGGTCCTCTTCCGAGATCCAGCCAGCCGCAACGCGAGCCCGCATGATCATCATCTCGGCATCTTCAGCGGCGAGATTGAACTCTTCCAGTATGCCCGGCTCGCGCACGCGCTCGCCATTCTTGGTTTCAAACCAGCCACGAAGGTCATCGGTGACCAGGCCAGCCAGATCGTCGACCGTCTTGACGTCGTTCTCACCGAATTTCACAGCCATGGCGAGGACAACACCCTCGACCTCAAGCACTGCATCCTCGACACCCAGCTCCTTGCGCTTGGCGTCCTGCTCGGCCGACAGGCGGTCCAGGTAATCGCGGGCGCGGGCCTGGATTTCCTCAGCCGTGTCCTCGTCGAAGCCTTCGATCGCGCCGATTTCGCCGAGATCGGCATAGGCAAGGTCTTCAACATCGGTGAAGCCTTCCGTCGCCAGAAGCTGGGCAATGACTTCATCAACATCAAGGGCAGCGATAAAGATCTGGGTCCGCTCGGCGAATTCCTTCTGGCGACGCTCGGACTCTTCTTCCTCGGTCAGGATGTCGATCGACCAGCCGGTCAGCTGCGAGGCGAGGCGGACATTCTGGCCGCGACGACCAATGGCCAGCGACAGCTGCTCATCCGGCACGACAACCTCGATGCGCTGATCTTCCTCGTCGAGGACGACCTTGGCCACTTCGGCCGGCTGCAACGCGTTGACGATGAAGGTCGCCGGATCATCCGACCACGGGATGATGTCGATCTTCTCGCCAGCCAGCTCGGACACCACCGCCTGAACACGCGAGCCGCGCATACCGACACAGGCACCGACCGGATCAATGGAGCCATCATTCGAGATGACGGCGATCTTGGCGCGCGAACCCGGGTCGCGTGCGACCGACGGGATCTCGATGATGCCCTCATAGACTTCCGGCACTTCCTGGGCGAACAGGGCGGCCATGAAGTCAGGATGAGCGCGCGACAGGAATATCTGCGGGCCACGAACTTCTTCCCGCACATCATAGATGTAGGCGCGGACACGTTCATTGTTCTGCAGATTCTCGCGCGGGATGCCATCGGCACGGCGGATGATCGCCTCGGCACGACCGAGATCGATGATCACATTGCCATATTCGACGCGCTTGACGATGCCGGAAATGATCTCGCCGACACGGTCCTTGTACTCTTCGAACTGGCGCTGACGCTCGGCTTCACGGACCTTTTGCGTGATGACCTGCTTGGCCGTCTGCGAGGCCACACGACCAAATTCGATCGGCGGCAGCTCGTCGGAGAAGACCGTGCCGATCTCGGCGGTCTTGTCGATTTTCTTGGCGTCGGCGAGGGTCAGCTCCTGGCTGTCATTCTCGACTTCTTCCACAACCGTCATGTTGCGGGTCAGCGACAGCTCGCCCGTTTTCGGGTCGATCTTGGCGCGGATGTCGTTTTCGGCCCCATAGCGGGAGCGCGCGGCCTTCTGGATGGCTTCCTCGATGGCCTCGATCACGATCGATTCATCGATGGACTTTTCTGCCGCGACCGCACGGGCGATCTGCAGCAATTCCAGCCGGTTTGCACTGACACCAATGCTCATCGGGTGATCCCCGTTGCGTTGAAAAGCGACATTATTCGTCTCCTTCAGTCGTCGCGGCGCCACGGCCCCGCGCTTTCAAATCCGCCTCAATCAAGGCGTCTGTCAAAACCAGTTTGGCCTCAACGATCCAGTCAAACGGGATCATCGTGGTGTCGTCTTCACCATCCATGTCGAGCCCGACATGGCCATCTTCAACTCCGGCGAGAATGCCGCGGAAGCGTTTGCGGCCCTCGGCCAGGCGATCCAGCTCAATCTTCACCTCATTGCCTTCCCAGCGCTCGAAATGCGGCAGCGTGGTCAGGGGACGATCAATACCCGGCGACGAAACCTCGAGGTCATACTCGCCGGCAACCGGATCCTCGACCTCGAACACCTCGGACAGCGCCCGCGAGAAGCGTGCGCAGTCCTCGACCTCGATACCGGTCCCGTTGGTCCGATCGGCCATGATCTGGAGACGCGGACGTTTGCCGGACATGATGCGCACGCGCACGACCTCAAGCGCGAGCTCGGCCGCGACCGGCTCGGCGAGGGCGAGGATGCGATCATCCTGTGGCGACTTTGTTTTCAAGGCGTCGGCCCCGTTTGCAGAAACAAAAAGAGCGGCCGCCGAGGGCGACCGCTCGAATGTATCATCCGATACAATCGAACTTGTAGTGAGCCGCCTTATACGCCGGACAGCTCTGATTGGCAAGCCGGCTGAGTCTGTCAGACGCGCAGGAAGTCCATGAAGACCGGGGCGCAATCGCCCAGGTTTTTGGTTTCATAGCGGGTCGTGATGTGATCGGCGGGCGGCAGGGTCCAGTCATCGGCGGTCCGGGCCTGCCAAATGAAGCGGTCATCGCCGCTCAGCTCAACCATGCAATGATCGGCATAGGATTTGACGTCCGTCGCGATCCGCAGGCGCCCGCCCGGCTTGAGCAAGCGCGCGAATTCATCGCGGGTGGATTGTTGGACAAAACGCCGTTTGGCGTGCCGCTTCTTGTGCCAGGGATCCGGAAAGAGCAGGAAAATCTGGTCGAGCGAGGCGGTTTCGAAGCGTGGCAGGATTTCACGCGCATCGGCACGTGCGAGACGCACATTGCCAAGACCCGCGGCATCGATTGCCGTCAGCGCCTTGGCGACACCGTTGAGGAACGGCTCGATGCCGATAAACCCGGTTTGTGGATTGGCTTCCGCCTGGGCCACCAGATGCTCGCCCCCGCCAAAGCCGATCTCCAGGGCCTGGCGCCGACGGTCCGGCATCAGGGCGGCGGGATCAATCGGGCCATCATCGGGCAGGCCGATGCGCGGCAAGAATTCGTCGACCAGCCTTTGCTGGCGCGCAGAAAGAGGTTTGCCCTGGGAGCGGCCAAACAGGCGAAAGGCGGGATTTTGTGTCGGCTCAGTCGTCATGGGGCGGGGGTGTAGCTGTTTCCGCTGCGGCTTGCACCGGGAAAGTCAGCACTTCAAAGAGCGGGCTCGTCATCTTCATCCGCCAAAGTGCGCACCAGTTCGAGCACCCGTTTGCGGACCTTGGCATCCTTGATGCGGGAAAATGACTCGGCGAGGGAAACCCCGTCAGCGCTGCGAATAAAGTCATAAACGATCGGGGTCTGATCATCTTCGGCCATGCCGGTCATCGTCGATCGTTCGCCCATGCCCTCAAAGAAGAACTGGACCGGAACCTCGAGAACCCGCGACATCCGGTACAATCGACTGGCACCGACACGGTTGGCGCCGCGCTCATATTTCTGGACCTGCTGGAAGGTGACGCCGAGGTCGTCGCCCAACCTTTCCTGGCTCATCTTGAGCAATTGCCGACGCAAGCGGATCCGGGATCCAACATGGATATCGATGGGATTGGGGCCGCGCGGATTCACTTTCGGCATGGAGCACCTCATTGCGGTTGAGCCAATGTGCCGGTCAATTTCCGCAATTTAGCACAACCAGAGAGGCCTGATCCAATCAACTCATCTCACGGCTGCGCCTGACCGGCGGTTCGGATGGCCTGGAAACGCTGCCAAGCCATGCCGAGCAGAACCAGCAGGCAGAAGGCCAAAAACGGCGCATCGCCCCAGAGCGAGTAGGGGGTCCGCCCCAATTCGCCGGGAAGGGCGACATCGCGCACGCCCTCGCCACTCGGGTCCAGCGTGACAACCGGGCGACCAAGCGCATCGACCACACCCGAAACCCCCAGCGCCGCCGACCGGACCATGGGCAGACCGCTTTCGATACTGCGATAGCTGGCCTGGTTGAAATGTTGCCGCGGCCCGGCCGTCGGCCCGAACCAGGCATCATTCGACAGATTGTAGATCCAGCTGGCGCGCTCGTCGGGTGACCGGACGAATTCCGGGAAAATCGCCTCGTAGCAGATCAGCGGCAGAACCCGCGGTGCGCCCGGAATATCCAGCGTGGTTGCTCCGGGCCCGGCTGTAAACTCATAGCGGGCCAGGTCACGAAGTGCAGGAATCCCGGTCATCGCCATCACCCCGGAAAGTGGAGTGAACTCCCCGAACGGGGTCAGTCTGACCTTGTCATAAAGCGCAGCGATCCGGGGCGTCCCCGCCTCGTAGCGAAGCGCAGCCAGCGTGTTGTAATAGCGAAGCTCCTGACCGTCCGAGGCACGGCGATTGACACCCGCGAGCAAAGTCTGGCCCGAAGTCAGCGTGTCACCGATGCGGGCCAGGGTGTGACCATCCTCGAGCATGAAGGTCGGCAGCGCGCCTTCCGGCCAGACAACATGCGTGACCTCGTCAATACCGTCTCGCGCGGTCAGGGCCAGATAGCGGTCGCGAGTGAAGGCAGCGCCGTCATCTCCCCATTTCTGCGATTGCGGGATACCAGCCTGAACCAGGCGGATCGTCATGCCCGGCACATTCTCCGGCGGGCTCGCCGCCAGGCGGATCGCGCCGGTCGCCAGCACAATCATGGAGATACCCAGGGCCGCAAATGCCGGCAGTGTGCGGCCAAGCTCCAATCGCGGCGTGATGGCCAGCAAAGGCGCAGTCAACACAAACACCGTCAGCAGGCTGAGGCCATAAACGCCGAACCAGGATGCGGTCTGACTGACCAGACCTCCGGCGGGCCAGACATAGGCTGGCAGATTCCAGGGCAGACCGCCCAGCACATGCCCCCTCAGCCATTCTGAAAAAGCCAGGGCAGCCGCAAAGACCAGCACGCGCCAGACCGATCGCGGCGCCAGCGCGACATAGATCGCCGCACCCAGACCCCAGAACACCGCCATGAGCGCTGCAAGAGCCGGCAAGGCCAGCGGGGCCAGGAATTCAACGCCATTGCCGCGCGTCAGGAAGGCATAAACCACCCACGACATGCCGGCGATGAAATAGCCAAATCCAAACAGGAATCCGCGCAGGAAAGCGCTGCGCAGCGGTCGGTCAAAGCGCCGCGAACCGTCCAGCGCCGCGAACAGGGTCCACAGACCCAGCATCAGGGCCGGCACGACATGAAGCGGCGCCGAAGCCAAGGCGCTGAACAAGCCCGCCACAAAGAGCACGATCCGGGGCCGCCAACCGGAACGGGTTGCCAGCCAGGTCCGCGGCCACCAGATCAGGAGGTGGGCCCGCCGCATCAGCTGGCGTCCGGAGTGTCCGCGTCGGACGTCGCGGGCTTTGGACGCTTGTGGGGTGCCCGAACTCGCATTCGCTTGATACGCCGGGAATCGGCCTCGATAACCTCGAACTCATAGCCCGTCGGATGCCGGATTACTTCGCCCCGCTCGGGTACGCGACCGATCAGCGTGAACACCAGCCCGCCAAGACTGTCGACATCCTCGTCTTCATCCTCGGCGGCGATTTCCTCGCCGACGACAGCCTCGAAGGCGTCGATCTCGGCGCGCGCCTCAACATCCCAGACACCCGGGCCACGAGACCGGATCGCCGGGGTTTCCTCGTCATCATGCTCGTCTTCAATGTCGCCGACGATCGGCTCGATCAGGTCTTCCAGCGTCACAAGCCCGTCTGTGCCGCCATACTCATCGACCACGAGGGCGAGGTGCATGCGGCGGCCCTGCATGCGGCGCAGAAGGTCGAGCGCCTTCATCGAGGGCGGTGCGAACAGCAAGGGGCGCCCGATGGAGGGCAGCACCTGCTTGTGTGCCCAGCCGGCCGGACGCTTGCCCGAAGAGCCGGGCGCCAGATGGCTGACCACATCCTTGATGTGAACAACACCGACCGGATCATCCAGCGTGTCGCGATAAATCGGCAGGCGCGAATGCGCGGCTTGGGCGAAAATCTTCGCCAACTGCCCCAATGGCGTCGCGACATCGACCCCGATGATATCCGCCCGCGGGACCATCACGTCGGCCACCCGCAACTTGTCCAGCGCGTCGGCCTCGATGGAATTCGGCGTTGAGGCGCCAGGCTGCGCTGGCGCGACCGCAGCGGAACGCTGGGTGCCGCCAAGGAGACGTGAAAACCAGGACCGGGTGCCCGGGTCGGAAGATAATGGTGTGTCAGTCATTCTGAATGCGGGCCGGGGCCCGGGTCCTCATTTGGATAGGGATCTGCAACGCCAAGTCGGGCCAGGGCGCGACGCTCGATGGCTTCCATCACTTCAGCCTCGTCATCCTGCTGGTGATCAAAGCCCTGAAGATGGAGAAAACCATGGATGATCAGGTGTCGGAGATGGTCGGCGAGCGCGATATCCCGATCCTCGGCCTCGCGCTGGATGACGCCGTGGGCCAGGGCAATGTCGCCAAGATGATTGTCAGCATGCTCCCCGGCCGGGAAGGACAGGACATTGGTCGCGCCCGCCTTGCCCCGGAATTGGGCATTCATGGAGGCAACGCCTTCATCGCCGCCCAGCAAGATCGCCACCACACCCGGCGTTCGATCGGGAAGCTCCTTGCAGGCAGCTGAGATCGCTTCTTCAACCAGGCGGGTCTTGCCCGCTAGCGATGACCAGGCGTCATCTTCGACAATCAGATCAACGGCGTTCATTGCTGTTGCGCGGGGCCTGTTTTGCGCCGCGCATCTTCCTCATAGGCTTCAACGATCCGCGCCACGAGATTGTGACGCACCACATCAACGCGCGAAAACCGGGTAATGGCAACACCTTTGGTGTTGGCCAGGATATCGAGGGCGTGCGGCAAGCCGGACGGATCACGCGGGCTGAGATCGCACTGGCTGGGGTCGCCGGTCACCGCCATGCGCGAACCTTCACCCAGGCGGGTCAAAACCATCTGCATCTGGGCGCGCGAGGTATTTTGCGCCTCATCAACGATCACAAAGGCCCGGTTGAGCGTGCGGCCGCGCATGAAGGCGATCGGAGCCACCTCTATCCGGCCATCCTCGCGCATCTTCTCCAGCTGGCTGCGCCCCAGCGTATCGGCCAGGGCGTCCCAGACCGGGAGGAGATAGGGATCGACCTTTTCATTGAGATCGCCGGGCAGGAAGCCAAGCTTCTCGCCCGCCTCAACCGCCGGACGCGTGATAATCAGCTTCTCGACCTTGCGCTGGACCAGCATGGAGGCGCCATAGGCGACCGCCAGCAGAGTCTTGCCGGTGCCAGCCGGGCCAACCCCGAAGATCAGGTCAAACGCTTTCTCATTCTTCAGCGAGCGGACATAGGCACGCTGGCCCTCGGTCCGGGCAATCAGGCTGGATCCGCGCGGCACGCGGATGACACCGTCATCAACCAAGCCCGGAGATTCTGCGTCATCATGCATGCGCAGGGCCGCGCGCACGGCGGCCTCGTCGCAGGTGAGACCATGCTCGAGGCTGGCATAGAGCCGCTTGAGCACACGCTTGGCTTCATCACGGGCGCTGCTGTCCTCGGCCGTAATCACGACCTGGCCGCGACCCGGAGCGCTCAACGAGACGCCCAGATCCTCTTCCATGATCATCAGGAAGCGATCCCCGGCGCCGGCCATGCCGCGCAGTCGCTCGACATCTTCGAAATAGAGACTTTCCGATGCCGCCTTACGGGGTTTGGCAGCCCGCTTGCGGGCGGGGGGACGCGAACCGGTCACGCGGCACTCCGTTTCGAACCCGTCAGCGAGCCAGACAGGGAATTGCGGGAGGCCGCCTCGATCCGGACTTCACCGACCTGGCCGATCAACTCGGCCGGGCCGTCGACATGGACCGACTGCAGATAGGGGCTGCGCCCATGCAGCTGGCCGCCCATCCGGCCGGGCTTCTCGAACAGGACCGGAAGGGTCCGGCCGATCATGCTTTCATTGAACGCCGCCTGCTGGTCGCTGAGCAATTCCTGCAGGACCGCAAGCCGGGCAGACTTCACGCCCTCATCGACCTGATTGAACATGGCCGCGCCGGGCGTACCCGGGCGTTTGGAATACTTGAACGAGAAACAGGACGCGAATTTGACCCGCCGGACCAGATCGAGCGTCGCTTCGAAGTCAGCATCGGTCTCACCGGGAAATCCGACGATCATGTCGCCGGAAATGGCGATGTCGGGACGAGCCGCGCGCAGGCGGTCGATGATTGCGACATACTCTTCCGCCGTGTGCTGGCGGTTCATTGATTTGAGAATCTTGTCCGAACCGGCCTGAACCGGCAGGTGGAAATAAGGCATCAGCTTGGGCGTATCGGCAAAAGCCTGGATCAGGACCTCATCCATGTCGCGCGGATGCGAGGTGGTGAAGCGGATGCGCTCGATGCCACCGATCAGGGCGACATGACGGACCAGCTGGCCCAGCCCCCAGGCGCCCTCGGCCTCGCGTCCACTCGGCGGCGCGCCGTGGAAAGCGTTGACGTTTTGACCCAGCAAGGTGACTTCGCGGATACCCTTGGCGGCGAGGGCGCGGATCTCGGCGACAATCTGGTCCACCGGGCGTGACCACTCGGCGCCGCGCGTATAGGGCACGACACAGAAGGTGCAGAACTTGTCGCAACCTTCCTGCACCGTCACAAAGGCGGAATAACCCTCGACCTGGCGGTCGCTGCCGAGCCGGTCAAACTTGTCTTCAACCTCGAACTCGGTGTCCAGGGCCTCGCCCTTGGCTCGGTGCGCCTGGGCAATCAGCTCGGGTAGCTTGTGATAGGTCTGCGGGCCGACGACCAGATCGACGACCGGCGCCCGCTTCATGATCTCGGCGCCTTCAGCCTGGGCCACACAGCCGGCGACCGCGATCGTCATGCCGCCGGACGCAGCCTTTTCATCCTTCAATGGACGCAGACGGCCCAGTTCGGAATAGACTTTCTCGGCCGCTTTCTCGCGGATGTGGCAAGTGTTCAGGATAACGAGATCAGCGCCCTCGGGCGTCTCCGCTGACTCATAACCAAGTGGCGTCAGAACGTCTTTCATCCGGTCGGAATCATAGACATTCATCTGACAGCCATAGGTCTTGATGAAGAGGCGTTTGCGCGTCGTGCTCATGAAATCCATGTGACCTGCCTGGCAGGCCCTCAATTATCGTGCAGGCCGACCACCATTATGGCAGCAGCTGGAAAGGCGCGGGTTATGATGGATATGGGGCCTGAACGCAAGGTCTGCCAGTCGATCCGGCTCGCGAATGCACTACTCGGCAGCGTCGGTGACCGGCCGCGTCGCTCGCTCATCGACTGGTGCGCCGTCCTGTTTCGGCCCGGGATCGTGCCGTCGGGCACTGAGACCTATGAACAACGCCAACAAGGTCAGGCCTGACGCAACGAGAAACGGCATGCCAGGCAGGGTTATGGGCGCGGCGTCATCGGAGAAGTGCGAGAAGATGCGGGACATGACCAGCGGCCCGACAATCATCGACAGGCTTTGCAGCGACGTCATCGCCCCCTGCAACTCGCCCTGTGCATTGGCCGGAACGATGCGGGACATGACCCCCTGCAGCGCCGGCTGACCGATCCCTCCCAGCGCTGCGAACAGGATGATCGCATAGACCATCCATCCGGTCGTCGCGAGGCCGTAGAGCGCGTAGGCGATAACGGCCAGTGAGAGCGACAGGGCGATTGCCCGCCATTCCCCCAGCTTGGGCACCAGAATCCGGGTCAGGCCACCCTGCACGATCGCCGAGCTCAACCCCACCGCCATGAGCGACAGTCCGATGTCTCGCGAACTCCAGCCGAATTTGAAGTCCGTATAGTAGGACCAGATCGCCGGGTAGACTGAATGGCCCAGCAACATCAGGAAGATGGCTGACATCAGAACCAGAACGGCCGGGTATTTGCGCATCTGCAGGAGCGACCCCAGCGGATTGGCGCGCATGATGTCGAAGGGACGCCTGTTCTCCGCCTTCAGTGTCTCCGGCAGGATGATCAGGCCATAAATGAAATTGGCGCCGGCCAGAACAGCGGCGGCAAAAAAGGGCGCGCGCGGACCGAAACTGTCACCCAGGAAGCCGCCGATTGCCGGACCCAGCGTAAATCCGACGCCAAATGCCGCCCCGATCAGACCAAATCGGGCTGCACGCTGTTCCGGTGGGGTGATGTCGGCGATGAAAGCGTTCGCAGTCGAATAGCTGGCCCCGAAAATGCCGGCGAGAATCCGGCCCACGATCAACAGCCAGAATACCGGCGCAAACCCCATGATCAGGTAGTCGATGGCGAAGCCGCCCAAGGCGGCCAGCAAGACCGGTCGGCGACCGAAACGGTCTGACAATCCGCCGATGATAGGCGCGAACACGAATTGCATGCCGGCATAGGAGACCATCAGCCAAGCGCCCAGCACCGCGGCATTATTGGCCTGCAGACCGGTCAGTTCCTCGATCAGGTCCGGCATCACCGGTATGATCAGGCCAAAGCCGATCATGTCGATCAGAACAGTCACGAAAATGAAGATGATCGCGTGTTTGCCGGGCGTGCGCGCGGACATGGCCTCTCCTCGAAACCGGTCGGACAGGCGCCTAGTCGTCGGCACCCTTGAGAGGCACGCCGTAAAGTTCCAGCCGGTGATCGACAAGCTTGTAGCCCAGCTTGCGGGCAATCGCTTCCTGAAGCCGTTCGATTTCCTCATTGACGAATTCAATGACTTCACCGGACTTCAGATCGATCAGGTGATCATGGTGTTCATCGCCAACTTCTTCATACCGTGACCGTCCATCACGGAAATCATGGCGCTCGATGATGCCCGCTTCCTCGAACAGGCGGACCGTGCGGTACACGGTCGCCAGGGAAATGCGGGGATCCTCGTCGGAGGCACGACGGTGCAATTCTTCCGCATCGGGGTGGTCGTCAGACTGCGACAACACACGAGCAATGACCCGGCGCTGGTCCGTCATCCGCAGCCCTTTGGCGACGCAAAGCTTCTCAATCCGATCCGGCATGATCATTCCCCTGATAGACATGACGAGAAATAGGCGGTCACGGGCCGGTCTGTCCATCTTTGCGCAGCCATTTTTCGAGCACCCGCGCATCGCTGCCATCGCGATAATAGTCCTTGCGGCGCGCGATTTCGCCATAGCCGGCGCGCTTGTACAGGGCGGCGGCGGCGGGATTCTTCTCGGAGACTTCGAGAAAAATCCGGGCGACTCCTTGATCGCAAAGGCGAGTTTCGCCGCTTGTCAGGATTATGTCAGCAAGCCCGCGACGACGAAAATCGGGCTCGGTCGCGAGGGTCAGCAATTCGGCTTCATCCAATGCCTGGCGAAACAGGGCCAGGGCCACGAATTGCCCGTCGACCCGGCAGGCCAGCCCGATACAGCCGGGCAGGTTGAGCAGGGAACCGATTTCCCGGGCTGTCCAACCGTGCGGGAAACAGCGCGCGTGCAGGGCCGCCAGGGCTTCGGCGCTTGATGGCCCGACTGCCTCGGCCTTGGGTGTCATGCCGGGGCCACGCCGCCAGGCAGTTTTGCGTCCGGGGGTCTTGCATAGAAGGGTGTGGGCGGATTGGCCTTCGGATCGAGTTCGCCGGTCATTGCCAAAACGACCCGGGGATCAATCACCGCGACGCCCAGATCCGTGAAGCCCGGCGGCAACAGAGCGGCGCCGGATCCCGTCACCTTGCACATCGGCCCGCCTCTTTCGGCGATACGGTCGGCTAGCTCGGCGAGGCCGACCCGTTCCGTCGCTCCGCCCGCACCGTCCTGCCAGACCTGCAGGATCACCTCGCCGCGCCTGGCGTCGTGCAACACGGCAAGCGGGCCATCCGGTCCGGCCTGACGGGCCAGGACTGACAGGTTGGAAATTCCGACACATTCGGCGCCACAGGCTAGCGCCAGGCCGCGGGCAAAGGCGACGCCAACGCGGGTACCGGCAAAACTGCCCGGACCGATGGTCACGCCAATGCGCGACAATTCCGTGGCCGGAGTCGAGGTGTCTGCCAGCAGGGCTTCAACCAACGGAGCGAGATATTCCGCGTGCCCGCGGCCGATCCGGTCGCTGCGGACATGATCACGGCCGTCCGGAAGACGGAGCGCAGCGGTGCAGTGCTCGCCTGTCGTATCGATTGCCAACCAGTTCATGATCGCCGTTTAACGGATATTCGACAGGAGGTCGAAGGTCTGACGCGGTAGGCCGCGCGGTAGGCCGACCGATCCTATTCGACCGCTTCAACCGACTGGATTTCAGGGATGTAGTGCTTGAGCAGGTTTTCGATCCCCGATTTCAGGGTCATCGTCGAAGACGGGCAACCGGAACAGGCGCCGCGCATTTTGAGCCGCACGATGCCACTATCGGCCAGATAGGAGTGAAACAGGATGTCGCCGCCGTCCTGGGCCACCGCCGGGCGCACACGGGTGTCGATCAGTTCGATGATTTCCTTGACCAGACCCTCGTTTTCGCCAGCGTAATTGGCGTGTCCAGTCTCATTGGTTTCCGACCCGACCAGCGGACGGCCAGACTGCAGCCCATCCATGATCGTGCCAAGCAGGAAGGGTTTGATATGATCCCATTCATAGGCGTCTGTCTTGGTGATGGCGATGAAGTCCTCGCCGAAGAACACGCCTGAAACGCCATCGACAAGAAACAGGTCGGCCGCCAAAGGCGCACTCGCCGCATCTTCCTCGCTTTCGAACTCCCGCGGTCCATCCGGCGCTATTTCACGGCCGGGCAGGAATTTCAGCGTGTTCGGATTTGGCGTCGCTTCGGTCTGGATGAACATGGCAGGGCCTCCTGCCGATCACTTGGCGCTCTTTCGGACGCCATTCAACCACACTCCTCGTGTGGTTATCAGACGAGCGCGTCGATTTCCTTGGTGTCCATCCCGCCCGGTACAACCGTGACAGGCACCGCGCGCCCGGAAAACAGTCCCTTGCCCCGCGCCAGCGCCGTGACAAGTGGCCCCGGCCCCTCCCCGTTGGCGGACGCCGCCAGAACGAGCAGGGAGATCAGCGGATCTTCCTCGAGCAATTGCGACAGGACGGCGCGACGGTCACCCTCCCTCAGCAATAACTCCGGTCGTTCACCGGTTATCGCCTCGGCATCCTCAGCCATTGATTCCAGCACTGTTTCGGCTGCAATTTCGGCTTCCTGCTTCGCGGTTTCCGCAACGCCGATCCAATGGCTGAAATCACCCGGTTCAAGCGTGGCGAGAATCAAGACGTGTGCGCCGGTCGCTTGAGCGCGTCGAGCCGCAAAATAGAGCGCGGTCCGAGACTCCGAGCTATCGTCGGCGATGACCAGGAATTTGCGTGAGCTCTGTTGCATGTTCGGAGTTTGGCGTCTGCCGCACGACACGTCCAGCTATTCGTGTTACCCCCTGTCACGAAAGGGATAATCATGGCTCTGACCTCATTGACCGACCGCAGGAATGGTCGCAGCCCCTTGCGGATTCTGTCGCTCGACAAGACCAGCTTGACCTGGCGGGACGCAGGCTCCGACAGCGACCCGGGCATCGCCTCCGACATTGGGCTCGACGACATCCGCCAGGTCCGCCTCTCGGTTGAGATGGCCGGTCAGGCCAGCCAGGTTGTCTGCAGGGTCACAGACAGAACGGGCAACGAAATCGCGTTCGGTTCAATGCGCTGCACCGGGGCCGGACAATGGGAAGCCAATGCCCGGGACTTTCGGGAATTTCTCGTCGCGCTTCACCTCGCGCTCGAAAACAGGCCAGGGCCGGTTCGATACATTGAGGGGTCCTCGGTCAAATTCCTGGCAACCATGACCTCAATCGGCGGGGTTTTGACGATCATCGGTGCCGCCGCCTTCACCAAGCTCTTCCTGATCGACGAAAATGCAATCGGGCTTGTTCTGATCCCGGCCGTCGCACTGGGTGTCTGGATGATGCGTCTGTTCTGGCCGCGAGCGCCAAAGCTCTATGATCCCGCGACCTATACCAGCCCGCCGGAGTCAGAAGAACCGAGCACCACAATGACGGGGAGTAGCGATATGGCAGGAAATGAGGGTTCGGTAACACCTCGTTAACCCTGACAGGTCGACGTCCTGCCGTCAGCCAAACCAGCCTAGTGTTCTGTCGGCTCAGCAGGAGCCGCCGCCTGCACCGCGAACACTACCGGCACCTCGCCCGCGCGTTCAAAGACCAGGACACCGGTGGCGGTGTCGCCCTCGGCTGCGGCTGCAAGACCATGCACCATGAGATGCAGACCACCCGGCGCGAAAACCAGAGGCGTTTCTGCCGCCACGCGCTGCGGACCGACCGGGCGCATGCGCATCATGCCCTGATCGTCCATCGTATGCCCATGCAGTTCGACCCGTTCAGCGCCATCAATCCGCGCCTCGACAAGCCGGTCCGCTTGCCCGTCGCTCAAGCCGGCCACAAAATAGGCCGCCGTCACGTCGCGCCCCTGGGGGTGGGGCCGCATCCAGGCCAGCCGCACATCGATGACCGGCATGACACCGTCATCAGCCAGAGGTGCGCCGTCATCGGTCGTCGATAATGCGT
The DNA here is from genome assembly GCF_000014745.1 of Maricaulis maris MCS10. NCBI lineage: Bacteria > Pseudomonadati > Pseudomonadota > Alphaproteobacteria > Maricaulales > Maricaulaceae > Maricaulis > Maricaulis maris. The sequence continues at coordinate 3,313,023 of NC_008347.1, read as the reverse complement.
GATCCATACCGTCATGGTCGGCCGCAGACATTTCCACCACATGCGTGTCGGTCTCGCCGCAAGCCACCAGGGCAAGTGCCAGAAGGCATGGAAAAATCGTTGTTTTCATCATGGTGTCCTCATCAATGCCGGCGGCGAATACACGCTTGAAAACGACCCGGGGCGACACGAGCCATACCACCTCAAATCGATGCTTTATTCGATTTCCAGCCGGACCGGGAGTGCGGCAAATGGGCTAGCCCCAGAAACCGATCGCCGCTTTCGCTTCGGCAATCACCGGTTCCGCCACTGCCCGCGCCCGTTCCGCGCCCTTTTTCAGGATCCGGTCAATCTCGGCCGGCTCGGCGATCAGCCGACGGTATTCGTCGGAGATCGGGGCGAGATACTCGACTGCGACTTCGGCCAGGGCCGGTTTGAAGGCGCCGAAACCCTGGCCGCCATATTCGGCGAGGACAGAGGCTTTGGAGCCGCCGGTCAGGGCCGCGAAAATACCGACCAGGTTCGAGGCTTCCGGACGACCGTCCAGACCGTCGATCGAGTCCGGCAGCGGTTCGGGATCGGTCTTGGCCTTCTTGATCTTGCGGGCAATGGTGTCGGCATCATCCTCGAGATTGATCCGGGAATTGTCCGACGGGTCCGATTTCGACATCTTGGCGGTGCCGTCACGCAAACTCATGATGCGGGCGCCCGGACCCTGGATGAGCGGTTCTGTGATCGGGAAGACGGCTTCACCATCGCCGAAATCGCGATTGAAGCGAGCGGCGACATCACGGCACAATTCGAGATGCTGCTTCTGGTCATCGCCAACCGGCACATGGGTCGCCTTGTAGACCAGGATATCGGCGGCCATCAGGACCGGGTAGGTCAGCAGGCCGACCGAGACACGTTCCCGGTCCTTGCCGCCCTTGTCCTTGAACTGGGTCATCCGCTCGGCCCAACCAAGACGGGCGACACAATTGAGGATCCAGGCCAGTTCGGCATGGGCCGGAACCGCAGACTGAGCAAAAATCACGTTCTTTTCCGGGTCCAGACCAGCGGCAAGGTAAGCGGCCGTCACGCGGCGCACGGCATCCGGCAAGGCCTTGGCGTCATGCGGCATGGTGACGGCGTGCATGTCGACCACGCAATAGATGCGCTCGGACTCATCCTCATCCTGCATCGCCACCCAGTTCTTCAGAGCACCGAGATAATTGCCGAGGTGCAGGCGACCGGTCGGCTGCATGCCGGAGAAGATGCGTTTCGGGCCTTGGTAGGCGGTGGGCGTGTCACTCATGGGAGGGCCTTGCGGAAAGGGCGAACAGGAACACGCGTCTTAACGAGCGCAGGACCTGGCCTCAAGAGCGCTTGAGCGCGCCGCGCACCTCGGAGGGCCGCAAGGCGCCCGTTACCAACGCGGCAATGCCGTAAACACCCAGGCCACCACAACAGACAACGAGAAGTGTCAGAAGGGTCGAGTCAAACAGGTAGATCCGCAATGCATCCGCATAATGCTCGGCGACGAGAAGAAAGGCGGCCATGGCTGCACAGGCCAGCACAATGCGCGGCAGCTTGCCCAACAATCGGATATCCGGCTCGAAGAGACCACGCCGGCTCAACGTGATTGCGAGCAGGCTCATATTGACCCAGCCGGCGACCGCGGTCGCAATGGCAAGACCGGCAAACCCGAGCGGGCCAAAAAACAGGCCGAGACCCAGGGCGAGGTTCACCGCCACTCCAATGGCCGCAAACTTCATCGGCGTCATCGTGTCTTCACGCGCAAAAAATCCTGGCGACAGGACCTTGATCAAGACGAATGCCGGCAAGCCGATCGCAAACGGAACCAACGCCTGACTGACCATCACCGCATCCTGTGAGGTAAAGGCGTTGCGCTCGTAAAGGCCCGTGGCAATGAAGACCGGTATTGTCGCCAGTGCAGTCGCCGCAGGCAGGGTCAGGGCCATCGAAATTTCCAGCGCCCGGTTCATTGCATTCGAAGCGGCCTGCGTCTCTCCGGCACGAACACGTGCGCTCAGGGCCGGCAGGAGCACCACCCCCATGGCGATACCAACCACCCCGAGCGGCAACTGATAGAGTCGGTCAGCGAAATACAGCCACGACTTTGCGCCTTCCTCGATCGTCGCGATCGACGACGTCACCAGAATATTGATCTGCGTCACGCCCGCCGCGATGGCTCCGGGTATGCCGAGTGTGATCAGGCGGCGGACACCCGGCGTCATGCGCGGCATCGAAACCGACAGGCGCAGACCGGTCGCGCGGCAGGCGGCGAACAACCAGACCAATTGCGCCACACCGGACAGGCTGATGCCGATTGAAAGGTGCAAGGCGAGCTGCTCGCCATTCGCCGGCGAGAACAGCAATATTCCGATCAGGATCAGGTTGAGCAGGACCGGCGCCGCTGCGGCAACCGCAAAGCGACCGTGGGAGTTCAGCACCCCGCTCAGCATCGCGCTGAGCGACATCATCATCAGGTAGGGCATGGTGATCTGGGTCAGCAGCACAGCCAGCCGGAACGGTCCTGGCTCGCCAACAAAGCCCGGCCCCAGCGCATACATCAGCCACGGCATCAGGAATTGCGCAGCGATGACCAGCACCAGCATGGACGTCAGCAAGACCGACATGACTTGCCGGGCAAAGCGGATCGCCTCGTCCTGTTCACCCGATTCCAGCTTGCCGGCATACAACGGTATGAAGGCCGAATTGAAAGCGCCTTCCGCGAATATCCGCCGGAACAGGTTCGGAAACTGGAAGGCTGTCAGGAATACGTCGGTGATCACCCCGGCGCCAAGCGATGCGGCGAGCAGCATTTCGCGAACAAGGCCGAGGACACGGCTCGCCATGGTCAGGACGCCGACAATGGCCGTGGAACGTAAAAGCCGCATGCCTACCTCAACACACTGGCCCGGGCCCGGGCGATGCCGCGTTGCGCAGCTTTCTTGTCAAAGGCTGTTTCGTTCTCGGAAAACACCGCCAACAGCCCATTGCGGACACTTTCACTGATCGCTTCATCGACCAGTTTTTCGTCCTTGTGAGTGACGTAGAACACGTCCGTCGCGCGTTCGCCATAGCCGTCGATCTGGGCCGAAGTCAGTGCGAGGCCTTCATCGGCCAGAACATCCGCCAGATCGGCCAGCAATCCGGGACGGTCGCGCCCCGAGGCCTCGATCACGGTCGCCTGCTCGGCGATTTCATTGGAGATGGTGACGCTGGGCGTAACCCGAAATGCCGCATCACGCCGCTTCAGCGGTGCCGCCGGGCGACGGCGGACCGTGACTTCGCCGGTCGCGACCTCCCGCAGATACCCGACCAAAGCCTGACGCTGGACAGCGTCATGCTTGCCATAAGGCTGGCCCGCAGCATCCTGGATATAGAAGATGTCGAAGACCTGGCGCGATGTAGTGGTGTTGATGGTCGCCCCGACCACATCAGCGCCCACTTCGGCAAAGGCAGCGACGATGTCGGCAAACACCCGTTCCCTATCAGGCGACCAGATCATGACTTCCGTCGCGGCCCGCCGACGATCAACCCGCACTGCTGCCGAGGTCTGGCGGCCGGCATCACGGGCATGGCGTACAAAGGCAGCATGGCGGAAGCGGTCTTCCTCAGAGAAAGCCGTCCAGTAGGCGTCATTCAGCTCGGCAGTCCACCAGCTGGCAAACTCGGCGTTGACGCGCTCCAGTCTCGGCCGGATCCGGCTCCTCGCCAACTCGGCCTTTTCGGCCAGGGTCTCGCGCGCCAGCTGCAGATTGTCACCATCACAGGAAAGGACCTGCTCGGTTGCCGAATAGAGCTCTCGGATCAATTGGCCCTTCCAGCCATTCCAGACACCCGGCCCAACCGCACGTATGTCGACAACTGTCAGGACTGTCAGAAGCCGCAACCGCTCCACGGTACCAACCGCAGCAGCAAAGTCAGCCACGGTCCTGGGGTCGGACAGGTCACGGCGCTGCGCGGTGTCACTCATCAACAGATGAGACGCGATCAGCCAGGAAACCAGCTCGGTCTCGGAATCTCCCAGCCCCATACGCTCACAGGCAGTCATGGCCCGAGCGGCCCCCTCAATGCACTGATCACCGGCGCCCTTGCCAGTGTCATGCAGCAAGACCGCCAGATGGAGGGCGCGACGGTTCTGGATCAGCGGCGCCAATCGGGTCGACAGCGGGTGATCCAACGGATGCAGGCCGTCCTCGATCTCTCGCAACACACCAAGCGCTTGCAAGGTGTGCTCATCGACGGTGTAGCGGTGATACATGTTGAACTGGGTGCGGGCGACAATGTCCCCGAATTCCGGGAGATAGCGACCCAGCACGCCCGCCTCTGTCATCATTCGCAACACCGCCATCGGTGCGGCACTGTCCAAAAGGACCGCAAAGAAGGCCCGTGCCGCTCGCGGCGCCCGGCGGAAATCATCGTCGATAAGGTGCAGGGTGCGGCCAATTCTCGCCACCGCCTCGGGGTGCAAGTCCAGGCGCCGCGACGCGGCAACATGGAAAAAGCGCATCAGGCGGATCGGGTCTTCGCGGATCTGGGTCGCGTGGGCAAAATCCAGTCGGCCCTCACGCACGATGAACTCACCAACATCAGCGTCCTCCGCCGCCTCCATTCCCGGCGGCAGAAAACGCGCCAAGCCGCGGGGTTTCGACTTCCAGGCATCGGCCTCAAGCTTGGCGCATACCAGACGTGTGAGGGCGCCGACATCCATCGCCGTACGGAAATACCGACGCATGAAACGCTCGACACCGCTGTCGGTTTCACCATCCTCGAAGCCCATCCGCGCCGCGATCTCCGGCTGGACGTCGAATGTCAGACGTTCGTCCTTGCCGCCGGCAAGCTCGTGCAAGTGAAAGCGAACCGTCCACAGGAAATCATCAGCGAGAATGTATTTGGAGACGTCTTCGACTGACAGCAAACGACTGCCAACCCATCGCTCGAAAGCATCAGCCCCGTAGAGAAATTGCGCCAGCCAGCGCATCAGCTGCAGATCGCGCAAACCACCCTTGCTCGATTTCAGGTTGGGCTCGACTGTGTAGCGCGACCGGCCCGCCTTCTCGATCCGGGCGTCACGCTCCTTGAGCTTGGCTTCCACAAAGGCCGGCAGATCACCGGCGACGACCTCGTCGCGGAACCTTTGCGCCAGGGTCGCTGTTGCGGCTTCATCGCCAGCCAGGTGACGCAAGGACAGGAGCGCAGTGCGTTCCGACGCGTCGAGCTGTGTCAGCGCGATGGTTTCATCCATGGTCCGACAGGCACCACCGCCGACATCGATTTTCAGATCCCAGAGCGCGTACAAGAATTGCTGGAGGAAGGCATCGGTCGCTTCGCCGGGCTCGTCGGGCTTGATCAGCATCAGATCAATATCGGACGAGGGTGCCAGCTCGCCAGCTCCGAAGCCCCCTTGAGCGCACAATGCCACGCCGGTTGACCCGGCCAGGTCAGCTGCCGCCATGGAATCGAACAGGGCGTGCAGGCAGACGCTCATGCCTTCTGACAGCAGGTGGGCCGCAATCGCGCCCCCGCCGGCGCCGGTCAGGCTGTCAAAGGCCTGCGTTCTAAACCGGTCTATGGACGTGCGAACATGCGCCAGCGCAGCTGCACGGGCAGCCGGTGACTCCCACCCCTGTTGCGCCAGGGCGGCAGCCAGTCGGGCCCGCAATTGCAGACCATCCAGCGAAGCGGGCAGTGCGGGCATCTTCATCGTGGATCCAATCTAGAGCACCGCAACCGGCGGCGTCACGTCTTCTTCGTCATCGCCTTGAGCGCATACAGGACTTCCAGCGCCTCGCGCGGACTCAGCGCATCCGGATCGATTTCACCAAGACGGGTCTCGACCTCTGAAATGACGGGCTCCGGTTCCGGTTCGGACAGGGCAAACAACGGCAAGTCGGTGAGGGCCGCAGCCGGGGCTCCATCTGCCTCAAGCCGTGCCAGGATCGCTTGGGCTCGCTTGACTGACACCCGCGGCAACCCGGCCCGGCGCGCGACCTCGATCCCGTAAGACCGGTCCGCCGCTCCGCTTCCGACTTCGTGAAGAAAAACCAGCTCACCTTTCCATTCCCGGGCCTTGAGCGAGACATTGCCAGCCGCGTCGAGATCGTCGGCGAGCCGTGTCAGCTCATGGTAATGGGTTGCGAAGAGGGCCCTGCAGCCATTCACCGCATGCAGATGCTCGGCAGCCGCCCAGGCGATCGACAGGCCATCAAAGGTCGCGGTGCCGCGTCCGATTTCGTCAAGAATGACAAAGCTGCGCGCTGTTGCCTGATTGAGAATGGCAGCCGTCTCGATCATCTCCGCCATGAAGGTCGAGCGACCGCGGGCCAGATCATCAGCAGCGCCCACGCGCGAGTAAAGGCGGTCGGCAACACCGATACGTGCCGCCCGCGCCGGTACATAGCAACCAGCCTGCGCCAACATCAGGATCAGGGCGTTCTGGCGCAGAAATGTCGATTTACCGGCCATGTTGGGGCCGGTCACGAATGTCAGCCGTTTGGCTTCTTCGCCGGCTCCATCCAGATGACAGTCATTCGGCGTGAAACGCCCGTCCCCCGCCTTCGCGAGCGCCCGCTCAACGACCGGATGTCGACCACCTTCAATGTGGAAGACACTGTCCTGAGACATCACCGGCCGCGCGGCCTCGCTGTCTTCCGCCCATTCTGCAAGGCTCGCCGCGACGTCGAACTCGGCCAGAGCCCGGGCCGCGCCACGGATCAGGTCGGCCTGAGCCTCAACCCGGTCCCGCAATCCGGCAAAGGCATCGATCTCCATCGCCAGGGCGCGATCACCGGCCGATGCGATCTTGGCCTCCAGCTCAGCCAGCTCGGTGGTCGAAAAGCGGATCGCATTGGCCATGGTCTGACGATGGATAAAACGGTCGTCCCCCATCAGGGCATCGCCATGTTTGGCGGTGACCTCGACGAAGTAACCCAGCACATTATTGTGCTTGATCTTCAAGGCGCTGACACCCACCGCCTCGGCATAAGTCTGCTGCAGACCCGCGACCACGCGCCGGGACGCATCACGCAATTGCCGCAACTCGTCCAGTTCAACCTGCCAGCCTTCGGCGATGAAACCGCCATCGCGCGCGAGAAGCGGTGGCTCGTCGACAATGGCGCGTTCCAACTCGGCGATCAGCTCTGCCAGTTCCGGCTTGTCGCCAAGAACCAGGGCCTCAAGGCCTTCCGAGATCAGGGTCGGCGGGGTGTCCAACGTCCGGTCGAGCAGACGGGAAGCGATGATCTCACCCTCCTGCAAGGCCGCCGCGAGTGATTTGAGATCGCGCGGTCCGCCCCGACCCAGCAATAACCGCGACAGGGCGCGCTCGGCATCTCCAGCCTGGCGCAGACGATCGCGCAGATCCCGACGTTCGGGCCGGGCGCGCTCGAACCAGGCAATCGCGTCCAGACGGGCCTCGATTTCAGCGACATTCGTCAATGGTCTGGCCAGACGTTCAGCCAGCTTGCGCGCGCCCGGTGCCGTTACCGTCCGGTCGATGGCATCCAGCAGGGACCCCTGACGTGACCCTGACAGAGTGCGTTCGATCTCGAGGCTGGCGCGAGTTGCCGGATCGATGGCCAGACAGGCTCCGGCGGCGACCTGGCGCGGTGGCGCCAGCTTCGCCGGTGCCCCGGCCTGTGACAGTGACAGATAATCCAGCAAGGCGCCCAGCGCGGCGCATTCGGCCTTGGTGAAGTTTCCGAAAGCGGTCAGTTCCTGGACCCTGAACTGGTCCTTCAACTGGCGCTCGGCCGAGCTCGGGTCAAATTTGGCTTTTGGCAGGGGGGTCAGGGTCGATCGCGGCGCCAACATAGCGGCCTCGGCAAATCCCCGCTCCTCGACCAGCAATTCGGCCGGGCTCATGGCGGCGATCTCGGCAGCCAGGTTCTCGGTGGCAACCGGAGAAACCCGGAAGTCTCCGGTCGAGACATCGGCCCAGGCCAGCGCTGCCTCACCGGTCACCAATTGGGCCAGTGCCGCAATCCGGTTGGAGACGCGCGGGTCCAGCAGGCTGTCCTCGGTCAGCGTGCCCGGCGTGACAACACGGGTAATGGCCCGTCGGACAACGGCTTTCGAACCGCCGCGGGCCTTGGCCGTCTTCGGGTCTTCCATCTGCTCGCCGACGGCAACCTTGAAACCGGCCTTGATCAGGCGCGCGAGATAGGCCTCCGCTGTCGCCGCCGGGACGCCGCACATCGAGATCGGCTCGCCCTGGTGCTCCCCGCGTTTGGTCAGGGCGATATCAAGGGCCGCCGAAGCGCGCACGGCATCATCGAAGAACAACTCGTAGAAGTCGCCCATCCGGTAGAACAGCAAGGCATCGGCCGGCGCCTGGGCGCGCAGCTCGAGGAATTGCTGCATCATCGGGGTTGCACCCTCACTCGAGGGAAAGGTGCGATCGCGCGGCACGGGGAGGGTCGACATGGCATTCATCGGCGCAGACGGTGGCGAGGTTTCACCTTGCGTGCAAGGGTGCGAAGCGGCTAGAGCGCTGTATCCCCCGGGACTTCAGATCTTACAAGGACATCGGTGATGAACGACAGAACCAGTCGAGTCGAGGACGAGGATGCCCTCGCCTTCCACAAGGAACCTGTTCCCGGCAAACTCGCCATGTCGCCGACCAAACCCATGGCCACCCAGCGCGACCTCTCGCTTGCCTACAGCCCCGGCGTTGCCGTGCCGGTCAAGGCCATCGCGGAGGACCCGGACAAGGTCTACGACTATACGTCCAAGGGAAATATGGTCGCGGTGATCTCCAACGGCACCGCCATCCTGGGCCTTGGCAATCTGGGCGCCATGGCATCCAAGCCGGTGATGGAAGGCAAGGCCGTCCTGTTCAAACGCTTCGCCGATATCGACGCCATCGACATCGAGGTCGAGGAGGAGGATGCCGAGCAATTCATCGAGTGCGTCAAACGCATTGGCAACACGTTCGGTGGCATCAATCTGGAAGACATCAAGGCACCGGAAAGCTTCATCGTCGAGCAGCGCCTGCGCGAACTGCTCGATGTCCCGGTTTTCCATGATGACCAGCATGGTACGGCCATCATTTCCGCCGCCGGCATCATCAATGCCTGCGAGCTGACCGATCGCCGCATCGAGGACCTGACCGTCGTGGTCAATGGCGCCGGCGCGGCGGGTATTGCCGTGCTCGAACTGCTCAAGGCCATGGGCGTTCACCCGGACAATGCCATCCTGTGTGACAGCAAGGGCGTGATCCACAGCGAACGCGACAATCTGAACCAGTGGAAGGCCGCCCATGCCGTCCAGACCGATAAACGCAGCCTCGCCGAGGCTGTCGACGGAGCCGATTGCTTCCTCGGCCTGTCAGTCGCCGGCGCCCTGACCCAGGACATGGTCAAGACCATGGCCAAGGATCCGATCATCTTTGCGATGGCCAATCCGGACCCGGAGATCACGCCGGAAGATGCCCGCGCTGTGCGCGAGGATGCCATCGTCGCCACCGGTCGGTCGGACTATCCCAACCAGGTCAACAATGTCCTCGGCTTTCCCTATATCTTCCGCGGCGCGCTGGACGTTCGGGCGCGGACGATCAATGAGGAGATGAAGATCGCCGCGGCACAAGCCCTGGCGGCCCTCGCCAAGGAAGACGTGCCCGATGAGGTCGCCGCAGCCTATCACGGCGCTCGACCGAGTTTTGGCCGGAACTACATCATCCCGTCACCCTTTGATCCGCGCCTGATCTCCTATGTCCCGCCCTATGTGGCGCAGGCCGCGATGGACACGGGCGTCGCCCGCAAGCCGATCCCGGACATGGCGGCCTATCGCGCCTCGCTGGCCCGCCGCCTCGACCCGACAGCCGCCCTGCTGCAGCGGATCCAGGGCGCGGTCATGGGTCATGGTCGCCGCATCGTTTTTGCCGAAGGCGAGGAACCCGCCGTCATCCGCGCGGCCTACGCCTTCCAGAACCAGGAGCTTGGCAAGGCGGTACTGGTCGGGCGCGAGGAAATCACCCGCGCCAACATGCGTCTGGTCGGCGTGCCGGAGGACGCGATCGAAATCGTCAATGCCCGCCTGTCCGACCGCAATGCCGACTATTCCGACTTTCTGTACGGCCGCCTGCAGCGCAAGGGCTATCTCAAGCGCGACGTGCAACGCCTGGTCAATAATGACCGCAACGTCTTCTCCGCCTGCATGGTCAAGCTGGGCGATGCCGACGGAATGGTCACTGGTACGACACGCTCCTATGGCGCAGCCCTGGATGATGTTTCACAAGTCCTCGACCCGGCCGAGGGCCAACGTGTCATGGGTATGTCGATAGCCCTGGCCAAGAACCGCACCCTGTTCATCGCCGACACCAATATCGCGGAATTCCCGGACGAAGAAGCGCTGGCGGACATCGCCATCGAAACAGCAGCCGCGGCCAAGGGGTTTGGCTTCACGCCGCGTGTCGCCTTCCTGTCCTATTCGACCTTCGGCAATCCATCCGGCGATCGCTCGGACAAGCTGCGCCGGGCCGTCGAGATCCTTGACGAGCGGGGCGTCGACTTTGAATACGAGGGCGAGATGAATGTCGATGTCGCGCTCGATCCGTCCCACCGCTTCCTCTACCCCTTCTCCCGACTGAAGGGCCCGGCAAACGTTCTGGTCATGCCCGCCATCCACTCGGCCTCGATCGCCACCAAGCTTTTGCGCATGGCGGGCGGCGCCACGGTGATCGGCCCGATGCTGGTCGGCGTCGAGAAACCGGTCCAGATCGCGCGGCTCGGTGCCTCGGTCTCAGAGATCACCACGCTGGCCGCCTTGGCGGCCTATGATCCGGACAAGCATGATGTGGAGAGCGGACTGTCGGAGTAGGGGTCAGGGCTATTCTGTCTGTCGTTCCGCGAATTTGTGTTCGCCTCTTGCGGCTGCCGGTCCGAACCGGATGACGACGGCAAGAAGGATGGCCGCCGGAATGGTCCAGGCCGCCGTGATTACAAAGAAGGCAACCCAGCCGACGGCGTCCGCCAGTACGCCCGAAAAACCCGACAGAAACTTCGCGAACAGGGCGTAGAATGAGCTAACCCACGCGTACTGGGTCGCCGCACTTGCGGGATCAACCAAGCTCGACAGATATGCGATGAAGACCGTTGTGACAAAGCCGCCGGCCAGATTGTCCCCAACGATCGCGATCAGCAGTTTCCAACTCTCGTCGGGCTGCGCGGTCGCGGCCAGCCAAGCATAGGCGCCGTTTGTCACAAGTGTGATGACCAGCCCTATAACCAAGGCCCGCATCATGCCGATCCGCAGTGCCGTCACACCGCCCACAAACAGTCCAAACATCGTCGCCGCAAGGCCGGGTCCTGCCTGTATGCCGCCAACGACAGCGCGATCGAATTCAAGGTCTGAATACAAGGGCGACGCCATCACCCCCATGGTGAAGTCACTGATTCGATAGAGCGAGATCAGCGCGACAACAGGGATGATCCACCAACCGAGGCGGGCGAAGAAGTCCTTGAAGGGCTGCCACACGGCATTGACGACCTTCACCCCGAAACTGCCCTCAAGGGCCCGGCGTCCAACACCGGCCTTTGGTTCCTTCATGAAAAACACCAGGCCGGCCGAGATTGCCATCGCGGCAGCCATGACAAGAAAAGAAACATGCCAGTTGGACCATTCGGATATCGCCAAACCCAGGCCGGACGTCATGTAGGCGATTCGGTAGCCAAAGGAGTACGCGGCCGCCATCGTCGCTTGCATGTCGTTGGATGCCGACTCGATCCGCCATGCATCAATCGCCACATCCAGGGTCGCGCCGGAGTATGCCAGCAGCAATGCCGCAATAGCGATCGGAAGCAGGGTCGCGAGAGTTCGAAATACGGAGAGGGCCTCAAAGTGCTCGTCTTCTCTCACAAGCGACAACAAGCGTCGGTACTCTTCTTCCGGTAACTCCACCACCTGAGCGCCAAATTCGTCCAGAACCGCCTCGACCGGGTGGATCACATTGCCAATGACATCACCGGCACTTCGATCCGGGTCGGCTTCGGCGGTCGCCAGTGAGTCCAAAAGTACCTGATATTCGCCCACTTCGATCTGGGCCAGTCGCATGCCCGTGTCGTCACGGCGATAGGATGCCCCTGTAGGGTCCGTCGTCGCGACAAACCCGAGCGCGATGACCGTCCCAGCGATTGCGGTGACCATCCATGCCCGTCGAGTGCCGAGTCGCTTGGACAGAAGGGGTATTTTGACCCGGTCGACGACCGGGGCCCACAACCATTTGAGAGTGTAGGCCAGTGTGACAAAGTAAAAGAAACCGATGGTCGAACGATCTATCCCGGCATCGCGGAGCCAGTAGGATAACTTCTGGAAAACCATGTAGAGTGGGAGCCCGGACGCAAAACCCAGGATCAACATCGAGATCATGACCGGCGTCGCATAGACGACAAGGGATTGCATGAAAGTGCGCTGCCCCGCGACGCCGGCAGTTTCTCGGAAGTTGGACATTAGCTTACCACTTCGGCAGGGGGACGATGTCAGCCCATGCTGGCGCGGTTTCCGGGGCGGCACAAGCGGGTGAGGATGTCGGCCAGCTTGTCGGCGTCGAGCGGTTTGGTGAGGAATTCGTCCATCCCGGCTGCCAGGCAGAGCTTGCGGTCTGCTTCGCTGTCATTGGCGGTAAGGGCGATCAGCGGCAGATGGCAGCCGGCCTCGCGTGCCTGGCGTGCGACATCGGGGCCATCGAGACCCGGCATGCGTTGATCGAGGAGGGCGGCATCAAAACCCCCGGCCTGCAGCGCCTCCAGTGCGGTATCGCCCCGGTCCACGGGCGAAACATCGACACCCAGACGTTCCAGAGACTTACGGGCAATCAGCGCGTTTACCGGATCGTCTTCTGCAACCAGAATGCGGAGGCTGGACAGGTCCGCCTGGAAGCGGCGCCGGGCACTGGCTCCAGGGGCGTGCATCTGGCCGATGCCAGCTGGATTACCCAATTGGGCGGCCAGCGTCCCGGCTCGCACCGGCTTGACGAACCAGTTGGAGTCTCCGCCAACGACCAGATCCGGGCGCTTGGCCTTTTCTGCCGGCGTAACCAATTGCCAGGATCGGGTTGCCGGCGCAGCGCCAGCCCAGTCCGCATCCCAGATCAGATCGGTATCAACCGCCCTGGACAGGGCAAGGGGACCATCCAGAACAATGACCTTTGCACCCAGTGCGATCAGCTGGTCACACAGGCTATCGCGCAGGATCACATTGTCGCTGGCTACGGAAAGCCGGCGACCGGCCAAAGGAGTATCGGTTCGCAGCGCGAGAACAGGCAGATCGAAGATCAGCCAGAAGCGGGCTCCCTCGCCCAGGCGACTTTCCACCCCCATGGCGCTGTTCATGGCGTCGGCGAGGCGTCGGACCATGGCAAGGCCCAGCCCGGCGCCGCTCTCAGCCCCGTCGCGCTCGGCCGCACCGCGCTCGAAATGCTCGAACAGGCTTTCCTGGTCGGCTTCGGATATACCGGGGCCGGTATCGCTGACCGACAGGGCGAGGCGGTCGCGGCCCTCGCTGTCCGGCGCGTTGGTTATATCGATGCGAACCCCGCCGGCCGCGGTAAACTTCACCGCATTGCCGATCAGATTATAGAGGATCTGTTTGAGCCGGGCCGCGTCGCCCGTGACCCGCGTCGGCGCGCCGAACGCGTGGACCACCCCGATCTCCAGGGCTTTCTCCTGCGCGCGCGGAGCAGCCAGTTCGACGGTCTCCCGGACCAGCTCCGCGATATCGACGGTTTCGGGCCGCAATTCCAGACGACCGGCTTCCAGGCGTGACAGGTCGAGAATGTCGTCGACCATGGCCAGCGCATGGTCAGCCGAAGCCGCTATCGAGCGGACATAGTCGGCTTGGTCGGGCTTCAACGCGGTGCCTTCAAGCAGTCGCGATACGCCCAGCGCCCCGGCGAGCGGTGTGCGCAGCTCGTGGGTCACTGCAGCAAAGAACAGAGACTTGGCGCGCTGGGATGCTTCCAGGTCTTCATGGGCCGCGCGGCGGCTGGTTACGTCGCGCCCGACCGAGATGACACCGGCGCCATCCGGAAGAAGGCGTTCATCCCACTCGATCCAGATGGCCCCCTTACGGGTTCGCATCAGCATTTCGTATCGACGGGAATTCTGTGCGGTGACAGGGGGTGCGACCGAAAACCAGCGGCCGACCCAATCATCACGTTCACCGCCGAAAGCGGTCAGGAAGGCCGAATTGACATAGCGGACCTGGCCGCCATTGCCGCGCACCAGAATGAGTTCGCCGGTTGCATCGAGCGCAGTCAGGAGAAGGGTGTCCAATCCGGTCGGCAAGGACGGGCCCGATGCAAAGCCGGGCCCGGTCTCGCCCGGGTTCACACCGGCATTGGAAGGACTGGAGGCTTCGGCCTCACCCGCGCGCGTGCAAACAGCGCCGTCCGCCCCGACAGGCGGGTCCGGCAATTCATTCGCTGATCCGCGGTCTCCTGGCTCGTCAGCCATGCCCTGTCCTCGAATACGATCCGCTACGGTCATAACCTGTCCGGGTTAATGAAGCGTCGGCGACACGGCTTCGTCGCCCGGGCCTCAGTGACGGGGCTGACGGGACGGGGCTTCGAGGACGGGGCTGAACGGACGGGACTGTGGGGACCGGGCTGAGGGGACGGGGCTTCAACGACAGGATTGCAGCGCCGGGAGTTCAACCGTGGGAGTTCAACGGTGGGAGTTCAACGGGGCGGCCTGTGATGCGCCCGCTAAACCCGTACGCGTTATGCCACAGCCAACATGGGTCCAGGCGGTTGGGGCACTGCTGCCCGGTCACAAGCGGCCATCACCGTTCATCGCCCGAGCTCAATGGGGACCCGACAGCCCATATCCCGACCGGCGACCGATAAAGCACGCGGCAAACCTTCAGCCAGACAGGGCTTTCGCGCCTGCCTGTTGAGCATCACGAAGGCCACGCCGGCAGGACAGGGCCTCGGCAATATGCAGCCGCCTCACGGCTTCCTGGCCATCGAGATCGGCAATGGTCCGCGCAACACGGAGGATCCGGTGGTAAGACCGCGCGGTGAGGGACTGGCGCAGGGCGGCCTCTTGCAGTAGCGCTTCTCCAGCTCGGTCCGGAGCCGCGACATGGTCGAGCTGATCGGTCGGCAGGTGGGCGTTCAGCTGGCCGCGCTCGAGTTGCGCCTCCCGGGCCGCAGCCACACGTGCCGCAGCCTCCGCCGTGCCCTCGGGCGGAGCAGGCAGGGCCAAGTCGGCGGGTGTGACTGGCGGAACCCTGATCTGCAAGTCGATCCTATCAATCATCGGACCGGAAATCCTGGCCTGGTAGTCAATGGCGCAGCGTGCACCGCGACGGCATGTTTCCCCGGTCCCGCCGCCGCCACCGCAGCGACAGGGATTCATTGCCGCGACCAGCTGGAAACGGGCCGGATAGGCGATATGGGCATTGGCCCGGGCGACCGTGATCGACCCTGTTTCAAGCGGCTGCCTCAGACTATCGAGAACTTGTGGATGGAATTCCGGCAATTCGTCCAGAAACAGGACGCCCCGGTGAGCCAGCGAGGCCTCACCCGGCCTCGCCCGACTGCCTCCACCGACCATCGCCGCCATGGAGGCCGAGTGGTGCGGCGCCCTGAAAGGTCGATTTCGGGTCAACCGACCGCGTTCCAGCAGGCCGGCGACCGAGTGGATCATCGACACGTCCAGCAGCTCCGTCGCAGTCAGCGGCGGCAGCAAGCCGGGAAGGCGTTCCGCCAACATCGACTTTCCCGATCCCGGCGGGCCGATCATCAACAGGTTATGGTGACCGGCAGCAGCTATTTCCAGGGCCCGTTTCGCGCCCTCCTGCCCCTTGACCTGTTTCAGGTCGACATCCGGCCCAGCCTCGATCAATTCGCCGGGGGCGGGCCGGTCTAGGACCTGGCTGCCCTTGAAATGATTGATCAGCTGGATAAGCGTAGCCGGTGCCAAAATGGCGAGATCGCCCCCGGCCCAGGCCGCTTCCGGACCACAGCCTTCCGGACAGATAAGCGCCCTGCCATCGGCATGGGCCGCGACGGCAGCCGGAAGCGCACCGGGCGCCGACCGGATGCGGGCGTCCGCCCCCAATTCACCAAATGCGAGATAGTCCTCGGCCACATCCTTGGGCAGGATATCAAGCTCTGCCAGCACCCCGATCGCGATCGGCAGATCGAAATGCGCGCCTTCCTTGGGTTGGTCGGCCGGTGCCAGATTGACGATCAGCCGCTTGGACGGCAGCGACAACCCCAGCGCCGAAAATGCCGCTCGTACCCGTTCCCGGCTTTCGGCAACCGCCTTGTCGGCGAGGCCGACGATGGAAAAGATAGGCTGCGACCCGCCCGCAACCTGGACCTGCACATCCACAAGGCGGGCTTCGGAGCCATGAAAAGCGACAGATGCCGTTCGCGCGGCCACTTTGTTTCTCCCGACATACCGGGGCTTTGATTCACAGGGTTCCGCCTGTGTTGCGCCCCGCCACCAGATCTTCCGTGCGACCCGCACCAACCGTTGATACCGTTAACCATCCGGCATCGTTGGGTTTTCCACAGGATCGATCACATGAAGATCAAAACAGGAACAAACCATGCACGATTTAGAACAACACGTCAAACGTGTATTTTCAGGAACCGATACGTCGCGCGACAGCATCCCAAAAGGCGGCACAGGCATCGACGCCGGAAAAGCGTTTGAGTTCCTGCACGCCGGTTGGCGAGGTCACATTGATCTCGGTCAAGCGGTCACCGATCACATCAATGCCGACAAGCACAAGATCGCGCTCCTTCAGGATGGGGCCAATCGCATCGCATATCCGCATGTCGCTGTCAGACAGGTCTGATGGCTCGGCTACGCCGCCGACATGCATGTTCGAGCGGGTCTGCCCGCTCTGCGGTACGCGGTTGATGGCACCGACCGGCACGCCATCTATGATCAGGATGCGCTTGTCGCCTGCCGACACGGCCGGAAGGAAAGCCTGAGCGATCACCGGCTCGCGTGACTGGGCGAAGAAGGTCTCGAGCAGAGCAGAGAAATTCCCGTCGCCGGGCTTGAGGCGGAACACCCCCGCCCCGCCATTGCCGTAGAGCGGCTTGATGATGATGTCCTCATGCCGGTCCCGAAATCCCGTCAGCGCTGTCAGATCGCGTGTGATCAGGGTCGGAGGGATGATTTCGGGATAGAGAAGCGGCAGGATCTTTTCCGGGCTCGATCGGACCCAGAACGGGTCATTCAACACAAGCGTCTGACCCTTGAGCATTTCGAGCAAATGGGCGGCCGTCTGATAGGCCATGTCAAAGGGTGGGTCCTGACGCATCAGGATCACATCGACATCGCTCGCCAGATCGAGTGTGCGCACCTCGCCCAGGTCGGCATGCTCCCCCTGGATGTGCTTCACCCTGACCGGGCGGGCCCGGGCCATGATGCGACCCTCCTGCCAGGCCAGCTGGTCAGGATGGTAGACAAAAAGCTCCGCCCCGCGCGCCTGCGCCTCTTCCATCAGGGCGAACGTCGTATCCGCGTCCACATTGACTGTTTCGATCGGGTCCATCTGGACCGCAACACGCCACGCCATCATCTTGTCTCCGAGCCACCGAGCAATTGCGGACCGGAGTTAGGCTCGCCGGGGCGGGATTCAACCCCGGGATTGGCTTCACCCACACAGGCCTCGGCCCGACGTTCGCCACGGGCCGGCAAGTTTGTCGGCACACCGGCAACACGAACATAGGAGACAACCTCCTGCACGCCCTCGACCAGTGAGGCATGGGCGCTGACCCGCTCGAGCTCGCCCCGGTTGCGGGCAACGCCGAGAAGGTAAACCCGGCTGTTCCGCGTTTCGACATTGAAGTTGATTGATCGCACGGCACGGTCGGAAATCAGGCGACCGTTGACCCTTGCGGTGATCTCGGCGTCACGGGCGCGATCCCGAAATCCCTGCCCGTCCCCGACCTCGATCTCGTTGGCGACATTGCGCACCGCCACCGAGGACCAGGCCAGGCATTCAGCCATCAGACGGTCATCAGTTCGTGGCACACGCCCTGTCAACAAGGCGATCCCCTCTGTCACCTCGACATCGACGCCATCCAGCGCGAAGCCTTCGGACCGCAACATGGCCGACTTGATGCCCACCGAGGCGTTGGTGTCATCCAGCTGCCGCCCGATCGAGCGCTCCTGACCAACCGAGCCGACGCTGCTGCACGCCGCGGGCACAATCCCGGCGGCCACCAGGACCAAGACGAGTGAGAATGAGGATAAGCGGTTGGCCATGCACGAAACTCCTGTCGAATCGCCCGTGCCGCAGCTTAGGCATTTGCAGACGCGCTACCATGACAAGTCGCGGCGCGTCGGCCAAGCGGCATCGAGAGCACGGCGTCACAAAAGGTCGCGCGCGCTGTCA
Organism: Maricaulis maris MCS10; assembly: GCF_000014745.1. Taxonomy (NCBI): domain Bacteria; kingdom Pseudomonadati; phylum Pseudomonadota; class Alphaproteobacteria; order Maricaulales; family Maricaulaceae; genus Maricaulis; species Maricaulis maris. The sequence continues at coordinate 3,294,672 of NC_008347.1, read as the reverse complement.
CCCGGCACCCAGGCCGCCCGCCGATGCTGTGGCCAGCGTCCCGGCACCACCAGAACCAGGTCGTAGCGCAGGTGCAAATGATGCAGCGAGGATCGCGGCGCTCGCCAGATCGAGGCGGCACGGGTAATCCGGCCCCGTTGGCGAGGCCCGATGGAATCCAGCGCCTCGGCACGCGTTGCGCGCGCCTTGACCTCGATGAAGACCAGATACTCGCCGCGACGCGCAACCAGATCGATTTCTCCGGCAGCCGTACGAGCTCTGTGGTCAAGCAGGCGATATCCTTTGGCGACGAGCCAGGCCATGGCCAGCCATTCTGCCCAACGGCCACGGGCCTCGGCCTGCCGTCGGGCGCGGGTCACCGCGGCGTGTCCCCGCCCTTGAGCGCCAGGGCGCGCGCGTAGACGTCACGTCGCGACCAACCCGATGCCTCGGCGACATGCCCGGCAGCTTCCTTGACCCGCATGTCTTCAAGCGCAGCCCGCAAGGCGGCGTCTATCCGGCCTGCATCCCAGTCGTCGGCGGACGGCGGGCCGACAACAATCACCACCTCGCCGCGCGGTGCGCCAGCTTCGGCATAGTGGGCGGCCAGCTCGGACAGAGGGCCCCGTCGGGCCTCTTCATGCATTTTGGTCAGCTCGCGACAGACCGCAGCCGAACGATTACCCAGAATTTTGTGCAGGCTGGCCATCATGGCCGGCAATCGGGACACGCCTTCATAGAAGACGAGACTGCCAGGCACATGCCGAAAGGGTTCCAGCCAAGCCTCTCGCGGTCCGGCCTTTTGCGGCGGGAATCCGGCGAAGGTGAAACAGTCGGTCGGCAGGCCAGCGATGGCGAGCGCCGCCAGGACCGCAGATGCGCCAGGTATGGCGATGACCGGTATGCCGGCAGCAATCGCATCGCGGGCCAGTTTGTAGCCCGGGTCGGAGACGAGCGGCGTACCCGCGTCCGACACCAGAGCAATCCGGGCACCTGCCTCCAGATCGTCCAGGATACCGGGGCGGACACGCTCACCATTATGGTCGTGATAGGCCGTCAGCTCGACCTTCAGCCCATAGGCGTCTATCAGGCGACGCGTGACACGGGTATCTTCGGCGAGGACCCGATCCGCCTGACCCAGGACGTCCAGAGCTCGCAAGGTAATGTCACGCAAATTGCCGATCGGCGTCGAAACCAGATAAAGGCCCGGCCCGAGCGCTTGCTCCTTGCCGCCGCGGCGGATAGCTTCGCCAAGAATTTCCCGGGATGTTTCGGTCATGCTTTCAGTCTTCAATTCGCGTATCGCCTCGCCGATCGGCACTCTGGCACAAAGCCGCGCCCTGCGCTGCCTTGCTGTCATCTCGATGGTCGGCGCCCTTGCAGCGTGCGGCACGACCCAGACCACACCGCCGCCGCCTGTCATCATTCCGCAGGAACCCATCGTCGAGCAACCGGTCGAGATCGAGCCGGAACCGGTCGAGGAACCGGTCGCGACCGGACTCATCCCGCCACACATGGCCAACCGTGACCTCGCCCGTGTTGCTGTCCTGCTGCCGTTCTCGGCCGACAGCTCCGGTGCCCGATCCGAAGCGATACGACTATTGCATTCGGCCGAACTCGCGCTGTTTGAACGCGGCAGCGGCAATTTGCTGATGATTCCGAAAGATACCCAGGGTACCGCCGAGGGCGCCCGTGAGGCAGCCCGCGCCGCCGTCGAGGATGGTGCCGACATCATCATCGGCCCATTGTTCGGCCCGGCAGTGTCAGCAGCAGGCCAGGTTGCTCGGCAGGCCGGCATACCGATCATCGCCTTCACGACAGATACCACCGTCGCCGGCGACGGCGTCTATCTGATGAGTTTCCCGCCCGAGATCGAGGTCGCCCGGATTACAGAGTATGCGACCCGTCGCGGTGTCGAGCGTTTCGCCTATCTCGGCCCGCAGAACCGTTATGGCATGGCGGTGCACGCGGCGCTGCAGGACAATGCCGCACTGACCGGCGGATACATTGCGGCCGAGAGTTTCTATACCGGTGATGTCGAGGCCATGGCCCGCGCCTCGGCCCGTTTGGCGGAAGGTGTTTTTGAGCCGCTGACACCGGAAGAAGCCGACGAGTTGCGGCTGCTGGAGTGGGAGCCCGATCCGGAAGCGCCGTTCCAGGCTGTGATGCTGCCGGAAGGTGGCACCCGCCTGCGGGCGCTGGGGCCGCTCCTGATTTCCCAGGCTGTCGACCCTCTTGTGGTCCGCTTTCTGGGCACCGGCCTGTGGAATGATCCCGACCTTTTGCGTGAGCCCGCCCTGCGGGGCGGCTGGTTTGCCGGACCCGACCTGAGCGCCCGCACGGCCTTTGAGACGGCTTATGAATCCAGCTATGGCAGCGAACCATCGCGGATCGCCAGCCTCGCCTATGACGCCATGAGCCTGGCAGCTCATCTGGATGGTGGCGAGCGTGGCTTCAGCCGTGAGGCAATTGAAGAAGACCAGGGCTTCCTGGGTGCCGACGGCCTGTTCCGCTTCCGGGCAACCGGCATGATCGAACGCGGCCTGGCCATCTATGAGATGCGGTCACGCGGATTCCGCGAGATCGAACCGGCTCCGCTGTCATTCGAACCGGAAGCCGCATTCTAGGGCCTAGGGCAGGATTTCCCGGGTCACGCGGTCGGCGAGCAGACGGCCCTGTTCGGTCAGCCTCAAGCGGACACCGGCCCGTTGCAGAAAACCATCGCCGATCATCCGGTCGATAGCCTCTGCATTCAGGGCGACACCTGTTGTCCGGTGGAGATGATCCAGGTCCAGCCCGTCGGTGACACGCAGGCCGAGAAAGGCGCGCTCTACCAGGTCGTCGCCCGGTGCCAGCCGTTCGGTCCCATCGGCCCCGACACCGGAACCGGTCGTATTGACGGCAGTGATATAATCGATCGGTCGACGGCAGGCTGTGGTCGCGACCCGGCCATCGAGTGTTGATTGCCCCAACCGGCCATGGGCCCCCGGACCGACGCCGATCCAGTCACCGCCTTCCCAGTAGATACGGTTATGGACCGACTGATCGGCCGGCGAGCGGGCGTGATTGGACACCTCATAGGCCGGAAACCCTTGGCTCGCGCATAGCGTCTGCGTGGCCTCATAGAGAACAGCCGCTCCGTCGCCATCGACTGCCAGGGTTTCGCCGCGCTCGGAGCGCTTGCCGAAAGCAGTCCCCGGCTCGATGGTGAGTTGATAGGCCGAGACATGGCCGGCACCGCTGGTCAGGGCCTCACCCAGCTCACGCTTCCAGGCATCATTGGTCTGGCCTGACTGGGCGTAGATCATGTCGACGGAAACCCGTTCGAACGCCGAAAGCGCCGCCTCGATGGCCTGACGCGCCTGGGCGCCGTCATGGTCGCGGCCCAGCGCCGCAAGAACCCGATCGTCAAAACTCTGGACACCCAGGGAGAGTCGCGCAACGCCGACCTTGCCGATCGCCGCAAATCGCGCCCGGTCCGCCGGGTTCGCTTCCAGTCCGATTTCCGCCCCGTCTTCAAAGCCCCAGAGGCTATCTGCGGCGTCGATCACGCGGGCGATCCAGTCCGGCTTCATGAGGGATGGTGTACCGCCACCAAAGTGAAGGCTCGCCAGTCGCCGACCGCCGGTCTTGTCCCGCCAGTCCGCCATATCGGCCAGAATGGCGCTCAGCAGCGCCTCGTCATCGCCCTTGGGGCGATAGACGTTGAAGTCACAATAGGGGCAGATCCGGGCGCAATAGGGCCAATGCAGGTAGAGCCCGAGCGCATTGCCGAGCTGGCGGTCGCCCGTTCCGGTCACGAACCGAACTCGGCGGCGATCATGGCATCGAGAGCACGCGCCCTATGGCTGAGCTGGCGCTTGCCGTCGGCACTCATTTCTCCAAACGTGATGTCGTGTCCCAGAGGCTGGAAGATCGGGTCATAGCCAAATCCACCGGCCCCACGGGGCGGCCACACAATCTCGCCGACGACTTCACCTTCGAAGAAGCGAACCTCCGACCCGGGACGTGCCAGCGCTATCGTGCAGACAAATCTTGCGGTCCGGTCGGGCACTCCGGCGCGGGACAATTCGGTATCGACCCGCTGCATCGCGCGCTGGAAGTCCCGCGGCTCACCAGCCCAGCGGGCTGAGTAAATACCGGGATCGCCACCCAGCGCATCGACCGCCAGACCGGAATCGTCAGCGACACAGGGCAAGCCGGTCGCTTCACAGGCGGCGCGCGCCTTCAGGGCCGCATTACCCCGAAATGTCGTTTCGGTTTCTTCGGGTTCAGGCAAGTCGAGGTCTGCAGCACTTTTCAGGGTCACGCCAAATGGCGCGAGAATCTGCTCCATCTCCTTGATCTTGCCCGCGTTATGACTGGCGAGGACCCAGGTTTCGCGCACCATTTTTAGCCCTTTCGATCGGTTTACATATCGCCTTTCGAAAAATTCATATCGAAAAACGATATTTTTCGCTTGCGCCCATCGATCTTTCTGTTTATCGATAAACAACAAGGGCGGGAAACGTCGCCCGAACAACATGAATGACAACGGTAATTGGTCAGATACAAGAGAAAGGAAACAGTGAAATGGTCAGGTCCAACAAATCAGGCATCCAGATGATCGGCTCCATCGCCATCAACGTGATGCTGCTGGTCTCGGTCGCGGCAGGTGCGTTCTACGCGATTGCCCCGGTCACGGCATGATGGAAAAAGTCGCGTGAGATCCGGCAGGCCGGACTAGGGTCTCCGGATCTCGCGTGCGACGCCTAACAGGGAAGGGGCGGTCATGAAGACACTGGGGAGCGGATCACTGGTATCCGTCTTGAAGGTGGTACTGGACATTGTCTGGTACCTGGCCTGGGGTCTGTTGGCCTTTGCTGCCCTTGTCCTGATTGCCACAGGAACCCTCCTGGCGATGGACTGGCTCGGCTATTCGCCGAATTTCCTGACCGACCTGTTTCAGGCGATCCGGGATTTTGGTGGGGCCTATCCGATCCTGATCGCCCACATAATCGCATTCCTGGTCGTCAATGACCGACTTCGCCGGATCTTTTCAACGCTTGTCGCCGGCGACCCCTTTGTGCCCGAGAATGCCGGTCATCTCCGCATGATCGCGATCGCCATCGCCGTCTTCCAGGTTCTGCGCTATCTCACCCAGGGCGCTGTCGCGATGGTGATGACCTTGTTGCACGCCGATGCGCCGGTCGTCGGCGGGGTGGAAATCAACAAGCTGGGCAGTTTCGACCTCGGCGCCTGGTTTGCCGTTCTGGCGTTGTTGGTACTGGCGGAAGTGTTCCGCGAAGGCGCGCGGATGCGCCAAGAACAAAAACTGACGATATAGGGAGACGCACACCATGCCCATTCGCGTCACTCTTGATCGCATGCTCCTCGAGCGCCGCATGTCGCTGACCGAACTCTGCGACCGTGTCGGTATCACCATGGCCAACCTGTCCATCCTCAAGACAGGCAAGGCCAAGGCCGTCCGCTTCTCGACCCTGGAAGCGCTCTGCCGCGAACTGGGTTGCCAACCCGGCGACCTGCTTGGATTTGATGATGAGGATGACGACGCCGACGCAGCCGGATAGGCGCGCGCGTCTCACAGAACCGCCGACCTTCGGGTCGACGGGACAGACGGCGGGGGTGGGCCTGCACGGTAGCCCCTTCCCAAAGAGGCCGTGCGGGCCGTTTCCAGCCCCCCAGCGCACTCCCGCCGTCTGTTCTCTAATTCACCGCATTGCAGTGGAGTCCCAAGAGTAACCTGCTCGCCCAATGAAACAAGCAAGCAGGGCTTGCAGCGCAACCCTTTCGATGGCCATAGTGTTGAAACACCCGTTCTGATTGTGGCCAAACGCTGACATGTTCATTTTCTTATTGGGTATCATTTCCGGATTGCTTGCCACCGACGAGCCTGATCAACCCGTTCAATCGATCAACCCGGACGGGGAACCCGGTTGTACCCTCGACGAGCACGCATATTGCCAACTTATTGGAGCCGTGGACTTTCAATCAGCCTCAGACCATCTCGGGGAGGCTATCCAGTCCTACTGGATTAATGACGATGTGATCTACATCGCGGCCCGACGCGCCGTTGGCCCGGTTCGATTGTGCTGCGCCTTGCAATCGGAAATGGAACACGTCGGCGAAGATGTTTGGGCCACCGCCTTCAGGCTATCTCGCATCGACGAAGCGTTTATCGACATCTGGCCCATTCCGTTACCGGACCAAGACACAATGAACTGGCGTACAACGCCAAAATATCGTGGACCGGGGGCGCCGCCGCCCGTGCGGCGCGCGGAGATGTCCGACGCTCGAATGACCCGCATCATCATGCCGGCTATCGCACTCGACCACGAGCGATCTATATATATCTACCAGCCAGCAGAGCCTCAAAATCCTCATCAAGTCCCAGTCGTGTATCTGGCAGATGGCGGGAATGCCTATGACTATGGGCCAATTGCCGATTCACTCGCACAGTCCTGCCTCATCGAGCCAGTTATCATTGTCGGATTAGCCACCGAAAACCCCGCAGCAGGTGATCCTCGATCCCAGTCCCGACTTCGCGCTGGCGATTATCTCTGGGAATTTGATCAGCCTCGATACTTCGCTCATGAGCGCTTCCTGCTCGAGGAGGTCTTGCCACTGGTTGAAGAACAGTACGGCGGATCGACGCTCGCCAGAGAGCGCATGCTGTCGGGAAACTCGAATGGAGCGGCCTGGGCTATTTCAACCGCCTTGAGGCACCCGGACCGCTTTGGTGTCGTCGGCGCGGCATCATTTGGCTGGCTTGATGCGCTTCAGGCGTCCGATTCGATCAGCCGGCACGTAGCCTTCGAGATCAGCGCCGGGCTCTACGAGCCGAATTTTCTCCCAGATAGTGAGGAAGCTGTACGCCGCATCACTGAAGCAGGCGGTCAAGCAAACCTCACCGTTTACGCTTCCGGCCATTCACCGCTGGCTTTCGAACAGCTGTTCGCCTCCACCCTCACTGAAGCCTTTCCGGCAGCCGAGGACTGCGTGCCCGCTTCCGACTAACCCTTCAACGCTGCAAGTTGCGCCTCGCACAGATCGACAACACCGGCCTTGGCGAGCGCGAACAGCAGGTCGAAATCGGTCTCCGGAATCGGCTTGTCTTCCGCCGTGGCCTGGATCTCGACGATGCCGCCTGTGTCGGTGAGGACGAAATTGGCGTCGGCCTCGGCGCGACGGTCTTCCTCGTATTCGAGGTCGAGGCGGGTCTCACCATCAATCACGCCGCAGGAGATGGCCGCGAGCTGGCCGTGCACCGGGTCGCTGGTCAGCAAGCCTTCCTCGATCAGATATCCGGTGGCCTGCTTGAGTGCGACCCAGGCGCCGGTGATTGCTGCTGTGCGTGTGCCGCCATCGGCCTGCAGCACATCACAGTCGATGGTGATCTGGCGTTCACCGAGCGCCTTGAGATCCACGACGGCGCGCAGGGAGCGACCGATCAGGCGCTGGATTTCCTGGGTCCGGCCGGACTGCTTGCCGGCGGTCGCCTCACGGCGTGACCGTGTATGGGTGGCCCGCGGCAGCATGCCGTATTCTGCTGTCACCCAGCCCTTGCCGCCCCCGCGCATCCATGGCGGCACGCTCTCTTCGATGCTGGCCGTGCACAGCACATGCGTGCCACCGAAGCGAGCCAGGCAGGAGCCCTCCGCATAGACCGAGACACCGGCTTCCAGCTTGATTTCACGCATTGCATCGCGAGCGCGTCCATGGGGTCTCATCATCATCTCCGGTTTGGCGGCTATATCGACCCCGCTCCTAGCGGCGTTGCGGGCCGGCATCAAGCAGGCATGTCGCGACCGGACGCTGGCGCTTGGCTCGCAAAGCGGATTGAACAGGCGCCCCGGCGCGACTAATTGATAGGTCATGTCCCTGACCGCTCCGCAATCGGCCCTGGCCGCACTGGATGACCGCATGCGCACGATCTTTCGAGAGATCGTGGAAGCTTATCTGCGCTCAGGCGATCCGGTGGGTTCGCGGACCCTGTCGCAAAGCGGCAATCTCACCCTTTCTCCGGCCTCGATCCGCAACACCATGGCGGACCTGGCCGATCTCGGGCTGTTGAGCGCGCCGCATGCCAGCGCCGGACGGATGCCGACCCATGCCGGCCTGCGCCTGTTCGTGGACGGGCTGCTGCAAGTTGGCGAATTGTCGGCCGATGAGCGCAAGGCGATTGAAGGCCAGGTCTCGATGTCGGGGCGCTCGACCAAGGACCTGCTGACCGAGGCGACCTCATTGCTGGGCGGCCTGTCCGGTGGTGCCGGGCTGGTCGTCACCCAAAAACGCGAAGCGCCGCTGCGCCATGTCGAGTTCGTGCCACTGTCCAAGGTCGAGATGCTGGGCGTGCTGGTGTTCGAGGATGGCAGCGTCGAGAATCGGCTGATGCGCACGCCCGACGGCATTCCCCCGGCGGCGCTGATCGATGCCGGGAACTATCTGTCGACACGCCTCAAGGGGCGGACCCTGAGCGACGCCCGCAAGGCCATCGAGCAGGAAATCGCCGAACGCCGCTCGGCCCTCGACAGCGCCGCCGAAGGCCTGGTCAAGCAAGGCCTGGCGGACTGGAGCGGCGGCAAGGGGCAGGAGCGCTCACTTATCGTGCGCGGCCAGTCCCGACTGCTGGAAAGTCTGGATGCCGTCGGCGACCTGGAGCGCATCCGCCTGCTGTTCGAGGACATCGAGCGCAAGGAAGAGCTGGTCACCTTGCTGGACAAGGCCCGCGACGCGGAAGGCGTGCGCCTGTTCATCGGCGCCGAGAACCCGCTTTTCAGCCTGTCGGGTTCCAGTGTGATCGTGGCTCCCTATATGAATGCCGAACAGGAAATCATCGGCGCGCTGGGTGTAATTGGCCCCACCCGTTTGAACTATGCCCGTGTTATCCCCCTCGTCGACTACACCGCCCGTGTGGTCGGACAGATACTGGACAGCGCCCGATCGCGAGAGTGAAGACAAAATGAGCGACACAGAGAACAAGCCGCAAGACGACATTGAAACGCCGGAAGACGAAGCCTTCAAAGCCGAGGCATCGAACGATGCCGGTGAAGCCGAGAACGAGCTGGACCCGGTGCTGAAACTGACCGCGGAACTCGACTCCATGCGCGACAAGCTGCTGCGAGCCCTGGCCGAAGCGGAAAATACCCGTCGCCGCGCCGAGCGCGATGTTGCCGACGCGCGCAGCTATGCGGTCTCCAGTTTTGCCAAGGACATGCTGGACGTGTCCGACAATCTCTCGCGGGCTGTCGGCTCTGTCGACGAGGCCGCGCTGGCCGATGTGCCGGACGCGGTGAAGAATGTTGTCGAAGGCGTCGCGATGACCGAAAAGGCGCTGATCTCCAAGATGGAGCGCCATGGTGTCAAAAAGGTCGACCCGCAGCCCGGTGACACCTTTGATCCGCACAAGCATCAGGCCGTAGCCCAGATCCCGTCGGATCAGGGTGCCGGCAAGATTGCCGCGGTCATGCAGACCGGCTTCGTGATCGGAGAGCGGACCCTGCGCGCCGCCATGGTTGCCGTCTCCTCCGGCCCGGCCGCCGGTGGCGCTGACGCAGCGGGCGGTTCTGGCGGCAATGTCGACATGAAGGCCTGACAGCTCACGTCTGATCACGCCTGCGGCAGGTCACCCATTGAAGGCTCGCATCCATCGGCGGACCAAGCCATGATGATGCGGGCATGCGCGGGAGGTGATCATGTCGATGTTACCGGCTTGGGCGATGGACGTGATGAATGTCCTGACCCAGATATTTGTTCTGGCCATTGGCGTGGCGGCCTTCGTGATCCTGCTGATGTATGCGGCGGACATCGCACAGACCCGCGACGCCATACGCCGGAATTATCCCGTCGTCGGTCGTTTCCGCTCGCTGTTCACAACGCTGGGAGAGTTTTTCCGGCAATATTTCTTTGCGATGGATCGCGAGGAATTGCCCTTCAACCGGGCCGAACGTGAATGGGTCTACCGGTCATCGGAAGGCAAGGGCGGCACGATCCCCTTCGGCTCCACCAAACCGATGGACAAGCCGGGCAATGCGATCTTCGTCAATTGCCCCTTTCCCCTGCTGGATGATCACGCCGCCCGGACGCAACCGATGCGGGTCGGGCCGAATAGCCGCATACCCTACGACGCCCCCTCCTTCTTCAATATTTCCGGCATGAGCTATGGCTCGCTGTCAAAACCCGCCGTGCGCGCACTTTCACGCGGCGCGGCGAAGGCCGGCATCTGGATGAATACAGGCGAGGGCGGCCTGTCGCCCATGCACCTGGAAGGGGGTTGCGACATTGTTTTCCAGATCGGCACCGCCAAATACGGCGTCCGCAATGCGGAAGGTGGCCTGTCGGACGAAAAACTGCGGCAAGTCGCGGCGCACGAAAAGGTGCGCATGTTCGAGCTCAAGCTCTCCCAAGGTGCCAAACCGGGCAAGGGTGGCATCCTGCCAGCCGCAAAGGTGACGCGCGACATCGCCGACATTCGGGGCATTCCGGTGGGGCAGGCTTCGATCTCACCGAACCGACACCCGGAATTCGATGATATCGGCGGCCTGCTCGACATGATCGCGCACATCCGCGAAGTCACCGGCAAGCCGGTCGGTTTCAAGGCTGTGATCGGCGCTTATGGCTGGATCGAGGAGATGTGCGTCGAGATCACCAAGCGCGGCCCGGACAGCGCCCCGGACTTCTTCACCATCGACAGCGGCGATGGCGGCACCGGCGCAGCCCCCATGGCCTTGATGGACAATGTCGGTTTGACCATTCGCGAAAGCCTGCCGATCGTCGTCAGCCTGCTCGAGCGCTATGGCCTGATAGACCGGATTCGGGTGATCGCCTCGGGCAAGTTGCTGACCCCCGGTGCCGTGGCCTGGGCCTTGGCGGCCGGCGCCAACTTCATTCAGTGCGGCCGCGGCTTCATGTTCTCGCTGGGCTGTATCCAGGCCCTGAAATGCCACCAGAACACCTGTCCGACCGGCGTCACCACCCACAAGAAGAGCCTGCAGCGCGGCCTGGTCGTGAAGGACAAGGCCGACCGGGTGGCCGAATATGCCAACACGATCCGCGAGCATGTCGAGATGATCGCCCATTCCTGTGGCGTGCCCGAGCCTCGGCGTCTGGGCCGCAAGCATGTACGGATCGTTCAAGCCAGCGGTCAATCCTTGCCGATGACGGCGCTGGATTACCTGCCGGATGACGAAGCGCCGAACCGTCAGGTTCCGGGCCAGGATTGATCAGGCCTGATCCCCATCCGTCAGGGACGTTTCACCCGACGCATCGTCAGATTGATCCGGCCACCGCCGGGGAAGGCGTCCGGCGGCAGCAGGGTCGAGGTGCCCGGATAAATCCGGTCGACGCCGTGATAGCAGCGTCGCGCCTCGCCGCCGAGGACCACCACATCGCCGGATGACAGCACCATCGAGCCGGTCTTGCCGCCACGCTGGGGACCACCAATGCGAAAGCGCGCCTTGTCACCCAGCGAGATCGAGACGACGGCCGCGTCGGTCGCCTCTTCATCCCAGTCGACATGCAGGCCCATCCTGCTGTCAGGCGCATACCAGTTGACCAGGCAAGCCTCGGCATCGGCCGGATAGGCCGCCAATTCACGCCAAAGATCCGTCAACAGGTTCGGCATGGGAGCCCACACCTGTCCGGTCTCGGGATGCTGCGGCTCATAGCGGTAGCCACCGGTCTTGTCGGTAACCCATCCCAATGACCCGAAATTGGTCATCCTCACTGACAGGGGTTGGCCGGTGCGCGGCATGGACGGGCGCCAGAAGGGCGTTTTCTCCTGCACCGCTACCACTGCATCGATCAGCGTCTGCTGCACCGGACGGGAGAGTTTTCCAGGCAGGAGACGGAAACCGTCGGGCATGACAAAGGGCGTGCTCATCCCCCCCAAGATGGGCCGCAAGCTGCGCGCTGACTACCCGGACTTTGCGAACGGGTCAGCCTTGAGTCATATCAAATACGTATGAGTGACATGCAACGCAGCTGAGACAGGCCTTGCACTCCTCGCCCCGCCTCCCTAAATCGCCATCAAGCGCAGGGTTATACCTTGCGGATTGAACCAACACCGGTGTCGGCACACCGGAATCATCAATGACGATCCCGAAGGGGGCAGTCAGCGGGATGCGGGGCGCTTCACTCGAAGGCTTTGCATTCGCCGGACGGGTCCCGCTTGGAAAAAACGGAGAGACGATCAATGAGCAAGGTCATCGGCATCGACCTGGGTACGACCAATTCCTGTGTGGCTGTTATGGAAAGCGGCCAACCAAAGGTCATCGAGAATTCCGAAGGTGTGCGGACCACCCCGTCCGTCGTGGCCTTCACCGAGGATGGCGAGCGCCTGATCGGCCAGCCGGCAAAGCGCCAGGCTGTCACCAACCCGGACTACACCTTCTTTGCCATCAAGCGCCTGATCGGCCGCATGATGGACGACCCGACGGTCAAGAAGGACATCGACATGGTGCCCTACAAGATTGTTCCGTCGGACAGCAATGACGCCTGGGTCCAGGGTCGTGACAAGAAATATTCCCCGTCAGAAATTTCCGCCTTCACGCTTCAGAAGATGAAGGAAACCGCGGAAAGCTATCTCGGCGAAAAGGTCGAGAAAGCCGTCATCACGGTCCCGGCCTATTTCGACGACGCCCAGCGTCAGGCCACCAAGGACGCCGGCAAGATCGCCGGCCTGGAAGTCCTGCGCATCATCAACGAGCCGACCGCGGCGGCCCTGGCCTACGGCCTCGACAAGGGTGAGAACAAGACGATCGCCGTGTTCGACCTCGGCGGCGGCACGTTTGACGTCTCTGTCCTGGAAATCGGTGACGGCGTGTTCGAGGTGAAGGCCACCAATGGTGACACCTTCCTCGGCGGTGAAGACTTCGACATGCGCATCGTCCAATACCTCGCGGACGAGTTCAAAAAAGAGAACGGCATCGACCTGAAGTCCGACAAGCTGGCCCTCCAGCGACTGAAGGAAGAAGCCGAGAAGGCCAAGAAGGAACTTTCTTCGGCCACCTCCTACGAAGTGAACCTGCCCTTCATCACGGCCGACGCATCGGGCCCGAAACACCTCAATATCAAGCTCTCCCGCGCCAAGCTGGAAGCCCTGGTCGAGGATCTGGTCAAGCGTACGCTCGAGCCCTGCAAGAAAGCGCTCAAGGATGCCGGCCTCAGCCCGTCCGACATTGACGATATCGTCCTCGTCGGCGGCATGACCCGCATGCCCAAGGTGCAGGAAGCCGTGAAAGGCTTCTTCGGCAAGGACCCGCACAAGGGTGTGAACCCGGACGAAGTCGTGGCCATGGGCGCTGCCATCCAGGCCGGCGTGCTGCAGGGCGACGTGAAAGACGTGCTGCTGCTCGACGTGACCCCGCTGTCGCTGGGCATCGAGACGCTGGGCGGTGTCTTCACCCGCCTGATCGATCGCAATACGACGATCCCGACCAAGAAGTCGCAGACCTTCTCGACCGCCGACGACAACCAGACCGCGGTGACCATCCGCGTGTCGCAGGGCGAGCGTGAGATGGCGGCGGACAACAAGCTGCTCGGTCAGTTCGACCTGGTCGGCATCCCGCCCTCGCCGCGCGGCCTGCCGCAGATCGAGGTCACCTTCGACATCGACGCCAACGGCATCGTCAACGTGTCCGCCAAGGACAAGGCGACCGGCAAGGAGCAGCAGATCCGCATCCAGGCCTCCGGTGGTCTGTCGGACGATGATATCGAGCAGATGGTCAAGGACGCCGAGGCCAATGCCGACGCGGACAAGAAGAAGAAGGAGCTCGTCGAGGCGCATAATGGTGCCGAAGCGATGATCCATCAGACCGAGAAGCAGCTCGAAGAGTTCGGCGACAAGGTCCCGGGCGAAGACAAGGATGCCATCGACGCAGCCTTGACCGAGCTGAAAGAAGTCAAGGATGGCGAGGATCTCGAAGCCATCCAGCAAAAGACCCAGGCTCTGGTCCAGGCGGCCATGAAGCTCGGCGAGGCCATGTATGCGGCCCAGCAGACCGAGGCCGCTGAAGCCGACGCCAAGTCGGACGCCGAGGGCGATGAAGACGTGGTCGACGCGGAATTTTCCGAAGTCGACGACGACAAGAAGAAAGACGCGTAAGGTCCGGTTTGACCGGGAGGGTTTCATACCCTCCCGGTCCAGACCAAGAGCGTGACCATGACCCGTCCTGATCCCCTGACAGCTCCGTTCGGAGCCTTTGCGCTCTCGCCGCTGGCGGAGCGTCTCCGGCGCTTGCCCACAGCCCTGCCGGGCGACGCACTGCGGCGCAGTGCGGAGTCAGTCGTGCGGCGGGCCCTGATGTCCGGCGGCCGGGACATTGCTGACATCGAAGTCTTCCCGGGTCAGTTTGCCCGCGTGCATTTGCGCGACAATCGTTGCGAGAAACGCGTCTTTGCCGGCTCGAAGAGCTGGGACAATGCCGAACGCCGCGCCATTCGCGACGCCATGGAAGCCAAGCCGGTCAATGACCCTTTCGTTTTCGTGGATGCCGGCGCCAATGCAGGCCTCTACACCCTGTCTGTCCTGGCCGATGCCATGGTGCAATCACGGCCGGTCAAGGCAATTGCGATCGAACCCGATATCGAAAACCGGCGTCGACTTGAATTCAATCTTGGTGTTTCCAATGCCACGTCGGTGACGGTATTGCCCTATGCGCTCGGCGCTGAAGAGGGCGAAGGCGCGATGGTTCAGTCCGCGACCAATCGCGGCGAAGTCCATGTCGCTTCAGGCAGCGAGACCGGTGATACAATTCGCCTGCGCCCCCTGAAGGCCGCCCTAGCCGATGCCGGGGCCGACCGGATTGACGTCATGAAAATGGATATTGAGGGCTTCGAAGAACTCGTCCTCAAGGGATTTTTCACTGACGCGCCCCGCAGCCTCTGGCCAAAAATGATCCTTCTTGAGACCCGGCATGAAGCAGCCATCACAGATGGCGCCGCCGGTCTCTGTCTTGAACACGGCTATCAACTAGCCCAGCAAATGCGGCAGAACGCAGTTCTGGTCCTGCCGACAGGTGACGAGTAATGAGCAAGCGTGATTTCTACGAAGTTCTGGGTGTCGACAAGACTGCCGACGAAAAGACGCTGAAGAGCGCCTATCGCAAACAGGCCATGAAATACCACCCGGACCGCAATCCGGGCGACGCCGAGGCCGAGGCCCAGTTCAAGGTCGTAGGGGAGGCTTACTCTGTCCTGTCCGACCCGAACAAACGCGCCGCCTACGACCGCATGGGTCATGCCGCGTTTGAACAGGGTGGCGGTATGGGCGGTGGCCAGGGCCCGTTCGGTGGCGGCGGCGGTGCGGCGGATTTTGCCGACATCTTCGAACAGGTCTTCGGCGAAGCCTTCAACATGGGTGGCGGCGGTGGTCGACGGGGCGGTCGCGGCCAGGCGGGCCCTGCGCGCGGATCTGACTTGCGCTTCGACATGGAAATTTCGCTCGAGGATGCCTTCAACGGCAAGGATGAGACCATCAAGGTGCCGACCGCCATGAATTGCGAGCGCTGCGATGGTCAAGGCAATGAGCCCGGCACCGAGCTGGAAACCTGTGGCACCTGCCAGGGTGCCGGACGCATCAGACGCTCCCAGGGTTTCTTCACCATGGAGCAGACCTGCCCGCAATGTGGTGGGCGCGGCCAGT
The DNA here is from genome assembly GCF_000014745.1 of Maricaulis maris MCS10. NCBI lineage: Bacteria > Pseudomonadati > Pseudomonadota > Alphaproteobacteria > Maricaulales > Maricaulaceae > Maricaulis > Maricaulis maris. The sequence goes on along the minus strand of NC_008347.1, from coordinate 3,279,050 downwards.
ATGTGAAGACACCCTGTAATGACTGCGATGGTGTCGGTCGGGTCCGCAAGACCCGTACCCTCAACGTGACTGTTCCGGCGGGCGTCGAGGATGGCACCCGGATCCGGCTAGCCGGCGAAGGTGAAGCCGGTGCCCGCGGCGGACCACGTGGCGATCTCTACATCTTCATCTCCGTGCGTGAACACGAGATTTTCGAACGTGACGGTCCGAACCTTTATTGCCGAACGCCGGCATCCATGGTGCAGGCTGCGCTGGGATGCACCATCCAGGTGCCGACTATCGAAGGCGGCAAGGCCGAGATGAAGATCGCCGAAGGTGCCCAGACCGGCAAGCGGATGCGCATGCGGGGCAAGGGCATGCCGCGACTTCGTGGCGGCCCGCGCGGCGACATGATTGTCGAGCTGTTCGTCGAGACGCCCCGCAATCTGTGCGACCGGCAGAAAGAGCTCCTGAAGGAGTTTTGCGACCTGTCCGGCGAAGGCTGTAACCCCGACAGCGCCGGCTTCTTCAACAAAGTCAAACAGTTCTGGGACGAGGTCACAACCGATGACGGTCGGCCCAACGCCGGCTGACCACGTCGAATTGGCGGCGTGACATCCCTGCGCAGAGCGGATTAGGTTTCCGGACACACGCCGCTTGGCATGGGGAGGGGATAGCTTTGACCGACACTGGCCCGCAAGCCGAACCGGAAGCCCGCTTCGACAACATCGAATACATCGTCTACCAACGCTCACCGTTTGGCATGGTGGGCAACAGTGCGCTGGTTTTCGCGTTGACCTACGGGCTTTATGTGCTGATCGCCCAGCTGACCCAGAGCCCACCTTTCCTGTACCCGAACGCGGCCGGCGATTGGGTCACCCACCAGGTCAGCTGGATCGCCTTTGTCCTTTCCCTCATCCTGACGGCAGCTGTGGCCTTTGCCGGAAGCGCGAAAGGGCGCTGGGAGACAGAAGTCGAGGACCTTGCCCGAGCCTTGCCGGAACACGGGCGGTCGGCAGCCGAGGATCTTGCCAAAGGTGCACCGGTCAGTTGGCGAACCCGGTATTACGGTTTGTTCTGGATCGGTTTTGTCTTCGGTATTTTGTTCAATTTCGCGCTGATGAACCCCGCGGACGGGATTTTGGCCTACATCAACTCGGTTGGCCTGTGGTTCCTGATTGTTTCACCCCTGTTATTCGGAACCGGGTTTCGTGCCGGTATGGATGTGGCCCGCCGCAGTCGGGAAATACGGGCGGTCATCGCCGGTTATCTTGACGTCGACCTATTCCACCTCGATCGATTGAGTGTCTTCGGCCGGATCGGACTCCGGGCAGCCAGGTCGTGGATGATCATGGCCGCCATCCTCTTGCTCTTCATGCTCGACCCCGATCAACTCTGGATCGCCTTGCCCACCATATTGGCGACCGCGGCAGGGGGCGTATTCATCCTGACAAGTGCCCTCAATCCCGTGCACCGGAAAATCTGCGCTGCCAAGGCTGCAGAGCTCGACCGGATCCATGAGGAGATGGCTCGCGTTCGCGACCGGGCCCTGGCGGGAGAGGATGCGGCATCGTCCGCACTCGCGGGACTGACGGACTACGAAATCTGGGTTGCGCAGCGCCCTGAATGGCCGCTGTCGACTGGTCTGGCCACACGTTTTTCACTCTATATCCTGCTGCCGATCCTACCGATTGTCGGCTCCTACATGTTCGAGAAGCTGGCAGACCAATTCGTGACTGGAGGACCGGTTTGACCGCTCCCATTCGTGTAGCCGTACTTGGGCCGACCGGCCGCCTGGGCAGTGCCATCTGTCGCGCCCTGCTCGACAGCCCGGACTTCCGGATCGCCGGTGCCGTGGTGAGGGCCGAGTCGCCGGTTTCCGGTGAAGATATCGGGACCTGGTTGGGGCGGGACCCGATTGATTGCCGCGCCGAGACCTCCTTGGAGCATGCGATCGAAACGGCTGACATCGTGCTGGATGCCAGCCTTCCGGGCATGACCGTCGCCGCGGCCGAACGCCTGGCGAGTTTGGGAGGACCGGCGCTGATCACCGGCGTCACGGGTTTCAATCGCGAGCAGTCGGACCGGCTGACAGCCTGCGCGGATCGTCTGCCAGTCCTGTTGGCCGGCAATTTTTCCCTTGGCGTGGCCGTCACCGAGGCGCTTGTACGGGAGGCCGCGCGCCTGCCGGCGGCGGACTGGGATATCGAGGTCCATGAAACCCACCACCGCCGCAAGGCCGACGCGCCGTCCGGCACGGCGCTGATGCTGGCCCGGACTGCGGCCAAAAGCCGGGGCGAAAGCCTGGAAAGCCTGGCGACCTGGAGCCGGGAAGGCGTGACTGGACCCCGTAAGACAGGATCAATCGGCTTTGCCGTCAGCCGTGGCGGTTCCGTGGTCGGCGAGCATTCTGTCCGCTTCCTGGCCGAACTCGAGGAGATCACGATTTCCCATCGCGCCCTGGATCGATCGATTTTTGCCCGTGGGGCACTCGCCGCGGCGCGCTGGATGATCAATGGCGGTGCTGGCCGCGCGGCTGGCGAATACTCGATGCAGGACGTTGTGGCCGGGTAGGCTCATCACGCCAACCTCCTGACAATCCGTCAGTGTTGCACGTGAAACACCGCGACTTGCCGCATTCCACAAACCCTGACATCATCCCGCCAGTCCAATTTGCAGGAGGTGTCAGTGCGCCGCGCCGAACGACTGATCCGCATTGTCCAGGCCCTGCGGGAAGCCGCGCCAGGCGCCGTCACCGCACATGAGATGGGCCATCGCTTCGAGGTCTCCGAGCGAACCATCTATCGTGACATCGCCCATCTGATCGGATCCGGCGCACCGATTGATGGCGAGGCCGGTGTCGGTTATGTCCTGCGTCCCGGATTCGACCTGCCACCCCTGACATTTTCCTTTGAACAACTCGACGCGCTGGCGCTGGGCGCGCGGCTCGTCAAGGCGACCGGCGACAAGGATCTGGCCTCTGCAGCCAATGAAGCGCTGGCGAAGATCGAACACGCCCTGCCGGAATCCCATCGTCAGCGCCTGCGCGGCGTACCGCTGTTTGCGGCCTTCCTCGACGACACAGTGCGACCGGAAGCCTTCGGCCCTGTCCGCAACGCCATCGCCAGCAAACGCAAGCTGCGGGTCCGTTATCAATCCCTCGCCGATGATACGACAGAACGGGTCATACGCCCGCTGGCGCTGACCTGTTTCGGGCGCGTCTGGCTGCTCTCAGCCTGGTGCGAATTACGTAATGATTTCAGACACTTCCGAACCGATCGGGTGGAGCGATTGACCGTCCTGGCAGAGAGTTTCGAGGACGAACCCGGCAAACGTTATGAGGATATGCGGCGGGCGGCCTGACGACTTACCAGCTGCCCGTATTCTCCATCGACGCCCAGGGTTCCTGCGACGGCAGATTGTCGCCGCGCTGGAGGAGCTCGATCGAGATGCCATCGGGAGAGCGGACAAAGGCCATGTGGCCGTCGCGGGGCGGGCGATTGATGGTGACACCCATATCCATTAGGCGCAGGCAGCACTCATAGACATTGTCCATGCGATAGGCGAGATGGCCAAAATTGCGGCCGCCCTGATAGTCTTCCGGATCCCAGTTATGGGTCAGCTCGACGCAAGGCAGGCCTTCCGGGATCTTGCCACCGGTATAACCCGCCGCGGCGACATCTTCCGGCGTGGCCAGGAAAATCAGGGTGAAACGCCCCTTTTCACTGTCATAACGGCTGATTTCCGTCAGTCCGAGACCGTCACAGTAAAAGCGGAGGCTGGCCTCCAGGTCGGCGACCCGGACCATGGTGTGCAGATAGCGCATGAAAACCCCCTAAACCGTCAATTATCCGATGTCGGCGATGCACCGGATTTTGCGCCCGAAAGAGCGTCCACTGCCCATTTGGGACGTTTGCGTGGGATTGCAACCTCATCGAGCGGCTCGCCGCGAGCCCGTGCCAGGGCCGGGTTGAAATTCTCCGGCGTACGGGCGTGGTGGATACGGGCGACCACGGCGCCGGCGAAGGCCCAGCAGCCACACAGGCCGAAGAACATGTAGAACATCCAAGGGTAATAGCCGACATCATACCAGGGGCCGCCGTCCAGCATCATGACGATATACGGCCACAGGGCGATCAGGCCGACACCGGCAAAGGGCGTTATGACAACGGCCAGCACCAGCGCCGCAGCGATGTAGAGCGCGCCGCGCGGCTCATGCGCTGACACATAGATCCGTTCGAACGTTGCCGCGTCGACCCCCTTCACCGTTCCCGGCTTGCTGGAACAACGTTCGGCGAATTCGATCCGCGCGTCTTCCATCAGCGAGCGACGGGCCGCCAGCCAGCTCAGAAAAAAGGCGGCAGCCAGAACCAGGGCAATGCCGGCGGCGTAGAGAAAGGGATTACTCATCCCGCCAATCTAACCCCTTGCGGTCTCGTAGGCGAGCATTGCCCGCTTGCGTTCAACACCCCAGTGATAGCCCGTCAGCTTGCCGTTCGAGGCCAGCACACGATGACAGGGGATCAGCCAGGAAATCGGATTGGCACCGACTGCCGCCCCGACAGCCCGCGAAGCCTTGGGCGATTTCACGTGCTCGGCAATCGACTTGTAACTGGTGGTTTCGCCGGGCTGGATGGTCAGAAGCGCCCGCCACACCTGGCGCTGCCATGGCGTTCCATAGAGCGCCAGCGGGAGTTTTTCCGGCCCTGTCGGGGTGAAGATGCGCTCGGCCCACTGGCGAGCTACCGTGTCGTCACGAGTGTATTCAGCGGCCGGATAGCGGGCCTCCAGATCGGCAAAACCACTTTCGACATCCGGATCGGCAAAGGCCATGGCGGACAGGCCGCGCGGTGCGACCAGCATGACGGCATCGCCGAATGGCGAGGGCGCGACACCCCAGGTGAATTGCAGGCCTGCCCCGCGACGCTTGGCGTCACCCGGCGTCACCGCCTCATGGGCAATGAACAGGTCGTGCAGACGCCCGGGCCCCGACAGACCCGCCTCGAAAGCTGCATCGAGCATGCAGGCACCGTCTTCCAGCGCTTCGCGGGCGGTGTCATGGGCCAATGCCCCGACGAATTTTTTCGGGGAGACACCGACCCAGCGCGTAAAGACCCGCTGAAAATGGTGCGGCGAAAGACCGGCCGCCCTGGCGGCGCGGTCGAGGTCAGGATGGTCCCGCCAATTATCACCCAAAAAAGCCAGGGCACCGGCAATGCGGTGATAATCCTTGGACGAGGCGTCGAGCGTATAGAGTTCAGCTGTCATGCGCAGGAGTGTACGCGCTCACCGGCACGGCTCCACCCGCTTCTTGCGGCGGCCCGATATTCGGATGGCCTGCCTGAAGCGGGTCTTTGGCACCGATTGGCAGGTGACGTGAACCAGCTTTGTGCCTAATCGAAGACCATGACCGCCGCGCTCGACCCAGTTTTCACTTTTGCCCTGACCGTTCTGCTGCTGGAACTCACCCCCGGCCCGAACATGGCCTGGCTGGCCGTTCTCAGCGCTGATCGCGGCAGACGGGCAGGATTCTCTGCCGTGCTTGGCGTGATGGCCGGCCTGCTCTGCATCGGGCTGCTCGCAGCTATCGGCCTGGCGGCTCTTGTCGAGCGCACTCCCTGGCTTTTCGGCATGATGCGCTATGGGGGCATGCTGTTTCTTCTCTGGCTCGCCTTGGAAGGCTGGCGGAGCTCCGGAGAGAGCTCGCCCGCTCGATCCGGCAACCACCTGTCGCGTCACTTCCGACACGGGCTGATGATCAACCTCCTGAACCCGAAGGCCGGCCTCTTCTATCTGATCGTCCTGCCGGAGTTCCTTCAGCCTGACCTGCCGCTTCTGCCACAGGCTGTTGGCCTGACCATCCTGTCGGTCGCCATTGCCACCGCCATTCATCTGATCATTGTCCTGCTGGCAGCCCGTGCTGCCGGTTGGTTGAAAAACCCGGCCCGAACCCTCCATGTCCGCCGGGCCCTGGCCATCTTGCTGGCGGTGATCGCCATATGGCTTTTCATCGACAGCGCACCATCCTGACGCCGGAGTGACCGCATGCCTGCCAGTGCCGCCAAACCCAAGAAGAGAAAGCCCCGCCAGCCGCGCGGCCTCAACCGCGAACAGGCCCATGATCTGATGGCCCGTCTCGCCCAGGACCACCCCGACCCCAAGACCGAGCTGGACTACACCAATCCCTACACGCTGCTGGTTGCCGTCGCGCTGTCGGCCCAGGCGACCGATGTCGGGGTGAACAAGGCGACACGGCTCCTGTTCCAGGAAGCCGACACGCCGGAAAAAATGGTCGCACTGGGCGAGGATCATGTCCGCGACCGGGTCAAGACGATCGGCCTGTTCCGCACCAAGGCCAAGAATGTCATCGCCCTCTCGCAATTGCTGATCGAGCGGCATGGCGGCGAGGTTCCCGCAGACCAGGCGGCTCTGGAAGCCCTCCCGGGCGTCGGCAGAAAGACCGCCAATGTGGTGATGAACGAGGCGTTTGGTGTCCCGACCATCGCCGTCGACACCCATATTTTTCGCGTCTCCAACCGCACAAGGCTGGCCCCGGGCAAGGACCCGCTGGCGGTCGAATTGCGGCTGGAAAAGATCATGCCCGACGAATTCCGCCAGGGCGCCCATCACTGGTTGATCCTGCATGGTCGCTATCTGTGCAAGGCGAGAAAGCCGGAATGCTGGCGCTGCCCGGTCGAGGATATCTGCCAGTTCAAGGACAAGACACCTGCGCCGAAAGGCGCCTGACCCAAGCACCGACATCGCCACGACGAGCTCGCCTGGCGTTTTGGGCAGAGAGGGAGTGCGGGATACCGGCCGGAGCCGATAAAGCGCTGATTTAATAACGGTAGCCACGACAAGCATCCCGCACGCGAAGATTTCCCGGGTTGCCTTCCAGCCCCCGAATCGAAGCCGACGGGATCAGGGCGGTCAATCGTTGTGCCGCGAGTCCTGCCGGCGGCCGCACCGGGTCTGGCGGTGGTCAACCCCACCAAACCGGATGCGCTCCGCTATCCCCAAACCCCCGGATAACCGGTCCGGGCCTCAAGATGGCCTGGGAACGGGAGGATTATGCGATGGGTGAAAAGGGGGGAGGATTAGTTTTCCGGATTTTTTCGCAGAGCGCACTTTCCCTCTCCCTTGGGAGAGGGCCAGGGTGAGGGGTAAGTCCCCGTGAAAGCAGAACGAATCCCCCTCATCCGCGCTACGCGCACCTTCTCCCAAGGGAGAAGGAAGGGGGTGCGCGGCGGGGATAAGCTGGCTCTATCAGTCATCAAGGGCAACGGACAACAACGTCAGGATCAGTCCTAAACCAGCGCCTTCAAGCCCCTGGCAAAGACCTCGCCAATCTGCGGACCCTGCTCCGGATAGAGATAAGGTTCGATCAGCTCGATCTCGATCAGGGCGAGTTTGCCGTCGAGGCCGCGCAGCATATCGACACGGGCATAGAGGACATCGCCCTCGATACAGTCGAGAACCGAGCGCGCCAGCGCCAATTCGTCGGCACTGGGCGTATGGACTTCTTCATAGCCGCCATATTCGGACTGGACGCGATAATCGCCCTTCGCCGGGATCTTGCGGGCGCAGTGGGAGAAGTCCCGGTTGAAAAAGAGGAAAGCGTATTCGCCCTCTTCTGCCACAGCCGGCAGGAAGGGCTGGATCATGCAATCGGACGGCGGCAGTTTGTCCGCCGTCGGCAGCGCATCATCGCGTCTCAATCGGGCCTGGCGCCAGGCACCGGCACCCAGTACCGGTTTGACCACCACATCGTCAGCCTCCAGCGTATCGAACGCCGCCTTGATCGTGTCCGCATTGGCAGCGTCCGCCCAAACGGTGGGGATCATCGGTGCCCCTCTGGCCGCCAGATCCTTGAGATAGGTCTTGCGGCTGTTCCAGCGCACGGTTTCGAGTGGATTGAGCAGCCGCGTCTCACGACTGCAACGCTCCAGCATCGCCATGAAGGCCTCGGGCTTTTCCATGTAGTCCCAACAGGTTCCGATCACGACCGCGTCGAAAACCGATGGATCGAAATCCGCCGCGTCCCAGATAACCGGTTCCAGGCTCAGCCCGATGGCCGCGCAGGCCGGCTGCAGGGCGGCGATTTCCAACTCGTATTCCCAGTAGTCCTTGCGGGCATCCGGGTGGTCGCGCAGCATGCAGCTGGCGGTAAGAAAGGCGATCCGGGTCATGGGAGGCTGGCTAGCCGCACGCCGGCGTGACGGCAAGCCTTGTTCTGGAGCGGCGCTGCGTTTAACCCTGCCCCGGAAACCAGCCGAAATGGATGACCCCGATGTCCGATGCCCGTTTTGACGTGCTTGCCGTTGGCAATGCCATTGTCGACGTTCTCTCGCCCGCAACCGATGCATTTCTCGCCGCCGAAGGGATCGCCAAGGACGCGATGACCCTGATCGATGAGGATCGGGCCCGCACGCTCTACGCCCGGATGCAACCGGGCAAGGAAGCGTCGGGAGGCTCGGCCGCCAACACGGTTGCCGGTATCGCTTCGCTGGGCGGAAAGGCTGCCTATATCGGCAAGGTCGCGGATGACCAGCTGGGCGAAATCTTCACCCATGACATCCGCACCATCGGCGTTCATTTCGACACGCCGCCACTGACCGACGGTCCGGCCACGGCGCGCTGCCTGATCAATGTCACACCGGACGCCGGGCGCTCCATGTCGACCTTCCTCGGTGCCGCAGCACTGGTCACGGAAAAGGATGTGGCCGCAGGCGCAGACGCTCTGCAGGCCTCTGAAATCATTTACCTTGAAGGCTATCTCTTCGACCGCGAAGAAGCCAAGCGCGGTTATGTAGCCGCTGCCGAAATGGCCGCGGCCCACAAGCGCCGCACGGCGCTGACCCTGTCGGATGTTTTCTGTGTCGAACGTCACCGGGCTGCCTTCCGGCACCTGGTCGCCCACCATATCGACATCCTGCTGGCCAATGAGGCCGAAATCATCGCGCTTTATGAGGCCAGTGACTTCGACGCCGCCATGGCCCAGGTGCGCAAGGATGTGGCGATTGTCGCCGTGACCCGATCGGAAAAGGGAGCCGTCATTGCCCGCGGCGATGAGATGGTGACCGTCGCAGCCGAACCCGTAACGCAACTTGTTGATACAACAGGGGCTGGTGACCTGTTTGCGGCTGGCTTCCTGCTCGGTATTGCCCAGGAAAAACCGCTCGCTGAAGCCGGTCGGATGGGGGCGATTTGCGCGGCTGAAGTGATCTCCCATTATGGAGCACGACCGGAAATTTCACTGAAAACACTGGCCGAGACAGCCGGGATTGCCTTTGAATAAAGGGACGTCCGGCATTTGCCTAAAAACTTAATGAAACAATTCCGGCATTTTAACCACAATTCAAGTGCTTGCTGACATTCTGATCGCTGAGAACGGGTAGGTGGCGACACCAACCCGGTGTTTGGTGGCGATATCGCGACCCTCTCGGGGGAGCGTTCAGGGGTTAACATGGCACCCATCCGCAAAGCGGTTGCGCGAGTAATGCGATCTCTGGTCATGAAGTTCACGCTTCTGACCGGCGCGTTGATTTTCGCAACGACACTCATGCTGATGACATTGGAAAACGTGTCCGCCCAACGCGAGACCCGTAACCTGTTGATCGAGCGCTCTGTGGCGACGCTGCAAGCGACAGCCAGTCGTCTGGCCAACCCGATCTCGACCAATGATGCCGGCTATGTCGACTTGTATGTCGAGGAGCTGATCGCCTCAATCGGTGCATCCCAGATGTATGTCCTCAACAATCGTCGGGAAGTCCTGGGCGAAGCCTATGATGATGATCGCGAGCAAGGACAGCTCCGGGCCGCTGATATTGCGGTGATGTCTTTGGGTGCAGGCGATCTGCGCTATGACCTTCACGACGGCATGCTGGAGGTTTCGGCACCGGTCTATACCCAGTCCCGCCGCCTGGTTGGCGTGGTCTACATGCAGCAGCCACTGGTCGAGCTGGTCGCCTCACGCAATGCCGCCTTCCAGCGCCAGACCCTGATCGCCCTGTTTGCGCTTGGCATCTTCCTGCCGCTGGCTGCGCTGATTGTGGGCCGCGCCCTGCGCCCGGTGCAGACCCTGACCGACGCCGCCCGCCTGGCCTCATCCAAGAATCTCGACATGCGCATTTCGGTGAAGACCGGTGACGAGCTGGAAGTGCTCGCCAACGCCTTCAACCGCATGTTTGCGCGCCTCGACGGCAATCTCAAACGCATTCACCGCCTGGCCTATGTGGACCTGGTCACCGAGCTGCCCAACCGCGAACGCTTCCGCAAGGAAACCGAACGCGTGGCCCGCAAATCGCTCGAGGATGGCGGCTCAGGTGCCGTGCTTTTCCTCGACCTCGACCGCTTCAAACGCGTCAATGACTCGCTCGGCATAGGCGAAGGCGATCGCCTGCTGGAAATGGTCGGACGCCGGCTGTCCGAGGTGACGCGCGGCTGTGACATGGCGTCGGGCAATACCGAAGACCCGTCCATGGTGGCACGTCTGGGCGGCGACGAGTTCACCGTGCTTCTGCCGACCATCGAAGACAGTGCCGACGCGGCCCGGATCGCCAACAAGCTGGTCGACGCGATCCGCCTGCCGTTTGAAATCTCCGGTCACCAGGTCTTCCTGGGTGTTTCGGTCGGGGTCGCGGTCTTCCCGCAGGACGGGGCCGATCCGGAAACCCTGATGCGGCACGCCGACCTTGCCATGGCGCACGCCAAGCGCGCCGGTGGCTCTGCTGCCCAATTCTTCGAGCCGACCATGAACCAGTCCGCGTTTGAGCGCCTGGTGCTGGAAAACGAACTTCGCGATGCCGTCGCACAAGACCAGCTGGTGGTCTTCTATCAGCCCAAGGTCCTGATGACGGATGGCGCTTGCGCCGGTGCCGAGGCTCTCGTGCGCTGGCAGCACCCGACAGCCGGCCTGCTGTCGCCGGGCGCTTTCATCGAGGCCGCGGAAGAATGCGGCCTGATCGGGGAGATCGGCGACTGGGTCCTGCGCGCCGCCTGCCGCGAAGCCGCCGCCTGGCGCGATCGCGGCCTTGAAATCCCGGTAGCGGTCAATGTGTCGGCCATGCAGTTCGAACGCGATGGCTTCTCGGACTCGGTGCTTGAAGCGCTCGCCGCTGCCAATCTGCCGCCGCACCTTCTGGAACTGGAATTGACCGAATCCATCGCCATGGAAAACCCGGAGCGCGTGATCGAACAGGTCCAGCCCTTGCGCGATCGCGGCGTCAATTTCGCCATCGATGATTTCGGCACCGGCCATTCCTCGCTCGCCTATCTGACGCGGATGCCGTTCGACGTCTTCAAGATCGATCAGAGCTTCGTGCGCGACATGACCACCGATCATCACGCCCGTATCGTCGTCGAGACGATCCTGGCGATGGCCAAGTCACTGAAGCTGGAAACGGTTGCCGAGGGCGTGGAAACACCGGAACAGCACCAGATGCTGCGGGCCCAGGGTGCGACCCTGGCCCAGGGCTTCCTGTTCGCCCGCCCGATGCCGGCCGGTGACTTTGTCGCCTTCGCCACCGAGAGCCATACCGACCGCGCCGTCGGCGAGTAATTGCCACTGCCGGGCAGTTTGCCCTCTTGATCCGCTCCGCCGGGTCGGCCACATCCTGTGGACGACTTCTTTCGGAGACCGGTCCATGACACAAACTTCCTCACCCGATTATGCCGACGCCAGCCTCTGGCGCGGCACGACCATCATCGCTGTACGCAAGGGCGGCCGCCTGGTGGTCGCGGGTGATGGCCAGGTGTCGATCGGCCCGACCGTGATGAAGGGCAATGCCCGCAAGGTCCGCCGTCTGGCCGGCGGAGACGTCATCGCTGGCTTCGCCGGGGCAACCGCGGACGCCTTCGCCCTGTTCGAACGCCTGGAAGCCAAGCTGGAACAATATCCCAAACAACTCGCCCGGGCCTGTGTCGAACTGGCCAAGGACTGGCGGACCGACCGCTATCTGCGTCGGCTGGAAGCGATGCTGATCGTCGGTGACAGCAACGAGACCTTTTTGCTGACCGGGGCCGGTGATGTGCTGGAACCGGAAGACGGCGTGGTTGCGGTCGGATCCGGCGGCAATTACGCCCTGTCCGCTGCCCGCGCGATCTTCGACTATGAGGCAGATCCGGAAGTCATCGCCCGCAAGGCAATGGAGATCGCGGCCCGGATCTGCGTCTACACCAATGAAAACCTGACCGTCGAAACGCTGGAGTCATAGGTCCCGCATCCGAACCAGACGGCCCGCGCATCCACCTTTCACCGAGAGATGAAAAACGGAGGATCGCCTTGACCTGTCGGAAAATCCTGAGCGCTGTCACGCTGGCTTCCACCTTGTGCCTTGCAGGGTTCGCCGGCGCACAGGCTCCCAATTCCATGCTGGCCCGCTATGGCAACGAATTCCGGACCTTGCACACCCTGCCGCTGCGGATTGGCGCCGATGACAGCCTCACCGCTGCGGGCCCGACCGACAGATCCGCCGTGTTCAATGATGTGCCGTTCGACATCTCACTGGCGGCCTTCATCGCCGATGACCAGGCGATCATGGTGCATGCCGAACAGGTCGCTGACGGGTCCGGTGCCGCCAATTATACCCGGTACGAGCTGAGCGAATGGCCGATCCCCGGGTTTCGCCTGAAGCCATTGGATTGTCTCGAAGTCAGTGCGGAGATCGTGAATTCCGAGCATGACCTGGCCTGGCTGCGCGAGCATGGTTTCAATCAGGCGGGCGTGATCTGGATCGAGCAGTATTTCCTGTCCGATGACAGCTTCAACAACGAAGTTGTCATCTCCCTGCTGGTGCGCGGGTCTGATTGCGACGCGGAACCGGCTTCGCGGTTTGCGGAATTGCGGTCAGCCTTGCAGGTCCACCCGCATCATGATTGACGCCGAAATGTCGATCGGTCGAAATACCCTTCACCCCACAACAGCATGAGCGCCAGCAGCAAGGCCAGCTGCAGGACGAGCATCGGTGTGAAAGTCTCGAATCCACCGATCCCGTTGAACAGGTCGTTCAGCGTCAGGAAGAAACTGTCGAGGCGGTAAAGGAAGTAGGACACCAGGAAGACCGGGATGATCAGGGCGCTGCGCTTGAGGTGCAGCCAGAAGCTGACCATTGCAAGTGCCGTTGACGAGAAGAATGCCACCTCCTGCCAGACCGACAATGATGCAAAAAAGGCGTCCGCATCCCAGTTCCACAGGCCGGCCGGCCACAATCCCGCGCGCACCGCGATATCGACCACCGCCCAGCCGATCACATAGATTGTGTGCAGCGACAAAAGGAGCAATGAAAAGCGCGAAAGCCAACGAATATAGGGCGTTATGGTCTTGGCCTTGCTGTCCATCCGGCCCTCCTTTCGTCAGGATTGCGAGTCCGGCGGTCCATAGTCGCCGTATTCCGGCCCCAGGGGCAAGTCGACCGGCGAAACGGTCAGCCGGCAAAAATCCTGCTTTCGTCCCGGAAGGTTTTGAATTCCAGAGCATTACCCGCGGGGTCACGGACGAAGAACGTGCCCTGCTCCCCCGGCTCGCCGGCAAAACGAACATAGGGGTCAAGGATGAATGCCTGTCCCGCCTCCCGGAGGCGGGCGGCCAGGGCTTCCCAATCGGCCCAGTCAAGCAGTAGACCGAAATGCCGGACGGGCACCTGCTTTCCGTCAACCGCGCCGGTCACGACGCCGGCGCATTCGTCCGGCGCCAGATGGGCAACGATCTGATGCCCGAAGAAATCGAAATCGACCCAGGCCTCGGACGACCGACCCTCGCGACACCCCAGCAATCCACCATAAAATTGCCGGGCCTCGGACAGGTCATTGACCGGAAAGGCGAGGTGGAATCTCGGACGGGTCATTGGCAAGTGCCTTTCAGGTCTGGTTTTGCGGACTGCAGCTCATTACATCAGACAGACGCGCCAGCAATGCAAAGACCATAATGACCGATTTTACCCCTCGCGAAATAGTCTCCGAACTCGACCGCTTCATCGTCGGCCAGGCCGACGCCAAGAAAGCTGTTGCCATTGCCCTGCGCAATCGCTGGCGCAGGCGCCAGCTGGACGATGCGCTGGCCGAGGAAGTAACGCCGAAGAACATCCTGATGATCGGTCCGACCGGGGTCGGCAAGACCGAGATTTCGCGGCGCCTGGCCAAGCTCGCCGGTGCGCCCTTCATCAAGGTCGAGGCGACGAAATTCACCGAGGTCGGCTATGTCGGCCGCGATGTCGAACAGATAGCCCGCGACCTGGTGGAAATCGCCATCAATATTGTCCGCGAGACCAAGCGCGAAGATGTGAAGGCCAAGGCTCATGCCGCCGCAGAAAACCGCGTGGTGGATGCGTTGGTTGGTCCCAATTCCAGCGAGGCCACGCGCGAGAGCTTCCGCAAGCGCCTGCTGGCAGGCGAGCTGGACGACAAGGATGTCGAGATCCAGCTGGCTGACAGCGGTGCCGGCATGCAGATGCTCGACATTCCGGGCATGCCGACCGGCGGCGCCGGCGTGATCAATATTGGCGACATCCTCGGCAAGGGCTTCGGCCAGAAGACCAAGACCGTGCGGATGAAGGTCAAGGACGCCTATGAGCCCCTGATCAATGAGGAAGCCGACAAGCTGCTCGATGACAGCCAGATCACGGCTGACGCCATCAAGCTGGCCGAGAATGACGGCATTGTCTTCCTTGACGAGATCGACAAGATCGCGGCCCGCTCGGATGCCCGCGGCGGCGATGTGTCCCGCGAAGGTGTGCAACGCGACCTGCTGCCGCTGATCGAAGGCACGACGGTGGCCACCAAGCATGGCTCCATCAAGACCGACCATATCCTGTTCATTGCGTCGGGCGCCTTCCACGTCGCCAAACCGTCGGACATGTTGCCGGAACTGCAGGGGCGCCTGCCAATCCGCGTCGAACTGTCCGCCCTCAGCGAGGCCGATCTCAAGCGGATCCTGGTCGAGCCCGAGGCCAGCCTGATCAAGCAATATGTGGGATTGTTGGCCACTGAAGGTGTGAGTCTGGACTTCACCGACGATGCCATCGACGCGTTGGCCAAGCTGGCCGCTGACTTCAATGCCAGTGTCGAGAATATCGGCGCGCGGCGCTTGCAGACGGTGATGGAAAAGCTGGTCGAGGATATTTCCTTCACCGCGTCGGACCGGTCCGGCCAGGAAATCACCATCGATGCCGATTATGTCGCCGAACATGTCGGTACGCTTGCCAAGAATGCCGACCTGTCGAAATTCATTCTTTGATCTCGCTGTCGGCGAACAGGGTCAGTCCTTGGCGCGTACTCTCAGCGTCACATAGAAAGCGCCGCTCCCGCCATGTCGGGAGTGTGATTTCGCATACCCTGACACATACTGACTAAACTCAGGAAGCCCCAACCATTCCGGTAGCTTGCGCCTGAGTACGCCGGGCTCTTCGACCTGCTCCCAGGGCGCCGCGTCACGCTCACGCGACTTGAAGCCCTTGCCTGTGATGACCAGCACCGTCCGGTATCCACCGGCATGGGCCATTTGCAGGAAGTGACGGAGCGAGCGCAGCGCCTGGTCCTGGGTCAGCCCGTGAAGATCGATCCGGCCATCGATCTCGAGCCGGCCGCGCCGCACCCGTTTCTCGCCAGACCTATTGTGGGGTGTGGGCGGATCATAGGGCGCAACAGTGCGGGACTTGGGCGATGCCGGGACGGCTGTATTGTAGGCGCGGGCGGCCGTATCCATCGATTTTTGCGATACCGGCTTCGGCGTTTGCGGGGTAGGCGGCTCGGCTTCTTCCAGCGAGCGCAGCCGGTCTTGCGAGATTGGCTTGACCGATTTGGCGACGCGACTCCAGAGCGCACGCTCTTCCGGGCGCATGGTCCGTTTCCGGCTCATCGATCAATTCAGTTCGGTTTCGGCGAACAGGCGCGCCACGACGGTATGCGGAAGCAGGATGGTCCACTCGGCCCGGGCCCTGGTCGTGCCAGCCCGACGCTCGGCGGTTTCACCCCAGCCCCAGAAGAAATCACCGCGCAGCGGGCCATTGATGGCTCCGCCAGAGTCCTGGGCGATCACCAGGCCGGTCCATCCGTCCAGTTCCGGCAGGTCAGCCGACAACCAGACAGGAACGCCATGGGCCATGACGCGCGTATCCACGGCAATCGACGCCATGGGTGTCAGCGCAACACCGGACGAACCGCGCGGACCCAGCTGCGGATTGGCGAGGCTTTCACTCTGGAAGAAGACATAGCGCGGATTGACGCCAAACAACTCTGCGGTCGCCTCCGGTCCACGCGCCGACAGCCAGGCTTCAATGCCCTGTTTCGATGCCGCATGGGCTTCCAGCTCGCCGCGTTGCACCAGTTCACGCCCGATTGAGCGATAGGGGAGGCCGTTATGGGCCGCAAAGGCCGCTCTCTCTTCATGACCATCGGCAAATACCAGCCGCCCCGAACCCTGGATCTGCAGGAAGAACACGTCGACCGGTCGCCCCCAGGCAAAGATATCACCGGCATTGTCGGTCTCTATGCGGGCCCGGTCCTTGTAGAGCACCAATTCCCCGTCACTCACCTCACCGACAATGCGGCGGCCAGCGAGACTTTCATCGAAACGGCCAAGGTCCACTGTGACGAGGTCGTCGGGTCGTCGGCGCAGGGGCTGGGTGAATTCGCCCTGCCGCTCGCGGCGGACTTCCACATAGGGTTCGTAATAACCGGTCAGCAATCCGTCCGAACGGGTCTCAAATGTTTCCGCGTCACGCGCCAACAGACGAACCGGGGTGAAAACGGCTTCAAGGCTTGATCGCGCGGCGTCAGGACCGGCCACGGTCATCGCCGCTGCCGCGCAGGCGCCCCGCCAGTCTTCAATCCGGCCTGCCCATCGGGCCTGGGGGTTCAGCGGGTCACTGTCAGCGCGGCGGTTCAGGCGTGCACAGCTGCGTTGGAAGGCCTGCAGGGCCGGCGCCAGGTCACGCTCGGTCCAACCGGGCATGTCGGCCCATTCCACGGGTTGAAAATCGAGGGTCTCCGGCCGCTCAACAGTCGGCGGTTCCGGTTGCGGTACGGGTTCGGGCGGGCGCGGCTGACAGGATGCCAGCAACACGGAACCGATCAGGAGACTGTGCTCAAACCGCGGTAACACGGGTCAACACCCAGTTGGGATCACCCTTGTTGGTCCGGCGTTCAAAAACCCAGTCCTCGGTGACGGTCGACAGGCGGCCGATATCCCCCGCAACCACCGCGTCATCACTGTCACGGGTCTCGGTCGCGATTTCCGCAACGAACCGCACCTTGATGCGGGCTGTGTTGTCAGCGTGTCCGGCCTCGATGATATCGACATCCTTCAAACGTTCGACCTCGGTGCGAACGGTTTCGCCCCGATCGGCACGCTGATCGATGGCAGTCGTATAGCGATCCAGGACATTGGGGGCCAGGAGCGGTTCGAGTACCTTGCGATCTCCGGCCGCAAACGCCTCGACGATCATGACATAGGCGTTCTGGGCGCCTTCCTTGACAGCGGTCGGATCAAAGCGCGTATCGACGGCCGCAATCGCTTCCAGGCCGGCCGCAGCCGGGCCCTCAAAAGCGGGCCGGAGACTGGGCGCCTTGTCGGAATCGGACGCGGCCTCGGGCTTGGTACGCGGGGCAGGCGCTTCCATATGGCCTTCCCGACGTCCCAACACCGTATAGAGGCGGTAGGCGAAGAAAATCGCGGCAACACCACCGATGAGAGTCCAGATATCCATATGGACGGTTGCACCTTTGCTGAGCTTCACGCGCGTGACTAAACCGCGCGCGGACATGTCACCGAACCAGATATAGGCTCAATTTGGTCGCGCGTCAGCCTTTGCACTGTGGTCATGCCTGCTTGCCGCTGGCCGGTCGCCATGCTAACGGGCGCGCTCTCATTGATCCGGCCGTTCCAGGCCTGCCGTTTACAGACCCATCCGGGGAGTTCCATGACCGACGCACCCAACACGCCCGCCGACAATGCTGCAGCCCAGGCGCCGCAGCTGCGCGTACTTGCGCAATATGTGAAGGACCTCTCCTTCGAAAACCCGGGCGCCCCGGAAACACTCCGCCCCGGCCAGCAGGCCCCGGCAATTGACCTGGCCATCGACGTTCAGGCACGCACGGCCGGCGAAGACACGTTTGAAGTCGTCCTGACGGTCAATGCCAAGGCATCCCGTGACGAATCCGTGGTCTTCATCGCCGAGCTTTCCTACGCCGGCCTGTTCCAGCTTGCCAATGTGGGTGAAACCGATCGCGAACCCTTCCTGCTGATCGAATGTCCGCGCTTGATCTTCCCGTTCGCCCGCCGCGTTCTTGCCGACGCCACACGCGATGGCAATTTCCCGCCGCTGATGCTGGATCCGGTCGATTTTGCCGGCCTGTACCGCGCCCAACTCGCCAAGCGCGCCGCTGCCGCTCCGGGTTCGGAAAGCAATGGCAATGGCGATCCGGCTGCAGCCAACTAGACGAACCTACTGAATCGTCAGTTTTTTCCAGAGCGCGTTCTCGCCCATCTCGTCGACAAAGGCGGCATGGGCGGCGCGCTCTGAATCTGTCTGGCGTCCCGTCAGTGGCTCGGCTCGCGGCGATCGCGCCGGAAAAACAACCTTGCCACCGCCGCCACTGCCCTGACCGCTGAGATCCAGCGCCCGCGTCCGGCCACCCATCAATTCCAGATAGACCTCCGCCAGAAGAAGGGAGTCGATCAGGGCGCCGTGCTTGTCCCGTGTGTCCAGGGAGATGTCGAACCGCTTGCAGAGCGCGTCGAGCGAGACATAGGAACCGGGGAATTTGGCCCTGGCGATCCGGGCCGTGTCCTTGAACCGGTCATCCGGATAGATATCCAGACCCAGCCGGGCCAGCTCCATATTGATGAAGCCGCGGTCAAAGGGCGCATTGTGGGCGACCATGGTCGCATCCCCGACAAATTCCACAAATTGCGGGCCGACCTCGTCGAACAGAGGCTTGTCAGCCAGGAATTCGGTGGTCAGGCCGGTAATCTCGACCACTTCCTTGGGCACGGACCGCTGCGGGTTCACATAGGCATGGAACGTCTTGCCAGTGGGGATGAAGTCAATGATCTCGACACAACCCAGCTCTGTGACCCGGTCACCCGTATTGGGATCAAGACCGGTGGTTTCGGTATCAAAGACGATTTCCCGCATGATCTTGTCCTGTTGGCGCTGATGGTCGGGCACGGGCTCAGGAATGCCCGGCACGCGCCCTCAACTTCTTGATGATGGCATCGACCTGTCGGCCCGCATCCGCCAGACCGCCCGATGTCTCGATGACATGGTCGGCGCGGGCCAGCTTGCTCGAATCATCCATCTGACGAGCGATTATGGCGTCCAGCTTGGCCGCCGTCATGCCGGGGCGCTGCAACACCCGGGCGCGACGGACATCATCCGGCGCATGCACAACAATGATCGTATCAACATGCCTGTCCCCGCCGGTCTCGAACAAGAGCGGCACGTCGAACACCACAATGTCATGACCGGCCTCGGCCTGTGTGGCGACAAAAGTCTCACGCGCCGCACTGACCAGGGGGTGGACGATTTCTTCCAGCCTCGCAAAACCGTCAGGGTTGGCGCTCAACGCCTCGGACAGTCGCCTTCGATCAATCGCGCCATCCACCACGACACCAGGAAAGGCTTTGCCAACCGGCTCGACCGCAGCCCCGCCGGGCGCGTAGAGTTTGTGGACCGTCGCATCGGAATCGAAAACCGGGACACCGGCCTCCCGCAATAACTTCGCCGTAGCCGACTTGCCCATGCCGATCGACCCTGTCAGTCCGACCCGCAGCATCAACGCGCTCCCAGATGCTCGAGCAGACGGCTGCGCATATCCGGCAAATCGGGCGCCGGGCGGCCAAAGAAGGCTTCAAAGCTGGGCCGTGCCTGCCCGATCAGCATGTCCAGACCGTCAATCGCGGTCACACCGCGCGCCCTGGATTCAACGATAAACCGTGTATTGACAGGGATATAGATACCATCAAACGCAACACTACCGGGTCGAACCCGTTGCCAGTCGAGCGCCAATTCATCGCGGCCTGCCAAACCCAGAGAGGTCGCATTGATGATCAAATCACGACCCTGCAAGGCATCGTCGCGCGCCTCCCAGGGAATGATGCCGGCATCCGGCGCTATGTCGCGGGACAGCCCCTGGGCGCGGGTGATATTGCGGTTGCAGATCGCCACATCTGTCACCCCGACTGTCAGGAGCGCATAAAGCATCGCCCGGGCTGCGCCACCTGCTCCGAATATCAATGCCCTTGCCTTTCTGAATTCAACATTGGCAGGCGCCAGTGCATACAGGAAACCGGCTATGTCAGTATTGTCAGCATGGATTCCCGCAGGCGTGAATGTCAGGAGGTTCGCGGCGCCGACGGCACGGGCCGGCCCGGACGCGGTGCGGGCAAGCTCAAGGGCAGCTTCCTTGTGCGGCAGTGTAACATTGAGTCCGCGACAGCCTGCTCCTGCCAGACCGCGCACCACGCGATCGAAATTGCCAGCGCTGATCGGGAAGGGCGCGTACAGGGCATCAATGCCCGCAGCATCGATCCAGTGCCGCATCACAACCGGGGACAGGGAGTGAGCGATGGGGTCGCCAGTCACGCCGGCAACAAAAGCAGCTCCCGTCGGAATCATTGTTGCAACACTCCATGGTCACGGAGGACTGCGGTCAATGGCAGGAGCGGAAGGCCGAGAATGGCGTAGTAATCACCCTCAACACGCTCGAACAATTGGGACCCCAGCCCCTCATAGGCATAGGCACCGACACTGGCTGTCAGGGCAAAACCGGCATTCTCAAGATATTGATCAAGAAAGGCATCACTGAATCCACGAACATGGATGGTCGACGTCTGCTGATACCGCCAGACCGGCTGGCCGGCTCTCAACAAGGCGAGGCCGGAATGTAGAAAATGTGGCCGGCCGCGCATGCGTTCAAGGCGCGCCCGGGCCAGCGAGGCTTGCGGCAGTTTGTCGAGCAATTCGCCATCCAGCTCCATGGTCTGGTCCGCGCCCAGGACCAGGGCGTCAGGATGGGCGAGCGAAACCGGTTCGACCTTGGCTTCGGCGAGGCACAGAGCCATGTCACGTGGCGACAAGTCGGCTCGTTCGGCCTTGATCACGCTTTCATCCACATCCGACTTGATAATCTCGAACGGTATGTGGGCCTGTCGCAGAATGTCTGCACGTATCTGGCTGCCTGAGGCAAGAATGAAGCGGGTCATACCGTCATGTTCCGCTTTTCCATGAGCAGATTGATGATTTTCGCAGCGGTTTCCTCGATTGACCGTCGGGTTACATCGATGGTTGGCCACTTATGTTTGGCATACAGACGCTTGGCGAACAGGATTTCCTCTCGCACAGCAAAATCATCGATGTAATTGGTATCGCGGTCTTCATTCAGGCTGAGAAGACGATTGCGGCGGATCTGGACTATGCGCTCAGGTGACGCCGTCAATCCGACGACAAGCGGGTTGCGAAGACTGAACACCGCCTCCGGTATCGGCACATCCTTGACCAATGGGATATTGGCGGCCCGGAAACCTCGGTGGGCGAGATAGACGCTGGTCGGGGTTTTCGAGGTCCGGCTGACACCGAGCAGGACGATATCGGCGCCTTCAAAGTCATCCCCCTGGCCATCATCATGGGCCATTGCGTAGTTGAGGGCATCAATGCGTCGATAATAGTCGGCGTCCAGCGATCGCTGGGCACCGGCGCGGCTGGCCACTGGCCGACCGAGATAGGCGCTCAGGGTCGCCAGCATCGGATCAAGGATGGCGATGGCCGGCACGCCGAGCTCTACGCAGCGTGTCTCAAGCTCGCGTCGCAGATCGGCATTGACAATCGTGTACATGATAACGCCCGGATAGGCTTCCACCTCATCAAGAACCCGGTCCAGCTGCTTGGACGACCGAACCAACGCATAGAGGTGTTCAAGCGGCGTGGTGCCTTCGAACTGGGCAACCGAGGCCCGCATGACTTCCATCAGGGTTTCGCCGGTCGAGTCGGAAACCATGTGGATATGAAAACAAGTGTCGAATGTTGAATTGCTGGGAGGCATGGAACCGATCACGGGTTGGCGTTTACCAATTGTTAATAAGTTGGGCTGTTTTCCCCGGCTCGGCAATCCGTGTCAGGTGGTTGTGGGTAGTGCCGGGTCTTACCAAGAAAAACCCACATCAATGTCCACAGGCCGGTGTCGTGTGGAGAAGGATGTGAAAGATTGCGCTTCAACACCAGGGGCTGACCCGGGTTTTCCACTGCGATTGCACATTCAATTGGCCAGCTTCAAGTTTGATATAAAACAATGAATCAGACTTTCCCGAAATTGGAAAGAAGCCGGCTGTGGATGGATAAACAATGTCCCTGACAGGTTTGTCAGCGGGTATAAACCCGGTCATCCCCGACATTCACGTCCCAACAATCTTCTACAATCCTTAGATTCTTTTTTGAGAGATGAAGGGCACAGATTGATCCTGTGGGAAGAGATGCCTAAGCAGGGCGGATGAACGATCTTACAAAAAAACCGATCCTCCAGGTCCTGGCCGGAGAAACCGTCTCACCGCCCCCTGTCTGGCTGATGCGCCAGGCCGGTCGCTATCTGGCTGAATATCGACAAGTCCGCTCTCGAGCGAAGAACTTCATCGATTTCTGTTTCTCTCCGGATCTAGCCGCAGAAGTGACTCTGCAGCCCATACGCCGCTTTGGCTTTGACGCTGCGATCCTGTTTGCCGACATCCTGCTGGTGCCGATCGCGCTCGGTCGCAAGGTCTGGTTCGTGACCGGCGAGGGTCCCCAGCTGGAGCCGTTCGATCCGCGCCAATTTGAAGAGCTCCGGCTCGACCAGACCGAGGCGGTTCTCGGTTCAATTGGCGAGACGCTCAAGCGCGTGGTGCCGGAACTGCCGGACACGACCACCATGATCGGGTTTGCCGGATCACCCTGGACAGTCGCAACCTACATGGTCGAAGGCGGCGGATCGAAAGATCGTTTCCGGACCCGGGTCGCTGCCTGGGAGTATCCCGAAGCCTTTGATGGCATGCTCGATCGGATCGCCGACGTCACGGCAGAGTATCTGATCATGCAGGCCCGTAGCGGTGCTGAAGTCCTCAAACTGTTTGACAGCTGGGCCGAGGGTCTGCCGGAACCGCTGTTCGAACGGGTCGTGATCCGGCCGACCAAACGGATCGTTGATGCTGTGCGGGCTGCCGGCATTGACGTGCCGATCATCGGGTTTCCACGCGGCGCCGGGACGCTCTACCCGCGATATGCGCGCGAGACCGGTGTGACGGCGATTGCTGTCGATACGGGTGTTGATCCGGCCTGGATCCAGTCAGTCCTGCCTGCAGGCATGCCGGTCCAGGGACATCTCGACCCGTCTGTCCTGCGGGCAGGCGGCGCAGCACTGGATGGCGAGGTCGATCGATTGTTGGACCAATGGGCTGGTCGGCCCCATATCTTCAATCTTGGCCACGGCATCACGCCGGACGTGCCGGTAGCTCATGTCGAACAGCTTCTGGCGCGTATTCGCGATCGCAGCTGATCCGGGAGAACGGACATTGGATAAAGCCCGCAAGAAACTCGCCGTTGTCCTTTTCAATCTCGGGGGGCCTGACGGGCAGGAATCCGTTCAACCTTTCTTGCGCAATCTGTTCCGTGATCCTGCGATCATCCAGGCGCCGGGCCTCATACGTGAGGCTCTGGCCTGGTTCATATCGACGACACGGGCGAAGGAAGCCAAGGCCAATTACGCCAAGATGGGTGGTGGCTCGCCTTTGCTGCCGGAAACCATCCGCCAGGCCAACATGCTGGCCGAACAGCTGGGCACCCGCTGGCCGGATCATGATGTGCGGGTCTGGACCGCGATGCGGTATTGGCACCCGTTCACCGAGGATGTGGCGCGGGAAGTGGAAACTTGGCAGCCGGATGAGACGGTTCTGCTGCCACTCTATCCGCAGTTTTCCACCACCACGACGGGGTCATCTCTCAATGCTTGGCGCAAGGCTGGCGGGCCGGAAACCCGGACGGTCTGTTGTTATCCGGTCGAACCGGCTTTTCTGGATGCGCACGCCGCCTTGATCCGCAAATCCTGGGAGAAGGCCGGGCGGCCGGAGAATATCCGCTTGTTGTTTTCCGCTCATGGCTTGCCCAAGAAGATCATCGACGCCGGTGATCCGTATCAGTGGCAGGTCGAGAAAACAGTCGAGGCGGTTATCCGGCAATTGCCGGAATTTCCCGACTATCAGATCTGCTATCAAAGCCGGGTCGGACCGCTGGAATGGATAGGTCCATCCACGGATGATGCGATCCGCAAGGCTGCTGAGGACGAAAGATCGATCCTGCTATCGCCGATCGCCTTCGTCTCCGAGCATGTAGAAACCCTGGTCGAACTCGACGAGGAATACGCTGAAATAGCTGAAGAATTGGGAATTGAGACCTATATCCGGGTGCCTGCTTTGGGGCAGGATCCGGTCTTTATCGAGAGTTTGGCCAACCTGGTCAGTGACGCACTCGAGCGTCCGGCGGGGCTGAAATCTGCTGAGGGTGAGCGGTTTTGCCCGGCTGACTGTAGCGGATGTCCGTGCAAATCTGCGGTGTGATAAAACCGGGACATTTTTACAATGCTGCTGGCTGCATATGATTGGCTGAGAGCTTTCCACATCCTGGCTGTGATCGCCTGGATGGCTGGCCTGCTCTATCTGCCTCGGCTCTACATTTATCATTGTGCGGCGAAACCGGGTGGTGAGCTGGATGAAACGCTGAAGCTGCAGGAGCAGCGGCTTTTGAAAATCATCATGAATCCGGCCATGATCGTGGCCTGGTTGCTCGGCTTGGCACTGGTCTGGGCCAATATGGAGCGGGCCGGTGGCTGGTCGGTTTTTCTGGATTGGGCCTGGCTTGGAAAACTTGTGCTGATCAGCGCAATGACGGGTCTGCATCACGTATTCGCTTTGCGGTTCAAACGCTTCCAGGCCGGTACCAATGACTGGTCAGACAAGCGCTATCGCATGCTCAATGAAGCCCCATTCGTACTGGCAATTGCCATTGTCCTGATTGCAGTCGTTGCCTTGAATTGATGAGGATCGGTCAGGCACTGAGTGGCTTGTGCTTGACGATGCGAGGACTGCATGGCAAGGGTTTCTCGAGTCCTTTTTCAGGATCCCTTCTTTCGTGACGTGAGACGCGTGACACACAGCGCGCCCGTCTGCTCCTCAATTCTCGGGTCTTCCTTGCCTTGGCAGCACCCGGCTTGCTTGATCGCGTAAAACCCGTCCCGGGTCACGCTCTTGTGCTTGAGCTGATAGTATCATCATGACCGACGAAATTTCCGCACCTGTCCCCGCCCTGCTTGAAGGTCTGGAGCGCATGACGCTGCAGGATCTCAAGGAGAAAAAACCGACAGAACTGGTTGAGTTTGCCGAAGCACTCGAGATCGAGAATGCCTCGTCCTTGCGCAAACAGGCCATGATGTTCGCCATTCTCAAGTCCCTTGCAGAACGGGATGTAGAGATTCATGGCGGCGGCGTCATGGAAGTGCTGCAGGACGGGTTCGGTTTTCTGCGTTCACCGGAATCAAATTATCTGGCCGGACCGGACGATATCTATGTGTCGCCAACCCAGATCCGGAAGTTCGGGCTGCGTACGGGAGATACGGTCGAAGGCGAGATCCGCAGTCCACGCGATGGCGAACGCTATTTTGCGCTGCTGAAAGTCTCAACGATCAATTTCCAGGATCCGGAATCGGCTCGTCACAAGGTCCACTTTGACAATCTGACCCCGCTCTATCCGGAAAGCCGCTTCAATATGGAGCTGGCCGATCCGACCGTGAAAGATCGTTCCGGTCGGGTCATCGATATCGTCTCGCCGCTCGGCAAGGGCCAGCGCGGACTGATCGTGGCGCCGCCTCGGACCGGTAAAACCGTGCTGCTGCAAAACATCGCCCATGCCATCGAGAGCAATCATCCGGATTGTTATCTGATGGTCCTGTTGATCGATGAGCGGCCGGAAGAAGTGACGGATATGCAGCGTACCGTGAAGGGTGAGGTGATTTCCTCCACCTTTGATGAGCCGGCAACGCGTCACGTCCAGGTCGCTGAAATGGTGATCGAAAAAGCCAAACGCCTGGTGGAGCACGGCCGCGATGTCGTGATCCTGCTCGACTCGATCACGCGTCTCGGCCGGGCCTACAACACGGTGGTCCCGTCCTCGGGCAAGGTGTTGACCGGTGGCGTCGATGCCAATGCCCTGCAGCGTCCCAAGCGCTTCTTTGGTGCTGCCCGGAATATCGAGCATGGCGGATCGCTGACCATCATCGCCACGGCGCTGATCGATACCGGGTCGCGTATGGATGAAGTCATCTTCGAAGAGTTCAAGGGTACGGGTAACTCGGAAGTCGTGCTGGACCGCAAGGTGGCTGACAAGCGTGTCTTCCCGGCCATCGACATCCTCAAATCCGGTACTCGGAAAGAGGAACTCCTGGTCGATCGTGGTCAGTTGCAGAAAATGTATGTCCTGCGCCGTATTCTCAATCCGATGGGTGCCCAGGATGCGATCGAGTTCCTGCTCGACAAGCTGCGTCAGACCAAAACCAATGATGAGTTCTTCGACTCGATGAATACCTGATCAATCGGATCGATCAGGGGATCAGGATACTGGCCCCGGTCGTCTGACGGGATTCCAGCATCTCATGAGCTTTGACTGCGTCGGCCAGCGCGTGGCGCTGATTGATGGTGATCGTCAGGGCTCCGCGGGCAACGGCATCGAAAACATCAGCCGTATTGGCGGCCAGGGCGTCATCGGTCGCGGTATAGTGTCCAAGCGATGGGCGAGTGACGTAGAGCGAGCCTTTTTGCGTCAATATGCCCAGATCGACGCCTGTTACCGGGCCCGACGCATTGCCAAAGCTGGCGAGCAGACCGCGTGGTTTCAGACAGTCGAGGGACATCTCGAACGTGTCCTTGCCAACCCCGTCATAGACCACCGGAACGCCTTGTCCGTTCGTGATGTCACGTACCCGGGCCACTACGTCTTCCGTGGTATAGTTGATCATGTGCGTGGCACCCATTTTCAGGGCGAGATCGCATTTTTCCTGCGTGCTGGCCGTCCCGATGAGGGTGACACCCAGATCCCTGGCCCATTGGCAGACCAGCAGGCCGACACCACCGGCCGCGGCATGAAACAGGATCGTTTCGCCGCGCTGGACCGGATAGGTCTCTTTGAGAAGATAATGCGCTGTCATGCCCTTGAGCATGATCGCCGCGGCCTGCTCATGCGAAACCTCATCAGGCAGTTTGGCGACGCGGCCGGCCGGAACGATGTTTGTTTCTGCATAGGCACCCAAGGGCCCGCTTCCATAGGCGACGCGGTCACCGGTCCGGAAGCCTGAGACCTCACTGCCCATCGCCTCGACGATACCGGAAGCCTCGAGCCCCAATCCGCTGGGCAGTGGAACAGGGTAGAGACCGGATCGGTGATAGGTGTCGATATAGTTCACACCAATGGCGACATGCCGGATCAGCAATTCATTGGGGCCGGGCTCTCTGGCCTCACAGTTTTCCAGCTGCATGACGGACGGACCGCCGGTCTGATGGATCCTGATTTCTTTTGTCATGGGTCTTGCCGATCCGGATTTTCTGTGTGTCCACCATGTGGGGGTTCGTTACGGGTTTCCTAGGGCGTGCAGGCATTGATCTGTTCGCGCAAGACGGCGCCGCCGCCCAGGGCGCGCGATGCGATCTCCACATCATCGACGGCGATCAGCTCGATATTCGCATCGCGCGCTTCCAGATAGGGATCGCTGCTACCATTCTCCCGGCGGAACAGGCCCACTGAAGTCTCAAGTCCCAGATTGCCCAGGGTCGTGTCAGCGCGGGGGTCGAGGGGCCCGGTACCCTTCCAGATATAGCTCGCCTCCAGATTGACGCCGGCGCGGCGCAAAGCTTGTCTGTCATTGGGAACGGACAGGAGAAGCCCCGGATCGAGTGCATGGATGGCGGCTGCGTCCTCGACGGTATAGGCGATGACCGCTACCAGATCGCGGGCGTCCTGTTGGTGAATGAAGGCAACAATTTCCTCGGCTGAAACCGATTTGAGATCCAGATTGAGGATCAGGTCCGTGCTTCGGGCCAGATCGAGTGCGTCTATGAGGGTCGGAATTTGGGAGCTGGTTGGGTAGCCATCATTGTCGTCGAGGCGCAGCCTGGACAGGTCGTCCCAGGTGAGTCCGTCGATTGGACCCGTTCCCGATGTCGTGCGGTCCAGGCTGTCGTCATGCAGCAGGAAGAGGACCCCATCGGCGGATCGGCGGACATCGATCTCTGCATACAGCACGCCCAGATCGGACAGGCGACCCAGGCTGGCAAGGGCATTCTCCGGATAGCCCTCAGACGGCCCGCCGCGATGGGCGGCCAGCATGGATGCTCCGGTTTCGCGGAAACAATCCATTGCAATGGCGGGGGCGGCACGGTCGACGGGTGCGTCGTCTGAAACGGGTGTGCAGGCAGCCAGCAGGGCGATTGCTGCGATTGGAACAAGGCGCATGGGGGTCCTCAAGATTGGTGTGGCGTCCGGAATGCCATTTCGGCAGGATTGCATCGTCGGCATGCGACAATTCTTGATGGCCTCGTGGTGGGTCCATGCTTTCAATGGCGTGTGTTGATGACAATCATAATCGGAACCGGATTCCGGGACACGGGGAGAGACATCATGGTCGATCAATCGGATTTGCGTCTTTACCACGCGCCGCGCACTCGCTCGCTCCGGGTGCGATGGCTGCTTGAGGAAATGAAGCTGCCCTACACGCTTGAGAGCGTCGCCTTTGCCCAGCGACCTGCCGGTGACGAGGCCTATGCCGATATCCATCCATTGCGGAAAGTGCCGGCGCTGGCCGACAAGGGCCGTGTCATGTTCGAGTCCGTCGCGATCATGCAGTACATCATGGGTCGCTACGGGCCGACGGATCTGGATGTGAAACCGGATGAGGCTGATTACGACCTCTTCCTGCAATGGCTTCACTTCGGTGAAAGCGGCATGATCATGCCGGTGACACTCCTTCTGGCTCACACAGTCCTGTTGCCTGAGAAGGCGCGCAGCGACGTGATCGCCAGATCGGCCAAGGCTGATACGGTCAAAGCACTCGCCCTGTTGGCGGAACACGGACTCAAGGGTCGGGAATTTCTGGCTGGTGATCGCTTTACCGCTGCCGATATCTCGGTGGGCTACATGCTGTTCCTGCTCAAGATCATCAAGCAAATGGATGATGCGCCCGAGGCCGTGAAGGCATATTTCGCCCGCCTGACCGCCCGCCCGACCTGGATTGCCGCCAGTGCTGTTGAAGAAAGCCCGGTCTGAGCGCCGGCGCCAGTCAGTCCAGGACGCGTTCATCCATTGTCCGACGCAGTTCGGCCCGGTATCGGTCCGAGACCGGTAATCGTGCGCCATTACTCAGTTCGACGATCCGGAAGCTCTCACCGCGAGAGCGGGCGGTACTGACTTGCGACGGGTTGACCAGATGGGAGCGGTGGATGCGGACAAAGCCGACATCACACAGCGCTGTTTCCAGTTGGGCCATGGTGGTGCGATGCAGGACATCGCGATTGGCCAGGTGCAGGGCAATGTAATTGCCCTGGGCAGTGGCGCCGAGGATGTCGGCCACAGGAATGTATTCGACACGACCGCTCGACTTGATGGCCAGGGATCCGGGGTCGGCTGCGGGTGCGGTGCGAGGGTCTTGTTCCGGCCGCATCTGGCGACCGGCCAGAAAGGCCATGGCAAACAGAACAACGTCCCACAGGAAGTCGCGAACACCGAAGCTGGCGAGGGTCTCCAGAGGCGTCCGGTCTGTCCCGATCGAGAAGGCGATGGCCGCATAAGCGAGAATGGCGACCATTGCTGTGGTGCCGGCGATCAGGACTGAGTGTGCGCTGCCCCTCAGATTGGTGTTGGCGTGTCGTGCGCCAAGTTTGAAGACCAGTGGGAACAGGAAAAGCCAGGGCAGGAGGCCGCGCATCCAGGCGAGCAGATAGGCTGGAAAGTCGGCCTGCTGGTGTTCCCGCACAGCATCGATCCAGCCGGCGGTCGCGAAAACCAACAGGCAGGCCAGCCAGGTTATCGAGGTGATGGCCAGGAAAGGCGCGCGAAGCGGGAAGCCAGCGCGGCGGACCTCACGGATGTCGTCTACGAATGCCAATATGGTGTTCCCGTCGGCGCGTGATGGGGTGGTCAGGATCTGGAGACAGTTTCGCAGGCGGACCGGACAGTGCAATGGGCTGCTGACTGACAATCGCGCGAGCCGGCCTGGTTCGGGTAGGGACCAGGGAACTCAGTCCAGCCGAAGGAAAGCCCTGCCCTCGGGCGGGCGTTGTGTCTATGTTGGGCTGACATTGGGCTGCCGCCACGGCACGCCTTCACCCTGTTCAAGCGAGGCCGAGATGAAGGTCAAGATCGATATTGATTGTACGCCCGAGGAGGCCCGCCACTTTTTGGGTCTGCCCGATGTGTCGCGGATCAATGATGCGATGGTCGATGAAGTGGTCAAGCGGACCGAGGCAAATCTGGAGTCCATGGAGCCGGAGGCGTTGATGCGTCAATGGTCGGCTGTTGGAGGACAAATGACCAATCAATTCATGGAGATGATGCGGCAGGCGGGCGGTGCCAGCGGGACGGGCAAGGACAGGTAGTACAGTGAATACAACGGTTTATGCGCTTGCGACCCCGGCCGGTCGGTCCGGTGTGGCGGTCATCCGGCTTTCCGGTGGCGGCGCTGGCGGCATGCTCGATGCGTTGGCCGGTCTGCCCCGCCCTCAACCGCGTATGGCGACCCTGCGGGCCCTTCGCGATAGTGGAGGCTCGGTCATGGACCGGGGCCTGGTGCTCTGGTTTCCCGGTCCGGGGAGTTTCACGGGCGAGGACAGTGCGGAATTCCATGTCCATGGTGGGCCGGCTGTTATCGACGCGGTCCTGTCGGCGCTCGACGAGGCAGGAGCCCACCCGGCGGAGGCCGGAGAGTTCACGCGACGCGCTTTCGAGAATGAAAAAATCGACCTGACCGAAGCTGAGGGTCTGGCGGATCTGATTGACGCCGAAACGGAAGGTCAAAGGGTTCAGGCGCTATCGCAAATGTCCGGTTCGTTGCGTCGTCTCTATGATGGTTGGCGCGACGCCCTGATAACGGCGATGGCCTCGATTGAGGGCGAAATCGATTTTCCCGATGAGGCCGACGTCCCGGACGCTCTGTCCCACGCCGCTTATGAACCGTTGAGTGAACTCATTGGGTCGATGTTTGAACATCTTGATGACGGGCGGCGGGGAGAGCGGATCCGGATCGGTTTCTCGATCGTTTTGATCGGTGCCCCGAACGCCGGCAAGTCGAGCCTGCTCAATTGCCTGGCCCGTCGCGATGCAGCGATTGTCACCGATATTCCTGGAACCACTCGCGACATTGTCGAGGTTCAATTGACGCTGGGGGGGTTCCCGGTCGTGATCTCCGATACGGCGGGATTGCGTGAGGCCGTTGATGCGATCGAGGCGGAGGGTGTCCGGCGCGCCCTGGATCGTGCCGAGCATGCTGATCTCCGGATTGGTGTCGCGGATGCGCGATCGGATGAAGAGCTGGTTGATTTGGAGGGTCGTCTCACCGACGGGGATTTGTTGGTCCTCAACAAGCTCGATCTTGGTTTGGTTTCGGAACGGGACGGGGCCTATCGGCTCAGCGCCAAGTCGGGCGACGGCGTCGAAGCTCTTGAGGCCCGGATCGAGCAAATCGTCCGTGATCGGCTGTCGGTGCGGGAAATGCCCGCCTTGAGCCGGGTCCGTCATCGGCGCGCGGTTGAGACTGCCCTGGAGGCCCTGTCGCGGTGTCGGGACCAGTTGGCTGACGCGCCCGAGCTGGCGGGTGAGGATGCGCGTCTCGCTGTGCGAGCGCTGGAGAGCCTGACGGGTCGGGTTGATGTCGAGGATATTCTTGACCGGGTCTTCTCCCAATTCTGCATCGGGAAGTAGGGGCGGGTTAATCCTGCCCCATGTTTCACGTGAAACATTCGATCTGTGATCTCGACTCCCTTGGGTGAAGGCCTTATGTAGGCCGACTTCTTCTTGAGCCTGACCCGAACGGATTCATCCCCATGCAAACCTGGGACGTCATAGTCATAGGCGGTGGTCATGCCGGCTGCGACGCAGCTGCGGCGTCGGCACGCCTTGGGGCCCGGACCCTGCTTTTGACACACAAGCTCGAGACCATTGGCGAGATGTCGTGCAATCCGGCCATCGGCGGGCTGGGCAAGGGCCATCTGGTGCGGGAGATCGACGCGCTGGACGGGGTGATGGGCCGGGTCGCGGATGCATCAGGGATCCAGTTTAGGCTGCTCAATCGCTCCAAGGGTCCTGCTGTGCGTGGTCCCCGGACCCAATCGGATCGTGCACTCTATCGGACTGCCATGCAGTCTGAGCTTTCCGGGCAAGCCAATCTGGAAATCCGGGCGGCGGCGATCGAGGATTTGATGTTTGAGGGCGAGCGCTGCGTCGGTGCGATGGACGCGGATGGGCATGCCTATCATGCGGTCGCAGTCGTGCTGACAACCGGCACCTTCTTGCGCGGTCTGATCCACAAGGGTGCCGAGCGGATCCCCGCAGGGCGGGCCGGAGAAGCGCCGTCTATTGGACTGTCGGACACCTTGTATGGTCTGAATTTGCAAATGGGTCGGCTGAAGACCGGGACGCCGGCTCGCCTGCTCAAGTCGACGATTGATTGGGACAGTCTCGAGCAGCAGGCGGCCGATGATGTGCCGGTGCCGTTCTCTTTCATGACGGATCGGATCGAGGTGCACCAGATCAGCTGTGCGGTGACCCGGACTACCGAGGCTACGCACAAGATCATTGCGGACAATCTGGGACAGTCGGCGGTCTATTCGGGCGCCATTGCGGGCAGGGGTCCGCGCTATTGCCCGTCGATTGAGGACAAGGTCGTCAGGTTTGCTGACCGGTCCCAGCACCAGATCTTCCTGGAACCGGAAGGATTGGATGATGACACTGTCTATCCCAACGGTATCTCGACCTCTCTGCCTGACGATGTTCAGCAGGCCTTTCTGGAAACCATACCCGGGCTCGAGCAGGTCGTGGTCAAACGCTATGGCTATGCGATCGAGTATGATTATGTCGATCCGCGCGAGCTCGATGCGACGCTGCAGCTGCGCAAGCGGGCTGGTTTGTGGCTGGCTGGCCAGATCAATGGAACGACGGGATATGAAGAAGCGGCGGCCCAGGGCCTAGTGGCGGGGGCGAATGCCGCCCTTTTTGCCACGGGCCGCGAACCCTTCGTGTTGAGCCGGTCGGATGCTTACATCGGTGTGATGATTGACGATCTGATCACACGGGGTGTGAGTGAACCCTATCGGATGTTCACCTCACGCGCCGAATATCGACTGTCGCTGAGAGCCGACAATGCAGACCAGCGCCTGACACCCAAAGCCATGGAATTGGGTCTTGCGAGCAGGGGTCGAGGCGCGGTTTTTTGCCGCAAGATGGAAGAGTTGTCTGAGGCGCGATCGCTTGCCTCGAACCTGTCGCTGACACCGAATGAAGCCCGCGACAAGGGTTTGTCCGTGAATGCCGATGGCAAGCGACGGGCTGTTACTGAACTCCTTGCCTACCCGGATGTGGGTTGGGACCGCCTGGTCGGGATCTGGCCGGAATTGGGTCGCGTGTCGCCGAGCGTTTCTGAGCAGATCGAAATCGACGCGCTCTATGCCGGATATATTGACCGGCAGCAGGCGGACATTCTGGCCTTTCGTCGGGATGAAGCCGTTCGCTTGCCTCGGGACTTGGATTATTCCGGCATTGGGGGTCTCAGCAATGAAGCGCGTGAGAAGCTGGAGCGGGCCCGCCCCGAGACTCTTGGTCAGGCGGCGCGGATCGAGGGTGTGACGCCTGGGGCACTGACTGCTGTTCTGGCGCATGTGAAGCGTCGGACTCAGGGGGCGAGCTAGATGGATCGCGAAACTTTTGGTCGTGAGACCGGTGTTTCACGTGAAACACTCGATGGATTTGAGACCTGGCGCGCGCTGCTGGTTGAAACGAATGCCCATACCAATCTCGTCGGACGCTCGACCCTGGATCAATTCTGGGCCCGCCACGCCATGGACAGCTATCAATTGCTCGAGCATGTCGGCGCTGATGTGACCAAGATAGCGGACCTTGGCGCGGGGGCCGGCTTTCCGGGCATCGCCCTTGCCCTGGGGCTGCGGGATCGTCAGCAGGCTGCACATGTGACGCTGGTGGATTCCGTCGGCAAGAAGGTTGCCTTCCTCCGCAAGACCATCGCTGCCCTCGCGCTAGATGCGGATGCGCGGTCGGTTCGTGTCGAAACGCTGGATCCGGCCGAAGGGTTTGATCTGATTACAGCGCGGGCCTTCGCGCCGTTGAATAAATTATTGGGTTATGCCTCACCCTTGTTGAAAAACAGGGCTCAAGGCCTTTTTTTCAAAGGCCAAAACTATCGCGATGAATTGACCGAAGCCCGTAAACACTGGACATTCGATTGTGAAGTCATACCCAGTCGTACCAGTGACGGGGTGATCCTGCGCATTCATGAGGTGGAACGTGCCAACTGACGTCCAGCGCGCCAAGGCGCCCCGCGTAATCGCTGTCGCCAATCAGAAGGGCGGCGTGGGTAAAACCACAACGGCCATCAATCTGGGAACCGCCCTTGCCGCGATCAAGCAAAAGGTCGCAATCATCGATCTCGACCCGCAGGGCAATGCCTCCACAGGGCTGGGTGTGCCTCCGGCAAAGCGCACCCTGACATCCTATGACGTGCTGGTTGGTGGTGATTCCCTCAAGTCTGCCATGGCTCCCACAGTGGTTCCCGGGCTGAGCATTGTTCCGTCGGACGAGCTTTTGTCAGGAGCGGAGCTCGAGCTGGCCGATGACCAACGTCGTTCCTATCGCCTCAAACGCGCTATCGATCAGAGCATGCAGGCACTCGGACCGGACGCGGCGGGTTTGGATTACATCCTGATCGACTGCCCGCCATCGTTGAATGTCCTGACAGTGAATTCCCTTACAGCGGCCGATTCCATCCTGGTGCCCCTGCAGTGCGAGTTCTTTGCCCTCGAAGGCCTGTCCCAATTGCTGAAAACGGTCGAGCGGGTCCGCGGTCACCTGAATTCTCGCCTCGATATCCAGGGCGTGGTCCTGACCATGTTTGACAGCCGCAACAATCTGTCGGCAGAAGTGGCGGCAGATGTCCGCGAGCATTTTGGCGACAAGGTCTACAAGACGGTAATTCCGCGCAATGTCCGGGTATCCGAGGCCCCGTCGGTTGGCAAACCGGTCCTGCTCTATGATCTGCATTGCTCGGGATCGCAGGCCTATATCAGCCTGGCCAAGGAAATCGTCCAGCAGGAACGCAAACGTCATCGCGAAGCACAGGGTGAAGTGGCATGAGCGCCAGCGAAAAGAATAAACGTCTCGGACGCGGGCTCTCGGCCCTGCTCGGCGAAACCGATACGGAAGGCTATAGTGCTCCTGACGTCGAGGCGGCCCCTGCCTCTGGCCCGTCACGCGACGGCGTTCGCATGATTCCGATCGAGTTGATCGCACCAAACCCCGATCAGCCCCGCAAGACGATTACCGAGCCGGAGCTCAATGCGCTGGCTGAATCGATCGCCGACAAGGGTATTGTCCAGCCGATCCTGGTGCGTCCGGTAGATGGCGGAGACCGCTTCCAGATCGTCGCCGGCGAGCGCCGCTGGCGCGCGGCCCAGAGGGCACGCCTGCATGAAGTGCCCGCCCTGGTGCGGGAGCTTACCGATCGTGAGACCTTGGAAATCGGCATTGTCGAGAATGTCCAGCGGGCTGACCTCAATCCGGTTGAAGAAGCACAGGCCTATCGCCAGCTGATCGACCGGTTTGGACACACCCAGGAAGACGTGGCGCACGCGGTGTCCAAAAGCCGAAGTCATGTCGCCAACATGATGCGGCTGCTGGCGCTTCCGAACCCTGTCCTGGCCCATCTGGCGAGCGGTCAGATATCGGCGGGACATGCCCGGGCCATTGCCAATGCCCCTGATCCGGAAGCGCTTTGCGAGCAGATCATCGCGCGCGGATTGTCTGTCCGGGACGCCGAAAAACTGGCCCGAGATGCCCAGAATCCGCCAGCTCCGGAGATCAAGACAGGCGGTCGTGAAGCCGGCAGCAAGGACGCTGATACCCGTGCCCTGGAAGCGGATATAACCGCGCGCCTCGGTCTCGCTGTCGAGATCAAGCATGGCAATAAGGGCGGTGAGCTACGGGTGCAGTACAAGACGCTCGAACAACTCGATGATGTTTGCCGTCGGCTCAGCGCCGATGGTGGGCGCTGATCAGCGCCCCATCTGGGCAGCGCCACGCGCCAGCCGCAATAGCAGATCACCGACAAGGGCTTCGGCCGGAGCACCAGACCGCTTTACGGCGCGTTCCGCATCGAAAGCGAGCTGGCGGGCATGCTCCAGGCGCCGGCCCCGCCACAGGGATAATTGTCGCTTGAAGGCATCGGCTTGCGGGCCATAGCGGGGCGCGCCACTGCGTGCCATTGCGCCCTCATTTCCGCCGGCCGCATGGACCGCCCCGAGTTGGTCGAGCCGGCGTTGCAGGGCGCGCAGGATTCCAACAGCCGAGCCGCCGGCAGTGATTGAGCGGTGATAGGCGCTGTCCGCCTTGGCCAGCAGTCCGAGCAGGGTTGGCGCCAGCACGGCATCGAGTTGGGCCTCACCCTGATCGGCGGCAACCGCCTCGACGTCTTCGCGCGTGATCGTATCGTCGCCTTCAGCCCGTTGCGACCGGAGCCCCTTGTAGAGGATCAGTTTCTCGATCTCGCCGCGGGCGAGGGCACGGTCGCCTTCCAGGCGTGGCAGCCACTCGGTACGCGCTTCACGTGCAAGTTGCAGACCTTCTACCTTGAGCATGCTTTCGCACAGTGATTCGAGTGAATGCGAGGTGTCGGCATAACATGCGATTGTTATTGCCTTTTTTGCCGGTTCGAACGCTTTTCTAAGCTTCCCTCGCGGCGTTAAGTCGCCGGACTCGACCAGCAGCACGGCTTCCGCCGTCTCAGAGCCGCTTTCCAGACCCTTGATGATCTCGATAATCGGCCCGCTTCCTGTCTCGCCGGTCAGACGGACCCGGACCAGCCGCTTTCCACCCGTCAGCGACAGGGCAGCCATGGCATCGGCCAGGCCAGCCGGGTCCGACTTCAGATCTTCCTCGGTCAATTGTGTCAGGGCGAACGGGTCATCAGGGTCTTCCAGGATTGCCCGGACAAGCGTCTGGGCGCGCTCATGGGTCAATCCGCGGTCGGGACCATAAATCAGATAGGCGCGGATCGACGGGTCCGGATTCTTGACCCGGGCATCAGCCTCGCGCGCGGACGCCTTCACTGGGTGTCGGCGTCCCGGAGCGCTCGCACGAGCTGGTTGGCAATACGCTCGGCCGCAAGCTGGGCGGCGCGTTCGGTTGCATCGCGTTCGGCTGCGACCGAGGCATAAACCGATTGTGGGACATTGTAGGACGCTTCGGTCTCGACAGACCCGGAGACAACCGGTTCAACATCGCCATCGCGGAACAAGCCGTAGTCCACGGTCAGGCCGATGGCGTAGCGCGACACAGCTGCGTCGGTACCGACACCCAGCGCTGCACGGGTTGTCTCGCTTTCAGTCCGCAAGGTGTATGGGCCGACTGCGTGGCGCGCGCCCATACGATCCAGCAAGGCTTCCTGCAGGTGGAAATCAACCTGTTCCCGGCCCGTCTCGACCTGGATGTCGGAGAGGGCGCTATTGACACCCGCCCCGCCATACATCGGCGAAAAGCCGCAGGCGGACAGACCCAACCCCGCCGAAACGACGAGACCGACAAGAAGTGCACGGCGGCTGGAACGCATGATCTTATCCTGCGACGATATTCACGATACGATCAGGTACCACGATAACCTTGCGGACGGTAAGCCCTTCCAGCGCGCGCTGGACGGTTTGATCGGCCATCACCATCTCCTGGACAACATCCTGAGCCGCACCCTTCGGCGCCGTGACTTCCGTCCGGCGCTTGCCATTGACCTGCACCGGCAGGGTCACGCTGTCCTCGACAAGCAAGGCGGGGTCCGCCTCCGGCCATGCCGCATCGATCACCAGGCCTTCGCCGCCCAGATGTTCCCAGCATTCTTCGGCCAGATGAGGAACAAAGGGCGCAATGATGCGAGCCAGAATTCCCAGAGCCTCGGTTTTGGCCGCAATACCGGCGTCATCTGACGGCACATACTTGCGAAGGACATTGACCAGGTCATGGACCTGGGCGACAGCGGAATTGAAGCGGAAGCCCTCGATCGCGTCAGTGACCGCGTGCAGCGCCTTGTGGGCGGCCCGCCGGATCTCGAGGGCCGGACCTGAAGCATCCGCGGCTACAGTCAGCGGGCCGGGCGCCCCCTCAGGCAGGGAGGTCACCGTCGACCACAAGCGCTGAACAAAGCGCCAGACGCCTTCAACACCGCTATCCGTGTACTCGACATCCCGTTCAGGCGGCGAGTCCGAGAGGACAAACCAGCGGACGGCATCAGCGCCATAGCTTTCGATAAAGGCGTCCAGGTCAACCACGTTCTTTTTTGACTTGGACATTTTTTCGATCGCGCCGACAGAGACCGGCTTGCCGGTGGACATCTCCACGGCGCCATCCTTGCGAAGATCGACTTCCTCAGGCGACAGCCATTTGCCATCGGCGGACTTGTAGGTTTCGTGCGTGACCATGCCCTGTGTGAACAAGCCGGCAAAGGGCTCACCGGATTTCATGTTCATCAGGCCCGCATCATTCAGGGCGCGGGTAAAGAAGCGCGCATAGAGCAGGTGCAGGATGGCGTGTTCGATCCCACCGACATATTGGTCAACAGGCATCCAATGCTCGGCATCACTGGCCAGGAAGGGCGTGTCCTCGGACCAGGGCGAGGTAAAGCGCAGGAAATACCAGGACGAGCAGACAAAGGTATCCAGCGTATCGGTCTCGCGGCGACCCGCTTTGCCGCATTTTGGACAGTCGGCATTTTTCCAGGTCGGATGGCGCTCCAGCGGATTGCTCGGATGGTCAAAGGTCACGTCTTCGGGCAGGACGACCGGCAGCTGGTCCTCCGGTACCGGAACGACGCCGCAATCGGCACAATGAATGACCGGGATCGGGCAACCCCAATAGCGTTGCCGCGACACCAACCAGTCCCGAAGGCGATAGCTGGTCGCGCCCTTGCCAAGCTTGCGGGCTTCCAGCTCGGTGATCGCGCGTTCCAGCGCGTCGGCCGTTGAAAGACCGTCCAGAAAACGGGAATTGTAGCTCGTGCCGGGTCCGGTATAGGCCTCGTCCTCGATCACATGCGTGTCCGCGCTCGCCTCGGGCGGCAAAACAACCGGCTGGACGGCGAGGTCGTATTTGCGGGCAAAGTCGAGGTCACGCTGGTCCCCGGCGGGGGAGCCGAAAATAGCGCCCGTGCCGTAGCCGGACAGCACGAAATTCGCAGACCAGACCGGCAATTCCCAATTTTCGTCAAAGGGATGGCGAACAGTGATGCCCAGATCAACGCCGCGCTTGGGGGCCTTCTCAATCTCTTCAGCCGTCGTGCCCATGCGCGCGCATTCATGCATGAAGCGATCGATCTCAGGATCATCTGCGGCGAGTGCCTTGACGATGGGATGATCGGGCGCGAGCGCCAGAAAACTGGCGCCGAACAGGGTGTCGGGACGGGTCGTGAAGACGTCGATGGTGGCGCCGAACTGCTCGGCCAGGCCTGAATCGGTGAGCGGAAAGCTCACCTCGGCGCCACGGGACCGGCCAATCCAGTTGGACTGCATGGTGCGGACCTTGTCCGGCCAGCGATCCAGTTCCTCGAGAGCGTCTGTGAGCTCGTCGGCATATTCGGTGATCTTGAAGAACCATTGGTCCAGCTCGCGCTGGACAACCAGGGCACCGGAGCGCCAACCACGACCATCAATGACCTGCTCATTGGCAAGAACGGTCTGGTCGACGGGGTCCCAATTGACCTTCGCCGTCTTGCGGTGAAGCAGACCCCGTTCCATCAATCTCAGGAAGATGGCCTGCTGATGCCGGTAGTAGGACGGATCACAGGTCGCGATCTCGCGGCTCCAGTCGAGTGCCAGGCCGAGACGTTGCAGCTGGCCGCGCATGGCGTCGATATTGTCGTGGGTCCAGGCTCCGGGGTGCACGCCGCGGTCCCGGGCGGCGTTTTCGGCCGGCAGGCCGAAAGCGTCCCAACCCATCGGGTGAAGCACGTCAAATCCGCGCGCGCGCTTGTAGCGTGCGACCACGTCGCCCATCGTGTAATTGCGCGAATGCCCGACATGGATCCGCCCGGACGGGTAGGGAAACATCTCGAGCACATAGTATTTGGGCTTGTTGTTGGAAGCGCTGGGGCCAATGGCCTTGAACGCGTCACAGGCATCCCAGGCCGATTGCCACTTGGGTTCGGCTTCGCGCGGATTATATCGTGTCATGTCTGGCCCGCGGCCGCGCCGCGCCCCCGGTATGCGATCAGCCTGTGCAGCCGGTCTAGTTTTCCAGTTGCGAGATACGTAGCTGGCGAGCACGTGTCAGGATCGCGTTCTCGATGTCGTACGCCGTCTGGGCGCCGGTTTCGGCATCGATCCACTCGCCGCTTTCGCTGCGCACCTGACGGAAGACACTGACTGCCAGCGCATCAGCTCGCAGTCGTGTGTCAAGAATGTAGACCGTCAGCTTGAAGCGTTCGGTGGCCATTTGTGGGTTGGCATACCAATCCGTCACGATGACGCCGCCGAACGGATCGAGCTCGGCCAGGGGCATGAAGCTGATCGTATCGAGGCTGGCGCGCCACAGGAACCCGTTCACCCCGATGCCTTCCGGCTCAACCACGCGGTTGCTGGCGAGCGGGTTGGGAAGGGATGGCAGGCGGAATCCGGACGACTCCGATGATGATTCCGCCGTTTCGGCATTGCGCGAGGCGCAAGCCGGAAGTGCAAGAATGGCGGCAGAAAGGATCAATCCAAGAATCCGACGGTCCGACATGTGCCGTGACTCCTTCGAAACAAGACGGCGAAAACGCACGAGAAACTGCAGGACGCGAATGCGCCTCAGATTTAGAGTGGTTTGTATAACACGCGAATTCGCGCGCGCCAGCGATGAAAGGCACCCAACCGGGAGTGACAAACCTGCAACATGTTTGCGCGAACACGCACTGAACCCATTCCGGGCGCTTGACCGGAGGGCCGTGCTCGCCTCCTGTAAGGCGCGACGTCCGGGGGGACGGGGCCGATCGGCGGGACCGCGAGCGATGAAACGGACTACAAGCGCGATACTTTTCGCGGCTCTGTCCGGAACACTTGCGGGCCCGCCGGCATCGGCACAAACCACTGATTTTCCAGATTATGATCCCTATGCCGCCGACGATGTCAGCGCCGTCAGCTGGCGTGGTGACATTGGCTTGGTCCTGTTGGCCGGCGATACCCCTGATGGTGGCCTGGATCTGCTCGCCGATATCGAGCTGGGCGTTGATTTCGAAACATTCACTGAGACCGGGCGGCGTTGGGGGGTGGTCCTGACCGGCCACGCCGAACGTGATTTGTATGGCGACCAGAGTGGTGGGCGCGTCGGCACTTGCCCACCACGGATTGGCGATTGCGCCACAATCGGATTGGCGGGCACCACGGCCGCCCCGATCGCGCCAGACAGTGGTCTGTATAGCGCCGGCGCCGGATCCGAAGACCGGAGCCGGGCGATGATCTCCGATGGCTATGTCTATACAGATACCGGCTGGGGCGAGCTGCGGTTGGGTTATGGAGCTGGGGCGGCCCGACTGGATCCGGTCGGCGGGCCGTCGGCAGCCCGGCTCGTGCGGCCCGATGGTGGTCACCTCCAGGCCGCGGGCCCGGCAATGGCCCGCACTGAAACCCCGCATTCAGGCCATGACCCGAAACTGGTGTTTCGTTCCATAGCGCTGGGCCAGGCCTCATCGGTAGGAACGGTTCGCGCGGCCCTGTCGTTCACGCCGGAGGTCAGCCAGTGCGGCATAGACTATTGTCCCCGCTTGACCGGCCCGGCGGGCCAATCGGGCGCGATCAATAGGGATGTGACGGAAATTTCGATCACCTATTCCGTCCGCCGGGGCGAGCATGAGTGGTCCATGAGCACATCCGCAAGTCAGGCAGGGCGTGTCGAGGGTGCGGTCGGTTTCGTGCCGGTGTCCGGTCAGGATGTCGGGCTTTCCTGGCGCTGGAATGACTGGCGTGCCGGCGGCCGCTGGCGGCGCAGCAATAATGGCGTCGACAGCGATGGTGACCTTGAAGCCTGGTCTGCGTCGGTCGGCCTGGAACAGGGGGCCTGGCTGACCGCGATGGAGTTTGCGGCTTTCAGCGATGATTTCATTCATGCGGATGGCCGGACCTGGCAAGCGGCAACCTCACGTCTTGTGGGTGACAGCGGGCTGGTTGCTTTCGGTATTCAGTCTGCTGTGACGCATGAACCGGTCATTGAACCGGCAGGTCGTGTGCAACAGGCAACCCGGACCTTGACTGGCTTTGTCGAGCTCGGTTGGCGATTTTGACAATTCCGCCACAGGACTCGCACTTCTTTCATCATTTGAGCAGAATCTGGTTGGGTCGGTGTGCCACGCTGCGCTACAACAGATGGGCGTGAGGGAGAAGTACGATGATCGAGCGGAAAAAACCGTTTGAAATCATTGGTAAAAAGTCGACCGTGGCCGGTGCTGCCGCGGCCGTGCTCCTCTGTGCGCCTACCGCAATGGCCCAGGATGTGACGGCTGACAGCGAGGCCGTGGCGCCTTGGTATGAGGCCTTTACGCTGTCAATGGCCGAGGCTCCGACGCCGGAACTCGACGAAGCGACCACTTTCGATCTGGAACTTGGCGAACACTGGGGCGTGACGCTGGGTTATCAGGACCGCAGCGATTCCCGTCTCAATGATGACCTCAGCGCCGGGGCCTTCGTGACCTTTGGCGACCGGATCCGTCTGGGCGGACAGGTGCGTTTTGCGTCGCCGGATGACAGCTTTTTCGTGCGCAATAGTGATGACGAAGAACGTCAGCCGGAAATCAAGTTCGAGTCGGCTCTGCGTTTCTGATCGCACCGACCGCGGCTACTCCTGAAATTCCCAAACCTGTCAGACGGTTGACCGTCTTTTGATTGATGCCACCAAGCGCGTAGACCGGGACCGGTGTCCGTCGTGCCCAAGCCGCAAGGGCCTGGGGGCCCATGGCTGTTCCGGCTGACGGGCTGGCACTGGCAAAAGCGGTCGACACCAGGACAGCGTCAAGCCCGGCCTGTTTCGCCCGGAGCAGCGTCATGGGCGCGTGCGCTGACCCAGAAAACAACAGGCGACACCCGCGCGCGCGGGCCCGCGCCGCGGCCGGCAGCATTCGTTCCGGCCAATGCACTCCGGTGGCGGCGCTGCCATAGGCAAGGTCGAGGTCGGATGACACCAGAACCGGGATTCCGAGTTCACTGGCGACGGCCACTGTCGCCCGGGCGATGGCCAGGCGGTCAGGATGGCCGAAATGCCGATAGATGATGGCAGACCCCGGTGGCAGCATCTCCACCAGTTTGACCGGGTCGGGCTGCCGCTGCGGATCCGTCAGGGCAAGGAGGGGCGGCAGGGCGCAGGCTCGACTGCCGCCCACCCTCGCGGCAGCGCTTGCCAAGCCAGTCACTGCATCGTAGGGCGGTTTCATGACTGATGCTCCCGACATCGCGACCCGACGCGACATGCTCCTGACCGATATTGGCAAACTGGCGGCCGAGGCGGGCCGACCGTCTGACAGCATCAAACTGGTCGCAGTCTCCAAACGCCAGTCTGAAGAGCGGCTAGATGCAGCCCTGGCAGCTGGCCAACGTGTTTTCGGTGAAAACCGTGTCCAGGAAGCGATGGCACACTGGGGTGAGCGGCGAAAGGTCTGGTCGGACCTCGAATTGCGCTTGATCGGCCCCCTGCAGTCCAACAAGGCCGCCGATGCCGTGGCGCTGTTCGACGTGATCGAAACCCTCGATCGGCCCAAGTTGGCCGATGCCCTGCGCAGGGAAATGGACCGCCAGGGCCGCAGGCCGCGTTTATATGTCCAGGTGAATACGGGCGCGGAGACCCAGAAGGCGGGCGTATTGGTGTCCGAGCTGCCCGCATTCCTCACTCGCATGCGAGATGAATTCGGCTTTGAAATCAGTGGACTGATGTGTATCCCGCCGGTCGAACAGCCACCGGGCCTGCACTTTGCTCTATTGGCGAGGTTGGCGGCAGATAACGGCATCGGACATCTATCGATGGGGATGAGTGCCGACTATCCGGTTGCTGTCGCCCTCGGCGCCACATCTGTTCGGATCGGGACCGGCCTGTTCGGAGACCGCGAGGTCTAGCTAGCGGATGGTCAGCCAGTCGCCTGGCCGGGCCTCTGCCAGCAAGGCGCGGACATGGACGGGATCAAGGGCGACGCACCCTTCTGTCGGCTCATAATCGCCACGCTTGCAGTGCAGGAAAATGGCCGATCCTGCCCCCCTGATTGGCGGGTCATCATTGTGACCCAGTACCAGGATGATGT
This sequence comes from Maricaulis maris MCS10, assembly GCF_000014745.1. Lineage (NCBI taxonomy): Bacteria > Pseudomonadati > Pseudomonadota > Alphaproteobacteria > Maricaulales > Maricaulaceae > Maricaulis > Maricaulis maris. The sequence goes on along the minus strand of NC_008347.1, from coordinate 3,234,497 downwards.
CGTACAGCCCGTCTTCGCGCCACAAGGCCTCATGGGAGGCCGGATAGGGGCGCCGGACAGGTCGGTTGTAGGCTGCGTCGTCGGGCGCGTCGCACCAGCCGTCATCAGGACGGAGCGGTCGGACCGGTAAAGCCGTTTTCGGCGCGGCGACCCGGTCGGCCCGGTAAAGAACCCGCCGCAAGGGATAGCGGCCCAGCGGTGTCGCACCATCGCCTTCACGCTTGTCTGACGCCTTCGTGACTCCCGAACGGCCCAGCGCTGCGCGTACGGTGCCGGCATCCGGCTTGGAGGACAAGGTGATGTGGCCGCTCTGGCTGACTTGCCAATCCATGGAAGACCCAATGCCGGAGGCGCGGTGGTCGGCGAGGGACACCCGGACCTGTTGAGTTCGGATGTCCACTTCGCCTCCCCCACCACGGAGGTTTGCCCGGGCAACCGGACTTGCCATTAACCAAGCAATTTCGGGACCAGACCGGCGGGTAAGCCTGGCTGGGCAAAAATGACCAGACCAGCAATTCCTGCCGGGCAAAATCTGCCACCCGGCAGGAATTGCCTTGTGAAACGAAATAGGCACAATCAAAGCATGAACGCTCAAAAAACCATTCTGATCGTCGATGACGACGAAGATCTCCGCGAAGCCCTGGTCGAGCAGTTCGCCCTGCATGAGGAATTTCGCACCTTGGCCGCAGGAACCGCAGGCGGGGGCATGTCGATCGCTCGAAACGAACGGGCCGATCTGATCCTTCTGGATGTCGAATTGCCAGACATGGACGGGCGGGAAGCCTGCCGCCTGATGCGCAAGAACGGCATCACGGCTCCAGTGGTGATGCTGACAGGCCAGGATACGGATGCCGACCAGATTCTCGGACTGGAATCGGGCGCCAATGACTATGTCACCAAGCCGTTCAAATTCTCGGTGCTGCTGGCCCGGGTCCGGGCCCATTTGCGCAGCCACGAGCAAAGCGAGGATGCGGTCTTCCAGGTCGGTCCCTACGAGTTCCGGCCATCGATGAAGCTCTTGCTGACGTCAGACGAGAAAAAGGTCCGTCTGACCGAGAAAGAAACAAATATTCTCAAATACCTGTACCGCGCCGGCGGCAAGCCCGTGCCGCGTGATGAATTGTTGCACGAGGTGTGGGGTTACAATCCGGCGGTGACAACGCACACGCTGGAGACACATATCTATCGGCTTCGCCAGAAGATCGAACCGGATCCCGCCCATGCACGCCTGCTCGTTACTGAAAGCGGTGGCTACCGGTTGCAGAGCTAGCGGATATGGGGCGCGGTCTGGCCAGAATCCGGTTTGTGGCAGGCCTGTTGGCCCTCTTGCCCGCCTTCGGCCTTTCGGTCGCCGCAGCACAGGAATTGCCTGAGCTGCCGCAGGTCGACCAAGTGCCCGTAAACATGTCGGTCCGTTATTATGATGTTGACGGACGCCGGGTCAGCGACGCGGTCGAGGCAATGCGTTTTGCGGGCCCGCTGGGCTATGAAGCCGAGACGCGTACCTCGGGCAGTTATTACATGCAGTACGAGCTGACGCCCCGGGGCTGCTCACTGACCTTGCTGGAGATCCCGCTCGAGGTCGAAATCCTCTATCCGAACTGGACCGGTTATGACCGGGCGCGGCGGTCTGACCGGGAGCGCTGGGACGCCCGGATGCACGTATTGACCGTGCACGAGAATGTCCACGCGCTGATCGCCTTCCTCGGCATGATCGAGACGTATAATGACGTCATCCAGGACGGCCCACAGCCTGATTGCGAGGCTTTGCAGGAGCACGTCAGATCAATGGTCGATGCTGCCAATGACCGCCTGAGGGGCTGGCAGCGAGATTATGATCGTGTCACCGACCATGGCATCGACCAGGTCGATTTCGATCTCCAGGCCTTCATGGCCGAACGCCTCTAACTGCCCAGGGTCAGCGCGACCGGGGCATGGTCGGACGGCTTTTCACGGCTGCGCTCGTCTTCCCATATGCGGAAGGCATCGCGGCCGCCTGCCAGGGCGCGGTCACGGGCAGCGGGCGATGCCCAGATATGGTCCAGACGGCGCCCGCGATTGGCGGCCCGCCAGTCCTTCGCCCGATAGCTCCACCAGGTGTAGATTTTCTCGTCCATCGGAATGAGCTCACGAGCCACGTCAGAGAATTGCCCGGCCTGTCGGATCCGCTCGAGCGCCTCGACCTCGACAGGCGTGTGGGACACCACTTTGAGCAATTGCTTGTGCGACCAGACATCATGCTCATAGGGCGCAATGTTGAAGTCTCCGACCAGAACGAGGGCCGCATTCTCACTCGCGCGTCCCGCGAAATAGCGCTCGATCCGATCCAGAAATTCCAGCTTGTGGGCAAAGCGCGGATTGATGGCCGGATCCGGTTCGTCGCCGCCGGCGGGAATGTAGAAATTGTGCAGCTCGATTCCCTCGACACCGACCCGCTGATGGCGGGCTTCGCCTCGTGGGCACAGCTCGACATCGCCCAGATCTTCGAGCGGATATTTTGACGCGATCGCGACCCCGTGCATGCCCTTTTGGCCGCGCACGTGGAAATGCCTGAATCCCATTTCCCTGAAGGCCTCCTCGGGAAATTGTTCCTCGAGGCATTTGATTTCCTGCAGGCACAAGACATCGGGATCGGCTTCCTGGACCCAGTCGGCAATGAGCGGGACGGCGCGCAGGCGCACGGAATTGATGTTCCAGCTGGCAAGGGTCAGGGTCATGGCGCGGTCTCGTCTGTGTGGGAATTCAAAGAATATTGTAGGTCGAGCCGGCAATGCCGACGGGCCAGCGACCGCGGGCGAACAGGCGCCAGCGGGCCAGGAAGGGGTGGGGCGGCTGATCGTCTTCGGCTTCGGCCAGAATCACCAAGGCTGCGCCATTGGCGGCCTGGGCGAGGGCACCGGCTGCGGCATTGACCAGGGTCATGTCCTCGACATCATCCATGGCGGCCGCGTCCTCGATGATGTCGCGGGCGCTGTCGCCGGTCTTCTGGGCCACCATCGACAGCGCTGCGTGCACGGCTTCTTCGTCGAGGCGTTCCAGCACACGGGAAACGAGGCCGGTGCGCAGCATCTCCTCGGCTTCCCAGCTTACCGGATCACGATCGAGCGTTTCCGCCGCGCCGGCGGCTTCTTCCCAGTCTGTGAGTACGCCCGGCTCGGCATCGGGAAATCCAAGGCCATCCAGATAGGCGCGGGCCAGATAGGCTTCACGCTCGTCCAGCGGCTCACCCAGGCGGGCGAACCAGGAGTTGGAATTCAGGCTCTCGGCAAAGGCCTTGGCCTTGTACAGGAGCGGGATTTCTTCGAGCAGGCGCGGAAAGTCAGCGTCGTCGGGGTCATCATGGAATTGCATGACGCGTATTTAACCCTCAATCCGTCGCCGCAACAGGGGCGCAGGTGTGAGAAACGGGGGATAGCCGGTGACAAGTGGTCCTGAAACGAATTGCGCCCGGTCTCGAGGGGGAGGAGACCGGGCGCAAAGCCATGCGCTTGTCTGTGTGAGCGCAGCGCCGGGAGGGGATCAATCCGGCGCGACTGAGATGGGGATCCGCAAGCGGGGGGACGACGCCGATCCATTGCCTCTCAGTCAGCGTAACAATAACGCCACAGCGACCAAACTTTTACAAATAAAAAATGAGAAAGAAATTGCGTGTGTCCAAAAAGCCGCAACCTTCTATCGGCCACGCCTCGAATCACGACGGGATTCCGGCTCCGGGATGACAAAGATCCGCGGATTGAGGGTCACATCGGATTGCACATCGATTAGGCTCACCCGTGTGATTTCTCCCAAAGCGTCGGTGACAAACCATTCGCGGAGCGCGTGATCGGATTGGGAGAAGACGAACATGATCTCGCCTTCCATCTCGTCGGATGGATCACGGAGCGTCAGGTAGAGAAATCCGAACTCCCGCTCCAGCGACACAATCGCCGCGTCCTCGGCGATGTCGATCTCCGGCTTCAACAACCACCAGAGCGGTGTCGAGCGCAGGGGAATCCGGTCGACCGTCTCCAGCGCCCGGTCCTCGACTGCAATAGTCGTCCCGTCGGCAATGATCCGCAGCGGGTTGGGTTCGTCATAGTCCAGTCGCAGGCGGCCGGGGCGTGACAGGGCCAGATTGCCTTGGGCCGAGGACCCGTCCGGAGCGATCTGGATGAAGCGCGAGCGCAGCGTGTCGATGGAATTGAGCGCGGCATTGATCCCGGCCAGTGCGGTCTCACGGTCCAGCGGCACCTGTTCGGGTGACTGCTGGATGGCTGCGGGTTCCCGGGCCGCTTCGTCTTGAAGCGGCGCCGGGTCGGTCGCCTGCAAAAGGGCGAGGGAGGCAAGCAGTGTGATCATGGCGCCAAGCTGAACCGGGATTGCGGCGTGAGCAAGACCTTGATGTTCATGATCCGCTCACCCGCGCCAGTCCTCGCCACGACATATGCCGCTATCGAGCCGGATAGTGGATTTCATAAGCCGAGAGCCGGGAGCTGGACCAGTGTGGTGCGAAGATAAAACGCCCATCCGGGGTGCCGCCAATCGAGTTGAGCATGATCTCCTCATCCTCATACCCGTCCAGCACGGTCAGGCCGCTTGTCTCGGACCAATGAAGCAGCCGGCCGCGCAAATCGCTCAGTACCAGTCCGCCGCGACCGTCGGTGACCACTCCATCGAGCGATCCCTCGCCCTCCAGCAAGACGGTCGTCGCCAGCGTGTCCGGCTGGACGCGGATCAGATTGCCGACGCCGCTGGAACAGACGACATAAATCCAGCCATCGACAAATTCGATGCCATTGGCGCCGGTGAAGGGATCGCCCTCGAACAGGAGCCGCCAGGATCCTTCCACAAGGCCGAACACCCGGCCGCCGCGTGTGTCCGTCACCCAGATGCGCCCATCAGGGTCGATGGCGATGTCATTGAGGAAGATATTGTCGATTTCGAGGGTCCAGCGATCAAGCTCATCGCCACTGTCCATATCCAGCGCGATCACATGACGCCCGGCATCGACCATGTAGAGGCGGTCACCCTGCGAGACGATCCCCAGCGGGTCGTCGAAACCGTCGCTCCAGCGCGCCTGCCAAGCTCCGGTAACCAGGTTGAGGCGGGAGACATAACCCTGTCCGGGCGGGTCGGTTTCCTCACCGGCACCGGACTGGTTGCCGATATAGGCCCAGTCGCTGCCGTGAGGCACATGGACAGCTTCCGGCCGGTCGACATTGTCGGTCCGCCACAATTCATTTGCCTGTGGCGCGGTCTGGGCAAGGACCGGCGGGCCCAGCAAGGACAGGCCGGCGGCCAGCCAGAAAAACTTCATGATTCGTCCCTCGATCGTCCTGCCCCCCGGCATGGCGACCTTTGCAGCGCCTGAACGCCCGCGCCATTCACGATGGAGTGAGGAGCGTCCGCCGCAAACCGGCTCAGGCCCCCTCGCCCTCCGGCAGGAATATCTCGCGACGACCGGCATGGTCGGCCGGGCCGATCATGCCCTCTTCTTCCATCTGCTCGATCAGGGTGGCAGCGCGGTTATAGCCAATCTGCAGGCGGCGCTGGATATAGGAAGTCGATGCCTTGCGATCGCGGGCGACGAGAGCCACGGCCTGGTCAAACAGGCTGTCGCCGCTGTCCCCGAGCTCCATGCCGGACTGGCCGTCCTCATCGTCATCACCGCCCGCGGTGACCGCTTCAAGATATTCCGGTGCGCCCTGCTTCTTGAGGAAGGCGGCAACATCCTCGACTTCCTTGTCCGACACGAAAGGACCGTGCAGTCGACGCACCCGGCCACCCGAGGCCATGTAGAGAAGGTCGCCCATGCCCAGCAATTGTTCCGCGCCCTGCTCGCCGAGAATGGTGCGGCTGTCGATCTTGGAGGTCACGGAGTAGGAAATCCGGGTCGGGAAATTGGCCTTGATGGTACCGGTGATCACATCAACAGACGGCCGCTGGGTCGCCGTGACCAGATGGATCCCGGCGGCTCGTGCCATCTGGGCCAGACGCTGGACGGCGCCCTCGATTTCCTTGCCGGCGACCATCATCAGGTCGGCCATTTCGTCAATGACCACGACGATATAGGGCATTTTCTCGGCGGCGATGGTCTCGGTCTCAAAGATCGGTTCGCCGCTCTCCTTGTCATAGCCGGTCTGGACAGTCCGCGAGAGTGGCTCGCCGGTTTCCAGGGCTTCGGCGACGCGTTCATTGAAGCCGGCGACATTGCGAACCCCGACCTTGGACATGCGCAGATAGCGGCTCTCCATCTCCCGCACCGCCCATTTCAATGCCACGACGGCCTTCTTGGGATCGGTAACCACAGGGGAGAGAAGGTGCGGGATACCGTCATAGACCGACAATTCCAGCATTTTGGGGTCGATCATGATCATCCGGCAGTCTTCCGGTGGCAGCCGGTAGAGCAGGGACAGGATCATCGCATTGATGCCCACCGATTTGCCCGAGCCGGTCGTACCGGCAATCAGCAGGTGGGGCATGCGGGTCAGGTCGGCAACAAAGGGTTCCCCACCAATTGTCTCGCCGAGCGCAAACGGCAGCTCGGCCTTGGCATCTTCGAAGGCTTTCGAATTGAACAGGGCCCGCAGGAAGACCGTTTCGCGTTTCGGATTGGGCAGTTCTATCCCGATCGCATTGCGTCCCGGTACGACCGCGACACGGGCCGCCATCGTACTCATCGAGCGGGCAATATCATCAGCGAGATTGATGACGCGGGAGGATTTCACGCCCGGCGCAGGTTCAAATTCATAGAGAGTCACAACCGGACCCGGACGGACCTGGACGATCTCGCCCTTGACCCCGAAATCGGACAGAACCCCCTGCAACAATTCAGCATTCTGTCGAAGTGCCATTTCATCGATGGCATCATTGCGGACCGACGGTTTGGCGAGCAGGTCGAGGCGGGGCAGTTTGAAGCCGGCATTCCGGGCGAAGGGCAATGCGCCCTGGGCCTCGCGGGTATCACGATCAGATGCCTTTGACTTGCGAGAGGGGGCGACCTTGACGGCGGGATTGTAGTTCGGTGCGCCGGGTTCGTCATTGCGGGCCATCGCGGCCGCAGCCGGTGCAGAATCCGCCGCCCGCATGGCCCGCTTCAGGACCGGTTCATTGCGGGGTTCATCATCAGCGTCATCGTCAAATGCGGTTTCGGCGTCGTCCGACCAGCGACCTGTCAAACGTTCGCGCAAGCGATCAAACCAGACCCGCAGCGTCGCCCAAGCCAACCCGCCAACATCCACGGCCGCGCTCAGGTCCCGGGCGCGCAGGCCGAATGTGAAGAAAATACCGGCGATTGAAAGCAATAGCGCGAAACCGGCCGCGAGCGCTGTGGCGCCGGGCAGTTCAAGTCCAAGCGGCAGGGAAGCGAGCGCGCCCAGGAAAAAATCGCCAATCACGCCGCCGAGGCCGGGCGCCAGGGGCCAGGCTTGCGGAACCGGCAGTGAGGCCACCGCGGCCGCGAATCCGGCCGTTCCCAGGGCCGCGAATATCCAGCGGAAAATGCCGATGGATCCTGACCGCTGCTGCGGTGTCCGCCAGATCAGGATACCGCCCCATATGACCAGGGCGATTGCCGGACCGCCCGAGGCCCATCCAAGGGCCTGCAACAGGGCGTCACTGGCCGTAGCGCCCGGACGCCCCATCCAGTTGCCGATCCGTCCGTCCGAGGCGACATTCCAGCTCGGGTCGAGGACATTGTGTGACAACAGGGACGCCATCAGGAATACGCCTGTCGCCAGCATGACGGTGCCGAACAGGAGGTCAGTCAGCCGCAAGCGCCAGGGCGGTGCAGCCTTGGGCGCTGATTTGGGCGTCTTGGCTTTGCGGGTCGAAGGTTTGCGGCTCATGCCTACTTCCTAACGCTGCAAGTCTTCCCGGTCGGTAAACAAAGGTTAACAGCACTGCGACGCTCTGGCCGCTTTTCAGCGGGCCCAAAGCGCCTATTCTGCGCCCCATGACTCAGACACCATCCTATCAAGGCGATGTTGTGATCGTCGGCGGCGGACTGGCCGGAATGACATTGGCGCTGGCCATGGACCAGGCGGGCCTGACGGTAGCGCTCGTCGATGTGCTTGAAATGGACGAGCAGATCGCGCCCGAGTTCGACGGCCGCGCCTCTGCGCTTGCCTATACGTCCTGGCGCATGTTCGAAGCCCTTGGTGTCGCTGAATATCTAAGGCCTCACACCCAACGGATCGAACATATCCTGGTGTGCGACGGACGCCCTTATGGCGGCGACAAGCCGGGTGGACCGGGGCCGCACAGTCTTCACTTCGACCGGCGCGAGATTTCCGACGGCGATGACGGTGAGCCGCTCGGCTGGATGGCCGAGAACCGGCACTCACGCTTTGCGCTGATCCAGGCGCTGAAATCGAAGTCCGGGATTAGCGTCTTCGCGCCAGCCAGGGCCGATCGCTATGAGACCCGCGGTGACGGCGTTGAACTCTATCTCGATGATGGCCGGATCCTGTCAGGCCAGTTGCTGGTCGCGTGTGACGGCAAGTTTTCGCGCTTGCGCAAACAGGCGGCGATCCGGACGGCCGGCTGGCAGTATGGTCAGAAGGGCGTCGTGGCAACAGTGCGTCATTCAGAGCCGCATAATGGCGTGGCTTATGAATACTTCCTGCCATCGGGCCCCTTCGCCATCCTGCCACTTCCTGACAATCGAGCCTCCCTTGTCTGGACTGAACCGGACGCCATCGCAGACGCACTCAAGGATGCACCGGACGCCGTCTTCCAGGAAGAACTCGAGAACCGGTTTGGTGATTTTCTCGGCGATGTGCGGCCCGAAGGCGCCCGCTTCACCTACCCGCTCGGGCTTCGCTATTCCGAGCGTTTTTGTGACGAGCGGATCGCCTTTGTCGGCGACGCAGCGCGCGGCATCCACCCGCTGGCCGGTCAGGGCTTCAATCTCGGGATACGCGACGCGGCCGCCCTGGCGGAAGTCACCGGCGAAGCCAAACGGGTCGGCCTTGATATCGGCGCGCTGATCACGCTGCGCCGCTATGAGGACTGGCGCAAATTTGACAGCGTCTCGCTGGCCGCCGGTACTGACCTGTTCAACCGCCTGTTCTCCAACGACATCGAGCCGGTCCGCCAGTTGCGCGGGCTCGGCATGTCTCTGGTCAACAAGATCGGGCCGGCCCGGCGCTTCTTCATGCGCCAGGCGGGCGGCGAGACGGGGGATCCGCCACGGCTCCTCAAGGGCAGACGCCTGGATGCGGCCTGATCCAGGCTTCAGAACGGGTTGAGCGTATAGTCGGCCTGCTGCAGCAGCGCGTGAGCGGTCATCGCCGACAAAGCCATTTCGACGCCAGGAAGCAGGTCGCTGCGTCCGACGTCATAATAGGATGCGCTCTGGCCGCAGACGATAACCCGAACATTATGCTCAAGCAGTGTTGCGATCAGATCCGCATTGGCGCCCGCGGTCGCTGACGAAACGTCATGGACAGCGCCGCCATGCACCACAACGGCGACCCGAAGCGAGCCCGCTTCCACGCCATTGGCGACGTGCATGTTGAGAAATCTCGCGGCGCTGGTCAGCGTCCGGTTGAGAGTTTCCGCCTCTGACCGTGTTGCCGTATCAAAGGTCACAGCAAAGCTGGCGCCTTCCGGTATCATCATGTCGGCGTCAACCGGCGCGATCTGGCCATAGGCCTCGATCAGCGGGCCCGGGCCGAATTCGTCGGGCCCGGCAAATGCGCCGGTGCTGATGGCGAGGGCGGCAAGGCCCCCGAAAAACATCGTGGAAATGCGGTGATTGGAAACAGTTGGGCTCGACATGGTTCTGGTCTCTCTGGCGTGTGCCGGCCAAGACTAGCCAATGTCCGTCTGCCTGTCGTCGTTCGTTCGCGCACCACTGCGATCAGCTGGCCGGTCACGGCTTGCGGATGGCGTCCATGGCCCGTGCCGTCCGCAGGGCGTGTTCGGCGCGGGCCGTGTACGCAGCCCCGCCATTGAGATCAGCCATCATTGCCTCGACATGCGGTAGCTGGACCGGGTCGGGATTGTCGATGATGCGTGCGACCTCGCCGGCATCCGTGATCAATCGGACCGGCTCTTCCTCGAAGACGGAAAAGCGGATCTCGCCGTGCGACCCGAGAATACGCACCGCGTCTTCCTGGCTGCGGGCAGCAAAATTCCACAGACCGCTACCCGTCGCACCGCCCGTATGTTGCCAGCTGGCAGCAAAGGCGCTGGGGGCCGTGTAGAGGCCGTGCTGGTGGCTGGCTTGCCCGGCCGCGTCCTGGAGCGGGCCGACCAGATGGTCGAACAGGTCGAGTCCGTGACAGGCAAGGTCATCGAAATAGCCGCCCGGCGCTTTTTCGCGGTCAGTCCGCCAATTCTCGCTTCCCGCCTGATCCTGGTCACTCGGCGCGCGGGTCAGGCTCCAATGGACATGCCGGACCGCACCGATCTCGCCCTGATTGATCCAGTCGGCGATCTGGCCGAAGCGGGGAAGGCTGCGGCGGTAAAAGGCCACGAACAGAGGTGTGCCCCTCGCCGCAAAGGCGTCGGATATGGTCTTTGAGTCAGGGTATGAGTTGGCCAGCGGTTTCTCGATGCAGCACGGCTTGCCGGACGCGGCGACCTTGAGGGCGAGGTCACGGTGAGAGGCCGGGGGCGTGGCGATATAGACGGCATCGACCGTGTCGCTGGCCAGAAGGCCGTCGAGCGTGTCATGCACTTCGGCAATGCCGTGACGCCGGGCATAGTCCTCGGCGCGGTCAGGTCTGCGTGAGGTGACGGCGACAAGCTCGCTGTGGGCGGCCTTTTGATAGGCGGGCGCGCTCTTGCGCTCGGTGACGTCGCCACAGCCAACCATGCCCCATCGCCATGTTCTGCCGGTCATCCAGTCGCCCGTCCTGATCGGATTTGGTGTGTCAGCGCGCGGCTTCACCGAGTGCGTAGAGGTAATCCCAGGTGAACAGGCCACTGTCATGGCCATCATCAAACAGGATACGGACAGCGTAGCGACCGACCGGTTCAGCGGCCCGGACGCCCACATTTTTCTTGCCCGTCACCATTTTTTTCTCGCCGGGACCGTGACCCTGGACCTCGGCACTGGGGCTTTCGACCCGCAAGGTCTCGAACGGTATTTCGAAGGCCTGACCATCGTCAAACCGCACGTGGAGCCGCTTGTCGGCGCTGGAAAAGTCCAGGGTTTCCGGCCAGGGGCGTGCCATGTCAGTCGTCCAGCTGCCGGGCTTCGTCCGGCAGCATGATCGGAATGCCGTCGCGGACGGGGTAGGCCAGGCCGGCGCCCTCGGAGATCAGCTCGTGGGCTTCACGGTCATAGCGAAGCGTTTCACGGGTCACCGGGCAGACCAGGATTTCGAGCAGTTTGGGATCAACGTCGCGGGTTTGTGTATCGCTCATCGGGCGGGTCCTCAGGAAAACAGGATAGCTGAAAGGCGACGACGACCATCGCGCGTGACATCGGATGCCGGTCCGGCGGCTTCGAAGACTTTCAGCAGGAGTGTGCGGGCCGCCTGTTCATTCCATTCCCGATCCAGGGCCGTGATGGCAATCAGTTGATCGACCGCGCCCTTGTGGTCCCCACCGGTCAACAGGGCCTCGGCCAGGTCATACCGGGCCTGGAAATTGCTCGAATCGGCCGCGACGGCCTGCCGCAATGCGGCTGTTTCGGCGTCGTCGACAGGCGCGCCGGTGGCCAATTCCAACGCCGCTCTCGCGCCATCAATGGCCGGATCATCGGCGCGGTCGGCCGGGACCTGCGCCAGGATGCTTGCGGCCTTGTCGGTATCGCCGGCCTTGATCCAGAGCCGGACGAGAGAGCCTATCGCGCCGGGATGGCCCGGATCGGCCTGCAGTACGGCGGCAAGGTCCTGGGAGGCGCCATTGAGGTCGCCGGCCTCGATTGAGGCCAGAGCCCGGTCGACCAGGGCGCGCAGTTCAGCCTCGCTCGGCCCCTTGCCGGATATGCGGGCGATGAAATCCTTGATCTGGCTCTCGGGCAGTGCGCCGGTAAAACCGTCGACCGGCTGGCCGTCCTTGAAGGCGAACACTGCCGGGATCGACTGCACCCGTAATTGCTGCGCGATGCCGGGGTTTTCGTCGATATTGATCTTGACCAGCCTGACCGCGCCGGCCGCCTCCATCACGCATTTCGCGATCAGGGGGCCGAGCTGGCGGCATGGGCCGCACCAGGGCGCCCAGAAGTCGACGATGACCGGGACTTCGCGCGACGGCTCGATGACATCCTGCATGAAGGTCTGGTCGGAGGAGTCCCGGACCAGGTCATTGCTATCGATTTCATTGTCGCCGGTGCCACCGATCAGGGTCATGCTGCAGTCCTTGTTCTTGTCGGGTGTCATGATCTGGATGATCTAAGTGGCCCCTGCTTGTCGCGGATGCAAGCGGTCACTGCGCCGCAGCGCGTGTTGCGGCCAGTGTCGCGAAGTCGATGATCAGGGGCTCATGGCCGGTTTCCCGCGCGAAACGGATCAGGTCTACCGAGCGGACAGCCGTCGTTGCGTCATTGGAAAGCGGATGGAAATTGACCAGCTCGTGCTTCATGAGAGCCGCATCGAGGACGAATTGAACGCGCGCTGCCGGATCATTGATCAGCGCAAAGGCACTGACCGACCCGGGGCGGACGCCCAAGGCCTCGAAGAGCAGTTCGGGTTTGCCAAAGGACAGGCGACCACAACCGAGTACGGGGTGCAACTTGTTGATCGGGACCGCTGTCTCGCCCAGTGCCGACACCAGGATGAGATGGCCCTTCTTGTCCCGCAGGAACAGGTTCTTTGTGTGACCGCCCGGCATTGACTGCTTGATGCCCTCGCCCTCGGCCACCGTGAAGATCGGCGCGTGGTCGTGGGTTTGGTGTGCAATGCCAAGCGCATCGAGGCGCTCCAGGAGTTGGGTCCGGCCTGTCATCATTCCCGTGTTGAAGCCCGGCTGCGCGTGATGTGCAAGAGGACGGAGACAGGTGCTTGCAATCTTCGAAACTTTGCGCGATATACCCCGCTCCCCGGCGCGGCCTGACCGCGCCAATCGTGAGCGGGCGTAGCTCAGGGGTAGAGCGTCACCTTGCCAAGGTGAATGTCGTGAGTTCGAATCTCATCGCCCGCTCCATTCTCCGTCTGACAGTTTGGTCTCCTTCTGACAGTTTGGAAACTGGATCGTCAGCCCTTTCAGGCTGTTGATGCTGTTTGGCCGCGGTTGCTCAAGCGAACCGCAACTCGCGAAGCCGGACATAGGTCGCGTGACGTTGGTCAGCGGCTATCCGGCGTTTGGGCGAGCTCACCAGCAGGTGCGGCAGGCCGATCCTGAGCGCTGCCGGTGCTTGGAGCGGCGGGCGGAACGGATTGTTCGGGCGATGGGTCATGATGGCCTCCATGTGTCTGGAGACAACATCTTCCTGCCGAAGCGAGGCACGGTGTGGGCGAGGACAGGGCCATTTTCTGGCCGATCTGTTCATCATTCTATCAGCCATCATCGCTGTCAGGCGTTGGTGCCTGTTAGACGTTGATGCCTGTCAAACGGAGATGATCGGAGAAAGGTCGCGGTCAAATCGCGCCCGACCTGTGGCCGGGCGCGGCATGATCAATCAGCGAGCGAGCGCAGCAGGTCTATGACCCGGCGACGGACAGTCTGATCCTTGATACCGGCAAAAGCCGAGGCCAGAGCCAGACCATCAGGGCTGGCAATGAAGTCATACAAGGTGTCGGAGTCGCCGCCCTTGAGCTCGGATGACCCGTCTTCTTCGAGGCCTTCGAAGAAATAGGACACCGGAACTTCCGTCACCTTGGCGACGTTGAACAGGCGGCTGGCGCCAATACGGTTGGTGCCACGTTCGTATTTCTGGACTTGCTGGAAGGTCACACCGAGCTTTTCGCCCAGTTCTGACTGACTCATTTCCAGAAGGCTGCGCCGCAGGCGCAGACGGGCCCCTACGTGCTGGTCAATACTGGTCGGGCCTCTTGCACTCATGGCGTCCTCACGTCTGTGGTTTGATGACTTCCACGTCGCTAAACTCACTTGGATGGCAAAACTCTTCGCGGAACCAAGGATGGAGTCTACGGTTGAACAGTTCGGCAATCCAGTCAGCAACGCACTTTATTCGGGTTATTCCCAGGCTTCCCGGTGAATTCTTGAGCCAGAAGCGGACGTCTTGATGAAAGTCATAGTCAAGAACAACCAGTTCATCCGGGTACAAGGACGCCAGGTAGGTTGGTGCCATGGCGATTCCACCCCCATGGCGTATGGTTTCAAATAGCACCGAACTGATGTCCGCTGTGAACGAATATCTTACAACCTCATCAGTTGCCGTGGCTTTTCGCTGCCAGAGGTGGAGGGACGGGTCGTATTGTTCCAGTCGCAAAAAGCGCAGTGTAAGGACGTCTTCCAGTGACCGTGGTGCGCCATAGGTGGCAATGAAATCCCGGGACGCCATCGGCATGTAGTGCACACTGCCAAGGGCGCGTGCTTCGGTATCCATCGCCTTGTCGGGTGTGAAGGTCAGGCTGAGCGCTGCGGCCGTGTCGCTGGCTGCCGCCGATCGATCATTGATTATCTTCAGCACAATCTCCGGGTTAACCCGTTGAAACTCCGGGATATGTCGTGCCAACCAGTAGGTCGCCAGGCCATCCGGTACCCGCAAGGAGACCTGACCGGCCAGGCTGCGGTCCATGCCGGCGAGTTCGGTCTCGAGGCGCTGCGCGGACCGTTGCATGGTGACCGCATAGTCCAGCGCCGCGGAGCCGGCCCTGGTCAGCACAACGCCATCAGCCCTTCGCTCAATCAACTGTGCTGACAGGCGACTTTCGAGCTGCCGCATCCGTTTCGACACGGTCGACTGCTGGCAGCCGAGGACAGTCGCGGCCGCGCTCATCGAGCCTGTGGTGGCGACTGCGTGAAAGATCTGCAGATCGTCCCAATCAAAAACATTGCGCCGCAGATCGTTATCCAAACCGAGAATACCCCCCATGCCAACTTCGCAGAAGTACTGATAGCGCGCCGGTGTTAACGAAGAATTAACTACATGGCGGAGCGTGCGTAATGGTGAGTGATGAGCTGAGGGCCAGCTCTTTGGATACAGGCTTCAAGTTTCCTCTTGAACGTCTCGACAAGGCCTTTGGGTCCTTGGATTTCAAGCCTGTCCAATTGTCCGAGATCGATGAATTCCACGCACTTGCCAATGAGTTGATCGAGGGTGAGATCGCGGGTGCGGCCGACATCGGACGCGTCCAGGAATGGACCCGGAGATCGCTGCACATGCGTCGTTGGAATGGCAGGCCTGACGGTTTCGTTGCCTCAATCCCGCTTAGCGAATCCGGTGTCTCTGCCCTCCTTGCAGGTGAATTTGGGTTCGCCAATGCCCGTCGTGAGTGGGTGTGCGGACTGGAAGAGCGGGCGGCAGCCCTCCTGTCTTGGGGTCTGGCCGGGCGCACGCCGCACGCGCAGGCGGCGGCCCTGCGAGCGCTCCTGGTCGGGTGGCGCGGTTTCTATTCCGACGTCCGGGTCTATGCCCGGGCGCGGACAACGGAAGGCAAGGCATTGATGAGACGTCTGAATTTCGAAATCTGTGCCTATCCTGACGGTGCCCCGGAGCTCTACGGCAGTACCGGCTTTCCGCAGAAGCTGGGCGACATGCTGTTGAAGCGGACCGTTCTCGGCAAATGGGAGGGTGGTTCATGAAAAACGCGATACCCGACAGTCTCAAAGTGACCATCGCGCGCAACCTCGACCAGGTTGTGATGGCCATGACCTTGCGCGGCGTGATCTATCTGGGTGAACAGTTTGCGCCTTACTCGGAAGAGTATGATGGCAATGACCTGGTCGGCGCGGCGCATTTGATCGCCTGGCGTGGTGCCGAGCCCGTTGGCGTCCTGCGACTGCGCTTCTTTGCCGATTTCGCGAAGGTCGAGCGTGCCGCCGTGTTGCGGCAGTTCAGGCGCTACGGGGTGATGCGCGTGCTCATGCAGGAAGCGCAACGCTATTCCGCCCGTCGCGGGTACCGCAAAATGCTGGGTCATGCCCAGCTCAACCGGGTCAAATACTGGCGCACACATGGCTTCCGGATTCGCGCCGAGCGCCCGGAGTTCGGCTTCTCGGACTATAAATATGTCGAGATCGAGCGCGACCTCGTGCCGCCGGCCAACGCTATCACCATGGATGCCGATCCGATGGTGGTCATCCGTCCGGATGGCGACTGGGACCGGCCCGGCCCGTTTGACCTCTCGCTCGCCCGCATGCAAGAGGAAGGTGGTGAACGCAAGCCCGAGGAGGCCGCATGAGCTTCGCTGACCCCTGCCTGATCCTGCTCGATTGCCAGCGCGACCAGGTGACCGGGCCCAATGGCCGCATTGATCCGGAAAACAGTATTGTCATCGACCGGATCAAGGAATTGCTCCGCCACGCTCGCCAATCCGGTTGGCGGGTCTGCCATTGCCAGTTTCAGGGGGAGGGACCGCAGGCCGGTCGAGCGCCCATCGATGGATTGCGTCCAAATGCACAGGAGGCCGTCTTCCAGCGAAGAGGCCTGTCTGCCTTCTCTGATCCGTACTTTCATCAGGTCCTGGCACGAAGCGCCGGTTCCACAGCCCTGCTGGTCGGTTTTTCGGCTCCATTCTCCATCCTCGCGACCGTGTTTGACGACGCCAATCGGGACAAGGCTGTGACTGTGGTGCCCGAAGCCGTGGGCGCGCTGGCCGTAGAGCCACGCGATGTCACCGAGACCCGCGCCATGGCGTTCGACCTGGTAGCCCGCATGGCGCCGGTAATCGACTGGCAGTCGCTGACGCGGAGCTGGCCCGTCGAGGCGCCGCTGGTCTGACCGGCCCAGCTCTCAGATTACCGCAGAATACGGTCGATCACATCCTGGTGATAATGGCGCCGTGGATGCGAATTCATAAGAAATTCGATCGATCCGGCCTTTAAATTCGCCGTCGGCTTTCTACATGAGAGTCGTAGCGGGCAAACGGCTCTCGCGGTCTCCCCCCATGACCGCCACGGTCGGTCCCGCTTGCGAAGAACGGGCCTCAATGTGCGTCCCCCCAGCCTGCCTATGAGGCCTGCCAGGCGCCGCCGGGTTCCCCTGTCCCTACCCGGCGGCGCCGTTATCGCTACCTTTTCAAGGCTTGAGAAAAAGAATGGCACGTTTGCGTTTTCAACGGCGTAGGCGGGTTGCTTGCATTTCAAACAGGACTAGGGTCGGGTCATAAACATAACAGTCCAGGGAGCGCCACCATGGGGGCGGTCGTCGGAGTCGCGCACGCTTACAGTCGCGCAGATTTCATGGAGGCAGCGCGTTCGCGCTGGCTCGAGGCTTTCGGCACCGAATGCGGTGATCCGGGAAACTCATTCTTCTCACAAATCTATGACGATGCCCTCGCCGAGGACCTCGAACGGGTTGGCCCGGACGATCTCGCTGCGCTGAGCATGGATTTCTGGCGCTTCGGCGACAAGCGGCCCGGCGACGACATCCTTGTGCGGATGCGACCGGCGACCCGTTCCGACGGCACCGAGCTGCCGAGGGATGTCCTGGAAATCATCGGCCGAGATCGGCCGTTTATTGTCGATTCCGTGATGGGCGAAGTTGGTGCCCAGGGGCATGACATCATAGCGATGTTCCACCCCATCGTGCAGGTCCGTCGCGACAATGACGGCGCCCGGGTTGGCGAGGCGGGGCGCTGCCTTGCCGAATCCATGATCCAGGTTCATCTGCCACCGCTTGATGAATTGTCCCGCCGGACCTTGATCGAAGGTGTCACAGCGACCCTCGACGACGTACGCGTCGCGGTCGAAGACTGGACCGACATGCGCGCGCAGATGGATGATGCGATCGCGCATCTCGCTGGCGCCCGAACCCATGCCGCGCCCGATGAACTAGCGGAATCCCTTGAATTTCTGCGCTGGCTTCGTGACGACCATTTCGCCTTCCTTGGTTGCCGGGTCTATGATTTCGAGGTCGACGAAGACGGCTCGATGGCGCAGCGCCACCCCCGTGTCAGGCCCGAATCCGGCCGCGGGGTCCTGCGGGATCCGGAACGCCATGTTCTCAGAAAAGGATCCGAACCGGCGGTGCTGACGCCGGCGATCGAAACCTTTCTGCGCGAACCGAGCCCGATCATCGTCGCCAAGGCCAACATGAAGTCGCGCGTCCATCGCCGCGTCTACATGGATTATATTGGTGTCAAACGTTATCGCGAAGATGGTGCCGTGATAGGCGAGGCCCGTTTTGTCGGCCTGTTCACCGCCGAGGCCTACGACCAGAGTGCCAGTGCAGTGCCGCTGATCCGGCGCAAGGTGCGCCGTGTTCTGGAGCGGGCCGGCAAGACGCCGGGTACGCACTCCGCCAAAAAATTGCGAAACACGGTCGAGAATTTTCCGCGTGACGAGCTGTTCCAGACGGATGAGACCGATCTGCTGGAGATGTGCCTCGGCATTCTCCACCTCTATGACCGGCCGCGGACAAAACTGTTCATCCGCCGCGACCAGTTCGACCGCTTCGTGTCGGCGCTGCTGTTTGTCCCACGCGACCGCTATAATTCGAAAGTGCGCGAGCAGGCGGGCGAATTGATCCGTGACGCCTTCGGCGGGCGGCTTTCGGCCTTCTATCCGCAGTTTGGCGACAGCTCGCTGGCGCGGGTTCATTACATCATCGGTCTGAACCCGTTCGATCACCCGGAACCGGATACAGGGGAGCTCGAGCGCAAGGTCGCCCGGCTGGCCCGCACCTGGGAAGACGATCTGGAGACCCATGTCAGGCGCAATGCGCCCGAGGCGATCCGCCTGCGCATGGGGGCCTATCAGGATGCATTCAAGGCCGGCTATCGGGAGCTCTATGACCCCGAGGAAGCGCTGGCTGATGTCACCAAGCTGGAATCTCTGTCCGGCTCGGACCGTGTTGCCGTGCGTGTTTACCGCGAAGCCGACGACGGCCCCGATGACTTGCGTCTGAAAATCTACCGGATCGGCAAACCGGTCTCACTGTCGCGGGTCATGCCTGTCCTGGAAAACCTCGGCCTTTATGTCGTGCAGGAGACCGGGTTTCCGGTCGATCGCCGCGGCGCCAATGGTGAGCCGTTCGACCGGGCCCATATCCATGACTTCGAGATGAAGTCGGACACCCTCAAGGACCGGGACCTTGCGGAACTTGCGCCCAATCTCGAAGAGGCGATGCTGGCAATTGCCGATCGGCGTGCCGAGGATGATGGCTTCAATCGCCTGATCGTCGAGATCGGTGTCACCTGGCGTGAAGCTGCCTTTCTGCGCACTTGCGCGCGCTACCGCCAGCAGACCGGCCTTGATCCATCCCAGGCGATCCAGGAAGAGGCTCTTGCTGCCTGTCCCGATATAGCCAAGGGATTGCTTGAACTGGCCCGGGTCAAATTCGACCCGGCCTTTACCGACGACAAGAAAGTGCGTTCCGATGCTGTTTGGGACGTGTCCGAGACGCTTCGCAAACAACTTGATGACGTCGCCAGTCTGGATCACGACCGAGCCCTGCGCAGGATTTTCCACCTGATCGAGGCGACCCTGCGGACCAATTTCTACCAGACAGGCGAAGACGGCCAGCCCAAGCCTCGCATCGCGATCAAGATCGCCAGCGAGCTGCTTGAGGAATTGCCGCTGCCCAAGCCCTTCCGGGAAATCTTTGTGTGGTCCCCGGACGTGGAGGGCGTCCATCTGCGCTTTGGACCGGTCGCACGTGGCGGTTTGCGCTGGTCCGACAGGCGCGATGATTTCCGCACCGAGGTGCTGGGCCTGGTCAAGGCGCAACAGGTCAAGAATGCGGTCATTGTTCCGGTGGGTTCAAAGGGCGGATTCTACCCGAAATCCCTGCCACGCAACGGCTCCCGCGAGGAGGTGTTCGAGGCCGGGCGCGAAGCCTACAAGACCTTCATTCGTGGTTTGCTGGACCTGACCGACAATATTGTCGACGACGCCGTGATCCATCCGGCGGCCACTGAATGCTGGGATGATGATGATCCGTATCTGGTGGTCGCGGCGGACAAGGGCACTGCGACCTTCTCCGACACCGCCAATGGCCTGGCGACGGACGAGTTCGATTTCTGGCTTGGCGATGCCTTCGCTTCTGGCGGCTCGGCGGGTTACGACCACAAGAAAATGGGCATTACGGCGCGCGGCGCTTGGGAATCCGTCAAGCGGCACTTCCGCGAAATGGGCAAGGACATCCAGACCGAAGCCTTCTCGGTTATCGGCGTCGGTGACATGTCCGGCGATGTGTTCGGCAATGGCATGCTGTTGTCCAGACAGATCCGGCTCGTGGCGGCCTTCGATCATCGCGACATTTTCATCGACCCCGATCCGGGCGATTGCGAGACGATGTGGAATGAGCGCAAGCGCTTGTTCGACCTGCCACGTACATCCTGGCAAGATTACGACAAATCGCTGATTTCAAAGGGTGGCGGCATTTTCGCGCGATCGGCGAAGTCGATCCCGCTTTCGGCCGAGATCAAGGCCCTGACCGGTCTTGAAAAGGACACGGCAAGTCCGTTGGAGCTGATCCATGCGCTTTTGAAGGCGGATGTCGAACTGCTCTGGTTCGGTGGAATCGGCACCTATGTGAAGGCGACTGCCGAACAGCACTGGGAAGTCGGCGACAAGACCAATGACGGCCTGCGCGTCAACGCCAATGAGGTCCGGGCCAAGGTGATAGGCGAAGGGGCCAATCTGGGTTTCACCCAGGCAGCGCGTATCGAATTCGGCCAGCATGGTGGTCGCGCCAATGCGGACTTCATCGACAATTCCGCAGGCGTCGACAGTTCGGATCATGAGGTCAATATCAAGATCCTGTTGCGTCCGATGGTTCGCAATGGCGACATGAGCCGGAAGGCCCGGGACAAACTGCTGGAATCCATGACGAGCGACGTCGCGACCCATGTTCTCCGGCACAATTACGACCAGTCCCTGGCCCTGTCGCTGGCTGAGCATACCTCAGCGGCCGACCTGGACGCCCATGAACGTTTCATGGCCCGGCTTGAAGAGCTGGGGCAGCTTGATCGGGAGGTCGAAGGCCTGCCATCGGTTGAACAGGTTCGTGGCTTGAAGGCGCGGGAAAAGGGTCTTACGCGACCGGAACTGGCCGTGCTGACCTCCTATGCCAAGATCACCCTCTTCGATCAGCTGGTCGCCTCGGATGTCCCTGATGACCCGCACTTCAAATCCATGCTGGTCAACTATTTCCCGAAAGGCCTGCACGACTTTGGCGAGGCCATGGAAGGGCATCGCCTGAAGCGCGAGATCATTTCGACGGTGCTCGCCAATGAGATGATCAACCTGGGCGGCCCGACCTTCATTCACCGGGCGATCGACTCAACGACAGCAACAGTGCCGGCCATTGCCCGGGCCTTCGAAGCCGGACGGCAGATCTTCGGATTTGCCGAGATCACAGATGCGATCAATGCGCTGGACAACAAGGCTCCGGCGTCAGTCCAGGTAGCCTTGCACGAGGAAATCATCCGTCTTCTTCGCCGTCAGACCTATTGGCTTGTGCGTCGCGGTCGGAACAAGAAATCGGCGAAACCGGACGCGATTGGTGACGTGATCGGAGCCTATCAGCCCGGGGTCCAGTCTCTGCGCTCGATGGTCCACGAAATCATCTCGACCCATGAACGCCGGGGTGTGAAGTCGCGACAGAAGCGTTTCGTTGAAGCCGGCGCCCCGGAAGACATCGCTCTTGCAGTCGCCGAATTGCGGCCTCTGACCTCCTCGACAGACGTTATCGATATGGCCATGGAGTCAGATTGGCCATTAGCATCAACAGCTTACATATATCACGCCGTCGGTGCCCGATTCAAGTTCGACCGTCTGCGCGGGCTTGGTCAGGAAGTGTCGTCAGAGCAGCATTGGGACCGGCTTGCCGTCCGCCGCCTGATGGAAGACTTCTATGCCAGCCAGCAGGCCTTCACCGGATCAGCAATGCGTTTCGCGCTGCAGGCGGGTGGTTCCCTCGCATCAGGTGTGGAAAATCCGTCCCGCGACTGGGCGGACGCGCTGGTCGAAGCCTGGAACACGATCAATGAAGAAGAGGCCGGTCGTGTGGACTCGGTCCAGCGCCAGCTGGACGAGTCAGGCGGGTGGAGCTTGTCCAAGCTGGCCATCGCCTCGACCCAGCTCGGCGAAATGGCGTCAGTCGTCCAACCCGGCTAGGGGAACGCCTCTTCCAGCCAGACCAATATGCGGGCGCGTGCTCTATCAGCCGCGTCCGCATCATATTGTATGCGCGGGTCGGGCGGACCGTTGGGTTCGTCGAAGGCGTGGGTCTGGCCAGGCCAGATTTCATGATCAACCGCAACCCCGGACGCTTCGGAGCGGTCGAATAGACGAACACAATCGCCAGGCGGGGCGACCAGGTCGCGTTCGGCCAGGATGATGTGAAGCGGGATGGTTCGCGGGAAGCCCCGGCCGTCGGCGCGGACCGGAAATCCGCAATAGGGATACAGGGCGATTGCTGCCCGTACCCCCGACAAGGGTGTCGAAGCCGGATCGGCAGGCGTTGGCAGGAGTGCAGGCGCTGAACGCCCCTCCGCGGCGTAGTCGAGGGCTTCCAACACAGTCCAACCGCCATGGCTCCAGCCGATCAGGGCCAGCCGGTCTGCATCAATCGCGGAGCTTTCGCGGGCCAGCGCTATCGCGGCGGGAATGTCGGCCGCCCGTTCCTGACCCCACAGACGAAGCGCGGTGCAGACTTGGGTCATGGCACCGAAGCGGTCGATCTCGCGGGCCCGATTGGAATCGACCAGAAGCACAGCATAGCCAGCATCCAGTAAATCAGCCGCATAGGCCTCCTGGACGTCACGCAGCCCACCGCAGCCGTGCAGCATTATCACCGCTGGTACAGCTGTGTCCTGATTGTCGGGCAACCGGATTTCAACATGCTCGCGAAGCAGGTCGACCTGATCCTCTAGGGATCGCCTGGGAACGCTCCAGCCGGTCATGTTGCCGGTGGCGCATCCCGCCAGACCGGCCAGAATCGCCAGGGCAATGGCGCTGACGGCGCGGATGAGGAAGCTGATTTTCATGCGTCGACAATGACGTGAAAACCCGAGGCCACACAATGATTGCTTGATTCACATGCAGTGCCGCCAGGTCCCGCTAGTGCCGGAAATGGCGCATCCCGGTGAAGACCATGGCGATACCCGCCTCGTCAGCGGCAGCAATGACTTCTTCATCGCGGATGGAACCACCCGGCTGGATGATCGCCGTGGCGCCGGCGTCGACAGCTGCGTGCAGCCCGTCGGCAAACGGGAAGAAGGCGTCCGATGCGCACACCGAACCCTTGGTCCGCGGCTCATCCCAACCGTTTTCGGCGGCGGTCGCCTCTGCCTTGCGGACGGCCAGGCGGGCGGCTTCCAGGCGGCTGGTCTGGCCCATTCCGATCCCCGCAGTCGAGCCGTTGCGGGCATAAACAATGGCGTTCGACTTCACATGTTTGACTACTTTCCAGCCAAACATAAGATCGGTGAGTTCGGCGTCGGTCGGCGCGCGCTTGGTGACGACCTTCAACTCCGACGGCGCGATCATGCCAATGTCACGTTCCTGGACCAGCAGGCCGCCGGCGACTGTTTTGGTCAGCCAGCCACCCTGTTTCGGGTCCGGCATCCCGCCTGTCAGCAAGACACGCAGATTAGACTTGGCGGAGAGAACAGCGAGCGCGTCCTCGTCCGCGTCGGGTGCAATGACGACTTCGGTGAAAATCTTCACAAGCTCCCCGGCAGTGACCGCGTCGAGCGTGCGGTTCATCGCCACGATACCGCCAAAAGCGGAAATCGGATCGGCCGCGAAGGCCTTTTCATAAGCGGAAGACAGCGTGTCGTGCACAGCGACGCCGCACGGATTGGCGTGCTTGACGATAACAACGGCGGCGCCGTCGTCTGAAGCAAACTCGCCGGCCAGCTCGAATGCCGCATCAGCGTCGGCCAGATTGTTGTAGCTCAGGGCCTTGCCCTGGACCTGTCGGCCCGTCGCGATGCCAGCCCGGTTTTCGGCGCTTCTGTAAAAGGCGGCGTTCTGATGCGGGTTTTCGCCATAACGCAGGGCCTGGGTCAGCGCGCCACCGAAGGCGCGGTATTCCGGGGCCGGATCTTCGAGTGTGTCGGAAAACCAGTTTGAGATGGCGGCGTCATAGGCGGCCGTGCGGGCATAGGCCTTGGCGGCCAGGGACTTGCGAAGATCGAGCCGCGAATGCCCGTCATGTTCGGCCATGTCGGCCAGGACCCGGTCCACATCGGCGCCATCCACGCAGACATTCACCCAGGCGTGGTTCTTGGCCGCGGCGCGGATCATCGCAGGTCCGCCAATGTCGATATTCTCGACACAATCGGCATAGGCGCCGCCTTTTTCGACGGTTTCCTCAAACGGGTAGAGATTGACGTAAAGCAGATCGATGTGCGGGATGCCGTGTGCACCCATGGCAGCGCGATCATCGCCATTGTCGCGTCGCGCCAGCAGGCCGCCATGCACGCGCGGATGAAGTGTTTTCAGGCGGCCGTCCATCATTTCCGGGAATTCGGTGACTTCGGACACGTCCCGGGCCGGGATGCCGGCCTCCTTGAGGCTCCGCAGCGTGCCGCCGGTCGACAGGATTTCGACACCGGCATCGGCCAGCTGCCGTCCGCGCTCAACCAGGCCGGACTTGTCAGAAACGGAAATCAGGGCGCGCCGTACCGGGGCGAGATCAAGGTCTGACATGGAAGGCTCTCCGTAGTTGGTTCCGGCATCTCCGCGGCGAGGTATCACGGCGGTGGGGCAAGTCAATCATCCAGGGGCGAGGGGCGCAATTTGCAAAGGGCCTCCAGCGCCGCGGATGCTCCAGCGCTGTTATTGCTGCCGGCTGCTTTGACAATGGCATCCAGCCCGGCGCTGACAGCGACCGGGTCAAGGGCCGGCCCGGTAACCGCCCAGACGCCGTCGATTGAAGTCTCGATCGTGCTCTCGAAGTCATAAACGAGGCTTTCATGACGCTTTTCGCCCGGTCGAAGCCCGACAACACGGATCGCACCCGGTGCGTCGGGGTCCCGACCGCGCAAGCGCAGCAGCTGCCGGGCCAGACGCATGATTGATACGGGGCGCCCCATGTCCAGCACATACAGGGCCCCGTTCAGGGCTGGATCGGCGGCGGTCTGGGCCGCGGCATCCAGCACGAGCCCGGATGCCTCTTCGACGGTCATGAAATAACGTGTCGCTTCCGGATCGGTTACGGTCACCGGGTCACCCGCTTCGATCTGGCGTTCGAACAGGGGCACGACGGAGCCGGTTGAGCCGAGCACATTGCCAAAGCGGACGACGCAGACACGGGTCGTGTCCGAGCGCGGGGCGGCAGAACGGGCGTAAAGTTCGGCGGCGCGTTTCGTTGCCCCCATGACATTGCCGGGATTGACGGCCTTGTCGGTCGAGATCAGCGCGACAACACGCGCGCCATATTGTTGCGACATCTCGATCGTGTTGACGGTGCCGATAATATTGGTGCGTGCTGCCTCGCCCGGGTTTCGCTCGCTCATCGGGACATGTTTGAGGGCGGCCGCATGCAGGACGACATCGGGCCGTTCCTCGCGGAAAATCTCGTCAAGCCGGTCACGGTCGCGCACATCGCCGAGCACGGCGCGCCAGGCAACACCGGAGAAACGTTTGGCAAACTCCAGGTCGATTTCGTAGAGATTGGCCTCCGAGGCGTCGAACAGGATCAGTTTTTCCGGCTCAAGCGTCGCCGCGAGCCGTGACAATTGAGACCCGATGGTCCCGCCGGCACCAGTGATCAGGACCCGGCGCCCCTCAATCAGCGGCCGAGCGGGTGACAGGTTGGGTGCGCGGGGCGGCCGGTTGAGCAAATCCGCGGCTTCGACCGGGGAAAAGGCTTCGCGGCCGTCCGAGGGTCGTGCCCGGGACAGTTTTGCACCCGTCCGGGAGGCAATCCGGATGAGTTGATTGACGATGTCGGCATCCGTATGGGCACCGGCCAGGACAAGTCGCGGAGCTTCCTTCTCGACTTCAGACAGGCGTTTGAGGGCTGCGGGCAAGGCCTCCAGGCCGCCCAGGACCGGAATGCCACGAATGGCATGTCCCGTGAGGGTCGCGCCAGGTTCGATCAAGCCCTTTGTCCGGAAGGGGGCGGATCCGTTGCGCCGGCCAAGGTCGCGCAAGGCGTCATCCAGCTCCAGGTCGGTGCCCACCAGGATCGCCGTCGGCTTGGTACGATCCTCGATCTGCAGCGCGCCCCGCAGACCCTGGGTCCTCAAGGCCGCCACAAACAGGCGGGCAGCGAGCAGGATGAACAACAGGATCGGTATTTCCAACAGGATCGAGGTGCGCGGAAATCCATCGAGCCGGTTGATCAGGAAAAGGATCGGCAGAAACACAAGGTTGGCCAGAACGATGGCCCGCACAATTCGCGCTGCATCGTTCAGCGCTGTATAGCGCCACAGGCCGCGATGGAGCCCTTCAATCGGGAAAATGATGGCGCAAGCCAGAGCGAAAACAGCGACGGATTGCAGCACGATGTCGTCCGGCGGCGCTATCGGTTCGAACCGATAGCGCAGCAATACCGCAACCCACATTGAGATCGCGCCGGCCGCAAGATCGAACAAGGCCACCGCGACCATCGAAATCTGGCTGCGGATTGACGTGACGCCGCGTGTCTTGGATGGCGCCTTGCTCATCCGGTTTCCCCCTGGGTCCCACCAACCTGACCGAGCCTTTGAAACGCCCAGCGCACCCGGTTGGGGGGTCTGTCGCCCGCTCCGAAGGGCTCAGCCTCCCCTTGTACTACAATCTGTGTCGCCCGTTGTGGAGGCGCACCGGCAGCGAGATACACCGAGCGCTCAAGCCGTATCGGGCCGCCATCGGTCCGGAAGCGCCATCCATCCCCGTCCGGCTGGACGAGCAGGGCGCTCATATTGTCCCGGGACAGCGACGCCCGGACGTCCGGATGCAGGTGAAACCGGATGGCGAAACGATAGCGCACGTCGACATCGTCCGGGGGTCCGTCGGACACTGGCCGGAAGAGCGCATCCTCGCCGCGCAGGTCGCCGCCGTCAGCTGCCAGGAAGACCCGCCGCCGATGCGACAGCCCGAACTCTTCGCGATAGCCTTCATGGATGCCTTCGAGCCAGACACCCATATCCTCTTCATTGCGGCGGGCTGTGACCGGGCCTGGCGCAGAGGCGAGTCGCGGGCCGAGCAGATCGCGCTGCCAGCCCGGAGCGAACAGGCGCCCGGAAGAGGTTTCCTCGAGGGTCAGCGTCGAATGGGCGGCCGTTGCCCGAACCGCCTCACGCCAGCTGGATGGCTGGTCATCATGCCAGCCGCAATTGACCACCAGCCGCCCTCCGGTTGTGCACAATTCGAAGGCCAGGGCGCTGGCATGGGCTCCTGTGCTCAGCACACCTGGCGGCGCTTTTCCGACATCCAGAATGATCGTGGCGCCTCCCGCTTCGGCGCGGTGATAGCCGGAATGAGGGGCAAAACCGAAGGGTTTGGCGCCGGTCTCGTCGCGTGCCAGGGCCATTTTCAGCGCCCCGTGATCGCACTCGCCACCACCGTGAAAACTGGCCAGACCACCATCGCTCATCCGGAAAAAACGACCCATTGGCGCCAACCGGTCGATCGCCCGGATGATTTCCTTGGGAAATTCGACCCCGGCCTTTTCGGCCACGTCACGCAGCGCGATCAGATCAATCAGTGTCTCGGTGCCGGCACGCGGCGAACGGGACACATGACCGCCGTCCGGCAGGATCTGGCGCTTCACTTCCTTTTCCAGCGCCGCCAGACCGGCTTTTTGCAGTGCACCCTGCCGGGGCACTGAAAGCCCGGCAAAAGACAGGGCTATGGCGCAACGCAGCCGGACCGCGCCGTCATGGGCCAATGGTATGGTGCGCTGGAGATAGCGCGCCTGCCGCAGCAGGCTTCGCAGTCGGGCATTCCGCGCCTTCCGGTCGCCCTCTTCGCTTTCGAAAAGCGTGTTGCCAGCCCGCAGCCAGTTGATGATCCGCGCTGAAAGGACGCCATGGCTCCAGGCGAAGCTGTTCCAGCGCCCAAACGCCCGGATCCAGTCATCGACGAGTGCTCTGGCCTCATCCGCACCACTCGTACTTTCGGACGGACCACCAGCCTCGGCGGTTGGCATTGGGTCGTCAGCGGGATCGGGCGGGGTGTCCGGTGAGGCGATGACGTCGCGCAACCAGCCAAATCCATGCAATCGCCGCGCAAAGGCGCGGGTCGGTGCAGGTTTCAGCCAGATGTCGTCCTGTGCGGGGTCGATAGACAGGAGGTCACCGGCCAGCTGGAACCGACCGGCCCGGATTTCCGAGCCGCGATCGGGGCGACTGGCATAAAAATCCTCAGGCAGCGGGCCGATTTCACCGGGCAGGGCCCCGAGGTCATGCAAGCTGGTGAACAGGCCGACCGAGTGCAACGTTGATGACGCTTCACGGCGCGCCGCGGCCACGATCGCCACAGCATAATCTGACAGACGCACCGCGCGAGCCATGGGTCAGCGACGCAAGGCTGAAATATTGTCGCGATAGGCGTCCGGCCCGCCCTTGAACACCGCAGACCCCGCGACCAGCGCTGAGGCACCTGCATCGAGGCAGTCCCTGGCGGTCTGCGGATTCACACCGCCATCGACCTCGATCATGGTCGACAGGCCGCGCTGATCGATGCGTGCCTTGAGGGCTTCGATCTTCTTCAACTGGCTGGTGATGAAGCTTTGTCCACCAAATCCGGGATTGACGCTCATCACCAGGATCAGGTCGAGTTCGTCTAGCACGTAATCAATCACCTCGACCGGTGTCGACGGGTTCAGGGCTGCGCCGGCCTTGGCGCCGGTAGCCTTGATCGCCTGGACGGTGCGATGGAAGTGCGGACCGGCTTCCGGGTGAGCGGTGATGATGTCGGCGCCGGCATCGGCAAAAGCCTGGATATACGGGTCGACCGGGGTAATCATCAGATGCACATCGAACGGTTTCTTGCTGTGTGGGCGAAGGGCCTTCACGACAGCCGGGCCGATGGTGAGATTGGGCACGAAATGGCCGTCCATCACATCGATGTGAATCCAGTCGGCACCAGCGGCGTCGATGGCGCGAACCTCGTCACCCAGCTTGGCGAAATCGGCTGAGAGGATCGAGGGGGAAATGATAGCGGGATTGACCATGTCGATCCGATAACAGTGGGGCCAAACCGGCGCAAGTCGAAGACGTCGGGAGGGGCGAGTTTCAGCGCTATCCCGCGCGCTTTGTAAAACGGGCGATGAAGAAACCGTCCATGCCGCCCTGTTCGGCCCATAGGGCCGGTGTCAGACGAACCCAGCCGGCCGGTGTCAGCGCGCTCTCGACGCCCGCCAGCTCGTCGGGCTGGATGGGCGACTCCTTGAGTTGCCGGTGCCGTCCCGCGACCCGGCCAGCCAGCGCCTCGCCTTCCTCGGGCTGCAGCGAGCAGGTGCAGAGCACCAGCTGTCCGCCGGGTTTCAGCATGGCGGCTGCAGCCTTGATCATCTCATCCTGCAGCCGGGCCATCCGTCCCGTGTCGTCAGCCCGCTTGATCCAGGCCGCTTCGGGATGGCGCCGCAATGTGCCGGTGGCAGTGCAGGGTGCGTCGAGCAGCACCGCATCGACCGGCTGAGCCGGCTTGTAGGTCAGGGCGTCACCGGCGACGAGCGTGGCTGACAAGCCGGTGCGCCCCAGATTTTCACGCACCCGTTCGAGGCGCTTCTCGGACAGGTCCAGCGCGGTGACATCAGCACCGGTCGCGGCCAGTTGCATGGTTTTGCCGCCGGGCGCCGCACACAGATCGATGACAGACGAACCGGGTCCCAATGTCAGCAGGGTGGCAGGGATGGCAGCGGCCGCATCCTGGGCCCACCAAGCGCCTTCGCGATAGCCGGGCAGGGCCCGGACATCGCCCACTGTGTCCCGACGCAAACTGCCGTTCGGCAGGATTGTCGCGTCGAGCGCCCGGGCCCAGTGCTCGCGTGTGTCCGGATCCTTGACCGTCAGATCGAGCGGTGGCGCAACCGTGATTGCATTGGCCATCCGGCTGAGCGTGCCGGGGCCGTAGGCGGCGCGCCAGCTATCGCGGAGCCAGTCGGGCAGATTGTCGCGAGGCAGGGTTGGCTTGAGGCGTTCCCGGCCCTCACGATCGACGCGCCGAAGGACAGCGTTGATCAGGCCTTTCAGCTTTCGCGCGTCGCTGCGGGCATCGGCCAGCTCGACGGTTGACGACACGACCGCATGCGGCGCGCCATCCATCCACAATAGCTGGGTGGCGCCGGTGATGAGCAGGGCTTGCGCACCTTCTGACGTCTCGTGCAGGGGGCGCGACAGCAGCCCGTTCAGAACGGTGCGGGTCTGGCCGAGCCGCCGAAAAGTGGTCGCTGTGATGGCGCGCGCAAAGGCGCGATCACGATCGCTCATCGCAGCAAATTCAGGGGTGTGCTCCAGCGCCGCCTCGAGCGTGCGGCGTTGTTTCATCACGGCCATATAGGCAAGCGCCGCAGCACGGCGAGGGGCGAGACCATCACTCATGGCGCCGGGCTAGCACGCAGACCCCGTCCCGTCGATGCCAAGCCGCCGTGCGGCTGACTCATCCCCACGGCCCGCGTCGCGCCCACGGCCCGGGTCCGGATGTTGCCCCGGCCCCGGCCATCTGGCGGAGCCGGT
The DNA here is from genome assembly GCF_000014745.1 of Maricaulis maris MCS10. NCBI lineage: Bacteria > Pseudomonadati > Pseudomonadota > Alphaproteobacteria > Maricaulales > Maricaulaceae > Maricaulis > Maricaulis maris. Next base: position 3,203,871 of record NC_008347.1, on the reverse strand, counting down.
CGATCCGGTTCGCCGTATCCGGATGGGTCGAGAACAGATTGTCCATGCGTTGCCCGTTGAGCGGGTTGATGATGAACATGTGGGCAGTGGCCGGGTTGCGTTCGGCACCGGCATTCACGGTCCTGCGCGCGGTGCGCTCGATTTTCTCCAACGCACTGGCCAGCGCCATCGGATTGCCGGCAATCTCGGCCCCGACCCGGTCGGCCTCATACTCGCGGGCCCGACTTATGGCGCTCTGGACCAGCATGGCGGCCATCGGCGCGAAGATCATCATTGCCAGCGTTCCGAGCAGTCCGGCGCGATTATTGCCGCCGAAAAACAGGGCGAAATTGGCCAGCATGCCGATCGCGCCGGCCAGTGTGGCGGTGACGGTCATGGTGAGCGTGTCACGGTTTTTGACGTGGGCGAGCTCGTGCGCCATGACGCCCTGAACTTCGACCCGGTCCAGGCGTTCGAGAAGTCCGGTAGTCGCCGCGACGGCAGCGTGGGACGGATCCCGCCCGGTCGCAAAGGCATTGGGTTGGTCGCTCTGCATCACGAACACGCGTGGTATCGGCATGCCCGCGCGGCGGGCCAGATGCTCGACATCGCCGGCATATTGCCGCAGGGCGGGATGGCGTTCATCGGGGCCGATTTCCCGGGCGCCATGCATGCGCAGCACCATGTCGGCTGAATTCCACCAGGCATACAGGTTCATTCCGGCCGCCACGACCAGAGCCAGCATGGCGCCTGCGGCACCGCCGAGCAGATAGCCGATTCCCATGAAGAGTGCCGTCATTCCGGCGAGCAGGAGGAAGGTTCTCAATGTGTTTGCTGTCATTGTCCGGGCCTGTGTGTCTTGGCGTGGCGTGCTGGTCAGACTATCTAGATGGGATGAGCGATGATGATCAGCAAGACGGGACGGACAAAGCGACCATCCCCTCCCCGGACGCCGCGCCGAGAGTCTTGAGTCCCGAGGCCAGACGGGCCCTTGCCGAAGCCGAAGAGCGCCGGAAAATTGCACGTCAGGCCGAACTCGCGCCGGAGACCGGCGGCCGCAAGGGTCCGGAGCCGACCCGTTTCGGTGACTGGGAAAAGAAGGGCATCATCTGCGACTTTTGACGCCGGTGAACAACGTCCTCGAGCGGCTCTCTGTGGCCATCCTTGACACGCCTGACGAGGGCTGAGCCGGCGCGACCTTCGCGTCACGGGTGCAGGCGCTTAGGTTAAATAGGACGGCCTGATAGTGTGTCGGAATGAGACACGTGGTCCTTTCATGCCTCGCTGCGCTGGGCGGCCTTGCCTGTACTGCCGGATCGGCCAGTAGCCAGACCGCGATCGAGCGTGAGTGCTCGCCGCAGGACATTCGTCAGGCACTGGCCGGGGATTATGCCGGTCCGCCCTGTCGCTTTACCGAAATGCCCGACGACATGGATGCCGCGCCACGCAGCCCCTCGCCGCAACTCGCAGGCGCCCCGCCGGTGGCTCGCCAAGCGCCTTTGCCGGCTGTGCAGGCGCCCTCGCGCCGCCACATACCCGCGGCTGTTGCCCCGCCGCCTCCCCGTGCGCAGGAAACGGCCCATGAAGTCGTTCGCCTGGACGACAGCTTCTTTTCCGGTGGTCTTGTTGGGGGTGTCGGGCGCGCACCATCGATCAGCTATGTCTATCGCGGTGTAATTGTCATTGACGGGACGGGGCGAGTCTCGACCCTGGCGCCCGGGCAGGTCACCTCTGCCCCGGTTCTCCGCATGGACAGACGGGCCGCGCTGCGGACCTACCCGGTTGGTCACTAACCGAAATCCAGGCTCAGACCGAGGCGATCTCCGCCACAATGGCAGCTGCGGCGGCTTTCGGGTCGGCGGCGGCATTGACCGGTCGGCCGACCACCAGGTGGCTGGCCCCGTCTGACAGGGCGCTGGCCGGCGTGGCGACCCGCTTTTGGTCACCGATATCAGCTCCGGCCGGCCGTATGCCTGGCGTCACAATCAACAAGTCCTTGCCAAAGCGTTCGCGGATCTCCCGCGCCTCATGAGCGCTGGCCACGACGCCATCGACGCCGGCTTCCAGCGACTGCTCGACACGGCGCAGGACAAGGTCCCGGGCACCGAAGGCATAACCCATCTCGGCCAGCATCTCGTCGTCGTAACAGGTCATCACCGTGACACCGAGAAGTTTCAGGTCAGACCCTTCCCGGCCCGCCACGGCGGCCCGCATCACGGCGGGCTCGGCGTGGATGGTCAGCAGGTCGGCGCCGCCGCTGGTGATCGACCGCGTCGCTTTTTCGACCGTCGCTGGAATGTCGTGCAGTTTGAAGTCCAGAAAGACCTGCTTGCCGGTCGACTTGATACGCCGGCACAGGTCCATGCCCCCCATCGGGAAGAGCTGGAGGCCGATCTTGTAGAACTCGACGGTGTCGCCAATGGCCTCGACGAGCGACCAAGCGGCTTCGGTTGTCGGCAGGTCGAGCGCGACGATCAGGCGGGAATCAGATTGTGACATGCGCCGGTTTTAATCTGCCTTGAACCGCGGACGCAAGCATCAAGCAGGCCGGGCAGCAATCCGCACGCGGCCTTGTGATTAGCCTCCTGCCAAACTATTGCTGCATCGAGAGGTTTGCGAAACGATGAGTGATGTCTTCAAGGCTCTGGCCCATCCGGTGCGGCGCGAAGTGCTCCGGATGCTGCGTGACGGGCCAAGCTCGGCTGGCGTGCTGGCAGATCGGTTTCCGGTCTCAAAGCCGACCATGTCAGGACATTTCTCGACGCTCCGGGAGGCGGGGCTGATCGTGGCCGAACGGCATGGCACGACCATTCTCTATCGTCTGAACGCCAGCGTCGCCGATGAAGCGATCGCCTGGTTGCTGGACCTGGCGGGCAAGCGCCCGGCCGAAAATGAGGACCTGTGAACATGAAGCGCGAACTGATCTTGTCCGGGTTGTTTATTGCTCTGGCGCTGGTTCTGGCCGGCCTTGGATGGCTGGGCACTGACGCGACGACCCAGATTCCGGTGCATTGGGGTATCGACGGTCAGCCCGACCGTTATGGCGGACGGCTTGAGGCCTTTTTCCTGTTGCCGGCGATCATGGCCGGGCTATCGGTCCTGTTTGCCGTCCTGCCGTCGATAGATCCGCGTGGTCGCAATCTGGAACGGTCGCGTATCGTCCTGCAGACCGTGTGGATGGGGGTGCTCGCGCTCCTGCTGTTGGTTCAGACCATCCTGGTCGGTTTGGGATTGAGCTGGATCGAGCCTGCCGATGAGACGCTCGTGCCGACCCTGATATTGACGGCGGTCGGCGCGCTTTACGTCTTGCTCGGCAATGTGCTTGGCAAGGCCCGACCGAACTGGTTTGTCGGAATTCGGACCCCATGGACCCTGTCATCGGACCTGTCCTGGGACAAAACCCATCGCCTGACGGGCCGGTTGATGGTGGCGGGCGGCCTGGTGATGATGGCCGGGGTCTGGTTCCTGTCGGCCGAACGGCAGATCGGCCTCGTTATTGCCACCGCCCTGATACCGGCGGCCACGGGCATGGTCGTTTCGTATCTGGTCTGGCGATCCGATCCGGCCCGTCAGACGGCAACACCGGATGATGTCGACTAGGAAGCCGTCACGCCGGCAAAGATGTGGAAGGGGAAGTGTTCGACCAGCTGGCGGGACACCTCGATGCCGCGCACCGGATTGCCCTGGCGGTCCAGCCGTGGACTCCAGAGCGCGAATCCGGCGACGCCGGGCACCACAATCATCAGCCCGCCCGACACGCCCGATTTGGCTGGCAGGCCAACGCTGAACGCGTATTCCCCGGAATAGTCATACATCCCGCATGTCAGCATTAATGACAGGGTGTTGCGGACAATACGGCTATCGATCACCCGGTGCCCGGTTGTCGGGCAAACACCGCCATTGGCCAGGGTTGCGGCGACGACGGCGAGTCGGCGACAGTCCAGGGTTAGCGAGCAAGCGCGAAAATAGACGTCCAGCGCGGTCCGCGGATCGCTACCTTCGGGAAAAGCATCGTGCTCATCCATCAATTTGACCAGTGACTGGTTCCGCGTCGCGGTCGCGCGTTCGCTGGCATAGACCGCTTCATCAATGTCGACCGGTTCGCCGCCCGCCGCCGAACTGACGAAGCGAGCCAACAGGCTTGTGCGGTCGGCCACCGACCAGTGGGGGCGGATCATGGCGCTGCACATGATGGCGCCGGAATTGATCATCGGGTTGTGCGGCCGGTTGTCGGGGTCAAGGGCGAGCTCGTTGAAGCGGCGCCCGGACGGCTCACGACCGACATGGCGGTGCACCTGGTTCTCGCCATTCAGTCCCATTGCCAGGGCGTAGATCATCGGCTTGATAACGGACTGTTGGCAGAATGCGGTCCGGGCGTCACCCAGCATGGCCTGCTGTCCGTCGATCGAGCAGGTCGCCAGCCCGAAGGATTCCGGGTCCTGCTTGGCCAATTCCGGGATGTAATCGGCGAGCGATCCGCGCGTGCAGTCGCGGGCATAGACAAAAATATTGGCCAGCCGGCTGGCGAATTGGTCGAACCGCTCGATGATCAGACCGTCATTCAGCGCCTGCACCATAAGTGAAAGGGCATCAGAACTAACCTGCACGGCCAGCTGATCGGCTACCAGCGGTCCATCCGGCAGGCTTTCGAGGCCCGACAACCTTGGTAGATACAGTGGTGAGAGTCCTCGACGCTCAAGCGCTTCCAGCAAGTCAGCCTTGGTCGAATAGCCGAGTGACGCGACATGGCGACAGACCCCGGCGGCCAATGCTTGGACATTTTCGCGTGTGTCCGCGTCCTGCTCGAAACGGGCCGGGCGGGCGAGAAAGCGGGCGAATTGATCGTTTGAGAACGAAGTCATGGCGCCATGAATGGGCAGGAATGAGCGACTGTCCAGCATTGCCACCGTCAGGATAATGCCGAAACTGATGGGAAACACTTGCCTGTCCGCAAGAGCAGCGCTACGCGCATGGACATATCAAGAAGGAAATTGCTCATGTCCGCGAAAAAGCCTGTCAAAAAGGTCGTTCTTGCCTATTCCGGCGGCCTGGACACATCGGTTATCCTGAAATGGCTACAGGATGCCTACGATGCCGAGGTCGTGACGTTCACGGCGGATCTCGGGCAGGGTGAAGAGCTGGAACCGGCTCGCCGGAAGGCTGAGGCGGCTGGCGTTTCCGAAATTTTCATTGAGGATCTGCGCGAGGAATTCGTACGCGACTTTGTGTACCCGATGGTTCGGGCAAACGCTGTCTATGAGGGCCTGTACCTTCTGGGCACGTCGATTGCGCGTCCGCTGATTGCCAAGCGGCTGGTTGAAATTGCGCACGCCACTGGCGCTGACGCCGTCGCTCATGGCGCGACCGGCAAGGGCAATGACCAGGTCCGGTTCGAGCTCGGCGTCTATGCCCTGGACCCGGACCTTCGCGTCATCGCGCCCTGGCGCGAATGGGACCTGAACTCCCGGACCAAGCTGATCGCCTATGCCGAAGAGAATGGCATTGAAGTCGCCAAGGACAAGCGGGGCGAGGCGCCCTTCTCGGTCGATGCCAATCTCTGGCACACCTCGTCCGAGGGCAAGATTCTTGAGGACCCTGCCGAGGAAGCAGCCGATATTGTCTATCAGCGCACCGACGCGCCCGAGGCGGCTCCGGACAAGCCGGAATACGTCACAATCGCCTTCGAGGCCGGTGATGCCGTTGCGGTCAACGGCGAAGCCATGAGCCCGGCCACCCTGTTAACCAGGTTGAACGCCCTGGGTCGCGTACACGGGGTCGGCCGTCTCGATCTGGTGGAAAACCGGTTTGTCGGCATGAAGTCACGGGGAATCTATGAGACGCCGGGCGGCACCATATTGATGGCCGCCCATCGCGGTATCGAGCAGATCACGCTGGATCGTGGCGCCTGCCACCTGAAGGACGAGCTCATGCCGCGTTACGCCAAGCTTCTTTATGAGGGCTTCTGGTTTTCGCCGGAGCGGGAGATGCTGCAGGCTGCGATCGATCATTCACAGAAGGACGTCACCGGTGAGGTTCGACTGAAGCTCTACAAAGGGTCTGTGAACGTTGTGGGGCGTTCGTCGGAGCATTCGCTTTACTCGCTCGAACACGTCACTTTCGAGGAAGATATTGTCTATGATCAGAAGGACGCCGAAGGCTTCATCCGCCTGAACGCCCTGCGGCTTCAACTGCTCGCGCGCCGCAAGCGACGTCTCGGTCACAATGAATGAAAAATTCATTTGGCCCATCAGGGCTTTACTTGCGGGGCTGTCGGCCTGAGGCTGCTTGGCCCTTTGATGATGGGGTTAATCGGACCTTTAGGGCTCCAGCGCAGGGTGGCGATCCTGGTGGGGCCAAGCGGAGGGTGAGGGGCGTATGTACTCCATCCTGCTGACAGTATTGCTGGACTTGGCATTCGCCGCGGTACCCGCCGCGGCGGTTGTCTACATGTTCCGCTATGCCGAAACGCTTCGTCAGGCGGAAATCATAAATCCTGTCCGGGTGTTGACTGTCGGGTTGCTGGTCTGGGCCTTCTATCACCTGCTGGACGCGGGCGTGTTGTTGATCGGGCCGTTCTTTGTCGAGGATGCCGGGGTTCCGGGCCTGTCAGCTTTCATCCAGACCCGCTTGCGCTGGTTCACAGATGCCATTGCCTCCGCATTCCTGATCGTTGGTTTTGTCTGGCTATTCCGGCGCATGATCGAAATTCTGGATGGGTTGAGAAGCTCAAATCAAGCGCTCGAGAATGAGCTCGATGACAGCAGCGAGCGCGAAGCTGAGTTGAAGGCGCGGGCGAATACGGAGCGCGCCCAGAGCCAATCCCGGTCTGAGTTCATTCTTGGTCTGAGCCATGAGCTGCGGACACCACTGAATGGTATTCTGGGTCTGTCCGGCTTGCTTGCGAACACGGACCTCGATCCCTCACAGCGCAAACTTCTGGCGACCGTGGAGCGGTCGGCGCAAGCCATGCTTGCCCGAGTGTCCGACGTATTCGACCTGGCACGCCTCGAAAACAATCGCGTTGAATTGCGCAGCGTGGCCTTCCGCCCGGCTGAACTTGCCCAAACCATCCTGGGACTGTTTGAGCCACTTGCGGGTGAAAAGGGTTTGGAGCTGGCCCTGGAAATCGGTGAAAATGCCGATTCACCCGTGCTGGGTGACCCTGTCCGGGTCAGGCAGATTCTCAATAATCTAGTTTCAAACGCGATGAAATTCACGCCGGGCGGATCGGTGACGATCACGGTGCGGCAGTCCGCAGACCGTGCCGGGAAAAACTGGGTTGAGTTCCAGGTCGTCGATACGGGTGTTGGCATGGATGCCGCCATGCTGGCACGCATCGCGGGCCGGTCCGGGAGCGAGTCTGGCGGCGACAGCGGGCTGGGGTTGTCGATCTGCCACCGCTTGTCTGCCTTGATGGACGGCGACTTGAAAATCAGCAGCCAACCGGGATCCGGTACCTGCGTGACCGTCCGCCTGCGCGTCCAGGCCGAACCGGAAGATTCCGGTCAGGATTGAGGTGCTCCAGGCTTCGCCTGCCCGATTTGCTGGGCTAGAGTGCTCGCCGGAGGACCTTTCGATGAAGCTCGTTGTAGCACTGGTGACCGCCGCACTCGGATTGAGCGCCTGCGGCGATACGTTGGACAATACCAATCACGCCGCCTTGTTTGCCTTGGCGCCCGAGAATGTCCGCGCCGATATTCAGGCGGCGGACCGACACGTGCTCGTCGTGCGACACGCGTTGAAGGTCTCGCCGGACTGCAATGCGATGGACTGTCCGCTCAGCCCCGAAGGCGACCTCATGGTCGAGCGCCTGACCGCGCTGATCGGCGACACGCCGGTGGACCGGGCTTTCTCCAGTGCCGCCTGCCGGACTCGCCTGACTGCCGCAGCAGGCGGAATCGAGGTGGTCGCGCATCAGGCGGTTGATGGTTATGCCGTCGGATGCTTGGACGGCGAGACGGTCGATCGTGTCCGCGCAGATGCCTATGCCGACGTGGATGCTGCAGAGACCGGCTGGACCCTGGTCGGTGAGCATTCCAACACCTCCTGTCTGTGGATGTCGGCCTATGCCGGCCCCGAAGCGGCGCATGCCGCTGGCTGTGACGGCGAGGGCCGGCTTCCCGAAGACGCCTATGGCGATATTTTCTGGCTCTACGGGACGGGCGAGGACTGGTCCCTGACCGTTTTGCCGGACGCGTTTTCCATTTCTGGCTGATCCCATGCGACTGCTCTTTGTGTGCACCGGGAATATTTGCCGCTCTCCGACTGCCCATGCGGTTGCTCGAACCCGGTTGTCAGCCATCGGCCTGGACTGGCGGGTGGCTAGTGCCGGGACCGGCGGCTGGCATGCCGGCGAAGCGCCGGACGAGCGCGCCACCGCTGCCGGTACGGCGCGTGGGCATGACTTTTCCGGTCTCAGCGCGCGGGAGATCGAGCCGGATGATTTCGACCGCTTTGACCACATCATTGCCATGGACCGCAGCCATTTGCGCGCCTTGCGCGCGATGCCGGGTGCCGGCCGTGGCGCGCGGATCAGCTTGATGATGGACTGGTCCGGCGAAGCCGGCATCGATGTTCCGGACCCCTATTATGGTGGTGAAGACGGTTTCGACCAGGTGCTGGACATGATCGAGCGGGCCGTTGACGGCCTCATCGACCGGCTGCGCAACGATCAAAGCAGCGGATAGTCCGCCTCGGCTTCATAGATGTTGCTCTCACCGCGCGAGGTCCAGCTGGAATAAAGCGTGAAATGGGTCGCCCGCCATGGCTCGGTGGCAAAGCCGCCGGTGCGTTCGGCGAACCGGGTCAGCCGGTCGATCGGGGTGCCTTGCAGGTATGCCAGCGTCATGTGTGGATGGAAGTTGCGGTGTTCCGGTTCCAACTTGCAACGGCGCGCCGCCCGTTCGCATTTTTCGTTGAGCTCTGACAGGGCCTCGCTGGGGCGGACTCCGAGCCAGAGTGCGCGCGGATCAAGCTTGCCGAACCATCCGGATCCCAGAAGCGCCAGATCGAAGGGCGGCATGGCGATATGGGCCAGTTCCGCGTCCAGGTCCTCGGCCTGGCGCTCGTCCACGGTCCCGAAGAAGCGCAGGGTGATGTGAAAATTCTCCCGCGGACGCCAGCGGGCCCCTGGAACGCCTTTCTGCAGACGCGCGATCTCGGCGTGCAGGCTGTCCGGGACTGGCAGGGCGGCAAACAGGCGAAGCGTCATGACTCATCATCCGGTCGGACCTCCAGCTAGGGTGATTTCGGGTGTAGAAGCAATGCCGACCCATGGGGCGGGATTGGCGGCGCTCCAGTCCCCCATTGCACTGACAGCCGAAACTTGCCTTCCAGCCCCGGGATCATGATATATTGCCGACAAAGCGCCTGTTTGGGCGCGCGTAGCCAAGAGAGACGTCAACAATGAATGATTTTTCCCGCACCTATTCCGGCGCCGGCACGCTGGACATGTCGGTGGATGCCGGCCTGCGCAAGTTCATGCTCGGCGTTTACAACAAGATGGGCCTCGGCCTGCTGCTGTCGGCGGCGATCGCTTACGCTGTGGGCACCTACCCGCCCCTGACACAGCTGGTTTTCGGCACGCCCTTGCTGTTCGTGGTTCAGTGGGGTCCGTTGGCCCTGTTGTTCGGCTCGATGTTCTTCATGCGCAATCCATCACCGGCCGGCTCGGCGATCCTTTACTGGGCCATTGTCGTTCTGATCGGCGCCAGTCTGAGCTTCTGGGTCATCATCGCCTCCCAGAACCAGGTTGTTCAATCAGTTGGAGGCCGCAGCCTGGCGATTGATTTCGGAACAATTGCTCAGGCCTTCGTGATCACGGCCGGTTCATTCATGGCGCTCTCGGTGTTTGGTTATACGACCAAACGCAATCTGATGCCGCTGCAGAACTTCCTGTTCATGGCGATGTTCGGTGCGATTGCACTGGGCCTGATGAACGCCTTCTTCTTCCAGTCCGGCATGCTCGAGCTTTTGCTTCAGTTTGGCGTCCTGCTGCTGATGGCGGGCGTCGTTGCCTGGCAGACCCAGACACTGAAAGTCACTTACTACCAGATTGCTGGTGACCAGCGCTCAATGGCCGTGATGACGAATATGGGCGCGCTGAACCTCTACATCGCCTTCGTCAACATGTTCCAGATCATCCTGTCTTTGCTCGGTAGCCGCGAATAGCGCCTCGCCGACAGGCTGAAACAAGAAACCCCGGAGCTGGTGCTCCGGGGTTTTTCTTTGGCGCGGAGGTTGCCCGCCGAATTCAGTCGATCACGCGGAATTTCTTCTTGTCGAACACCGTCATCACCTGGGTGAGATCGTGGCCGCGCTTGAGGATCTGCCCGCTGACTGAAACCACCTTGAACTGGCCCTGGCGATTGGCGTCGGCGGGCGTCTTGATCACCGAGAACATCGGCATTTCGCTATGGCGCCGGAAGATCGAGAACACGGCTTCAGTGCGCAAACCGTCAATCGCATAATCCTTCCACTCGCCCTGGGCGACGAAACGTCCGTAGACACGCAGGATGGTGTCGAGTTCGCGCCGCGTCCACATCACCGGTTCCGGTTTGGGCCTCGCCGTCGGGGATACTGTCTGCACCCGGAATTCTCCTGCCAGTTGAATCAACCTGTCCAGCTTACAAACATTTCACGCAGTGCCGCAAAGTCGCCACATTCCGGGCGCGTTCCGGCCATACGGGACCACCACCGTCTCACTTGTCGGCCGGTCGCAAAAACGCCTCCGAGCCTGGTTTTAGACAGCCCCCCCAGCCCCCCGGGTCAAGAGGCTGCGGTCCGGTCGACACTCAAATTCCCCTCATGAATTGGACGACTTGCCTTGCCTCTGGCCAAGCGAGCCGCGTCGCGGTAACGCTAGGTCAGTCAGATCATGAGCCCTGCGAAACATGCTGGTTGCCGATCAACTCATCAAGGATTTCGGGTCCTTCCGTGCGGTCCAGGGAGTGAGTTTCACCCTGGAGCGCGGTGAAGTGCTCGGCTTTCTCGGACCCAATGGTGCGGGCAAGACCACCACCATGCGCATGCTTGCCGGCGGGCTTGAGGCAGATGGCGGAAGCGCCTCGATTGCGGGCTATGATTGCACTGCCCAGCGCCTCGAGGCCCAGTCGCGCCTGGGTTATCTTCCCGAAGGCGCGCCGGCCTATCCCGCCATGACGCCGCGCAGCTTTGTCATGTTCGGACTGCGGGCCCGTGGCTTTTCCGGTGAGTCCCTGAAACGCGCGACCGGCCTGGCCTTGGAGCGTGCCAACCTGGGCGCCATGGCCGATCACCCGATCGGCACGTTGTCCAAGGGCTATAAACGCCGCGCTGCGCTCGCCGCCGCCATCGCTCATGATCCGGCCGTGCTGATCCTGGATGAGCCGACCGACGGGCTCGATCCGAACCAGAAAGATGGCGTGCGCCAGCTGATCCGGGACATGGCGCCGGAGAAGGCGATCATCATCTCGACTCATATTCTCGAGGAAGTTCCGGCCGTGTGTTCGCGGGCCATTGTCATCGACCAGGGTCGCATCCTGTTTGACGGAACGCCGAACGCGCTTGCCGCCTCGGGTCCGGACAGGACCGTCGACGGCGCCTTCCGCAGTCTGACGCAGGCGGCTGCAGATGCCAGGGGGGCGGCGTGATCCATTCCCTCGAAGCTGTCTACCGGCGTGAAGTCAGCGCCTATTTCCAGACGCCATTGGCCTATGTCTTCCTGGCGGTCTTCGCCTGCTCCGCGCCGGCATTTGCCTTCCATGTCGGGCGCTTCTTCGACACTAACCGGGCCGATCTGGCGCCGATGTTCGACTACCTGCCATGGCTGTTTGTTGTCTTGATGCCGGCCCTGGCCATGCGTGCCTGGGCCGAGGAGCGTGATCGCGGCACGCTGGAATTCCTGATGGCATTGCCGATACCGCTGTGGGCTTCCACGGGCGGCAAATTCCTGGCCGCCTGGTCGATGGCCGCGCTGGCTCTGGCGCTGACTTTCCCGATGTGGCTCGCTGTGAACTATCTCGGCGCACCCGACAACGCCGCCATCGCCACGGGATATCTGGGGGCCTGGCTGATGGCGGGTGGATATCTGGCGGTCGGACAGGCCCTGTCTGCGACCACGTCCAACCAGGTGGTCGCCTTCGTGCTCGGCACCGGCGCGGCGTTCATTCTGACCATGGCCGGTCATCCACTCGTGCTGGCGGCACTTGGCGAAAATGCGCCCGCCAGCGTGTCGGAATTCGTTGCCGGATTGAGTGCGTTTGAGCATTTTGACGCTTTCCGGAACGGCGTGATCGGTGTTCCGGACCTCGTCTACTTTCTGGGCCTTATCGTACTGGCCCTGACGATTGCCGGTGTGCTGGTGGCCGAGCGGCGCGGAGGCGGACGATGAAACGCTCGCTTTTTCTGCCCCTGATGGTGATCAGCCTGATTGTCGTGTTTCTGGCGGGCAACGGACTGGCAGGTCGCTGGCTGGGAAGTGCGCGACTGGACCTGACCCAGGACGGCCTCTACCGGCTGTCGGAAGGGTCGGTTGCCGTCATGGACCGGCTCGAAGAGCCTGTGGAATGGCATTTTTACTATTCACGGGCCGATGCGGCGCAATATCCGGCAATCCGGGCGTATGCGACGCGTGTGCGTCAATTCCTCAACGCTTATGCAGATCGATCGGGCGGCCGTATCCGTGTTGTCGAGATCGATCCGGAGCCGTTTTCAGATGACGAGGATGCGGCACTGGCGGCGGGGCTGACGGCCATGCCGAGCGACGGCGGGGACCGTCTGTTCTTGGGCCTGGTGGCGCGGAACTCGGTTGACGATGTGGCGGTCATTCCGCTTTTCAGGGAAGAGGCCGAGGCCCGGCTCGAATACGCCCTCACGCGTTTGATTGTCGACATCGAACGACCGCAGCGCCCACGCCTGGCGATCCTCACCAGCCTACCGCTCAGCCCGGATGAGGGTGCACCGAACACCTTCATCGCCGAGCTTAATGCCGCCTACGACCTTGTCTGGTTGTCGCGCGATTTCGACACCATACCCGAAGCGGCGGCTTTGCTGATCCTGCACCCCGGGGCCCTGACCGAGGCGCAATACTACCTGGTCGACCAGTTCGCGCTCGAGCGGGGTCGCGTGCTCGCCTTCATCGACCCGCTGGCACACGTCGCCCTGCGACCGGGACCGGATGGCCTGCCACCGCTCAATGCGCGGCGTGCCTCCGATCTGGGACCGCTGCTGCCGCGCTGGGGCGTCAGTTATGATCGCGAAACCGTCAGCATGGACAGACAGCTCGGACTGCCGGTGGAAATTGTCGAGGCCGATGGCCGCGCCCGCCGCCGGGCCTATCCACTCTGGTTTTCGCTGGGGCCGGGTCAGATCAGTCAGACCGATCTTTCGACTGCGACACTCGACCTGGGCCTCAATTTCGGATCACCGGGCGCATTGCAGGCCGCCTCCGTTCCGAACCTGCGCGTTACACCGCTCCTGGCGACATCGCCTGAAGGCGCGCTGCTAGATGCCGACATTGCAGCCGGAGCACCGGGTCCCGATGCCCTTTTGCAAGATTACGAAGCCGCCCCCGAGCCGCCCGTTCTCGCTGTTCGCGTCACCGGATCGATAGAAACAGCCTTTCCGGATGGCCCGCCGGCCGGCGATGTCGCCTTTAACCCGGGCGACCACCGCCAAGTTTCCGCTGCGCCCGTCGACATCGTCATTGTGGCCGACGTCGACTGGCTTGATGACAGCTATTATGTTCGCAATGATCCCGGTGCCGGTACCCAGTTTGTCGCTGATAACATGACCCTAGCGCTCAACCTGACCGACATGGCGGCGGGCGATCCGGCACTGGTCAATCTGCGGTCGCGCACACCGTCTGTCCGGCCGATGACCCGTGTCGAAGATCTGCGCGCCGATGCGGAAGCGCGATACATCGAAACACAGGACCAGCTCGAGAGTGAAATTGCCGAGGCCGAGGCCCGGCTGGATGTTCTGCTTGGCAGTGGGCAGGCCTCCGCCTTGCTGTCCGACTCACGTCAGAGCGACCGGGAGGAAGCGATCCGCCTGCGCGAACAGATATCCCGGACCCGAGAGCAATTGCGGAGCATCGAGCGGGACTTCCGGCGGGATATTGATGCGCTGAACGCAGACCTCCAATTCTGGACAATTGGCGTTCCGCCAGCCTTGGTGATCCTGTTCGGGGTTGCGGGCCTGTTTGTCCGACGCCGGCGGAGGCGCGCATGAGCCAGGTCGCGAACGCCCGTCGGCGGGCTCAGCTAGTCGCTGTTGCCACGGCTGCGGCCGTGCTGTCGGCGGCGGCTGTGGTGACAGCCATTCTGGACGCGCGAGCCGTCTGGCGGCCAGAGGTCAGCGGCCCGGTCCTGCCCGACTGGTCCCGGGCGGTCGCATCGGCGCAGGAGATCGAGATAGTGGGTGAATCACGCGCCACCTTGGTCCGGGCCGACGGCGTCTGGCAGATGCCCAGTCGGGACGGCTATCCGGTGCGCCCGGAAAGCCTTGCCGCATTGGACGCCTATCTGACTTCGCTGGTTTTCGAAGGGGCTCGTACTGCCAATCCGGATCGACTTGGCCGACTTGGCCTGGCCGCACCGGGCGACGCGCAAGGCGGCACCCTGATCGCGGTGCGTGACCAGGCAGGCGACACCCTTGCCGAAATTATCCTGGGCGACGCGCGCGACACGCTTGTCTATGTCCGGCAGCCGGACCGGTCACGAGCCTATGCCGCCCGGTCCGGAGCCAGGGCCGCCACCGCGGTCGACCTGCTACCGGCGGATGCCTGGCTTGATCTTGATTTCCTAGCGCTTGGCGCCAGCGATATCGCTCGTGTGGACATCCAGCCAGAAACCGGCCCGGCCTATCGATTGGTGCGGGCCGCCACGACATCGCGCAATTTCTCGCTGCGCCAGCCTGCCGGCTGGCAGCCGATCACGGCAGCTGCCGGCAATGGCCCCGCAACAACGCTTGGCCGGTTGCGGTTCCGCGATGTCCGCGCGGCTGACCGGCTGGGGGGCTCATTCGTGGCCCATCACACTGCCGACACGTTTGCGGGGCTCCGTGTTCGTATTGACGTCAAGGCACTTGGTGAAACGCGCTGGGCTTTGATTACGGCTTCGGCCCTGACGGATGATGCCGAGGGCCAGGCCGTCGCGCTCAATGCCAGGACAGAAGGCTGGGCCTATTTGATGTCTGACCTGACAATCGACCGCTTGATCCGTCCGCTTGAGCGGATAGCGGACCCCGGAACCGAGGCTGTCGATGCGCCTTAACCAGATTACCATCCCGGTTTCCGAAATCGCCCGGTCAAAAGCTTTTTACGAACGCCTCGGATTTCGCCTGCTGGTCAACAGCCCCCATTATTGTCGATTTCTGGCCCCACAGGGCGATACGACGTTCTCGCTGCATGTCGACGAATCGGTTCAGCCGGGCGCGGTCATCTATCTCGAGGCGGATGATGTGGATGCGGAATTCCGGCGCTTGCAGACGGCGGGCTTCCGATTCGAGACCTCACCGCGCGATGAAAGCTGGCTCTGGCGCGAGGCTGTCCTGCTCGACCCCGACGGTCACAAGATCAAGCTCTACCACGCCGGCAAGAACCGGATCGACCCGCCCTGGAGGGTTGCTTGCGATACCCGGTCCGACGACTGATGCGGGTTGACCGGATTTGCCCGGACTTTGTCATGTTTCCGGAATCAACGCCTCGCTAGCCTTGAGTGGCTGGGATCGGAGATAGACATGACTCGCTTGCGCCATATCGGTTTTCTGCTGTTTGACGACCTGACCCAACTAGACTTCACCGGACCCCTGCAGGTCCTGAACCGTATCCCCGGCGCCACCGTCCATCTTGTGGCGCGTCAGCAGGGACCGGTCCGCACTGATTGCGGCCCCTTCATTCTTGCGGATACGGATTTTGCCAATTGCCCCCAGCTTGATTTGATTTGTGTTCCCGGTGGCTGGGGCATTGATCAGGCGATGGAGGATGACGCCACACTCGATTTCCTGCGCCGACAGGCGGCGGGGGCGCAGTATGTCACCTCGGTCTGTACCGGTGCTTTCATTCTCGGGGCCGCCGGGTTGCTTGACGGGGTCAAGGCCACCACACACTGGCGTTATCATTCAGCGCTGCCCCGCTTTGGTGCCATACCGGTCCAGGCTCGCGTGGTCCGGGACGGGTCGGTGTTTACCGGCGGCGGTGTGACCGCGGGCATCGATTTTGCGCTGACCATTGTCCGGGAAGTCTTCGGCGAAGGGCTCGCCCAGGCCATACAGCTTGGCCTCGAATACGACCCGCACCCGCCCGTCGATTGCGGCTCACCGACCAAGGCATCGCCAGCCATTCTGGACGCTGTCGATAGCCAGTTCGCGCCACGTTGGGACGCCTTCCTGCGAGTCGTTGACCGGTTGACCGGATAGCCAGGTGTCTAGTTGCGACCGGGAAGAATGTCGCTGCCCGCCTCCCCGGGGCGCATGAGCCGGTCGGCCGCAGCTCTTGCAAATCGCAAAGTCAGCGCCTTGCGACGAGCGGGCGCGAGTGTGAATGTCGGACATTCGCGGACCACGGCGCCCCCAAATCCATCGGCGATGATCAGGCCGGCCTCGTCCGGGATCACGTCATGGGGGAAGCGCTGGGACACAGCAAAATATAGCCGGTCGCAATAACCCGCATAATTCGTCCATTTGTTGTCGGCCCGGAAGTCGGCAATGCCGGACTTGATTTCGACGATAGTGATCTCGCCCTTGCGTCCCAGCGCTGCCAGATCGGCACGGCGGCCGTCCGGCAGGATGAATTCAGGGATGGCGCTATAGCCCATGTGCCAGAGCAGGCGGGCCGCGCCACGCCTCAATGCTTGCGCATCGTCTATGTCCGGATTGGCAACAGAGGCGACAGGGTCAAGGTCCATAACGGCAGTCTGTTCCATTTTTGTTCACGCGACAAGCAGGAAGAGCCACAGCGCGACCCTGCGTGCAGACCGGGCTGACGGGCAGCCTGTGCAAGCGCGGAGCCTGGGTTCACACTGCAAATGGCAAGCATGAAAGGGCTGTCTGATGGTCGCAAACCTGTTGGCGCCGAATCTGGAAGACTTCGAAGCGCTGGCCCGGAGCGCCTATGAGGCCTTGCCGGCGGAGATGCTCCGCCTGTGTGACGGGCTTGAGATCTTCATTGCCGACTTCGCGGATGATGCAACCCTCAAGGCCGTGGACGTGGACAACCCGTTTGAACTCACAGGCATCTATATGGGCGTTGACCTGTCACAGAAATCGCTCGCCGATCCATCGCCGGAACCGGACCGCGTAGTCCTGTTCCGGCGTCCCATCCTTGATGAGTGGGCCGACCACGGATCCATCACGCTGGGCGAGTTGGTCACCCATGTCCTGATCCACGAAATTGGCCATCATTTCGGCCTGTCCGATGACGACATGCACCGCATCGAGGAGGCCGGCTGACCTTATGGCGAGACCAGGGACCACCGGGTCAACTGGTTGATCTGGTCGCCAAGGGCCAGGGCTGCGGCGGCTTCTTCTGGGGGCAGATAGGGGCGGTCGACCAGCAAGGTGTAGTCCAGCGTGATGCGATTGCCGTCCCGGCTCCGGACGGTTGAGAAATCGATCCCGTCGACGGTCAATTGTCGCGCCTCCGGCTCCAGCGTCCAGTCAGCCATGGCATCTGGCAGGTCCACAACGAGGCGAGCGGTTTGGTGCACCGGATAGGTCAGCGTCAGAGGGAAGCGACGATTGCGTTCGGCATTGCCGTTCGTTGGCGAGCGCATCTGCATCCGTGCACTCGCCTGAAGACGTTCCCCATCCTCATGGGGTGTCAGCACGTTTTCGATCCCGATCTGCATATGCATGATCAATACATTGGTTTCGCGGTCGTCTTCGATGGTCAGATCCCGGGTCGAAGAGACAGCGCCAAATCGCGCGCCATACTGATCAAGGAAGCGCTCCTGCAGGTCGGCTCGACCGGTTCGCGACAATGAGGTCCGGGCGCGATCGGCCCCGAGGTTGCGGGCGGTATAGGTCACCTCCAGTGTTGCATCGCCGTTGATCGAATGGATTGTCAGCGCTTCCTCGCCTTCAAAGAAAGATTCGCCGAACTGGGTCGGTTCCATTGCAACGGGTGCAGCCCCGTCCGTGTTGATCGGCAAGGCGAAGCCGAAATCGGGTTGGTCCAGGGTGTCGAGCCGTCCGCCCTGCTCGCGTCGTGTCCCGTCAAGCCAATAGGCCTCACCGTCCAAATAAGCGCGTACGATCACATGATTGAACGCGGTGTGCCGGGGCAGGCCATCGAGCAATGCCCGGCCCTGACTGGTGTGAACGAGAGCCGCTTCCGCCTCGATATCCAGGGCCTCAAGCAGGGCAATGAGCAAGACCGTCTTGGCTTTGCAATCGCCATAGCGCCGTTCGAGCGTCTCTGGCGGCATGGCCGGGACGTAGCCACCTGCGCCAAAGCTGATCGCGAGGTAGCGGATCTCGTCCTGGGTGAAGCGCAAGGCTGCCACCAGCTGATCGGCCGGATCGGCATGCTCGGCCCTGATCCTGTCGGCAATCTCATCAACGGCGTCAGACGATCCTGGTTGATACATGGGTGCCGACCACCGGGATACATCCTCCCAATTTGCAAAATCAGACAGTTGCAGAGACGGACTCTGACGGATCCAGGACGGCGCGCTGCGCTCCCCGGTGAAAGTCGCTGTCGGTATCGGGCCAAAGCGGAGCGTCTGGGCGGGACCCTCACTGGAGGCGGTTACATTGGCCGCGGCGGCGGGCCCGAGTTGGCGATAATGGGGCGGGCGCGAATTCGGCCAGGTTGATGTGACCAGCATGCGCTCGACAGGGGCGCCAAAACCGAGCCGGATTTCCCGGCTGTCATTGGCCGGCAGAGCCGGATTGCGACCGGTGATCGTGTAGGAATACTCGACCCGGTCGCCGATGCGGATATCGCTGAACCGGACGATAGCCGTTGCCCGGCCGTCGAACATCCGGCGCTCAAGCCGGGTCTCGCGGCGGGCGAACTCAATGGTCGTGCTGTCTGTCCGGTCCTCAAAACTGCCGTCGCGCTCGACGCGCAAGGTGTGGAATTCCAGGGTTTGGAAGGCCGGATTGAAAACCACGGTCCCGTTGGCCACCGAATCCACCCCTCCCGAGGTGACGGGTTCCGAGATGATCCGCACATATTCCCGGGGATCCTCCCCCATATTGGTGTGCTCGAGCTGATACAGCGCGTAGCGAACCCCACCCTCGGCCTCGAATACTTCCGTGCCGCGGGCCGGTGGAGCCAGTTCAGAAACGAAGTTCGGCGTCGGCGTGAAAGTCGCAGAATCCGGTAGCGTGCCAAGGGCGGTGGGATCAGACAGTGCCGGTGAAGTGTCGCCAGAAGCCGGACTTGTGACATCGGCCACGTCCGGATCGCCATGTTGGGCCATCCAGTGATACCCAAAATAGCCCCAGCTACCGACGAGAAGTAGCCCGAGTACGCCGATACGAACGCCTGACAACGCCAATGTCGCCCCCAAAAGTTGCTGTCACCACACTAGCAACTCAAAACCGCAAGGGAAGGCCTACCTCTCCGGATAGCGCCAGCGAGTGACCCACGGAGCCAGCTGATCGGCATAAGGTGCCAGTGCCGCGGCCTGGTGTCGCCAGGCACCAATGGCCTTGTCGTGTATGGCTTGTTCAACTTGCGGCGCGGAGGGTGTCGACAGGCTGGGCGACAGGCGTTCACGATAGTCGGCCATCTCGCTTTCCCATTCCAGGCCGAGTGCCAACAGCACGCGCGCGATCTCATCCTTCATGTCAATGACGAGGTCCTCATATCGCAGCTCGGTCACCCGCAGATCAGGCGCGATCCGTCGGCCGGCATCGGCCGCGGCCATCGCAGCCTCATAGAGCGCGACCGTGTCGGCGAGGGTGTAAGTGCGCAGCATTGCCGTATTCAGCCGGAACAGGCGTTTGAACGTGGAGAAGACCGCGTCTCGCGGATCCCGCAGGGCCAGGATGATGCGTGCATTGGGGAAGACGTGCCCGATCACGCCAAGCCAGGGCAGGTTGAGCGGCAGTTTGTCGATGAATACGGCGCTCCCGGGCGTGGCCATCCGGTCGACCCGCTCCCAGTATTCCGATTGCAAACGGGCCCGGTTGCGCGGCAGGGCGGCAAAAAACCGGCGCAGAGACTCCGTTGAGTCGCCGGCTTCATCGAGGATGGGCTGCAACAAGGCTGCTTCATCGCTGGATGTAACCGCGGAATGGCTGGCGAGGATCTGCTCGAGAAGGGTCGTGCCCGAACGCGGGAAGCCGACCAGGAAGATCGGCGACCGCCCTTCAGGGGCCGACCCCGATTTGGGCGGGGACAGCTTGCCATAGGCTGTCTTCAAGCGTTTGAGGCTGTCCAGCCCGTGCATCTCGTCGAGAAACTGCCCTCCCGGGGCGAGGTGCTCGCGCAATGCGCCATAACCGGCTTCCCACGCTGAGAAGGCGGCCTCGTGATCGCCCATCGCTTCGCACGCATCGCCCAGGCGTCTCCAGACTGAAGCATTGTGGGACGCTGTCGAGCGGCTGGCATCGAACTGGGTCTCGATCAGCGTTCGGGCGGCCTCCGGTTTTCCATCGGCCATATCAGCACCGGAACGGGCGGACAGGGCGACCGGATCCGTCGGCTCACTGGCCAGCACGGCATCGGCATGGATCCGGGCGCTGGCCCAGTCGCGCTGGTTCTCGCAGACCCAGGCCAAGCCGCGTCGGGCCTCGATGTTGGTCTCGCTGAGATCGAGAGCCTGTTGATAGGCTTGGCGGGCCGCATCCAGATCACCGACCTGCCGTTCCAGAAGACCGCGCATCAGATGGGGGTCGACAGCCGTCGGAAAAGCGTCGGCAATCGCTTTGAAGCGAGATCGCGCTGCGTCGAACTCTTTCAGATCACCGAGGATCTGCGCGGCTGCGAGCTCGAAACCCAATTGGCCCGGCGCGGCATCACAGGCCTGTTTGATCCAGTGCAGCGCGGCGGTCCGGTCCTGCCGGGCGCGCCGGCAAATGGCCTTGAGATAGAGCCCGTTTGGATCCTTTGGCAGTCCGGCGAGGATGGCGTCGGCCACCGATTCCGCATCGACAAAGCGATGGTCACGATAGGCGGCGAAGCCGGATTGGGAACGGGCAAAGGCTTCTTGCGGCGTCATCGACATGTCGGTGGCGATCCTGTGATCAGGCAGTTGGATGGGCGAGCATCGATATTTCCGCACAGAAAGCCTGGCGGGACCAGTCGCAAGGACAGGCGCTTGGACTGACTGCCAGTCAAGAAAAAACCCCGCCAGCCAGGCTGACGGGGTTTTTCGTGTCGCTGTCGCGAAGAGGCGGGACTAGCCCTTCTTCTTCGGCTCGCGCTTTTCGATGCCACGACCGGTGACGCGTTCGGCGATACGGGCCGACTTGCCGCGACGATCGCGCAGATAGTAGAGCTTGGCGCGGCGGACCTTACCTTTGCGCTTGATCTCGATCTGCTCGACATTCGGCGAGTAGAGCGGGAAAACGCGCTCGACGCCTTCACCGAAGGAGATCTTGCGGACAGTGTAGCTCTCGTTCAGGCCACCGCCATTGCGGGCGATGCAGAC
Source organism: Maricaulis maris MCS10 (assembly GCF_000014745.1). Taxonomy (NCBI): domain Bacteria; kingdom Pseudomonadati; phylum Pseudomonadota; class Alphaproteobacteria; order Maricaulales; family Maricaulaceae; genus Maricaulis; species Maricaulis maris. The sequence goes on along the minus strand of NC_008347.1, from coordinate 3,182,305 downwards.
GCCTTCAAAGACCTGGATCCGCTCACGTTCGCCTTCCTTGATGCGAACATGGACGCGCAGCGTATCGCCGGCGCTGAAATCCGGAATTGTCTTTTCACCCAGGACGCGGGCGGCTTCTTCTTGTTCAAGCTGCTCGATCATGTTCATCGTGCATTCTCCTTGCGGGCCTTGTACCTCGTCCAGAGGTCGGGGCGACGCGCCTTCGTAATTTTTTCCGCCTGCTCCCGGCGCCAGGCCTCGACCCGGCCATGGTGTCCCGACAGCAGTACTTCCGGGATCTCCCGATCCTCGAACACGCGCGGTCGCGTGTAGTGAGGATATTCGAGGAGATCACCCTCGAAACTCTCGTCTTCGGTCGACATCGGGTCGCCCAACACGCCGGGGAGCAATCGCACACAGGCCTCTATGAGAACCTGCGCGGGCGCTTCGCCCCCGGCCAGTACGGCATCGCCAACACTGACCTCTTCCATCTCGCGGCTTTCGATCACCCTCTGGTCGAGGCCTTCGAAGCGTCCGCAAAACACGACAACGCCCGGACCCTTCGCCCATTCCCGAACCCGGGTCTGGGCAAGCGGCTTTCCGCGCGGCGTCAAATAGATCAACGGTCGTTTCCCGCCTTGCCAGCGAGACTGCACCGCATCAATCGCCTCCGTCGCGACATCCGGCCTGAGCACCATACCGGCGCCTCCGCCAGCTGGGGTGTCGTCCACGGAGCGGTGCTTATGACGGGAAAAATCCCGGATGTCCACAGTTTCAAGCGCCCACAACCCATGATTCGCAGCTGTTGCAATCAGCGAAACACCCAGCGGTCCCGGAAAGGCATCCGGGAAGAGGGTGAGCGCGGTCGCAGTCCAAGGCAGGGAAGGGCTGGTGGCGTCAGTCATCCGGCGCTCCGCCACCCTCTTCCTCAGCCTTCGAGCCGACATCTTCCGGCGGGTCGATCGTGATCACGCCCTCGGCAATCGAGACATGCGGGACGAATTCGCGGGTGAAGGGGAGCATCCAGCTGCCATTGCGGTCGGGCGTGCCGGTGATTTCCAGCAGGTCGCCGGAGCCGAAATTGTGGACGGCCTTGAGAGTGCCCATCGGGGCGCCGTCGAGGCCCTGGACTTTCAGGCCGAGCAGGTCGGAATGGTAGAATTCGTCCTCTTCCAGTTCCGGCAGGGCCGAACGGAGGACGTGGAGCTTTGTACCCTTCAGGGCCTGGGCCTTGTCGCGGTCGAGAGGCTCGGCGAAGCGAACCACGAAACCGTCCTTGACCGGACGCGCGGCCTTGGGGGTCAGTATGGTCTTGCCGTCAATATCCAGGAAGGCGCCATACTTGAAAGCGTCAGCCGGATTGCCGGCGAAGCTCTTGACCTTGCACTCGCCACGGACACCGTGGGCGCCGGCGATGGCGGCAATAAAGACGAGATCGTCGGCGGGCTCGGTCATGATGTGTATCCTGAGAGGGATAAGGCCCTCGCCCTCGATGGGCGAGGTGGGCCCTCCGTCGCCTGGGCGAAGGAGGGGTCGGAGTGGGTGAAACAGTCGGCGAATTCACGCTTTGCGTTTCACCCCTTCCGTCCGCTGCGCGGACACCTTCCCCATCAAGGGGAAGGACCGTCCACCCAGCGTGTCAGGAGAAAGGGTCCTATTCGGACTTTTCTTCTTCGGCAGCAGCTTCAGCGGCCGGGGCCTCTTCAGCAGGCGCTTCTTCAGCAGCCGGGGCGGCAGCGGCGGCCTTGGCTTCTTCTTCGGCAGCCTTGCGGTCAGCTTCCTTCTCGGCCTTCTCGGCAGCGAGTTCCTTGGCTTTCTGGCCCGGCTCGGCCTTTTGCGGGTTGTTGCTGGCTTCCCATTTCCAGGCGTCAGCCTCGATCTGGTGGATGAAGCGACCGACGCGATCGGTCGGCTTGGCGCCCTTGGCGATCCAGGCCTTCACCTTTTCCATGTCCAGCTCGACGCGCTGACCGTCTTTCGGCAGCATCGGGTTGTAGGAACCGATCTTTTCGATGAAGCGGCCATCGCGCGGCGAACGGCTGTCGGCAACGACGATACGGTAATAGGGACGCTTCTTGGCGCCACCACGGGCGAGACGGATTTTCAGAGACATAGGGGTATTCCTTCAGTTTGATCTTTGAATTTCAGATGTCAGGCAACGGCGAGCAATGGCCATTCCGCCGAGCCGGTGATGATGGTTCTCTCCTTGAATAAGGAGAAACTTTTGATCGTGGTCGCGCGGGTCGGCCACACACACACTGAACACTTCGTTGGTGTTAGATTTGAATTCGACGCCGGCATCGACTGTTACGTCGTGTTGGCCATATTGGTTGTGGTGAACCGACAGGATATCGACGTCGTGAATCCACGCTTCACAACCACGAACCTGGACAGCAGATTCATCGGGCTCATCGTCCAATTTTGCACTGATAGCGCCATAGCGATCGCCGGAATCGGTTTCGAACCATTCTGCGGTCAGGCATACTGGTGCCTGATCCCGGCGCATGATCCAAACGGCTTCGGCTTCGACCCACCCCTCTTTGATGTGATGACATGCGGCTCTTGCCAAAACCATGCCCTCAGCATCGACAGATGTCCTGAGTAGGTCGGCTTCGTCAGCGCGTATGTGATGGGTCAAAGTCATGTATCAGTTATTTCTTCGGCAGACCGAGCGGCAACCCGTCCGGACCGAGCGGCATGCCGCCACCCAGTCCCGGCAGGCTCGCAGGCTTGCTGGTGTTTGAATTGCCCAGGCCAGGCAGCTGTGAGCCGGATGGCGCCTTGCCGCCGAGCAGGTCTTGTGTGGCGCGGCCCATATCGGCCGGGTTCATGCCGCCCATCTGGCCGCCCATGCCTGGTGGCATGCCGCCGCCCATACCGCCCATCATGCCGGCGAGACCGCCGCGGCCGCCCTTGGCGGCCTTCTTCATCATGTCGGCCATCTGGCGGTGCATCTTGATCAGCTTGTTGACGTCCGCGACCTGGACGCCGGAACCGGCGGCGATGCGCTTCTTGCGGCTGGCTTTCAGAATTTCCGGCTTGGCGCGTTCCTGCTTGGTCATCGACAGGATGATGGCTTCCTGGCGGGTCAGCATCTTGTCGTCCATGCCGGCAGCGGCCGCCTGGGCCTGCATCTTCTTGTTCATGCCCGGCAGCATGCCCATGATCCCGCCAAGCCCGCCCATGGTCTTGAGCTGGCTGAACTGTTCGCGCAAATCGTCGAGATCGAATTTGCCCTTGGCCATTTTCTTGGCCATGCGGGCGGCTTTTTCCTCGTCGACATTCTGCGCGGCCTTCTCGACCAGCGAGATGATGTCACCGCGACCGAGGATGCGGCCGGCGACGCGCTTGGCGTCGAAGGCGTCGAGCCCGTCGGGTTTTTCCGACACACCGAGGAATTTGATCGGCAGGCCGGTGACGTGGCGCATGGAAAGGGCAGCGCCGCCACGGCCATCACCATCCATCCGGGTCAGGACCAGGCCGGTCAGCGGCAGGCGGTCATGGAAGCGGCGGGCGGTCTCGACGGCGTCCTGACCGGTCAGGGCATCGGCGACCAGCAGGGTCTCGCGCGGATTGGTGACGCGGGCGATATCATGCGCCTCGGCCATCATCTCTTCATCGATCGAGGTGCGACCGGCGGTGTCGAGTATGACGACGTCAAAGCCCTGCAGGCGACCCGCATTCATCGCGCGTTTTGCGATGTCGACGGCGCGTTGGTTTGGCACGATCGGCAGGAAGGCGACGTCGATCTGTCCGGCCAGCTGCTGCAACTGCTCCATCGCCGCCGGGCGACGGGTGTCGAGCGAGGCCAGCAGGACCTTCTTCTTCTGTGTTTCCTGGATGCGCTTGGCCAGCTTGGCCGAGGTCGTGGTCTTGCCCGAGCCCTGCAGGCCGGCCATCAGGATGGCGATCGGCGGTTCGCCCTCGAGCGACAGGCCGACCGGCTCGCCTTCCCCGCCCAGCAGGTCGACGAGCGCGTCATGGACGATCTTGATGACTTGCTGGCCCGGCGACACGGCGCGGATCACGTCTTCACCGACGGCGCGTTCACGGATCTGCTTGGTCGCAGCCTTCACAACATCCAGGGCGACATCGGCTTCGAGCAGGGCGACGCGGATTTCGCGCAGCGCCGCATCGACATCCTTCTCCGACAGAACACCGCGTCCGGTGAGCTTGTCGAAGACGCCGCCAAGTCGTTCTGTGAGTGTGTCGAACATCAAAACCTCAATCCATCGCCATCAACGCAAAGCAAACCAGCCCCGCTGAGCGAAAACTTCGCCGAGCAGGGTTCTCGCCGACCTCCCCCGACCAGTTGGGGCGGATGTGCCGGTAAGACAAGCGGTGTGCTTGCATGATGAAGCGGGGCTAGTACGTGCCGTGTGGAAAAGAGTCAAGCCGCAAGCGGGCCGAGACCAGCCTGTCAGGCGCTAGCGGGCGCCGGCGGCTGCGTCACCGGCCACGGCCACGGTCTCGCTCTGCGAGAAGCGCAGGCTGGGACCGTCCGGACGGGCAGACAGCATGACGCCGAACAGCGAGGCAAAGATCAGCGCTGCCGTCAGCCACAGAAGGGCTGTCTTTGCGAGCATGCTGATTGCGAACTGTGCCTTGTCCATCTTGTCCTCCGGGCGACATGCCCGACCTGTCTGCGCCGTGTTTGCGCGGTGTCATTTCACGGTTGAGTCCGTTAACGGAGCCCTACCGCAGGGTGGGTGAAACGGGTTTATCGTTAAGACAACTCAAACACGCTTCAACTTGTCAGATCGGCGTAAGCTCTAATTGTGGCCCCAATATGGGAGGCCGCCCGGGCCATTCAAGGTCCGGCTGATCACGCGCTGGTGAACGACCCGATTGAGGGGACGGAGTGCGCCGAACCACCCGTTGGGACAAACAGTCGGGTAGTTCGGCGCGAGGCAGAGTGACGCGGGTGTATGGAGGGGAAAGCCGCGGCCACTCTTGGGACGGGATATCTACGTCGCCGGGGCCGGAATGGATCACGGCTCGCCGGGGCTTTGATGATGGGTGCGGCCTGATCGCGTCGAGAGTGACAAAACCCGCCTCGCGCGGATGCACAGCCAGATGCCGGTCCAGACATTGCCCAGCACGAAAACCGGCAAGACCCAGAACAAGGTTGATCGCCAGTCCCGCTCCACGGCCGCAATGAGGACCGCGCTGATCAGGAAGCCGAAATAAAGGTCAAAAAGCGTGACCCGTCCCCAGGGGCGCGTGGTCAGCCACGCGCCGGCGGACGAGAAGTCGCCTTGCCAGATTGCCAGGATGATCAGACCGGTCAGCGCAGCTGTACCGAGGGCAGCGAGGAGGCGGATCAGGGAGCGCATGTGGGATCGGTGTTGTTGGACATGCGTCTGCTACGTCACATCTCGGACAGCGGATCAGTCCTCGATCCGGCACTGGTCGATCGGTTCACGCGTTTGTTGGGGAAAATTCGCCAGCCAGCAATCATCAAAGACCGAGCAATAGCAAAGCTCGATCTCCAGCGTGCGCCGGGCTGTGTTCAGGGCCTCCCAGACGGCCCGGGCTTCAGGGTTTTCAGGATAATCCAGCCGAGCAAACACGACGGTCTGCTGTGGTGCGAACACCCGTCCGCCAATGACCTCGGTCACAAGGAACAGGCTGCCATCCATGAACAGGCGTTCGACATGCGCGTTCCTTTCCTCGCTCGTGAGGCTTGCTGGCGCGCAGCACTCGGCAAAGTAATGCAGCGGTGATTGCACCGCTTCACCCTCATTGATGAGGCGCATATAGCGCACCTGAGCCGGGCCCAACCCGCTATTGGTGAACTCGAAAATGAGCGAGCGCATGTCCCGGGTCGTATCGTAATTCCCGTGCTGGAATTCCATGACCGGCCAGACGCTGGCGGCCAGGGTGCGCTCCATGACCACGCTCTGATGCACGGCCACGAACAGGGAGGCGACGGAGATGACGACGACACTCGCCGCCACCACCAGTTCGACGATGCGATAGGGCATTTTCACACGCATATCTCCTCGCCCCTTGCTGCCCGTTCAGACCCGACAGGAATCGGGTCTGCCGGGCCGTCTCCCCGTCGCGCTAGATCACGGCAGGGTCGCGGAAGCGTTTCTCGTCCAGCTCGCCTTCCCACTTGGCGACGGCAGTCGCGACGGCGGCATCGCCGGTCACGTTCACGGCGGTGCGGGCCATGTCCATGATCCGGTCAACCGGGAGGATGAAGCCGACGACAATCGCGGTGTGTTCCGGTGTCACGCCGAAGGTCTCGAGAACGATCGCCAGCAGGAACAGCGAGGCGGACGGAATGCCGGCCGCGCCAATCGAGACGATCGCGGCAGTGAAGGCGATCATCACATAGTTCATGAAGGTGAGATCATAGCCGAAAGCCTGGGCCGTAAAGAGTGCCAGGATGCCAAGGTAAAGGGCTGTTCCGTCCATGTTGATCGTGGCGCCCAGCGGCAGAACAGAGCCGGCGACGGACTTTTTGATGCCCAGATTGTCGGAGGCAGCGGCGATGGTCACCGGCAGGGTGGCCGACGAAGACGCCGTCGAATATGCGACCGCAATCGGGTCGGTCATGCCGCGGAAGAAACGCACCAGGGGCAGGTTCAGAACAATTCGTACGAGGAAGCCATAGGTGATGATCGCGTGGGCGATCAAGCCGAGATAGACGGCGACGATCAGGACCAGAATGGACTGCAAGGCTTCGAGACCCTGGCTGGCCGCCGTGTAGCTCACCAGTGCGAACACCCCGAACGGGGCAACTTCCATAACGTAGTGCGTAATTTTAAGGACGACTTCCGATGCCGAGTTGAACAAGTCGCCAAGCGGCTTTCCGGCAGCGCCGGTCGACAGGATGGCAACGCCCAGGAAGAGCGAGAAGAAGATGATCGCCAGCACATCACCGTCCGCGAGGGCGGCGACGGGATTGGTCGGCACTATTTCAAGCAAACGCTCCGTTACAGACGGTGGGTCCGTGTTGACGGGAACGGCTTCGACTCCGGCCAGGTCAACACCCGCACCGGGCTTGAACAAAGCACCGAATGTCAGGCCGATCACGTTCGCAAAGAAGGTGGTCACCAGGTACAGCCCGATGGTTTTCAGGCCAAGTGATCCCAGTTTGGAGGGTTTGCCCATGGCGATCACGCCAGCCACCAGCGTGGTGAAGATCAAAGGCACGATCAACATGCGGATCAAGTTGATGAACAGCAGGCCGACAGGGCGGACATAGGTGTCAATCCAGTTGGTGGCGGCATCCTGACCCATCGTGTTGGATGCAATCAGCCCGAACGCGACACCCAGCACCAGAGCCGCCAGCACGCGCTGCCACAATTTGATCTTGAACCACCAGCCCATGAAATCTCTCCCCGATGTCCGCATGCCTTGGGCGCACGCGTATCGGTTCGCACACTAGAGTGTGCGTTGACGGGGTCAATCATTCGACGTGGTGGTGGTCAGTCCGCCTTGGAGGCGTAGGTCGCCTTGAGGATCAGGGCGGGCATATTGCTGAGGATCGCGACAAGGCCGGCCAGGATCAGGAGTGATCCAAGATTGCCGCTGCCCAGGGCGAGGCCGAGAAGGGCCATGCCGGTACCGACCTGTGCGGTCCGGGACACCTGCAGCCAGGACTCATCGGCATGGCTGCGGGCCTTGTTGATTGTGTCGCGCGAAAACCAGATCTGTCCGCCACGGACATCATGGTCCGTTCCGGTGGAGCGACGGGGTAGAGGGTCGAGCGTATGGTCAATCATGGACATAAGCTCATTATACGGACTTATTTTTGAGAATCAACTGGCCTGTGGGTAACTCGTTTTTAAATCTTCTATCAGCCAATTGGAGGCGGTTGTTGAGACCGCCCCAATTGTGACAAGGGGCAGAGAATCAGGATTCGGCGGCCAGAACTGCGGCGATGGCGTTTACGGTCGCGGCAATTCGCACGGCGGCCTGGACCTGGGTGGTGGTCAGACCGTGCTTGCGCAATTCGGCTTCGTGGCTGTCGATGCACAAGCCGCAGCCATTGATCGCGGAAACCGCCAGCGACCACAGCTCGAAATCGGCCTTGTCGACGCCCGGATTGGCGAGGATGTTCATGCGCAGCTTGGCCGGAAGCGTCGCGTATTCCTTGTTCTTGGAAAGGTGGACGAAGCGGTAATAGACATTGTTCATGCCCATGATTGCCGATGCGGCCTTGGCAGCGGTCAGCGCTTCATCGCTCAGTCGGGTCTCGGCTTCAGCCTTGATGGCCGCCAGGGTTTTGGGTTCGCCGACCGCATGGGCCGAGGCGAGGAATGTGCCCCACTTCTTCTGGTCATCAAGCTCGGTCTCGCGCCCCAGTGAGGACAGGTTGAGTTTCAGATCCTTGGCGTATTCCGGCAGCTCATTCTTGAGGGCATCGATCGACATCATAAACTCCTGTGGACGATATGCGGATGAAACGCATTCGCAATATTGGATTGGGGTTTCCCGGAACTGTGTGCCAGGCACGCCTGAGCGGCAGCTCCGGGAAAGGCTGATGGCCCGCCGGAGGGAGGGGCCATCAGCCTGTTTCGTGGTTACAGCGTGTCGCCGCCAACCGGACGGTTGCACGGGCAAAGCTCGTCCGTCTGCAGGGCGTCGAGGACACGCAGCGTGTCTTCCGGATTGCGGCCGACATTCAGGTTCGTCACATAGACGTGCTGGATCACGTTGTGCGGGTCGACAATGAAGGTCGCACGATAGGCGACGCCTTCTTCGGAGCGGATGCCCAGGCTGTCGATCAGCGAACCGGTCGTGTCGGCAAACTGCCACATGCCGAGCTTGTCGAGATCGGGATGCTCACGGCGCCAGGCCAGCTTGCAGAACTCATTGTCCGACGAACCGCCCATGATGACGGCGTCGCGGTCGGCAAATTCCTCGGCCAGGTTGGCGAAGGCCACGATCTCGGTCGGGCAGACAAAGGTGAAATCCTTCGGATAGAAGAAGATGACCTTCCACTTGCCGTCGAAGCTTTCCTGGTTGATCGGCTCGAAAGCCGACTCACCGTTTTCCTCGTGCGCGTTGAAGCCCGGCTTCACGCCGACAATTTCAAAATCAGGAAGTTTTTCGCCGATACCCAGCATTATGTCTCTCCAGTTGGACGGACCGGCCCGAGCGCCGGTCATCAGTGATGGCGCCGATGTGACGCGTGAAAAGGAATAAATCCAATGGATTGTTTTTGGATAAGTCATAGGTAATATCAATACCTATGACGCAGCTCCCAACCCTCCGCCAACTGCAATTCATCATCGCCCTTGCCGAGCATGGAAGTTTCTCCAGGGCCGCCGAGGCCGTCTTCGTGACCCAGCCGACATTGAGCGCCGCAATCAAGGAGTTGGAGGCGATCCTGGGGACGGTGCTGGTGGAGCGGGGCGCCCGCGGAGCGGTCCTGACACCCGCTGGCGATGTGGTGCTGGAGCGGGCCCAGCGGGTCATGACTGAGGCGGAAGACCTGGTCGTCGCCGCGCAAGCGGCTGGCGAGCCCCTGGCTGGCCCATTCCGTCTGGGAGTGATTCCGACCATTGCGCCTTTTTTGCTGCCGCAGGTCCTGCCCGCCCTCAGATCCCGATTCCCAGAGCTCGAACTATTCCTGCGCGAAGACCTGACCGACCGTCTGTTTGAAGCGCTGCGGGAGCGCCGGATTGATGCTGCCCTGATAGCCTTGCCCTACGATGCGGCACTGATTGAAACCCATGCAGTCTGGTCGGACGAATTCCTGTTTGCGGCGCCGCCGGACCATCCGCTGGCCAGCAAGGCCAAGCTGTCGCCCGATGATCTGACCGATGAACCGCTCTTGCTGCTGGAAGATGGTCATTGTCTTCGCGATCACGCCCTGGCCGCGTGTTCGACCGGGTCTGCGCGGTCGGATTTTGCGGCAACCAGCCTGCATACGCTTGTCCACATGGTGAAATCGGGGTTAGGGGCCACTCTCCTGCCCCGGATGGCGGTCGATGCCGGGCTCGTCGACAGGATGGGCCTCGAGGTTCGGGCCTTTGATCCACCGGTCGCCGGGCGTGAAATCGGCGTGGCATGGCGCAAGGGTTCGGCCCGCGCTGACGAGGCGATACAGCTTGGCGATGCGATCCGGGAGATCCTGGAAGCCCCGGCCGCCTGATCCCCGACTGCGGCAGGAGGCCACGGGACAGGCCCTGGCTGCCATGTTAGTTCTGTTTGAACTGAAAAAAGAGAAAGGTACCGGATGAAGCTCTCGGCACCGATGCAGCGCTTTGTCGTCCACTGGGGAGAGATGGGGTCACGCTGGGGCGTGAACCGCTCGATCGCACAGATACATGCGCTACTTTATCTGACCGATGCGCCGCTGCATGCAGAAGACATTTCCGAGGTGTTGCAGATTGCCCGGTCGAACGTCTCGAATTCCCTCAAGGAACTGCAAGGACTTGCGCTGGTGCGACGCGAGCATGTTTTGGGCGACCGCCGCGACCACTTCACGGCGACCCACGAGCCTTGGGACATGCTGATGGCAATCGCAGAGGCACGAAAACAGCGCGAAATCGATCCCTTGATCGAGATCTTGCGTGAGTGCGCCGATGCCGCGGATGCCGACCCCGAAACTCCACAAATGGCTCGCGACCGCCTGCGTCGCATGGAAGGGTTCGTGACAAACCTGACCGGCTGGTATGCCCAGATTCGAAAACTGCCCCAGGGAACGCTGGTCAAGCTGATGGGGCTGGGTACGAAGATTGCCCGCTTTGTGGGTGGCTGAGGCATCCGGCATGACGCATCTCTATCAGGCCTTGCTGGGATCAGACTGGTCATTGCTGGCACCGGTCACCCGGGCCCTCCATTCACCGGACTCGACGGTGCTGTTTGAAGGTACCGTAGACATTGTTCGCGGGTCCCGCCCGTTGGCCCCATTGATCGCCGGCATCCTGGGTCTGCCAAAAGCAGGGCGACAACAACCGGCCCTGGTCAAGGTCAGCAAGTCGGGGGCAGGAGAACTGCTCGAGCGCTGGTATGACGGGCGCCATTTTTCAACCTGGCAGGGTCGTGCAGCCGGATTGCTGACCGAACGCTTCGGCCCGTTTGGTTTGAGCTTCCGACTGCGACTTGCGGACGAGGTCCTGCACTTCGATCGACAGGGGGTCACGCTGTGGGGAATTCGACTGCCAGAAGCCCTGTCGCCACGGGTCGTTGCGAATGAACGCAGCGCCGGTGACAGGCATGTTTTCGATGTCGCGCTCAGCCTGCCGCTGGTCGGACTGATCGTTCAATATCGTGGTGAGCTGGTCGCAGCGACCGACTGACGAAGAATGCTAGAAAAGCTCCAGAACCTGCTCCGGCGGACGTCCGATCATGGCGCGGTCTCCATGAATGACCACCGGGCGCTCGATCAATTTGGGGTATTTGGCCATGGCCTTGAACAGAGCTTCTTCGTCTTCGATCGCCTTGAGGCCGAGTTCGCGGTAATCGGGCTCCGCCTTGCGCAACCATTCGTGCGCAGACACAAAGCCGAGCTTTTTCATGACGGCTTTCAACTCGGCCACGCTCGGCATGTCTTCCGTGTAGTCGCGCACTTCAAGATCGCCGCCGCGAGCTTCCAGCAATGCCAGCGTTTGCCGGGATTTGGAACAGCGCGGATTGTGCCAGATAATCGTCGAATCGGTCATTTAGGGTCCCTCAAGAGCAGCCATGAAAGCCGGTCTTGTGCTGCAACATCAAGTCTTGCTCTGCATTTTGCCTGCGTTTCACGTCTCAGGAATCGTTTTCGCTAGCGGTCGACAGCAATGCCCGGGCGGCCTCAAGATGCAGGCGTTCCACCATGTCACCGTCCAGAGCGATGACGCCCTTGCCGGCATTTTCCGGACTGGCGAAGGCGGCGACGATCTTCGCGGCATGCTCGAGATCGCGTGCTGTCGGTCCGAAATAAAGATGGGCCAGGTCGACCTGGCCCGGATGGATCAGTGACTTGCCATCAAATCCCAGGGCACGACCCTGCTCGGCCTCGGCCCGAAACCCCTTGGGGTCCTTGAAATGATTATAGACCCCATCGAGCACATACAGGCCTCTCGCCCGGGCGGCGCAGACCATGTTCACCAGATGGGGAACCAGCGCCAGCCGTTCATGCTCGGGCGAACAGCGAAGCTCCTTGCAAAGATCATTGGTCCCGGCAATCAGGCCCGCCAGCCCTGTACCGACGGCACTGGAAATGGCGTTGAGGGCCAGAAGGGCGCGCGGGGTCTCGATCATCGCCCAGATCGGGATCGAAGACCCATGCGAGCTGAGTGCCGAGCGGGCTGCATGCAAGTCGCCGACTTGCTCGACTTTCGGAAGGACTATGGCGTCAGCCCGTGCGGCAGCCCGCATGTCCGCGGCGCCCCACTCGCTGTCGAGTGCATTGACCCGGACGGCGCGCACCGATCCTGATGCTTCCCAGCAGTGCATCGCGACATCGACCGCCGTGCGCGCCTCGCCCTTTTCATCCGGCCCGACAGCATCTTCCAGGTCCAGAATGAGAAGGTCGGCCCCGACATGGGCAGCCTTCTCGATCGCCCGGGGTTTGGAGGCAGGCACAAAAAGGGCCGAACGGATCAGTCGTCGCATCAAGTCGTTTCCGGGGCTTCTGCTCGGTGAGGTTTTGGATATAGCATGATTTCCATGCCGATGGCGCTGATCCTTTCCAGTCACGTTGCCGCCTCCCCTGTGGGGGGCGGGGCCTCCCAGCGCGTGCTCAATGCCGCGAAGATCGACACCATGCTGGTGCCGACCGTCCTGTACGGGCGACATCCCGGCTGGGGCGCCCCGGGCGGTGGAGAGGTCGAACAGGACCAGTTCGAGGGCGTCTTGTCGGGAATTGCCGATCAAGGCCTGCTGGATATCACCGACATTGTCCTGACTGGCTATTTCGCGGATGTCGGTCAGGTCTTCGACACGGCCGCTGTGATCGATGTGGTTCGCAAGGGGCGGCGGGTGAACAAGGGCGTGAAGGCCTTTGCTCCGACGCCGGCCATTATCGTTGACCCGATCATGGGAGATGCGCCGGGCGGCCTGTATGTGGCACCGGCCATCGCAGCGGCCATCAAGGACCAGCTGATCAGCCGGGCCGACCTGGTCACGCCCAACCTGTTTGAGCTCGGCCACATCACCGGACGACCATTGACCGATCTCGCCTCGATTGTCCGGGCGGCCCGGGCGATGGAGCGTCCGGTCCTCGTTTCATCGCTGCCGAGGCATGGGCAGATCGGTGTTCTCTATGTCGATAGCGCGGAGGCCTGGCTGGTGACCCATGACCGGCTCCCGAAAGCACCGAACGGGACGGGCGACGTTCTGACGGCCGCTTTCACAAGCCGGATGATGGCTGGCGATAGCGCCCGGCAGGCGCTGGAACACGCGGTTGCGTCGACGGTCAGCCTTGTGATGCGGGCGAATGAGTGGGGCGCACCGGAGCTGCCTCTGGTAGCGGCAACAGACGTCCTGTCAGCGCCCCTTCTGACTTTGCAGGCCGAGGCCGTCCAGTTCGCTTGATCGCCATCGCGGCACACGTTAGCCAAGTTCACATGAACACCGACACCCTGCCTGCCCTTCATGGTTATGTGGCCACTGGATTCGAACCCGTGGCCGACGCCTTTCTTGTCAATTGGGTCGATCATGACGAGATCGGCGCCGGCTTCTCGCTGACACTTGATGGCGAAATGGTCGTCGACATCCATGCCGGTTGGGCGGACCGAAAGAAAACCCGCGAGTGGGAAGCGGACACGCTCGTGCCGGTCTACTCGACGGGAAAAGCCATTGCGGCCCTGATTCTCGCCCGTCTTGTCGATCGCGGTCTTCTTTCCTACGACGCACCGGTTGCCGACTACTGGCCCGAATTTGCCGCCGGTGGGAAGTCGTCGGTCACGGTGGCGCAGGCCTTGTCTCACCAGGCCGGCCTGCCTGGTCTCGCTGAGGAGATGGACCCCGGTGACTGGTTTGACGCTGCGCTGATCGAGGACCGCCTGGCCCGACAGGCGCCATTGTGGCCGCTGGGGACAGGGTCCGGATATCATCCGGTCACCTTCGGCTTCATTGCCGATGCGCTCGCACGGCGCACGGATGGCCGCTCCATCGGTGCCATTCTTCGTGAGGAAGTGTTTGGCCCCCGCAAGATCGATTTTCATGTCGGCCTGCCGGAAAGCGAGCATGGGCGGACCGCCGAGCACGCCATGCCTCGCCAGGTCCCGGACCTTGGCGAGCGGACCCAGCCGCGCGAGCTGGCCTTCCTGAAGCCCTGGTCTTCGCCTGGCCGACGTGGTGCCACTGAATGGCGCAAGGCCGAGTTCCCGGCCGCTAATGCGCATGCGACGGCGCCCGCCCTGGCCAGGTTGATGACGCCCTACGCCGATGCAGGTCGCCTGGAGGGCAAGCGTTTCCTCTCCGAGGCCACCCTGGCGGAACTGGTCAAGGAACGCGTCAGCGGGCCTGACAAGGTCCTGCCCTTCGACCTCTCCTGGGGTGCTGGCATCATGCGCAATATCAAGCCCGGCTTTTATGGCCCGACGCCGGAGACGGTCGGTCATTCAGGCTGGGGCGGTTCCTGCGCCTTCGCGGATCCGGTGCGCGGCCTGACCGGTGCCTATGTCATGAACCGCCAGCATCATCACCTTGCGGGCGACCCGCGTCCGGTCCGGATCATCGAAGCGGTTTACGGCTGTCTTTGAGCCAGGTGCCGTTACGACCGGCTCAATCCGGTCCTGCCAACCATTCCAAGGCCTCGGCCCGGTTGGTGAAAATCCCGATCTGGGTTTTCCAGCCCTCACGGGTCATCGCAGACCATAATTCCGGGATGATCCGTTTGAGGTCGCTGGCGCACACGAGGGCGGTCTTGGGCGAATGCCCCTGCCGGTAGCGCTCATTCCAGGTACGCATGAAGACTTGGTGCGCCTGCATGGCCTCCATGGTGAAGGACTCGAGTGAGGCCTCGTCACTGATTACCAGGAGCATGTCGAAATCCCTGGCCCACCCCGGCATGCCAGGAAGCTCCGCGATGGCGTGTCGCAGGTTCAGCATGGTCGTGTCGGCGCCGAAGTCGAGTTCCGCCACCTTTCGCGAGCCGTGGATGACCCACCCGGATTTGCTCATTCCAACCCCGCAGTCTCAGCCCTGCCAGAGCGTAGCCGAGGCGATGGCCTGCGTGCCAGAGAATTCGGTCAGGCTCGGCCAGAGGCCGGAAACCGTCTTTCCAGCCACTCCAGCATATAGCCGTTCAGGGCATCGGGCTGTTCCCACATGGTCCAGTGTCCGCAGGCGTCGAGGACGGCAAACTCCACATCCTTGCACAAGGCCGGCATCCATCCGGCCAGTTTGGGCGGCAGCATGAAGTCCAGCTCCGCTGAAACCATCAGGCATGGCAGCGCAATGCGATGGTCGACCCCGCCCATGCGCTGCCAGTTGGCGTCGAAATTCCGGTAGAGATTGATGCCAGGGCCAAATCCGGTCTTGCGGTAGGCATCGGCATAGATCGCACGATCCTCCGGCCTCACGACGATCCGCTTCTCCGCCCGACCGTCAAAGGCCGCGAACTGTGCAGGGATGTGCGTGATTTCCGGATAGTAGTCTTCCAGCTTTCCGACTTTCGGAGGGGCGCCAAAGATGAAGGCGAAGAAATCGTCTTCCTTGCCCTCGAACACGCCTTCCGCAAATCCGGGCTCCTGAAAGCGCAGGATATAGTGATCCTCGCCGCCAATTTCGCGGAAGGCCTCAGTCGGCGGCTGGGCGCCACGCGGCAGGTGTGGGGTGTTGACGCCAATGACGCCATCAAATCGGTCCGCTGCCAGCATGGCCGCATGCCAGGTGATGATGCCGCCCCAGTCATGGCCGACCCAGACGGCTTTTTCATGCCCGAGGGCGTCCAGCAATCCGGTCAGATCGGCGATCAGCGCATCAATTGCGTAGGCGTCGATCCCGTCGGGACAGTCGGAACCGCCAAAACCGCGCAGATCCGGCGCGATCACGCGATAGCCGGCTTCGGCCAGGACGCTGATCTGGTTCTTCCAGGAATAGGCCAGCTCCGGCCAGCCATGAACCAGCAGGAGTGGTTGGCCAGCCTCCGGACCGGCAAGGTGAACCGACAGTTCGATACCATTGGTGGCGATCCGTTGTGGCGCCGGAAAATCAGTCATGGAGAATCCTCGGTTCCGGCCTCGAATTCACTTCGAGATCAATCGCTTGCTGCCCAACAGCAAAGGCCAGCCGACCAGCCTGGTCAAGGGTGGTCGTGCGCGAGGCGACGCTAGTCAGCCGCAGCGGCCAGTTTTCGTTCGCGGCGCAGTTGGCTCCAGGTGAAACATCCGACGCCGGACCAGATGAAGGCGAAAGTGATCAGATGGCCCGTTTCGAAGGTCTCTCCGGTCAGGATGCCGATCGTGAATTGGAGGGTCGGCGCGATGAATTGCAACAGCCCCATGGTCGAAAGGCGAAGTCCCCGGACCCCGATCGTGTAAAGCAGGAGTGGCACGACGGTGACCAGTCCGGCGGCCATGAGAAGCCCTGCCTGGGAAGGGTTCTCGGTGAAGTGCCCCGCGCCGCTGACCTGCAGCCAGACCAGGCCGATGATCGCGAAGGGGAAGAGGAACAAGGTTTCCCACAACAGGCCTGCCCGCCCGTCGACCGCGGCGACTTTGCGCAGATATCCATAGGCGGTGAATGTGGTGGCCAGCATCAGCGACAGCCACGGGACTTCGCCGACCGTGATGATCTGGTTGGCGACCCCGAGTGCTGCCAGCGCGATGGCGGCGATGCGCCAGGGGCCCAGCGGTTCGCGCAGGATGATGACGCCGACCGCAACGCTCATGAGCGGGTTGATGTAATAGCCCAGCGAAGCCTGAAGGACATGCCCGGTATTGACCGCGAATATGAAGCCCCACCAATTCACCGAGATCAGGGCGGACGTTGCCAAAAGGGTCAGCAGGGTGCGGCGGTCCGAGAGGACGCCAAGCGAGGCGCGCAATCGTCCGGACAGCGCGAGAGAGCCCGCCAGCAGAGGCACGGCCCACACGACCCGGTGCAGTATGATCTCTACCGCACTGGCAAATTCGAGCGTTTGGAAGAAGAGCGGAGAAATGCCCCAGATCAGATAGCCTGAGAGACCGGCTGCGAGGGCGCGCCGCATATCGGTCGATGTGTCGGTAGACATGCGGACTCCTTGGTCGATGACTGACACCGCACATAGGGAGCCCGCCTGTCGATGGCGACCCGCTTGTTGCGCATGGCTGCCTTGCGGCGCCGGGCTGATCAGCCCGCCTTGCCCAGAAGGCCCTTGTTGAGGAGCCCTTCGGCAATCTGCACGGCGTTCAGGGCGGCACCCTTGCGCAGATTGTCTGACACGATCCAAAGCGCGAGCCCGTTCTCGACGGTCGGGTCCTCGCGGACGCGGGATACGAATGTCGCAAACTCGCCCACACATTCGACGGGGGTGATGTAACCTTCATCCTCGCGCTTATCGATGACCATCAGGCCCGGGCTTTCGCGCAGCAGGTCGCGCGCCTCGCCCGACGACATCGGTGCTTCAAGTTCGAGGTGGGCGGCGATCGAATGGCCGACAAAAACCGGCACCCGCGCGCAGGTCGCGAACAGCTTGATCTTGGTGTCGAGGATCTTCTTGGTCTCCACCATCATCTTCCACTCTTCCTTGGTGGAGCCGTCTTCCATGAAGACGTCGATATGGGGGATGACATTGAAAGCGATCTGCTTGGTGAATGTCTGGGGCTCGATCGGGTCGTTGACGTAGATGCCCTTGGTCTGGGTCCACAATTCATCCATCGCGGCCTGGCCACCGCCGGACACGGACTGGTAGGTCGCGCAATTGACGCGTTTGATTCCGACGCGGTCATGGATCGGTTTGAGGGCAACCACGAGCTGGATCGTCGAGCAGTTCGGGTTGGCGACGATCCGCTTCTTGCCAACGCCGTCGAGCGCATCGAGATTGACTTCGGGTACCACCAGCGGAACGTCCGGATCCATCCGCCAGGCAGAGGAATTGTCGACGACAATGGCACCGGCCTTGGTGATTTTCGGGGCCCATTCCTTCGACACATCGCCGCCGGCCGACATCAGCACCAGATCGACGCTGGAAAAGTCGAAGGTTTCGGCATTCTTGCAGCGCAGGGTTCTGTCGCCATAGGAGAGCTCGACACCCATCGATTTCCGACTGGCCAGAGCGTGGACTTCGTCGGCAGGGAACAGGCGCTCAGCCAGAATGGTGAGCATTTCCTTGCCAACCGCACCCGTAGCGCCGAATACCGCGATTTTAACGCCCATTATTCTCGACCTTTCAGTTTGCCCGTTGTCCGATCCATGCCGACAGAAGAGGCATTAAACCCGGGACCGCGTCGTGGCTAGGGATGATGTCATGGCCGGGCATCGGTTTAGCGGCTCATTGTCTGAAAGTTCGATTTGGCACCAGATTTTGGACCGATCAACCGCAGTTGTTGACATGTTTGGTGAATTTGTGCCGATTGCGGACCGAATTTCCATATCGACGCCTCGGCAGTTCCGACGTTTCAGGCTGGTGTCTGACACAATGATACAAATGGATCTGCCGGCTGAACGGCCGGGGGAGGCCAACCGTGTCATGAGCAAGCCTGACAGTCTTCCAAGTGTGGCGGCATTTGGAATTGGCGTTAGCGACCTGGCCGCGTCGGCGGCGTTTTATGAAAACACGCTTGGAATGAAGCGCGTCCTGGATCTGTCCCTTGGCCATATGGACGAGGTCATCCTGTTGTTTCCGGATGGAGGCAGCGCCATTGCCCTGATGCACTGGACCGATGGCAGCGCTCGAAACTATGCTGACAATCCGGTGAAGATCGTCCTGAGAGTTGCTGACCCAAAGCTATTGGCAGAGCGGATCAGGGCGGCGGGTCTGCCTGTCATCCGTGACCCGGAGCCCGCAGCCGAAGTGGGCGGTGCCGTCGTCGGCTTCGCAAAGGACCCGGACGGGTATCTGATCGAGCTGCTTGAGTCGGTCTGACCGCGAGCTCGCCGCGTCAAAGCCGTCGCCAAATTCTCCAGGCCACCAGCCCAACGACGACCAATACGAATATCTCGAGCGCGTTTGCGCCCAGAAAAACAGGTGTGATCAGTCGCTGCATCAAACCCCACGGGCCATTGTAGATCGTATCGCCCTGTCTCCAGAAACCGACATAGACGGCACCGGCAACGAGTATCGCCACCCCGAAAAAGGCCAGGCGGATCATCGCGGCGGGGTCGAAGGAGCGACCGGATTCGGCTTGCTTGCGACGGTTGCGCCGGGATCGCTCGAGAAAGCCGCGCCGGGTCATTCACGATCCTCGCTGCGGCACTGGCAAAATGCTGAGGATAGGCTGGCCGCAGGGTTGCGGTAATCATCGATCATGGCGAATGCTCCAGGTCTCGTTTGAGGCGCTGCACGCTAGCAGTGCCATAGGAGTTTCATTTGCCTTGCACGCGATTTCGTGCGCATAAGGGCTTGGACGGGCGGCCGAACTGGCCGGACGGAATACTGATCGCCTACCCGGCGTCCAAGCCATGTCCGCCATGGTTGAACGACATCGGGCCTATAGACTTCAGCCTTCCCCGACTTTCTACGTCCGTAATATCGGTGTCAGGACGCTGGCACTGCACTTATTTTATGCCCGGACGCGGGGCATGCATACCGGGAAGGTTCCCAATGTCTACAGGTGTCGTTAAATTCTTCAACCAGAGCAAGGGCTTTGGCTTCATCACACCGGATGAGGGCGGCGATGACGTCTTCGTCCACATCTCTGCCGTCCAGGCTTCTGGCCTGCCGGGTCTGAGCGATGGCCAGAAAGTCTCCTTCGAAACCGAGCCGGATCGTCGCGGCAAGGGCCCGAAGGCGGTTGATCTGCAGCTCGCCGACTAAGGCAGACCGGGATCGCAAGATCTGGAGAACGGCGCAGGGCATCCGCCCCGCGCCGTTTTTCTTTGCCTGGTTTTACTCGCCAGCCATGTCCGCACGAACGCCTATGGCGGTCGCGGGAAAGTCGGTGAACACGCCATCGACACCAATTTCAAAGGCCCGACGCAATTCGGATTCGATATTGACGCCGTCGGCAACGGGGACATCATCGCGGAATGTCCATGGGTGGACGCTTAGTCCGAGCGCGTGCGCTTCGGCAACAAAACCGGTGTCCGTTCCATCCGCCGACATGACCAGAGATTTTGCCGGCCCGACGCCATCGGCAAAGGTGGCGGCATCGGTCAGCGCCACGGTTGGCGTGAGTGGATCGGCGTCCGGGTCCAGCTCGATCATCGGGAAGACCAGCATCAAGAGCGGCGTTTCGATCTCGCCGTTGAGGCGGGCCAGGAAGTCCGGTTCGAAGCACTGGATCGCAGTGGGAGCGTCGGCTGTATCGAGGCCACGGGCCCGCAGGATGCGAACAAGTTCGGGTAGCGGGTCGAGGCCGATGGTGACGAAGTGTCCGGGCGCCTTGATTTCAGGCTCGGTGCGGACGCCATGCGAGTGCGCCAGATCCAGAACCTCTTCAAAGGTCGGAATCAGGTAGCGGTCATTATGAGTTTGATCACGTTCGGGCCAGGGCTGGCGTGCTCTCAGAGTGCGGATTTCGGCGAGGGTGAAATCCTCGACCCACCAGTCGTTGCGGCCTCCCTGCACACGTTGACGGTCGGCAAATTCCGGATGGTCGGCGATATCGGTGGTGGTCGAGAGATAATGGTCATGCCGTACCACCAGTACGCCATCCGAGGTCATCACCAGGTCCGGCTCGATCACGTCGGCGCCTTGTTCGATGGCCAATGTGTAGCCCTCGATCGTGTGTTCGGGGCGGTCGCCACTGGCACCGCGATGGGCGATCACAAGCGGCGCCTCGCCGTCGAGCGTAGTCCACACACGCGGTGTCGCCGCCTGATCCTCGGCGGAACAGGCGGCCATTCCAGCCAGGATGCCAAGGCTAATAAAGATTTGTCGCAAGACCCTCTCCCGTTTCCAGTGCAAGCACACTAGCTTGAGCCGGTATCGCACGGGAGTGACAAATGAGCGACAGGACCCGGTTCGACGACCTGGCCGATGCGGCGGAACGCTATGGCGGATGCTCGCTGGACAATTATGCGGTGATCCGCTCGGTAGCCGAGAACATTTCCACCGGCTTCTGCCGCTTTCTCGGCGCCCAGGGTGATGTTTGTGTGCATCTTGTGCCGCCCCAGGGAGCTTGGACGCCCCGACCGTACCGGTCGGGGGCCTTTTCTGTCTCCGGGAGCGGTTTCTTGCCACTTGGGGCCATTTCATTCGGGCTGGCAGTCAAGGTCTCTCGCACTGGCGACTGGACGCGATTGGTGCTGACGTGCGCGAAGAAGGGCCGGCATGTCGAAATTGCCATCGCAAACGGTCCGGTCTTCGATCTGAACCTGCCCCTCGATGCGGACGCCTTGCAGGGTGTTTTTGAAAAACTGCATGCCCATCTGGTTGCCTGGTTCAGTGACCAGGCCGACCTGTATGACAACGGCGATTATGGTGGCCGGACCATCGGTTTTGATTTGGTCCACTCGGATGAGGGCGCCAGCTAGACGAAAAAAGTGCCGATCAGGTTGGCGACCATGTCAGGGCCCACGTCGGCCAGGCCGGAACCAAACAGGCCGGCGCCACCCAGCAAGCTGGCAAGGAGTCCGGTCACCAGCCGGCGGCGGACCATGAAGGACCCGATCCGGCGCAGCCAGGTGATGGACGTAGCGGCTCCGAACAGGGCCACGGGCCCGCCGACTGCCAAAGCGATCAGGAAAGATGTCAGGGCCAGTTGAGCCTCTTGCGGTAAAGCGTCCATTACAGCCTCCCAGGGTATGTCGCCAACGGGGCGACGAATGGAACGAAACGCGCTAACACCACCAGATGATAGAGACCGGACCTGACCTCACCCTGACTATCGCACTCATCGCCGGTTCAGGTGTCGCTGCACAGTGGCTGGCCTGGCGCCTGCGCTGGCCATCGATTGTCCTGATGATGGGCGCAGGCCTGATTCTCGGGCCTATCTGGGCTGTTGTCGCCGGGTCTCCGCTGGTCCATCCGTCCGCGGCCTTCGGCGATTACCTGCGTCCGATGATTGC
Source organism: Maricaulis maris MCS10 (assembly GCF_000014745.1). Taxonomy (NCBI): domain Bacteria; kingdom Pseudomonadati; phylum Pseudomonadota; class Alphaproteobacteria; order Maricaulales; family Maricaulaceae; genus Maricaulis; species Maricaulis maris. The sequence goes on along the minus strand of NC_008347.1, from coordinate 3,160,276 downwards.
CCTGGCGGTTGCGGTGATCCTGTTTGAAGGCGGCATCACGCTCAATTTTCGCGAGCTGCGTGATGCGTCGGGACCGGTCCGGCGCATGGTGTTTCTGGGCTTCCCACTGGGTTGGGCGGGTGCGGTGCTGGCCCTGCACTATGTTGCCGGTCTGGCTTGGGACCTCTCGGCCATGATCGGGGCCTTGTTGACAACCACGGGCCCCACAGTGGTCCTGCCACTTCTGCGTCAGGCCAAGCTGCCGTCCCGGATAGCCTCTGTCCTCAAATGGGAAGGCATCGTCAACGATCCGATCGGTGCGCTTTCGGCTGTCTTGGTATTCGAGGCGATCCGTCAGACGGCACTGGGACAGGATTGGGTTCAGGCCGGCATGGCTCTGGTATTCGGCGCAGTGATTGGAGCAGCCCTCGGATTCGGCTTCGGCGCAGGCCTGTCGCGGGCCTTCCGGCGTGGCTGGGTTCCCGAGCCGATGAAAGCCCCCCTGGTCCTGGCCGCCGTGCTGGTCTGCTTTTCGGTTGCGGATGCCCTGGCCAATGAAACCGGCCTCGTTGCGGTGACGCTCTTTGGTCTGGTCGTGGCCAATTCCCGTCTGGCCTCGATCGAGGAGATGCGACGTTTCAAGGAAGGCATTGCATCGATCCTGGTTGCCAGCGTGTTTGTGGTCCTGGCCGCCGATCTCGCCCCGTCCGATCTGCTCGCCCTCAATGGCTGGCATCTGGCTTTCGTCGCGGTGTTCATTCTTCTTGTCAGGCCGGTCACTGTCGCGTTGGCGACATGGGGCTCGGGGCTGAATCTGAAGGAGACGGCCTTTGTCGGCATTGTCGGCCCGCGCGGCGTAGTGGCGGCGGCCGCGGCCGGCCATCTCGCGGCGAGTCTGATCGAGGTCGGGCGCGAGGATGCGGCAATCCTGGCGCCGCTTGTCTTCGTGACCATTTTTATCAGCGTGTTCGGATGTGGTTTTGCGGTGGCTCCGCTGGCTCGTCTGCTCGGCCTGTCACAGTCGGGACCCGAGCGCTTGTTGCTGGTCGGTGCCAATCCGTGGAGCCTCGGTTTGGCCGATGCCCTCAAGAAAGCCGAAATCCCGGTCACCATTGCTGATACCAGTTGGCGACGCCTGCGCGCAGCGCGGTTGGCCGGCCATGAAGTCCATTATGGCGAGGTCCTGTCCGAGGCGGCCGACTGGCAATTGGAAGTCGCGCGTTTCTCGGCGCTGTTGGCGGCCTCACCAAATGATGCCTACAACGCCCTGGTTTGTATCGAATACGGGCCGGAGCTGGGGCGTAGCCGGGTGTTCCAATTGTCCGGTTTCGACGGCCCGGCCGATGCCGAAAAGGTCGAGGATGACCCCCGGGCCATTGCCTACACGGCGCGGGGCCGTACCCTCATCCGGCGAGGTCGCGGGTATGACGGATTGGCTCGGGACTGGTGGCAGGGTTGGCGTTTCCGCAACACCAAGCTTTCGGAAACCTATCCACTGGAGGCCTATATGGCCGACGTCGGAGACAGTCCGGACCTTGTCATTGCCCGCCTTCCCAATGGCGCTTTTCACCTGTTGGGAACGGGCCGCGAGCCGCCGACGCAGCCGGGAACAATTCTGATCCGCTTTGCGGCGCCAGGCACCGAGTCGGAAAGTTCCGCGCCAGATCAGTCGTCATAGGGCTGGGCGCCGCCGGGTGGCGCAGCACCGCAATAGGGCCAATTGTCGGCATTTGGGTCGCCATGCGGGCATACCGAGTCGGTGCCTTCATAGATCGCGATACAGCCTGACAGGCTGACCGCGCCCAGAAGTACAGCAAGGACAAGAAGTGAACGCTTGACTGACATGGTGGGGCCCCTCTTCAGCCATATCGTGCAGTCAGGCTGATCCGAGCGCAAGCCTTTAAGGCCTGCCTTCATGGGGAATTAACCCTGCTGCGCGCAGATGGACCTCCCTGTTTGCGACGAGGATCGAGCATGGCCCGCCGGCCCGGAAAATCACAGGCGGCGCAGCGCGCCCGTTCGGCGGCACCGTCGCGCACCCGTAAACGACCAACCCGTCGCAAATCGACTGCGGGCGGCTTCCCCTGGTTCCGGACTTTCGCCAGCCTGTTCATCATCGGCGCGCTGTTTGTCGGCGGATGGCTGGTATCGATAGCGCGCGACCTTCCGGACACCAGTGGGCTTCAGGCAATCGAACGCACCGCCACCATCACCTTTCTCGATCAGGATGGCGCCCTGATTGCCCGGCGAGGTTCGGCGCATGGTCACGAGGTGACCATCGACAACCTCCCACCTTACCTGGTTGATGCCGTGCTGGCGGTCGAGGATCGCCGCTTTTACAGCCATCCCGGCGTTGACATCATCGGTCTTGGTCGTGCCATGGTCGCCAATCTGCGGGCCGGGCGTGTGGTCCAGGGCGGTTCGACGCTCACCCAGCAGCTGGCCAAGAATCTGTTCCTGTCGCCCGAGCGAACCCTGCGCCGCAAGGTGCAGGAGATGATGCTGGCCTTCTGGCTCGAAAGCCGGTTCAGCAAGGATGAAATCCTCGAACTCTATCTCAATCGTGTCTATTTCGGCGGTGGTGCCTATGGCGTTGAAGCGGCCTCATTGCGCTATTTTTCAAGGCCGGCGAGTGAGCTGGGACTTGGTGAAGCGGCGCTGCTGGCCGGCTTGCTGAAAGCGCCATCGCGCTACAGCCCGGTCAATGACGCCCAGCGAGCCGCCGCGCGTGCGACGGTCGTGTTGGACCTGATGGCGCAAACCGGACGCATCACCGAAGCCGAACGCATCGAAGCCGCGCGGACGCCTATTCGGGTGTCACGAGGTGCGTCCAGTCAAGGGGCCCAATACTTTGTCGACTGGGCCGCCGAACAGGTTCGCGGGATTGCGGGTCTGGATCATGGTGACCTGGTTGTGCACACGACGCTTGATGTGGATGCCCAGAGAGCGGCCGAGGCAGCGGTCAGCGGTATACTGGACGATTCCGAACTGGCGTCAGGTGCCGGCGAGGGCGCGCTTATTTCACTGGCCCATGACGGCGCGGTGCGAGCAATGGTCGGCGGGCGGTCCTATGCGCGCTCGCAGTTCAATCGCGCGGTACTGGCCCGTCGCCAGCCGGGTTCGGCCTTCAAGCCCTTCGTCTACGCCTCGGCGTTCGAAGCGGGTCTGTCGCCGGAAGACAGACGCAATGACGCGCCCGTGCGGATCGGTGACTGGGCACCGCAAAACTACAATGACGAGTATCGCGGCGAGATGAGCCTGCGTGAGGGTTTTATCCGGTCCTCCAATTCAATCGCGGTGCAGATTGCAGAAGAGACCGGTCGGGGACATGTCGCCCGCCTGGCGCGCCGATTGGGCATCGAAAGCACGATGCGGGTCGACCGTTCCCTTGCCCTTGGAGTGTTTGAGGTCACGCCTGTCGAGCTGGCCTCGGCCTACACACCCTTTGCCAATGGTGGGGTTCGGGCGCAGGCCTACGGGATCGATCGGATCGAGACGCCGTCGGGCGATCTGGTCTTTGCGGCACCTGCCAGTACGGCAGAATTGGTTCTGGACGCGAGAACCGGGGCGCGTATGCGTGATCTGTTCATCAGCAATGTCAGGCAGGGTACCGGTCGACGGGCGGCTGTGTCGGGCCTCACGATCGGCGGAAAGACGGGCACGACGAACGATTTTCGGGATGCCTGGTTCGCGGGATTTGATGGTCAGCTGGTGACAGTTGTCTGGACTGGCAATGATGATAACTCGCCAACCGACCGGGCGACCGGCGGTGGCCCACCTGCGCGGATCTTCCAGGCTTTCCTGGCCGCTGCCCCCCGTGATGGCTTGCAGGCCCGGGTCGACCCGGTTGCGGCGCGCATCGCCCAGCTCCCGCAAACCGACATTGAAGCGGCGACTTTGCCCGAACCGGCCGACGAGGCCGCGGACAACTCCAGCGAAGACCCGATCGGCGCTTTTCTGGCCGGATTGGGGGGACGGGACTGACACGGAATCCCCCCAAAACAGCGCCAGGTTTCAGCGACGTGTCGCAATTGCGGTGTTAAACTCTCCGTTGAGGGAATTGAAAACACCGATCCAATAAGGGGGTCACAATGAGACATAATCTGCTTACTGCCGCCGCTGCCGCCAGCGTCATCGTCTACATGTTGCCGGCAGGCAGTGTGGAAGCGCAAAGCCGGTCCGCTGCCGAGGCAGCAATGACCCGGATGGGCCTTGACGGCTCCCATGAGTCCATCAGCTATGAGAGCGTCGACTACCGCAACGGCCGTTACTCACTCAATGATGTGACCTTCTCCAATTTCGACGACGAGACTGTCGACTCGACCGATGAGGTACACGCGGACCGGATGACCTTCGAGGCCCTGCGCCTCGATTCCAATGGTGAGGTCCTGTTCGACGGCCTGTCGCTGGAAGGAATATCGGGAACCGACAACGAGGACGGGACCGTGATCCGCCTGGACCGGATCAGTCTGGACGGACCCAATGCGGCGCTTACAACTGATTTTGGCCGTGCGGTTGCTGGCGAGACCGATGAAGACTACGAGCCGGCCTGGAACACCTATGAATTCGAGGGCTTCAGCATTGACGGGTTGTCGGGCACCGGCGCCGACGAGTCAGGTCTTTTTGAATTCAGCCTCGCCCGCCTTGTGATCGAGAACTATACCCGTGTCGAACTCGGCCGCATGGCCATGCTGGGCTTCGGGTTTTCCGGAGTTGACGAAAGCGGCGATGACGTAACGGTGAGCCTGGGCGAGATCTCGTTGGTCGGCTTCCAGACGCAAGCCTATGCGGACATGATGGACGCGGCCGCCGCCGGTGCCGATGACAGTTCTGTCGCGCAGGCCTATTACCAGAGCGCCTTCCTATCACCGCTCGACGTCTATGACAGCTTTGCCATTCGCGATATTCTCGTTGAGGCGTCTGGTGTCCATTTCTCGATGGATCACTTCACGGCGGCGATGGAGCGTTCCGGTTCGCGCATCACCAGTACGGCGGAGCTTGGCTCGGCAATGCTGATTCCCGATCCGTCAAAACCGGCCGGTGCACAACTTGCCATGGGGCTCGGCATGCTTGGCTATGAGCAGCTTGAGCTGCGCATGGCGGCCAATTCGATCTACGATGAGAACACAGGCCGCGCCTACACCACGGGCGACAACTATATCGAGCTGACCGACGGCCTGCGCCTCGAAATGGGGCAGGATGTCGCCGGCTATGATGCCTACCTCGAGAGCCTGCCCGACACCATGGCGACACTGGGGGCAATGGACGGCTCCGACGAAGAGGCACAGATGGACGTCGTCGCACAGCTGATGGCGCCCTTGCTGATCAACAACATCTCGATGCGTCTGGTTGACCTGTCAATTCTCGACCGGGCTCTGGAAGCAGGTGCCACAACACAAGGCATCAGCAAGGAAGAGCTGCGTGTCCAGGCTGGTGCAATGCTCGGAATGGGGTTGATGGCGGCACCGCCTGAAATTCCGCGCCCGGTCCTGGCACAGCTTTCGACTGCGCTGACCAACTTCATCAATCAGGGTGGCACTCTGACGGTCGACATGACCCCGCCTGCGCCGCTGAGCATCGGAGGCATGCTGGTCGATATCGAGGCCGGCACCTTTGACTTTAACTCACTCGGATTGACCTTCACGTCCGAAGCGCCCTGATCCAGGGCCGCACACAAGCAGAAAAGGCGCCACCCATCTCGGGCGGCGCCTTTTTTGTTGTGCTGGGCGGAGAGGGGGTTAGCGGGTTGCGAGCGCCGCCTTGCCCGTTTCATCCATGAAAGACTTCATCCGCGGTGCGATTTCCTCACGGAAGCGGCGCCCGTTGAATACCCCGTAATGCCCGACCGAGGGCTGCACCCAGTCCTGCTGGAGGGCGTCCGGCAGGTTGCCGCACAGGGTGTGGGCTGCCTGGGTCTGGCCGATCCCGGAAATATCGTCATTCTCGCCTTCAACGGTCAGAAGAGCGACGTCCCTGATGGCCGATGGATCGACCGTGCGGTCTCCATGCGTTTGTATGCCCCGCGCCAGCTTGTGCTCCTGGAACACGTCGGTGATCGTTTGCAGGTAGAATTCCTCAGATAGGTCCATCACAGCCAGATACTCGTCGTAGAAGGTCCGGTGCTTTTCAGCACTGTCGCCATCTCCCTCGACCAGATGGGTGTAGAAATTCCAGTGCGCATCGACATGACGGTCCAGATTCATGTTCATGAAGCCAGCCAGCTGAAGGAAGCCTGGATAGACCCGGCGGAAAGCGCCCGGATTGGGGGCCGGTACCGTGTGGATCAGATTGTTGGCAAACCAGTCGAATGGCTTTTCTTCGGCCAGCTTGTTCGGAACCGTCGGCGACAGGCGTGTATCAATCGGCGAGCCCATGAACGTCATCGAGGCGGGCCGGTTGGGGTCATCATCCTCTGCCATCATGGCGATGGCGGCGAGGGTCGGCGGGCCAGGCTGACAGACCGCGACTACGTGCAGGTCCGGTCCGAGCTGGGCGATCATTTCGCGAATATAGCTGGTGAAGTCATCCAGATCGAAGCGACCGTCGGTGACCGGCACCATGCGAGCGTCCTGCCAGTCGGTGATATAGACCTCGCTGTCTGGCAGGAAGGCTTCGACTGTCCCGCGCAGCAGGGTGGCGTAGTGACCCGACATCGGCGCGACAAAGAGAACCTTGCGGTCCGGCGTGTCACCCCGCGCCGCGACCAGGGCATCGTGATCGCGTTCGAAGTGTACGATCGAGCACCAGGGTTTGGTCCAGATGACCTGTTCGCTGACCCCGACCGTCTGCCCATTGATTTCGGTCTGGTCGATCATCCATTCAGGTTTGGCATAGCGCCGGGTGACGGATTCAAACAGCTCGGCTGCAGCGGCCATGGTCCGTCCGGCCATGGTGTCGCCCATCGGGTTCATCGGCGAGCGCATCACCTGGCGCGTGGCATTGGCCGCGGCCCGCCAGGGTGTCATCGCAATGCGATTGAATTCATAAACGCTGTACAGCATGGGCTCTCCTCGCGCCGGCGCAGGGCCGTCACTAATCCGGATGACTATCCGGGATTTTCCTCAAGGAAGTCTTGCAGGCGTGCCGTGAGATCAACCGGATCGACGCCGGTTGGGAAAACGTCCACGAATACGCCATTGCCATCCATCAGATAGATGAAGGATGAGTGGTCCATCAGATAGTCACCGCTGCCGGCATCCTCGGCGCGTTGATAGACAACGCGATAGACCCGCGCGGCGGCCGCGATTTGCTCTTCTGTACCGGTCAGGCCGACCAGCCCGTCCGGAAAGGCGGGTGAGCTGACATAGCGGGCCATCTGCTCCACCGTGTCGCGCTCGGGGTCGAAGCTGATCAGGATCGGCTGGATCCGGGCGCGCTGGTCGGCGTCCAACTGGTCCATCGCCGCGGCCATGATCTGAAGCGAAAACGGGCAGGCGTCCGGGCAATAGGTGTAGCCGAAATAGATCAGCATCAATTTGCCGGCATATGTCTCGTGTGTGACCGTCGTGCCGGTCTGGTCGACAAGTTCGAAGGGGCCGCCGATCTGAGCCTCGCCGCTGGTGCGTACGGCGCCACGTCGCACGTCCTGCCTGTCGCTATTCGTCACGAGCTGCGTGAAAAACGCGATCAGGAGTACGGTGGGTGCGGCGATGAGAAGCCAGAGCAATGGGCGTGGCATTGTCACTCCTGGTAAGCCCGGCGCGATCTATCCGCGCGCGGACGAAGCATGTTAGTCCAAACACATCGGTTTTGCTGCGTGTGCGAAGGTAGGGCCAAGCCCCTCCTCTGTCCATCGCGGCGAGCGGTCACGCTTGCGGGAGACATGTCATGGTCAATGATAGTGATTGGGACCCTTATGGTGCGGACGCCCATCTGACGCCGGTCTTTGGCCGGTTGAGGCTGCGAACCCTGGTCATGCTGCGCTGGCTGGCCGTCGGTGGCCAGACGGCGACAATCCTGATCGTGCATTTTTTCGCCGGCTTCGAACTCCCTATCGGCTTTTGCCTGGGCATCATCGCCCTCAGCGCTCTGGTCAACACCTGGTTGACGCTTGCCGTGCCGCCACAGAAATTTGCCCGCGACTGGGAGGCGTTCGCCCAGCTGGGCTATGACGTCCTGCAAATGTGCGCGCTGTTGATGCTCACCGGCGGGCTGCAAAACCCCTTTGTGGTGATGTTGGCCGCGCCGATCATCATCGCCGTTGCCGCCCTGCCGCCGCGCTGGTCAAGCGGGGTTGCCGCCATCGCCGTGGCCGGGACGGGTGCGATGTGGTTGTGGAGCCTGCCACTGCCCTGGTATGGCGAGGCCACGCTGGACCTGCCAGGCATGTATGTCTTTGGCCTGTGGGCTGCGATCTTCATCGCAGTGGCCTTCACGGCCGTCTATTCTTGGCGGGTCAGCCATGAGGGCAAGCGCATGGCGACTGCGCTGGCGGCGACACAGAGTGTCCTGTCGCGCGAGCAACGCCTTTCGGCGCTGGGGGCGCTGTCGGCTGCAGCGGCGCACGAGCTGGGGACGCCATTGGCAACCATCCAGCTGACCGCCAAGGAAATGTTGCGCGAAATCGGGGCTGGAACGGCGTTGAGCGAGGATGCCGAGTTGCTGGTCACACAGGCGCGACGCTGCCGCGACATTCTGAAGCGCCTGGGCGAGGTCCAGGAAGCGTCCGACGAACGCCATGATCGCATCGAAATGCTGGCTGCTCTCGAAGAGGCAAGTGCACCCCTGCGAGGGCTGGGGCCGGTCGTGACGGTTCAACTGGGTGATTCGGCCGAGGGGGAGGCGCCAATCCTGCGGCGGATCCCCGAGCTGCTCTACGGGATCGGAAATTTCGTCGAGAACTCGGTTGATTTCGCTGTGGCCCGCGTTGTGGTGGAAGGTCGCTGGGACCGGTCGAACATCTATGTCCGTGTGATGGATGACGGGCCCGGTTTTACCTCTGATGTCCTGTCAAAGATCGGTGAGCCCTACGTGACTACCCGTTCGGGAACGCCGGGGCAGGGCGGGCTGGGGTTGGGGGTCTTCATTGCCAAGACAATGATCGAAAAAAGCGGCGGCGTGGTGCGCTTCGACAATGCTCCGGCGCCTGGCGGGGCAGTTGTCTCGATCCGCTGGCCGCGCAAACGGGTGGAGGCGCAGCACTCACTGGGCTAGATAGTGAGTCACCATCGGATTTTGCGAGGACCGACGCGTGAGCGAGATCGAATACGAGCTTCCCGACGACAAATCCCTTCTCATCCTCGATGATGACGCGCCATTCCGGACCCGGCTGGGTCGGGCCATGACCGGGCGCGGCTTCATCGTCTCCGCAGTGGCGACGGTAGATGAAGCCAAGGAAGTGGCGCGGTCCAACCCGCCAGCCTTTGCCGTTCTGGACCTGCGCCTGCAGGATGGCGACGGTCTGGATGTGGTGAAGGCATTGCACGCCTCGCGGGCGGACTGCCGGGTCGTCATGCTCACCGGCTATGGCAATATTGCTACCGCCGTGGCTGCGGTTAAGGCCGGTGCGGTTGATTATCTGTCCAAGCCGGCCGATGCCGACGACATCATCAAGGCGCTTCTGGCCCACCCGGAAGACAAGCCCGAACCGCCGGAAAACCCGATGTCTGCCGACCGGGTCCGCTGGGAACACATCCAGCGCGTGTTCGAGCTCTGCGATCACAACGTCTCTGAAACAGCGCGCCGGTTGAACATGCACCGCCGTACCCTGCAGCGAATACTCGCCAAGCGCGCGCCGCGTTAGCGGGGCGCAGCCCCTCTGGCGGCGACGCGGGCATAACCATAGACCGGGCCACCATTGGCACCTTGGACAATTGCGACCGTGCCAAAACGGCGAAAACTCTCGCCGGTGAAAACGGCCGGGCCGCCGGACCAATTGCCTAGATAAGTCAGACTCTTCACCATGTTATAGTGAAGCATGTCGAGCCCCTCATTCTCGCCGGAGCGGACGGAAACAGACGCCCAGCCCGGTGCGTAGGCGACAAGCCAGACATCCAGGTCCTCCTCTGGAGCTTCACCGTCAAGTGATACCTGAAAAGACCCGAACGGGCCGTCGGCGACTGTGATCACTGGGCTGCCTGGCATAGCTGTCAAGCGCGCGTCGACGGCATTGGCAACCGCGTCTTGCTCCCAACCGGGCGCATCGGTAACGCCGTCGACCACAAAATGGGGTGTGTAAAGGCGTGGCACATCAAGCCGGGGTAGATAGGTGCGCTGGCGCTGGACATATTCGGGTCGGGCATAGGTGTCGGTCCAACCATACATGTCCCAATAGGACACCGCATAGGCGAGAACGAACACATTTTCGCGCTGGTCAAGCTCGCCGAGATAACGGTTGGCTTCCGGGCACAGTCCGCATCCCTGGCTCGTGAAGAGTTCCACCAGGACCGGGCGCTCATCGTCAGCGCCGGGCTCTTCAAACGCGCCAGCGGCGGGAAGGCAGGCCCATTCGAAAGCGGACAGGAGGAGGGCAGCAAGCCATTTCATGGGTCTAGATAAGCATCCCCGCCCGCATCATCCAATCAATTGGCTGTGACGCGGGCGGGAGCTTCTTGTGCCGCTGTGCCCTAGGAGGCAGCGAGATTGCGCAACACGTAGTGCAGGATGCCGCCGTGGCGGAAGTATTCCAGCTCGTTCTCGGTATCGATCCGGGCGCGGGCCGGGGCCGTCTTCACGGTGCCGTCCGGGAAGGTGATCGAGACGGTCATGACAGCGCGCGGCTCGAGAGCCTCAATGCCGAGAATGGTGACCGTTTCGTCGCCAGTCATCCCGAGGGCTTCCCAGCTGGCGCCGTCCTCGAACTGCAGGGGCAGCACGCCCATGCCGATCAGGTTGGAGCGGTGGATACGCTCGAAGCTCTCGGCGATGACCGCCTTGACGCCCAGAAGGCGGGTGCCCTTGGCAGCCCAGTCACGCGATGAGCCGGTGCCGTATTCCTTGCCACCAAAAACGACCAGCGGTGTGCCTTCGGACTGATGCTCCATGCAGGCGTCGAAAATGTCGACCTGCTTGCCGTCCTTCAGCGTGTAACCGCCTTCAACACCGTCCAGCATCTTGTTCTTGATGCGGATATTGGCGAACGTGCCGCGCATCATCACTTCGTGATTGCCGCGCCGTGAGCCGTAGGAGTTGAACTCCAGAACCGGAACCTGGCGTTCCTGCAGGTAGCGACCGGCCGGGCTGTCGGCCTTGATCGAACCGGCCGGCGAGATGTGGTCGGTGGTGATGCTGTCGCCAAACAGGCCCATGATCTTGGCATTGACGACATCGCCCGGGCTTTCCGGCTCCATCGTCATGCCTTCGAAATAGGGCGGGTTCTGCACATAGGTGGAGGTGTGATCCCAGGCATAGGTCAGGCCGCCGGAAACCTCGATGCCGCCCCAGGCGTCGTCGCCCTTGAACACATTGGCATAACGCTTGGCGAACATGTCCGGGGTCACCGAGGTGCGAACCACTTCGGCGATCTCGGCGGAGGTCGGCCAGATGTCCTTGAGATAGACGTCATTGCCGTCCTGGTCCTGGCCCAGCGGGTCGGTGGCCAGATTGACCTTCATCGAACCGGCGAGAGCGTAGGCGACAACCAGCGGCGGTGAGGCCAGATAGTTGGCACGCACGTCCGGCGAGATCCGGCCTTCGAAATTGCGGTTGCCAGACAGCACCGAGGTGGCGACCAGATCATTCTCGTTGATGGTCTTGGAGATCGCCGGCGGCAGCGGACCGGAATTGCCGATACAGGTTGTGCAGCCATAGCCCACGAGGTCGAAGCCGAGAGCGTCGAGATCATCATTCAGGCCGGCACGCAGCAGGTAGTCGGTGACAACCTGAGAGCCCGGGGCCAGCGAGGTTTTCACCCACGGCTTGGTCTTCAGCCCCTTGGCCACCGCATTGCGGGCCAGGAGGCCGGCGCCAAGCATGACCGACGGGTTGGACGTATTGGTGCACGATGTGATCGCAGCGATCGCGACATTGCCATTGGTGAAGTCATAGTCCTCACCCTCGACCGGGGCGGATTTGTCCAGTTCGTCGCCCTTGCCGTATTCGCTTTCCATGATGCGGGCAAAGCCGGCGGAGGCATTGGACAGTTCGATCCAGTCCTGCGGGCGCTTCGGGCCGGAGACGGCCGGAACGACTTCCGACATGTCGAGATGCAGCGTGTCGGTGAAGACCGGGTCGGCATCATAATCCGGGCGGAACATGCCTTGGGCCTTGGAATAGGCCTCGACCAGGGCGACGCGCTTGTCGTCGCGTCCGGTTGCTGTGAGATAGGCCAGCGTTTCATTGTCGACCGGGAAGAAGCCGCAAGTGGCGCCGTATTCCGGAGCCATGTTCGCGATGGTGGCTTCGTCTTCCAGCGACAGGTGGTCGAGACCGGTGCCGTAGAATTCCACGAACTTGCCGACCACACCCTTCGCGCGCAGCATTTCGACAACTTTCAGAACGAGGTCGGTCGCCGTGGCGCCTTCCGGCAGCTTGCCGGTCAGTTCGAAGCCGATCACTTCCGGGATCAGCATGGAGACCGGCTGGCCGAGCATGGCGGCCTCGGCCTCGATACCACCAACACCCCAGCCCAGCACGGCGAGGCCATTGATCATGGTGGTGTGGCTGTCGGTGCCGACGCAAGTGTCCGGATAGGCGATGGTTTCGCCGTTTTCGTCCTTGGTCCAGACAGCCTGGGCCAGATTTTCCAGATTGACCTGGTGGATGATGCCGGTGCCCGGCGGGACGACGCGGAAATTGTCAAACGCCTTGGCGCCCCATTTGAGGAATTTGTAACGCTCGCCATTGCGCTGGTACTCGCGCTCGACATTCTTGGCGAAGCTGTCGGCTTGGCCGAAATTGTCGACCATGACGGAGTGGTCGATCACCAGGTCGACGGGGACCTGCGGGTTGATACGGTCCGGGTCGGCGCCAAGCTTGGTGGCTGCATCGCGCATGGCGGCCAGGTCAACGACGGCCGGAACGCCGGTGAAGTCCTGCATGACCACACGGGCCGGGCGGTAGGCGATCTCATGGGTCGACTTGCGGGTCGTCAGCCATTCGGCCATCGCCTCGATATCGGCCTTGGTGACAGTCTTGCCGTCTTCAAAGCGCAGCAGGTTTTCCAGAAGCACTTTCAGCGAACCCGGCAGGCGGGAAACTCCGGCCAGCCCGTTCGCCTCGGCGACCTTCAGGTCATAATAGGCATAGGTCTCACCGGCAGCGGTGAGGGTGCGTTTACAGGAAAAACTGTCGAGAGAGGCCATATGGGTCGTCCTCATGGGGTCAGGGGTGAAATACCCGGTGGGGAGGTCAGCCGCAGTTTACGGCCACATGTTTTGGCGGGTTTTAGCCGGACATTCGCTTTGCTGCAATGCGGCGTTGCGCGCGTTGACGGATGGGGTGCTGTCAGGCGACATGCAAAGTGATGCCGACGATGACCGAGAAATTCCCCGACCTGCCCGATCTGCAGCCCGAGACGCTTCGTGTTTCCGGTCTGTCGCTGAGCCGCGGCGACATCACGCTGGTCCGCGATTTCAGCCTCGATCTGGCCCCGGGCCAGGCGATGCTGATGAGTGGCCCCAACGGGACTGGCAAGACAACCCTGCTGCGCGCGGTCGCCGGATTTGTCCGCCCTGATGCGGGACGTGTTGTTTTCGGTGAGGGCCCAAAGGCTGACAGTGCCTCCGAGCTTGTTGCCTGGTTGGGTCATGCGGATGGCCTCAAACCTGTCGAGACGCCGAGACAGAGTTTGCGCTTCTGGGCGAAGATGAATGATCAGGGCCGCGATCCTATCCTGCCCTTGATGCGCGCGATGGCCATTGAGAGCCTGATCGACCGACCGGCCAGCCGCCTGTCGCGGGGCCAACAGCGCCGTTGTGCGCTGGTCAGGGTTGCGCTGGCCAACCGGCCGATCTGGTTGCTTGACGAGCCCGCCGGTCCGCTCGATGGCGGTGGACGAGCGCGCCTGGCAGCGCTTGTGGACTGGCATCGTTCCCGCGGCGGAAGTGTGATCGCAGCGACGCATCAGTCCCTGGATTGGCCGGACGCCAAACGAATCGACCTCGGGGCGCACAGATGAGCGCTTTCGGAGCCATTTTCTCCCGCGAAGCCGGGCTGGCCTGGGCGGGCGGCGGCGGTCCTGCCGGACCGGCTGCCTTTTTCCTCGGCGCGATCACGTTGGCGCCGCTGGCCATCGGACCGGCCGCCGACCTGCTGGTTGCGGTGGGACCGGGCATCATGGGTTTCGCGGCCTTGCTGTCAGTGCTGCAATCGGCCGACCGCCTGTTTGGCGATGATCATGCCGATGGCACCGCCGAGCTTTATCTGTTGAGTGGTTTGTCGCTGCCATGGCTGGTGCTGGCCAAGGTCATGGGGCAGGCCTTGGCCACGCTGTGGCCGCTACCCGTGATCGGGCTGCTGGGCGCCATGATGTATGGCGTGCCGGTGCTTCCTGCCTGCGTGGGAGCCCTGGCCCTGCTGGCCGCCATACCGGCGCTGTCCCTGATCGCCGGCTTCGCCGGAGCTCTGGCGGCGGGTGTCCGTCGTAGTGGTTTGCTGATTGCACTGATCGCCACGCCAATGATGGTGCCGGTTCTGATTTTCGCTGCCGGGGCTGGTCGGTCGGCCCTTGCAGGCGATGAGCGGGCGCTGGCCAACCTGCTGCTGACGGTCGCCGTCTCGCTTGGAACAACGGCGCTGGCACCATTCGGGATTGTTGCGGCCTTGCGGAGCCGGTTGGGCTGACGGAAAATCGGTCGCAGTTGCCCGCAGGGCAGCGGCACAGTAAGTGAGCTGACATGCTGTCCTACTTCTCCAATCCGCAACGCTTCGACCAGCTCGCCCGGGCCCTGATCCCGGTGTTCGGTGTCCTGGCCGTGCTGTTGTTGGCTGTTGGTGTCTGGCTGGCCTTGCTCGGCTCGCCACCCGACTACCAGCAGGGTGAAACGATCCGGATCATGTATGTGCATGTGCCGGCGGCCTATATGGCAATGGCGCTCTATGCGGCGCTGGCGGTGGCCAGTTTTGTCTATTTCGTCTGGCGCCACGCGTTGGCCGACACGGCAGCCGAGATCATCGCGCCGATCGGTGCGGTGTTCACTGTGCTCGCCCTGTTCACCGGCTCGCTCTGGGGCAAGCCGATGTGGGGGACCTGGTGGGAATGGGATGCACGGATGACCTCGGTGCTCGTGCTGCTGCTGGTCTATCTGGGCTATATGGCGCTGCGGGCGGCACTCGAGGATACCCAGCAGGCCGCGCGCACCGGTGCTGTCCTGGCGATGGCGGGGATCGTCAATCTGGTCATCGTGAAATTCTCGGTCGACTGGTGGTCGAGCCTTCACCAGCCCGCCTCGATCATCCGCCTTGACGGCCCAACCATCCACGCCAGCCAGCTCTGGCCGCTCCTGGTCATGATCCTGGCCTATACCTGCTTTGCCGGCTGGCTGGTGCTCTACCGTCTGCGCAGCCAGGCGATCCGGCGGCGCGTGCGCACCTTGCAGCGCCAGCGTGAGCAAGCCGCCCGGGCGCGAGAAGAGGTTGTGTCATGAGCGAGTTTCTGGAAATGGGCGGCTATGCGGCCTTCGTCTGGCCGACTTGGGCGGCGTCTGTCCTGGCCCTGGCAGGGCTGGTCGCTCACGCTCTCATCGAGCGGCGGCAGGCGCGTGAAGCCTTGCGTCGGCTGGAACGGGATGAAGCTTGATGCAGACGATCCGGATTGCGGCATGGTTGGCCTTGATCGGACTGGTTGCGGCGCTTGGCTGGCGCTTCTGGGATGATCGCAGCGCTCCGGTGCCAATCCCGATGCCGGCGCTCACCACGACCCCGCTGGAGGGGCGCGAAAGCTTCGATGCCGCTTTGGTTGACGGCGTCTGGTTGCTCAATGTCTGGGGCAGCTGGTGCGCGCCTTGCCATGCCGAGCATCCGGTGCTGATGGCCTTGCGCAGCGAGGGTATCGCGATCTACGGGCTGAACTGGCGGGATACGCCGGAGGCTGCCAATCAGTTTCTTGATGTGCTGGGAGACCCGTTTGTGGGCGTCATGCAGGATGACAACAACCAGTCTGTGCGAGCCCTCGGCATTGAGGGCGCGCCTGAGACCCTTGTCATTGCAAATGGCGAGATTCTGGCCCGCTGGCCCGGCCCACTGACACCGGATGCCCTGCGGCAGGTCATCTATCCGGCGCTGGATCGAGCGCTGCGGAACTAGGTGCCGGTTTTCGGCGCTGCGTCAGCCGAAACCTTCTTCGATTTTCGAGCTGCTTTCTTGGCCTTTGCCTTGGCTTTTTCCTTGGCCTTCTTCTTGGCCTTCTTCTTTTTCTCTTTGACCTTGATCTTGGCCTGTTTGGCTGCCTCCTCGCCCTTTTCGAGCGTCTCCGCTATCCGGCGCAGGGTCTCCAGGAAACTCGCGCGCTTGTTTTTCGGGAGGGCCGACAGGATTGCCTTGTCAGCCTCCTTCGCGCCGAGCGTCGCCGCTTCAAGCAGCGCCCGTCCGTCATCGGTCAGCTTGACTGCATTGGCGCGGGCATCGTCGGGAAGCTTTTCCCGTTCGAGCAGGCCATTCTTGACCATTCGGGCGACCAGCTCGGCGAGGGTGGAGCGGTCGATCCCGGTCGATTTGACCAGCTGGGTCTGGGTCAGGCCTTCTTCTTCGGCGGTCGCATGCAGGACGGCGAACTGACGCTGGGTCAGCTTGGCTCCCGCCATCGCCTTGGTGAATCGTTCTGCCGCGAACTGCTGGGCCCTGTGGAGCAGATGGCCGGGTGACTCCGAGAGATGGAATTCCTTGGTGTCGTGCTTGTCGTGCGCCATGACCGCCCCCGCCTGTTCGGGAATTCATCCTAGGGCGGATTTATAACGCAGGAATGACAAATGTCCGAACACGGAATGTCGGTGTCAGGCGTCGGGTTCTGCTGGGGTTTTCGGCTGGTTCTTGAGGATCAGCGGCATTTGCGATGCGGCGAACAAGACCGACAGCACCATCACGCCAAGCTTGGCGTTTGACCAAAAGGCCTCGCTCAATTCCAGCCCGGCGAACCAGCGCGCGCTTTCGGGCACCACGCTGTCAGTGATGTGACGCCACATGACCTCATTGAGGCCGGCGAGGAATTGGAACCAGAGGGCCCATCGGATGGCGAGAAGGGTCCAGGCGCGATCCGTCAGTTCGAAGATATGCCCGAAGAACACCTTCCAGATATTGTGGCCCAGCGCCAGGCTGACCAGAACGAGATAGGACAGGAACAGATTGATGATGGTGGGTTTGGCGTAGATGAAGACCGGGTCTTGCAGGAATATTCCCAGCGCCCCGAAGAACAATACGATGACGGTGGTGAAGACCAGCATCGGCGGAATGCGTCGTTCGATCCGGATCGACATTGCCAAGGCGATGGTTGCGGCGACCATATAGGCGCCGGTGCCGATATAGATCGCCTGGTCAGCGGCGAACATGCGCGCGACATTGTAGACGACGATCCAGACCCCGATGGGGCCGGCATCGATGAGGAGGCGCGAGCCCTGCTCGGACGTTTTCTGGGTCTGGGCCAAGGTCAGCACTCCGTTTGCGGTTTACATCACCTGAAGCAATACGAGCCCGGCAGCAAGGCAGATTGCAAGCAGGATGCGCCGTCCGCCGAAGGGTTCCTTCAGCACGAGCGCGGCGAGCAGGGCTCCCAATACGATGGAAAGCTCACGCAGGGCGGCCATGGGCGCGACCGGGGCATTGGCGTAGGCATAAAGGGCCAGCCCGTAGGTGGCGAGGTTGAAACCCATGCACATCAGGGCCGGTCGGGTTTCCTGCCGAGCGATGGACAGGAAGCTTGTGCCGCGCCGAAAGATCGCCGTCGGCAGGATGGTCACGCCGGACAGGACGAAGAACCAGCCCAGATAGATGAAAAGCTGACCTGAAACCCGCACACCGGCCGCATCGATCACGGTATAGCTGGCCGTCATGCTGGCTGCGGCGAGGGCCAGAAGGATCAGTTTCAGCTTGGGTTTGCCGTCACGTTCGGGCCAGGCAAAGCCGATCAGCGCCGCTGTCGCAACGCCGAGCCCGGCCAACTGTCCGAGCGAAACCGTCTCGCCGAGAAACACGAATGCAGCCAACGCCGCCAGCGCCGGCGCTGCGCCGCGCATGACCGGATAGGCGAGATTCATCTCCCCCTCGTTGAAAGCCGCGACCAACAGCATGTTGAAGGCCCAGATCACCACTGCGCCGGTGAGCAGGAAACGCCAGACTTCCCACGGAGGAATGGGCTGGAACAGGAGCCAGGGCAGAATGAGAACAGCCAGGAAGCCCTGGGTCAGGCCACGAAAGACGAGCTTGTCGGTCGCCTTCTTGGTCAGCAGGGTCATGACCGCATGGGCCAGTGCCGAGCCCAACATGGCCAGGGTGGCGAGGGCGAGCGTGTTGTCCAAGCGCTAGCTTTCCAGCCCGGCCAGGGCGCGCGAGAAATCGCGGGCCGAGAAGGGCTGTAAGTCCTCTTCTCCCTCGCCGATACCGATATAGTGGATTGGCAGCTGGAACTTCTCGGCGACCTGGACCAGGGCGCCGCCCTTGGCGGTCCCGTCCAGCTTGGTCATCACCACGCCGGTTACTTCGGAGGCTTCCAGGAAGGCCTGGGCCTGCGACACGGCGTTGGAGCCGACCGTGCCGTCCAGCACGAGGACAACATGATGCGGCGCGTCCGGCATGCGCTTCTTGATGACCCGCACGACCTTGCGCAGCTCATCCATCAGCTCCGCCTTGTTTTGCAGGCGTCCGGCGGTGTCGATCAAGACGACGTCATGACCGTCGCGGTCGGCCTGGTCGATGGCGTCGAAGGCGAGACCTGCCGCATCAGCACCGATTTCCCGTTTGATCACTGGCGACTTGGCCCGCTCTCCCCAGACCGAGACCTGCTCGATGGCGGCGGCGCGGAAAGTGTCCCCGGCGGCCAGGATCGGATTGCGACCCTCGCGCTTCAGCTTGACCGCAATCTTGCCCAGCGTCGTGGTCTTGCCTGAGCCGTTTACCCCGACAAACAGCACGACCTGGGGCCGGGCACCGCTCAGATCCAGCCCTTGCTCCAGCGGCGTCAGCGTTTCGGCGACCACCTCTGCCAGGGCTTCACGGACCTCTTCGTCGGAAACTTCCTTGTCGAACCGGTCCTTGGCCAGGCGTTCAGTGACCTGCATGGCCGCTGCCGCGCCCAGGTCGGCCGCGATCAGGACGTCTTCAAGCTCTTCCAGCGCCTCGCGATCGAGTTTGCGCTTGGTGAAAATCGCGCTGACGCTGTCTCCCAGCTTGGACGAGGAGCGTTTGAGCCCCTGTGCCAGTCGGGAGAAGAAACCGGGCTTCTTCTCGCTCATCCGGTGATGACCCCCTGTAATTCACGCCCGTCATGCCCCGATATTGCGATATCGACAAGCGCACCGGCCCGCGGGAATTCGGCTTCTTCGATGCGGATGCCGGCAAAGTTTCCGGCGCGGGCAAAGCCCGGCTTTTCAACCAGAGCGGCCCTCTCCAACCCGATCATCCCGTCGAGGTGCCGGCTGAGAGCCTCGTCGGCCTTGGCGCGGAGCCGGTTGGCGCGATCCTTGATCACCGCGCGCTCGAGCTGCGGCATGCGCGCTGCTGGTGTCCCGGGACGCGGCGAATAGGGGAAGACGTGCAGATAGGCGAGCCGGCACTCGTCGACCAGGCGGATCGAGTTTTCGAACATGGCATCGGTCTCGGTCGGGAAGCCCGCGATCATGTCGGCGCCGAAGGCGATTTCGGGTCGGGCCGACTTCAACCGCTCGCACAGGGCAATCGCGTCATCGCGCAGATGACGCCGCTTCATGCGCTTGAGGATCATGTCGTCGCCGGCCTGCAGCGACAGGTGCAGATAGGGCGCGATCCGCGTCTCACCCGTCACCGCTTCGAACAGCGCCTCATCGATTTCAATCGCGTCGATCGAGGACAGGCGCAGTCGCGGCAGGTCCGGAACATGTTTCAGGATGGACTGGACCAGACGCCCCAGTGGCGGCTTGCCTGGCAGGTCCTCGCCCCAGGAGGTCAGATCGACCCCGGTCAGCACGACCTCGCTGTGGCCGCTATCGACCAGAGTCTTGATCTGATCGACCACCTCGCCAGCGCCCACCGAGCGCGAATTGCCGCGGCCATAGGGGATGATGCAGAAGGTGCAGCGATGGTCACAGCCATTCTGGACCTGGACATAGGCCCGGGCGCGCCCCTCCATGCCCTCGACCAGATGACCGGCGGTCTCGGTCACGCTCATGATGTCGTTGACGCGCACCTTTTCGGTGCCGCCCAAGAGATCGGCGGGTTTGAACGTTTCCGCTTTCAGCTTGTCGTCATTGCCGATCACCCGGTTTACTTCCGGCATCCTGCCGAACATGTCCGGATCGACCTGGGCCGCGCAGCCGGTGACGATGATCTGGGCGTCCGGATTGTCGCGGCGGGCGCGGCGGATGTTCTGGCGGGCCTGGCGGACAGCCTCATTGGTGACCGCACAGGTGTTCACAAGAATGGTATTGGTCAGGCCCTGATCGCGGGCATGCTTGCGCATGACCTCGCTCTCCCAGGCATTCAGCCGGCAGCCGAAGGTCAGGATTTCGAGCGCGGCTTCTGCGTCGACAGGCCGGGTCGGCGGCGTGTCGGCACCGGAAGCGGCCGGATTGTCATCATGCGTGCTCATTGAGAGCGGATAAGTGGTGGAGTGGCGGCTTATCGTCAAGCGGCGCGGGCAATCAGCGCTTCATCAGCCGGTTTGTCGCCTCGCCGACCATCACCGCCCAGAGACCCAGGGCGGCATGATATATGTGCCAGTTGGTGATCCCCAGCGTGCTCTCTGTCCGGCTGCCACCGATCAGCAGCGAAACCGCCCCGATCAACACAAAGCTGGCCAGCCAGACCAGCCCGGCCGGACGTTGTCCGTGCAGGGTCAGCATGGCGCTCGCGGCAAGACCGATCACAAGCGCCAGGATCGGCAACAGGCTGATCAGGGTTGTCGTGCCGGGAAAGAACATGAGGAAGGCAACCAGGGCCGGAATGCCGTAGCGGATATAGCGGGTGACACCACTGTCCAGCTTGACGGCGCGGGTCTTGAGCATCAGTCCCGTGGCGATCAGCAGGAGGCCGGCTGCCCCGGCGAAATCGGTCGCCATACCATGCAGGCCTGCCAGTTCAGTGACCTGGCCCGATGCAAACCGGACCACGCCGATCAGCGCCGCGAAGGCCATAAAGCCGAGGCCGAAGCGGATCATCCGGACCTTGCCATCGCGGCGATGCGGCCAAAGCAGATAGATGCCGAGAAAGGCGCCGACCACCACGAGAGCGTCGGTAATGGCGAAGGCGATCATTCCGATTGCTCCGTCACAGCTGCGGCCTGTTCCTCGATCCAGTCGACCATTTTGGCCTCCAGGGCCGAGAGCGGCATGGCGCCGTCCGCCAACAGATGGTCGTGGAAGGCGCGGATGTCGAAATCAGTGCCCAGACGAGCTTCTGCGCGAGCCCGCAGGTCGCGCATCAACAATTCGCCCGACTTGTAGGCCAGGGCCTGACCAGCCCAGGAAATGTAGCGCTGAACTTCGGTGCGGACATTGTGCGGGGCGAGGGCCGAGTTCTCCAACAGGCAGGCTTCGGCCTGGTCCTGGGTCCAGCCCATGTAGTGGATGCCTGTATCGACGACGAGACGGCAGGCGCGCCACATTTCATAGGTCAGCCGCCCGAATTCCTCGTAGGGCGTGGTGTACAGGCCCATGTCGGTCGCAAGGGTCTCGGTATAGAGGCCCCAGCCTTCACCGAAGGCGGTGATGTAGCTGTTGCGGCGGAAATCGGGGACGTCCTCCAGCTCGGCGGCAATGGAAATCTGGTGGTGGTGGCCCGGCACTGCTTCGTGCACGGTGAGTGCCGGCAGCGTGTAGAGCGGGCGCTGGGTCAGGTCATAAGTGTTGACCATATAGCCGCCGGCCACGCCGTTATCGATATCGCCCGGCCAGTAGCGGCCCGTGGTGTAGGTCGGCGCCATGGTGTCTGGAACCGGCCGGACGCCATAGGGAAGGCGCGGCAGATGCCCGAAGAAACGCGGCATGGCGTCATCAGCGCGCTTGGAAATCCAGGCGGCGTGCATCAGCAGCTCTTCCGGCGTCTCGGCATAGAATTGCGGGTCGGTACGCAGGAAGTTGAGAAACTCCGCGAAGCTCCCTTCGAAACCGGACCGCTCGATCACCTCATCCATCTCGCCACGAATGCGGGCGACTTCATTGAGACCGCGCTGATGGACTTCCTCGGGCGAGGTATCCAGGGTCGTGTGATAGCGCACCAGGGTCTGGTAGTACTGACGACCCTCGGGAACTTCGGAAACCCCCAGACTCTCGCGGGTCTGCGGGATGTATTCGTCGCGCAAGAAGGCCAGCAGGTTTTCATAGGCCGGGATGGCGGAGTCCCGAATAGCGGTTTCGGCCTCGTCGCGCACACGGGCAAGCTCGTCGGCGGGAAGGTTTTCGGGCATGCCCTCGATCGGGGCGATCAGCAGACCGTGCAGCGTGTCGGGATCGCTCAGCGCCTCCACCTGGGAGGCCGCCAGTTCAGCGATCAGGCGGGGCTGCGTGAACCCATCGGCGAGACCCCGGCGCATCCACTCGATATTGGCATCGAAAAAGCCGGGGATGGCGTTGATGCGTGTCACCCAGGCATCGGCGCGATCAATGGTGCGCAAACGAGTGGAGGCCGACGCGTAGGACGGGGCGGAGAAAAATCCGCTGTCATTGTTGAAGGGACGACGGGCTTCGTCGAACGGTGCCAGTTCAACACGGAAGCGCAGGATGTAATCAAGAACGGCGTGGGAAATCCGTTCATTGTCGTCGAGTGCCGCCGCATCGATGGCCTCAAGGCGTTGCAGGAAGTTCGCTTCCGCTGTTGCCTGTGCGTCCAGCGACGCTTCGCTGACATCATACCATTGTCCGGCCGCTTCCAGATCACCGTCGCGGGCGCGGGCGCCGGGGCTGTTTTCATGTTCGAAGGCTTCGAAGTCCTCGATCAGGGCGTTGAATGCGGCGCTGGCTGAAACGTCGTCGGCCTGGACAGCGGTCTTGGCGAGCAATGGCATCGACGCGGCTATGGACGCGGGCGGAACAGCCAGGCTCAGCGCGAGCAGTGAAGCACCGGCTAGCAAACCGGCAGAACGATGAAAAAGCATGGACCTCTCCCCTGTTGGCCAGAGGATGGCCCGCCGCGAGACGGCCCGCAAGCCGGTCCGTCATTGTCGTGAAGGGCGGTCAGCGGCCCTTGCGCTGCAATCCGACCCGCTTGGCGACCATGTTGTTGACTATCCGCTCCGGCAGCATCCGGGGCAGGGACCAGTTGGTCAGGCGGTCCGGAACAATGGCGTAGCGGAAGCGCGGCTTGGCGTCGGTGAAGGCCCGGAAAACCCGGTCGGCGATCTTGGAGGGCGGGAACCCGTCCGGGCCGTTCTTCGCCATCCAGCCCTGGATACGGGTCATCGCCTCGTAGAATGGACTGTTTTCGTAGGGCGTCGTGTCGATCTCTTCGGCCTTTGACCAGATCGGGGTGGCCACCGCACCCGGACCAATGACGATCACCTCGATGCCATAGAGCATCAGTTCGCGCCGCAGCGACTTGCTGATCCCCTCTACGGCGTGTTTGGACGCTGCATAGGGGCCCAGGAAGGGCGCCCCCATTTCGCCGGCGACCGAGGACATCATGACGATGCGGCCCGGCCCGCCGGTCAGGCCTTCATCGACCCCCAGAAGCGGGCCGAAAGCCTGTGTGACGCGGACTATGCCTGTCACATTGACGTCCATCTGGTTCTGGAATTCCTCGATCGGCAATTCCAGCATCGGCCCCGCGACCGCAATCCCTGCATTGTTGACCAGGCCCTTTAGCGTCTGGCCGTCCAGCGCCTCGCGGACGATGGCTGCGGCGGCCCGGACGCTGTCGGTGTCAGTCACATCGATGGTCACCGGGATCAGATTGGCGCCCAGTTCTGCCTTGAGGCGCTCGCCATCTTCGTTCTTCCGGACCCCGGCAAACACGCGCCAGCCTTCGTCGACGAGTCGTTTGGCGCAAGCCGCGCCAATGCCGGTGGATGCGCCTGTCACAACGGCGGAGGGCTGGGTCTGGCTCATGTCGGATTCCTCATGGTCTTGCCTCCAATCTAGGGCGCGGACGGGGTTTCGCAACGCGATTGCGTACCGAATCCCGGAAAAAATGTCTGGATGTTGTCAGCGGTACACTCTCCATTGCGTTGACCCTGACAACTTCAGGCCTATTGTGCTGCACCGACACTGACTTTCTGCGCCGGCGGGGCTGCCGCGCAGGTTCCGGACAAAAGAGCGAAAGGCTGCCGCATGGCTTCCGACTGGTCTGATCCGCGTCCGATGTCGCCACACCTGCAGGTGTGGCGCTGGCACGCGACGATGGCGTCATCCATCCTTCATCGTGCCACCGGAGTGGCAAATTATATCGGCGCTGTCGCGATCAGCGTCTGGGTCGTCCTTCTCGCCTTCGGCGCCGAAGGTTCGATCAGCTTCCTGTTCGAGGGCTGGATGGCCTGGGTGACCCGCTTCGGCCTGATCGCCCTGACCTATTCGGTCAGCTATCACTGGCTCAATGGCCTGCGTCACCTGCTGTGGGATGCCGGCAAGGGCTATGATCCCAAAGGGTCGAACCTGCGCTCCATCCTGATCATCTTCGGTGCCGTCATCCCGACCGCGCTGATCTGGCTCGATCTGGGGATTTGAGATGAGTGATTATCGTACTCCCACCGCCAAGGTTCGCGGGCTCGGCGCATCCGGCCATGGCGCCAGCCACTGGATTGTCCACCGTGTGACCTCGATCGCGCTTTTCTTCCTGGCGCCTGTCTTCGTCTGGATGCTGGCAAAATCCGGCGCGCCCGCCAGCGCCGCCGAATTCTTTTCCAGCCCGGCTGGTGCCATCATCACCCTGCTCACCCTGACGGCGGGTTTGTCGCACATGCGTCTGGGTATGCAGGTGATCATCGAGGACTATGTCCACAAGC
Organism: Maricaulis maris MCS10; assembly: GCF_000014745.1. NCBI lineage: Bacteria > Pseudomonadati > Pseudomonadota > Alphaproteobacteria > Maricaulales > Maricaulaceae > Maricaulis > Maricaulis maris. Next base: position 3,135,303 of record NC_008347.1, on the reverse strand, counting down.
ACGGCACCAAGACGCTTTTGATGCTGGCAAACACTTTCCTGACGCTGGGGCTGTGGCTCGTCACCGCCTTTGCCCTGCTCAAACTCGCGCTTTAACGGACGCACGACATGGCCGAATACAAATGGATCGATCACACCTATGACGTGGTCGTCGTGGGCGCCGGGGGCTCGGGCCTTCGTGCAGCGCTCGGAGCTTCCCAGGCCGGTCTGAAGACCGCCTGTATCACCAAGGTCTTCCCGACCCGCTCGCACACGGTTGCGGCCCAGGGCGGGATTTCCGCCTCGCTCGGAAACATGGGCGAGGATGACTGGCGCTGGCACATGTATGACACCGTCAAGGGGTCAGACTGGCTGGGCGACCAGGACGCCATTGAATACCTCTGCCGTGAAGCGCCGGCCGCCGTGTACGAGCTCGAGCACTGGGGCGTGCCCTTCTCGCGCACCGAAGACGGCAAGATCTATCAGCGCGCCTTTGGCGGCATGACCAAGAATTACGGCGAAGGCCCGGTCCAGCGCACCTGTGCCGCTGCCGACCGCACCGGTCACGCCATCCTGCACACGCTTTATGGCCAGTCGGTTCGCAATGAGACCGAATTCTTCATCGAGTATTTCGCGCTCGATCTGATCATGGATGATGACGGTGTCTGCCGCGGTATCACCGCCTGGAAGCTGGATGACGGTACGCTGCACCGTTTCCGCGCCCAGACCGTGGTCCTGGCGACGGGCGGCTATGGCCGCGCCTATTTCTCCGCCACTTCGGCCCACACCTGTACCGGTGACGGCAATGCCATGGTGCTGCGCGCCGGCCTGCCGCTCCAGGACATGGAATTCGTGCAATTCCACCCGACCGGCATTTACGGCGCCGGCTGCCTGATCACCGAGGGCGCCCGCGGCGAAGGCGGCTATCTGACCAATTCCAACGGCGAGCGCTTCATGGAGCGCTATGCCCCATCCGCGAAAGACCTCGCTTCCCGCGATGTGGTCTCACGCTCGATGACGATGGAAATCCGCGAAGGCCGCGGTGTCGGCGCCAATGGCGACCATATCCACCTCCATCTCGACCATCTCGATCCGGACATTCTGGGCGAGCGCCTGCCGGGCATTTCGGAGAGTGCGCGCGTCTTTGCCGGTGTCGATGTGACCAAGGAGCCGATCCCGGTCCTGCCGACGGTCCACTACAATATGGGCGGTATCCCGACCAATTATCACGGCGAAGTCCTGACCAAGGTCGGCGGTGATGCCGATACGGTCGTGCCGGGCCTGATGGCTGTCGGCGAAGCGGCCTGCGTCTCGGTGCATGGCGCCAATCGTCTCGGCTCGAACTCGCTGATCGACCTCGTGGTCTTCGGCCGCGCCGCTGGCCTGCGCCTGGGCGAGACGACCAAGGCCGGTGCCAGCCAGCCGGAGATCAAGAGCACGGACGGTCAGCTTTCGCTAGATCGTCTCGACAAGTACCGCAATGCCGCCGGCGGCACGCCGACCGCCAAGCTGCGGCTGGAAATGCAGCGTTCCATGCAGAATAATTGTGCCGTTTTCCGGACGGGCGACGTGCTCGCCGAGGGCGTTGAGGCGATCAAACAGGTCTATACGGGCATGGCCGATATCGGTGTCACCGACCGCACCATGGTCTGGAATACCGATCTCATGGAAACCCTCGAGATGGACAACCTGCTCAGCCAGGCGGCCGTGACGGTGAACGGCGCGGCCAATCGTGAAGAGAGCCGCGGCGCCCATGCCCGCGAAGACTTCTCCGATCGTGACGACGAAAACTGGATGAAGCACACGCTCGCCTGGTGCGACGAGGCCGGCAATGTGAAGATCGACTACCGCCCGGTCCACACCTACACGATGTCCAATGATATCGAGTACATCAAGCCGAAGGCGCGGGTTTACTAGGAATGGCGCAAACCGCCGGATATTCAGGCACGCCCCTGCCAGGAAAGCTCGGTCTCAAGGACGGGCAGGCTGTGGCATTCCTGAATCTGCCCGAAGCGCATGACGATCTGCGCTCGGCGGCGGTCTTTGCCCGCGAACAGGCGACGGCCGAGGCCGGTGATGAGCTCGACTATGTGCACTATTTCACAAAGGTGCGTACCGAGTTCGAAACCGATCTGCCGCGCTTGCGCTCATCCATCCGACAAGACGGCATGATCTGGGTCTCCTGGCCCAAGAAGGCGTCGAAAGTCGAAACCGACATGACCGAGGACGTGATCCGTGATGTCGCCCTGCCCATCGACCTGGTCGATGTGAAAGTGTGCGCCGTCGACGCGATCTGGTCCGGCCTGAAACTGATGATCCCGCGCGCCAAGCGCGTCGTGAACTGAACGAGGACCCGCATGGTTCAGCTGACACTTCCCAAAGGTTCCGCCCCGAAAAAGGGCAAGACCCATCCCAAGCCGGACGGCGCGACCAACACCCGCACGTTCAAGGTTTACCGCTACAACCCGGAAACCGACGAGACGCCCAGCTGGGACACCTACAAGGTCGACATGGATGATTGCGGGCCGATGGTTCTCGATGCCCTGTTGTGGATCAAGAACAATGTCGACGCCTCGCTGGCCTTCCGCCGCTCCTGCCGCGAGGGCGTGTGTGGCTCCTGCTCGATGAATATCGGCGGTCGCAACACGATCGCCTGTACCTCTGGTATCGACGAGTACAAGGGTGACATCACCATCTCGCCGCTGCCGCACCAGCCGGTGGTTCGCGACCTGATCCCGGATCTGACGCAATTCTACGCCCAGCACGCGGCCGTGAAGCCCTATCTCAAGACCGATACGCCGGCACCCGAGAAAGAGTGGAAACAAAGCCCCGAGCAGCGCGAAAAGCTGGACGGGCTCTACGAGTGCATCATGTGCGCCTCCTGCTCGACCGCCTGCCCGTCCTATTGGTGGAATGGCGACAAATACATGGGTCCGGCGGCCCTGCTGCAAGCCTATCGCTGGCTGGCCGACAGCCGCGATGAAGCCACGGGCGAGCGCCTCGATGAGCTCAATGACCCGTTCAAGCTCTATCGCTGCCACACCATCATGAATTGCGCCCAGGTCTGCCCGAAGGGGCTGAACCCGGCCGAGGCCATCGGTGAGATCAAGCAGATGATGGTCGAGCGCGAGGGCTAGGCTGTCGCTCTGCCGAAATGAACAAGCCCCGCCCGATCCCGATCCGGCGGGGCTTTTTTGTCGACAGGAACCGCTGGGCTATCGCCTCCAGGCGGTCCGTTCGCAGATATCCCGGAACATTTCGGTGACCTGGGCGTCGCTGCCGTCATCCTTGCCGATGATCATCGGGCGGCCATAGGCCAGCTCGTAGCGGGCGCCGGCCTTGCCCATGAGGCCGTGGAATATCGTCATGTCTTTCAGTTCCTCATTGATCTGGGCGAGAGCGTAGTAGAGCAAAGGCATGCGCTGGCGAACGGCAAGCGGGATGACGGGGGCATTGAATTTCCGGGCCAGGCTGATGGCGGTCGGCTGCCAGGGTTTTTCGCGCAGGCGCCAATCCTTCCAGCTCCATTCTGACATTCGTCCCGACGGAAACAGGACGATGCACTGGTCGGCCTTGAAGGCATCGATGGCGCGGCGCAGGACTTCACGGCTCTGATTGCGGTCGCGGTGCTGGTCGCGCCACTCAACAGGAATGACGCGCTCTTCCAGTCCGGGGCAGACCTTCAACGCGTCACGATTGGCGAAGTAGAGCAGATCAGATCGCCTGGTCTTGAGGCTGTCCCACAGCGCGATGCCGTCAGCGATGCCGCCGGGATGGTTGGCGACAATCACGCAGGCGCCCTTTTCGGGCACATTGTCCAAGCCTTCGCAGTGAGCATCGAGGCGCAGATAGTCCGATGCCCATTCAAAGCATTCTGTTCCTGAAAGGTCGGCAATGGCATCAGCCATGGCGACCGCGCGGCGGTAGCCGAGCATGGGGTAGGCAGCAGCCTTCACCAGCGGCCATAGCGGCGTACCGATGAGACGCGGAGCGCGATCCTCGATCAGTTCATCGACAATGTGAGGCTTTGCCGGTTCGGGCAATGAAGAGGGGTCGGTCATGACCGCAAGAAACTCCCGCTATCGCATGGACGCAATGAAATTCCATCCTGACGGCCAACAGGGTTACCGGAAGATTGACGGAGTGGCCCGCGGCTTGCGACGCCGCAGTCAGACGTTAACGCCTTGTTCACGAATGGAACACGCCATGACGATGACCGATGTCCTTCCCGCCGGTGAAGTCCGCCGCCTGCCCGTGAAGCGGGCCCGAGTCCAGGACGATCTCGTCGCTGACTTTTTAGCGACCACCGTCAAGCCGGGCCAGCGGACCATCCAGATTGGCGCCGGTGATCTGGGGGCGGTCTGTCTCAAGCGCGGCGCGCATCATCAGATCGTCGCGACGATGGGCGCCATCGAGGCACTTCAGGCCGCCTGTGATCGTCGCGCCATTCCGACAGATGCCCTCAGCGGTGGCCCGGCGGCCCGCATTGTACAGGGCGCCCCGGCATTCGATCTGGCGATCTTTGGCTCAGAGACTGGATTTCCTGCAATGGCAGGCAATTGGCGTCATGTCTCGGGTCATCTGCGGGAGGGGGGCGTGCTGGTGCTGCTCGGCGCAGACCACGGTGCCTGCGCCCGGTTGGCGGATGCCTTGGATCAGGACCCAAGCTGGCAGCTGGAGGCCCGGATCGGCGGTGAGGCGGCCGTCTTTCGCAAGACCGGACAGGTGAGCGACGCTACTGCGCTGGCCGGGCTGGCCAAGGTGGGGGATCCGTCACGCCGGCCTCGCGGCATTCGCAATGGCCTTGTCAGGCGATTGTTTGAACGCCTGCTGCCGGGCCGCCAACAAGTCGGGTAATCAGGTCGCCAGACGACAGCAGCATACCGGTTGTCGCAAAACTTTCACCGAACTTGTACGGAGCGGTCATGCTTCACCCGTAACCGGGAATGTATGAAGGCTCGCAACGCTCTCGCCGGCTTCGCCGCGCTCGCACACCCTGTTCGGCTCGCTTTGTTTCGCACTCTCTGCGATCAGGCGCCGGAACCTGCATCTGCCGGCGAGCTGGCCCAAGGGTTCGATATTCCGCCCTCGACGATGACCGGCCATTTGCAGGCACTGGAGCGCGCGGGCCTGATCCGGGCCGAGCGGCGGTCACGGTTCATGCTGTATTCGCTGAACCCTGCCGGGACCCGCGAACTGGTCAGCTTTCTGGTTGATGAGTGCTGTCACAATCGTCCCGATCTGATCGGGACCGACGACGAGGCGCTTGAAAAGGCGTCCTGAGCCTGCTTTCCGCGGATCAGTCCCCGCCAGGTCCGCGACCACCACCACCCTGGCCATCACCTCGACCGCCGCCCTGTCCGCCGCCGCGACGTCTGCGTTGCGTACCGTCACCACGACCACTGCCACGAGCGCTGCGGATATAGGGTGCACATTCCGGTGTGACATTGCCCCGCACCAAGGGCGTCGGTGTGAAGGCATCGGCCCGACCCGCGGCGTCCAGCCGTCCGGCATCGTCCAGCCGGGCTTCAATGTCGGCTTCGATCTGATTATCCAGTCGATCGAGTCCGTAGGCGCGTTCACGGGTATTGCGGCGATAGACTGCGGCCCAATAGGCAGCTTCGCGCAGGGCCTGGTCTGTGTCGATTTCGGCATAGGCGCCTGCAAGTTCGGCTTGGGCAGACGGCCAGCCCGCATTGCCGGCGGCTGTTAGTCGCTCGAATCCTTCAATTCGCATGTCGTCGCGCAGAATGTCCGGCGTGGTTTCCGCTTGCGACATTTCCATTGCGCTGTGGCCAGCCAGAAACTGGGCGATCTCAAAACCCTCTCCCTGTTCGGCGATGCAGCGCAGGATCGGCAGGGCTTCGGCATACCGACCCTGATCGACAAGGCGGGCGGCGCTGTCGAAACCGGAGGCCGGGCGTTCCTCCTGGTCGCGCGGTCCACCCGCGCAGCCGGCCAGGAAAACAAGGGCGCCTAGTCCTGTCAGCGTTCGCAACATGGGATCTCCTGGGTTTGGTGATTGATGGTTGAACGTGGCCCGCCCGCCAATCCGTCGTTCTGTCAGCAGTGACGAAAACACCCGGCCTTTCAGGGCCGGGTGTTTCCTGGTCAGCGGGTCTGATTGGATCAGAACGGCAGGGAAAAACCAATGCTGGTAACGGCCTGGTTGATATAGTTCCGACTGATCTCGCGCTGGTGGTTGAACGAGAACACCGCGCCGTTGGACAATGTCTTTTCAAACCCGATGGCCGTTTCGAACCACATATGGTCGAGTGTGAGCGCACCCGGTGCAGCGAATGCCACTGACGGGGCATTGGTGAAACTTGCCGAGTACACGCCGTCGCCATCACCGAGGTCCTGGGCAGCCCCGAGATAGACGTGAGGCTCGACACCGAAAGCGTTCCAGCTACCCGTCGCACCAACCCGAGCCAGAAGGCTGCTGACCGACCGGCTGCCGACCGTCAGGCTGGCCGCACCACCGGTGCTGGTGGCCGCATCAAAGCTGAAGTCGGTGTATTCAAGGCTGGCGGTCGGCTCGATCCGGAGTGGTTGGTCGGTCCAGCCCCGATAGGTGACTTCGGCACCGCCGCCAGTGGCGTCGCCATCCTGCTGCAGGCGCGAGGTGCTGCCGGTGGCCAGGCGACGCTGACCGTCACTTTCCAGGCTTGAATGGCTGACATAACCGGCCAGCGTCCAGTTTTCTGTCTGATACCCGGCGAAAGCACTGAATTGCGTGGTCGAAACATCGGTGGCGACGTAACCCACGCTGGACGGCGCACCGCCGTCTGACTGGGCCAGGCCGATCGCGGCGCCGGCTGACCAGCCACTGTCGCTGAAACCTTCAATGCCCATAAGTGTGAAGCCGCCGTCGATGTCGAAGCGACCGGCGCCAGCGATGAGGCCCGCATCACCCTGGATCAGGCCGATCTGTCCGAAGGCGCGCCAGCCGGCATCAGGCCGTGAGCCGGACTCCGCTGCGGGCTGCCGGAACAGTGACTTGGCACCGCTCAGATTGACGGAGCTGGCCATGCCATTGGCATGCAGTTCGGCACTGGCCAGGACATCCGCCATGGCACCGGCCTGTGTGAACCGGCCACCAATCTCACCGCGCAGAGCCGCGCTGAGTGCATTGACCTGAGCGCGTGCGGACCGATCGAACATCACGGTCTCATACGGCGAGAAGCTGTCGAACGCGGCGGTCAGATAGCCGTCCTCGAGGAGGTCAACCAAGCCATAGATCTCGGCCAGATCATCGTAGGAAGCCGCGCGGCCGCCATCGAGCGCAGCAGCCAGATTGTACTGGAAGTAGTTGGTGAACTCGGCCTGGTCGACCAGCGGGTCGGCCTCGATCGCAAAAGATACAACGCCATTGGCCTGGCTGAATGTCGGCCGCAGGGCGCCGGGCAGGTCATGGATATTGGTAAAGCCGTCGGCCGAGGCTCCGGCGAAGATGAAGGAACGCGTGTCGCCGTAGCGGGGCGTATAGCCATCCACCGGATTGATCATGAGCATGCCGCCGAGCGAGACCGTGCCGGAAACCGTGAACCGGTCGTTCGAGGTCGGTGACACGTCAATCGCCAGTCCACTCGCCGAGGCCAGGACAACATTGCCATTGACGGTAAGATTGCCGATCTCTCCAAGCCCGCCCGGAGCGATCAGTCCCATGATATTGGTCAGGTACGGCGTGTTGATCGTACCCGAACCGGTCAGCAGACCGGACATCAGGAGATAGTCACCCCAGCTGGACAGCGTGCCATCAACATTCATGGTGCCCGACTGGTGCATGATCTCGATCAGGCTGGTCAGATTGCCGCTGGCGGCGATATTCAGACCGGCCTGTGAGCCTGCCAAAGTCAGGCGGTCGATCTCGACAGCGCTGGACAGGCGGGTGGTGCCATCTGACAGCGTCACGTCAAAATACCGGCCGATCGAAGTGGACGTCGCGTTGATGTTGTCGGCGACGAATCCGGTTGCACCGGGTAGGCCATTGTCGAGGGTGGCGGGCGGCAGGGCGGATGCCGGGCCCGGCTCGGCGCCGGATCCTGATCCGCCGGTCACGGCGTATTCGGGATTGTCTTCCGAAACCGGCAGGCGTGTCGGCAGGGGGCCGCCATCCAGTGTTATGGTGCCCAATGAATTCGAGGTGCCGTCTGCGGCTACCGTCGCGCCGGGTGCTGCACCTTCGCCGGTGTACGGGGCGAGCACGCCGGTTTCGAGCGTCAGGCACTGGGTTGGCGCGAAACAGATCTCTCCCCAAGGATCTGACGTGTCATTGATGCCTTCGCCCGGATCGGTCGGCAATCCATTGACGATATCGCCATTGGAGTCGATCACGCGGAAGGCCGGGTCTAGCATCGTGACCCAATGATCGGGGTCCTCCCAGTCGCCGTCGGCTCCCGATGTGGACACATAGCGATAGGGATTGTTTTCGACGATCCAGTCCCAGAACAGGTAGAGCGGCTGGTAAAAACCGTTTGTTCCATAGCTGCTGAACACTTGTGGTCCGAAAAACCGGGACCCGCCGGACAGGACGCCAATCACGAGATCTTCGTCAACGCCGGCATTGCCTGCCGCATCAAGAATGAGCGGCCCTCCGGAATCGCCGCCGGCTGTCGCGCCCTCATTGGGGGCTGCATCGCCGCGGAACAGGTCGAAATCGAACGGGTTTGTCCGGGTCGGGTCGTCAAAGTCGATATGATAGAGGTTTTGCGGCAGGTCGCCGAAGGCGTTGCCGAACAGGAATATGTTTCGGTCGTCGATCGAAGCGAGTGCGCCGATATAGTTTTCGGCGGCGCGGCGACGCCAGTCGATACCGATCGAGGCGCCGGTTGTCCCACTGCCGGTGCGGCCATAGCCGACCAGATTGACGTGATAGCCTGATCCCGTTTCCTGCGTATAGCTCGTCGGGGCAGGAAGCGCCGAGAACAGGAGCGCCCAGGTCGGTATATTGCCGGCAGGCGTGTCCAGCACTGACAGCGCGACATCGCCTTCCAGGAATCCGAAACCATCCGGGCGCGCCAGGGATTCAGCATTGTAGATGACTTGCGCGACGTTGAAGACTGCAAGGTCCGGATTTGAACCGAAACTATTGTTGATCCAGTCGATGAAACCCGGCAGCGAGTTGCTGCCGAATGACCACGCAGCGGCTATGCTGTCACCGTAGTCGGACGCGGCCCGGTCATTGACGCAATGGGCAGCGAAGAGAACAGTGCGCGGATTGATAAGCGTACCCGAGCATACGAATCCGTCATTGCGGAAGAACATGCCGACCCCGGTGACATCGGTCGCGGAATCCACCAGATCTTCCGGTGTGACGGAGTCGATGGGAATCACTGTTGGCGCTTCTTCCTGCGCGAAAGCAGGCGTGGCTGCGGCGATTCCCACAATCGCGGTGCTGGCGACCAGGAGCGATTTGAGCGTCAACGGTGTCGGTGTGTGCGGCATGAATTTCCCCGTAATACCTGGCTCCGCCGACGGCCTGGACAGGCGATGGACGGGGCCCACAAAACTGCGGTGACTTTTTCGTGTTCGACGCGACTTAGCAAGGGCAATTCAATTGTAAATCGTGGTTCAGGTTCAATTCGCGGAGAGGTTTGTTTGGCGACTCGCCGCAACAGCCTCCCTTCTCGACAGCTCGAGCGTTGCATACTAAGTCAGCGGCCATAAACCGGTCCCGTTGAGGAGCGGATCCACACGAGATTTCGGGAGCGCATCCATGACACGCGATATCCACCATTTCCTCAATGGCAAGACGACCGTTGGAACGTCCGGCCAGTTCGGCGATGTCTACAACCCGAATACCGGGGCGGTTCAGGCTCGCGTCCAGTTTGCAACGACGGACGAAGTCGCGCGCGCGGTCGCAGACGCCAAGACCGCCCAGGTGAAGTGGGCGGCGATGAACCCGCAAAGGCGGGCGCGCGTTTTGATGACCTACAAGTCGCTTGTTGAAGCGGAAATGGACAGCTTGGCGGAGCTGCTGTCGTCCGAGCATGGCAAGGTTGTTGCCGATTCAAAGGGTGATCTGATCCGCGGTCTCGAAGTGATCGAATTCGCCTGCGGTGTGCCTCACCTGCTGAAGGGCGAGTACACGGAAAGCGCCGGAACCGGCATTGACGTTTACTCGATGCGGCAGCCGCTGGGGGTTGTGGCCGGTATCTCGCCGTTCAACTTCCCGGCCATGATCCCGATGTGGTTCATGGGCATGGCCCTCGCGACCGGCAATGCGATGATTTTGAAGCCGTCGGAGAAGGATCCTTCGGTTCCGGTCCGACTGGCTGAGCTCATGGTCGAGGCGGGCCTGCCCGAAGGCGTCCTGCAAATCGTCCATGGCGACAAGACTGCGGTCGACGCGCTGCTCCACAATGACGACATCAAGGCGGTGTCATTTGTCGGATCGTCCAACATCGCCCACTACATTGCCCAGACTTGCGCCCAGCAGGGCAAGCGTTTCCAGGCGATGGGTGGAGCCAAGAACCACGGCATCATCATGCCTGACGCCGATATGGACCAGGTCGTGACGGATTTCCTGGGCGCGGCTTTCGGGTCTGCCGGGGAGCGCTGCATGGCGCTCCCGGTCGCTGTGCCGGTCGGTCAGGATACGGCCGATGAGTTTGTCGGCCGCATCAAGGAAGAAGCCGCCAAATTGCGTGTTGGTATCTCGACAGATGCTGATGCCCACTACGGGCCGGTCGTGTCTGCCGCCCATCGGGCTTCGATCGAGAAGTGGATCCAGACCGGTATTGACGAGGGCGCAGACCTCCTGCTCGACGGGCGCGGATTTGAGCTTCAGGGCCATGAAAAGGGCTTCTTCATCGGGCCGACCCTGTTCGATAACGTCAAGCCCTCGATGACGGCCTATCAGGAAGAGATTTTCGGGCCGGTCCTGCAGGTCGTGCGCGCTGACAGTCTCGACGAGGCGGCCCATCTGCCGTCCGAACACCAGTATGGCAATGGTGTTGCCATCTTCACGCGAAACGGCCTGGCTGCGCGGGAGTTCGCGTCCAAGGTCCAGGTCGGTATGGTCGGCATCAATGTGCCGATCCCGGTCCCGGTCGCCTATCATTCATTCGGCGGCTGGAAACGGTCGGCCTTCACCGACACCAATCAGTATGGAACGGACGGGATCCGCTTCTTCACCAAGATCAAGACGGTCACCCAACGCTGGCCTACCGGCGATATCGGTGATCAGGCCTTTGTCATTCCGACCATGAACTGACGATATCCGACACGAATGCAAAAGGCCTCCCGGATTGCCCGGGAGGCCTTTTTGCTGGGAATTTGTGTGCCTTGTTTCAGGCGGTTTGCGCGACGGCAAGCCAGGACAGGGCTTCGTCACGATCGGTAAAGAAACGCGCCTGCTCGGGAAGCTCGTTGATTTCGTTCCTGACGGACGCCTGGTAAGTGTTATCCCAGACCTGCGGGATGATGTAGGCGGTGGGGAGAGGGCGCTCCAGCGCGTACACGAAATTCTCGATGATCTCGGCGGACAGTTTGGCCGAATTCTGACGTTCGGCATCGCGACAGTCTGCCAGTATGGCCCGCACCGCCTGATCCTGACTGAGCTCGCGGGCCCGCTCAGTTGCCCAACCGGCCTCGCGCCGGGTCGCTTGCCCGCTAGCGCGAATTTCGATGACGGACCCGCCATCTATAAGGTCCACCCTGACCGTCATACTCGACACCTACACACTTTTGTTTTTGTTGCTGTCCGAAAATAGGTTTTCCGAACGCCGTTCGCCAGTATTCGAAAATGAGCAGCTTTGTCGGAAGTGCCTGCGGCGCCTTACATTTTTGCAATTTAACCAACGCTTCTCAATCAATTCAAATGCGTACAAAATGCGCGACGACCTGCCAAAAACCATCCTCTTGCCAAAAACCAGCCGGTAGGACATGGAAAACATACCGTTAACTGTAAACCGGTGTTGATAGCCCAAAATGGCCACATTCCAGTTCCGAACCGTTCCCCATATTCACGCCGGTCGCGGTTCCGCGACCGAATTGGCAACCATAGCCGCCCCCCTCCTGGCCGGGGTCGAGCGTGTCGTCCTGGTCACTGACCGGGGCGTGCGACAGGCCGGCCTGATTGATGCCCCACTTGGCGAGCTGGAGGTTGCGGGTCTGTCTGTGCTCGTCCTGGACGAGGTGATCGCCGATCCGCCTGAAGACATGGTGTTGGCGGCGACCGCAAGGGCGCGCGATTTTGGCGCCCAATTGGTGATTGGCTTTGGCGGTGGGTCGTCACTGGATACAGCCAAGCTGGTCGCCTTGCTGCTGGGCAGTGACCAGCCCCTGTCCGACATGTATGGCGTCAACAAGGTTCGGGGTCAGAGACTGCCGCTCATCCTGATCCCGACGACCGCGGGCACCGGGTCGGAGGTCACACCGATTTCTGTCGTGACCGTCGGCGAAACGTCGAAAATGGGGGTCAATGATCCGGCCCTGTATGGCGATCTGGCTGTCCTCGATGCGGCTTTGACGCTCGGTCTGCCTCGCCATGTCACGGCGGCGACCGGGATCGACGCCATGGTGCATGCCATCGAGGCCTATACCTCGGCGATCGAGAAAAATCCGGTATCTGATGCTCTGGCCTTGGCCGGTTTGAAGAAACTGCACGGATCGATCGAACGGGCCTGCCTCGACGGGGCCGACATGGAGGCCCGCGAGGACATGCTGCTGGGCGCGCTGCTGGCTGGCCAGGCCTTTGCCAACGCCCCGGTGGGCGCCGTCCATGCGCTGGCCTACCCGCTCGGCGGGATATTCCATGTGCCGCACGGGCTCTCCAACTCGCTGATGTTGCCGCCAGTCCTTCGCTACAATGCACCCAGCGCCGAGCCGCTTTACACGCAGCTGGCAGCGCATCTCGATCTCGCCGGAGCCTCGACCGAAGCCTTGGTCACCGAAATGGAGCGCATTGCAGGCGTCGTCGGGATCGAAACTCGTCTGAGCCAGGTCGGTGTCTCCCATAATGACCTGCCAAAAATGGCCGAGGACGCCATGAAGGTGGAGCGCCTTTTGAAGAATAATCCGCGACCGATGACGCTGGAAGCCGCCCACGCTTGTTATGAGTCGGTGCTGTGATCGAGAAGCTTGGCCGCAGCGCCTATCCCCGAATCCGAGCCTTGCCGACCCGTTGGGCGGACAACGATATTTACGGCCACATCAACAATGCCGCCTATTACGGCTTTTTTGATACCGCAGTGAATTGCTTCCTGATCGAGGAGGCCGGCCTCGACATCCATGCGGGCGCGGTTATCGGCCTTGTGGTCGAAACCGGGTGCAATTATTTCGCGCCGCTTGCCTTCCCGGAAACAGTGGAAGCCGGTGTTCGGGTCGCCCGACTGGGCAATTCATCAGTCAGCTTTGAAATCGGCCTGTTCAGGCAGGGCGAAGACGATCCTGCAGCGCAGGGTCGCTTCGTCCATGTCTATGTTGACCGGGATACACGCCGGCCAGTCCCGCTGCCGGATGCCATGCGCGTGGCACTGGCTGGCATCGCAGGTTGAGTCTTGCCGGCCGACAGCGGCTTGCGACCGCTTCGGACTATTCGTCCTGATGCATGAATACGGCCGAGGTTTTGGATTGGATCGTCCAGCGGCCATTGACCTGGTAGAGCACAAAGTAGTCGATGAATGTGCGGGGTTCGCCGGCCAGTTCGAATTTCACGAACGCCATCTGGTCACCCACTATGTCGAGGCTCAGGATCCGGCCGTCATTTGGACTGGCAAGTGGCCCATCGGCCCGGGCGGCGAAATCCGCCAGTGACATGGCCACAACTGAGTCGCCGTCGTCAGTCCGGCGCACATACGCGAACTGTCCGTTGTCCAGGTTGAATGCGCGACCCAATTGCTCGGGGTCGCCCGCCTGACGTCCCCAGAAATAGTCCGAAATCACGGCGCGGATCTCGGACTCCGCGTCAGTGAACGTCGAGCCGTCATCTATGGATTGTGCGGCGGCACCGGCTGAGGAGAGGAGCAGACAAGCACAAAGCAATCGGAGAAAATTCATGGTGTTATCCTGTTGGCCCCAACCAGCGATTGGGACTTTGCCGCTGCCAGTTCCATATGGCCATCCCGGACACATCGCTGCCCGGTTCAATTTTCTGTGTTTCCGCGCCCGCTCCTCCCAAACGCAGCTTGTCCGCCCCGGCACCATTGACCTCGCCGCCCGCAACGCCGAAGCCTTGGCGACATGACGACGCCACTTTCAGTCCTGCGCCAGCGCATTGAAGCCGGTACCCTGAATGCAGATGCCGAGCAGGAGCGGGCGGCTGCCGCGCTGACGGATCTGTCAGCACGGCTCGCGGCATGGCGACCGGACCGCAAGAAGTTGTTCGGCAAGCCGGACCCGGCGCCGACCGGGCTCTATCTGTGGGGCGGTGTCGGCCGGGGCAAGTCCATGTTGATGGATCTGTTTGTCGACCAGGCGCCGGTCTCTCCCAAGCGCCGGGCTCACTTCCATGAATTCATGCAGGACGTTCATCGACGGATGACGGCCTGGCGGAAACTGTCCGATGCGGAGCGGCGAAAGCGACCGGAATATGTGCGCGGTGCGGGCGACGATCCGATTCCGCCGGTGGCGAAGGCCATTGCCGGGCAGGCCCGCCTGCTCGCTTTCGACGAGTTTCAGGTCACCGACATCGCTGATGCTTCGATCCTGGGGCGTCTGTTCGAGCAATTCCTCAAGCGGGGCGTGGTCCTCGTAGCGACCTCGAACCGTCATCCCGACGATCTCTACAAGAACGGGCTGAACCGCCAGCGCTTCCTGCCTGTGATCGAGCTGCTCAAGCAAAGCCTGCAGGTCATGGAACTGGATGGCGGCACCGATTTCCGCCTCCGTCAGCTCGAAGCGGCGCCGGTCTTCTATTCGCCCCTGTCCGCGGATGCCGAGCTGGCCATGGACAAAGCCTGGGAGCGCCTGACCTCCGGCGCTGTGCCGCAACACTGTGCGCTCGATGTCGATGGCCGGGCGCTGCAGGTCGATCGCGAGGCTGCCGGGGTGGCCCGGTTCACATTCTCCGAATTATGCGCCCGCCCCTTGGGCGCCGCGGACTATCTGGCCATAGCCGAGCGTTTCCATACAGTGCTGCTGGAATACGTTCCGAAGCTGTCACCGGACAAGCGGAATGAGGCAAAGCGTTTCGTCACCCTGATTGACGCCCTCTATGAGGCGCGGGCGAAGCTGGTCATGAGCGCGGACGCGCAACCTGTTGATCTCTATCCGGCCGGTGACGGGGCGTTCGAGTTCGAACGGACGGCCTCCCGCCTGATGGAAATGCGGACGCATGAATACCTCGCCGCCGAGCGGCGCGACCAGCCGGCCAGCCGGCAGGCCTGAGCCATGGAGGAGAGACGATGTCACGATCAATCGGCCTGAATGCCAATGTGACGGCCTATGTGCGCGGCGCGAACCGCGCCGAGCCATCGGTTCTGGAGCGTTGCCGCCTTGAAACGGATGCGATGGGCGATATCGCCCGCATGCAGATCTCGCCCGAGCAGGGCGCTTTCCTGCAGATGTGCGCCCGTCTGGTGTCCGCGAAGACAGCGGTGGAGGTCGGTGTGTTCACCGGCTACTCCGCCCTCGCGACCATGCTGGCGATGCGCGACATGCATGGACCGGAGGCGCGACTGTTCGGCTGCGACATTTCCGAGCCCTACACAGACAAGGCGCGTGGGTATTGGGACGAGGCGGGTATTGCCGACCAGATTGATCTGCGGCTGGGCGATGCGCGGGACACCCTCACGAATCTCGTGAGTGAGATCGGCGGCACGGTCGACATGGTTTTCATTGATGCCGACAAGACCGGATATGATGACTACTACGAAGCGGGTCTCAAGCTGGTCCGGTCGGGCGGACTGATCCTGTTCGACAATGTGCTGTGGAGCGGCAGCGTGGCCGATCCGGCCAAGCGGGCGACCGACCCTGACGCCGAGGCCCTGGCTGTGCTGGCGGCCAAGGTGCGGGATGATGATCGGGTCGACATGGCGTTCACGACATTGGGCGACGGTATCCTGATGGCGATGCGGCGTTGATCAGTCTCCGACGCGCTCCCAGCTGAACACCATGGCTTGTTCGCCTGACAGGTCAGCGATCGTGGCGGTCAATGAGCGCCCGTCGCGCCTGTATTCGATGATTTGCGGGAAGTCGTTGTCCGGATTTTCAAAGCGGGCAGAGCTGGCGGACAGGGTGGTCAGATCGAAACAGGTCGCCGGCCGACCACCCGGCTGGGCGCAATAGCGGCTTCCGGTCGGGGTGCGTTCGATCCGCAGAAACTCGAAGGCAACCGCCTGACCGCCGACTTGTGTTCGGTTGAGGCCAAGCAGGAGACCACCGGCATCGTCGGTCCAGATCTCCTCAATCACAGGGTCGTCGCCACCACTCTTCCAGTGACCGGCGAGCCAATCGAGATCGCCATCATCCGCGGCGGCGGCAGATCCTGCAATGCCGACAAGGCAGGGCACGATCAAAGTGCGGATGAGCGATGCTTGGCGGGTCTGAGGTCTGGTGATCATGATGGGTCTCCGGCTTGGTGCCGCATTATTGACAGGGTCGGAACACGGCGTCTTGAATGATCCGGACAGGGGGCGAAATGGACGAGGTTGAATACCACGTCGAACCGGTGACGGGCGGTATGGCCGATCTCGTCTCCGAGGTGTGGCACTTGCGTCATGGCGGTGACGAGTCGCCGCAGATGATAGCACCGGACGGGTGTTGTGAAATCATCCTGCATCGCGGGACACCACCACTCGAGAGGTCGGGTGACGGCTGGGTGCGTCAGTCCGATGCCTTTCTCTATGGCCCCCTCAATCGGGCACTCACGTTAGGACTATCGGGGCCGATGGATGTGCTGGGAATCCGTCTCCACCCGTGGGCGGTCGGCGGGCTGGGGCGCGACCCTTCCGTCTGGCGCAACCGGTCCGTCGCGCTTGACACCATCATCGGCCCGGGACCGTCAGAAAGATTGCTGGCATTGGCGCGCCAGGCAGCAAGCCCGGCCGATTTTCTGACCATCTCCACACCGCTTCTGGATGATTGTCTCAGGCTGTGTGAGCTCCCTGATGATGTCGTCGACCTCGTCTCGTCGTTGAGGGGAGGCGACGCCGTTTCGATCCGGCAACTGGTGACCCGCACGGGGCTTGGCGAACGAACCATCCGAAGACGGTTCGAGCGGTCATGCGGTCTGCCCGCTGGCGACCTGGTCGGCATTTTCCGTTTTCATCGGGCCCGGGAGGCCATCAAGGCGGGTAGACCGTTGAGCGAAGTCGCCGACCTTGCCGGCTATGCCGACCAGGCTCACATGACCCGGGATTTTCGGCGCTTCGCCGGGATCACGCCGGTCCCCGCGCGCAAGCCGGCCGCGTTCGACGTCCTGTATCAGCGCTGACCGGCCATGTTGGAGGCGTGCGGGCACTTGCCCATTGCCCGGTGTTCTGGCGGCACGAATTCTACCGCCTCAAGGGTCCGCGTGACGCCTGCGTCGATATCGCCGTCTTGCCGAACCTGTCGCGCAGCGCTAGACCGCTGCCCAACCGCATGAATATCCCCACAAGAGGAACTCCCCCATGGCCCGTAACAAGATTGCGCTCATCGGATCCGGAATGATCGGTGGCACCCTGGCTCACATCGCAGCCCGTGAAGAACTGGGCGATGTCGTCCTGTTCGACATTGCCGAAGGCGTTGCCAAGGGCAAGGCGCTGGACATCGCCGAAGCCAGCCCGGTTTTTGGCAAGGACTCCAAGCTCGCTGGCGCCGACGACTATGCCGCGATCGCCGGGGCCGATGTCTGCATCGTCACCGCCGGTGTGCCGCGCAAGCCGGGCATGAGCCGCGATGATCTGCTGGGCATCAATCTGAAAGTCATGAAGGCGGTCGGCGAAGGCATCGCCAAGCACGCGCCGGACGCTTTCGTGATCTGCATCACCAACCCGCTCGACGCGATGGTCTGGGCGCTGCGTGAATTCTCCGGCCTGCCGCACAACAAGGTTGTTGGCATGGCGGGCGTGCTCGACAGCGCACGTTTCCGTCACTTCCTCGCCGACGAGTTCGAAGTCTCGGTCGAAGACGTCACGGCCTTCGTGATGGGCGGCCATGGTGACACCATGGTTCCGCTGCTGCGCTATTCCACGATTGCCGGCATTCCGGTCCCTGACATGGTCAAGATGGGCTGGTCCACCGACGAGAAGATGGACGCCATCATCGACCGCACCCGCAAGGGCGGTGGCGAGATCGTGGCCCTTCTGGGCACGGGCTCGGCCTTCTATGCGCCGGCTGAAAGCGCCATCGACATGGCTGTGTCCTATCTGCGCGACAAGAAGCGCATCCTGCCTTGCGCCGCTTACCTCTCCGGACAGTTCGGCCAGGACGACCTCTATGTCGGCGTCCCTGTCGTGATCGGCGCTGGTGGTGTCGAGAAAATCGTCGAGATCGAGCTCAATGCCGACGAACAGACCATGTTCAACAATTCGGTCGACTCCGTGAAGGGCCTCGTTTCCGCCTGTAAGGGTCTCGATCCGTCGCTCGGCTGATGCGTGACGGGCAGTTTGACGTGAAACGCCGACCCGACCGGGTCGGCGTTTTCATGTCTGGAGCCAGCTTCCCAGGGCTATCATGATGGGTTGCGCACCCATCGCCAGGACCTCTCGGCTCAGAGCCCGCCCGCAAACGTGCCGGGCGCGTTCAGGCGCATCAATTCGAAGCCGAGGACCAGCAGCAAGGTGAGCCAGCCGAAGGGCACCCACAATAGCACGCCGGCGGGCGATGATGCGCGTCCGACAATGCCGGTCGCGAACAGCGCATAGACCCACATGGCCATGGCAGCAAGGAAACCCAGTGCCGGGTCACGTGAGCCGAAGAAGACGCAGATCTGCATGGCCATTCCCGCCAGCAGAAGGGCAATGAGCAGTGTGCAGAGCAGGCGCATGCCGTCCCGGCCGCTGCGCTGGGCAATCCACAATGCGATGATGATGAATATGGGAATGAACAGGCCGATGATGTTCATCAGCGCAAAACTGGGCGCCCAGTTCGGCGCGTCCAGTGTCCGGGCCCATTCCATCGCCCCGGTCGCATGGAGCCAGCCCGACAGGCCGCCTGCCAGCGAGGCAGCGCCAATCAGGTAAACCAGCAGGGTAATGACACCTGGACCGTGCCGTTTCTCGGCCATGGACTACAGTACTCACTCTGAACAACTTCAACCGCACACGGTGCAAGATTTGATCCAATCCGCGATCCCGTCACGCACCCGGTCTATTGGTGATCCTAGCGGGCCGGGGTGACGGCGTGCAGGTGCAGGCAGTCATAAGGAATGCGTGAATACCGTCCCGGCGAATTCACTTGACCGGGCGCGCGTCAATGCGTGCACTGGGGCATGACCCAGTGCACGCTTGAAACCGACCGTCTCATTTTGCGCCAACCGGACCTGTCCGACTTCGAACCGCTCTGCGAGCTGATGGCGGACGAGGAAACCACTCGTTTTATTGGCGATGTCCAGGAACCGGCTTTGGTGTGGCGGGGCCTGTGTGGAATCGTCGGTCATTGGGCGCTGCGCGGATACGGGTTCTTCTCCGTGATCGAGAAGGACAGTGGTCGCTGGCTCGGACGGGTCGGGCCCTGGTTTCCCCATGGCTGGCTGCAACCCGAAATCGGTTGGTCGCTCAATCGGTCAACCTGGCGCAAGGGCTTTGCGACCGAAGCGGCGGCTGCGTGCATGGACCACGCCGTCGACACGCTGGGCTGGCCGGATGTGGTCCATCTCATCCATGCCGACAACACGCCGAGCCAGGGTGTCGCCCGGAAAATCGGATCGGGTGATCTGGGCGAGGATATCGAAGTGCCCGGTTTCGGAATGGTCGTCGACATTTGGGGGCAGAGCGCCGACGAATGGCGGGTAAACCGCAAGGCGTTCCGCTAATACCAGCCTGCCTCGCGCAGCTTCGGCGCGTAGGTCCGGCTGACCGGGGCCGTCAGCGTGTCTGTCAGGACCAGCCTTGCCCGTCCGTCACCACGCTCCGCTGTTTGGACCGCCTCCCGCGCCACCCACCAGGACCGGTGCGTTCGGGCACCATCCAGAACTTCCACCGCGGCGATCGCATCGCTCAGGCGCATCAGGATGAGCGCGTCGCCTCGATCCGTATGGACGCGCAGATAATGGTCTTCTGCCTCGAGCGCGAGCAGACGGGCGCGCCGTAATCGTGGTGGCAGCTTGTCGGTCAATGCGCGAGCAGGGCGGGCATCCGAAGTCGGGTCACCGGATTGGCTTCGCCGATCAGCGAGAATCGAGATCGTGACCACGCCGGCTGAAATCACCCAGACCAGAAAGAAGACAATCGGTGCAACCGATATCGGGAAGGGCTGACCAATCAGTGCCTGGATGAGCGTGACGCCGATAAAGACCGGCAGGCTGACCAGTATCGACAGGGCGAGCCCGGTCGCGGCGCGCGGCCAGTCCGGCAGATATCGCTCGAACAGCCAGGAGAAGAGGTTTCCGGATACCCAGCCCAGCGCCATCAGGCCGGTCCAGTAGAACCAGACACCCGGAACGCCGAACTGATGGGAGTTGTAGGGCCCCAGAATCGACAGGAAGCTTCCCAGCGCAAGGATGGCGGCGACACTCGGGAGCAGGGATTGTAGCCGTTCGCGTGTCATCATCACCGTCATTCACGAAGCGCGAATGAACACCTAGCGCAATTCGCGAAGCCTGACAGCCCGTTTGCGCAAATGCAGTCGCACCCGGGAGCGGCACCCGTCATCACTGTTTCCAACAAGCCGGGGCGTCCCCGGCCCAACCGGAGAAATGACGATGAACATGATGACACACGCTCTGTTGGCTACCGTCCTGACGACCGCGATGGCGAGCCAGGCAACCGCCGCTGAGGGCGCGGCAACATTGACCCTGGAGATCGGCAGCGTTGCACCGACGGACGGTTTCTTGATGGTCGGGCTCTACAACAGCGAAGCCGGCTGGAATGACGGTACGGCCATCGCCGGTACGCGTGCTGTTGTCGACGGTAACCAGGTCACCGTTGTCTTTGCCGACCTGCCGACCGGAACATACGGCGTGAAAATGTATCACGACGTCGATGCAGACGGCGAAATGGATACCAATCTGATGGGCATTCCCAGCGAGCCGTTTGCGTTCTCGAACAATGCACGCGGCCGGTTTGGCCCGCCCGAATGGACCGCTGCTGCCTTCGAGCTCTCCGTCGACGGGTCCGTTCACACAATCAGTTTCGAATAGGAGGTAAGCATGGCGACGACCTCACGCCGCGAGGCGCTCAAAATGCTGGCCGCCGCCGGAGGCGTCGCTGCCATGCCGGCGCCTGCCGCGGCACGCCAGGTGGATCCGGTGTTTGCCGACTACCAAACCGCCAGCCAGACCGATCCCTGGACGCTTGTTGTCAGGGATGCTCCGGCCAATGGCTTCGACAGTCAGGCGACCCTTGTTTCCGGATCCGCTCCTGACGGCCTGGCAGGCACCTTGTTTCGCAACGGACCGGGTCGGTTCTCGCGACAGGACTGGCGCTATCGACACTGGTTTGATGGCGATGGCTTTCTGCAATCCTGGACATTTGACGCCGAGGGGCTGCGCCATCGCGGCCGGTTTATCCAGACTGTTAAATGGCAGGCCGAGGAAGCCGCTGGCCGCTTTATCCTGCCAGCGCTTGCATCCGTGCCGCCCCAGCCAGGCGGCCTCAGCGGACCCGATGACATGAATGTCGCCAACACATCGGTCCTGTTGCTGGGTGATGAGTTGCTGGCCCTCTGGGAGGGTGGTTCTGCCTGGTCGATCGATCCAGACACCCTCGAGAGCCAGGGCGCTCGGCGCTGGGGTGGCGGGCTCGATGGCGTTCCCTTCTCGGCGCACCCAAAGCGCGAGGCAGGCAGCGGAATCGTCTGGAATTTCGGGCAGGACGCGATGCGCGATCGCATGATCATCTGGAAAGTCGGGCCGGATGGCGCCCTGCTGGACGCGGGCATTGTCGAAGATGTTCCCGGCGGGATGGTGCATGACTTTGTGATCACAGAGCATTCGCTGGTCTTTCTGGTCGGAAGCTACCGGTTCCAGCAGATGCGCCTGCCCTTCCTCGACAGTTTCGCCTTCGACGCTGAGGCACCGATGCTGGCGATCGCGATCGACAAGAATGACTGGAGCCGTCGCCGTACCTGGGAATTGCCACCCGGCTTCCTGTTCCATTTCGGCGGCGCCTGGGAAGAAGCAGACGGCACGATTCGGCTCGATGCAGCCCTGTCCCAGGATGCGCGTTTTGCGATGGCGGGGGCCTACGACATCATGCGAGGCTTGGCTGAAACCCAAACTGACTCGCAAGCGCGTCACATGCAGGTGACACTCGCGCCTGGTGGACGCAGCCGGATCGAGTCACTCGGGGATGGTTTCATCGAATTTCCGCAAATTGATCCGCGCTTGACCGGTTTGCGTCGCCGTGAAACCTGGCACATTGCTTGGGATGTCGACCAGCCGCGCGGTGCCACCCGTATCGAGCGCCGAAACCTCCACACCGGAGAACGCGATGCATTCGATCATGGTGGTTCAGTATTCGTCGAGGAGCCGCTCTTCATTCCTGCGTCTCCAACGGCGCCGGAAGGTGAGGGGTGGATCCTGCACACAGCCTTGAACACGCATGCCGAACAGACCGAGCTGCATGCCTTCAACGCACAGCATTTGTCGGATGGCCCTGTTGCCAGCTGGCGCTTGCCCTATGCCTGTCCGTTCGGTTTCCACGGCTGTTGGCGGCCAGGCTGATCATTGTCACATCGTGCCGAGTTAATGTGTCGGACAGTCAAGCGAAACCCAATGCGTGAAAGCCTGCTGTCCCGGCTCGGGCGTTGGGAGACGACTTATGAAAAACCTCTGCCTGGCTGCGGTTTTCGCAGCGAGTTTCATCGCCATGCCTGCCGCGGCGCAGGATGAAGGCTGGAGGTCCCGGCTGGACCGCGACGCCCTGGCGACCGGAGAGATCTATCTCGAACTTCAATATGAAGGCCAGGCGGACGGCTTCATGCGCTTTGGCTGGCACGCCGACGGTGATGAAATCGCCATCTATGACCGCACCATGTGGGCGTCGCGTGAGATCTACGAGACGCAGGAGGCGAGGGTTCGCCTGGCCGACCTGGAGCCGGTCTCGGTCGACATCCGCTTTCATCAGGGCGGACATTACTTTGTCATCGACGGTGACTTTGAACCGGGCCGGGCGACGGGCAGAACGCGCGTGGTGCGTCCCGGGCAGGAAGCGGTCAATCATGCGATCGACACACCCCTGCCGGATGGGGCCATTTTGCGCGCGAGCTTCTTTATCCTGGCTGCTGCGCTACCCATGGAGATTGGCGACGAAGTTTCCTTCCGCTGGTATGCGCCTTTGGGCAATTCGACGGCCGAAGTGACTTTGAGTGCCGTCGAGGCAGTGCAGGTTGAAACGCCTGCGGGCACGTTCGCCACCCATCGAATCGAACAGCGAGGCGGCACGCCCGCCAACGATATTTTCATAGACCGCGAAACCGGGCGCATCGTGCGGATCGACATTGGTGGCCAGCCGATGCGATTTGTGGCGCCGGTGCTTGTCGGGGCCGCCTCTGGGGCCGGCCCAAACAATTGACCACCGGGTGCAATTCTGCGACGTCCAGTGGCAAGTCACGGAGTTACCCCAATGCCTTCCCTTCGCCTCCTTGCCCCTCGTCTTCTTGCCGCTGCCGTGGTGTCCGGTTTGCTGTCGCTCGTATCGCCAAGCGAGGCGCTGGCCCAACGCGATGTCCTGCTCAATATCTGCAATGAGACCGGTTTCAGTGTCGCCATTGCCTCCGCCTATCGCACGACCGCTGCGGACGACCGGACATTGCGCAGCTGGTTCTTGGTCGAGCCCGGCGAATGCCTGGAAGGGGCCGTCAACAATGTGGTCGGGGCCACGCTGGACGTGCATGTGATGTCCGGCGAGTGGCGTTGGCCTGCCCGTACAAGTGATGCCGTCTATTGTACGCCGGCCGGTTCGACCTTCGCCCTGGCGACTGGCGAGCCTTGCTCGGGAGCACGGCAGGCCCGCAACTATATACGCCTGCCTATCGGCGCCAGCCGTTACCGAGGCATTGGCCAGGTGGATTACCGGGTGCGTTGTGAGAGCCTCTCGGCCGAAGACGCCGCACTTTGCGTTGGAGCGCCGCGCGACGAGCGCGGTATGGCCCAGATCGTCCGCACGCTTGAGGTCTGTCATGGCGGTCAGCGAGAAGTGGAAGCGGTGGTGCTGCTGGATCGCACGTCCGGCGGGTTCGAACTTGCCGCGCGTCAGTCCCTGGCCGCCGGTGAATGCGCTGACCTCTATCGAGGCTTCCCGCCCGGCAATCGCGTTTTTGTCGGTACGGTTGGCCGCAATCTCGATGGCGGCAGCCTTGGCGCCTGTCTGCCCGAAACCGCGGACGGGCCGGTTTTGGCCGATGGGGGCGTATGCGATGCGACGCGCAATGTCCGCCTCAACGCGCATGATTTCCGCCCGAATGTCTCGCGCTTCACGGCCTATCTCGATTAGTCGTTAGGGCGATCGAAGGCGTCATTCACCACGATTTTTCGCGCGATAGGTGCGTTTGATTGCTCCGGGTTCGCGGCTGCGGCATGGTCGGCCTGTAGTGACCCGGGGGGGTAGATGGACACGACCGGACAATCGGCACGGGCCGAGCGCTTTTTGCCGGACTGGATAGTCGGCGGCGCGATCAGGCTCGCCCTTGTGCCCGGGCTTTGGGCCTGGGGGCGTGCCAATGCGGACATCTGGCCGGCGGTCATGCCGGATACGATAGCGGCGGCTGCGATCTGGAATATTCCCGTTTTCTCGGCTTCCCAGACGGCGCAGATCGCGGTCTGGGGCGCGCAATTGATAGCATTTCTGTTGCTGGTTGGATTCCTTACCCGACTGGTCGGCTTCACCTTGCTGATTGCTTGTGCGATCTACGCCTTCTGGGTGATGCCGGAAGCGTGGACCTCGGTCGCGGTCATGGCGGCTGCCGGCTTCTACCTCTTTGCCCGCGGGGGCGGAGCCCTTTCCGTCGACGGGGCGATTGTCGCGACATTGCGATAGTCGCGCAGGCAGGCTTACAAAATCGCAAGAAGTACGACCGCAGAGTGTGGATGATCGGGATTGCCCGGGACGGATGGCCCACTCATGTCGCCAGAATTGCGTCAAAAGCTGAAAAAGGCCCTCGCCGGTCGGTCTTCTGTCGATATGGGCCAGTTCCAGTTTCTGAATCTGGAACGGGTCAAGGCCCGCGCCGGTTCGGACTGGCCGCGCTTGCGTGAGAAAGTCTACGAGACATCCACCCAGTTTATCGAGCGGCGGATCGAGCCGGACGATGTGATGTTGCGCGTGCAGGGCGGCTTTTTGATCATTTTCGGGGCGGCAGATGTCGAAGCGGCCGATGAAATGGTCGCCGCGATTTCAGGCGAGCTCAACTCGTTCTTTCTGGGCCAGTCGGACCTGACAGAGGTGCGAGCCGAGGGTGAGGCTCGCGATGTTCCCACCAGCGAGCTTCTGGACATTGTGGCGCGTTCGCAGCCGCATGAACCCGATGCCGAACCAGAAAGGTCTCGTGCTTCCGAGCCGGTGCGTGGCGGGGAAGTGGCGCCGCCCTGGCGCGCGGCGCCGACCAAGGAGCGCGACGATGAGGAGCGGACGCGCTGGGTGGAAGGGCCGAAGCCCGAGCCGCGTGCTCGACCGTCCATGATTGCCGGTGCCGCTCCGGCCTCCAGCGGTCCGCGACCGAGCTGGGATGACATCGTCTTCAAACCCTGCTGGGACAGCCAGAAGTCGGTGATAAGTCACAGCCTTTGTGTGGCACGCAAGGTGATTGACGGGTTTGCCTATTATGGTCGGGAAACCCTGTCCGGCGCCGCCGATCGCGACCAACACCGTCAGCTCGACCGGGCGATTGCCTTGGCAGCGCAGCGCGGGTTTCAGAGAGCCCGCGCTGCGGGCCACGCCAGCATGATCGTCGTACCGGTCCACTATGACAGCCTGTCATCGGTGTCCCGGCGGATGGAATATTTCAGTGTCTTGCACCCCATTCCCGAGCCGGCGCGGAAGTTTTTCCTGCTGCGGGTGGACGGTATTCCCGATGGTGCGCCGATGGCGCAAATGCAGGAAGTATTCCGGTCGATGAAGCATTTCGGGGCCTATGTCCTGGCGCACCATTCGTTCGGATCGAAGCGACTGGATCGCTTCGAAAGCTGCGGCATCGGCGTGCTCAGCGCCGAGACTCCCAAGCGCCTCAATGATGGCAGTGTCAGCGAGCTGGACTTGTTGTCCTGTGTGGAATGGGTGGCGGCCGCCCGGTCGCTGACCGCTGAAACCTGTCTCACCCAGATCAGCAGTCCGGCCTTGGTGGAGGCGGCGATGTCGGCCGGTATCCGCTATTTTTCAGGGCCGATCATCGGGAAGGAGACTGATCAACCCGCGCCGGCCCGACGCCTCGGCTTGGCCGAAATCCTCAATCCGCCGGCAGATGACGACGATGGCGGCACATTCGAGATTGACTGACAATTACCCGTCGCGAGTGCGTTGCACCGCAGCAGCCCAGTGCTATAAGGCGAGTCCATTCTGGCCGTTTTGTCGCTTCCTTCCTCCCGCGAGGCCCCTACATGAATATCCACGAACACCAGGCGAAAGCCGTTCTGAAATCCTTTGGCGCTCCGGTCGCTGAGGGTGTTGCCATTTTCTCTGCCGATGAGGCTGCTGCGGCGGCTGATCAGCTGCCCGGCCCGCTCTGGGTGGTGAAATCGCAAATCCACGCCGGTGGACGCGGCAAGGGCAAGTTCAAGGAACTTGGTTCCGACGCCAAGGGCGGTGTCCGCCTCGCCTTCTCCAAGGAAGACGTGGTCAAGAACGCCAAGGAAATGCTCGGCAATACGCTGGTCACGCACCAGACCGGCCCTGAGGGCAAACGGGTCAATCGCCTCTATATCGAGGACGGCGCCGACATCGCCACCGAGCTCTATTGCTCGCTGCTGGTGAATCGCGAAACCGGCCAGGTCGCCTTTGTCGTCTCCACCGAAGGCGGGATGGATATCGAGGAAGTAGCGGCAGAAACGCCGGAGAAGATCCAGACCATCGATATCGACCCGTCGACCGGCGTGACCGATGCCTCTGCCGCCGCTGTCTGCGACGCGCTGAAGCTGGAAGGCCAGGCGCGCGAGGACATGATGGGTCTGGCGAAGATCCTCTATACGGCCTTCTGCGAGAAGGACATGTCGATGCTGGAGATCAATCCGCTCATCGTCATGGACAATGGCCATGTCCGCGTTCTGGACGCCAAGGTCTCCTTCGACGGCAATGCACTCTTCCGTCACCCGGACATCATGGAGCTGCGTGACACGACCGAGGAAGACGAGAAGGAAATCGAGGCCTCCAAATATGACCTCGCCTATGTCGCCCTCGATGGTGATATCGGCTGCATGGTCAATGGTGCCGGTCTCGCCATGGCGACGATGGACATCATCAAGCTCTATGGCGCCGAGCCGGCCAACTTCCTCGATGTCGGTGGCGGTGCCACGACCGAAAAAGTCACGGCGGCCTTCAAGATCATCACCGCCGACCCGAACGTCAAAGGCATCCTGGTCAACATTTTCGGCGGCATCATGCGCTGTGACGTGATCGCCGAGGGCGTGGTTACTGCGGTCAAGGATGTCGGCCTTCAGGTCCCGCTCGTGGTTCGCCTCGAGGGCACAAATGTCGCCAAGGGCAAGCAGATCATCAATGAAAGCGGCCTCAACGTGATCGCCGCCGATGATCTCGACGACGCCGCCCAGAAAATTGTCGCCGCCGTGAAGGAGGCCAACTGATGTCGATCATCGTAGACAAGAACACCAAGGTCATCGTCCAGGGCCTTACCGGCAAGACGGGGACTTTTCACACCGAGCAGGCGCTCGAGTATTATGGCACACAGATGGTTGCCGGCGTTCACCCGAAGAAGGGTGGCGAGACCTGGTCGGCCGGCATGGACGGCGCAGCCTCCCTGCCGATCTTTGCCTCTGTCGGTGAAGCCAAGGAAGCCACAGGCGCCGATGCTTCAGTGATCTATGTACCGCCGGCCGGTGCCGGTGCGGCGATCATCGAAGCGATTGATGCCGAGATCCCCTTCATCGTCTGCATCACCGAAGGCATTCCGGTGATGGACATGGTCAAGGTCAAGGATCGCCTCGACAAGTCGTCCTCCATGCTGCTGGGCCCGAACTGTCCGGGCATCCTGACCCCGGAAGAGTGCAAGATCGGCATCATGCCGGGCTCGATCTTCAAGAAGGGCTCCGTGGGCGTGGTCTCGCGTTCGGGTACGCTGACCTATGAAGCCGTCTTCCAGACCTCGCAGGTCGGCCTCGGCCAGACCACGGCGGTCGGCATTGGCGGCGACCCGGTCAAGGGTACGGAATTCATCGACGTGCTCGAAAAATTCCTCGCCGACGACGAAACTAAGTCGATCATCATGATCGGTGAGATCGGTGGCTCGGCCGAAGAAGACGCCGCGCAATTCCTGGCTGATGAAGCCAAGAAGGGCCGCTCCAAGCCGACTGTCGGTTTCATCGCTGGTCGTACAGCTCCTCCGGGTCGCACGATGGGCCATGCCGGCGCCATCGTCTCCGGCGGCAAGGGCGGCGCGGAAGACAAGATCGCGGCCATGGAAGCGGCCGGTATCAAGGTCTCGCCGAGCCCGGCGCGCCTCGGAACGACATTGGCGGAATTGCTCAAGGGCTGATTGTCCGCAAGATTGTTGCAACAAAAGCCGCGCTCCGGACCTCCGGGGCGCGGTTTTGTTTTGTCACCCATTTGTCAGCAGACCCGCGTGAATCCCTTTCGTGTGGAGCGGATTGGGCATAGAGGGTTGGTTAACCCACTCGGTTTAACCCCATCCAGACACACTCCTGACTCAGGCCTCCCCCCAACATGTCTGACCAAAGCCGTTCCCAAGACAATCAGAACTTCCTGGACACCTCATTCCTCCAGGGTGCCAACGCCGTCTATCTCG
Organism: Maricaulis maris MCS10; assembly: GCF_000014745.1. Taxonomy (NCBI): domain Bacteria; kingdom Pseudomonadati; phylum Pseudomonadota; class Alphaproteobacteria; order Maricaulales; family Maricaulaceae; genus Maricaulis; species Maricaulis maris. The sequence continues at coordinate 3,106,324 of NC_008347.1, read as the reverse complement.
AACAGATGGCCGCCGCCTATGCTTCGGACCCGAATTCGGTACCACCCAGCTGGAAGGCCTTTTTTGCCGCCCTGGGCGATGCGCCGGGCGACAGCTCGCATGCCGCACGTGGCCCTGCCTGGAAGCGCGCCGACTGGCCGCGGCAGGCCAATGGCGAAATGGTCTCGGCGCTGGGCGATATCGGTCCCGATGAAGGCGCGATGGTCGACAAGGTGGCCAGCCACGTCGCAGCCACCAATCCAGGTGCCAGTGCTGACGATGTCCGCAAGGCAACCCAGTCTTCGATCCGCGCCATCATGATGATCCGCGCCTACCGCATGCGCGGCCACCTGGCCGCGGATCTCGATCCGCTGGGGCTGACCGATTTCGGCTACCAGGCCGAGCTGGACCCGGCGACCTATGGCTTTACCGGTGCGGCGCTCGACGAAGACATTTTTATCGACGGCTATCTCGGTCTTGAGACTGCAACGCCGCGGGTCATGCTCGACATCCTCAAGCGCACCTATTGCGGACCGGTCGGCGTCGAGTTCATGCATATCTCGAATCCCGAAGAGAAGGCCTGGCTGCAGGAACGCTTCGAGGGGCCGGACAAGGACATCTCCTTCACCAAAGAAGGCAAGATCGCGATCCTGTCCAAATTGATCGAATGCGAACGCTTCGAGCAGTTCCTGCACAAGCGCTATCCGGGCACCAAGCGTTTCGGCGTGGATGGCGGTGAGAGCATGGTTCCGGCGCTCGAGCAGGTCATCAAGCGTGGCGGCTCGATGGGCGTCGAGGATATCATCATCGGCATGCCGCACCGCGGACGCCTGAACGTGCTCGCCTCGGTGATGGGCAAGCCCTACCACCAGATCTTCCATGAGTTCCAGGGTGGCAATACCCAGGGCGAGGAAGAGTTCGGTTCCGGTGACGTGAAGTATCACCTGGGGGCCTCGTCGGACCGCGAGTTTGACGGCAACAAGGTTCACTTGTCGCTGACCGCCAACCCATCCCACCTTGAAGCGGTTGACCCGGTCGTGCTTGGCAAGGCCCGGGCCAAGCAGGAAGAAAATTGCCGCAAGAAAGCGGGCACGCCGCGCTCGAGCGTGCTGCCGCTGCTGCTGCACGGCGATGCAGCCTTTGCCGGCCAGGGCATTGTGACGGAGTGTCTCGGCCTGTCCGGGCTGCGCGGCCATCGCACCGGCGGGGCGATCCACTTCATCGTCAACAACCAGATCGGCTTCACCACCGACCCCAAGGACAGCCGTTCCAGCCCGTATTGCTCGGATGTGGCCCTGATGGTCCAGGCACCGATTTTCCACGTCAATGGTGATGACCCGGAAGCGGTGACCCATGCCACCCGCATGGCGACGGAATACCGTCAGCTGTTCGGCAAGGACGTGGTCATCGACATGATCTGCTACCGCCGCTACGGCCACAATGAAGGCGATGATCCAACCTTCACCCAGCCGATCATGTACCGCATCATCAAGGACATGCCGCCGGTAAAAAAGAAGTATCAGGACCGGCTCCTGGCCGAAGGCGTGCTGACGGCCGCCGAAGCCGAGGCCATCGAGAACGAATTCGATACCTTCCTCGAAAAGGAATTCAACGCCGGCAAGGATTTCGAGCCCAAGAAGGCCGATTGGCTCGACGGGCGCTGGTCCGGTCTGGGTCTGGCCGAGGGCGATGACCGTCGCGGCGAAACGTCGGCGACCACCGAAAGCCTGATGACGGTCGGCATGGCGATGACCGAGATCCCCGAAGGGATCAACATCCACCGCACGCTGAAACGCGTCATAGGCAGCCGCCGCGAAGCGATCGAGACTGGCACGGGCATTGACTGGGCGACCGCTGAACACCTGGCCTTCGGCACCCTCCTGACAGAGGGATTCCCGGTTCGCCTGTCGGGTCAGGATTGCGGCCGCGGTACATTCTCGCAGCGCCATTCGCACATCATCGACCAGGAAAACGCCGAGAAATACACGCCGCTAAACCATCTCACGCCGGACCAGAAAAAGTATGAGGTCATCGACTCCATGCTGTCCGAAGAGGCTGTTCTGGGGTTTGAGTACGGCTACTCGCTGTCGGCACCGAACACGCTGGTCATGTGGGAGGCCCAGTTCGGTGACTTCACCAATGGCGCCCAGGTGATCATTGATCAGTTCATCTCGTCCGGTGAGCGCAAATGGCTGCGCATGTCCGGTCTGACCATGTTGTTGCCGCACGGCTATGAGGGGCAGGGGCCCGAGCACTCTTCAGCCCGCCCTGAACGCTTCCTGCAGCTGTGCGCGGAAGACAATATGCAGGTCGCCAATTGCTCGACGCCGGCGAACTATTTCCACATCCTGCGCCGCCAGATCCACCGCAACTTCCGGACGCCTCTGGTCATCATGACGCCCAAGAGCCTGTTGCGGCACAAGCGCTGTGTCTCGCAGCTCGCCGCCATGGGGCCGGGCTCGTCCTTCCACCGGGTGCTCTGGGATGATGCCGACGAGGCATCGCGTCCCGAGGGCGAGATCCGGCAGACTTCGGTCAAGCTGAAGGCCGATGACGAGATCCGGCGCGTCGTGCTGTGCACCGGCAAGGTCTATTATGATCTGCTGGAAGAACGCGAAAGCCGGGGCACAGACGATGTCTACCTGATGCGGGTCGAGCAGCTCTATCCCTTCCCCTACAAGGCATTGATCGCCGAGCTCGGGCGTTTCCCGAACGCCGAGATCGTCTGGTGCCAGGAAGAGCCGCGCAATATGGGCTACTGGACCTTTGTCGAGCCGAATATCGAGTTTGTGCTGGGCAAGGTCGGCGGAGCCGCCCAACGGCCACGCTATGTCGGCCGAGCGCCGACGGCCTCGACGGCGACTGGCATCGCCTCCAAGCACAAGCAGCAACAAGACGCCCTGGTCGACGAAGCCCTGTCGTAAGGGCCGACCAACCTTTTTGAAGGAAAGACGAGAGACATGACCGATATCACCGTGCCGCAGCTCGGCGAGAGCGTCACCGAAGCCACCGTGGGCAGCTGGATGGTCAAGACCGGCGACGCGGTCTCCCGGGATGATGTCCTGGTTGAGTTGGAAACCGACAAGGTCGCTGTTGAAGTCCGTGCTGAAGCGGACGGAGTGATGGGTGAGATTTTCGCCGCCGAAGGCGACAATGTTGAAATTGGCGCCAAGCTGGCTGTGATCGAAGCTGCTGGCAGTGATGCAGCAGCCAAGAGCGAACCGGCTGAAGACAGCAGTGATCCGGCACCGATGGCCGCTGCGGAACCGGACGTCAAAGAGTCCAAAGCCGCCGGCTCGGCTGAGACCGTCGAAGCCACCGTGCCGCAGATGGGTGAAAGCGTAACCGAGGGAACAATCGGAGCCTGGCTCGTGAAAGCCGGTGACTCGGTGGAGATCGACCAGGCGCTGGTCGAGATCGAAACCGACAAGGTGGCGGTTGAAGTTCCGTCTCCCGTTGCTGGTGTTGTCTCCGAGCTGTTGGTAGCCGAGGGCGACACGGTTGCGCCTGGCGATGCGGTCGCCCGCATTGGCGAGGGGGGCGCCGCCCAAGCAGCGCCGAGCGCTGAAAGCCAGCCGTCCGAGGGCTCGACAGACACAAAGACCATGCCGTCTGCCGCCCGGGTCATCGAAGAGAACAGGCTGGATGCTGGTGCGATCACCGGATCGGGCAAGGACGGCCGCATTACCAAGGGTGACGCATTGAAGGCTGCTGCTGGTGCGCCGGCTGCGCCAAAAGCCGCTCCGGCGGCTGCCGCCGCGCCGGTCGCTCCCCGCGAGACGGGACCACGCGAAGAACGGGTCCGTATGACCCGCCTGCGCCAGACAATCGCCAAGCGGCTCAAGGATGCCCAGAACGCCGCTGCCATCCTGACCACCTATAATGAAGCCGACATGTCGGCGATCATGGCGGCCCGAAAGGCGCACCAGGAGGCCTTCGTGGCCAAGCATGGCGTCAAGCTGGGCTTCATGAGCTTCTTCGTGAAGGCTTGTTGCCACGCGCTGAAGGAAGTGCCGGCGGTCAATGCCGAAATCGACGGCACCGACATCATCTACAAGAATTACTATGACATGGGTGTCGCAGTCGGCACCGATCGCGGCCTGGTCGTACCGGTCGTGCGTGACGCCGACCAGATGACCCTGGCGGAGATCGAGAAAGAGATCATCCGGCTGGGCAAGCGGGCGCGTGACGGCAAGCTTTCGATCGACGAAATGCAGGGCGCGACCTTCACCATCTCGAATGGCGGCGTGTACGGCTCGCTGATGTCGATGCCGATCCTCAATGCGCCTCAGTCAGGCATTCTGGGTATGCACAAGATCCAGGAACGCCCGATGGCCGAGAATGGTCAGGTTGTCATCAAACCCATGATGTACCTTGCTCTTTCGTACGATCACCGAATTGTCGACGGCAAGGAAGCGGTTACCTACCTCGTGCGGGTAAAGGAAAACCTGGAAGATCCACAACGCATGATGTTCGACCTGTAGAGGCTCCGCGATGCCGCGGCTTCGACAAGCGCTCATCGTTCTGGCGATCTTGCGGGGCGCATATGGGCTCCGCTCGCCGCTTGCCGGGTATCTGCACCAGCTGGGCCTGGAAGGCCAGCTTGGCTTTACCGGCGCTGTCACGCGGACACTCGCCGAAACGGGGGTGCTGCTGTCGGCTTTGGCGCTTGTGGTCCAGCTTGGCTATTTCGTCGTCGCCTGGGCTTTCTGGCGCAGTTCGAAATGGTTGGTCTGGATTGCCCTGGCAGTCTATCTGGTCGATCAGGCCATGTGGATCGGTTTCAGCCTGCGCCCGGAGGATGTTGCGGCTCACGAACAGGAGCGGGTCGACCAGAATTTTGATCCGGAATTCCTGGACTGGGCCATGTTCACGCTTGAAACTCTCATAGCGGCCGGTGCGCTGGCTCTGGGGGTTCGGGCAGCAACGGGGCGGAATTGATCGCTTGCGCGGATTTGACGGCATGGCTCCGGCTCGCCAAGCTTGGACGGCACGGAATGCGCTTGGCACGAGGGGCCTGGATGTGACAGTAAAATCGGGGCTGGTCGTGGCGAGGTGGTTGCTGGCATTTGGCATTGGTGCCTGGGCAATCAATCAGATCATGTCCGCCGCGGACGTCCTGGCGATCAAGTTCGGGGATGCGATATCGGCAGGTATTGACCCGAGTCTGATTATCATCGTCGAGTCCATGGGACCGTTCCTCGTATTGCTTACCGTGGCGAACGCCACCTGCTATGCGGCGAGTACCGTGCTTCTGATCGGCCGGTTTGCCGCGGCCTTGCCGGTTTATGCCGCCGCGATGGTCTTTGATCTGACGGGGTGGGTCGTCTACTCGTCAAACTCGATTTACGATTTCTGGGCAGCATCCACCTCCGAGCCTGCGGATTGGGTCGTGAACGGGCTGCTCATGGTCGGGCTGATTGTCATGATCTTGCTTCGACAAGCCGGGGTCTTGCCCCGCCACGTGATTAAAGCCGGTTGATCAGCTGCAGCAGCGACGTTTAACCCCCTAACACAGGGCCCCCGGCAGGGGCATATAGAATTCAAAGGCCGCAATGGCGGCAAACAGAGCGAGGCGAGCATGTCCGACACGTATGATATCGTAATCATTGGCGGCGGCCCCGGCGGCTATAATTGTGCCATTCGTGCCGGACAGCTTGGCTTGAAGACGGCCTGCGTCGAGATGCGTGGCACGCTGGGCGGCACCTGTCTGAATGTCGGCTGCATTCCGTCAAAAGCGTTGCTGCATGCCTCTGAGTTATACGAAGTGGCCGGCTCCCAGTTCGCCAACCTCGGCATCAAGACCGGGGCGATCGAACTCGATCTCGATGCCATGCTCGGGCAAAAGGACGAAGCGGTCGATGGGCTGACGAAGGGGATTGAATTCCTCTTCAAGAAGAACGGCGTCGAATATATCCGTGGGCGCGGTCGGATTGCCGGACCGGGCAAGGTCGAAGTCGACGCCGAGGGCGGCAAGTCGACGCTTGAGACGAAAAATATCGTCATCGCCACCGGGTCGGAAGTGACCCCCCTGCCAGGCGTAACCATCGACGAGAAGCGGGTTGTCTCATCAACCGGCGCTCTGGCGCTTGAGCAAGTGCCCGACAAGCTCGTTCTGATCGGCGCCGGCGTTATCGGGCTGGAGCTCGGTTCGGTCTGGCGCCGGCTGGGTGCGCAGGTGACGGTGGTCGAGTATCTCGACCGAATTCTGCCAGGCATGGACAGCGAGCTCGCCAAGACGGCGCAGCGGACTTTTGCCAAGCAGGGCATGGACTTCAAGCTGGGCACTAAGGTGACCGGTGTGGACACTTCCGGTGACAGGCTGGGCGTCACACTGGAACCGGCCGCTGGGGGCGAAGCAGAAACGATCGAAGCCGACACAGTCTTGGTGTGTATCGGTCGCCGCCCCTTCACAGACGGGCTGGGGCTGGAAACGGTTGGCATCGAGACAGACCAGCGCGGCTTCATTGCCAATGATCAATACCGGACCTCGGCTGAGAATGTCTGGGTCGTCGGTGATTGCACGCACGGACCTATGCTGGCGCACAAGGCCGAGGACGAAGGTGTCGCCTGCGCCGAGCGAATTGCCGGCAAGGCGGGGCATGTGAATTACGGTGTTATCCCGGGCGTCGTTTACACAGCTCCGGAGATTGCCAGCGTCGGGCTCACCGAGGATGAGCTCAAAAAGTCAGGCCGCAAGTACAAGAAGGGCAAGTTTCCCTTCCAGGCCAATTCACGAGCGCGCACCAATCATGCAACCGACGGATTTGTGAAAATCCTTGCCGACGCCGAAACCGACGAAATTCTGGGCGCCCACATGATCGGCGCCAATGTTGGTGAAATGATAGGCGAGCTGTGCGTCGCTATGGAGTTTCGGGCGGCATCTGAAGACATCGCCCGAACCTGCCATCCTCACCCGACGCTGACCGAGGCCATCCGACAGGCCGCGATGGGTGTCGAAGGCTGGACAATGCAGTCCTGACCCGCCCGCCAGCCGGATGACGTGATTTTGCGTCATCCCCAGTATAAACGTCATCACAATGTCGCGGGGGTAGGCGATCAGGGGGTAGTCGTGATTTCGGTGTGAGTCGGCGATCCTTGCCAAGGCAGGAGTAGGCGGCCGGGCCGAGGCGCGATAGGATGGGGTGTCTGATCGTGTGCGGGCGAGTCGGGCAGGTCTGAACAATTGGGGTCATGGATTACACGCTGATGCCGAAGCTGATCGAAATCGCTTCGCCGCGCTTGCGGCTTGTGGCGCTCAATCAAGAGCTTGCAACCACGCAGCTTGAAGATCGGGCGGCTTTTTTCCGTTTGCTCGGCGTTGATCCCGAACCGGCCTGGCCCCCGGAATTGATGGATCAGCAGACCATGGAGTGGACCCGGGACCGGCTCCGTGCCTCACCGGCGGATACGGGCTGGTACTCATGGATCTATATCTCGCCAGTGATGAACAGGCTGCTGGGGACCGGCGGATTCAAAGGCGCGCCGGATGCCGATGGTGCCGTCGAAATCGGATACTCGATGCTGACGTCCTATCGCGAACAAGGGCTTGCCACTGAAGGGGTGATGGCATTGCTCGACTGGGCCTATACGCATGAGCGTGTGACATCGGTAGTCGCTCACACGCGCGATGACCGGGACGCCTCTCACCGTGTGCTCGAAAAAGCGGGCTTTGTTCAGGGCGAAACCCGGTGTTCCGATGATGCTGGCCATGACGTGATCGCCTGGCACCACACACCGAACCGCTCCAAGCCCTGAGTGCGCACCGGCAGGGCCGCCGCCGGGGGTCAGGGCTGTATCAGCGACCGCAATTGATCGAGATAGTGCAGCCAGGCGGTTCGGCCGGATTCCGTCAATGACGCGCGGGTCTGCGGTTTGCGGTCCACGAAGCTTTTTTCGATGGCGATATAGCCGGCTTCTTCCAGCTTTCGAAGGTGAACCGAAAGATTGCCGTCGGACGCGTTGGTGCGCGTCTTGATCTCACCAAAGGTCGCTTCACTGGTCGCCGACAGATAGGCCATCACGGCCAGTCGCAGCTTGCCGTGAATCACGTCATCAAGATTTGTCGCGTCGAAACTGTCAGCCATTCATCCGGCCTCCGCCGCCGGCTCCCTGCGCAGTAGCACTACTCCTGGAATGATGGCCAGCAGGCCGACTGTGGCCGCCGAAAAAAGATAGAGGCCTGGCGTGCCGGTCAGGCTGAGGCCGACGCCGCTGGCGAGCCAAGCCAGGACGGCCGTCCCGTGCATCCAGCGGGCGCCGCCCAATTGGGCGCTGATGTGGAATGAAAGCCCATATCCGGCAAATGCGACCAAGGGGATTGTGTCGAACAGGATCGGATGGCCACGCCCAAGCAGGTTGGCAATGACTGCACCAATTGCATATGCGGCGACAGTCCAGGTCACGCCGCGCCAGGCAGCCGCCTCGCCGCGATTATTGACCGCACCGCGCCCGGGTTTGCCGCGCAGGCTGCGACCCAAAAGCGCCGAGCCGATCATGCCGATCACGCCATATGCCAGCCAGACTAGGCCGACGAATTGGCCGGGCACGCCAATGAGCCCGGTCATGATGGACCAGTGCGCCAGAAGAGCAGGAGCGGCCAGACCGCCCCACCAGACAAAAAAGCGGCCGCTCAGGGAGGGGGCGTGTTGTCCGCTGGCGGCGACATCGCGGAGAAATTCGAGATCGGATTGTTCTGCCATCATAAACCCTCAAGAACTTTGAAAAACAAAGTAACAAGAATTGGTGCCGCAGGCAAGGGAGCATTCCGCGGCCTGTTTGGGCTTGGATAGGGGCTTACCGCCGACGCGCGCGCGGGTGGGTCCCGTCATAAATGCTGAGGAGTCGGGCGCTCTCCACGTCGGCATAGATCTGCGTGGTGGAGAGGCTGGCGTGTCCTAGCAATTCCTGGATCGCCCTCAGATCACCGCCATGGGCCAGGAGGTGTGTCGCGAAGGCATGACGCAGGGCATGTGGCGTTGCCGTTTCGGGCAATCCGAGCCGGCCGCGCAATTCCTGCATCAAGGCCTGGACGCTGCGGGCAGACAGGTTGCCGCCACGAACGCCCCGAAAAAGGGCGGCATCATCCTTTGTCGCAAACGGGCACAGCGCGACATATTGTGAAATGGCCTCGGCGACAGCAGGCAGAACCGGAACTATTCGCGTCTTGTTGCCTTTTCCGGCGATGCGCAAAGTATCGCCGATCGGAAGATCATTTCCGGTCAGGCTCAGGGCTTCCGAGATTCGCAGGCCGCAGCCGTATAATAGCAAGAGAACGGCATTGTCTCGTGCCGAAACCCAATCCGGGCCTCCTCTGGCGCCGGTTTCTGCGAGCAGCGACTTCGCCGCCGATTCGCTGACCGGTTTCGGCGCTGAACGTAACAGCTTCGGGCTTTCGACGAGAGACAAGGCCGCATTGTCGACCCCCCACCGCCTTTTGGCATAATCAAAGAATGTGCGTATCGCCGATAGCGCCCTGGCAAGTGACCTTGCCGACAATCCGTCCCGGCGGCGCGACGCCATATAGGCTCGAAAGTCCCGCGACGACAGGTCGCCCAGCGTCATCAGATCGGGCAGGCGCCCGTGATGCTCACACAGGAATGCGCCAAAGTTATCGAGGTCGCGCTGGTAGGCGTCCAGCGTGCGCGGCGACAGTCGCCGCTCGCCGGACAGGTGGGCCAGGAATGCAGCAAGTGCGTCGGTCCAGGGCGTTTTCAGGTCTGGTGCAGCCATTGGACCACCATTCGCTCGACCGCCCGGGCGAGGAAATTGAGAAGCTCCGTCCCCTGTCCGGACTGGAACAGGTGGGCGTCGCGTGCCGCCAGGGCCATCAGCCCGTCTTGCCCGTTGAAATCCAGCCGCACAATGGCCTGCGAACTGACCCGCGCGCCCTGTTGGCCGTACAGGGCGTGCGCGTTCGCGGGATCGACCGGGCCCAGCAGTTCGACATGGTCGCCAAGAACATCGCCCACAAAACCGCTGGCGGCACCCAGAATCGATTCGGCAGCCTGCACTGGGGCGTGCCCCTCAATCAGTACTCGGCAAACGTCCACACCAAGTGCGCCGGTGAGCCGGTTGGACATCTTCTTGTCCAGCCCAGCCAGCGACTCGGCTTCCAGCAGGGCGAGCACGGCCATGTGGATCTGTGACTGGGTGGCCAGATTGGCGCGGGCGGTCTCGACGATTGACTCGTTCAATGACTTCAGTTGCCTGATCTCATGACGAAGCTTGTCCCGCGCCGCCGCACCCAGGTCGATAGCGCCGTCATCGCGATCGGTCTCGACAATCAGCGAAAACAGCTCGGCATCTTCGCGGACGAAATCCGGATTACTGATCAGAAACTCCCGGATCATGTCCGTATCGGATTGGGCGGTATTGTCGGACATGGTCATTGTCTCTCTCGGTTTGAGCGGTCACTGTTGGGGTATTCGGTTTACGATATGCAAACCGACGGCGCCGGCGCAGACAAAACATGAGGTGGGTCGGCGAATGAATGCGGCTGGACCGGTATAGTCGCATAAGAATCAAGCCCTCAAACCTTCGCCCATGCCGCAGGCCCCGACCGTGACCGAAGATAGCCCGTATCGCGTCTCCATCCTGTTTCCGCTGCCTTTGCCAGAGGCGTTTGACTATCTGGTGCCACCGGAGATGTGTCTGCAGCCGGGAGACCATGTCGTCGCTCCGTTGGGAAAGCGCGCGGCGCGGGGCGTGGTCTGGGCCGTCAAGCCGGGCCCGGGCGAGCGGGCGCTAAAGCAGGTGGAGGAGCCAGCCGGCGGGGCGCCCCTTCCGGAGGGTACCCGCCTCTTTGTCGATTGGCTGTCGCGCTATCTGGTCCAGTCGCCCGGGATCGTCTTGCGCTCGGTCCTGCGTTCGGGAGATGCCCTCAAACCCTCTCCGACGGAAACTGTGTATCGACGTGGCAGCGGCGAGCCAGACCGTATGACCGATGCGCGGGGTCGCGTTCTTGATGCTGTCGAGGTGCTGCACGAGGCCAGCGCTGCCGACCTTGCCCGCGAAGCCGGCGTCACGGCGTCGGTCGTGAAGGGCCTCGCGAAATCGGGGGCACTTGCCGAACTGACGCGACCGGTTGATCCACCCTTCGGTCTGCCCGACTCGGAGCGTGAAGGTCTGACGCTGACGATGATGCAGGCCGAAGCGGCGGGGGTTTTGCGCCGTCTTGTTCGTGCTGGTGGCTTCCAGGCGGCGCTGCTGGACGGGGTCACGGGCTCTGGTAAGACGGAAGTCTATTTCGAGGCGATTGCCGAGGTGCTCCGCCGCGAACCCGGGGCGCAAATCCTGATCATGCTGCCCGAGATTGCCCTCACCGAGGCGGTGCTTTCGCGCTTCAAGGCTCGCTTCGGAGTCGAACCGGCATTGTGGCACTCCGGCGCCAGCCCCAAAGCCAGGCGCCGGGCCTGGCGCGAGGTCGCAGAGGGGCGGGCGCGGATCGTGGTCGGGGCTCGCTCGTCACTGTTTCTGCCATTTCCCAAGCTCCGCATGGTCATTGTCGATGAGGAGCATGACCCGACCTACAAACAGGATGAGGGCCTGCCCTATCAGGGCCGTGATCTGGCTGTGGTGCGGTCAAAGATAGAGGGGGCAATGGTCATTCTCGCCTCGGCAACCCCGTCACTTGAGAGTCTCTCCAATGCGCTGGCCGGGCGCTATGTTCATGTCCGACTGGCCGCCCGTCCCGGCGCAGCCGTTTTGCCGGAAGTCGACACGATCGACCTGCGCGAGCATCCGGCCGAGACGGGGCGCTGGCTGTCGCCGCCCATGATCGAAGCGGTCCGCGACACGCTGGAGCGGGGCGAGCAATGCCTCCTCTACCTCAATCGCCGGGGATATGCGCCGCTGGTCCTGTGTCGGACCTGCGGCCACCGCATGGTGTCTCCAGATACGCAATCCTATCTCGTCGAGCATCGTTACACTGGCCGCCTGGTCTGCCATGTCACCGGATTTTCCATGCCAAAGCCGGCCCATTGTCCGGCCTGCAATGCGCAAGACAGCCTGACCTCGATCGGACCGGGCGTTGAGCGGGTCGCCGAAGAGGCGAAGCTCACCTTTCCGGATGCGAGCGTAGAGATCTATTCGTCCGACAGTCGATCCGGGGCCGAGATTGTTGCGGCCATGGAACGGGGTGAGATCGACATTCTCGTCGGCACCCAGATCGCCGCCAAGGGGCATAATTTTCCTGGTTTGACCTTGGTCGGCGTAGTCGATGCCGATCTGGGCCTGGCCGGTGGTGACCCGCGTGCCGGCGAACGGACTTTCCAGACCCTGGTCCAGGTCGCGGGTCGGGCCGGGCGGGCTGACCGGCCGGGCCGGGCGTTGCTGCAGACCCATCAGCCGGAGCACGATGCCATCCAGGCCCTGATTGCCGGAGACCGAGACGCTTTCCTGGAAATGGAGGCGATGGTCCGCGAATCGCTGGGGCTGCCCCCCTTCGGCCGTCTCGCCGCAATCGGCTTCATGTCGATGAATCCCGAACAGGTCGACCGGGTTGCGAATGATTACGCCGCCAAGGCGCCCAATTCCGAAGGGGTCGAGATCTGGGGGCCCGCCGAACCACCACGCGCGATGATCCGCGGCTGGCACCGACGCCGTATCCTGGTGCGCGCCGACAAGGAAATCGACATCTCCGCCTATCTTCGGGCCTGGTCGAAGCGCGTGAAGACACCCCCATCGGTGCGGGTGTCAATCGACGTCGAACCCTATAGCTTCATCTGATCGCCGCGCCTCCAGACCCGGAGGCAAAGAGTGTTCTCACAACGAGGGAATATTTATCATGCTGGATCTGCTCGCATCTCCTGAGATTTGGCTTTCCCTCGCCACGTTGACCTTTCTGGAAATCGTTCTGGGCATCGACAATGTGATCTTCGTGGCGTTGATGGCATCGCGACTGAAGGAAGAAGACCGCGCCAAGGCGCGGGCACTTGGTCTTGGGATGGCACTGGTCTTCCGTGTCGTGATGCTGTTTGGGCTGGTGTGGATCACGAAGCTGGAAACCGAGCTCTTCGAGATTTTCGAGCATGGCTATTCCTGGCGCGATCTGATCCTCGTTGCCGGCGGGCTTTTCCTGCTTGGCAAGGGCACGTTGGAGATACATCACGCCGTCGAAGGTCCCGGCCAACACGCGGGCAATTCCGTTCATGCTGCATTCGCGACAATTGTCGCCCAGATCGTTGTGATTGACGTTGTCTTCTCCCTGGATTCGGTGATCACAGCGGTCGGCATGACGGATGAGGTGCCGATCATGATTGCTGCCGTTGTTATAGCCATGGGGGTGATGTTGCTGGCTGCCACCACGGTCGCCACCTTTATCGAACGCCATCCGACGACGAAGATGTTGGCCCTGTCCTTCCTGCTCCTGGTCGGTGTGGCACTCGTTGCCGACGGGTTGGGATTCCACATTCCGCGCGGCTATCTCTACTTCGCGATCGCTTTTTCGCTCCTGGTCGAAACATTGAATATTTTCGCGAGGCGGTCGCGGACCGAGGGTGATCCGGACACCTGATGGGCAAAGGCCGGGGTGCCGTGTCTCGATTTGTGTCGCAGCAGATTGCGTCCGTACGCTGAAACACCCGGTGCCAGTGGCTTGCTGCCCGCTCCCCCCTGTGCTATCGCAGCGCCGAACCTGAGGGGCTTGCAGTGCAACACGGTAAGCCTCGTTTCTTATATCGTTGAACATCAAGCGTTTATGTCGTTCGCGACAAATTGATGAGCGCTGATCCAGCTAGAGAGTGACGTCACGGTGAAGACCGGCGAAGACGCCATGACAGCCGAAGCCGCGGGCCGCTATGCGACCGCGTTGTTCGAGCTGGCGAAATCCGAAGGTGCTGCGGAAGCTGTCGAGGCCGATCTCGCAGCCCTGCGCGCCATGCTGACTGAATCCCCGGAACTGGCTGACGCGCTGGCCTCGCCGCTGCACGCTGTCGAGGTCAAGGCCGGTATTCTCTCGGCGCTGGCCAAGAAGGCCAAGTTCAACGTCCTGACGGCCAATGCCTTTGGCGTTGCTGCACGAAACGGTCGCGCCGGTGATCTGGGTGACCTGGCGCGCGTTTACGCCGCGCTGGCTGCCGCCGACCGAGGTGTCGTGACTGCCGATGTGCAGACCGCGGCCGCTTTGACCAAGAAACAGACCGAAGCCCTGGCGGCTTCGCTGAAAAGTGCCTTCGGGCGCGAAATCGAGGTCCGTACGGAAGTACGGCCTGAATTGATGGGCGGACTGATCGTCAAGGTCGGTTCCCGCATGTTCGACTCTTCCCTCCGCTCCAAGCTGGATGGGATGAAGACCGCGATGAAAGAGGCCTAGGTCCATGGACATCCGTGCCGCAGAAATCTCTGCGATCCTCAAGGATCAAATCAAGAATTACGGCGCCGAAGCGAAAGTTTCGGACGTTGGTAGCGTGCTGTCCGTCGGTGACGGTATTGCACGTGTCTATGGCCTCGATGAGGTGAAAGCCGGTGAGCTCGTTGAGTTCCCGGGCGGGATCAAGGGCATGGCCCTGAACCTCGAGCGCGACAATGTCGGCTGCGTGATCTTCGGCGATGACCGGGGCATCAAGGAAGGCGATACCGTCAAGCGTCTCGGCTCGATCGTGGATACCTCCGTCGGCAAGGGTCTTCTGGGCCGCGTCGTTGACGGTCTCGGTGAGCCGATCGATGGCAAGGGTCCGCTCAAGGGCGTTGCCGAGCGCCGCCGCGTTGACGTCAAGGCGCCGGGCATCATCCCGCGTAAATCGGTTCACGAGCCGATGGCAACGGGTATCAAGGCGATTGACGCCATGATCCCGGTCGGCCGTGGCCAGCGCGAGCTGATCATTGGTGACCGCCAGACCGGCAAGACCGCGATTGCGCTGGACACCATCCTCAACCAGAAAGCCATCAACGAAGGCGATGACGAGAGCGCCAAGCTCTACTGCATCTACGTCGCCGTCGGCCAGAAGCGCTCCACGGTCGCCCAAATCGTGAAGACGCTCGAGGAAAATGGCGCACTGGATTACACCATCATCGTTGCGGCCACCGCTTCGGACCCGGCTCCGATGCAGTTCCTGGCACCGTTCACGGCCTGTGCCATGGCCGAGTATTTCCGGGACAACGGCATGCACGCGCTGATCGTCTATGATGATCTGTCCAAGCAGGCTGTTGCCTATCGTCAGATGTCCCTGCTTCTGCGCCGCCCGCCGGGCCGCGAAGCCTATCCGGGCGATGTCTTCTATCTTCATTCCCGTCTCCTCGAGCGTGCTGCGAAGCTGAACGAGGCGAACGGTTCGGGTTCCATGACGGCCCTGCCGATCATCGAAACCCAGGCGAATGACGTGTCGGCCTATATCCCGACCAACGTGATCTCGATCACCGACGGTCAGATCTTCCTGGAAACCGACCTCTTCTACCAGGGCATCCGCCCGGCTGTGAACGTGGGTCTGTCGGTGTCGCGCGTTGGCTCGGCTGCCCAGACCAAGGCCATGAAGCAGGTTGCCGGCAAGATGAAGGGCGAACTGGCCCAGTACCGCGAGATGGCGGCCTTCGCCCAGTTCGGTTCGGACCTCGACGCCGCTACACAGAAATTGCTGAACCGGGGTCAGCGCCTGACCGAGCTTCTCAAGCAGCCGCAATTCTCGCCGCTGTCGATGGAAGAACAGGTCTGCGTGATCTACGCCGGTACGCGTGGCTATCTCGACAAGCTGCCGACCAGCGACGTCCAGCGCTACGAAGCGGACCTGCTGCGTCACCTGCACGGCGAGCACGCTGCGCTGCTGGCGTCCATCCGCACCGAGAAGAAGCTGACCGACGACAGCGAAAGCCAGCTGAAGGCGGCCCTCGCCAAGTTCACCGAACATTTCGCGTGAACCTGATCGAGATCAACCGCTGAGGAGTGCCTGATGGCGAGCCTTAAGGACCTTAAAAACCGGATCGGAAGCGTCAAGTCGACGCAGAAGATCACGAAGGCGATGCAGATGGTCGCCGCAGCGAAACTGCGCCGTGCGCAGGAAGCAGCGGAAGCCGCGCGCCCCTATGCCCAGCGCATGGCGGCCGTGATGGCCAATCTGTCGACCGCCATGTCGGGCACACCGGGGGCTTCGCCGCTTCTGGTCGGAACCGGCAAGTCGGACGCCTATCTGCTTGTGGTCATGACCGCAGACCGCGGCCTGTGCGGCGGCTTCAACACGAACATCGTGAAGAAGGCCCGCGAGCGCATCAATGCGCTGAAGGCCGAAGGCAAGGACGTCAAGGTCATCTGCGTGGGCAAGAAGGGCGCTGACCAGCTCAAGCGTAATTTTGCCTCGCTGATCGTCGACAAGATGGAATTGTCTGGCGAAAAGACCATCACCGGTGCCACCTCGGTCCGGATTGGCGACAAGATCCGCCACATGTTCGAGAATGGCGAGTTCGATGTTTGCGAACTCGTTTCGGCTGAGTTCGTCTCGGTCATCTCCCAGAAGCCGCGTGCCAAAGTCCTCATCCCGGCGATCGACGCCATTGATGAAGGCGTTGAACGTCCGGATCTGGGCGGTGCCGTCTACGATGCCGAACCGGATGAGGAAACCATCCTCAACGTGCTGCTGCCGCGTTATGCCGACACGGTCATCCTGTCCGCCCTGCTGGAAAATGTTGCCGGCGAAATGGGTGCCAAGATGGCCGCGATGGATAATGCCACGCGCAATGCCGGCGAACTCATCGACAAACTCAACCTTGTTTATAACCGCACGCGTCAGGCGCAGATCACCACGGAGTTGACTGAAATCATCTCCGGCGCCGAGGCCCTCTAGGCAGAGGAACACCCGCTATGAGCACATCCCAAGGCCGCATCGTCCAGATTACCGGCGCTGTCGTTGACGTTGAATTTGACGGCACCCTGCCGGACATTCTCAACGCGCTTGAAACCACCAATGATGACAAGACGCTGACGCTTGAGGTTGCCCAGCACCTCGGCGAGAACACCGTCCGCACCATCGCCATGGACGCGACCGAAGGTCTGCAGCGCGGCACGGTCGTGACGGATACCGGCGGCCCGATCATGGTTCCGGTCGGACCGGGCACACTCGGCCGTATCATGAGCGTCACCGGTCAGCCGATCGATGAAGCCGGTGATGTTCCGCACACGATGAAAGCACCGATCCACCGTCCCGCCCCGTCTTTTGACGAGCAGGCCACGGAAGCGGAAGTCCTGCCGACCGGCATCAAGGTCGTCGACCTGCTCTGCCCCTACGCCAAGGGCGGCAAGATTGGCCTGTTCGGCGGCGCCGGTGTTGGCAAGACGGTTCTGATTCAGGAACTGATCAACAACATCGCCAAGCTGTTCGGTGGTTACTCGGTCTTCGCCGGTGTCGGCGAGCGGACCCGTGAAGGTAACGACCTCTACTGGGAGATGATCGAATCCGGTGTGAACAAGGACCCCAAGGAGCATGATGGTTCCACGGAAGGTTCGCGTTGCGCCCTGGTCTTCGGCCAGATGAACGAGCCTCCGGGAGCCCGTGCCCGCGTTGCCCTGTCCGGTCTCGCCCAGGCTGAGTATTTCCGCGATGAAGAGGGCAAGGACGTTCTCTTCTTCGTCGACAACATCTTCCGCTTCACCCAAGCTGGTTCTGAGCTGTCGGCTCTGTTGGGCCGCATCCCGTCCGCCGTGGGTTATCAGCCGACGCTGGCCACCGACATGGGTGCCCTGCAGGAGCGCATTACCTCTACCACCAAGGGGTCGATCACCTCGGTTCAGGCCGTTTACGTGCCGGCCGATGACATGACCGACCCGGCTCCGGCCACCACCTTCGCCCACCTCGATGCGACCACGGTTCTCAACCGTGCGATCTCGGAAAAGGGCATCTATCCGGCTGTTGATCCGCTCGACTCCACGTCTCGTATCCTCGAGCCGCGCATCGTTGGTGAAGAGCACTACGGTACAGCCCGCCGCGTCCAGGAAATCCTCCAGCGCTACAAGGCCCTGCAGGACATCATCGCGATCCTGGGCATGGATGAGCTGTCGGAAGAAGACAAGCTGACCGTGGCCCGCGCCCGTAAGGTCGAGCGCTTCCTGTCGCAGCCGTTTGACGTCGCCGAAATCTTCACCGGCTCGCCGGGCATCCAGGTGCCGGTTGCGGATACGGTGAAGGGCTTCAAGGCGATCTGTGACGGTGAGTATGACCACCTTCCGGAAGCCGCGTTCTACATGGTTGGTACCATCGAAGACGCTGTGAAGAAGGCCGAGAAGCTGGCTGCTGAAGCCGCATAGGATAGGCCCTTCCGGCATATCAAGTAAAAAGGCCAGCTCCCCCGGGGGCTGGCCTTTTCTTTTGGGTTCGAACCGGGCAGCCTTCTGTCGGCCCGAGCGAGGCCGGTGACCGGAGGGGAGCGACATGTTCATGACAGTCTTGGTTGCGTTGATGGCAGGGACCGCATCGCCACCTCCGCCGCCCCCACCGGGCCCGGAAGCTGCCCAGGTCGATCATGATGGCTATCGCGGCCAGGACTTGTGGCAGGCTTGGTCGGCCTGGGTTCGCGCCAGCGCGCTGTCCGAACGCGATGCCACTTACGCAGCCGGGCTGGATCGGAGCGGCTGGCGACGTGTCGAAGATGGGCCGAGAACAACCCGCTCGACTGGGTATTGGAATGAAGGCTTCGAGGCCAGCTTCGTGCAGCTTTGCGAGATCTCGACGGACAGGTGTGAGTGGGTCTTCCGAAGTGCCCGCCTGTCGGCCCAACCCGACGCGTTTCATGACCTCGCCGTGCGCACATTCGACGGTCCCGCCATTGCCGAAGACCTGCGCGAGCGCGGGATATCGGCGCAGGACTTGCCACGGCGAGACGCGGTTGCGTTCCCGGGCCTTGTGGCGCTTGAGCCTGGCCTGGAAGGCATGCGCCAAGTACAGGTCGTGTGGGAGCATGACTGTCCGACTGTCGGGGACTGGCGCAACCGGCTTGCCGCCGAGCCTGCATTGCCACTTGGCCCTGTTGCCGGTGCCCAGCCTCTGCGACAAATTCCGCCCTACCCGATTCACGTCCGCCAGATTGTAGAGTTGCCGGTCGACGCATTCAGTGGCGCTGATGTGACCATAAGGATCGAAGGTGTTCGGAACCGGGCGGTCGCCGACCTCTGGCAGGCGGTGACGCGCGGTATTGCGGACTGCCAGTAAAGCCGCAGTCGGGGCGCTGTCGCGGGCTGAAGGAAAGGGGTCCACAAGCCCCGGATTACCTGCTAGACGGACGCGGATTATCGAAGGGTGGACCCATGGCCGACAAACTCCATTTTGATCTTGTCTCTCCGGAGCGTCGCCTGTTCGCCGGCAATGTCGACCAGGTTGTCGTGCCGGGCGAAGAGGGTGATTTCGGCGTGTTGCCGAACCACGCACCGTTCATGTCGGTGATCCGCCCCGGCGCGATCACTGTCATTGATGATGGCAAGGAAACGCGCACCTTCATCCATGGAGGTTTTGCCGAGGTGACCGCCGCCGGCCTGACTATCCTGGCCGAAGAGGCGATTGCTGTTGCCGACATTGATACCGAGAAGCTGGCTCGGGACCTGTCCGACGCACGTGAAGACGTGACTGCGGCGAAGGATGAGGAAGAGCGCGACCAAGCCGCTGCCCTCGTCGCCAAGTATGAAGCCATGCAGGCCGTTGCCGCGCACTAGCGCGAACCGACTGATATTGGGTTGATCAGGGCCGCTCCATCAGGTGCGGCCCTTTTTCATGTCCTGCTCGCCAGGCTGACGGCGTTTGGCCGGTAAAGTCTTTGAAGGCGCAGTTGAAATTCGATCGAGTCTGAAACCCGCAATCCAGCATGAGATCGACAAGAGGTCGGTCTGGCGTTTCGAGCATGAGGCGCTGGGTCTCAGAAACTCGATAGGTCGTCAGCCGGCGGCTGACGGACATCCCCCATTCTTCACTGACCGTTTCGGAACCCTGGCGCTGTGGTCCTCGCCGCCCGGCCTCGCAGGGTATTGGGAAATGCGTGATTGGGAGGCGGCAGGTATCGCACCCCAAGACATCGTCGCGGCCTAATCGTATCAGGGCATGATGCCGACCTTATTATCCTCGGTACGGACCCGCGTATCGCCATCTCGGCGTTCGAGCAGATTGAAACCGTGATTGTGGAGGGGCGGTCGATTGATCGGGCCGGATTGTCAGCGCGGCCGAATGATCTTGCCTATTATTCTTTGCTGAATGGCGCGAAAGCGCGGGCAACTTGCTGATAGACATCCCGTTTCCACGGAATGATAAGGTCAGGAATTTCACTCAACCGACCCCAGCGCCAGGCATCAAATTCGACTTCGGCGTGGGCCTGCAGATCTATGTCTGCTTCACTGCCCTCAAATCGGAAGGCGAACCAGCGTTGTTTCTGGCCAAGATGGCGCTTTTTGTGGAAGCGGGGGTCTTCCCGGACTTCCGGCGGGTAATCATAGGCGAGCCAGCCGTCGATCTCGCCGAGATAACTCACATGTTGGGCCTGGATGCCCGTTTCCTCAGCCAGCTCCCGCAGAGCGGCGTCCTGGACGTCTTCGTCGGCATCAATCCCACCCTGCGGCAATTGCCAGTTCCATGGGCCGGGCGTGCCATCACGCCGGCCCAGCCAGATCTCGCCATCCCGGTTGAACAAGGCAATGCCAACATTGGCGCGATGATGCGGATAAGGGTCTGACATTCCGGTTGTCATCAGTGACCGCTGGCTGCCTGCGCGCCATAGCCGTCATCAGCGCTCCCGGCGTCACTCGGATCGCGTGCCCAGCGATGGTCTGTGGAGGCTGTCTCGTCATGCGGCAGGGCGGAATCCGCCTCGGCCGCCAGGCGGGCTTCGAGGCGGCGACGCGCCATGACGGCTGATGGCGGCGCCAGCTGGTAACCCCGAAGGTCCAGGCTGACAGCCCAATCGCGTATTTGTTCAACAGTGGCCGGATAGGCGAAGCCGGTGCCGAGGGCCGAGCCGTTCTGGATTGCCAGCGCTTCAAGGGCCAGCAGGCGCTCGTCGATAGCGTCGGGTGACAGATCCTCGTCCAGGATCCGATCAGCAACCGCGTATTCGATATCCGTGGCGCCGGCGGCGGCCTCGATGGTCGAACGGCGACCGGCGCCGTCATGCAGGAAGGCGACGCCGCGCCCTTCCAGCGTACCAAAAACCTGGCGCATCGCGTCCTGTGATGCCGAAAAGCGCGCTCCGAGGTAGTTTGTCACACCGAAATATCCGGTCGCCCGGCTCAACACCCAAGCCAGTCTCCGGCTGTTTTCTTCCGCGGTTCCGTCCGCCAGCAAGGTGTGCGGGCCGGGATCATTGTTGGGATAGTCGAACGGTTCCATGGGCGCTTCGATAAGAACCTCATGACCGGCGGCCCGGGCCCGATCAATCCAGACCTGGAGGTCGCGAGCATAGGCCGCGAAGCTCAATGCCACTTCCGGCGGCAGCTCATCGATGGCAGCCTGTGTCACGGTCGAATTGAGACCCATTCCGCCGACCACGACGGCAATCGTTGGTGCCCCGGGGTCGCCATGATAGGGCCGCGCATAGGCTCGCGAGGGGCGGGTGCCGTTCGCTGCTATGACTGGCAGGGGGCCGCCCGGTCCCGGTTCCGTCAGTCCGACGATGGGCGCTTGCGCGAGCGCGTTCGGATTGGTTGCTGCCGCGGCTACACGTGCCTCGGCGTCCGCCGGGTCGGATCCGCTGGTGTCCGCGGCGATTTCCCGACTGGTCGCAGCGGCAGGGGCATGAAAGTCTTCCCGTACGCCTGACAGGCTGACCTCGCCGTCTCCCTCGGGCTCGAGGAAGCGAATGGCGGCGCCATGGTCCCCGGTGTCTCCGCGCATATCACTGGCGACTTGCTCCTCCACTGGAGCCGGCTGTACGCCGCCAATGGCCCGCGGCAATGCGATGTCGCCATTTCCGAACAGCGCGACGCCACCAATCATCAGGCTCAGCATGGCCGCTGCGGCGAGGCCGGCGAACAGGGGGGCGCGCAAGGTCAGAAGCGGTTGAGCGTGGCGAAGAATGGCGGACGACATCGTAACAGCACGGGTCTGGAGTTGCCGGACTGAAGGCCGGATAGCCTTCGGTTAGTCTCCAATGTGCCTGTGTGTGCTGTAAGAAACGGTTAACGGCGGCGGGATCAAACCCGCCGCCATTCCATCCGTAGTCCTCGACCAGGCGGGCCCCGTCAGGGCTGCAGGGACGCCTGCTGGGTTTCCATGGCCGCGTTCAGCAGCTCGACGGCGCGATGCAGCTGATAATCCTCGTCTTCCGCCCAATCCACGGGCGGCTGTTCGACAGCCGCAATGTCGGTGCTTTCGCGTTCATCACCATTCTCGTTGACGAGCGCGCCATCAAGGTCGGCTTCCGAGCCGATCTGCGGTGCCTCGGCCTCGTCGTCGGTGCTGAGCGCCCAGGCGGAAATCTGCTGGTCGGGAATGATTCCGGTTGCCTGAATCGAGCGGCCGGCCGGCGTGTAATAGCGACCGGTAGTCAGACGCAGGGCGCCATCCCGGCCGCCGCGCAAGGGTATGATGGTCTGGATCGAGCCCTTGCCGAAACTCGTCATGCCGACGAGGACAGCCCTTTCCCGGTCCTGCAATGCACCGGCCACGATCTCGGCCGCGCTCGCGGTGCCTTCATTGATCAGGATGATGATCGGCGCATTGTTCAGCCGGTCGCCCGGTCGGGCATTGTAGCGCTGTGTGTCACGCGGGTCCCGGGTGCGGGTGGAGACCACTTCGCCACCATCGAGGAAGACATCCGTCACCCCGATCGCCTGATCAAGCAATCCGCCGGGATTGTAGCGCATGTCGATGATCAGGCCGGGCAGATCGGTTCCGAATTCATCGCGCAACTCGGTCAGGCCTTCATGGACCATTTCGGTCGTCCGCTCGTTGAAGCCGGCAATCCGCATGTAGGGAACGCCGGACTCGATACGGGTCGCCACGGTGCGAAGCGGAATCGTGTCGCGCACCAGCGTCACGTCGAATGGGTCATCTTCTTCGCGGGCGATGGTGATGGTGACCGGGTCGCCGACAGCGCCGCGCATCAGGGCCACGGCCTCGTCAACGGAAATGCCGACGATCGCGTCGCCGTCGACCGCAATGATTCGGTCATTGGTCCGCAAGCCGGCACGTTCGGCCGGCGTGTCGGAAATCGGGGAAACAATGGTGATGTACTGGTCGCGCCGGACCACTTCCATCCCCAGCCCGCCATACTCGCCGCGGGTTGTCACGCGCAGGTCCTCATAGGCATCGGGGCTGTGGTAGGCCGAATGGGGGTCGAGTGAGGCCAGCATGCCTTCGATTGCGGCTTCGATGAGCTCGGCCTGATCGGTGTCCGACACATAGTCGGCCTCGATCCGGCTCAGGACATCGCCAAAAAGCTCGATCTGGCGGAAGCTGGCCGACCGATCTTCCTGGGCACCTTCAGCGGAAACTGCGATGGCAACAGCACCGACGGCAAAAGCCACCACTGAAGCGAAGACATTGATACGCATGCAATCTCGCGTCCTTTGAGCGCGATGGGCCAAGCCCGGCTGCAATCAGGTCCGGAACCAGGGGCCCGGGTCGATCGCATCGTCATTCCGTCTCAGCTCCAGATACAAGTCTGATGCCGGTTGGGCATTCTCTGACATTGCGCCGACCGGCTCTCCGGCGAGCACGCTCTGTCCGACGCTGGCATATGTAACGGCCATGCCTGCCAGCACGACATAGTAGCCATCGCCGACATTGAGTATCAAGAGACCGCCGTATGTGTTGAACGGTCCGGCAAACTCAACCCGGCCATCGAACGGCGATACTACCTGCGCACGGGGCCGCGTCCGAATGAAAATTCCTTCAGATGCTGTGCCATCTTCGGCCAGTTCGCCATATCCACGCACAATCTCGCCTGCCGCAGGCGGGCGCAGGCGACCGCGGGCATCAGCGAACCGCAGGGTTTCCATGGGCGCGTTTGGAATTCGGGCGGCGACCAGATTTCGCGGGGGGCGTGGTCTCGGGGCCGGAATTGTTGTGTCTGGAGGTATGCGGCGCGGGCTGAGTGTTGGCATCACTTCGGCCATCCGGGACAATTCGCTGATCAGTGACCGGATCGAACGGGCCCGTTGCCCCGCTGTACTGGAGGCCTCCAGAAGGGCGACGGCCTCGTTCCGGTGTCGCGCTTCGAGCGCCCGGCGTTCGGCAATCAGCATCTCCAATTCCAGGCGCTGGGCGGACAAGGCCTGCTCGGCGACGCCAAGCGTACTACGTTCAGCCTCGATTGCGGCCCGGACATCGCGCAATTGGGTCAATTGATCCGCGATCTGGTCAGCCCGTTCGCGCAAAGCGGGTGCAACCTCCGCCATCAGCGAGGCCGCCCGGGCAGCCTCTGCGGCATCATCTGGTGAGGCGAGGACTGCTGGCGGAGTCTGGCTCTCAATCCGCTGTATGGCCGCCAGAATGTCGATCAACGTCTCTCGATCCGCGGTCAGGCGGGCCAGAAGACCCCCTTCGATCTCGGCCAGGCGGACCAGCTCACGCTCGGCATTCAGAGCGGCGCTTTCGCTGGCGCCGACACGGGTGCCGACATCGACGAGCTGTTGCTGCATGAGAGCGACTTCGTCGGCCAGTTGCTCAGCCTGCAGGCGGGCGGCCTCGGCCTGGGCTGCATTGTCGCGCTCTTCCTGCTCCAGACGCGCAGCTTCGTCGACATCCGGCGGCGTGGCCGGCTGGGTCTGCAACAACAACAGGGCGGCGAAAACACTCAACATGGCGGAAAGGCTAGCTCGCTCGCGGTTAACGCTCAATCACGATGATAGGGCGTGCCGGCCAGGATGGAGACCGCCCGGTAGAGTTGCTCAGCCAGCATGACTCTCACCAGTTTGTGAGGAAAGACGGCGGGGCCGAAAGACAGCATCAGGTCCGGTTGCGGCAATTGCGATCGGTCATGTCCGTCGGCGCCGCCGATGCAGAATACAGCTTCCCGGCACCCTTCGTCACGCCATTGACCGATCTGCCGGGCCAGCTGCCGCGAGTTCAGTGCCTTGCCCCGCTCGTCAAGGAGCACGATGCGCGCACCCGGGTCGAGGCCAGCCGCAAGGGCACGGCTTTCATCGCTGGAGGACTTGAGTGATCGCGTGTCGATTTCGCTCTCGGCAAACGGGCCAAGACCGATGGCCCGGCCGGTCGCCGTGCCACGATCAAGATAATCGTCCACCAGGGTGCGTTCAGGGCCGGACTTGATCCGGCCCAGGGCGGCGACGCGAAGCCTCACTCAGCCAGCCGACGCGTCCGGTTCAACCGACCACATCTTTTCCAGATTGTAGAATTCCCGGACTTCCGGTCGGAACAAGTGAATGATCACATCGCCGACATCGATGAGCACCCAGTCATTGGTCTGGGTCCCTTCGATGCGGGCCTTGCCGCAGCCGGCATCCTTGAGCTTGCGCACAAGATGATCGGCCAGCGAGGCGACGTGCCTGGCTGAGCGACCGGATGCGATGACCATGATGTCGGTGATGGATGATTTGCCGCGCAGGTCGATGGCGACGACGTCTTCCGCCTTGTCGTCATCAAGCGAGTCGAGGATCAGGGTTTCAAGGGCCTCGGTGGGACCGTCATCGCCGGTGACGCGAACGGCAGCAGCCGTCTCTTGCTCAGCGCGGCGCGATAATTCTGTAGACAGGGTCAGAGTCCTCTCTGTCATCCAAACACAATGATCATCTATATCACGCTTTGGCGGTGGGTTCGAGCCAATGAAGCGAGAACAGGTCAGCATCGTCTGACCAGGTCGACCGGACATTGAAACCCACTGATTCTGCAAGGGAAGTGAAGCTTTCTTGCGTAAATTTGTGGGAGTTCTCCGTGTGGATGCTTTCACCTTCGCGCAGTTGGAAGGTCCGGCCGGCAACGTGAAATTCCTGGGCCTGATCGGCCACAAGATGCATTTCGATGCGGGACTGGTCAGCGTTCCAGACGGCCCGATGGGACAGGCCGTCCGGGTCGATCGTGCCGTCGAGTTCCCGATTGATCCGGTGGATCAGGTTGAGATTGAACCGGGCCGTGACCCCCTGAGCATCATCATAGGCAGCGATCAGACGGGCCGGATCCTTCACACGGTCCGTGCCGATCAGGACAGCATCTCCCGGCCGCATCGCCTGGCGGAAACCGGCGAGCAGTTGCCGGGCGCCGTCCGGCTCGAAATTGCCGACCGTGGAGCCGGGAAAGAAAATGACTCGCCGACCGTCTTCCAGCGGCAGGTGCGAGAGATCGAGCCCCTGGGTGAAGTCGGCACAAATCGCGCCAACCTGCAGCTCGGGATAGGCTGCTGCGATCTCGAGGCAGGCGGCCTCCAGGTGGCTGCCGGAAATATCCAGCCCGACATAGGAGGCGGGGTCAGACAGCGAGTCGAGCAGCTTGCGGATTTTCACGCTGGAACCGGAACCCGGTTCGATGACCACGGCTCCTGGCCCGGCCAGGGTCGCAAGCTCCGGTCCGATACGGTCCAGGATGGCAAGTTCGGTCCGAGTTACATAGTACTCGGGCAACTGGGTAATCTCGTCAAAGATCGCTGATCCCGCCGCGTCATAGAAATAGACTGGCGCCAATTGT
Source organism: Maricaulis maris MCS10 (assembly GCF_000014745.1). Taxonomy (NCBI): domain Bacteria; kingdom Pseudomonadati; phylum Pseudomonadota; class Alphaproteobacteria; order Maricaulales; family Maricaulaceae; genus Maricaulis; species Maricaulis maris. The sequence continues at coordinate 3,079,802 of NC_008347.1, read as the reverse complement.
TTGGGTTGGCGGGAAAACCCGTCCAGCACATCGGCGAGGAAGTCCCCCGCGGGCGGGTGCTGGTCATCAAAGAAGGCAAGCGCAGCGTGGCCGTTCGGGCGGCCGGAGACCCGGTCGTGCATGGTATCGTCCTGTTGGCGTCGATTGGAGGGTCAGTTGCGCGCGCGGAGCGCTGTCGAGGAGTGCGAGTGTAACCGCTCTGTCAGATAGGTCCATGCAGGAGCCGTTTGCAGGGGCAGGGCTGTGGCCATGCTTTCACGAATGCGTGAGCTCGCGAACTGCCGGGCGGCGTGGGACAGACGAGCCCGCACAGCATCCTGTGGTCGCGCAATCACTGCGACAGGGCAGGCCTGGAAGATCTGGGTCCATTGGGCCCAACGATGAATGCCGGCGAGATTGTCGGCGCCCATGATCCAGACAAACCGGACGCCTGGATGCGAGTGTTTGAGGTGGTTCAGCAGATCTATGGTCCGGGTCGAGCCCAGGCGGGTTTCGATATCGGATACCCGCATGCCGGGTTGCCGGGCCAGTTTGCTGACCGCAGCGTAGCGCCTGGTGAAGTCGTCGGCCGGTGCTCCCTTGAGTGGGTTTTGCGGCGAGACCAGCCACCAGACTTGGTCCAGCCCAAGTCGGCGCAAGGCTGTGCGTGCAACATGCAGATGGCCCTCATGGGGCGGGTCGAAACTGCCCCCGAACAGGCCGACACACATGCCGCGGCCCAGGCCCTCGCCGCGCAATGCCCGGCCCCGCATCATCGTTCATCCCCCGCTGTCCCCGCCACTACGATGTCGTCGGCGTGAACCAGGGCGGCACTGCGGCGATAGCCGAGCCGCCTTCCGGCCAGGTCGCTTCGGCAACCGGCAATCAGGCGGGCATCGTCGGCATTGTAGGCGGTGACGCCGCGGGCGATCAAACGCCCGTCCTGCCCCAGAATTCGAATGGTCTCGCCACGCTCGAACTGACCTTCGACGGATTGGACGCCGACCGGGAGCAAGGATTTTCCCTGCACCAGGGCCGAGGCCGCGCCGTCATCAATCCGGACCGCTCCATTGCGGCTGACCACGCCGGAAATCCAGCGCTTGCGGGCATTGGCCGAAGTGCCGGCCGGGTGGAACCAGGACCCGTGATCCGGCCTTGCCAGCGCAAGCAGGGGCGTGTCGGCGGAACCGAGCGTGATGGCAGTTGCGCAGCCTGATCCGCCAGCCAGTTCAGCGGCCAGAATCTTGGTTCGCATCCCGCCTGTGCCCACGCCAGTGCCGGCGTCGCCGGCCATCGCCCGGATCCGGTCGTCGATCACGTCGATGTCGTGAATGGCCGGGGCGTCAGGAGCCAGTCGGGGATCGGCTTCATGCAGACCGTCGATATCGCTAAGCAGAACCAGCAGGTCGGCGCCGACCAGTTGAGCAACCCGGGCTGCAAGCCGGTCATTGTCACCGTAGCGGATCTCATCAGTGGCGATGGTGTCGTTCTCGTTGACGATCGGTATCGCGCCGAGATCAAGCAGGGTCGAAAGGGTCGCGCGCGCATTGAGCCAGCTGCGCCGGTTCTCGGTCACGTCGAGTGTTAGAAGGGCCTGGGCGGTTACTGTTTGGTGGGTTGCAAAGGCGCTCTCCCAAAGCCCGACCAGCAGCGGTTGCCCGACCGCAGCGGCGGCCTGTTTTTGCTCAAGGCTCAGATCACCCGCGGGCAGTCCGAGCCGGGTCCGACCAAGGGCGACGGCGCCTGAGGAGACAAGAATGATCCGCCTGCCGCGGCCACGTAGGGCAACGATGTCGGACACGATGGCAGCGATCACGGCGTCGCCTGCCTGCAAGAGGCTGGAGCCGACCTTGACCACGATGCAGCGTGCCGCGTCGAAGCCGGGTCGCATCATGACGGCGCCCAACCCTCCTCGCCCTTTTCAGCCGCCTCGGCGGCAGCTTTTTCGGCGCGGCGGTTCTGCAATACGATGTCCCAGGCGCTGCCACACAAAGCCTTGACGCCATCACCTGAGACACCCGAAAGCGTCATGACGGTCTTGCCGCTGGCCGCTTCGAGTTCAGCGCGTTTCTCGGCCACCATCGCCTCGTCCATGGCGTCGATCTTGTTGAGCGCCAGGATTTCCTGTTTCTCGGGCAAGCCGTCGCCATAGGCCTCCAGCTCCCCGCGTACCGTCTTGTAGGCTGCGACGACATCGTCCTGTGTGCCGTCAATCAGGTGGATCAGCGAGGCGCAGCGTTCGATATGGCCGAGGAAGCGGTCACCGATCCCGGCACCCTCATGGGCGCCTTCGATCAGGCCGGGAATATCGGCCACGATGAAGCGTGAGCCAGGGCCCAGATCCACAACGCCGAGATTGGGATAGAGCGTCGTGAAGGGGTAGGCGGCAATCTTCGGATTGGCCTTGCTGACGACCGACAGGAAGGTCGACTTGCCGGCATTGGGCAGACCGACCAGGCCGACATCGGCGATCAGCTTCAGGCGCAGCCAGATCCAGCGCTCCTCGCCCGGCCAGCCGGGAATGGTCTTGCGCGGCGCCTGGTTGGTCGAGGTCTTGAAATGGGAATTCCCCTTGCCGCCATCACCGCCGCGCGCCAGCAGCACGCGCTGTCCGATTTCGGTCAGGTCGGCGAGGATTTCTTCCTTGTCCTCGTCGAGCAGCTGGGTGCCCGCGGGCACCTGCAGCACTACATCCTCGCCGCCGGACCCGGTGCGATTGCGGCCCATGCCGTGCATGCCGGTATCGGCTTTGAAGTGTTGCTTGTAGCGATAGTCGATCAGCGTGTTGAGGCCCTCGACGGCCTCCACCCAGACATCGCCGCCCTTGCCGCCATCGCCCCCGTCCGGCCCGCCATATTCGACATAGGCTTCACGCCGGAACGACACACAGCCGCCGCCGCCATTGCCGGAGCGAACATAGACTTTGGCTTGGTCGAGGAATTTCATGATACGGGCTTTCTCGGACTTACAGTCGTTTCGGGATGTCTATACAGGCAAAATGGGCGGAAATCAGTGCGTTTCTGCCGTGGAATACGATGTCCGGACACGGCTTTTCTTGCAGAGGTCGCGTCCACACGTTCAAATCGCAGGGTCCGGACACGAAACGCGAACAGTATGAACCCGTTTCCCCTGGTCCTGCCCGGCGCTGCCGTGAAAATCCCGAGGTGATCATGCGGACGAAGAAGCGATACCCGAAGAAGACTGCGATGCTTGAAGTCAGGGTCGCACCGGAAGACAAGGCCGAATTCCTGTCGGCCTGCGTGGCAAGCGGACATTCGGCCAGCATGATCATTCGCAAGGCGATGCGCATTCATGCGCGTCGTATCCACGAGAAACCAGGGAGACAGAGAATGATCATGACGATGATGCTGATGTTGCCGCTCGCCGGCGTGTTGCAGGTGGGCCAGCCGTCGACCGCGACGGAGCCTGTCACGACCGAAAGGCCTGTGTGTTCTGGCGGTGTGGAGCGGCGGGCACCAATCTGGCCGGTCGGAGCGGCCGGGGACGGGCTTGCCGTACCGCCGGAGGGAATACGGGTCACGCTCCGCTTTGACCAGACGGCGGAGGGCCGCGCGACAAACATCCGGCCGGATGCGCCTGAAGGCTATGACGCCTTTGTCACTGCGGCGGTCGCTGCATTGCGTGACTGGTGTTTCCCGACAGGCACCGTTTTGCCGGATCAGGGCACCGCCTTTGACTTCAAGCTTGCACCTGAGGCGGGATAAGCGGGGTGCGTGCCGGGGAAGCCGTGCCCGGCACGCATTTGCGGAAAATCATGCTGCCGTTTGCATCGGTCCGTCCGTACAAACTTTGTGAAAGGCGCTTGTCCACACACGAATGTTCCGGCGTATGAACGCGAAAACGCTGGAAAACAGTGCGATGTGCAGGCTTCCATGATGGTCGAATGACTGAGCAAAAACCGAACCGGAGGCGTCCGTCGAAGAAGACGGGCATGCTTGAAGTCCGCGTCTCTCCCGAGGAGAAGGCGGCTTTTCTTGAGGTCTGTCGTGCGGCGGGCCGGTCGGCGAGCTCGGTCATTCGCGACGCCATGCGCGCCTATGCCAATTTCGGCCCGATGGCGCGACTGCCAGGGAGTCCGATCATGATTTCATCTGCTTTCGTTGGAGCCGCGTTGGGTGCGTGGGTGTTTGTTGCGGTTACCGGAGTTTTCAATGCTTCGCCGGAAGAGCGCGTCTGGGGGTTCGCGGAGTTTCGCCGGATCGACGTGAACCGCGATCAGCTGATCGACAGAGCGGAGTACCGCTCCAGATATCCAGACGCCCGCGCTGTATTCGCAAGCGACAGACCTGACGTAACGCCCGCCCGGCGCGCGGCGTTGCTATCAATGTTCGAATTTTTTGATCTCGACCCGAGAGTTTTTGTCGATCACGCCAATCAGGTTTCCGACGTTTGCTGGGCCGACCTCGCTGAGCGCGATCAAATGATGCGCGATGCCGAATTCCTGGCATTTGATCGGGATCTGGACAGCCAGATCACCCCCACTGAATTCAGCGACGCTTTGCTCGCTCGCTGGACCAACACGTTCGGGCAAATGGACCGTAACGGAGACGGTATTCTTGATCGCGCAGACCGCCTTGAGCCGCGCGTAATCAACGGCGTACATGGAACGCGTTTCGAGAGCGTTTCGACCACAACAAGTCCCGGCATACGTCCGGTCGACGGGTTTGGCGTTCGCCCGCAATGCCCAGCTGAAGCCGCGTTGGCGGCGTCTCTGCCACGGCTCTCTGATGTCGAATTGCGCCAACTGACATCTTACACGGAACTCAGCTATCAGTGTTCTGATTGCGACTGGTGGACAATGGGACGAGGCGACGATCTTGATGGCAGTGGCACAACCTCGCTTATCGAGTTTATGACGGCGCAGGATCGTTAGGCGAAATTCTGGGGCATATCGATGAAACAACAGTGACCGGACACGCTCAGCCTGATGTGAGGCATCAAGTCTGTTTCAATCCCGGAAATTGAAAGGTCGGCGAGGTTTGCGAGTGCAGCGAAACGATCGCCGCTGGTACGGCCCAATGTTCACTTAAAGCGCCAGTGACAATTCGTGCATGTCTGCCGGTCCCATCCGGGCCATCGAGAAAGCGCGGATTCCCGGGCCTTCATGGGCGAAGCCCAGCTTTTCCAGCACACGCCCAGAGGCGGGGTTGTCGGTGTAGTATCCGGCTATCACACGGCGCGTGCCCAGCGTGTCGCGGGCATGACCGATCAGCCCGCGCCCCATTTCCGTTGCCAGGCCGCGACCCCACCAGGGCTTGCCGATCCAGTAGCCGATCTCCCAGTCCGCGTCGGTCGTGCGTTTGAACACACCGCCACCGCCAACAACCTGGCCATCCATTTCCACCGAAAGTGAGACATTGCCGCCCGGCTGCCAGCTGGCGCGGGTCACAAGCACCCATATCTCGGCCGCCAGGGCCGGATAGGGGTGGGGAACGCGGGCGGTGTTCTTCGCCACGTCATAATCGCCCAGATAGGTCGAGATGTTCTCGGCGTCTCCCAGTTCGGGAAGCCGCATCACCAGGCGTTCTGTTTCAATCCGCGGGCCCATGAGCCTCTCCTCGCGGGGGGAACAAATAAAAAGGGGAGGCGGTGGTCCGTCTCCCCTTTAACGCGTCTGGCGCTGTCGGACCCTGCCTGTTCAAGACACGGTCCGGATATGTGCGAACCGCTTATTCTGCTGCTTTGGCAATCGGCTCTACCGAGACGAAGGCCTTGCCGCCGGACTTTTTCGCAAAGACCACGCGGCCTTCGGTAAGCGCGAAAAGGGTGTGGTCCTTGCCCATGCCGACATTGGCACCCGGATTCACCTTGGTGCCGCGCTGACGCACGATGATGTTGCCGGGAATGACTTCCTGGCCGCCATACTTCTTCACACCAAGGCGGCGACCTGCGGAGTCGCGACCGTTACGGGATGAACCGCCTGCTTTTTTGTGAGCCATTGATCAGTCCTCCGATTACTTGGCCAGCGCCTTGGCGGCGTTGATCCAGTCGTTTTTCTCTGCCTTGGCCTTGAGACCCGTGATGGTCTCGCTCAGGGCGTCCAGGTCGGCTTCGGTCCAGGCTGCGACCTGCGCAAACGTGGTGATGCCAGCTTCATTCAGCTTGGTGGCGAGGGCCGGGCCCACACCCGTCAGCTCTGTCAGTGCGTCGGCGGCTGCGGCCTTCGGCGCTGCGGCTTTCTTGGCCGGAGCCTTTTCAGCTTTCGGTGCAGCAGCTTTTTCGGCCTTCGGGGCAGCCTTGGCTTTCGCCTTCGGCGCGTCAGCGGCTTTCGGTTCAGCCGTGGTCGACTTCAGCGCGGTCTTGGCCTTCTCGCCCGGTGCGACGATTTCGGCGATCCGCACGACCGTGCCCCACTGGCGGTGGCCCTTGGTGCGACGGTAGTTCTGGCGGCGGCGCTTCTTGAAGACGATGATCTTGCGGGCGCGATTGGTGTCCAGCAGCTCGCCGATCACCTGGGCGCCATCAATGGTCGGCGAGCCAACCGTGACGCCGGCTTCCGAGCCGAGCATCAGCACATCACCGAGGTCGAGCGTATCGCCAGCGGCGCCCTCGAGCTTCTCGATGCGAATTTCGTCGCCAGCGGCAACGCGGTATTGCTTACCGCCGGTCTTGATCACTGCAAACATGATCGTTCTATCCTTTTGTCCGATCCGTCCGATACCGCGGGATCATCCTGATCCTGTTGGCCGGCGGGTCCTTTTTCTTCACCCCGTATGCCCGGAGCGTTGTTCATGAATTATGGGCCCGCGACGGCAGGCCGCGCGAGCAGGAGCGGGCGTTATACGCATGCCCGCTTGAGAGTCAATCAAGTCTGCTTCACGGAATCCAGCGACGCTGGCCCCGTTACTCGCCCGGGCCGCCGAACTCGGCCGGGCGAGCGTCGCCGCGATCTCCGTTGCGGACAGCATCGACACCCTGGCGGACACGCTCCTGATAGGCCTCCCACTCGGCTTCGGTATAGCAGATGCGCTCCCGCTGCCGTGTTCCGGTAACCTGGATGCGTCGGCAGGTGAAGCGATCCCCGTCGCTTGTGAGGCCGTGATCGGGAAGGGCTTCGGCCACTTCATCGTCAGCGGTGGTGGCACAGCCCGCAACCGCCGTGAGCGTTGCGACGGCAAGCAGGCCTGCAAATGTCTTGATGTTGAACCTGGTCATTATGATCGTGAACCCCGTTAGTGTGTTGTTGGCGATGAGCTTAGTAGGAGACTGGGAGGTTGGCAAAAGCAGGTTTTGCTGTGCCCGCAAGCGCAGCGACCGCATCCGCCTCTTGATTTTGTCTCACCAGTCAGTCAAAACCCCGCTTCCCCGCGGAGAGGTGCCGGAGTGGTCGATCGGGGCGGTCTCGAAAACCGTTGAGCGCGCAAGCGTTCCGAGGGTTCGAATCCCTCTCTCTCCGCCACATATCTTCTTGAAATAATTAGATAAAATGGCGCCGCGCATTTCCCGCTGTGGTTCCGGGCCTTCGCGGAATTTTCCTTGCATGGAGACTTGGGTGTCTCGGCGATCCGGGCGCGATATGGCCCACCGGGGCAGTGTCAGAGGAGAATCGCTTGAGCGCCGAGTCCCTGTTTCGTAGCGTTCTCCGATGCGTAATCCGTTCCGGTACTTCAAGACTTCGCCCGAAATCATCCGCCTGGCGGTGATGATGTATATCCGTTCCCCGCTCTCGCTTCGGAACGTGGAAGATTTGCTCCACGAGCGCGGTATCGACATCACGCACGAGACGGTTCGCTGCTGGTGGAACCGCTTCGGACCGCTGTTTGCGAAATCGATCCGCAAGCGCCGCGTTCAGAATGGGCACTACTCAAATTGGACTTGGCATCTGGATGAGGTTTTCGTTCGGATCAACGGCGAGCTCCGCTACCTCTGGCGGGCCGTCGATCACGAAGGTGAGGTGCTGAAGACGTATGTCACCAAGCATCGTGATCGCAAGGCAGCGCTGAAATTTCTGCGCAAGGCGATGAAGCGATATGGCCGCCCGGAAGTGGTGGTCACCGACAAGTTGCGCAGCTACAAATCAGCGCTTCGGGAGCTGGGGGTTGTGGGCCGCCAGGAGACCGGGAGGTGGCGCAACAACCGGGCCGAAAACTCGCACCAGCCCCTACGGCGCCGAGAGAAAACCATGGGCAAGTTCAGGCGCCCGAAAAGCCTCCAGAAGTTCGCCACCGTCCAATCGTCCATCCACAATCACTTCAGCCTCGAGCGCCACCTCTACTCGCGACCCGACTTCAAGGAAAACCGCTCCGTCGCCTTGGCCGAATGGCGCCAACTCGTGGCCTGAGTCAGGGGCAAAGAATGTCTTTCGAGACCAGTCCGGTTTAGTCTGACAGCACCAATTTATGGGTACAGAACCTAGTCGAATGGCGCCAGCTCGCGGCCAAAAGTAGGGTCAGACCCGGTCATGCGAGATCGACCCGTTTTTGTCTGACATCTCCCGGGTAATAGTTCCCGCTCAGGCCCGATTTGGCTTTGTTCTTTCAGGCTTTAGTTGTACCGTGAATCAGCTTCGTTGGCGGGGGTGTTCCAATCCGTCTGGGGTAAGTGGGAGTTAGGCGCACTGTTGGCGCGTCTGCACGGGGGAAAATATGCGCGATATCTTGGGTTTTGTTTCGATCTTTGGCCGTTCTGAGTTTCCGTCGCGGGGAGCCGGTCAGGCAAAATCCAGTATAGCGATACCCAGAATTGCGCCCGTGCGCTTGGCGGCTCTTCTTGCGGCCGGCCTGGCGGGTGGCGCCCTGGCGGCCTCCGATGCGTCAGCGCAGTTTTTCGTGACTGCCTCGAGCGCTACTTACGAGACCGGCGATGAGCCGCGGATCGACCCGGGTGAAAATGCATTCATCAGCCACACTATTTGGGGGAACGGATCAGAGACCCTTACAGGCTTCACATTTACCGTGGATTACGGCGCGGTATTGGCGGGTGCGCGTCTCGATCTCGGGTCGATTTCCACCTTTAACTGCGGGACTCCAGAGGTCTCGTCCAACGGTTTGGGGCTGGTTTCTGTGTCCAGCGTCGACCCGGTTGGCCAATGCCTCATCCGCTATTCGGTTTCGATCCCCGCGTCGACGCCTGCGTCGAGCGCTTCGAACACCTATGTGGCGTCTCCAAGTAATATAACGGGCACCGGCTCCACTTCTGGCGCGATTGATCGCGACTGGGACGATTTCAATATCGAGGTCGGCCTCGATACTGCCGCGCCATCGCCAGTTATTACAGGGCCGGGCGGACCGGTGGATGCACCGTTCAACATTGATATCAGCTTCCTCGAGTTTGGATTGTATTCGGAGACGATTGACGGCTTCGCGGTGAGCGATCTTGTCGTCGCGAATGCAACTGTTGCCTTCGCCGACCTGGGAGGGGACGCCGCTCAAACGGGAGACGGTGTTTCCTCGGTCACAATCGAGGTGACGCCGACTGGTGCCGGTACGCCGATTACCGTTCAACTGCCTGCTGCGACCGTGGTCGACCAGTCCGGCAACGACAATACCGCTTCAAGTGTCTACAGCGTGGTCTACGATGTTGATGGTGATCCACGGGATGATGTCGACTTCACGGCAGTCTTCGTGGCGAATCCGGTCGACCCGCTTGATCAGGCGACGTTGCGTTTTACCATCACCAATAATTCTGCCGACGACCTGACGGCCGGCCAATTTGACCTCGACATTGATGCCTCGTCGAGCACCGACTTTGTCGGCGTCGCGCCCGCTGCCCTGCCTTGCGGTGCGAGTTCGACTGCGACTTTGTTTAGTGCCAACACGTTTGTTCGGTTCAGCTCGATGGAGCTTCTGTCTGGCGGCAGCTGTTCATTTGACCTGCCGATTGAGATTGATGACGCGCTTGCAGCCGGCAATTACGGTTTCAGTACGACCGCGCTGAACTACAATCTCGGCGTCGATAGCTACACGGACACGCAGGCTGCAGACGTCCTGACCGTTGATTTCGCCGAGGGAGCCGGTGGCACGATCCAGTTCACCAAAACCTTCGCGGACGACGAAGTGGCGCCGGGCGACACAATCGACGTTGAGTTTTTCATTGCAGCGACGGGTGCTTTCACAACAACGGGCATCGCGTTCACGGATGACCTCGACGCCATGTTGAGCAGTGCGACTGCCACGGGGACGCCGCTGTCGGATGTTTGCGGTGCCGGTTCGAGTCTGACCGGAACAAGTGTCCTGTCGCTGACGGGTGGAAACTTGGCATCCGAGGGCTCTTGTACCTTCACCGTCACGCTCAGCGTCCCTGCGGGCGCGGCTGATGGAACCTACACAAATACAACCGGCAATCTGACTGCGACCCGTTCCGACGATGGTGCTGTGACGATTGATCCCGCGTCTGACAGCTTTGACGTCAATGTCCCGGGCGGCACTCCGCCCAGCGTCACGATTTCAGGCGATACAGATGATCTCGGCGTAGCGTTCTCCCGTGATATCGCTGTCCGCTTCAGTGAGCCGATCACCGATCTTGTCGCCGGTGATTTCGCCCTCACCAATGCGACGTCGGACGGACTTTCCGGGTCTGGCTCTGACTGGACGCTCACCGTTTCGCCCGTAGGTACCGGCGCGGTCGCGGTTTTCCTTCCGGCGGCTGTCGTTCAGGATGCTGAGGGCGATGATAACGCCTTGTCGAACACGTTCACATTCGACGCGGTGGCCGGCGACCCGGAGATTGATATTGAAGGTAATTCGGTTTCGATTGTCGATGGGGACGTCTCGCCGAGCCTGGCGGACCATACCCAATTCGTGCCCACCGATGTGACAGCTGGTACCTCCTCGCGGACCTTCACAATTGAAAATCTGGGCACAGACACGCTGACGATCACAAACGTCGCGCTTTCGGGTGCGAATATGGCGGATTTTTCCATTACTTCAGCCCCGGCTGCCAGCGTTACGCCGGGTGCGACCACGACTTTTACAATTGGGTTTGATCCGTCTGTCGCTGCATCGCGCGCCGCGACTGTCACTGTCACCAGTGATGACGCAGATGAGGCGAGCTATGATTTTGCCATTGCTGGCGTGGGAACCGTTTTGCCGGAAATTCGCGTGGCGGGTGCTGGTAACACAATCAATATCGCCTACGCAGACGCATCGCCATCCGTTGCGGATGGAACGGATTTCGGCAGCTTGGCGGCGGACAGCGGAGCCGCGTCTGCCACCTTCACCATCAATAATGATGGCGGCGCCGCCCTCACGCTTGGCAGCGAGGCCGTCTCGATTTCAGGGTCAAATGATTTTTCGGTCACCGCTCAACCTGCCACGACCGTGGCGGCGGGCGATTCGACGACGTTCACAATTTTGTTTGATCCCGCTATAGCGGGTGCGTCAAATGCGACGGTTTCCATCGCCAATGATGATGGAGACGAGGCCCCGTTCCTGTTTGGCATCATGGGTGTCGGCACCGACAATATCGCGCCCTCCGGTCATACTGTCGCGTTCGACGCGGCGCTTTACGGGGCATCAAACTATGCGGCCGCGTCATTTACGATCGATGACCCGGAAACCCTGACCAATTACAGCTATACAATCTCGTCGGATGGCGGTGGCGCTAACGTCACCGGAACCGGCAATATCCCTATTCCCGCTGCGGGGGACCCGTCTGAATTCCAGGTCTCCGGGGTCGATGTTTCCGGTCTCAATGAAGGTACGCTGACCGTCAGTGTCGTCCTCACGGACGCCTCCGGCAATGCCGCGACAGCTGTCACCAATACAGTTGCGCTTGATCTGACCGGGCCAACACCGTCGATCTCAACCGGTTCCGCGGACCCGGTGTCCGGCGCCTTCTCGCTCACTGTCGACTTCGGTGAGGCGGTTACTGGCTTTCTGGTGGGCGATATCAGCGTCGGTAATGGGGCTCTTTCGGCCTTTTCCGATAATGGCGGCGGTGACTTCTCCGCTACTGTGACCCCTTCGGCTGACGGTTCCGTCACGGTGGATGTCGGGTCCGGCGTAGCTCAGGATGCCGCCGGCAATGACAATGTGGCTGCGACCCAATTTGTCATCGAAAATGACGAGACACCCCCAACAGTGGCCCTCTCGACCGGATCGGCTGATCCGGTCTCCGGTGCGTTTGCAATCACGGCGACGTTCTCCGAAGGCGTCAACGGTTTCGGACTGGGTGACTTCTCGGTTGGCAATGGAGCGGCGTCGAATTTCGCGGCCACGAGTGCCACAGTCTACACCGCCACGATTACGCCGGCCGCCGACGGCACGGTCACGGTCGATATATCTGGCGCTGTCGCTCAGGATGATGCGGGCAATAACAATGCTGCTGCAACGCAATTCTCGATCGAGAATGATGAAACCGTTCCGACAGTGGCGCTGACAAGTGGCGCCGCCGACCCCATTGCGGGTACATTCACAATCACGGCGACTTTCTCAGAAGATGTCACCAGCTTCGCGGCCGGGGATTTTGCGGTTGGCAATGGTGCGGTGTCGAACTTCTCGGCGACCAGTGCCACCGTCTACACGGCGACAATAACGCCGGCGGCAGATGGTACGGTGACAGTTGATGTCGCGGGCGGTGCCGCCCAGGATAGCGCTGGCAACGACAGTACGGCAGCAACGCAATTCTCGATCGAGAATGACGAGACCGTTCCGACCGTGGTGCTGACAACCGGCTCTGTGGACCCAGTGTCCGGTGCGTTCACGATCACCGCGACCTTCTCCGAAGGCGTCAACGGTTTCGGACTGGGTGACTTCTCGGTTGGCAATGGTGGGGCGTCGAATTTCGCGGCCATGAGTGTCACAGTCTACACTGCGACGATCACACCGGCCTCGGATGGTTCGGTGACGGTCGATGTGGGGGCGAATGCTGCCCAGGACGGCGCGGGCAATGGCAATGCTGCGGCGACACAGTTCTCAATAGAAAACGACGAGACGCTCCCGACTGTGGCCTTGTCCACCGGATCGGCTGATCCGGTCTCCGGTACGTTCACGATCACCGCGACCTTCTCGGAAAGTGTCACCGGCTTTGCCGTCGGCGATTTCTCGGTCGGCAACGGGTCGGCCTCGGATTTCGCGGCGACCAGCGCGACGGTATATACCGCAACGATCACACCGGCCGCTGACGGCACGGTAACGGTTGATGTGGCCGGCGCTGTCGCGCAGGACGCGGCGGGCAATGACAATTCCGCGGCAACGCAATTCTCGATCGAGAATGACGAGACGTTGTCGACTGTTACGCTGACCACCGGCTCTTCGGATCCGGTCTCCGGCGCCTTTACGATTACGGCGACTTTCTCAGAAGCCGTCACAGGCTTTGCTGTGGACGATTTCGCAGTCGGCAACGGGTCGGTGTCGAATTTCTTGGCGACCAGCACGACGGTATATACCGCCACGATCACACCGGCCACTGACGGCACGGTAACGGTCGATGTGGCGGCGGGTGCCGCTCACGATGGCGCGGGGAATGGCAATGCGGCAGCAAGCCAGTTCTCGATCGAAAACGATGAGACCGGGCCGGCAGTGGTGCTGACGACTGGCTCTGCAGATCCGGTGTCCGGTGCGTTCACGATCACAGCGACCTTCTCTGAAAGTGTGACCGGCTTCGGGCTGGGTGATCTTTCGGTTGGCAATGGTGCGGCGTCGAACTTCTCGGCGACCAGCGCCACCGCATATACGGCGACCATCACGCCGGCTGGCGACGGTTCGGTCACGATCGATGTGGCAGCAGGCGCGGCCCAGGATAGCGCCGGCAATGCCAGCCTGGCGGCGACCCAGTTCACGATCGAAAACGATGAGACAGCCCCGACCGTGGCCCTCTCAACCGGATCGGCTGATCCGGTCTCGGGAGCCTTCACGATCACGGCGACCTTCTCCGAAAACGTCACTGGCCTTGTGCTAGCTGACTTCGGGGTCGGAAACGGCACGGCGTCGGATTTCTCAGCGACCAGTGCGACCGTTTACACAGCGACCATCACGCCAGCGGCAGATGGTACGGTAACGGTCGATGTCGCCGGCGCTGTCGCGCAGGACGCGGCGGGCAATAACAATACCGCTGCACCGCAATTCTCGATCGATAATGACGAGACGGTTCCGACCGTGGCCCTGACAACAGGCTCGTCAGACCCAGTCTCTGGCGCCTTTGCAATCACAGCGACTTTCTCGGAAGCCGTCACAGGCTTTGCTGTCGATGATTTGTCTGTGGGCAATGGATCAGCCTCGAACTTCTCGGCAACCAGCACGACAGTTTACACGGCGACGATCACACCGACCATCGATGGCACGGTGACAGTTGATGTCGCGGGCGGTGCCGCTCAGGATAGCGCTGGCAACGACAGTACAGCAGCAACCCAGTTCTCGATCGAGAATGACGAAACCGGGCCGGCAGTGGTGCTGACAACTGGCTCTGCAGATCCGGTATCCGGTGCCTTCATAATCACCGCGACCTTCTCCGAAGCGGTCACTGGCTTAGCATTGGGCGACTTCTCGGTCGGAAATGGTGCTGCGTCGAGCTTCTCCGCAATCAGTGCGAACGTTTACACTGCCACGATTACGCCAGTGGCTGACGGGACGGTTACCGTCAATGTAGCCGGCAACGCCGCCCAGGATGGCGCTGGCAATGGCAATGTCGCGGCGGCGCAATTCTCGATCGAGAATGACGAAACAGCCCCGATGGTCTCCCTTGCCGGTCCGGCAATCGATCAAGTCGGGACATTCACGGTTTCTGTGGACTTCTCCGAGGACGTGACCGGCTTGGTGTTGGCCGATTTCACCGTCGGCAATGGCAGCGCCGCCAATCTGGCCGGCTCAGGCAACAGCTACACAGTCGATGTCACGCCGGCAACAAGTGGATCGGTGACGGTCAATCTGGCCGCCAATTCGGTTCAGGACGCGGCCGGAAACGCCAATGTGGCCGCTACGCAGTTCGCAGTGGATGCCGATCTGAGCTTGCCCGGGCTGGACAGCCTTGCCGTGTCGGATGCCGATCTTCGAGTCGAGGATGTGGGCCGAAGTTTCACCCTTACGGCCACGTTTAGCGAAGCCATGGATCCGGGCCAGGCGCCGGTTTTCACTTTCTCGACGGACCTTTCGGCAACATTGTCGCTTGATAGTGGCGCTTTCTCGGCGGGTGACACCGTCTACACCGCAACCTATAGCGTAACCGATGGCGGCCAGGTGGCTGCGGATGTGGATGTCACGGTTTCTGCAGCCGCGGATGCCGCGGGTAATGCCTTGCCGGACAGTCCGGTGGCCGACCTGCTCAGCGTTGAAATGCGCCGCGGCTCTTTGTTCGTTGCCGTTGCCATCACCGGGGCTACAGATGGAAGTTTCGACTTCAGTGGTGATCTTGGCGACTTCTCCGTCGCTACAGTTAGCCAGGCTGGCGTGACCAGCTTTAATGACCTGGTCGAGGGTAGCTATACCTTCACGGCGGCCGCAGTCGATGGGTTTAATCTTGATGCGATCGGCTGCACCGGCGGGACATCCGTCCTGGACTCTGCAACGGGCAGCGCGACAGTGACACTGGGGCCGACGGACTCTGTGACTTGTGAGTTCACCCAGATCGCAGAGCCGGATGTCGATGAGACCGTGATTCCTGACGTCACAATCGAGCTGCCGACGCTGACCGATGATCCGACCAGCGCCACCAGCAGTTTCGATCTGCAAAACGTCGGCGGTGAAGCCTTCTACTTCACCGCATCGACTGACCAGCCCTGGCTGGTGATCGACCCGACCTCAGGTTCAATTCCTGCGACCGGGAGCCTCGAGTTCACGGTCAGCTTTACCGCGGCCGTCCTGGACCTGGCCCCGGGCTCCTACACTGCAACGATCACGGTGGTCGAAGTCAGTCCGCCGTCTCAGCGCGGTGGGGGCAGAAAGGCCAATGCGCTGGAAACGCTCGAGATACCGGTGAACATTGCAATCGAACCGCGCTTGGGTGATCTGACGATCATAACGAGAACAACGGCCCCGGAAGAGGGGGAGGGAAGCTTCTCCTACACCTCGACACTCACGGCGCTGGACGGGCAAACCGTCCTGACGGCCGGTGGTAGTGCCAGCACTACCGTCAATGACGTTCTTCGCGGGAGCTATGTCCTGACCCAGTTGGCGTCGGAAGGCTGGGACCTCGCATCCCTGTCCTGCACCGGCGATCTGGACGGCGGCAATATCTATGATCTCGCGAGCGGTCAGGTCACGATCGACCTCGACGCCGAGGAGAACATGGTCTGTACCTTCGCCAATCGGCGGAATGAGGACTATATCCGCGGAGTGACCCTGTCTGCGATCCGTAACTTCATGGCTACGCGTGCCGATCTCATCCTGACCAATAGCCCGCGTTTAGCCGGGCGGATGCGTAGCGACCGGAGCTCGGCGACGCCGAACAGTTTTGCTGCTGATTTCCGCGACGGACGCCTGAATGCACAAATGTCGACGAGCCTGGGCGCGCTGCGTCAGGCAGCCGAGGCGAGCCAACCGCAACAGCCGGGCGCTGAGCGCTTCTCGCTGAATGGCCGGACCGGCTTGTCCAGCCTTGATGTCTGGATGCAGGCCAGTGTCGCAAGTGTCTCGGACAACCGGGCAGGCCTGGGTTCGGATGCGGATTTCTCAATCGTGCATGTCGGGACGGATATAATGGTCTCCGCGAATGTGCTCGCCGGTGTTTTGCTACAGTACGACCAGACCGACATGACGACGGGCGACTGGAATAGTGCGGTTGAAGGGAATGGCTGGATGGCCGGCCCGTATATGGTCGCGCGGATTTCGGACCGCACCTATCTCGATTTGCGTGCGGCCTGGGGGCGGTCGGACAATTCGGTCAATCCGATTGGAACCTATACCGACAGCTTCGAGACGGATCGCTGGTTGATCGAGGCCAATCTGGCCGGCGATATCCTGCACGGAGGATGGCGGGTCACGCCAGGTGTCGGCCTAGCTTACTTCCACGAAAGCCAGGACTCCTACACCGACACGCTTGGCATTTTCATTCCCGGTCAGACCATCACGATCGGGCGCCTTTCGGCCGGGCCTGAAGTGGCATATCGGTTCGAGAATGCCGCTGGCGGTTATGTCGAGCCCTACCTGAATGTGACGGCCCTCTACGATTATGATGATGCCGATGTGTTCAACGCTGCCGGTACACTGCAAACGCTCGGCCATTTGCGGGGTGACGCGCGTTTGGGTCTGACAGTGGAAATGGCAAATGGTGGCCGCATCTCGGGCGAGGTCTCGATGATCGGTCTGGGCGAAGGCGATTTTGAAGCCAATAACGCTATGATCCGGATCCGTTTGCCGCTTTCAATGCACTGACGGCCCAGGCCAGCTGCCGCGCTTCAATTTGCCAATACGCGTTCGCCTCCGCCGGGTACCTGAACTGGCGGAGGCCCTCGCCATGAACGGCTGCGCGACTTAAGCTGGAACGACATGACTCTATCGCGCGATGACATTGAACAGCTCCGGCTTGACCGACTCGTTGAGACGGGGGTCGTCAGTCCCGCCGAGGCTGCACACGCAGCGGCCTTGAAGGCCGGTGCCCGCGAGCCATTGGATATCGTCCTCACGCGAGCAGGATTGGCCAGCGAGCCGAAAATTGCAGCTTTCCTTGCTGCCGAGGCCGGACTCGATCATGCCGAAACGATCGACGATATCGGTGTTCTGGATGCCCCTCTCGATCTCTCTGAATTCAATTCAGACTTTCTGGTTTCGGAACGCGCGATTCCGCTTGGTATTCGCGGTGACGCTTGTATTGTCGGGCTCGTTGATCCCATGAACAGCGACGCGCTGGACGGAATCCGCTTTGCCAGCGGGAGGTCGCTGGTCCCGGTCGTGGTGACTCAATCCCTCTTCAGCGCCCTTTGCGCCGACCGTCTGTCAGCCAAGCCTGGTGATGAGACTGAAGAGGTCGACGGCGGTCTTGATATCAGCCTGGATGCCGAGCGGCTGCGTGACCTCGCATCCGCCGGTCCGGTTGTGCGCCGTCTCGACAATCTGGTCGCACGCGCCACGGACGCTCGCGCCTCGGATATTCACGTCGAGCTCCAGCATCGTGAAGCGCAGATACGACTGCGCGTTGATGGCGTGCTGAAGGATCATATTGCCTGGCCGACCGCTCAGGCGCTCGCCGTGATCTCGCGCGTAAAAGTCCTGGCGGAACTCGACATCGCCGAACGGCGACGGCCGCAGGATGGGCGTTTTTCCATGCCGGTTGCGGGACGCACGATCGATGTTCGCGTGTCAGTCGTTCCCGGTCAGTACGGCGAGAGCCTTGTTCTACGCCTGCTCGACCCGGAAGCGAGCCTGCGGGGCATCGAGAGTCTCGGCCTGTCCCAATCCGTCAGCGAGCCCGTCGAGGCCATGCTGAACATGCCGCACGGATTGATCCTCGTGACGGGGCCGACTGGCTCCGGAAAGACCACATCGCTTTACGCTTTCCTCCGTCGTCTCGCGAGCGGAGAGCGCAAGATCCTTACGATCGAGGACCCGATCGAGTATCGATTGGCCGGTGTGGCCCAGTCCCAGACAAATCCGGCGATCGACCTGACCTTCGCAAACGCCTTGCGGGCGTTTCTTCGTCATGATCCGGACGTGATCATGGTCGGCGAAATTCGTGACGCGGAGACGGCCAGAACCGCTATTCAGGCAGCCATGACGGGCCATCTCGTTTTGTCGACGCTTCACACGAATGACGCGCCGTCCGCGATCAGTCGCTTGCAGGATATGGGGATTGAGGATTTCCTGCTGGCCGCAACACTGGTTGGTGTCGTGGGGCAACGCCTGGTCCGCCGAACCTGCCCGACCTGTGAAGGCGCGGGATGCCAACGCTGCGAAGAATCCGGCTTTCGGGGGCGCCTGCCAGTGGCTGAGGCCTTCCGCGTCAATGAAGCTATTCGCGCGTCAATCAGGGAAGGCGCCCGTGAAACCGGTCTCGAGCCGGTGCTGAAACGCGCCGGCTATCAAACAATGTGGCAAGACGGCCTCGCCCTGTGCAAACGGGGTCTGACGACCCGCGCTGAATTGTTGCGAGCGCTGGAAGATACAGGCCAGGCTGATGCGGAGCGGCCCAGTGTCTGAACCGCGACTTTGGCGCTATCTTGCAGAAAACGCGTCCGGCGGTGTCGAGCGGGGCGAAATCCTAGCCAGCAATTCCACCAAGGCCAGCCAGTTACTAGCGGCGCAGGGCATCGTGGCTGTCGAGGTCAGGGAGGTCGGTTCGTCCGGAGGCTCGGAGACTTCCGGGCGGTTGCCGAGCGCTCACATTGCCGACTTTACGGAAGACCTCGCTGAGCTTCTTGGGGCGGCCCTGTCGATACATGATGCGCTCGCTAGCCTGGCTGAGGGCGAAACACGCCGGCGTCTCCGGGAATTCATTCTGCGCCTTGAGGCCCGTGTGCGTGGAGGGCATTCCCTCAGTGCGTCAATGAAGGCCGATCCTGCTACCCCGCCGCGCATCCTGGTTGCGATGACAGCGGCGGGCGAGGAATCCGGGCAATTGGCCGCCACGCTCTCCGACCTCGCAGTCCGCTTTCGGGCCGAGCAGGCCCTCAAACGGGACCTTGCGGGTCAGCTGGCCTATCCTGCGGTTCTGGTTTGCCTTATCTATCTGACCCTCGTCTTCTTGGCCTTCATCGTTCTCCCGCAATTCGAGATCGTGTTCGCGGATTCCGCTATCGAGCCGCCACCGGAGACACAGTTCGTGATCGGGGTCGGCGCCTTCTTGCGCACTTATGCTATCTGGATTCCCGTTGCCGTGGTCGGACTGGCTTGGCTGGCCCGAACAGCCATAGCGCGTTTCCCGATAGCCGCCACCCGTATCCGCCGAACCTTGCCGATAGTGGGGCCGGCTCTGTGGAAACTGGATGCTGCGGCGTTTGCGCGGACTTTGGGAGTGTTGGTGAAGGCGGGCCTTCCCGTGAACCGGGCCGAGCATGTGGCGCGCGACGCTGTAGCGGATCCGGGCATGAGGGACGGAATGTCGCGGGCTGCGGACCGGGTTCGTGGGGGAACAGCCTTGTCGCGGGCCCTTGATGAGCAGAACATCCTGCCTGGCGACCTGATCCGGCAAATTCGCCTGGGCGAGGAAACCGGTGAGCTTGATGTCTTTCTGCTGCGAACCGCCGATCGCTATGAACGCATGGCGCGATCGCGCCTGAGTCGGGCATTGGAGTTGCTCGGGCCGGTTTTGATTGTCATCCTTGGAGCGTGCGTTGCCGGTGTCATCGCCGCGGTTATGTCGGGAGTTCTCAGTCTCAATGACGCTGTGTTCTAAAATGAAGTTCGTTCGCAGCCTATCTCGCAAGGATGCTGGCATTACCCTTTTCGAGCTCCTGGTCGTGCTTGTCATCATCGCGCTGCTGGCGACGATCGTTGCGCCGCGGGTGATCGGGTATGCGGGCCGTTCCAAGGTCAATATTGCGACCGCGCAACTCGCTTCGATCCAGACCTCGCTGGAACTCTATTACCTTGATACGGGTCAGTATCCGAGCGAAGCGGAAGGACTCACAGCCCTGGTCGAGCCGCCGGAAGGGGCGCTCGCCTGGCAAGGTCCATACATGCGCAATACGTCCGGTCTGACCGACCCTTGGGGGCGGGCCTATAGCTACGGGCTTGATGAAACCGGTGAACGGTTCACAATTGGCAGCCTGGGTCGGGATGGAGAGCCGGGTGGCGAAGGAGAGGATAGTGACCTCTCTCGTAGCTGATCGATGACCGCCTCATGGCGTCATCGGGGGTTTTCTCTTTTCGAGATGCTGGCCGCGCTGGTCGTTCTGGCCCTTGCCACCGGGTTGGTCGCGAGCCGCATTCGCCCTCCCAGCGCGTCCGAAAGACTGGATCAGGCGGCCGAGCTTTTGGCGGATGATTTGCGGCGAGCCCAACTTCAAGCCAGGCGGTCCGCGGCCGCCGTGCTCGTTGCCGTCACCGAGACCGGCTATCACATTGACGCACTCTCTGTCGGTCGTGACTGGCCGGCCGGACTGAATGCTCGCTGGCTAAGCCGTACTCGCTTCGGCTGGCAGGAAACGGAGACGCTAAACATGTCCGGGCGTCCGCTATCCCGCGAAGGAGCTCGAATAGTCATCAGGCTGGAGGCGGTAGAGCGTATTGTTCGTCTGGATGCAATCTCGGGACAAATTCATGTCGACCGATCGATGCAATAGCGACGGATATGCCATCCTTGAGGCCCTGGTCGCGCTGGCGATCGCGGCGGGGGTGCTGACGGCCACGATGGCGGGCTTGGCGGGCCTGGCCCGAGGCTCGCGCCAGGCGGATCAGGTTCAGCAAGCCATGCTAGAAGCCCGAAACATTGAAGCGCGATTGCGCGCAGGCTTGCCTGTTGGCGCACTTTCCGAACGATACCCCGACTGGCGTTTCGAATTCACTGCGGTCGATCGCCCCGTCGACCCGCGGACCGGGGCCGTATTGACCGCCGTGGTTCTTGAGCGCGCTAACCTGCCAGGCTGGCAGCTTCGTTTTGTCTATGTCGAAACCAGCGGGGACGAAGGCCTCGAAGCGAGTGCCTATGAACCGAGATAGCGGCTTCACCCTCTTCGAGGCGCTGGTCGCGGTTGCCCTGCTTGCTTTGCTTGCCGGGCTTCTGGCCCCTGCGATACGCGCAGTCAGTCTCGCAGAGACCCGCGTGCGGGAGCACGTCGTATCACGAGAAACGACAGCCCGGCTTGAAGCCTTGCTGCGCGATAGTGTCGCCAGGGTCCAGCCCTTGCCAGACACGATCGGGCAGGGCGCGGTTTCGGGATCGCCACGGGGGCTGTCGCTGTGGGTCCGCATGCCGACGAGTGGAGAATTGGTGCAGCTGAATCTCACCATTGAGGGTGAGGATGTCATCATCGCGATGGCGGGATCCGGCTCAATAACCGGCGAGCCTCAAACTTCGATGCTGGCCGGGGTCGGGCGCGATGCCCGTTTCTACTATTACGGCGAGACCGAAACGCGAGACGCATTGGCCTGGACCTCCCAATGGGAGTATAACCATTTGCCGCGGCTCATAGTTTTGGACTTGGCGCCAATTAATGGCACAATCCGGCGGATTGAGCTTGATGTGCCGGCTCAAGCCCGTTTCGACTGCGACTTCGATTCAGGATTCGGCGTGTGTTTGGGGGGCGGCTAGTGGATTTGCAGGCGAGTGGAAGGGCGTTTAGCGACACTGTCGCTGGCCTTGCCGCCTGGGCGGTTGAGGAAGTGCGCCGTGATCTCCCGCGACCGGTTCTGGAAGCTGGCCGGCGTGTGATCGCCGACCGGTATGACGTGTCGTCGGGTGGACAACTCCTCCCGGTCGGGCAGGTTCTGCGTTCCTGGCTCGGCACAATCTCCCGCACCGACGACCGGGCGGCTGCCCGCAAGGCTGAGGCTGGTCACGTCGAGCTCGTCCTTCCCGGTTCCGAGATTTTCCGGACGCGGGTTGATGTGAATGCAGTGATTTCACGCCGCGGTGACGACGCCCTTCGCGCGCGGCTGCAGCAACACTCTCCCTTGCCGCAGCAGCGAGCCGTGCTGGCCTATTCCCTAGTCGGACCGGGCGATGCCGGGCGTGTCCTGGTGGATGTCGCTGTGGCCCACCGGGCCAGGGTCGAAGAGGCGGCGCGAATGGCCCGAGAAAAGTCAACTCGATGGCAGGTGGTCGCAGACCGGCCGGATGCTAAGCCGCTAATTTTTGCAGATTCACAAGCGGGTGCCGAAACCCGGCTTTGGCACAGCCCGGTTGTACGGGCTCTGGTTGTTGCAGCTGCAGTCATTGTTTGTCTTGCGGCCGTATCTGACCGCTACGAGCGGCAGGCGGATCGTATCGAGGCGCAGCGGGATATCCTGCTTGTGGAGGCACGCGATCTCCGCCTTCAACGGTCAGTGCAGGCGGAAGTCGAGCCGGCCTTGTTGTTCGCGCAATCCTATACCGGCCTTGGTGATCTCCTGGATGGCATGGCCGATGCGATGACCGATCCGGATATGCCCGACGCGATCGCGCGTCTGGACCTTCAATCGCCTGATGCCCTTCGGGTTTTGCCAACGGATCCTGGGCTAGGGTCACGATTGCTGTCCCTGGGCGGATCGGTGGATGCGGAGTCCGGATCATGAGGGCGATCTTGCTGACCGTTCCCCGTCCCTGGTCGAGTCTGTTGGCCTGGATTCTGGTGGTTCTTCCTGTGGTCTTGCTTGTGGTGTTCGTGTGGGTTTCGCTACAACAAGCGATAACCGGCTGGGCGCGACGCGAGACATTGCGAGCGGAGGTTGCCCAGTTGACCGAGGGTTTGGCCGAAGCGGATGCCGCTGGCACGCGTTGGATGCGGGCGCGTCAATTGTCGGCCGAGACTTTGGTCGAGTTGGCGGACGCGGCGCGCGCGCGTGAGGCGTTCAGCGAGCGCTTCGGCTCATTTCTGTCCGAGCTTGAAGCGGCCGGTGTAGCGACCGATCAGGCTAGTGGTGTGGGCGAAAGCGTTGTGACGGAGCGGGTCGGTGAGCTGCATGCTGTCTGGGTGGGAGTGGCGCCCATCGAGACCGTGCTCACAATTCTTGAAGCCCCTCAATTTCGGCCACTTCGTGTCGCCGAAATGAGCCTTGTCGCGACCGGAGTGCCCGGCGATGTCGAAATCATTCTCGAATTTCGTCAGCCCTATCTCATCAGAGCGACGCGATGAGTTTGGGCTCAAATATGATCTCGGGCGCTGCGACGCTCTTGCTGGTATCGGGCGCGCTTTGGGCCAGCGCCTGGCCTCTGCAGCCGGTGGTTCGACCTGATGCTTCGCGAGTAGAGGAGGTTGGGGAAGGCCCGCGCGCTGATGGTTGGCGTGCGATGGTATCACAGGCGCTGCAGCCCCGCATGGCACCAGCACAGCGGGCGGTCGCTCCGGAGCGACCGCTGGCGCGGTATGAACTGGTCGGGGTCGTAGAGGCGGATTCCGGCGGCTGGGGTCTGTTTCGCGGCAATGGCGGACTCGTCACAATCCCGCTGGGAAGAAGCCTCGAAAGCTATACACTGGTATCGCTGACGCCGCAGACGGCGATCTTCGAGCGCGACGACGACCGCGTGACGCTGTCGCGCGCTCAACGATAGTGCAGATTGTTTTGCTAGAGCTGCACTCTTTGTAGCGCTAGGGTCACCGCCAACTTGATCGGCGAGGGGATGGGTTCGTGTCACAGCGTTTTGTTTTAACCAGCTTGGTGTGCGGAGGGCTTTTGCTCACGCTGCAGGCGTGCGCGCAACTCATGCCGGATGCCGCTGGCGTGCACGCAGGACGATTCCCTGCCACGACCCTCCCGGCCGATGACTCTGTCGCGGCTGCGACGGGCACCGATGCGCCGGGTGCGCAGCCTCCGGCGTCCACGGTGGATGCGCAGGCTCCGATCGAACAGGAGCGCTTGGTTTATTTTGATGCGCGTGACGGGTCTCGGCTCAGCCAGTCACCCAACCGCGCGGATCTCGACAGCCGGACCTTGCGCCTGAACTTCGTTGATGTGCCGGTCGCTGACGTCGTTCGGACCATTGTCGGCGACGCGCTGGGCCAGACAGTGATGGTGGCCGACGGGGTCACCGGCCGTATTTCGCTGACATCTGCCGAGCCGGCGCCTGCCCGTGCCGCACTCGCGGCGCTTGAGACGGTGCTGGGTGAATCCAATCTCGTCCTTGCCGAGCGCGCAGAGGGCTACCTGCTGACCCGGCTGGATATGGCGCGTCCGGGGCTGACCGGACTGTCGTCGGAGCTGGGCTATGGCGGCCGCGTTGTGCCGGTCACTCACACGACACCGAGCGCGATTGTGTCCCTGATTGACCCCTTCCTGTCGGACCGGGTCGAGGTCGTGCCGCATGATGCGCTGGGAGTACTGGTGCTGGCTGGACCAGGGCCGGATGTCGATGGCGCCCGGAGAGCGGCCATTCTCTTTGATCGCCCCTTCCTGACCGATCGCGTCTTTGGCATGTTCGAGCTGCGCTATGTCTCGGCCGAAACGGCGAAGAGTGAAGTCGATACGGTGCTGTCCGGAACCGGCATGTCGATTGATGCCATCCAGACCATTGCCATGCCGCGCCTCAACATGCTGCTGGTGACCGCACGCGACCGCAGCCAGTTCGAGCAGGCGCAGGTCTGGATCGAGCGGCTGGACCGACCATCAGCAGGTTCCGAGCGGCGATTGCGCTATTATGTGGTTCGCAACACACCCGCCTCTACATTGGCCACGCAGATCACAGCCGCTTTTGCCGGTGGCCAGACCGGGGCCGGGCAATTGATCGAGCCGCGCTTTCAGGGTGATGACGCACACGGGGAGCCCAGTGCCCCGGGTGAGGAACAGAGTCGGCTCACTATCATCCCGGACGAGCTCAATAACGCCTTGATCATCCGGGCGACGGATCAGGAATATCGCGAGATCCTTGACCTCGTTCAGCGCATGGATGTCATGCCGCCGCAGGTTCTCATCGAAGCGACAATTGCCGAAGTTCGTCTTGAAGATGGCCTCGATTTCGGTGTTCGTTGGTATTTCGAGAACGCCGGATCGAACGAGACATCAAGCCTGCAATTCTCCGATTCCAACACGGGTTCCACAGCTCCCGTCTTCCCGGGCTTCAATTATGCCTTCTCCGGCACCGACCTGACGGCGACGCTCAGCGCGCTGCGGTCGATCACGGATGTGACGGTGCTTTCGGCGCCTTCCATCATGGTCCAGAACAATCAGACGGCTCACCTGCAGGTCGGTGATGAAGTGCCAATCGTGACCCAGACCGCGACCTCCGTAACCGAGAGCAATGCGCCAATCGTGTCGTCCGTCGAGTTGCGGGAAACCGGGGTGATCTTGCAAGTCACCCCGCGTATCAATGCCAGTGGCATGGTGGTGCTCGAGGTCAATCAGGAAGTCTCGAGTGTGCGTCCGACAACAACGTCGGGAATCGACTCGCCGACAATCCAGAAGCTCGAGTTCACCAGTACTGTCTCGGTGCGGAGCTCGAATACGATCGCCCTGGGCGGGCTGATCCGGGAAACAACCTCGGACAATGAATCGCGCACGCCCCTACTCGGAGACATCCCAGGCGTGGGCAATCTATTCCGGAACCGAGCTATGACCAGTCAGCGCAGCGAGCTGGTCATTTTCCTTACACCTCGCATCATCTGGACCGATGATGATGTCGGGAGCGCCCTCACGCATGTGCGCCGCCAGTTTGAAGCCCTGGAGGCCCGACAGCCCGGCCTCTTCGACAATTGATACTGGATTCAATCGCCGGTGAACCGCCCGTTCGCGAGCGCGGTTCGGCCCTGATTTTTGTACTGTGGCTCTCGCTTTTTCTGGCAGCGGTCTTGCTCTCGATCACGGCGATGACACACACACGCCTGCGTCTCGCAGCGGTCGAGCGCGACAGTCTTGAGCGAGAGGCTGCGTTGCGCTCTGCGCTGGATGTTGTTGCCTATGACGTTGCCCAGATCGGCCGTAGCTATGTCGCGGCATTGCCGGTTGAGGTCCTGATCGGAGAATACTTGGTGTCGGTTGAGGCCGGGCCCGGTCAACGACTGACCGATCTGAACATGGCCAATGACGAGCAGTTGACGGCTCTGTTCGTTCGGCTGGGCGAAAGCCAGGTCGCAGCGGAAACGATCGCCGACCGCATTCTGGACTGGCGTGACACAGATGATGATGAGCGCGCGCGAGGTGCTGAACGTGCAGCGTACGCGGCCCGCCCGGACGATGCGCCGCAAAATCGTGCCTTCGCCTCGGTCGAGGAACTGCGACATGTGCTCGGTCTGACACCGCGGCAATTCGCCTGTGCAGCAACCCATCTGACCGTATTGGGGGGCACCTCGGCACCAGCGCGGGACTCCGCTCGCTTCGGGCCGGACACGCGGATTGACGGCATGCGGATCTCGCTGCGGGCCTCAATTGAGGTCAGAGCCGGGCACCGACACGAATTGGTTGGCCTCGCCGAGTTTGAAACCTCCTCAGAGCGCCCTTTCCTTTGGGTTGCGTTTGGCGAGGATAGGCTCCAGAACCTCAATTGTCCGTCGGGGGAGGGAATCTGGTGATGGTGTCCGGACTGGTCCGGTTGGATCAATGGAAACGCCTCGTGTTTGCCGCGGTCGTCATGGTGGTACTTGCGACTTTCTTCTGGACGACCTCGCGCTACCCGTCGCTCGACGAAAAGGCTATGATGGGCGGAGCCATCCAGCTTGAAGACCCGCTGGCGTTCGAGGCCCTGATTGGGCTGGATCCGGCAGCGCCGGTGCTTGAACGCATTGGCGTTTCAACGGTCAACTGGATCAATACGAACAAGAAGGGCATGACGTTCGGCTGGCTGTTCGGCGCCGCCTTCCTCACTCTGTTGGGCTATTTCCAGCGACGAAATTTCAAGGGACGATTTGCCAACTCGTTTTACGGAATGGTCATCGGGGCTCCATTGGGCGTGTGCGTGAACTGCGCCGCGCCGATCGCCCGAGGTTTGTTCCAGGGAGGGTCGCGGGCCGAGACAACGCTCTCGGCGATGATCGCATCGCCGACGCTGAACGTGGTGGTTCTGACCATGGCGTTCTCGCTTCTGCCATTTTACATTGCGGTCACCAAACTCGTGTTGAGTCTCGCCGTCATTTTGGTGGCTGTGCCGCTGATCTGCCGTGTCCTGCCGGAAGAGCGCCTCCTGCATTCTGTGAAACCTGTAACGGCGCCACAAGCGCCGGACCTGCCCGCGCCCGAGCGCGAGAACCTGACAGCGTCTCTGACGGGGTTTATTGCCGATTTCGCACGGAATTTCTGGTTCATTCTTCGCATGACCGCGCCGCTCATGCTGCTCGCCGGCTTCCTCGGTGCAATTGCCGGCACTCTTCTGCCCGCCGACCTGATTAATGGCCGTGAATTTGGTCCACTCAGCGCCTTGGGCGCGGGTGTGGTGGGCACTTTCCTGCCAGTGCCGATCGGCTTTGACGTGGTCGTATCCGGTGCTCTGCTCAATGGCGGAGTCGGTCATGGTTTTATCATGACGCTCGTATTCACGCTCGGCAGTTTCAGCGTCTATTCCTTCATGATTGTCGCGACGTCAGTCGGCTGGCGGGCTGCGGGCCTCCTTGCAGCGACCATTTGTGTCCTGGGTGTCGGGAGTGGCGTGGCCATCGACGCCTATCATGACTACCAGACACGACGCGCCATCGAATTGCTGACCGGCGGGGATGAGGTCGTGGATTCGGCACCCGGTACCTTTCACTCGGCGGTGAGTCTCCCCGTCCATGATTCGACTGGAATGTCGGCGCTTCAGATGGCGACGGATCTTGATGTCGAGCTAGAGCGTTTGCCCTACGCCGAGAATGCCGCGTATGGCGATGAGCCGTTTACACGCATGGAAGCCTGGCAGCTGGGTATCGACCATCCCGTCGAGTTCTCGATGGCGGACATGTGGCCGCCCTTCTGGGAAGGGCGAAGCGTTGCGTCCGGTGATATCGATCGTGACGGCGATATCGACCTAGTTTTCGCGTCGAACCGCGTGGGGCTTTATATCTACCGCAATGATGGCGCCGGGGGCTTCTCCGGTGGTGCAGTGGATGACCCGGGCCTTCGGTCTCTTCCCATCTTCAATGCGGCTTTGATGGACGCCGACAATGACGGTTTCCTCGATCTGTTCCTGACGACATTTCGGGATGGCAATTTCCTTTTACCGAATGAAGGCGGGCAGTTCGCCGCCGACCGATTGAGTCCGGTTGCGAACCGGGATGACGCCATTTTGACCCTGGCGGTCAGTTTTGCCGATGTGGACCGGGATGGAGACCTTGATGTCGCGCTCGGAAACTGGGCGGCCGGCTGGTACCGTCGTATTCCGGGCGAGGAATCGCGAAATCGTGTCGTCCTGAATGATGAAGGGGTCCTGAGCGGGGAGGAGTTCCGCGATCTCCCAGGCATTCCCGGTGAGACACTGTCTATCCTGTTCTCCGACCTGGATTCGGACGGTTTGGTTGATCTCCTGGTCGGGAATGATTTTGAGGTGCCGGACTATGCCTATTTCGGAGGTGGTGACGGTCAATTCACCGCCGTGACCTATCAGGACGGGCTGATCCCGATGACAACAAATACGACCATGTCAGTCTCTTCCCTTGATCTGCGGAATACTGGCCAGATGGCGCTGTATTTCGCACAGATCGCGGGGCGGGCGGATGGTGTGTCGGACAGGCTTAGAATGCAGCCCATCGAGCAATATTGCGATGGCATAGAGCGGGATTTGGATCGCGAGATTTGCCAACGCAATATGGCGATCAAGGTCTGGTACAGGTCGGGCAACAGCCTGGATCCGAGCAACGCGCGGCGTTGTTCCGGTTTCGAGGAGCCGTACCGGTCCGAGTGTCGCGGCATGATGCTGAAGGATCTGGCCATCCAGAACAATGATGCCGAAATGTGTGCGCTTATCCCGGTTGGCGAGGCCACGATCCGGGCGCTTTGCGACGTCCATTTCCTGCCGTCTCGAGCCATGACCGCTCGTGAACAGGATGAGGCCTTGCCGCAGATCATGTCACGGAATGTCCTGCTGGAGCCGGGAGATCGGGGCGTTTACCTAGAGACTGCGCAGGCCATGCATGTCGAGGTCGGCGGCTGGAGTTGGGATGTCTCACACGGTGACTTCGACAATGATGGCTGGCAGGACATGTATATCGTCAACGGAACCTGGGTTCCAAACGAGGTGACGCCCTCGAACATCTTTCTGCGCAACCAGGCTGGTGAGCGGTTTGAAGAAGTCACGGAGGCGTATGGGCTCGGTGATTTCGCCATAACCGCGGCCGCGACTCTGGCCGATATCGACAATGATGGTGATCTCGATGTGATTGCAGTGCCTGTGAATTCACCTGTCACCGCTTTCCTGAATAATTCTGACCGCTCGGCTATCAGCTTCCGGCTGGTCGATGAGCGCGGGAATCGCGACGGGATCGGGGCGCGGGTGGAAGTCCGCCATGCGGGCTTCGGTACCGGTCTGCAAACCCGCGAGATTCAGTTGGGCGGTGGCTTCATGTCGTTTGACGCCCCGGTCGCACATTTTGGACTGGGTGATCTGGACCAGATCGACAGTGTTTCCATCCGTTGGGCAGATGGATCGGTAACACAAATCAATGAGCCGTTAGAGGCGGGGGCGACTTATCGCGTTCACCGTCGCAGGCATGGCAGGGGTGTAGAGTGATGCGAACGAGAATTCTGCTTGGCGCCGGCGCTGCGGTCCTAGCCGCCGTCATCGGCTTCGCGATGTATCAATGGTCGTCGCAATCCGGCCTTTCCGAGGCTCAAATGGCCGCGCGCATGGAGGAGGCCGAGGCCGCATTTGCCCGCACCGACTACGCGGAAGTTGCTGAAATTCTAACAGAATTGTCGGAGGCTGGTTTGCCTTTGGCGCAATATCGTCTGGGCCTGATGTACCGCGAAGGTCGCGGCGTGGAGATCAATCCGGATCGCGCGATCTCGCTGCTTGAAGGCGCCGTTGCGCAAGAATGGCCCGCGGCTGAGGAGGCGCTGGTCGCCCTGTATCTTGAGCGCGCCGAAGCTGCATCCGAACCGCCAGAGGAAATTGTCTGGCTCGAGCGGGCGGCGCGTCGCGGCGATATCGGTGCGTCCGCGGTGATGGGTTCATACTATTTTTCCGGTACCGGCGTTGAGCGCGATATTGCCAGGGGTGTTCGTTTGCTCACTGAAGCCGCCGAGGCGGGTGATGTCCGTGCCCAGTCCAATCTTGGCTATGCCTATTCGACGGGGACGGGTGTCGCGCAAGACGATGCGCGTGCACTGAATTGGTACCGGATGGCGGCAGAGGCCGGCATGGTTCGCGCGCAGGCTGCGGTCGGTCTGTTTTACGAGACGGGCCGCGGTACTGAGCCGAACATAGCCGAGGCTGTGCGTTGGTATTTGAACGTGGTCGGAGAAGGTGTGCCCGGCATAAGCGCCCGTCTCGGTGCGCTGGTCGCCTCCGGTGAAATCGGGGCCGAGCAGTATCCGAACGCGCAGACCTGGGTGCTGGAGGCGGCGCGTGCCGGTGACAGCGCGTCCCTGCTCTGGACCGAGGAACGTGCCGAAGCAGGTGATGCGGCGGCGCTGAACGCCTTGGCGGTCATGTACGAGGCGGGCGAAGGCGTTCCGCAGCATGATGTCCGCGCGCTTGATTACTTCCGTCGGGCGGCAGATGCTGGCTCACCGTCTGCCCAGCTGGCCATGGCGCGTCGGTTTGCGGCCGGTCAGGGTGTGACTCAGGATTATATGCGGGCTCATGTCTGGGCCAATCTGGCAGCCGCCAGGGGCGCCTCCGAGGCGGCTCGCGAGCGTGATGTGTTCGCCCGTTTCCTGACGCCGGAGCAATTGGCCGAGGCGCAAAACCGAGCGGCTGACTGGCAGCCGTCGCAATAGGTCGGGCCGATATGCTCTTTCGCACACACAGGAATTGGATCGTCGCGCTTGGTTTCGTCCTCGGCCTCCCGTCGTCGGCGGCAACTCAATCGGGCGATACGATCGAGATCTTGCTAGAGCGCGGCGAGTATGCCAGTGCCCTTCGCCAAGCCGAGGTGCAATCGGCGAACGGAGATGCCGAGGCGGGTTCATGGCTGGCCCACATGCATCGGCAGGGACTGGGCGTCCCCCAGGACCTCCTCCGGGCGGTCGAGCTTGATCAGGCCGCCGCGGCATCGGGCGTTGCGCGGTCACAGAATGCGCTCGGCCATTCTTTCGTCTTGGGCTTGGGTGTCGCACCTGATCCTGGTGTTGGCCTGGACTGGTTGCATCGGGCTGCGCAGGCTGGTGATGCGCAATATGAATTCGACTACGCCCAGGCCCTGTCGTCGGACCTGACAGGGTCGCCGGATTTCGTCGAGGCGGCCAATTGGTATCGGCGTGCGGCGGAGCAGGGCCTTATCGAGGCCCAGACCAATCTCGGTATTCTGTACATGACAGGTGACGGGGTGCCGCAGGATTTCGACAGGGCCCGCACCCTGTTCATCGCCAGCGCGGAAGCGGGCGATGCGCAGGCCCAAAATAATCTCGGCCTCCTCTATGTCCGCGGTGACGGCGTGACGCGGGACTATGATGCGGCCTTTCAATGGTTCCGTCTGGCAGCCGATCAGGATTTGCCACAAGCATTGCGCAATTTGTCCGTTCTCTATGAGAGTGGCCAGGGCGCGCCCGTGGATGAGACACAAGCGCGCCAACTTCTTGACAGGGCGAGAATTCTTGAAGGGGCCGGGCTGGATCAACTGCTCTCGCTCATTGGCTTTCCGCTTGATCGACGACTGCGCGAGCCCGAATGGGCGGCGCCGCCGGACCGGAATGACCTGACGGCAGCAGAAGGTGGCGACGCGGTTGCCCTGTATCTCCAGGGGCATCGCCTCATGCGAGGTGGTGGCGTGCGTCAGGACTTGCAGGCTGCGCGATCCCTGTTCGAGGCGGCGGCGGGGCAAGGCTTCGGTAGCGCGGACTTCAGTCTCTGTTTGCTTCATGCCAACGGGTGGGGCGTGCCCCAGAATTACCGGTCCGCCTATGTACGGTGTAGCCTTGCAGCCTATCGCGGGTATCCTGATGCGGACCTCGTTCGCGACAACCTTGCGCTTCAGATGACCGGTGATCAGGTCGACGACGCCCGGCAAGAGGTGACTCGCCGATTGTCGTCTGACTGAATCAAGCGCGTCACGACGCTGCGCCAGGGAAATCGCGTATAACGATTGTGTGTGCTCGCCGAGCAGTATATCATCTACACCATGAGATTGTTTATGCGCCTAGAACGCTTAGTCCAAACCGTGACGATCCTCAGCCTGCTCCTCGTGGTGCCGGCGAGTGGAGCGATTGGACAGGCGCGGTCTGCAGCCGCGGATGCCGGCTTGTCGGCGCGCTATGCTGGAAGTCGCATCTATTTTGATGCCGACCCGACTTATTTTAACATTACCGTCTCCGTGAGCGGTCCGAACGGTTATCATGGCCAGGTTTTTTCGGAGCGCCGCGCTCCGAGTTTCCGCCTTGCGGATTTTGGCGAAGTTGCCGATGGGCTCTATCATTTCGAAATGACGGCGGCCACGCAGACCTACGCAGCCGAACCATCCAGCCGCGAACAGGCTGGCTATAACGGGCGCGAGCCGACCGCCCAGCGTCCGCGAGAAGGCGTAAGTTTTACAGGTAGTTTCCGCGTCGAGAACGGCCAAGTTCTGGTCTTTGATGACGCTGATCAAGAGACGTAAACCAGGCACCGGGGGCCTTAAACAATGAAGCATCTTCTTTCCGCAACGAGTGCAGCGGCCGTGTCGATGGCGCTTATGGCGATTGTGCCAAGCCCGTCCGATGCCGATATCGTGCATCTTGATGATGTCATCATTGATTTTAGTCTCTGCGTTGGCACTGACTGCGTCAACGGTGAAAGCTTTGGCTTTGATACCGTCCGATTGAAGGAAAACAATCTTCGCCTTCATTTCGATGACACCAGTAGTTCTGCCAGCTTTCCAAGCAATGACTGGCGTATCACGATCAATGATAGTTCGAACGGCGGCGATGCCTACTTCAGTATCGATGACGCCACTGCTGGACGGCAGGTATTCCGGGTAAATGCGGGTGCGCCGGCAAACTCGCTTTTCGTCGATTCACAGGGCGATGTCGGAATCGGCGTGGCAAATGCTTCGACGGATATCCATGTCCGCAGTGGAAACACACCGACCCTGCGCCTCGAGCAGGACGGGTCCAGTGGGTTCACAGCGCAAACCTTCGATATCGCTGCGAACGAAGCGAACTTCTTTGTTCGGGATGTAACAAATGGGAGTTCGCTTCCGTTTCGCATTCAGCCTGGTGCGGATGAGAACGCCCTCTTTGTAGAGTCAACCGGGCACATTGGTTTGGGCACATCTAACCCACTTGGCCGCTTTCACATTAAGGGTTCAGGTAGTGAGCGCCAAATGATGATCTTAGAACAAACCGACGCCGGTACGATCTGGACGTTGTCCAATTTCGAAACCGGTGCGAGTGAAGGTGCGGGAAACTTCGGGATCAATCGAGTAGGCGGTGGTGTGTTGTTCAAGCTTGATCAGACCGGAAATGTTTTCTTTCCGACGCTCGCCAATTGCACCAATGGCATTCAAACAGATTCAAGCGGGCAATTGAGCTGCATGCCGTAGGGTCGTCCAAATTTGGTGCCCGAGGTGACTGATAGACATTGGGGCGTTTCTGAACGGTCTGCAATGGCGCGTGCCGCGGTTTTGTATTTCTTCTTGTCCGATGTGCGTCGTTATACTTCACGTGCTGACCGAACATATTCCCACGCCTTGCGCCAGCTCAAAAACTAAGACGTTGAAGATGGAATATCGACTGAGTGAAATCGTCCGTAGAGTTGAATTCTAGTTTGTCGGTTAGAGTGAAGCCTTGGGAATAAAACAGCGCTAAGAATTCAACCTCGGTGAAGTCTGTTGCCCAGCCGCGGCGCCGGCGTGTATGAATGGCATCACCGGCGCGAAGGCGGCAGCAGTATGATGCAATAATGTTGGAAGTACTGTTGCCGATTTTGGTCGACACGCTGAGCGGGTTGGCCAAGTATTCAAATACACCTAGGAAAACAACGTAATCGAAAACCCGATCCGGAAATTCATCTTTGTCGACATCAAGCGTTAGCGCATCAGGCGACAGAGGTGACAAGTCCGATCCCAAATAGTCGCATCGATCCGAAACGAGATCCGCAAACGCACCGGCCCCCATACCAATCTCAAATACACTTTTCCCCGATGGAAGGAACTTGCTGGCTTGATCGGCGCGCAAATTCCAATTGGCGTGGTATTGGCTCGCATGACCCCACTTCTCAGTGTCGGAGTAGAATTTGGACAAAGACTCAGTCGTCGCCTTTCGACGCTCCTGCCAAACGTTGGTGTGCGGCACGGGTAAGGAGGAGCTGGGAGCTATAGGACCTATGGAGTTGGCGGAGTTGTTCCACCTTTTTTTGAGGTTCAAAAAGGCATCAACCAACTCTAGTTTCTGTTTGCTCGTATCCACGACTTGACCGCGCCAGTCAATTTCATCGACCCGATCAAAGGTGTGCACCCGGATCATGCGAGAGAGGGAGCTAAATCGTTCTGCATCAGACTTGTGTGCCGCTTCGTTGTTGTTTGGATACAATACGATGACCGGTATGCCCATCGCGATAGCGGGTAAGGCGCAGTGAAGTAGGGTCGTGATAATCAGCTTGCCGCGCTGGCGATACATGTGAAGAAGTTCATATGTCTCCGCCATATTTTCTTCGTGGCTAGTTGTCTCGCTATAGTGATTTATGAACCTTGTGGGTCCGAGATGACGCGGAACGATGTCCAGGAGGCGTTCGTCCCGAGAAACGACAAAGATTTCTGTTTGTTGACCCGGCTCGGGGAGGCGCCTAGAAAAGCTTAGTGACAAGCAGTTTGATACAAAGCATTCGACTCCCCTATCTGAAAGTAATTTTTGGGTAAAACGGTCCCGGCACCCGATTGGCTCATGAGCCTTATAGTATTCAATGGCTTCATCCGATAGAAGGTTGGGGCATTGGTGTGGACGGATATGAAAACCGAGAAAAACTGGTTTGAGTTTTCTGTTTGGCGGCCACTCGGTCGCATTGTGCTTGTGCCAACCATTGATCAAAATCGGGACGTCTTGGGCATCGTCACTAAGGCCAGGAGCCGACCCAATTTCATCATCTCTGTCGATCAAGTCTTCAATTACAAAGCCCGCTCTCTTCATGAAGCTTTGTCCGGCAATTAGCTGGACGTGATCGCCTCTGTTCATTGTTGAAAGACTGTATGATGCACAATTGACCTTAACTGCTGAAATGTCAGTTTGTGGGGGCCATGTTGAAAAATCAGGTGCGCATCGATCGAGCACGTGCGTCAAAATGGTTCCGGCTTTCAAGTGGCGAGGTTCGATGCGGTGTGTGAGCTTAAACAGTGGAATGGACCAGTCGATCTGGTTCGCGACTGATTCAGCGTCTTGGTCCAGCCCACCGAAATTGAACTGGACGGAATGTGGGCCGGCAGCGCTAAGTCTTGGAACCTTCTGCCAAGCTTGAAGGGCGAGTGCATCTTGTTCCAGCAATTCGTAGAACTGGTGGTGGAACCAGAAATAGTCATCTGAGCTCTCCCGGTTCTGCCAGTAGGCGTGCACACGCCCGGCCCACTTGCCAACAAGGCTATTTCCCGCCTCCGCAGCCAGAAACCAGCTGGACAAGGGCCTGTCACCCTGGGGGAATGGGGAGAGGCTGAATGCAAAAAAGCCAGTTCCGGAGACTTCCGGCAGCCAGTCATCTAGGGGAGCGTTGCACAGCGTCGTCGCGTCAGCCCAGACACCACCATATTCGTGGAGAAGCATGATGCGTATGATGTCGGACAAAGATGCTGCTTGGAGCGTTTGCGTTTGAAGGTCAACGAATTCTGTTACGTCAATGTAATGCGAAACAGTGTCAGCTGTTAAGAGTTTGAGCGTCCAAGTTGGATTGTTCACTTCCCAACTATGGATGCATCGCTGAACAACCGCGGGAGCATTTTCTCGACCCTGAAGCCATAGCATCCAAATGGTCTTGTTCATTTGAGGTCTCCTAGTCCGTGACACGGCAAACATTCTTGCAACAAATTGGCGCTCATCCCTAATGCGGATTTCGGGTGCAACGGCCCTTGTGGTCTAATTATCGTTTCTTAAGACGTTGTTCAGATGGCTGAGCCTTTTGGCTGACGGTTGCCGCGAGAGAGCATAGTGCGGTCGGTTGGTGTTGTACCAGGCGAGTGACCTGAGACCCATTTGGTCCCGCATTTGAAATGAGAGTCTGTCGTATGGGAGACAGACGATGCGTAAGAGCAAATTTTCCGAGGAACAGATCATCGCGATCCTGGCAGAACAGGAGCGTGGCATGGCGACGTCGGGGGTGTGTCGGCGTCACGGGGTCAGCTCGGCGACGTTTTACAAGTGGAAGGCCAAGTTCGGCGGTCTGGATGTGTCTTATGCCCGTCGGCTGAAGGTGCTTGAGACCGATAACGGGCGACTCAAGAAGCTGCTGGCTGACAGCATGCTGGCAACTCGGTCCTGAAAGACCTGCTGGGAAAGTCCTGACGACGCCCCAATTGAAGCGGGATGCGGCGCTCAAGGTGATCGAGACTTACGACATTTCACAGCGCCGCGCCTGTAAGTTGGTCAGCGTCGACCCGAAGACAGTTCGGCGAGAAGCGGTCACGGACAGTCAGGATATCCGAGCCCGCATGCGTGTGATTGCGGCGGCACGTCGCCGCTTCGGCTATCGACGGATCGGTCTGATGCTTGAACGTGAGGGCATCACGATGAACCACAAGAAGCTTCGCCGGCTCTGTAAGGAAGAAGGGCTGACGGTGAGGCGCAGGCGTGGCCGCAAACGGGCCACGGGAACACGCGAGCCTATGCCGGTGCCGGATGGTCCAACAAAGCGCTGGAGCCTCGACTTCGTGTCGGATATCTTCGGTTCAGCGCAGCGGTTCCGGATGCTGAACGTGACCGACGACTATACGCGGGAATGACTGGCTCTGGTGGCCGACACGTCGCTGTCGGGTGCCCGTGTGGCTCGCGAACTCGACCGCTGCATCCGCCTCTACGGCGAGCCTGAGACCATCGTGTCGGAAAACGGCACAGAACTGACAAGTCGTTCCATCCGCGAATGGCAGAGCCAGACCGGTATCGCCTGGCACTACATCGCACCGGGCAAGCCCCAGCAGAATGGCCTCGTTGAGTCATTCAATGGAAAGCTTCGCGACGAGTGTCTGAACGAGGAAGTGTTCGACAGCCTCGCCCATGCACGAAAGGTGCTGGCGCGATGGCGGCACGACTATAACCACCACCGGCCTCACTCATCCTTGGGCGGGCTGTCGCCCGCAGCGCGCCGGTCGCTCGAGCTGTCCGAGGGCTCCGCTCCCGGCGCGCTCGCCAACCTCAAAACCATGAACTATGAAAGCGTCAGACTCTCACAATAAACAAGGGAGCCAAGGGGCTCAGGTCACCGGTCCCAACAGAACCGGTACGTCTCGTGCGTGATGTCGATGCTTCGCTTACAGAGGAGATCTTCCACGTTCCGCAACGACAGCGGAAAGCGGACGTACATTATCACCGCCAGACGAATGATCTCTGGCGAAGTCTTGCAATACATGAACGGGTTACGCGTCGGCCGACGCTTCGAAATCTAGCGATCGCGCTCAACCTGCGTTTAATCTGACACGACCGTCGCTTGCCATCTGGCTTGGTGAAAATTCCAGGCCGTGCGTACGATTGTTTCTAAGTCCGAGCTTACCGGCTGGAAGCCCAGAAGGTCCCGGGACAACGTCACAT
The DNA here is from genome assembly GCF_000014745.1 of Maricaulis maris MCS10. NCBI lineage: Bacteria > Pseudomonadati > Pseudomonadota > Alphaproteobacteria > Maricaulales > Maricaulaceae > Maricaulis > Maricaulis maris. Next base: position 3,041,604 of record NC_008347.1, on the reverse strand, counting down.
CCGCGACGAGCCGCGGCGGATCGCCGGGCCGGCGGTCATGGAGCTCGTACGGTACGGGTCTGCCGGTCACAGCCTCAACGGCTTCGAGCACGTCGCGCACCGAATGTCCTTGGCCCGTGCCAACATTGCAAGCAACTCCCCCCTTGTACCTGCCAAGGCGATCAAGCGCTGCTAGATGTGCCGCAGCCAGATCCATGACATGAATGTAGTCGCGGATGCATGTTCCGTCTGGCGTGTCATAGTCACCACCGAACACCTTCATGGTGCCGCCCAGGCCTGCGGCGGCCTTTAGGGCATTAGGGATCAGATGAGTTTCCGGCTTGTGCTCCTCACCGATCTCGCCGTCTGGGCTCGCGCCTGCGGCATTGAAATAGCGCAGCGCTGCGTAGCGCAAGCCCTCCGTCCGGCTGACATCAGCCAGCATGTGTTCAACTGCCAACTTGGTTCGCCCATAAACATTGACTGGTAACTGCAGCCTGTCTTCGGTGAGAGGAAACTGCTCAATCATGCCGTAGGTTGCGCAAGTAGAGGAAAAGACCAATCGGTCGCAGCCCGCGCGACGCATGGCCTGAAGCAGCGCGATCACACCGCCCACATTGTTGTCCCAAAAGGCCAGAGGCGCCTGCTCACCCTCTTCGACCTCAGTATTTGCAGCAAAGTGCATAACGGCGACAGGCGTATAGTCACCAAAAACTAAGTCGAGCGCCGCCGCATCACGGACATCGCCTTTGAAAAGCGGCCCCCACTGCACGGCATGAGCATTTCCGCGCGAGAGATTATCAAACACGATCGGCAAATCACCCCGAGCCGCGATTGCCTTGCAGACATGCGAGCCAATAAAGCCGGCCCCGCCGATTACCAGGATGTTCATGATCGCTACTTTCCTTGTTTGGCAAATGCTGCCAACCCCAAATGGGTAGAAACCTAGTTAGAAAATTCATAACCCGCATAACGCTACCCGCAAATTCTAGTGGAGCCTGTAAATAGGCTGCTGCCGGACCCAAAAAATTACACGACGCCCTCAATGCCGGCAGAGGTACACGGTTTTTTACTTGGAGGCTTCGCGTAATGGTAACTACTTGACCTGAGTCCCATATGGTCGCGCTATTGAATTGAGAGTCTGTCGGAACGGCGGCAGACGGTGCGCCAGAGCTGTTATTCGGAAGAACAGATTATCGGGATGCTCCGCGAGCACGAGGCGGGTGTCAAGACCAAGGAGCTATGCCGCAATTACGGCATCTCGGATGCGACGTTTTACAGGTACAAGGCCACGTTCGTTGGCATGATGGTGTCGGATCCGCAGCTGCTTCGGACGCCGGACGCCGAGAATGCCAAGCTGAAACGCCTGCTGGCCGAACAGATGCTGGACATTGCGGCGCTGAAGGATTTGGCTTCAAAAGACTTCTGACGCCCGATGCGAAGCGACGGGCCACGCGGCACCTTATGGAGGCGCACGGGCAGAGCGAGCGTAGGGAGTGCTGGTTAGTCCGGCTGGACCGGCCGACTTTCCTGTATCGCAAGCGCGACGTGGGCGATGAGGTGCCGCGCGAACGTCTACGTGACTTGACCGAGGAGCGGCGTCGCATCGGTTATCGCCGGCTGCGCATACTTCTGGCCCGGGAGGGGCTGAGTGCGAACCACAAGAAGCTCTACCCCATCTACCGCGAGGAGGGCCGAGGGTATGTTGCAGATGCGGCCGCGAGTGGCAGACTGGCCCAGGACGACCAATGGTGCTGCCGAGCGGTCCAAACCAGCGCTGGAGCCTGGATTTCGTCTGGGCTGTGCACACGGACGGACGCTGCCTACGCATGTTGTGCGTGGTCGATAACTTCACACGTGAAGCGCTGACGATTGTGGTGGACATCTCGCTCGCGGACGTGAGCGTCGTCCGCGACCTCGGCCGGATCATCGCCCGGCGCGGCAACCCTGCTTTGATCCTCTCGGATAAAGGTACCGGTCTGACGAGCCGCGCCATCCTGCGCTGACAGAAGGAACTCGGCGTCAAGGGGCAATAAAACGCTCCGGGCAAGCGCCAGCAGAACGGCTTCGTGGAAAAATTCACTGGCCGCCTCAGGGACGAGTGCTTGAGCGAGCGACTGTCCACATCCCTGAATAAGGCACGAAGTCTGACCCAGTGACCTAAGCCCTTTGGCTCCCTCGTTTATTTCGAGAGTCTGATGCTTTCTGCTCTGACACCCAAGTCTGGACCATTGCCGGTTAGAGTTTCGCGGCGTTTTCATGCTTGTGGACTGGCGACACCGGCGTGATTGATCAGCGTGACCGGGGGCTTGTTCCCGATGGCGCTGTGCGGTCTTACCGTATTGTAGTCTCCACGCCAACACTCCAGCTTTTCACGGGCATCGGGTAGGCTCATGAACCAGTTTGCCGACAGGCACTCGGCCCGCAGTCGGCCATTGAACGCCTCGATGAAGGCATTGTCGGTCGGCGCGCCGGGCCGTAAGAAGTCCAGCGTGACGCCGTTAGCATAGGCCCACAGGTGGAGATCCCGGGAGATGAACTCCGAGCCCTGATCCACACGGATCATCCTTGGATAACCCGTCTGGGCGCAGATGCATTCCAGGGTCACAACCACATCCTCACCGCGATAGCTGTAGCGGGCATCGATGGCCGGCACGTATCTCGACCAGGTATCGACCACCGTCTGGATGCGGAGCCTGCGCCCGGTCGCGAGCTGATCATGCACGAAGTCCATCGCCCAGATTTCCAGGGGTGAGACCGCCTACCGGCGATCGCGGATCAGCTTGGCCCTCACCTTGAGCTGCGGGTGTTTGTTGCGCACCTGAAGGCCCATCTCATTGTAAAGGCGACGATCCTTCTTTTGGTTCACGAACCAACCCTCCCGCCTGAGCATGACGTGAACGCGCCGATATCCGTACCGCACGCGGGTCCCGCAGATGTCCATGATGCGCTCTTTCAACGCGGCCTGGTCGGGTCGCCGAGGCCGGCAGTGGAAGGTCGACGTGTCGAGCAGCAGGTTTCTGCAGGCCCTGCGGGTCGACACGCCCGATTCACGAACCGCCTGTTTGACAAGCTCCCGCTTGCGACCAGGCCTTACAGCTTTCGTTTGAGAACGTCCTGCAGCATCTCTTTGTCCAAAGACAGATCGGCCACGATCCGTTTCAGCCGGGCGTTCTCGTCCTCCAGCTCCTTGAGGCGCCGCATTTCCGACGGCATCAGACCGCCATAACGCTTCTTCCAGTTGAAGAAAGTCGCTTGGCTGATCCCCGCCTTGCGGCAGATCTCCGCAACCGGAATCCCGGCTTCATCCTGCTTCAAATTGAATGCCTTCTGCGCGTCCGTGAACTTCGAGGCTCGCATCTTTCTGTCTCCGCTCAGCCCGCTTCCAGACCACCGGAAAACTCCAATCCAAAACGATCCAGTTTCCTGGGGGCAGAGCAGAACCCTCAAGACGGGTAGCGCGAACCTGGGTCACCAAGGCGAGATCTCCCCAAACTCCGCCGACCCCCTCATCAATCGAACGGCTCCACGAGAAGCTCGAAAGTGTGTCCGTTTTCGATAATCGCGTCCGGTTCGATCCCGTGGCGTTGGAGATAAACTCGCCAGTCGACATCGCTGCGAAAATACGCGCCCGGGCGACCCAGGAGGCTTTCTGCTGTCATGCGGGCATAGTTCGGCTTCGGGACGATGCGTGCACCCGTGACCCGGAAACCGGCTTGCGTGATGGCTGTCTCGGCGTATCGGTAGGAGTGCGTGTAGCGCAATAACTCGTCGATCGGGGTGTCGGGGTATGCGTTTCTCAGCCAATGCAGCTGGATCGCCGTCTGGCCATTGGTGATGTTGCTGAGGAACACACTTCGCAAGCGTGTGTCGCCGAATTCAACGCCCAATTGGGCAAAGGTGCGGGCATTCATGTAGAGCGAGACGGGAATCCCGGGGCGGGTTGCCGCTTCGCCGAGCAGGTTCCGGCGCGCCGTGCCGACCCAGGTCGGGGCGTCATCATACAACTCGGACATCTGCATGCCGATGCTCACCGTGGTGTCGTCTTCTCGGTAGAGGATCCGCTTGAAGCCCCCGACTTCCAGCTGACCGATATAGGCTTCCGAGACCGCTTCCCGGTTGCCGCCCGGATAGTCGAACACCCTGTCGACGAACCGGAACCCCAGCGGGTCGGGCGTACCCGGCGCCATATCATCGTAGAAGTCACTGCTGATCGGGGTCACGATGCGGCGTCGCTCGCGGTCGACCGCCTGTGCCAGGTCATCGAGCGTTGTCGCGTTGGGCGGTGCGCGCAGCAGGTCGCGAGCCACCGGATCATCCATCATCCGCGCGAAACGCTCCGGTGACTCAGCCGCCAGCCGGGCAATATCGGCGCGATGGCGCATGTCCGAGATGGCGGTGTAGGTCCGCGCGGGAATGGAGTCAGCCCAGCTGGGCCGCCCGAGGAAGCGCTCGCGCAGGCGCTCACCTAGCTCATAGGCAGTGCGTTCGGCACCGGTCAGGCCACGGCCACGCCCGAAGAATCCCGGGGTATTGAAGGACTGGTCAAGGCGCCGCGCCTCCTCAATCGCGGTGAGCACGTCCTGCTGAATGCTCCGCTCCAACCGGTCGAAGTCAGCGGGCGTCAGGTCGGCAGCAATCCTTTGATGACCGCGCTGAACCGATCGGGTCACACTGGTCAATCGCCAGGCGTCCACAAACGAGTCCGCTGCGCCGTAGGCTCCCAGAGCGGTTTTGGTCACGCCGGTGAACCACTGCATATTCGCTGCCTGGTTGGCGTAATCATACCGCCCGGCGCCCAGCACCGCCGTGGCGCCGCGCGCGAATGTGCGTTCTTCCTCAGCCTCCCAGATCGCAATCGACTCATTGGTTGCGGTCAGCCCGAGGTCTCCCACGTCAACGGCGAAGGCCAGCCAGGCCGCACTGACCGTGCCGAAGGCCGCTGCGCCCAGACCGCCACCGATCGCGGCGGCGAGGACCACTCTGTCGGTATCTGCGCGGGAAAAATCCTCCTGGGCCTGGATTGCGCGCGCGAGTGTGGTGTGTCCTCGCACATAGGACCGGGCGACCCGATCCGGCTCCCAGCCGAACCCATCCGGCGACGGTCGCATAAGGCGCGGCATGATCTGCCGCTCGACTGCGCCGAATCCAAAGGCAGTCATTTCGAGCAAGCCTTCGACGTCGCAGGCATCAGTCTCTTCGGCGGTGCGCCGTGATGCTGCAATCGCGGCACGATAAGCCTGCCCGGCTTCGCGCGTGGCAGACCGGCGCCAGTCCGCCAGTCCCGCATCGTCAAGGCCATAAGCCGCCTTCAGGGACGGGTCGTCACTGAAGGTCCGATAAAATTCCACCATCTCGCCGTCGGGCGCCCGGACATCAAAATCGCCAATAGGCTGGCCGGGCTCGAAGACGATCTGATCAATTTGACGACGCAATCCGTCCAGCGCGTCGCCCGTCAGGCGGGCATCGCTCCAGGCGCTTTCCTGCTCTGTCATCAGGTCAATAAAGACGTCGCGCAAGAGAAGCATCGCGGCGTGATCACCCGCCGAAACTCCCACCGAGAACCAGGTTGGCCGGTATACGTCTGCGATGGTGTATCCGGTCAAGCGGCGGCTGAGCGCGCCAAGTGTATCGGTGGGATTCAGAAGGATGAGGTTGGAGAATTCCTCGACCTCGACCTGGCTCAACCGGTTGAGACGGTCGGCCGTGCTGAGATCCGGATTATCGCTGACAGAGGCGAGGTCGATTTCGATTTCCGCGCACTGATAGGCGTCAAACAACGCCCGTCCCCAAGTCAGATTGGGTTCGCCATGGTCGCCATTCCGGGCATTCGCCACTTGCGCGATCGAGGTCGCGACGATCGCGCCGGCGATCTGTGGCCTCGGTTCATAGACGCCAGGATCGGCAACGATGGCGCGCAGTGTATCGCCTTCGCTGACCTCTATCGGCCATCCCTCAGCTCGGCTCGGCTCTCCGCGAGGGTGCAGCCGCAAGGGGACTGTCCGGTAGACGATAACCTCGCGCTCGTCGCCTGTTACCGGATCGTACCGGCGGGTTGTTTCGCGACGCGCAGGTATCCGGCGGACCTGGCGCGTGGCGTCATCGGCGGTCGTCGCTCCGACGGACCGGGAGTCGAACAAAACCGGTTCCGCGCCGCGAAACACCACAACATCCACACTCTCGACCTTCAGATCGCGATCCGGAGATAACTCGACCACCATGGTTTCCGGAGCGAGCAGGACGTCGGTTGCTTCGGTCTCCCGATCATTGAGGCGACGGGCAAAATCGATCCGCCCGGAAAAATCGCCGAAACGGAGCACCCAACTTCCCTCGGCACCGTTGAGTTCCAGCGTTTTCCGACCTGGCAGGGTCTCGTCCGTAATATCCGCCCGGACCAGAATGGCGTCCATGTCCTGAAGCCGGCGATAGGTCTCCGGGTCGACTTCGGAGCGCAGACGGTCGTAGCCGACCTCAGCCCGTCGCGCGAAATCGGAGGCAAACTGGTATTGCTTCATCTCCAGCGCGTAGCTCACATCGCCATCGCCGGACCCCAGATCAACCGGCTCACCTAACCCGATGGGGAGATCCGTGCCAATGACGAGCAAGGTGCGGTGGCTGATCGGATCCACTGCATCGCCGCTGAAATTGCCGTCTGGATGCGGCCGCCGCACGACGCCGTACTCCAGGCGCTGCATCTGACGCGAAAGGGGCACGACGACATGAATGCGCGGCTCAAGGCGGCTCCAGGTTTCCCGGCCGGAAAAGACAATCTGACCAGTGTCATCGTCCGCATAGGACAGGTCGCCCTGACGCCCCGAATACGTCTGACCGCCATAGCGCGGCGCGTTCCAGCGCTGGGTCCACTGTCCATTCAAAGACACCGGGTCGATGGCGAATTCCAACTCGATGACACGTTGTGTCATCCGCACCGGGCGTTGCACATTCAGCGCAAATGGCTCACCGCCAGCCGAGAAGCTCACGGTAGCTGCCTGGCTTTCTATCACCTCTCCGATGGCATTGCGTCGTTGTTCGCCTGCTCCTGGCCACTCCCCCTCGAGCCGCAGTTGCAGAACGCCGAGATTCCTCTCGAACCGGGTTGACCGCAATGTGTAGGTTTCGCCAGAGTGCGGATGGATTAGACGGACGACAGCGCTTTGTTCTGCCTCGTCAATAATTGCGCGGCCGGTCACCTCACCGAGCGCGAAATCCTGGGTCGAAACGCGCCAGACTCCATCAACCGAGACCGAGGCCGGGTCGAAGCTGGTCGCCCGGAACTCCGGCAAACGCTCGGGTGCGGCCGCTTCTTCGGAACCCAGGGCTCGATCGCGCAAACCCGCGATTTCGCGCGTCTCGGCCTGCTGGGCTGCCGCGTCGTCCTGCGACACCGGATATCCGGACAACAGGAATTGGCTGACCGCTACCGTGACTGCGATCAGGGCACCGCCCCCGCCAACCGCACCGGCGGTGCGGTTGGTCAGGCGCCGTGCCTTGAGGTCACCCAGAAGGCTTGACCAGAAACCACTCATGGCCCGTCCTCCGGCTGGATCGTCAGGATTTCGCTTCGATAAAGACCGGGGTCCTCAGTGCGCTCGACCAGAATTCGCGGGCCGTTGTCGACCTCGATCTCGTAGGTTTCCTGACCCGGAGGGTCCTCAAATCGTGCCTCGATGAGGAAGGGATACCCGGGAAAGACCCTGTCCACCGGCTCGTAGACGTCGTCATCGGGCGTCTCCGGGTCACCGCCTATCCAGACAACGGCCTGTAATTCTGGCGTGCGACCAGGCGGGTTTGGCCCGCAATCCGCCGCACTCGGCATCCATATGTAAGGCGCCAGGTGATCGGTTTGCGTTGACCTTCGTGATATGCCCGGTTCAGGTGGATAGAGTGCCGCGGGCCGTCCGAAATAGATTGACGGATCGTGCGTATCAACGAGTGCACCCTCCCATCGGACCAAGCCATAGCGGTCGATCAACTCAACATGACGCCAGCCGTATTGCGTCCCGGCTTCGGCCAGGAAAACGTCCGTATTGCCGGTGTTCTGAAACGGCTCACCCAATGGGACCTCAACATCAAAGCCGGCCGTCGTCGGATTGTCGCGGAACGTGTTGGCGCCCGTTCGTCGAGGCCGAATGGCACCGGTGCCTGGGTCGGCATCGAAGACGATAACTGCGTCCAGCTCCAACTGCCCCGGCGCATCACCCTCCCACATCAGGCGAGCGCGAACATCCTGCCCGTCCTGCTCGATCACAGACTGCACATCCAGGGGCGGGGCGGTGACCAGAAATTCGACCGTCGCGACAGTTTGTGCGTCGGCAAAATGCGTGTCTCGACCGGCCGGCGAGGCGCTCGCTGTACCCCGCATCAGGGCCAGCTGGTACCGGCCGGGCGGCATATTGAGGGCAATCTCGGCCGTTTCACCGTCCTCTGACCAACCAATCCAGGGGATGGTTTCATAGGCCGCGTCTTCCGGCGGCCCCGCGTAAACCTCGCGCGCAACACCGGCACGCGCGTCATCGGCTATCTCCTGCAGGACGGCCGCGTAATCTGCGCTTTCCAGGACGGACCGCGGCACCGAGGGAGCATTGAGGGGGTGATAGGGTTGGCCCGTCACCATGGCGTAACTGTCAGGCGTCGCATTCCCGATCAGGGGCGAAAACGCGCTGTAGGCGACCTGCTGCGGCGCCATCGGCGTGCAGCCATAGGCGAAAACCTGATTGCGCCTCAGAGAGATCCACAGGGTCTCTCCCTGCAGCTCAACACCTTCACGAGGCTGCAGGCGCAAACGCGCCATGTCGCTCACCGCATAGTCCTCCCGGTCGAGCATTAACTCGATATCGCCCTCGACCAGGATCTGACGATCAGCGGGCGGACTTCGCCATGGCTCGACTTCGCCCTCCAGCACGAATTCCTGCTGGGCCAAGATCAGCTGATCATCCGTGTCAGTCTCATCATAGGCATCATCGATCAGGACGAGCCGCGCCTCATACCGGCCTGGCATCATGTCCAAAAGGACGACTTCGTGGCGGTAAGATTCGTCGGGCTCAAACAGGTCCGCGGCACAATCGGGCCATCCCCGGCAGGCAGCGATCGGCTGGCGATACCCAACCATTTGCCGTGTTCCACCGTCGCCGATCCGCAGTACCTGTACCGCCAACCCGATAGGCAGCGGGCTGCGCGCGACCTCCGGCGGCAGGACGAGTGTGATATCGGGCCTGTCCGCGACCGGGTAAGCGTCGGTGCCATCAGGCGGATCGGACAATTCGAAGACGTCGCCGAGGGGCGCCAGTTCCACGCTGAGCGCGGCGCGGTCGATGATCCTGTCGTCCGCCCCGATCAGGCGAAATTCATACTGCCCGAGCGGCAGAAAGCGTGACGGGCCGGGTACGAAGGTGAACGTATCCGGCAGAGCCCCGCCGGGCTGCGAGGCTCGGCGAGCTCTCAGGTCCCGAACATTGGACAAGGCCGGACGGAAGTAGTCATTGGCGTAGTTCTCGTCTTGGATGAGCCGGGCGCTCGCCTCTATCCCGCCGCCTGGATACAGCCGGGCCACGCGGGCCAGCTCGACACGAAGCGCACCATAATCCGTCAGTAATCCGGGAACGTCGTCCACGCGAAAAATGAGTGCCTGCCAGGGGCGAAGCACCGTACCGTCGGGAAAGGCCAGGGCGCCAGGACGTTCCTCGATCAGGCGTTCCACCCAGAACTGCCCGCTCGCAACGGAATTGAGTCCCGGGTCGGGCATCACCGTCATGTCGACGCGCAGATAGCTCGAAACACGGTCGGGATTGTAAAACGTCGTTGTATCGAGCGTGCACCCGCCCCCCGAGGCGCGGGGAACGCCGCTGGCGCAAAGCGCCGGTTCGGGTGAGGGGGTCACCAGAAAAACGTCATAGGAATCCTGCAGGGGATCGTTCGGCGTTGCGTAGGTGATGCTGACCTGCTCGCCAAACCGGTAAATCGGCTTGTCGGACGTTATCGATCCACCCTGGCTGGACGTATCCTGGGCAGAAGCGGCTGGTGTGGCGAGCAGCAGCACGACTGTTGCGCCGAAGAGACGAACCCTCGTGGTGCACGCGGCGAACACAAAGGTCATTTCATCCCCCGGACCAGCCTGCAACGCATGGTTTCCTACGCCGCTGCGTTTGGCAAGGCAGAGTTCGATCGCAGCAATGATAGCAGCAATGATCGGGGCATCGGTCATCCTCGGCGATCCGATCTTCCAGGGACCGGCCATTTCGCTCCTGTTCGGACTGGCCTCCTCAATCCTGCTGACGATTCGGGCTATTCCGGCGATCTACGTGATCTACAAGGATGGGGGCGCGGCGCACGTGCCCGACACAGAGTCACTCACCCAAGAAGGAAATGCGTCATGACACGAGGACGCGCCGTCATGCTGTTTGGCGGATCCAACGTGACCCTGTCCGCCATTCTCGCCTGGCAGGTGGGCTCCTGGTAGCTCTGGCTCACCGGGTTTGTCGGTCTCAATCTGATTTAGACCAGTTTCACCGGTTTCTGCTCGGCTGCGTAGGTGTAGCGAGCGCTGGGTTTTAGGGAGGGCACCGGCGAGAACCGTTCAAGCATTCGGCCGTGTCAGTGGAAACTCCCTGAAATGGCGGGTAAATCTGACAACGGCTTGCAAGGTGTGGCGCAATTCCGCGCCACGATGCGGGGCGCCAAGTTATAATCCGCGATCAGATTGCGCCAAATACCGCCAACCCTCGGCCTGGGTTTCAGCCTAGGTCGGTGTTTCTGTCGTGTCGAAGGCGGAGCGTTTGATGTGGCCCCAATGTTTGCTTCCTTTCAGGAAGTCGATCGTTCCGGCGAGGCGCCAGATATTGCTGAGCTGCCGATAGCCGAAATTCTCGATCGCCGCCGCGAACAGCAACTGGCCGATCGCCTTGAGTGAGGCAGTGCGGCGTAGCTCAATCTCCTGCAGCAGGATGGCTGAGGCCGACAAAAGGAAGCCGAAGCTGCACACAAGGGCGAAAAGGGCGGCGAACCAGCTCCAGGAAATATGCCCTGTGGCGGCAAGCAGGAAGGCCAAGGCATAGCCGAGCACTTCCAGGCAGGGGCCGATCACGTCGATCACGATCATGCTGCCAAGCCCCAGCGTTCCCGGCAGGCCGTAGCCGGGGCGAAGCGCGGCGTCGCGGTGGCGCCACAGGGTCTCCAGAGCGCCGCGTTGCCAGCGTCGGCGCTGGCCGGCCAGATCGGACAGGCGCTCGGGAACCTGTGTCCAGCAGACCGGTTCGGGAATGAAGCGCACCACGGTGGGGCGGTCGCTGTCGCGACCGTCGCGGTGTAGGCGGACGATCAGCTCGGCGTCTTCGCCGACCGTGCGCGGATCATAGCCGCCGACCTCGACCACGCGGGCCCGGTCGAACATGCCGAAAGCCCCGGACACGATCATCAGGGCGCCCAGTTCGCTGAGGGCGAAACGGGCGACCAGGAAGGCGCGCAGATATTCCAGCGACTGCACGAGCGGCAGGAAGCGGCGCGGCAAGCCGGCTTCTTCGACCGCGCCTTCCCGCAACCGGCATCCATTGGCGACACGGACCGTGCCGGCCACCGCAACGGTGTCGGGATTGTCGAGAAAGGGCTGGCTGGTGCGGATCAGGGCGTCGGCTTCCAGCAGTGAATCGGCATCAATGGCGCAAAAGAGGCTGCCGGACGCATGGGCAATGCCGGCATTGAGGGCGTCGGCCTTGCCGCCATTGACCTTGTCGATCACCCAGAGCGGGACCGGTCCGGGCCGGTGGTAGACCGCGCGCACCGGCGTGAAGTCCAGGCGGTCCGAACATTCGCGTTCCGCCGGTTTCAGATCGAAAGCCCGCACCAACCGGTTCAAAGTGTCGTCACCCGACCCGTCATTGATCACGATGACTTCATAGTTCGAGTGGTTCTGACGCAGCAGGGCCCGGGTGCAATCGACCACGGTCTCGGCCTCATTATAGGCCGGCGCGAGGATACTGACCCGGGGCGCTTCCTGGCCGATCCGCCGCATCAATCTGTGCGCATTCGGTTCGAAGCGGCGTCGCATCAGGGTGACACCGGCGATCGCGATCAGCACAGCGTAGAGTGTGTCCTGAAACAGGGCGCTGGCCAGGATGAGAAAGGTGACCGGGAAGGTCACGTCCGGCCATACGAAGAAATTGATGATCATATCCATTGGATCACTCCTGACTGCTCGGCCTGACGGGCAGGCTCATGGATCATCCGCAAGGCGCGCCGCGCGGTCTCCCGCACCCGCCAGGACGGATCATTGTGCATCTCGGCAATGCGGTCGGCGGCGGCTGTCACGCGCAGGTCGGCCAGGCCCGCCAGGGCGAGGCTGCGGACTTCGGCGTCGTCATCGCGCAAGGCGCGGATAAAGGTTGTCGTGGCATCGGGATGACCGCGCCAAACCAGCGCGCGCAAGGCTTTCCGGCGCTCGCCCACCGGCGAGGAGGTCGCCATCCTGTCAAGATCGGCAATGGCCAGGCCCAGCGAGGCGTCGCCCCGGACGGTGGGCAGGCAGAGCGGTCGCTGGCGGGATGGTGACAGGGCGGCGAAGCGATCGGACAGGTGGCGCAGGGCGTCTCCTTCCATGCCGGCCAGCAACTCGGCCAGCTCGCGGGCGATCCGCGACCAGGCCCGGGCAGAACGACGGCTTTTGACCCGCGGCAGCGGCGCGCCGGTGGCGACATGATCCAGCAGGCAGGCCGTGCGGTAGGCATCCCGACTGGCGCGTACCGGCGCCTGCCAGCGCTCGAACAGAATGATGACCGCGGCGCTGGCCACAAGGCCGAGCCCAAGCGTGCAAAAGATTGAAGCTGCCGTCCATATCCATTCGAGCGAGTGCATGATTGTCCTCAGAAACGTTGGCGCAGGGACAGGGCAATACCTGTGCGCGCATAGCTGCCAGACCGGTCGACCTGCGACACGGTCCAGCCGATTTCCCGGTCCGGTCCAAAGGCGCGGCGGACGCCGAACTCGACACTTCGGGTACGGGCCACGCGGCCGGCCTCGATATCGGGCGCAAGGCTCAGCCCGCTGCGGATACGCCAATTGGCGCCAAGGGCCGTGTCGCCGCGCAGGGCGAGACCGCTTTCCCAATCGCCGCCGGAAGCACGCACGAAAATCGGCGAGACTGACAGCCAGGCATCGTGACCTGCCAGATAGTGGACAAGGCCAGGTGCCAGCACGGTCACCACGCCATCGCCGTAATCGGCGAACCGGGCGGTCAGGTCCAAATCGGTCCCGCCGGTCCCTTGAGCAGGCCGCCAGGCGGGTCGGGTCCAGGCGAGGCGCAAATCGACATCCTCGCGAAAATCGCCACCGAATGCGCTGCCCAGCGCCACCGAAGCGACACCGCCCGCAAACTGGTCCTGCAAACCGGCCTGCAGAAAGACGTCCTGCGTACCGAACCGGCGGGACCATTCGGCGCGGCCCCAGGTCAGGCGAGCGTCGGCATTGCGGTAGCCCACTTGCAGCCCGGCCCCGGACCAGTCGTCCAGCGCGGTCCGCGACAGGGCGGCGTGCTCGACCACCAGATCGGCGGTCCAGTCGCCTTCAGGCTGAGCCATGGCGGAACCGGCCACCAGGCCGGTCACCACCAGGCCGCCAAACAAGCAGGATCGGAGGCTCATGCCGCGACTTTCTGGCGAGACAACGCCCCAGCGATGCGCGCCACCAGCTCACGTGGCTGGATTGGCTTGACGAGGCAATCGTGCGCCCCGCTCTCGAGGGCGGCCACGGTGTCGCCTTCATGGGCATAGGGCAGCAGCATCATGACCGGGACATCGGCCGTGGCCGGCTGGTGCTTCAGGCGCGACAGGACGTCCAGGCCGCGCATGTCCGGCAACAGCATGTCGACCAGGACCAGCTTGGGTCGGGCCCAGCTGACCAGATCGAGGGCCGAGCGACCGTCGATCGCCGTGAGCACCGAATGACCATTCATGGTCAGGCGGTGGCACAACAGTGTTGTCATCATTGGCTCATTCTGGACAACCAGGATCGGTTTCATCGCAATGTTTCCCTGTATGGAAGTGAAGGTTGAAAGGCGCCGGACCCAAAAGGGGGGGAGGTCCGGCGCCTTTCGCTGGCTCAATTGACGTTGATGCTGACGGAGTTGCCGATGGCAGCCGCTGTGGCGGCTGCGTCGGTGCCGTAGCCGATCGTCGCGTTGAGCACAGACAGTTGGCCGGCCGTGTTCCACTGATTGACCGAGCTTGAGACATTGCCGGCAATGGCGCTGTTCAGGCTGGTCAGGCTGTAGGAATTGCCGATCGAAGCGGCGGTGACCGCAGCGTCGGAGAAACCGGCCAGCGAGCCGTTGAGTTCGGCAATCATGGTGCCGGAATTGCGCTGCGCCGCGGTGATCGAGCTGCCGCCCGGTACTTCGACCGACAGCGAGTTGCCGATTGAAGCGGCGGTCATGCTGACGTCCGTCACGTCGCCCGACACTGCGGACAGATCCGCCGTCAGATTGCCGAGATTATTCTGGTCAACGGTCATGTCGATCAACGAGGCCGGCGATGAGATGGATGCCGTGTTGCCGATCGCTGCCGCGGTGATGGCCGCAGTATCAATGGCCATGATGGCGGCGTCGGCATCGGCAACAGCATTGCCTTCATTGCCCTGGGTCAGGTCTGCGCTGACATTTGCGGCGGCTTCGAGCGAATAGGAGTTTCCGATCGAAGCGGAGGTCCCGGTGACGTCGTCGACGGTGGTCGCAATCAGGTTCAGATAGGAGTCCTGGTTGCCGGAATTGGACTGGCCCGTAGCATAGTCGACGGCGTTGGCGGCGGCTTCATTGCTGGCACCGAGGTCAACATTGGCGTCGACGAGGCTTTCGCCACCGAGGCCGATCGTGGCGTCGAGGATATCCGCGCCGCCGAGATCAACGCCGGCATCAACCAGGTTGTCACCGCCGAGATCAACAGTGGCGTCGGCGAGATCGCCCAGGCCCAGATCGACATCGACGAGGGAATCGGTCGCTTGAGCAAAAGCTGCAGGACCGGACAGGACCACCAGGGCGGTGGCGAGAAGAACAGACCGTTTCATGATTAATCTCCGGAATTGGGGGTCTGGAAGGAAACAGGGGTGCCGGTCGTGGCTGTCCCTGCGGTTGAACAGGTTTGCGCGGCGGGGCCGGCAAGGCCTGAGACGAGGTCGAAAACGGCGCTTTCGACAATCGTTCGGATGGCGGTGTGGACCGGCTCCTGGACGCGTTCGCCCATGCCAATGTCCAGCGTTGTGTCGCCAATGAATTCAAACACGCCGGCGCGGATCTCGTGTCCGCGGATCACCTTGCTCTGGCTGACGATGTCGATGACACGAAGGTCAGTCGCATCGACCAGGCGAAGGTCCAGGCCAACGGTCATCGCATAGTGGCGACGGCCGCCAATCAGCGGTCCGATACGCGCTTCCGCGACGCCGGAATGCAGATTGAAATTCAGTTCTGTGACGCCGCCGAGAATGATGTAGTCGCTCCCGGCGATGGAGCCCGCCATGACCCGGCGGTAGTTTTCTGTCGGTTGGCCATCCGGCCCGATCAGGCGACTGTTCGCGAATTCCAGCTCCTGCTGGGCGACCCGCGTGTCGAGGCGTTCGGCGAGCGGGAAGCCCGCCCGATCCAGCGCGGACATCACCATCAAGGCCGTACCCTGGGTGGCCACCGTCCCGTCGAGCGAGGAAAACCGCCCGGTCAGGTCGTTGACCTCACCCACGGCAATCCGCGGGCGACCGGCCATGGCGGTCCGGGACAGGCAGTCCAGATCCGACGAGTAGGCGGTCGAATTGTCGATCACCCTGGCGCCTGTATAGCCGGCCATGTGGTCATGGAAGTCGCCGGAGAGGCTGGCGCAGCCGGTCATGGCGCACAGGGTGAGCGCCGACACACCGGCTTTGAGGGCGGGTATCCAGCTCATCCTAATTCCCCGACACGTTCGGCAGCTCGCCGACGATGGCGGTCTGGTTGCCGAGATTGATCTGGGTGGTGTCGAGCTGAACCGTATTGTTGTTGCCGGTGATCGTGACGCTAACGAGATTGCCGATGGCCGTCGCCTGGCTAGTCGTGGCGGTCACGCCCCAACTGGGCATGAGCCGGCTCTGGGTGCCGCCGCCGGACGTGCCGGCTGACAGCTGGCTGGTGCCGGACAGTACAACCCGGTTGCCCTGCGCATCCTTCTGGAACCCAATTGCCTGGTTGACGGCAAATCCGGTGTCCAGGCTGACAGGCGTCGCCATCTGGGCGGCAGCAAGAGCGAAACTGGCGATGGGCATGGCTGCCTCCTCGGGGTCATCTGTTTGTTGATCCGAAGTTGGCAGCCGGCGCCGGGCAGCGATATTGACCAGGTGACCCATTCTAAGCGGCAGGTGGACAGGCTGACCTGATCGTTCGGACAGGGTACCTGTTCGCCTGGTCAGGCCGGGCCGACCGGTTGAACTGGGTCTGACCTACCTGTCCGAATGGTCAGGTTGTCTTCGCGCCCGCTCGCGCGACAATGGCGCCGGGATTGAAAAGAAGGGTAGACACATGAAGGGCGTTGTTTTCCGCCAGTTCATCGACCACGCAGAAAGCACTTTCGGCGAGGCTCTGGTTGACAAGGTACTGGATCAGGTGGAGCTGCCGTCCGGCGGTGCCTATACGAGTGTTGGTTATTACGACCACACCGAAATGCTCACACTGGTCGGGAAGACTTCAGAGCTGACCGGCCAGTCGGCCAGAGAGCTTCTGGTCGGTTTCGGCAATTCGCTTTTTGCGGCCCTGATCTCTACGCATGCGCAACCGGGCATCACCCACCCGTTCGATCTGATGGAGCGCATTCACGGCGTCATCCATCGCGATGTGCGCAAACTCTATCCGGATGCGGAAGTACCGGAGATCCTGGTCACGGCGCGCGACGGTAATACGCGTCTAGTCGTCGACTATCATTCGAACCGACCAATGGCCGACCTGTGTGAGGGCATGATCCTCGCCGCTCTGGACCATTATGGCAAAGCCGACGAATATGTTGTTCACAGGAATGACAATGCCGACAAGCCGTTGCGCGAAGCGCGCTTCGAGATCGTGTCTGGGACGAAACACTGACTGACAAGGACGAGCAGATTGGCAGGCTTGAAAGGCGGCTGGCCCGGGAAACCGCCGCCCGCCGTGAAGCTGAGCGTGTGCTCGAAGCCAAGTCGGCAAGCCTCTATGAAGCCAAGGAACGGCTGAGTGAAGAGACCGCCAAGGTGCAGCGGCTGAGCACGGCCATTGATGTCTCTGCCGATGGTGTCGCGATCGCCGATGCGACCGGCGTATATACCTACATGAACCCGATGCATGCGAGCATGTTCGGCTATGCCAGTGTGGATGATTGTCTCGGGCGGTCGTGGACGACCTTCTACAGCGACGACGTCCTTTCGGTCTTCGAACGCGAGGTCATGCCCGCTTTCACGCGCGACGGGTATTGGCGCGGCGAGGCGACGGGGCGTGCCCAGGATGGCTCGTCAGTCCATCAGAGCCTCTCCCTGACTGCGCTTTCGGATGGCGGCATACTCTGCGTGACCCGTGACATTGCGATCGACAAGCGTCGGGAAGGGCAGCGCGAACAGTTGCAGGCCATGCTGGCCGATGCAGAGCGCCGCGATGCGCTGGGGCGGATGGCCTCATCCGTCGCCCACGACTTCGCCAATATCCTGACCGCGATCAATGCGTCCGCACGCCTGTTGCGGAACAGCAATACATCGCCCAAGGACGAGCTGATGTTCGACCGGATCGTGACGTCGTGCCGCCAGGCCAATGATTTGGTCGATGATCTGGTCACCTTCGATGCAACGCCGGTTCGCGAAGCGCGGGCCATTGACGAGATTGTTCGCGACGTCGCGGAAATGATGTCCAACCAGTTCAGTGCGCCGTATCGTCTCGAGCTCGCCGCCAGTGACGAGCGACTGGTGTGTGAAACCGACCCCACCCTGTTCGCACGCCTCGTTGCCAATCTGTTGAAGAATGCCCGCGAGGCACTCGGGCCAGGCGGAACGGTCACGGTGCGCACCCTGCGCATCGACAAAGCCGAGCCGGTCGAGCTTCCCTTCCAGCCGTCAGCCACCAATCATCGCGGCGAACTGCGCCATTATCCGGCCGCCCGCCTGGTGGTCCAGGATGATGGCAATGGGATGCCCCAGGAGGCCCTCGACCAGGCCTTCACACCCTTTCAGTCCAGCAAGGGGCGCGGGCGCGGGCTGGGTCTTGCCACGATCGACGCACTGCTGACCGGCCAGGAGGCCTGCGTTGCCTCCTATAGCCGTCCGGCAGAAGGCACGGTCTTTGTGGTCGATCTGCCGCTCCAGATGGCCGGAATCGCTGTACCGGCTGCGGCTGACGACAGCGAGGGCGCGGTCAGTCATGCCACCGGTGCACTCGTCATTGATGATGACGAGACCTTGATGAATGTCGTCTGCGAGGCGGCCAAACGCGCTGGCTGGGACCCGGTCGGCTTTACGGACCCCGTCGAAGCGCTGAAAGTCTTCAGGGCCGCCCCCAAGGCTTTTGGAGTGGTGGTCACCGACCGGCGGATGCCGCAAATGTCAGGCGACGAGCTGGTGCGCGCCCTGCTGGCCATCCGCTCGGACACCCGTATCGTGATGTGCTCGGGCGCGCTGCAACCGCCATTGCCGGTCGGGCTCGCCGCCACGCTTGCCAAACCGGCTTCACTCGACGATCTGATTGAGACCATCGGTGCGCCGGTGGACGACCAGGTCGACCAGGACCGAACACAGGAAACAGAGCATGAAAATTCTCATTGCCGACGATCATGATCTCGTCCTCGACGCTGTTCGCGCCCTGTTGGAGAACGACATTCCGGACGCCGAGGTTGAGCTGGTCCGGTCCGGCAACGAGGTTGAGCGTTCCTTGTCGGATGGCAACCGATATGACCTCGTCCTGTTGGATCTGAGAATGCCGGGAATCGCGGGTGTCCAGGATGTCAGGGACCTGATGAAACGACATGCCGACCAGCCGGTCGCGATCCTGTCCGGCATGGCTTCGCCGATGGAGGTTCAGATGTTGCTGGAAAATGGTGCCAGGGGCTTCATCCCGAAAACAATGCCGGCCGATGGTCTGGTCGCGGCTGTCCGGCTCATCCTTGCCGGCCAGGTGTTTTCGCCCATCCATCACACGACCGATCCGGAAAATGAGCCCGCCTCGCTGACGCCGCGCGAACGTGAAGTCCTGTTCTGCCTGCAACGGGGCGAGGCCAACAAGGAAATTGCCCGCAGTCTCGAAATCCAGGAAACGACAGTGAAGCTCCACCTGCGCTCTCTCTCCCTGAAACTCGATGCCCGCAACCGGACCGAAGTTGTCGTTAAGGCCATCCAGGCTGGCTTTCTGGCATAAAAGGCTGACGCTATTGGGTGCAGCCTTCTGAGGCTGGCCGTGTAGAGGCACCGCCCAGTTCTGCTTTCCCGATGCCGACTGGAGCGAGCCCTCGATAGGGCTAGGTGTTTCACCCGACCCTCAGACCAGACCCTTCCTGGTGTCACGATCTGCGAGGTCTGCCGCGGCTATCCAATGTGACCCGGCAGGCTATAATAATGATGTTATTTTAGGAGGTTGTGGTGATGTCATTGCAAGAGGCACCGGCGATCTGGGGCGCCATGCGAGCGCGGCATGGGCAGGATACGGCGACGGCGCCGGGCTTTGCCCGCATGATCTCGACCTGCCTGGACAACGGGGTCGACTGGGTCGATCACGCTGACATCTATGATGACGGTGCGGTGGAGGCGCTTCACGGTCAGGCCCTGCAGCACCTCACCGCGTCTGAGCGGGGTCGACTGCGGGTAATATCAAAGTGCGGCGTGCGGTTCGCTTCGCCCGGGCAGCCCGGGGTCCGGCTTCACCATTATCGCTCCGATGCGGCCTGGCTGCACCAGCAGGTCGACGCGTCTCTGGCGAGGCTGGGCGTCGAACAAATTGATCTCTACCTCCTGCATCGCCCCGATTATCTGATGCAGGTCGAAGAGACGGCCGGCGCGCTGGCAGACTTGATCGAGAGTGGAAAGATTGCCGCTTGTGGCGTGTCCAATTTTTCGGTGCATCAAGTCGATGCGGTGACGGAATCCGGCCGGGTCCACCCAATTGCCAACCAGGTTGAAGTCTCGCCCTTCCACGCGGACGCGTTGGACAATGGACAATTGGATCAGGCGCGGCGCAGGGCGATGGTCTTGCTCGCCTGGTCACCGCTCGGGGGCAGCCGGTTGTTCGTGGGCGATGACGCCGCGTCCCGCCGGCTCCGCACTTGTCTTGAAGCGATGCGGACCCGGTATTCCGGAGCGCCCGGCATCGATTCGCTTGTCCTGGCCTGGTTGCGGCGTATGGGCGTGACGCCAATTCTCGGCACCGCCAGTATCGAGCGTCTCCAGCGCCAGGTGAGCGAACTGGCAGCGATCGAAATGGACGTTCAGGACTGGTATGAAATCCTGGAAGCGGCGCGTGGTATACGGGTTCCCTGACGGTCGTCAGCGTCCCAGGGAGCGCCCCAAGATGGCCCGGATGCGGGCGAGGTTCTCTGGTGTCGGATCGCCGAACAAGCCGCGTGCGGTCGCCGGCAGGTGATCCATCGGGTCTTCGTCGTCCTGGAAGAGATAGCGATCGAAGATGAGTTTCCAGGCCTGGCGTTCGCGCGCCGGCATGCCGCGAAGGGTCAGAAGGCCGTGCAGCAGGGTCATGAATGGCGTGGCCAGATGTTCCGGGCCGTCGCGCCACCAGAAGTTCATCATCACGCCGAACGGATCCAGCGTTTCGACATAGTGCACCTGCATTGACGGCATGTAGAGCGCATCGCCAGGTTCCAGCTCGGCGACCCGGGCGTGTCGCATGGCCTCGGGGAAGCGTGGAAAGCGTTCCAGGTCGGGTTCGCGTGGATCCACCAGACTGACAGGTTGGCCAGCCAGGGTCAGATCCAGCGGACCGATATAAAGATTGGCCAATTGCTCAATCGGAAACAGAAGGAAACGCCGTCGACCCGAGATCGCGCAGGCAAGATTCTGCGGTAGATCCCAATGCGGCGCAGTACGGGTTCGATTGCCGATCCACAAGGATGTCAGCCGTTCGACTGCGGGATCGAGCAGGGGCATCGGATTGTCACGGGCAATCGGTGCCAGAGCATCCCGCACCGGTACGCCGCCGGCAAAAACCGCATCGTCCAGCGCTGAATCTTGGAGTGCGCCAGCCAGCAGCCCGTCCAGCAATTCGCTCAATGGTGGCGTTTCAACATCGAAGGTAAAGCCGCTGAAATCAGGCTTGTAGAAAAAGCGGGTGCCGGCGGCGTTTGGCTGACGAAAGGTCCGGACAGGGCAGTCAGGCGCCACGGCTTTGAGATGGTCCGCGAGGTCGGTCGATCCCTGCCTGCCGGCCTGAACCAGGGGCCAGTCAGAGACCAGTCCCCGTAGTATGACCGGTTCGCCGACAGGCTGTATTTCGGTGTCGAAGCGCACGCGGTCGACGCCTGCGAATTCGGCCACGGCTTCAACACCGGGAAATCCGTCTTCCACCATCTCGCGTCGTAGGGCCTCTTTACTGTGGCATGCGGGAAGCGGGGTTCGCGGCCGCCTCGACACCCAACAGGAAGGTCAGCGGATCGGCAAGGCGAGCATGCCAGGCCGCCTCGTTGTGGTCGGCCCCTTCATACAGTGTTGAGCGATAGTTTGCAGAGCCGATAAAGCCTTGCTCCGCCATTATAGCGTCGATGGCAGACTGGTAGGGCGGGTAGAGCGAGTCGAGATTGATACTGCCATGATCGAACCAGATCCGGTGTGTTTGAGGATCCAGGTGTGTCGTGTCCAGATATTCCGCCCAGGCCAGCAGGGCTTGCTCGCGCCAGGCATCAGCGACCGCTGGGTCCTGGTGGCAGGCATCGGCGTAAATCGGCCAATGGGTCGACAGGCCTGCGGCCGAGCCGAAGGTCTCCGGGTATCGGGTCAGGCCGTAAAACGAGATTAACCCACCCATGCTCGAGCCCATCAAGGCGGTCGCGTCAGGGCCCGGTCGCGTCCGATAGTTGCGATCAATATATGGTTTCAGGTCTTCGGCGAGAAAGGTCAGGAAGATGTCGGAAACCGGAAGGCCGCCCCAGGCTTCCAGGGCGCGAGACCGGCTCGCCTCGGAAAAAGTGTCAAAAACCTGCCGGGGCGCGTACTCGCGAGCGCGCGCCGGGGTGTTCCAAATTCCGACAATGATGGCCGGGCGAATGCGCCCTTCCGCGATCAGGCGGTCCATCTCTTCATCCAAACCCCACTCGACCCCGGCATAGGAGTATCCGGGTTCGAACAGGTTTTGTCCGTCCATCGCGTAAATGACCGGATAGGTCTCCATGCCCGTGTCATAACCTGGGGGCAGATAGATCGAGATTGGTCGCGCCTCCAACTGCTCGCTGCCGATCGGGTCAAGCCGGATGACCTCCCCGGCCTCGGCTGGCTGGGCGAGAGCCGGAGTTGCAAGGGACAAAAGGGCCAGGAGCGCCAATGCACGCATGGCCCTACTCCGATGAGACGAGGCGGACGGCCGCACCGCCGCCTGCCGCCAACCACAGTTCGAGCGTCGTGCCGGCATCGACCTCGCGGCTTTCAATGGCGACATCGTACGGGTTGTCGTGCCAGTGGGCATCCGGGCCATCCCGATAGATCTGCGCGGTATAATTGCGGCCGGGTTCGAGGAAGTCGAGCGGGACCGTTACGGTGCGTTCGGCTTCGTCTGTCGCTGCGCCGAGATACCAATCGGCGCCGCCGCGCTCCTGGCGTGCGGTGACGATGAAATCACCGACGTCGCCCTGCAGCGCAATCGACTCTTCCCAATCAGTCGGGACATCGCGGATGAACTGGAAAGGTTCGGGGTTGGCGACATAGTTCTCGGGCAGGTCAGCCGCCATCTGGATGGGGCTGTAGAGGACCACATAGAGCGCCAACTGGCGGGCCAGGGTCGTCTGCACCCGGTTGGGACTGTCAGGGCCGTTGAAGGTCAGGTCGAAAATGCCAGGCGTGAAATCCGCAGGCCCGGCCAGCATGCGGGTGAAGGCCAGCATGGCAGTGTGTTCCGGCGGATTCGGCGGAACGCCCCAGGCATTGAATTCCTGTCCCCGGACGCCTTCGCGGGAAATCCAGTTCGGATAGGTGCGACGAAGGCCGGTATCCTTCACCGGCTCGTGCGGGTTGATCGAGATGTGGCGCGCGGCCGCGGCTTCGAGCACGCGGATATGATGGTTCACGGCATATTGTCCGTAATGCCATTCATGGCGTTCTTCGCCTGTTTCATCGATGCGGATGAGATTGCCGGCATCGGCAACATAGCCGGTCTTCACCTGGGTGACGCCAACGCGCTCGTAAAGGTCGAACGCGTCTTCCATCTGGTTTTCGTAATTGGTCAGATGGCCCGAGGTTTCGTGATGACCGATCAAACGGACGCCGCGTGTCCGGGCGTAGTCGGTAACCGCCTCGATGTCGAAGTCGGGGTAGGACTCGGTAAACGAGAACAGGGCGCCATTGTTGAACCAGTCGCCGTCCCAGCCGATATTCCAGCCCTCGATCAGAACGCCGGCGAAACCGTTATCGGCGGCAAAGTCCAGATACTCGATGGCGTTATCCGTCGTGGCGCCGTGCATGGGTCCGGAGCCCCATGTCATCGTGTTGATGTGCATGCCCCACCAGATGCCGATATATTTGCCCGGTTCGACCCAGCTGACATCGCCCAGCACATTGGGTTCGTTCAGATTGAGGATAAGGTCGGAATTGATGAGGCCGACGGCCTCCTCCGCCACCTGGATCGTGCGCCAAGGCGTGGTGAAGGCGCCATCCTTGTGGACGGCAATCCCGTCAGGCCCCGGTGCCAGTTCCGCCGTCAGGACACCCTCGCGCTGCTGGTCCAGGCGCATGCCGGAGTAATCGACCAGGGCCGCCTCGTGGATCGCGACGTGGACACCGTCATCGGGCAGGCGGGCGGTAAAGGGCGTATGGGCTGTATCGACCTCGATCAGGGGCGTGGTGCGATAGACATATTCATAGCGGTTATAATCGGCCGCCGGGGTCCACCAGGTCTCGCTGTCCTGCGGCATGGCGAAGCTGGTCACCTCGTCGACGATTGCACGGTGCTCGCCGTCCGGGACAGGGACCTCATAGCGAAAGCCCAGCCCGTCATCGAAGATACGTACCCGGACGTCAAAGCCGCGGTCGGCATCGTCTTCATGCCGGAAGCTGACCCGCAGTTCATTGTGATGATCTTCGACAACCCGACGCTCGCCCCAGGGCAATTCCCAGCTCGATTGGGAGCCCGACATCTCACTGTCAACCAGCCACAACTGGCGCTCGAGATTGCCAGCCACGGCAAAGCGCAGTCCCAGCATGGACGGTGAGATGACATCCTCACCATCGCGCCGGACGCGATAGCGTGGCAGGCCGGCTTCGCTCCAGAATTCGATGCTCAGGCGACCGTCCGGCGAGGCAATGGCGACGGGTTCCGCTATGATGTCTGCCAAGATCGGACTGTCAGGTCCGGGCAGGGATTGGTCCTGCCCCCGGGCCGGCGGGGCATTGCAGGCAGCCAGCGTCAACAGGGCTACGGCCAAGCCGGCCGCGAATCGCGGTTGGCGTAAGATCATGATGTCCTCCCACAGGTTTTCGACAGTGTGCCCATATCTTGCAAATTTATGCAATTATGTTCGGGCATCTGCCTCTTGCGAGAGGCGGTGTAGTGGCGATAGCATGGGTATATAATAAAATAGAGCGCGGGGAGGCGCATTGTCATGAGTTCGCAAATTTCGAAACTGACGACCGGCTTGCTGGCCGCGACTTGCCTTACGGCCTGCGCGGCAGGCCAGCCCGAAAATGCGCCGACACCAATTGAAATCAGTGACCGATCTGCGGCCGACGAGATCATCTATTTCGTCATGCCGGACCGGTTCGAGAATGGCGACACCTCGAACGATCAGGGCGGGCTCGACGGTGACCGGCTGCAGCATGGCTATGATCCGACAGCGCGGGGCTTTTACCATGGTGGCGATCTGGCCGGCCTGACGCAGCAGCTCGACTATATTCAGGGGCTTGGCGCGACGGCGATCTGGCTGACGCCCATATTCCAGAACCAGGCGGTCCAGGGCGGGCCGGGCCAGGAGTCCTCGGCCTATCACGGTTACTGGATCACCGACTTCACGCGGCCGGACGCTCATCTCGGTTCGCGGGATGAGTTCCGGACCTTTGTCCAAGCGGCCCATGCGCGCGGCATGCGCGTCTATATGGACATCATCACAAACCATACGGCCGATGTATTTGCCTACCGCGAGTGCCACGACCCGGACTCGCCGCTCTATATCGATCCACAGGGCCAGTGCCCCTATCGCCGGATCGGTGACTACCCCTGGACCACGCAGGGCGGTCCGGACGGGGCGCCAATCAATGAGGGGTTTGTCGGAGACGATCCGGTCAACCAAACGGCGGCGAATTATGCTCGTCTGACCGATCCGAACTGGGCCTACACTCCCTACCTGCCCGACGGCGCCCCTGTCCGCACGCCGGACTGGCTGAATGATGCGACCCTCTATCACAATCGCGGCGAGAGTTTCTGGTTCGGCGAGAGCGAGCTTTATGGCGATTTTTCCGGACTCGATGATCTCAACACCGAGCATCCGCGCGTTCTCGACGGGATGATCGACATCTACAAGGACTGGATCACCGAGTTCCGTGTCGACGGATTCCGGATCGACACTGCCAAACATGTCCAACCGGAATTCTGGGTCCGCTTTTCTGATGAAATCATGGACCACGCGCGATCGGAGGGAATCGAGCACTTCCACATGTTCGGCGAGGTCTATGAGTTCGATGCCGGGCAATTGGCGCGCTATATCAGCGAGGCTGGCCTGCCGGCCTATCTGGACTTTGCCTTCCAGGGCACAGCTCGCGGCTTCGTTGTCGACGGCGAGCCGGGCGATACATTCCAGGACTTGTTCCGGATCGACGCTGTCCTTGAGGGCGGGTTTGCGACGGCCTCCACCCTGCCAACCTTCCTTGGCAATCACGATATGGGGCGGATGGCCGGCTTCCTGCGCGAGACGCACCCGGACATGTCCGATGCGGAGATGTTCGCGCGGCTGCGCCTGGCGAACGCCTTGATGTTTTTCTCGCGCGGCACGCCGACCATCTATTATGGCGACGAGCAGGGCTTTGTATCCGATGGCGGCGACCAGCTGGCGCGCGAGGACATGTTCGCCAGCACGACCGACGAGTACAATGACAACAACCTTGTCGGCACCGATGCCTCGACGGCCGATCGCAATTTCGACCGCGAGCACCCGCTTTACCAGGCCATCGCTTCCATGGCGGAGCTGCGCCAGACCCATCGGACCTTGCGCCGCGGCGAGCAGATCGTCCGCCATGCCGATAATGAGGACAGCCTGCTGGTAATGAGCCGTGTCGATTACGAGACGGGTGAGGAATACGTGATTGCCTATAACGGCGAAACCGCGGCCCAAACCATCCGGGTCGAAGTCGATGGCCGTGCCGGTGTGTGGGAAAGCCTCGCCGGCGTCTGCCCGATGGCAGGCAATGCGTCCGGAACGCTGGCTCTGGATATTCCGGCGCTGGATTATGTGGTCTGCAGGACCGGCTTCGCCGACTGATCGATGAGTGCGTGAGTGAAAAAGGCCCCGGCGGAGTGTTCCGCCGGGGCCTTTTGCTGAACCGGTCGTGCGATCAGGCAGTTGGTCCTGCTTCCGTCGTGGACGACACCCGCCGTCCAGGCACGAAAATCACCGCGAGCGCTGCCAGGCCCAGTGAGGCACCGGCGACCAGGAAGGCATGGATCGGCTCGTTCCCCAGCAGAATGCGCAGGGCGATACCCATCAGGCTGCCGACCACGATCTGCGGGATCACGATGAAGAAATTGAAAATCCCCATATAGACCCCCATTTTTTCGGCCGGCAGGGCGTCGGACAGGATGGCATAGGGCATGGTCAGGATCGAAGCCCAGACAATGCCAACCCCGATCATCGAGATCCACAACAGGGTCGGGTCGGTGATGAAGTAGAAGGAGGCCAGTGACACGCCGCCGATCACGAGATTGATCGCGTGCGTCACACGGCGATTGAACCGTTTCGCCATCATCGGCAGGAGCAGGGCATAGACCGCCGCGATCCCGTTATAGGTCGCGAACAGGAGGCCGACCCAGTTAGCCCCTTCCGAATAGGCTTCTGAACTCGTGTCGACAGCGCCGAAATGGAAGCTCGTTACAGCCGGGGTGGAGTAGATCCACATCATGAACAGGGCCGCCCAGGAGAAGAACTGGACCCAGGCGAGACGCTTCATGACGGTCGGCATGGTGTTGAGATCTTCCAGCACATGACTGAAGAAGTTCTCGGTCTGACCAATAGCGCGCAGCACCGTATGCAGGATGAAGCCGGCCCCCAGTGCGGCCACACCCCCCGTGAGCACGTAGAGCTCCTGGGCGCCATTGAAGCGGTAAACCGCCGCGCTGGCGACCAGGCCAGCGATCAGATAGCCAATTCCGGAGCCCAGATAGCGACTGCTCGATTGGGGAGGGCGCTCGGGGTCGCGGGGCAGGCCCATGGAGGTGCGCTCTGCCTCATCATAGGCGGCCAGCTCTTCCGGCGGGTATTCCCGACTGGTCAGAACCGTCCACATCACCGAGGCAAACAGGGCGAAAGCACCAATGTAGAAGGAGTATTTCACATTGTCCGGGATTTGGCCGGCTGCCGCCACGGCGGAGACACCGAAGATGTCAGACAGGATCCAGGTGGCTGCCGATGCGACCGTGGCGCCGGCACCGATAAAGATCGTCTGCATGGCGAAGCCCTGGGTGCGCTGCCGGCTGGGCAACATGTCCCCGACAAAGGCCCGGAATGGCTCCATCGACACGTTGATGGAGGCGTCCAGGAGCCAGAGCATGACCGCGGCCAGCCACAGCATGGGCGAGTTCGGCATGACCAGAAGCGCCAGCGTGGTCAGGATGGCGCCGGCGAGGAAGTATGGCCGCCGGCGACCGAGCTTCGTCCAGGTCCGGTCCGAGAAATAGCCGATGACCGGCTGGACCAGCAGTCCGGTCAGCGGCGCCGCCAGCCAGAGCAGGGGCAAAGTCTCGATCGGCGCGCCCAAAGTCTGAAAAATCCGGCTGACATTCGTGTTTTGCAGCGCGAAGGCAATCTGGATGCCAAAGAACCCGAATGACATGTTCCAAATGTGCCAGAATCCCAGTGTCGGCTTATGCACGACAACCTCCCGTTTTCATAATTTTTCATATCCTGACCGGTCCGGTTACTCTTGTCGATAGCCTCATTCAATAACCTGAAATATAACAACTAAATTCGGTATCATTCGCCGCTGGCAAGGCGATATTCTCTGAGCCGTCTTGTCAGGTTAGCGCAAAAACTTTCAAATACGCGCTCTGATGGTCAGCCTGCTGTCAGTCAGGGTGAACTTGCCAGTTTTGCGCATCACGTGCATTTCTGATGTCAATGATTTTAGAGGTTTGGATCGAGACGTGAGCAAAAAACCGACACGCTTGGAGGATCTGGCGCAACGCGCCGGCGTTTCCGTTTCCACAGCCTCACGGGCGCTGAATGACAGCCCGTCTGTGAACATGCGCACCAAACAGGCGATCTGGAAGCTGGCTCGCGAGCTCGACTACCCGTTTCGACGCCATATGCCGGCCGGACCGATTGGTGCCAAGGCCACGATATCCATCGTTGTGCCCCGCCCCCAGGGACGAGACACCCGATTGTCCGATCCGTTCTTCTTCGAACTCCTGACCGGTGTCGGCGATGCGGCTCGGGAGCGCGAATGCGATGTCCACATCTCCCATGTCGCGCCTGCCAGCTATGACGATCTCCACATGGCAATGACAACTCACCGGGCTGACGGTGTCATTTTCGTGGGTCAATCCAATCTGCATGGCGCCTTCAATCGGCTGGCAGAAACCGAGAAGCGCTTCGTCGTCTGGGGTGCCGAGCTGCCGGAGCAGCGCTATTGCTCAGTTGGCAGCGACAATGTCACCGGCGGCCGTCGCGCCACCCAGCACCTGATCCGCCTGGGCCGCGAGAAAATCGTCTTCCTTGGCCAGTCAGACGCGCCGGAAGTGATGCAGCGTTTTCGCGGATATCGGGACGCGCTGCTGGCGGCCGGACTCCAGGCCGATGACGACCTGGTCATACCGTCTCATTTCGACATCGAGTCGGCAGAGGCTTCGGTGGAAGCGCTGATCAAGAACGGGGTTCCGTTTGACGGCATCATCGCGGCCAGTGACGTCGTTGCGTTTGGCGCCTTGCGCGCCCTTCAACTCGCTGGTGTATCGGTTCCCGGTGACGTGTCCGTAGTCGGGTATGACAATGTGTCCTTCAGCCGCTACTCCCGCCCGGCCCTGACCACGGTGGATCAGGATATGGTCGCGGCGGGCCGCCTGATGTTGTCAAAGCTGCTCGATTTCCGCGGGCCTCAAGCCCGTCGCTCGGAGCGCCTCGCGACAGACCTCATCATTCGCGAAAGCTGCGGCGGCTGATCGCTCAGGTGCGACTGGCGATCAGGCCGGCGAATGCGGGCAGAGCGCCCTCTGAGCGGTCGGAATTGATCTGCTCAATGATGCGCCAGCCGGCTGGCAACGACCAGTCGGCCTCTTCCGGCGTCAGATTGAAGACACACAGGATGGCATCGTCGCCACTTCCCCGTTCAAAGGCCAGGACGCCGCCTCTTGCGGCTGTGGACATGCGCATCGCACCGGTCCGCAGGACCGGGTATTGCGCCCGCAGGCGAACAAAGCGCCGGGCCAGGTTCAGCGTCGATTTGGTGTCAGTCTCCTGAGCGTCCACCGCAAGATCATAGTGGCGGCTGTCCACCGGCAGCCACGGCTCCGCACCCGAGAACCCGCCATGTCTGGCCGATTTCTGCCACGGCATCGGTGTGCGAGCGCCGTCACGGCCGAGCGTCTGCGGCCAATTGGCGATGGCTTCGGGGTCTTGCAGTCTGTCGAACGGGACGATGGCCTGGGGCAGTCCCAATTCTTCGCCTTGATAGATGAAGACATTGCCGCGCATGGCTACCAGTAGCAGGAGCGCCATATTGGCGAAGGCCTCGCGATCGGCTTCGGCCGCCCATCGCGACACTGCGCGCGGCGCATCATGGTTCGAGAAGGTCCAGGAGGGCCAACCCGTGACGCCATCCGATGGCCACAGGTCGATTGCGGAACGGACCAGTTCCGGGTCCAGCGCTTCGGCATACAGGTAGAGAAAGCCATAGGCAGAGTGCAGTCGACCCGGGCGTCGGGTGTAGAGTTCCATCTCCTCCTGGGCGCGCTCGCCACCGACCTCGGCAACCAGAAAGCGCCCGTCATAACTGTCCGCCAGCGCACGCATGCGCTCCAGGAAGGCGGGAATGTCGGGATGGGACTGATTGAAATAATGGTGCTGGAAATCGAAGGAGCGCGTGCGCTTGCTGCCGTCATTCTTGACCGGAGGATTATCGTGCAGCGCCGGGTCGTGCATCATGAAATTGACCGCATCGAGCCGGATCCCGTCGACGCCTCGGTCCAGCCAGAATGCCATCGTATCAAGCAGTTCGGCCTGCACGTCCGGATTATGGACATTGAGGTCCGGCTGTTCCGGCAGGAAATTGTGCATGTAGTACTGGCCGCGTCGGGCATCCCAGGTCCAGGACGGGCCACCAAACACGGATTGCCAGTTATTGGGTGGTGACCCATCCGGCTTTGCGTCGGCCCAGACATACCAGTCGGACTTTTCGGTCGAGCGGCTGGTCCGGCTTTTCTGGAACCAGGCATGATCCTCGGATGTGTGGGAATAGACCTGGTCGATGAGCACCTTGAGGCCCAAGGCATGGGCGCGGGCCAGCAGCGCGTCGAAATCCGCCAGTGTTCCGAAGATCGGGTCGACACCACGATAGTCCGCGACGTCGTAGCCGAAATCCTTCATCGGCGAGGTAAAGAAGGGCGATAGCCAGATGGCATCGACACCCAAGGATGCGACGTGGTCAAGCCGGGCGGTAATGCCGGGAAGGTCCCCAACGCCGTCATCGTTCGAGTCATAGAAGCTTCGCGGGTAGATCTGATAGATCACCGCTCCCTTCCACCAATCAGACGTCGGCTGTTCCTTCGGCCGCTGCTCGGATTGCGCGTCCAGCTCCACTCAGTCCTCCCCACGCCACACGGCGCTGACCTACCACGATGCTTGCAATCGCATCTTTTAGCAATTTTGCAAAAAATTGCATTTTGACCGCAACGTTGTCAATCAGAGTTTCGGCTCCCTTTCTGCACTATAACAACAAATATGCCGTGCACGCGCAGTGTAACATCAACGCATCACCTCGCCCTCGCGTGAACAAAAAGCAATATTGCTTGTTGCTCCCAGTCTCAATTTTCACTAATTTGCATTCGAATGGCGGCGACAGTTCTCGTGTCGACACGCCGGAGGGAGGACTAAATGATCAATCAACGCACCACGCGTCGTGACTGGCTGATGGCCAGTGCGGCATCCACATTGGCCCTGTCCATGACCTTGGCCGCACCGGCTTCGGCACAGGACGATGCTGACGACCAGGCGAGTGATGTCATCACCGTCACGGGCTTCCGCAGCGCCATCGAGAACTCGATCGCGGTCAAGCGGGAATCGACGTCCATCGTCGAGGCCATCTCCGCTGAAGATATCGGGCGCCTGCCCGACAACTCGATCGCCGAGTCATTGGCCCGTCTGCCGGGTCTTGCAGCCCAGCGCCTTCGCGGACGTGCCCAGGTTATTTCGGTTCGCGGTCTTGGCCCGGATTTCACAACCGCTCTTCTCAACGGTCGTGAGCAGGTCACCGCCGGCGACAATCGTGGCGTTGAATTCGACCAGTATCCGTCCGAGCTTCTCAGTTCTGTCGTTGTCTACAAGACGCCGGACGCGCAGCTGGTCGGCCAAGGCCTGGCTGGCACCGCCGACCTGCGCACGGTGCGCCCGCTCGACAGAGACGAGCAGACCATCGCCCTGTCGGCCCGCTATGAGTGGAATAACTACGGCGCCTTGAATGCTGGTTCCGAAGACAGCGGTCACCGCCTGACCGGTTTCTACATCGATCAGTTCGCCGATGACACGATCGGCCTGGCCATTGGCTTTGCCACCCAGTCCTCGCCGACGCAAAGCGAACGCTGGGATGCCTGGGGCTACCCCACCGTCGGCGCTGGCGACCTGCTTCTGGGCGGCGCCAAGCCTTATGTCGAGAGCCGCGAGCTCGAGCGTACCGCCTTCGTCGGCACGCTGGAATTCGAGCCGAATGCGAACTCCCACACCACGATCGACGCCTTCTATTCGCAGTTTGAAGATACCGGTATCCTCCGCGGCATCGAGCTGCCCCTGGCCTGGAGTGGCGCGTCCCTGCAGCCGGGCTACACCACCGAAGATGGCCTGGTTACCGCGGGTACGTTCTCCGGCGTGCAAGGCGTGGTTCGCAATGACACTCGCTTCCGTGAAGCCGATGTCATGTCTTTCGGCATCAATCACGAACAGACGCTCAATGAGCACTGGACCGGGTCGCTCGACCTTTCCTACTCAAGCGTCTCCCGCGACGACACGGATTATGAATCCTATGCCGGTACCGGCTCCGGCTACGGAACCGGCGCATCCGACACGATGGCCTTCGAACTTGGCGGCAGCGGCGGCTTTGTCTTCGGTTCCAGCCTGGATTATGCCGATCCGAGCCTGATGCTGCTGACCGATCCGCAGGGTTGGGGTCAGGTCGGTTTCATCAAGCGTCCGTCGACCGAGGATACGCTGACGGCTCTGCGCGTCGAAGCCGAGCGGGAAATTTCCCAAGGCTTCTTCTCGAGCGTCGAGGTGGGCCTGTACACGACGGACCGCGAGAAAACCAAGCGTTCGGTCGAGGACTTCATCGATCTCGCCAATGGCGGCGCCACCAATACAACGGCAATCCCGTCCAACCTGCTACTTGAGCCGACCAGCCTCGACTTTATCGGCATTGCCGGCATGGTCAGCTATGACCCGATCTCGCTCCTGAACAGCGGCGTCTACTCCTTGCGCCCGAACCTCAATGCCGACGTCCTGACCAAATCCTGGGACGTGGAAGAGCAGCAAGTGATCGGTTACCTCCAGGCCAATGTGGATTCCTTCCTTGGCGACACGCCGGTCCGCGGCAATTTCGGTCTCCAGATCGTGCACACCGAGCAATCCTCCACCGGCCCGCGCGCCGGCCAGGGCGCCCTGCTGAGCTATACGGAATCGGAGAGCTACTCGCACATCCTGCCGAGTGCCAACTTCTCCTTTGAAGTCGCCGAAAACACCTTTGTCCGCGTCGGTGCTGCGCGCACCATGGCCCGCCCGCGTATGGACGAGCTTCGGGCTTCCCAGGAAATCGGCATCAATAATCAGGTCTGCACGACCAATGATGGCACCGGTAATCCGGCCTTCAATGCAGCCAATTACGATATCGCAGGCGGCCAGTCCTGCCTGACGGTTTCGGGTGGCTCACCACGTCTGCGTCCGGTCACCGCCGACGCGATTGACCTGTCGGTCGAACATTATTTCGCGGACGGCGGCGGTTATATCTCGGCCGCCATCTTCAACAAGGATATCGACAATTACGTGTTCGGTTCCTCGGCCCGCCAGATCGACATGACGGATGCCGCCAACGCGATCTTTGACAGCGCCTTCATTGCTGCCAACCCGGACATCACGACCGGCATTCTCTACGAACCGGTCAATACCGATGGTGGCTATATCCGCGGTATCGAAGTGGCCACCAACATCCCGGGCGACGCGGTTGCTCCGTGGCTTGACGGCTTCGGCCTGCTGGCCAGCTACTCCTATACGGAGAGCGAGGTCCAGCCGGACCCGAACCAGGCACCGATCGCAATTCCGGGCCTGTCTGAGAATGTCGGCAACCTGACTGTCTATTACGAGCGCGGCGGATTTGAAGCCCGTGTCTCGAACCGCTGGCGTTCGGAATTCCTTGGTGAAGTCACTGGCTTCGGTGCCAACCGTGAATTCCGTAACATCGAAGCCGAGTCGGTCATTGATGCGCAGATCGGATATGAATTCGGCCCTGGTCAGTTTGAGGGTCTGTCCATCTTCGCGCAGGGTAATAACCTGACCGATGAAGCCTTCGTCAGCTATCTGAACGACGACCCGCGCCAAGTGAAGGACTATCAGCAATATGGCGCGACCTACCTCATCGGCTTCAGCTGGCGCCGATAGTCCGATTCCTTCCCGAAGGGATTGATCCTGCCCCTGCCTGCTTTCGCGGGCAGGGGCTTTTCTTTGTCAGCCAGCAGGTCAAACTGGCTGTCCCGCGACGCCCAGGTCCGGGATCAGTCGATCAAGGTGAGTTTGCATGAAGCCAAACCGCATCAAATCCGTCCTGATTGTTGGCGGAGGAACCGCCGGCTGGATGGCGGCCGCGGCCCTGTCACGCTTCCTCGGTCCGTCGCTGTCCATCACCCTGGTTGAATCAGACCAGATCGCCACGGTCGGCGTCGGCGAAGCGACCATCCCTCAGATCAAGCATCTGAATGCGGCGCTGGGCATTGAAGAACGCGATTTTGTGGCCCGCACAAACGGGTCCTTCAAACTTGGAATCGAATTCATCGACTGGCATCGCAAGGGGGCTGCCTACCTCCACAATTTCGGGTCCATCGGCCTCAACCTGCAGCAGGTCCCCTTCCACCACTACTGGCTGAGGGAGCGGAGCGAGGGGGCGACCACAAGTTTGTGGGACTATTGCCTCAACACCGCGGCAGCCCGGGACATGCGGTTCGCGCCGATGGAAAAAGTCGGAAGTTCGCCGCTGTCGGGTATTGGCTATGCCTATCATTTCGACGCGACTCTCTATGGGCGTTTCCTTCGCGAATACGCTGAACAGCGTGGGGTTTCGCGCATTGAAGGCTTGATCGAGACCTGCCGGCAGGATCCGCAAACCGGTGACGTTTCCAAAGTTTGCCTGCAGGATGGCCGCGAACTGGCCGCCGACCTGTTCATCGATTGCTCCGGATTCCGGGGCCTGCTGATCGAGCAGGCTCTGGAGACCGGCTATGAGGACTGGACCCATTGGCTACCCTGCGACCGAGCCATCCCGGTCCCAAGCTCGAACGAGGCGGCCCCTATCCGTCCCTACACGCAATCGATTGCCCATAAGGCGGGCTGGCAGTGGCGCATCCCGCTGCAGCACCGGACAGGCAATGGCCATGTCTTTTCCAGCGCCCATATGAGCGAAGCAGAGGCGACCGACACCCTGCTGGACAATCTGGAAGGGAAGCCGCTGGCCGAGCCGCGCATGATCCGCTTCGTGACCGGGCGCCGCAAACAATTCTGGAACCGCAATGTTGTCGCACTCGGTCTGGCGTCCGGCTTTCTTGAGCCCCTTGAATCGACATCCATCCACCTGGTCCAGTCCGGCATCAGCCGCCTGATCGCGATGTTCCCCGATGGCGACATCGCAGCAGCCGACCGGACCGAATACAATCGCCAGATGGTGCTCGAATATGAGCGCGTTCGCGACTTCATCATCTTGCACTACCATCTAAACGAGCGGACCGACTCCGACTTCTGGCAGGATTGTGCGGCCATGTCGGTGCCCGACAGTTTGACCGCCAAGATGGACCTGTTCCGCGCCAATGGTCGCCTCTACCATCGCGAAGAAGACCTGTTCACCGACTCAAGCTGGCTCCAGGTCATGCTGGGCCAGGGGTTGATGCCGCGTGGCTATCACCCCATAGCCGATGCCTTGCCATCTGATCAGCTGGCAGGCTTTCTCGGCGATATCCTAAAGATCGTCGGGCAGGCCGCGGCCACTCTGCCGCCGCATGCGGACTATCTGGCCAGGCATTGCCCGGCAGCGGCCGACGCCTAGCTCTGTCCCGGCCTAGACCGCAGCTGTGCAGAAGCGCTCGATATAGTCCCGGTGATCGGGAACCGGCGCCGTGGCCTCCGCCATCACCCTGCGCAATCCGGCGAGTCGTTGCGCACCGTCCACCGGACTGGCGGCCGCCAACGGGTCCAGGCCGGCCGGTTCGATCTCCTGACCGGCATAGACGGCCATCCAGGACGGATTGAGAAACAGTTCGGTCCCGGGCGATACGAGGCGACCATTGGCGCGATAGTGTTCCATGCGCCAGGCGAGGCTGTCGGGGATCGCCATGTTGGCTGTGTGGCGCCAGAGCGGCGCGTCATCCCGGGTCGTGGCATGATAGTGGAGGATCAGGAAGTCGCGGATGCGCTCGTATTCCTCTCCGGTCAGCCGATTGAATTCGGCAGCCTCCTTCTGTGTGTCTCCGGTGCCAGGAAACAAAGCCAACAAGCGATTGATGCCTGTCTGGATTAGATGGAGGCTGGTCGACTCAAGCGGTTCCATGAACCCGGCTGAAAGACCGAGCGCGACGACATTGCGGTTCCAGAATTTTCGCCGCCGGCCAGTGGTGAAGCGCAAGAGCCGCGGATCGGCCAGCGGCTCGCCGTCCAGATTGGCGAGCAGGGTGTCGGTTGCCGCTTCATCGCTGATGAACTGGCTGGCATAGACATGGCCATTGCCCGTCCGGTGCTGAAGCGGGATGCGCCACTGCCAGCCGGCCTCGCGGGCGGTCGACCGGGTATAGGGCGTGAAATCACCGACGCCCTCACAGGGCACTGCGACGGCGCGGTCGCAAGGCAGCCAATGGGTCCAGTCCTCATAGCCGGTCTCCAGGACCTGCTCGATCAAGAGGCCGAAAAACCCGGTGCAATCAATAAAGAAGTCGGCCTCCACGGCGCGCCCGCCTTCGAGCATCACCGCCTCCACGTCGCCCGTCTCGGTCCGGCGCGTATCGACCACACGGCCTTCCTGGCGCACCACGCCACGCGTTTCGGCATAACGCCGCAGGAACTGACCGTACAAGATGGTATCGAAATGATAGGCGTAGTCGAAGGTAGACTGCACCAGGCGAGGGTCCCTGGCGGGGGGTGAGAAGCGGTTTTGCCGGGCTATCTCCCAGGCCATTGAATAGGCGTCGAGCGGGGTGTCATCGCCCCGCTTACGCTCGCGCAACCAGTATTGATAGAGCGGGACGGAGTCGAAATCCCGGCCATGTGTGCCGAACGGATGGAAATAGCGCTGCCCCTTGCGGGACCAGTCGACAAACTCGATGCCCAGCTTGAAAGAACCATTGGTGGCTCGCACGAAGTCATTTTCGTCGATCCCGAGCATCTGGTTAAACAGCTTGATCGGCGGGATAGTCGCTTCCCCCACCCCGACCACACCGATCTGTTCTGACTCAACCAGGGTGAGCGAGGCCGCGCCCTTCGTGGCATTGATGATCGCGGCCGCCGTCATCCATCCTGCCGAGCCTCCGCCGATAATGGCAATGCGGGGCAATCCGGGCGCCGGGCCCTTCGGTGTTGTGCTCATGAATACGGCTCGTGGCTGGTTTGACGGGCGAATGCCACCTTGACCGATCTCGATGCCTCCTGTCGATGCCGCGGCGCGCGCAAAGCGTGAAAATTTCATGCCGCAACGCACAATTATGATTGTCCTATAAGTTAGAAATAATCACAATTTGTCCCGGCCCAGGCATTGCAAATTTATGCAAAGATGGTCAATAATTCCTGTCGATCATGGGAGTGTGACATGTCCGCCATTCGAACAGCACTGGCCGCTATGTTGGCCGTTATCGCACTGGCGCCGCCGGGCATTGCGCAATCTGTTCCGACGGAAACAAGCGGGGCGGACCTGGTCCGGATCGATCACCCTGAATGGAGCCATGACGCGGTGCTCTATCAGATCAATCTGCGCCAGTTTACCGACGAAGGCTCGATCGCGGCTGCACAGGCAGAACTTCCCCGCCTGGCCGAGCTTGGCGTCGACATTCTCTGGCTGATG
Organism: Maricaulis maris MCS10; assembly: GCF_000014745.1. Classification (NCBI taxonomy): domain Bacteria; kingdom Pseudomonadati; phylum Pseudomonadota; class Alphaproteobacteria; order Maricaulales; family Maricaulaceae; genus Maricaulis; species Maricaulis maris. The sequence goes on along the minus strand of NC_008347.1, from coordinate 3,003,762 downwards.
CCCGTGCAGCCGATCGGTATCGAGGCCCGGAAGGGCGAACTGGGCAGCCCCTACTCCATCCGCGACTACCGGGCCGTCAATCCGGAACTCGGCACGATGGACGACATGCGCGCCTTCATCGCCGAGGCCCATGATCTCGGCTTTCATGTCATTCTCGACTGGGTTGCCAACCACTCGGCCTGGGACAGCCCGCTCGTCGATGCCCATCCCGACTGGTATTCACGTGACTGGCGCGGCGAAATCCAGCCGCCGCCCAGCACCAATTGGAGTGATGTCGCCGATTTTGACTACACCAATGTCGAACTGCGCGACTACATGGCCGAGAGCATGGCCTTCTGGGTCCGTGAGGTCGGCATTGACGGCTTCCGATGCGATGTGGCCGGATTTGTCCCGATCGATTTCTGGGAGCGCGTCCGCGCCGAGCTCGACGCCATCCGGCCGGTCTTCATGCTGGCCGAATGGGAACAGCGCGACCTGCACCGCGAGGCGTTCGATGCCACTTATTCCTGGACATGGAACAACATGATGCACGACGTCGCCATGGGTCACGCCGATGCCGGTGCCTTGCGCGGGCACTATTTCTACGATGAGGCCAACACCTGGCCTCGCGACGCTTATCGCATGCGCTACACGTCGAACCATGACCAGAATTCCTGGGAAGGAACCCAGTTTGAACGTTTCGGGGACGCCCTCGAGGCTGCCATCATCCTGTCCTTCACCGGCTCGGGCATCCCCCTGATCTATAACGGGCAGGAAGCGGGAAATGAGCATCGTCTCGCCTTCTTCGAGCGAGACCCGATTGTCTGGCGAGACCATCCATTGAACACGTTGTTCACCCAGTTGGTTGCCCTGCGGCATGGCAATAGCGCGCTCTGGGCGGGCGCGGCAGGGGCGCCGATGCAAGGCGTACCGAATTCCCGGGAAGAGGCCGTGTTCAGCTTTGTCCGGCGCAACGAGAACAGCGCTGTTCTCAGTATGATCAATTTCACCGACTCTGCGGTTGTCGTTACGCTTGGCGCGGGGCCGCATCAGGGTGCCTACCGGGACTGGCAGAGCGAGGAAATCCAGCACTTCGACGACTCAACCGAGATGGAGCTGGGGCCCTGGCAGGCACGGGTGTTTGTCGCCTCCTTCGACTGACATGGTTCGTCAGATTCAGTCGTTTGGAACGGGACCAGCTACCCTCGTTCCGATGCCTGGTTCGATCCGGCATTTCAAGCCGCCTTCCAAGGCGACCACTCAAGCGGCAGGAGGTTTTTCAGTGGAATCGAGCGGTGCGGTCGTCGAGTGATGTCCGTTGCCGGCTCAACATACGGGCCGACCATTCGTTTCACAGCGGCTCCGCTTCTGATCGAGATTGCCCTCATCGGGCCGTCGCATGCGGATTGACAGGCGCGTTATATTGGCAAACGTTATGACAACGTTATCAGTCGCACTGAAGTGCGCGCAGAGCTATCGCCGAACAACGGCGAAACGGGGGGAATATGAGCCTATCCAGCTTGGACCTGATTATCGTGGCAGCGTACGCTGTTTCGTTGATCGGCATTGCATTTCTGGTGAGCCGCGAGAAGGCGGGTCACAAAAAGGATTCCACAGACTATTTTTTGGCTGGCAAGGCCCTGCCTTGGTGGGCTGTTGGCGCCTCACTGATTGCCGCAAACATCTCAGCCGAACAGATCATTGGCATGTCGGGTCAGGGCTATGTGGTTGGCCTCGCCATTGCGGCCTATGAGTGGCAGGCCGCGATTGTCCTGCTGATTGTCGCGAAGTATTTCCTGCCGGTCTTCCTGGACCGCAATGTCTACACGATGCCGCAATTCCTCGACCAGCGTTTTGGCGGGGGCGTCAAGTCGATCATGGCGGTGTTCTGGATCGCACTCTATACGGCCGTCAATCTGACGAGCGTGCTTTGGCTGGGTGGATTGGCGCTCAATGCGGTAACAGGCATGGCGGTGCTGCCGGCCATGATCGCCCTTGCGGCGTTTGCAGTGGTCTACTCGCTCTATGGCGGCCTGAAAGCGGTGGCCATGACCGATATCGTCCAGGTCGTTGTGCTGATCGTCGGCGGCCTGTTGATCACCTGGATTTCGCTGGGACTGGTCAGCGACGGCGCAGGGGCCTGGATGGGCGCAACCCTGTTGATCAATGAGATCCCCGCTCATTTCGAAATGATCTTCAATTCCGATCATCCCAATTATTCCGACCTCCCCGGGATCTGGACACTGTTGGGCGGATTGTGGGTCCTGCATTTCTCCTATTGGGGTTTCAATCAATACATCATCCAGCGTGCGCTTGGTTCCAAGAGCCTCAGCGAGGCGCGCAAAGGCCTGGCATTCGCGGCCGGATTGAAATTGTTGATCCCGGTCATCGTCGTCGTGCCCGGCATCGCAGCGCTATACCTGGCTCAAAACGGACTGCTGGATCAGGCCGCTCTGGACGACCGGCCTGACAGTACCTACGGCGTCCTGATGACGCTTGTGCCGACCGGTGTTCGTGGCCTCGTCTTCGCGGCACTGATTGCGGCGATCGTATCGTCCCTGGCGTCCATGATGAATTCGATCTCAACGATCTTCACCATGGACATGTATCGGTCCATGCGGCCGGAGAAATCCGAACAGCACTATGTCGGCGTGGGCCGTCTGGCGGCGTTCACGGCCATGCTGATCGCACTGGTCCTGGCACAACCCTTCCTTGGCGGGATGGAAAGTGCGTTCCAGACTATCCAGGAATATACGGGCTTTGTGGCGCCGGGTGTTGTCGCCGTCTTCCTGCTCGGATTCTTCTGGAAGCGGACCAACACGATGGGCGCATTCGCCCTGTTGATCTCGTCGGTCCTGCTGTCCTTCCTGTTCTGGCTGCTGGCGCATCCCGCAGCACTGGGTGGCGTGGGCACCAACATGCTGGCCGTCCTCGGTCTGGCCGAGCTGGACCTGCCTTTCGTGGTGCGGATCTGGATCGTCTTCATGCTCTGTGTCGGGATCGGTGTGCTGGTGTCGCTGCTAACAGGACGTCCGGCTGAAAACCGGCCGGTCGACCTGAGTGGCATCCGCTTCGCTACCGAGCCTGTCTTCAACCTGGCCAGCTTGGTGATAATCGCGATCCTGGTGGCCATCTATATCCGCTTCTGGTGACGGAATGGGCAGGCTGATCGTCTGCATGGGGGTGTGCGGGTGTGGCAAGACCACACTCGCAAATGCTCTCGCGGCTCGGGCAGGGTGGCCGGTGCTGGAAGGCGACGAGTTCCACTCACCGGCCAACATCGCCAGGATGGCAGATGGAATCCCGTTGACGGACCCGGATCGGGAAGCATGGATACGGGCTATCCGCAAGGAAGCCGACAGACGGGCGGAGCCGGACATCCTGTTGGCATGTTCGGCCCTAAGCCCAACCGTCCAAGCCTGGCTGGGCGAGGACAATCCGCGAAAACTGATCTGGCTCTGGCTGGATATCGACCCGGCTGAAGCCGCGCGACGGGTGGCGGCAAGGCCTTCCCACTTCATGCCTGCCGGCCTGGTGAAATCGCAGTTCGATTCCCTGCAGCCACCGCGAGAGGCGATCCAGCTGCCAGCTGATCAGCCTGTACAGGAACTGGTGGCGCGAGCGCTCGCGCGGTTGCAGGACGGAGCGCCAAATCACACAGCTGCGCGATAGCCCGCATTTCCCGCCCGACGCTTGACTATTCGCCACACATCCGCAATTTTGGCGGAATTGACAACGTTGACAATAACGTCAGCGATCGGGGTGTAGTCGCCGCCTTCTGCTTCGGCAACCGCCTGTCAGATCGCCGGATACAATGGGGCGGCTTGGCAACCGGCAAGGCTTTTCAGCGTGATCCGATGCCTGGCGAAGTCTCGACGAGGGGGAAGAATGTTGAAACCTGTAACGGTGATGTGCATGGCCGTGGCTCTGGCGGCATGCGCACCGGCCGAGAGCCGTCTGCCCGACAATAATGCCTTCTCGCCACGCGTAACCGAGCTGCTCGCAAGCATGACACTTGACGAGAAGCTGGGGCAATTGCACCAGGCCGCCGGTGGGCGCAGTCGCAACCTCAACTCTCGACTAACCGATGATGAGTTGGACCGGGTTCGGCGCGGAGAGGTCGGCTCTTATCTGCACGTCGCGGGCGCAGAGCCCCTGGCTGCACTGCAACGGGTCGCCGTCGAGGAAAGCCGGCTTGGAATCCCGTTGCTATTTGCGATGGATGTCGTGCATGGCTATCGCACGATCTTTCCGGTTCCGATCGCCATGGCGTCCACATGGGACGAAGCGGACTGGGAGGCGGCAGCCCGCGTTTCCGCCGAGGAAGCAAGCGCTTCAGGCCTGCACTGGACATTCGCGCCGATGATCGACATCGCCCGCGATCCACGTTGGGGGCGCATTGTCGAAGGTGGTGGTGCTGATCCTTATCTGGGCGCGCGCATGGCGGAAGCCCAAATTGCGGGCTATCAGGGCGGTGACCTTTCCCAAGCCGACACGATCCTCGCGACCGCCAAGCATTTCGGTGCCTATGGCGTCCCGACCGGTGGCCGCGACTACGGGACCGCGGATCTGTCCGAGCGCAGCCTGTACGAAATCTACCTGCCACCGTTTTATGCCGCGAGCCGCGCCGGAAGCGGGTCGATGATGACGGCGTTCAACGACATTGCGGGCGTCCCATCAACCGCCAACGAAACCCTGATCGATGGCACGTTGCGAGGGCGCTGGGATTTCGATGGCCTGATCGTAAGCGATTGGAATGCAATCGCCGAGCTCATCAATCATGGTGTCGCCGAGACTCGCGCCGATGCGGGAGCCTTGGCGCTTCGGGCCGGGGTCGACATGGATATGACAAGTGCCGTGTTCGTGAATGATCTGAGGCAGGCGATAGAGGCCGAACCTGCGCTGCTGGCCGATCTCGACCTTGCCGTTGGTCGTGTTCTTACTGCCAAGGAGCGACTGGGCCTGTTCGACAATCCCATGGCCTATCACCAGACGGCCCGGGAGACGGCGGAATTGCTGTCCCCGGACCATCGGGCACTGGCTCGGGATGTGGCTGGGCGTTCAATGGTACTCCTAAAGAACGACGATAATGCGCTTCCCCTGACTGCGGGTGCGGGGCGGGTCGCGGTTATCGGTGCTTTGGCGACTGACGCCTGGACCCAGCTGGGCTCCTGGCGGGCTCAGGGTCGACCCGACGATGTCGTCACCTTGCTGGACGGGTTGCAGACCCGCGCGCCTGAGGGCGTTGAAATCCTCCACGCGGCGGGCGCCCATCCGGGCAATGATGATCTGACCGGGATCGCAGAGGCTGTCGCGCTCGCCGAGAGTGCTGACCGCGTCGTCCTGGTGGTAGGCGAAGACTATGACCTGTCTGGTGAAGCCCGCAGCCGCTCCGACCTCTTCATGCCTGCCAGTCAGCGGGCATTGGCCGACGCGATTTTCAATACCGGCAAGCCGGTAATCGTCGTCCTTGTGACGGGCAGGCCACTGGCCATTCCGAACCTGGCCGAACGCGCCGACGCCATCTTGAATACGTGGATGCTGGGCGTCGAGGCCGGTCCGGCCCTGGCCGATATTGTGTACGGGGATGTTTCGCCGTCAGGGCGTCTGCCGGTGAGCTTTCCGCGGGCGACCGGCGCGGTTCCCTACACATATTCAGAATTTCCCAGCGGACGGCCAGCTGACCCGGACCTCGGTCGGGATTCCAACCGTTATCACGACCAGCCCATCACGCCGCAATTCCCTTTTGGCCACGGTCTGAGCTATAGCGCGTTCAGCTATGGAGAGCTCTCCGCGACAAGTGACGAGTCCGGATATCATCTCAGCGTTGATGTCACGAATACCGGAGAGTATGAGGCCGACGAGGTCGTACAGCTTTACATGCGTGACCCGGTTTCCTTTGTGGCCCGTCCGCAACTGGAACTTCGCGGATACCGGCGTATTTCGCTCTCGCCTGGTGAGCGGCTAACTGTGCATTTCCATCTGACAGCGGCCCAAAGTGCCGTCTTTGAACGTCCGGGTGCCTGGCGCATCGAGGCCGGAGAGCTGCAGTTCCATGTCGGTGCCAGCTCGGCTGATCTTCGTGCAAGCGCCAGCGTGCATGTTGATGCGAGCGGGACAAGTGACGTGCCGGCATCGGCGATCGAGACCCGGACCGAGGTGGAGTGATGTGGAGCCGCCGCGACTTCCTTGTCACCTCAGGCGCCAGCCTCGGCCTGGCAGCCTGTGCCCGAACCAACCCCACACAGCCAGCTGCGGTGGAAATCCTGGATCCAGCTGCTGAAACGCTGATTGGCCAAGGCGCGCAGCTGGAGACCCTGGCCGAAGGGTTCACCTGGGCCGAGGGGCCGACCTGGGACCGGACGCGGGATTGTCTGTACTTCACCGATGTCCCGGAGAACCAGGCCTTCCGATGGTCTCCAGAGGCCGGCCTCGAGGTCTTCCTGGACCCGTCAGGCGCTGCCCCTGAAAACATTGCAGGTTTGCGCGAGCCCGGTGCCAATGGCCTGTGGTACGGCGCGGATGATCAGCTCTATGTCTGTAATCACGGAACGCGGTCAATCGAGCGTCTGAATCTCGACGACCTGTCGCGGGTGACCCTGATCGACCGGTTCGAAGCGCAGCGTTTCAACAGCCCGAATGACCTCGTTGTCGCACGCGATGGGCGGATCTATTTCACCGACCCGCCCTACGGGCTGGAGGGGCTGGACGCCTCACCGCTCAAGGAGTTGGCGTGGAATGGCGTCTATTGCCTTGAGCCGGATGGCCAATGTTATCGTCTGACCGACGCCATGAGTTTCCCGAACGGCGTCGCCCTGTCTCCGGACGAGACGTGGCTTTATGTTGCGCAGTCTGACCCCGATGCACCAATCCTGCGCCGCTTCGCGCTGCAAGATGGGCGCGTGTCAGGGAGTGGCGACGTCATCTTCGACGGAACGGCCTATCTGGCGGCTGGTGATCCGGGACTTCCCGACGGTATGGCTGTCACACTGAGCGGGCATGTGTTGATGACGGGGCCGGGCGGTGTCTTTCTCCTCGCACCTGATGGGCGGGCGCTGGCCCGCATCCGGACCGGTAGCGCAACGGCCAATTGTGCATTCGGCGGAGATGGTCATGACCTCTACATCACGGCCCAGGACCGCCTTTTGCGGATACGTCTAGCGGTGCGAGGCTTGCAATGGAGCTGATCGAGCTGGCGCAGAGCCTGCGCCCGCTGATCGCGACAGGCCTTGCCATTCCACTCTTGCTCCTTCTCGTCCTTCGCTGGCGGGTGCCGGCATTCGCTGCGCTGATAGCCGTCGCCCTCGCGGCGGCCCTGGCTGCGGGCATGCCGACCGAGGAGGCCTATTCCACCATAACCACCGGCATGGGCGGCACACTCGGATTCATTGCGGTTATCGTCGGTCTGGGAGCCCTGTTCGGCGCGCTTCTTGATGCGGGTGGCGGCCTTCCCAATCTGGCCGCAGCGGTCATAGGGCGCAGTGGTGTCCGGGGCAGTCAGACCGCCCTGGGTGTGGTCGGCCTGATCGTCGCAATTCCGGTGTTTTTCGATGTCGCACTGATCATTCTGGCACCAATGGCCGTCGCGTTGGCGCAACGCGCCGGTAAACCTGTCATGGCTTATGGTCTGCCGCTTCTGGCTGGCTTGGCGATCGCGCACGCATTCATCCCACCCACACCGGGTCCCGTGGCAGTGGCGGAGATCATCGGCGCCGATCTGGCATGGGTCATTCTGGCCGGATTGATAACCGGGATTCCGGCTTTGCTGTTGGCGGGTCCATTCCTCACCAATGCCCTTGAACGGGTGGGCCAGTTACCCGCCGGGATGGGCTTGGCGGGGAACGTTGAGGAAACCCGCGAGGCGGTCATGCCGGCGGGTCAGGTTCTGGCGCTGATCCTGTTACCGCTGATCCTGATTCTGCTGCGCGCGATCACAGGGTTGGGTGATGCCAACGGCTGGTGGGTTGATCTGATAAATCTGGTCGGTCACCCGTTTGGCGCGCTTCTGCTGGCCTGTGCGCTGACGGCATTCTTCGCCGTGCGGTCCGACACCAAGGCGCGTGAGCGGATCAATCTTGCCATTGCCCGGGCACTGGAACCTGCCGGCGCTGTCATCCTCGTCACCGGCGCGGGGGGCGCCTTCAAACAGGTCCTCGTCGATACCGGGGCGGGGGCGCAATTGGCGCATCTGGCCTTGGCCCTGGGGCTGACGCCCTTGTTGGCGGGCTATTGTCTGGCGTTGCTTGTAAGGGTTGCCCAAGGCAGCGCCACGGTCGCCATGATCACCGCCGCCGGCATGACCGCCCCCCTGATGGCGGGTCTCGAGATGTCGCCACTTGACCGGGCCTTTGTGGTGGTCGCAATTGCGGCAGGAGCCAGCGCCCTGTCCCACGTCAATGACAGCGGCTTCTGGCTGGTCAGCCGGATATTCCACCTCAGCGAAGCAGAAACCTTGCGCAGCTGGACTCTCTCGACCCTGGTGTTGAGCCTGACAGGGCTGGTGGTTAGTGCGGTGGCCGTCCTGGCCACCGGCTAACCGCCCCAAACTCTAGCACATTGCCGGGTGGGCTGCGGAGCTGACTATTCGTTGCCGCACGTGCGCGTGGCGTCGATGTCGGACCCCAGTGTGACATCACCAATCCCGATTTCGCCAGTCTCGTCGCGTGCCCGGATGAGGAAAGGCGTGTCGAGGCGGCTCATGTCGACCCCAGCATCGGCAAAACAGCTCAGGCTGATCCGGTATTCCGACCACGGACCCTGGCGGATATCCACTGGCACATAGTGAACGCAGTCCGGCCCGGTGTCGCAGGCCATCCCGATCTCGACCTGGGCGGGTTGGCTGTTGACGCCGCGAGCGCGGAAGGTCAGCTCCATGGAGCCGTTTGTTTCCCGAGAGAGATCAATGGCATCGGTGCCGCGAATACTGACGAGATTGCCGGCGCTGGACCAAATGATTCGCAGGCTGTCTTCCTGGGCGACCCGGTCCATGGCGCCAAGTGTGACGCGGTCAGACGATGCCATGCGGTCCTCGATGGCCTCCCAGTCTTGCCCATTTGCGATCTGCAGGGCCCAAGGGTCTGTTACCTGACCCCGGGCATAGTAACTGCCGCCTTCGGCAAGGTCGTCCGTGGACAGGCCCGACTCCTCGGACAGTGGCGTCCCCGGGTCAGCGTCCGCATAGCTCAGCCCGTAGCCATAGGTGAAGAGTGGGTCGTAATCCGCGTCACCGACATTGAGCGGCTCGCCGCTGGCGAGGCTCGGCCAGGAAAAGGAAAGTCGTCCGGTGAAGTCGTAGTCATCGTCGGTCCGGAAAATCAGATCGGCGACGCCGCCGCCTTCCGTGCCTGGCAGCCAGGCGGCGATGAAAGCATCGGAGTCATTGATTTCCGGATTGGTCCACAGGGGGCGACCTGACAGGAAGACGCTGACAACCGGGATGTCCCTGGCCTGATATTGCTCGAGCAGGCTGGTGTCATAATCCGGCGAGACAAAATCCAGATGGTCCCGGTCGCCCTGGAATTCGGCGTAGGGGTTTTCGCCATAGACGGCGATCACGACGTCGGCATCGATGTCGGATTGCCCGTCCGGGTCGTAGATGACCTGCCCGCCAGCGGTGTCGACAGCAGCCTGGATGCCCGCGAGAATGCTATCTCCGGCCGGAAATTCCTCATTCGGGAATTCGCCGCCCTGCCAGGACAGGGTCCATCCCCCGGCGGCCTTGCCGATATGATCGGCACCGGCACCAACGACGAGAATTGTCAGTGATGGATCGAGCGGCAGTGTCTGATCAACGTTTTTCAGGAGGACGAGCGACTCGCGAACCGCCTGCCGGGCGATGGCGCGATGTTCCGGCGCGGCCAGGACTGTGTCGCTGTTGGCCAGCGGGCGTTCACTGGGCGCGACCTGTTCAAACAGGCCGGCTTCGATCTTGACTCGCAGGATACGGCGAACAGCCTGGTCGAGGCGTTCCATGGAGATCTCGCCAGACCGAACCTGGGCCAGCGTATTGTGATAGAGCTCGCGCCAGCTGTCGGGCGCCATGAACATGTCGACGCCCGCATTGAAACTTTCGGGACAATCAGTCGACACACAGCCCGGGATCAGACCGTGGCCGTTCCAGTCGCCGACCACAAATCCAGTAAAGCCCATCCGGTCACGCAGAACGTCTTCCAGCAGGCTTTCATTGCCGTGCATGCGGGCGTCATTCCAGCTTGAGAATGAAGCCATGACAGTCAGCACACCAGCCGGAATCGCGGTGTAGTAACCGGCTGCGTGAATATCGCGCAGCTCGGCCTCACTGATCTGGGCGTCGCCTTGATCGCGACCATCCAGAGTACCGCCATCGGCCAGGAAATGCTTGGCACTGGAGATGACGCGGCCCTCGCCCATGAACTCATCTGTGCCCGGCCGTCCCTGCAAGCCCCAGACTATGCGCTCACCATAGGCGGCGACGATGGCCGGATCTTCCGAAAACCCCTCATAGGTGCGACCCCATCGGTCGTCCCGGGGCACGGCGAGCGTGGGCGCGAACGTCCAGTCATGGCCTGATACGGACAACTCGCGTGCGGTCACACGGTAGATGTCTTCGATCAGATCGGGATTATTCATCGCGCCGAGGCCGATATTGTGCGGAAAGACCACGGCGCCGCGCAAATTGGCGTGACCATGGACCGCATCAATTCCCCATATGATGGGAATCGCGATCTCGACGCCGTCAGGGTCGATCGAGGCGTTGAAGTATGCGTCGGCCGCATCGAGCCAGGTTTGGGCGTCGGCATAGGCGCGCGGTCCAGGTGCGGAGTTCCCACCGCTCAGCACCGACCCCAGTCGATAATTGCGAACATCCTCAGGTGTCACGGAGCCGCTATCGGCCTGGATCGTCTGGCCGACTTTCTGCTCGACGGTCATCATCGCCATGATGCTATCGATACGGGCTTCGACTTCGGGGTCGAGCGGCAAGGGGGCGATTTGGGGCCAAGCGTCCGGATCCGCCATAGCATCGGCGGGCGGAGTATAGACCGCGGGAGATGACGACGCAGCGGGGCGTTCGGTAGCGGCGGTATCGGTGCCGTCGCTACAACCTGCCAGCCCGATGCTGATCAAGGTCGCGATCATAGAAACGGATGCGAGCTTCTGCGTCTTCGTTGTCATTCTGGTCTCCCTCGACCGAAAGATGACCAATTATTGACTACGTTGTCAATTCTCGGCGCGCAAAACGTTTCAGTGATTAATCGCCAGTCTCATTCAGAGGCTTGCGCGGTGGTGCTCTCCAGTTGAGCCGCCAGCGCAAACAGGGGCGCATTCCAGTTGATGGCGACCTCGTTGAGAGCGAATGCATCGACATGATCGGCCCAGCAGCGTTGGGGCGCGCAGGTTCCGCGCATTTCCATCGCAACCGGATCTGCCATGTTCAGATGATTGGCGCCGCCCGACAGGGCCCCGGCCGGGGCTGGCGGGAATTCCGGATCGGCACCACGTGCCCAAAAGCGGTGATGCGGTGTCTGCATGCTGCGGACTCCGTGGCCGGACACATAACTCTGATCCAGGGCGTTGCGGCCCAATACATAGTCCAGGGCATGGACTGCGCCATTGCGGTATCGTTCGTCCCCGGTGAGGTCGTGGGCGCTGGCAAGGACCAGTCCCCGATTGAGGAGGTTGGCGTTCGACCCCCAGTTCATTTCACTCGCAGGCATCGGGAAGTGGTATCCTTCGCGATCCGCCTCTTCGAGATATCGATTGGCCTCCGCGACCAGGCGGTCAGCCGCGTCTGCCCGCTCAGGCGAGGGCTCGTCACTCAGTGCAAGGGACAGGTCCGCCAGCAGGCCTGTATTGGCCCAGAATATGGGCGAGGGCTGATAGGCGTCATTGGTCAGAGCCGCCGCAAGGTCATCTGCGTAGCCTGTGTCTCCGGTCGTCAGAAAGAGCTCTGCCGCGGCCCAGGCAAACTCATCCAGAAGATCGGTATCGCCATAGGCGCCACCGCCATCGAAATTGTTCCGGGCCAGAAGGTCCGGATTGCGTTGAGCGGCAGTATAGGCGCGACGCGCGGCCTCGAGCGTGCGCACGGCATAGTCAGGATCAAGTTCTTCCCACAGACGCGAAGCTTGGGCCGCGGCTGCGGCCAGGTTCAGGCTTGCAGCCGTAGATGGGGGTATGAGAAAGCGTTCTTCATCCGCGTCTTGTGGCAATAAGGGCAAAGGCAGCCAGGCCCGTTCATGGAGCTTGTGATGGACCAGGCCCGAGCCATCAATCTCCTGAAGGTCTGCCGTGTCGGCCCCGGGTAACCGCTGATCGACCCAAACGGTCTCGCCGTCGGGGATCTGCATCGTCAGCATCCAGTCCAGGTGCCAGCGCGCCTCCAGCAGGATTTCACTGATGGTCTCCTGCTCTTGGGGCAGTGCTACGCGTTCACCGGTCCAGCCCAATGTGGCCAGTTGACCGCGTGCCGCCAGGCGTTCGTAGGCATGTTGCAGGGTCCAGACTGAGATGCCTCCATTGACCACATACTGGCCGTAATCCCCAGCATCGGCCCAGCCACCGGTCGTTTCGAGCGTGTAGCTACAGCCCGGCCACTCGGTTCCCTCTTGGTCCGGGCCGAAAAAGCAGGTCGGATGGCTGTCAATGAACCCGGCCGCGCGCGCCCACATCGCCCCGCCGGTAAATTCCGGCTGCAATTCGGTCCCCAGCCGGTTGAGATAGAAATAGCGCAGCGCGTCTTCCGCCAATCGGCCATAGGGCTCGTCGGCGATCGTGAACGGTCGGCTCTCCTCGCCGCACACAGTGAGTTGGTAATCTTCCCCCTGGTCGGTCAAGGCATCAAAGCGGATCTGGTGAACAAAATCGCCCGAGCTGGCATCCAACCCGTGGACGATGGTCTCGCCGTTCAACCGGACGCTGCCGCTCGCGTCACGGATTTCCCAGCGGGCCGGTTCTGTCGCGGCATTGCGCAAGACCGCAAGTTTCACGGCACCCGACTCAAAGCCGGTCTGGTTGAACAGGATCGGTGTTTCACCAGCGGGAATGTCGCAACCTGCTGCGGCCAATGCCTGGGTCAGGCTGATAAGTGTGACGAGCATGGAAGTCTCCTAAGCCTGAAAAAGTTGGATATCGGCCGGCGCAGCGCACTGGTTGGCGATGAAGTCTGCATGCGAGGGCATTTGTCGGGCCGATGCTCGGACTGCGCCCAGAATCTGCTCCAGGCGCGCATCGACTTCTGCATCGCCAAGCCCGGTAACAAGCGGGTGATGCCCCTGCGGAACGACGCCCTGCCCATCCAGAACAGCCAGCCAGCTGGTCTCGTTGAAGAGCTCGTCCTTTTCGCGGCTGACGCGACCATTGGTCTGGTAGAGCGCAAGCTTGCGGGCCAGATGATCCGTTAGCGGGAGGTTTCGGCAATAGCGCCAGAACTCGCTGTCATCGCGCTCTGTCTGCCGATAGTGCAGAACCAGAAAGTCGCGCACATAGTCGTATTCCTGCAGGGTGAGTCGATTGTATTCGTCGATGTCCACCGGGTTGAAGGCGCGGTCGGGAAAGAGTGTCATCAAACGCGCAATGCCGCTCTGAATCAGATGGATGCTCGTCGACTCCAGTGGTTCCATGAAGCCGGCAGACAGTCCGATCGCGAGCACGTTCTTGTTCCAGAACTTCTTTCGATGTCCGGTCGTAAAACGCAGTTGCAGCGGGTCACGCAGCGCCGGGCCGTCGAGGTTGGACAGCAGGATGTTCGCCGCTTCGTCATCGCTGATATGGTCAGAGCAATAGACATGACCGTTACCGGTGCGGTGCTGGAGCGGAATACGCCACTGCCAACCAGCCTTCCGGGCCGTGGCGCGCGTGTAGGGCGAGGGCGGCCCCGTGTTTTCGGACGGAACCGCAAGGGCGCTGTTGCAGGGCAGCCAGGAGCTCCAGTCCTCATAACCAGTCTTGAGCGCCTGTTCGATCAGCAGGCCGCGAAAGCCCGAGCAGTCGATGAAGAAGTCGGCTTCTATCGTCTCGCCGTTCTCAAGCTGAACGCCCTGCACATGTCCTGTCTCTGGATCGAGACGCGTATTAGCAATGCGGCCTTCCGTTCTCGTGACGCCACGGCCTTCTGCGTAGCGCCGGAGATAGGCGGCATAGAGGCTGGCATCGAACTGGAATGCGTAGGCGATATGCCCGAGCGGAGAATTGCGGGCATCGGGTACCGGCCGCAGGAATTTGCCCTGGCGGGCGGCGATTATCTGCAGGCAAAATTCCGGCAGGTCCACTTCATAGCCGCGCTGCCGCGCGTGGAGCCAGAAGTGGTGGAACATAACCCCATCCATGTCGCTGCCGTAGGAGCCGAACGGGTGGATATAGCTATGCCCCTCACGCCGCCAATTGACGAATTCGATCCCCAGCTTGAACGTGCCCTGGGTCGCGCGAACAAACTCGTTCTCGTCGATCCCGAGCATCCGGTTGAAGAGCAGGATTTGTGGAATCGTGGCCTCGCCGACGCCGACCGTGCCGATCTGCTCGCTTTCCACAAGGCGTATGTCCAGCGCCTGATCACCGAATATCTTCGCCAGGGCCGCCGCCGTCATCCAGCCGGCCGTGCCGCCGCCGACAATCAGGACGGAGCGAATGGGATCAACGGGCATGGGCCTGGCCTCCTTGGCGGGCGGATTTTGCAAGATGGTCGATAAAGGCCTGATGTGGCGGCATTTTCGAAGCCGCCTGGGCATAGATCTCGCGCATGTTGGTGAGCGTGGCGACGAGATCCTGGTCCGGGATGGAGTCGGCCACCGGATCATAGCCGCGTGGCAATATTCCCTGGCCGATCATCACCGCGACCCAGGACGTGATGCTAAACAGGTCGCTCTTGTGGGCGAAGAAGCGCCCGTTTTCTGCGAAGAGTTCAACCGTTTCCGTGAGGCTGTCGGGCACGGCCATTGTCCGCACATAGTCCCAGAATGGCGTATCGTCGCGCGTGGTCGCGTTGTAGTGGAGGATCAGGAAATCCCTCACATAGTCATAGGCATTGCCGATAATCGAATTGTAGCGGGTGACCTCGCGTTGGTTGATCCCGCCCCGCGGGAACAGGGCCAGCAGCTTGCTGACGCCCTCCTGGATGAGATGGATGCTGGTCGATTCCAGAGGTTCAAGGAAGCCGGCGGACAAGCCGATCGCGACACAGTTCTTCTTCCACACCGAGCGGCGGCGTCCCGGGGTGAAACGCAGCCTGTTGGTCGGGCCGGTCGTCGGAGCGTCGAGATTGGCCAGGAGTGCACTCTCTGCCTCGTCATCGTTCAGGAAGGAGGACGAATAGACATACCCGTTACCGGTCCGGTGCTGCAGGGGAATACGCCATTGCCAGCCGGCCTCACGGGCCGTTGCGCGTGTGTACGGGGCGGCGGCCCCGATCTTTTCGCAGGGCACGGCAATTGCCCGGTCGCATGGCAGGTAGCGGCGCCAGTCATCATAGTCGACGCCCAGCGTTTCGCCGATCAACAAGGCTCGAAAGCCGGTGCAATCCACGAAGATGTCGCCCTCGATCCGGCTGCCATTCTCAAGCTCGAGCGCGGTCAGCGAGCCGGTCTCTGTTGATTGATCAACCGCCTTGATCCGGCCTTCCACACGCGTCACGCCACGCTGTTCCGCATAGTTGCGCAAGTAGCGGGCGTAGAGCCCGGCATCGAAATGGTAGGCGTGACGCATTTGGGCGACCGGCGATTGCGGATCGCTCACCGGCCGCATGAATTTCCCGGACATGGCCGCCTGGCAACACATGGAGTAGGCCGACAGCGGGTGATCACTCCCGCGCAACCGGTCGCGCAGCCAGTAATGATGGAAAGGGACGCCCTCCAGGTCGAAGCCGTATTCACCGAACGGGTGAAGATAGCGATTTCCGACCCGGTCCCAGTCGACAAATTCAATGCCCAGCTTGAACGTCCCCTTGGTGGCGGCAATGAAGTCCGCCTCGTCAATTCCGAGCATGCGGTTGAAGTCGATGATGCCCGGGATGGTCGCCTCGCCAACCCCAACCGTTCCGATCTGTTCGCTTTCCACCAGTTCGACTGTGACGCCGGAAGGCACAAGAAAGCGGGACAGGGCCGCCGCCGTCATCCAGCCAGCGGTACCGCCTCCGGCGATTACAACTTTCGAGATGGTGCCCGTCATGCGGATGGCTCCGTCTTGGCATCGGTGGCCGGCCCGACCGCTCGGTCGATCGCCCGTAGATAGCTCGGGAAACTGGGAAACTCGCGGACGGTCCGACCGACCGCATCGGTGAATTTTTGCAGCTCGGACTTGAGCTGCGGGTCGGTCAAACGCTCACTCAACCGGTCGTAATGGGCAGGGATCACACCGCGCCCAATAAAGGCCTCCACCCAGTCCTCCGGAGTGATCGTGCGGCTTTCCAGCGGCTCGATATAACCGCGTCGGCGGAACACAGCCTTCCGCGCCTGACAACGTTGGTCTTCCTGGTCGGCCGACAGCGCGCTCAGTGCTGTCCATTCATCGGCCTCCTGCGCCCAAAGGCGGTTGTATTCGAGGGCCTCCGCGGAATGGACACCGGACCGTGGCCAGAGTTCCAGCAAGGTTTCGAGCTCGAAGAGAAGCCGGTCCATGGACCGGTCTTCAAGGCCGGGCAGGTGGGCGGCCGCGAGCCCGACGACCAGGCCATCCTCGCCCCAGGGTGAGTTGCCACAATGACGTTTGGCCGGTCCCGCAGGCGTCGGCAGGTCCAACCAGCCGGAACGCAGCGGGATTTGCAGGCGCGATTCGCCGCCAGCCTCGACTCGCACGGCGTAGGGTTTGGGCGGGCCAGCGTGAACCGGGTCCAGCGTAGAATTCCGGTCCGGAGCCCCGGGCGCATGGATGACAAGATCAGCCTGTTCGCAATTGGCTGTCGGATCGAGGACGATAATGTTGGCCTGCAAATTGAGCCGCAGGTTTTCCGTCAACTCCCGAGTACTGACGTGCAAGCCGCTTTCATGCTGCATCGGCCCTATCGCGTTGCGTCTGTCGGGCGGGGCAAAGCGGTCTGACGCCATGGCGTGATAGCCGGGCGAAAAGGCGAAATAGGGATGGCGCAAACCGGCCTGGCGTGCGCGAAGCCAATGATGGTGAAAACTGGTCCCGGCCCAATCGACACCTTGCCCGCCATAGGGCAGGAGCGTGTCGACGCCGCTTGCAGAACGAAGGACCTGACCCAGGCTGGGCAGGGTCGCCGGCAGACGCAGAAGGCCCTGCAGGTTCAGACCGAACTGGTCCAGAGCGACCAGCGCCGATGGGCGCAAGATCGTATAGGCGCAGTCGTCATGGATCCTTGAGTCGAGCGGTTGGATATGGATTGAGACCGCCTCTCCCCCGAGTGCCTTGTACAGCACATGCGCGGTAAGCCAGGCTTCCAGACCGTTTCCCAGAATGCATATCGACCGGATTGGTTCAGCCATGACGCGTCTCCGCCTCGACGCCGGCCAGATTGGCCAGCCAGGTGTCATGGTCGGGCATACGGGACATCGCCTGATCGATCTGCGACTCGATTGTTGTCAGCGACTGACCGAGGGATTCTTCCGGGATCGTGTCCAATCGCCCATCCCAGCTCTGCGGGACGATTCGCTGACCGAGATAGACGGCGAGCCAGCTGGGCTCCAAAAATAGCCCTTGCTGATATCGACCGACACGCCCGGTTTGCCGAAACAGGGCCATTTTTTCCGTCAGCGAATCCGGTACCGGCATGGTGCGGACGTAGTTCCAGAACTCGGAATCAGTCCGTTCGGTCGCATGATAGTGGAGGATGAGGAAGTCGCGCACGCGCTCGAATTCCCGCGTCATGTGCGCGTTGTAGCTTTCTCGCTCAAGCGTGTAATCGTTATCTACCGGAAACAGTTCAATGAATTGCGTGATTGCGATCTGCGTTAGATGGATGCTCGTCGATTCAAGCGGTTCAAGGAAACCGCCAGCCAGCCCGATGCTGACGCAATTATGAGCCCAGAATTGTTTACGCCTGCCGGTTGTGAAACGCAGCGGTCGAGGATCAGCCAGGGGCGCGCCTTCCAGATTGTCGAGCAGCGTCTGACGGGCCGTCTCATCATCGATGAAATCGCTGGCATAGACATGCCCGTTCCCGGTGCGGTGCTGCAGCGGAATCCGCCATAGCCAGCCCGCCTGATGTGCGGTTGCACGCGTGTAGGGCGGGGTTGGTCCGGATTTTTCGCTAGGCAGGGCGATAGCCCGGTTGCACGGCAGCCAATGTGACCAGTCCTCATAACCCACATTCAACGCCTGCTCGATCAGAACGCCTCGGAATCCGGTGCAGTCAAAGAAGAAATCGCCTTCGATCTCTTGCCCGTCCTTCAGGTCGAGCCGCTCGATATCGCCGGTTTCAGGATCGCAATGAACCGTGTCGACAATGCCCTCAATTCGGGTCGCGCCGCGGGCTTCGGCATGCTGGCGCAGGAAGGGCGCATAACGGGTGGCGTCGAACTGGTAGGCATAGCCGAAGCGGGATGCAAAATCGGCCGGGTCTTCTGCGGGTCTGTCGAACCGGTTTGCCGCGCACATGCGGACGGGAAGCGAGTAGGCACCGATATCCCGGGCCTTGCCGGCGGCCCGCATCCGGGTCCAGGCTTGATGAAAGGGCAGGCCGGCAATCTCGGTCCCGAAATCGCCGAATGGGTGCACATAGCTGTCGCCCTTTCGGGCCCAGTTCACGAACTCGATGCCGAGCTTCAGCGTGGCGGACGTCGCCTTGATGAAATCGGCCTCGTTGATGCCAAGGGTTTCATTGAAATGGCGCAGATGGGGAAGCGTCGCCTCGCCCACACCGATGATGCCGATTGCTTCGGATTCGACCAGGGTGACCTGGACGCGCTGGCTGGGCAAAACCGACACCAGCGCGGCCGCAGCCATCCATCCTGCGGTGCCTCCGCCGACAACGACGATCCGCCTTGGGGCATCTTGACCCAATCTTCCCTCCCCGGAGTGCAGTTGATGCGCGGCATCTTTGCATTCTCCCTACAACTCCGCACCTCGACCATCATTGGTTCTTGTTGACAGAACAGGTTGTTTGATTGAAAGTGCCAAAAATTGACAACGCTGTCAACGGCGGAGACTTCAGCCAAACGAGGGGAGAAGATTATGTTTTACAAAGGGATGAGGGAGCGTCCGATGCGGGGGCTCCGAACTGGATTGTGGCGGGGGGCGAGCCTCGCAGCCATATCCATTGCGATGGTTTCGACGAGCGTTTACGCGCAGGATGTCGAGGACGAAGACGATAGCAATACCGAGGTGATCACGGTGCGGGGTATCCGCTCCAGCCTGCAAAGCGCCCAGGAGATCCGCCGCAATTCCGACGTTCTTGTGGACGCGATCACGGCCGAGGATATCGGCGCTTTGCCGGACCGTTCGGTCGCGGAAGCGTTGCAGCGCGTTCCGGGTGTGAACATCACGCGGTTTGAAGGTGAAAACGACCCAGACCATTTCTCGGTCGAAGGGTCCGGCGCGATCATTCGTGGCCTCAACTTCGCCCGCAGTGAGCTGAACGGTCGGGACGTGTTCTCTGCCGATAATGGTCAGCAAATCGGCTTCAACGATGTTTCGCCGGAAATGCTTGGATCGGTTGAAGTATTCAAGAACCAGTCGGCCGACATGATCGAAGGCGGGCTCGCCGGTACGGTGAACCTCAATACACGCCTCCCGTTCGACCAGGGTGGTCGCATGATGGCGTTCACCCTCGAGGCGAACTACTCGGATTTCGCCGAGGAAGTCACGCCCACGATGTCGGGCATCTACAGCAATCGCTGGGAGCTGGGGAATGGGTCTGAATTCGGCCTCATCTTTGGCGCCTCCTATTCCGAGCTGCAAAGCCGCGCTGATGGTACGCTCGTCGCTGAATGGCTCGATCGGGACCCTAGTGACGGCCAAAGCCTCTACGTGCCGTCTGGCGCTGGGATCCGGACGCAGTTGTTTGACCGGACACGAGACTCGATTTCCGCTGCCGCTCAGTGGCGCAGTGCAGACGGTGAATTGGAGGCGACGGCGCAATTCTTCCGGGCTTCCTATGAAAATGCCTGGTCGGAACGCGCGGTTGAGCCGTCCATCGACAGTGGGCCCGCAATCACGCCGGCTCCGGGTACAAGCTTCACCTATGACGACAATGGTCTGTTCGAGAGCGGCGTGATCTCGGAGAATGTCGGTTGGCGTTCGAATGATCCGACTCATCCGCTGAACGGCGTTCGCCAGCTCGCCCTTGCACGGGGCAAGACGGATGAAAGTCTGACCACCGACATCGGATTCAATCTCCGCTGGTCGCCGACTGACCGCTTCCGCGCCAGTTTTGACCTGCAGTTCGTTGAGTCCGAAGTGAACATCGCGGATGTTACGGTCCACGGCGCGTTTTTCTCGGACATTGATCTGGATGTGACCGGTGATGTGCCCAGCGTGATCTACCGCCGTCCTGCTGACGGCTCGGATCCGTATTTCTCTGACGCCAGCAACTACTACCTTCGCTCGGCTATGGACCATCTCTCGGACAATGAAGGCGAATCGGTCGCCTTCCGTGCTGACGCCGAATATGATTTCGAAGGCGACAGCTGGCTGAGGTCCGTGCGCTTTGGTGGCCGTGTTTCCAACCGGGAGCAGGTTGTACGCAGCTCGGTCTATAACTGGGGCAATATTTCGGCGACATGGAACTCGCCGTTCGCTCTGGACAATCCGGCCATCCCGCCGGGAACATTCGAGCTCTATAACTTCGATAATTACATGCGTGGCATGACAACCGGCCTTGAGGGCGGCATCCCGATGTATACTGGCGCTCTGGGCGAGGATTACGACCAGGCTGTCGCTGCCATCATGGCGATGCGTAACGCGGCTGGAAACGGTGGCTGGGTGCCGCTGGCCCAGCGTGGTGGTGTCGTGGCAGGGACGCCATTCCTGCCGTCCGAGATTACCGATGTGACGCAGGATACGACGGCATTCTATGGCCGTCTGGACTTCGACAATGAACATCGGTCCGACGGCATTCGCATTTCAGGCAATGTCGGCCTTCGTTATGTCGAAACCCAGACCAGTGCCGTTGGTGCGCTCTCATTCCCGGACCGTGCCCTGGTGTTCAACGGTATGACGCCGGCGGCCTATTGTGCCGGTATCGTCGGTACTACGCCCGGTATCTGCCTCGAGGGTGCGGCAACGCAGACGGCCTTCTATGACTGGGCGGATGGCAGCAACCAGTCCAACACCGACAGCCACACCTATGAGAATTGGCTTCCCAGCGCCAATGTGGTGTTCGGTATCACGGACGAATTCCAGATCCGCCTGGGTCTCTCCCAGGCCATCTTCCGTCCTGATTTCGGCCTGATGAAAAGCAATCTGGTCATTCAGCAAGGCGGCGATGACCCGGTGACCGGCGCGTGGCTGGGGCCGGACGCCTCAACCGGCAACGTTCAACTTGACCCGATCACGGCCGACCAGTTTGACCTCGCATTCGA
Source organism: Maricaulis maris MCS10 (assembly GCF_000014745.1). NCBI lineage: Bacteria > Pseudomonadati > Pseudomonadota > Alphaproteobacteria > Maricaulales > Maricaulaceae > Maricaulis > Maricaulis maris. Next base: position 2,982,334 of record NC_008347.1, on the reverse strand, counting down.
ATGGTATTTCGATGATGTTGGCTCGCTGACCTTCTCCTTGTTCCAGAAAAACCTGAGCGACTACATCGTTCCGGCCATCCTGCAACGGGATGTCACAAACAATGGCGAGACATTTGCCGTTGATGTCGACGGTGTCGGCAATGCGTCGGACAGTGGCGAGATCAAGGGCTTCGAAATTGCCTATCAGCAAACCTTCGATGACCTGCCCGGCATATGGTCAGGATTGGGCGTCCAGGCGAACTACACCTATATCGACGCTCAGGGTGTGCCGAACATCGGTCCCAAGAATGACGAGCCGAACGGGCGTGGCTCCGCGCCTAACTTCGACGTGTCACAGTTGCGCCTGCCGCTCATGTCCGAGCACACGGTCAACCTGGTCGGCTTCTACGAAACCGACAGCTGGAGCGCCCGTCTCGCCTATAATTGGCGTTCGGAATACACGCTGACTGTTCGTGACGTGATCTATCCGTTCACCCCTGTCGTTCATGAGAGTACGGGTCAGCTTGATGGCTCAATCTTCTACGACATCACGGACAGTCTGACTGTCGGTGTCCAGGCGGTGAACCTGCTGGATGAGGTTTCTGAAACCAGCGCGGTCATCAATTCGAACCTGGTGCAGGCACCGCGGGCCTATTTCCGCAATGACCGGCGCTTCGCATTCGTCTTGCGCGGCCGCTTCTAACTCGCTCCCTCCGCGAGTCGGTATGCAGGGGCGGCAGGTCAAATTGGACCTGCCGCCCCTTTGCATTCTGGCGGACAGGCTTTCCTCGGACAGGGAATCCGTGAAACGCTGGAGCCATCGAACATAGAGAGCGCGTATTGAAGACCTATCTTGGCTACGGCACTGGCGATTTCGGCCTCAACATCTACTGGAATGCGCTCTCGCTTATTCTGGTGTTCTGGTATGCCGAAGTAGTCGGGCTATCGCCTGACGCCGCCGGATTGATCTACTTCATCGGCATGGCCTGGGATGCCGTCTCCGATGTCGTGATAGCCAATCTGACCCAGCGAACCCGGACCCGATACGGGACCTACAGGCCCTACCTCGCGATCGGAGGCGTCATCCTGGGCGCGGCGTTCGTCCTGCTTTTCTGGGTGCCGCCGCTGGAGGGCTGGATACTGATGGTGGCGCTGGCAATGGCGCATATCCTGTTTCGGCTGGCCTACACCATTGTGGCGGTTCCCTACTCTGCGTTGGCTTCTCGACTGAGTTTCGACAGCCGCGAACGTACCGTCCTGTCCGGGACGCGCATGGCCTTCGCCTTCCTGGGTTTGCTCGCTGTGTCCGGCCTTTGGTTCCCGATCGTTCGCTTTTTCGGCGACGGCACGGATGAATCGCCAACCGGATTTCTGGTTGCGGCCCTGCTGGGCGGCATCATCGCAACGATCGCCCTCCAGGCTTGTTTCCTCTTCACCCGGGAACGCACGCTGGAGACACTCCATGAGCGGCCAGCAGATCTGAGTTTTCGGGGCTTCTGGCGGGCAGTGCGAGCCAATCGAGCCCTTCAGGTCTTGTTGCTGGCCATTTTCCTGCAATCCGGCGCTGGAGCCTCCTTCCTGATTCCGTTGGCCTTTTATATCGAAGCCCATGCGGCGGATTTTGCGCGCAAGGAAGCGGTCATGACCGCCTACGCTGTGGCTACGCTGGCTTCAATTCCCGTCTGGACAGCAGTGATCCGTCGGTTCGGCAAGCGCCTCGGCTGGATATCGGCGTGTTGGGTGGTGATTTCGGCTGGTCTTCTCCTGGCCTTGCTGGGGCCTGTGCTGATCGGAGGTCTGCCGCTACAAATCCTGCTCTATGGTGTCGGGTTCAGCGGGTTTGGCGTATTGGTTTGGGCCCTGGTGCCCGACACGGTGGAGTTCGGCCAGTGGAAGAGCGGGACGCGCAATGAGGGGGCGGTATTCGGCTCGGTGCTCCTGTCCCAGAAAACTGCTGGCGGTCTGGCCGGGCTCCTGGTTGGCACGGTGCTGACAGCGGTCGGCTATGATCCGGATCTGGCGCGGCAATCTCTTGAAACCGCTGACAGGCTTGAGCTTTACATGTTCGCGGGGCCGTCGATACTGCTCTTCCTTTCCTCTCTGGTTATCTTGCGTTTGCCGCTGAACCGGCACATTCACGCAAAGATCGTCGAAGAGATCCAGTCGCACTGACCAGCTTGGGGGCTATGCATGGCACGAATGGTTGATGTCGCCGAGAAGGCTGGCGTGTCCGTCAAGACCGTGTCGCGCGTGCTTAACAATGAGCCACATGTGAAGGACGCACTGCGCAAACGGGTGCAAGCTGCGGCTGCGGAAGTCGGCTATGTGCCCAGCACCTCGGCGCGTCAATTGCGCGGGGGGCGCTCCTACTCGGTACACATGGTCTCGCACTCGGACCGGTCCAGTTATGTGAATGCGATCCAGTTCGGTGCGGTGCGGGCCTGTCAGGCGCGTGGCTATCAATTGATGATTTCGCTTTTCGAACGCATGGACGACATGGACTGGAGTCAGTTGCACGCGCGTTTTGCCCGTCTGATGGAAGTCAGCAAGCCGGACGCCCTGTTGCTGGTTCCACCGCTGTCCAACAATCTGCGTCTGGCGGAAGTCCTATCTGAATTTGATGTGCGGGTGGCGCGTGTCGGCCCGCATGACCTCCCGGGTTCCTCGCTCACTGTCATGATCGACGAGCAGGCGGCTGCCCGCGATCTGACACGGTATCTGATCGATCGCGGCCATACTCGGATTGCCTTCCAGCGCGGCAAGGAAAACCAGAACGCCACACAGGAACGTTTTCGCGGCTATCGGGACGCTCTGGACGAGGCCGGCATTGTCTTCGACCCGGCATTGGTGCTTCCCGGCAATTTCGAGTTCTCCTCCGGTCTGACGGCTGGTGACGACCTGTTGGACAGGGACGACCCGCCGACAGCGGTTTTCGCGGCGAATGATGACATGGCGGCGGGGATTGTCATGGCAGCACATCGCCGGGGTGTCCCGGTTCCCGAGCGCTTGTCGGTTGTCGGATTCGATGACTCAGAGATTGCCGACCGAACCTGGCCTGCGCTGACGACTGTCCGTCAGCCCCTGGTTGAATACGGAACCATGGCAGTTGAGCGCCTGATCGATTCCCTGTCCGCCACGACTGACCCGGAAGGTGCTGCAGTTCTCCTCGACTATGAACTCATCGAACGAGATTCTGTGACGACGCCGGCAACGGGCCCGGCCAAAGATTTGTGATACTGCGCGCGGCCGTTGCAGTGTTTGCGATCGCTTGTGCCTGGATGCTGTTCGGTGCCAGGCCGGCAAGTGGTTCAGCCGACTGAGGCCCGCCACAAGAGCCGGACTGCAACTGCGCATACGAGGAGAGCGGTGGCCCTTGCCAGCCAGGTGTCGGACATTTTCCGGCGTCCGAGCCAGACGCCGACCTGGCCACCGACAAGGACGGCAGGCAGCAAGGGCCAGTAGCCAGCCAGATCCGCCAACTCGCCGCTCCCGGCAATCCGCTGCGCCTGACCGGCCAGGCCTGCGATGGAGTTGGCGAGGATGAAGGTCGCTGCAGACGCCGCGATCGCCTTTGCGCCGTCCCAGCGGAGCAGGTGAAGCAGGGGCGCGAGAAATATCCCGCCACCGATGCCGACCAATCCGGCCAATAATCCGATGCCGAGGCCCATCAACGGGGTCAGGGCGGGCCAGATTCTGGGCGCTTTAGCCGGCGGAGCGGGATTGCGGAAGGCGAGTGCGACCGACGAAGCCAGCAGTGCAGTAGCGAGCAGTCCGATGAAAGCGCGCTCCGGGATTTCGATGATCCCGCCGATCCAGGCCGCTGGCACAGAACAGGCGATGAGGGGCCACAATCGCTTCCAGGGTATCAGTCCGGCCCGTGCGTACTGCGCAACCGAGCCCGTCACGACGGTGATGTTGCAGGCGAGGGAGATTGCCGGCAGCAGGCGGTAGTCCGTGTCAGCCAGAACGAGCAGGGCCGTGTAGGTGGATCCGCCACCGAACCCGACCATGGCGTAGATGAAGGCGGTCAGCAGGAATCCGCCGGCGAGGCCGGCCAGCGCGGTCATGGATGATCGAGCAGGACGATCTCGGTCGATGCGCCCTTCGGGGCCGCCTTCGCGTCCGCTGGTCGCCGTATCAGGCAATTCGCCGCAACCAGCGCGGAGGCTGCCGAGGAATCCTGATTGGTGAGCGGTGAGGTCAGCCCTGTCGCCGGATCAAAGCGCGCCCGCACGAAGGTTTCCCGGGGCCCGTTCGCGGGCAATGCGCTGCCGAGTTCGGCCGTAACGAACACAGTCTCGTGCCGTGTTCCGCTCAGCCGGGCCAGGGCCGGCTTCAAACACAGCAATGCCATAACCATGGCGGAGACCGGATTGCCCGGCAGGCCGAGCACCCAATGACCGCCGAGTGAGCCAAACCAGGTCGGCTTGCCGGGCTTGGTTGCGATCTTTTCGAAATATGTCTGACCACCCATCTCCTTGAAGACGGTGCGCAGGTGGTCATGGTCTCCGACCGAGGCGCCGCCGATCGTCACCAGGATATCGGCCTCGCTCGCGTCAGCGATCTTGTTCCGGACATCCTCCGGTGTGTCGCGCGCTATGCCGATATAGCGCGGAACGCCGCCCCAGTTTTGCACCATGGCCGCCACGGCCGGGGCCAGGGAATTGATGATCTGGTCCGGTCGGGTCGCTTCGCCCGGTTCAACCAACTCGTCGCCGGTGGACAGGATTGCGACCAGCGGTCGCCGGACCAGGCAAAGTTCGGTCAGCCCGGCACTTGCAAGGAGCGAAAGCGCGGCCGGCGTCAGCGGATCGCCCTGCGTTAGCAAAGTGTCGCCCGCACGAAAGTCTGTCCCGGCCGGCCGAATATTATTGCCCGGACTGGAGCGGTCCCGGAGCTGGATGCGATCATCCTGCAAGGACACGTTTTCCTGGATGACAACCTGATCGGCACCAGACGGGATCGGTGCGCCGGTAGATATCCTCATCGCTTCGCCCGCGCCCAGTGGCCGGGAGCTGGCGTGCCCGGCGGCGGACTCGCCGACTGTCGTCAGGCAGGTGTCCCCGCCACCCAGATCGCTGGCACGGACCGCATACCCATCCATGGCCGAGGCGGCAAAGGGCGGTTGGGTGCGCAAGGCAGTGACTGGTTCTGCGAGGATGCGCCCGGCGGCGGCAGATAATGGCACCCGCTCGGCGCCAAGTGTCTGGATGTGGTCGTTGAGCGTGCGCAGTGCCGTATCGAGGGAAATCATTCTGACGGCTCCTCGCGGTGATAGTCACCGGACTTGCCGCCCTGTTTCTCAAGCAGTCGAACGGCGTCGATGACCATCGACTTGTCGAGGGCCTTGGCCATGTCATAGAGCGTCAGCGCTGCAACGGACGCGGCCGTCAATGCTTCCATCTCGACGCCGGTCTTGCCGTCACAGGTGACTTCTGCACGGATTTCGAATGCCCGGTCGGAGTCGGTCGCTTCGATGCTGACCTTGACCGATGTCAGCGGCAGCGGGTGGCATAGCGGAATGAGATCGGACGTACGCTTGGCGGCCATGATGCCAGCCAGCTCGGCGGCGTAGAGGGCATTGCCCTTCGGGCCCTGCCCATTGCGGACAGCCTCGAAGGCGGTTTGCGTCATTGACAGGCGTGCGCCGGCAATTGCGCGGCGCTGACTGGCAGCCTTGTCACCGACGGCGACCATGCGGACACGGCCGACTTCATCCTGATGGGTCAGGCGGTCTGTCATCCTAGCGCTCTTTCAGTCGGGGAAGGAGGTCAATCAGGTTACAGGGCCTGTGGGCTTCGTCGAACTCGTCGCGAAGGATATGGTTCCAGGCATCCTTGCAGCCGCCGGAGGAACCCGGAATGGCGAAAACATAGGTGCCGTTCGAGATTCCGGCGACGGCCCGGGACTGAATGGTGGAAACCCCGACCGACCTGAAACTGATCTGGTGGTAGACGGCAGCAAAGCCGTCCATTTCCTTGTCGAACAGGGGGCGCAACGCTTCCGGCGTCACATCGCGACCTGTCAGCCCGGTGCCGCCCGTCGCGATGATGGCATGGATGTCCGGATTGACGATCCAGTCGCGTGCACGCTCGCGGATGGATGTGACGTCATCGGCGATGATGGCATGATCAATCACGGCATGATTGGCTGCAGCGATTTGCTCCCGCAACCAGGGACCGGTCTTGTCAGTCCGGTTGTCGCGGGTGTCTGACACGGTCATGACTGCGAAGCCGATCGTCACTGGTTTGTGCGTCATGGGGTGGTTTCCATCCATTGTTCGGACGCCGTTTGGTCGGCTGAGGTCGGCTCGATCCAGACCGCGTTTTCGCCGCGCCACTCCCGTTTCCAGAACGGCGCCTCTGTTTTCAGCACATCGATTGTAAAGCTGACCGCGTCAAGCGCGGCGCGGCGGTGGGCCGCGGTGGCGGCGATGTAAACGATGGGTTCGCCGACGGGCATGCGGCCATACCGGTGTGCAATCAGCAAAGCCTGAAGGCTGAACTGGGTCATGGCCGTCGCGCCGATCCGCTCGAGCGCGCGCTCTGTCAAGACCGGGTGGTGGATCAGCTCGAGTGCGGTCAGGTCGGAACTGGCGCGAACATGACCGGCAAATGTCGCAACGGCACCACAGGCCGGGTCATGACCGACAAGCCGGTTCAGCGATTGCAGGTCCAGCGTATCGCCGCCGAGCCGGATGATCGGTTGCATGCTCATCCACCGGAAAAAGGAGACATGAAAGCAATCCGATCGCCATCGGCAAGGGAAAGCGGCGCGTTGCGTGCGATCATCTTGTCATTGATGGCCAGCCGGATATGCGGAGCCCGAAGAGCATCACCGCCTGGCTTGGACTCGGCCACCAGCGCGATCAGGTCGTCTACTGTGACAGGCGCAGCCGTCGTGCGCATTGTGTCGGTACGGGCGCCAAGCCGGTCCTGAAGCGGGCCGAAAAACTCGAGTTCAAACTGCATCACGATCAGCCTCCGGTCGTGGCCATGTCGCGGGGCACAGCCGCTGCAGCCCCTCGGGAAACATCGAAATCATGGCCGCGTTCTTTCTGCCGCATGGCGGTGTCGAGCAGGGCGTCGAGCGCTTCCGGTCCGCCATTGCGCAGCGCATCGCGCAGGTCCACGGCGCCATTTCTGCCCAGGCACATGTAGAGCTTGCCCGTGCAAGTCAGCCGGACACGGTTGCAGGTGTCACAGAAATTTCCGGTCAGGGGCGAGATGAATCCGAGGCGCCCGCCGGTCTCGGCCAGCCGGACATAGCGGGCCGGACCTCCTGTGGAGTCGGGCAGGTCGGTCAGGGTCCAGCGGTTTTCAAACTCTGCCCGCAACTGGGCCAGCGACAGGAATTGGTCGGCCCGGTCAACGCCGATCTCGCCGATTGGCATCACTTCGATCAACGTGACCTCATGACCTTCGCCATGAGCCCACTCGATCAGGCCCGGCAAATGCCCGTCATTGACGCCTTTCATGGCGACGGCATTGAGTTTGACCTGCAGGCCTGCAGCCCTGGCGGCGCGAATGCCAGCCAGTGTCTGCTCCAGTTGACCGCCCCGCGTGAGGGTAGAGAAGGTGTCCGGATCGAGCGTGTCGAGGGAGATGTTGAGCCGCCGGATTCCGGCGCTTGCCAATGCAGCGGCATAGCGCGGCAATTGGGTCCCATTGGTTGTCAGGCAGACTTCTTCCAGCCCGGATTTGCCGATCCGGGCACCCAAATTCTCGATCAGGCTCAGTATATCCTTGCGGACCAATGGTTCGCCGCCGGTCAGACGGACCTTGGTGACGCCCCGTGCAATGAAGGTGTCGCAAACCGCCGTCAGTTCCTCGAGCGACAGCAAGTCCTTCTTCGGCAGGAAGGTCGGCTTGGCTTTCATGCAGTATACACACCGCAGGTCGCAGCGATCGGTCACGGACAGGCGAAGATAGGTAATCTGTCTGCCGAACGTGTCGACAAGTGGCGCTCGCTGAAGGGTTAAGTCCGGCCGGTCCATGCGGGCCTCCTGATCGCTCGAACTTGACATTTATCATGCCTTGTCGATGCGGCAAGTGACGTCTCGTCGCATGTCAGACCGGGTTGCGAAAAGACGCAAGGTCATCCGGCGCGTTGATGTTGCAAAAGTGATCGGACCGGTCCGGCCCGATTGCCAGCCATTCTGTCCCGAGAGCGGCGAGCAGACGGCGAACCGATGCTGCTTCTGTGCGGTCAGGCAATGCTCCCTGGGCGGTAATGAATACCGGCAGGGGATGGTCTTCCCAGGCGCGACATCGGGCGGACGTCGGTTGCAGGAGCGGGGTCAGGGTTTCGACGCACAGGCCCGGCATGTCGACCGGGATAATGAGGACGCCGTCCTGACCGGATTCCCGGGCGACTTCCAGGGTATCGAAGATGGCATGTCCGGGTCCTTCGCCGGGGCGACTGTCGGGTATCGCGTCCGCGACCCCCGGTCGCCCGCTGACGCGGATAGACCCGCATCCGGTCGACGCCAGAAGTGCGCGACCCCGGTCCAGCAATGTTTCACCATCCAACTCGATCATTGCCTTGTCACGGCCCATCCGGCGTGACTGTCCGCCGGCCAAGACAACGCCTGTAATGTTGAATGTGTCAGCTGTGCGGGTCATCGATCAGCGGATTTGGTTTGCAGAAACGGGCCAGTGCCTCGCGATCGTCAATCTCGACACGGGAACCGTCCATTATAATGCCATGAGCCTGCAGCGAACCGAAGGCGCGGGACAGGTTCTCTGGCGTCATGCCGAGGATGGATGCGAGGCTTTTCTTGCCATAGGGCAGCGTCACGACCCTGGCCTGACCAGCCTTGTCATGCAGGCGAAGTAAATAATTGCCGACGCGTTCGACAGCGGTTCTCAGTTTGAGGTTCTTCATGGATTTCACGACTGAGCGATAGCAGGTGGCCAGCTCGGCCACGATGGCTCGGGCGAATTCCGGGTCGTTTTCGAAAACGGCCCGGACATTCTGCGACGGGATCAGAAGCAGAGTGCTCGCGGTTGCGGTCCTCGCCGACATCAGGAAAGGGGCGTCCTTGATGGTCGCCGCAAGGATGAAGGTCGAAACTGGCGAAACGATCGCCATCGATGTCTCCCGGCCATGACTGGCCGAGAAAAGCTCAACCCGGCCTTCCATAACCAGATAGAGAAAATCTGCCGGCTCGCCTTCCCGGATCAGATCAACATGCTGCGGAATTCGCTGGGCATAAGCAGCGCGCATGAGCTGTTCGAAATGGTGCTCTTCCATCTTCGAAAACAGCGGTAGCTGGCGAATGGTCTGGCGATCCTCATCGCGCATGTCGTCTCCGATCAGGGGCCTGATTGACGGGGTGAGGTCGACCTACACGTATCCTTGACCTACATCAAGGGTGGAGTTGATTTAAAGTAACGCGTCGCCTTACTTAAGTCATATGCTGAATTGACCGGCACTGTAGTTTGGGTTGCGTGTGCGGTTGATTGACGCGCGACAAGTGTCGCGGTTTTAACGACAAATGCAGTTTGCTATCAATCCATGACGCCTTCGGATCGAAGGGGGACATGGGAGAGTGACATGCACGTGCTTGACGGGGTGACCAAAGGCCAACAAAGGCAAGCGCTGGGAATGAGCACCCTGGCGTTCACGACTTGCTTCGCGGTCTGGACAATCTTTTCGATCATCGGGATCCGGATCAAACAGGAGCTCGGCCTGTCAGAGACCCAGTTTGGTCTGCTCGTGGCAACCCCCGTCCTGACCGGTTCGATCAGTCGCATCTTTCTCGGCATCCTGACCGAACAGGTCGGCGGCCGGATCATGTTTCCGATCCAGATGGTGACGACCGCTGTTGCTGCATTCCTGTTGTCGATGGCTGACAGCTATCCGCTTTTCCTCCTCGCGGCCCTGGGGGTCGGTCTGGCTGGCGGTTCCTTCATCATCGGCATCGCCTATGTCTCGCGATGGTATGACGCGAAGTCCCAAGGGACCGCGTTGGGTATTTTCGGTGTCGGCAATATGGGGGCCGCGGTCACCAATTTCGGCGCCCCCTTCCTGGTCGTGGCATTCGGCTGGCAGCAAACGGCGCAGATCTACGCGGTTGTCCTGCTGGTCATGGCGCTGATCTTCTGGGTTTTCACCAAGGATGACCCGGTCTTGGTCGCGCAACGGAAAGCGGGCGCCCGACCGGCATCCGCGCTGATGCAACTCGAGCCGCTCAAGAACCCGCAGGTTTGGCGTTTCGCGACCTATTACTTCTTTGTTTTCGGAGCCTTCGTGGCCCTCGCCTCCTGGCTGCCGCGCTATTATGTCGGCGCCTACGGGCTCGATCTGCAAACCGCCGGCATGCTCGCCGCAGCCTATTCCCTTCCGGCGTCGATTTTCCGCGCGTTGGGCGGTTGGATGTCGGACAAGTGGGGTGCGCGCTTCGTGATGTACCTCACCTTCATCATCTCGCTCATCTGCCTGTTCATCCTGAGCTACCCCGACACCCGCTACATCGTCAGCGGGATCAACGGGCCGATCGAGTTCAGCTTCGGCATCGGCGTGCCCTTGTTCGCGACTCTCAGCATCGGCCTCGGCTTCGTGATGTCGCTCGGTAAGGCGGCTGTCTACAAGCACATCCCGGTCTACTACCCGCATCATGTCGGCGCGGTCGGCGGCCTGGTTGGCATGATTGGCGGGCTTGGTGGTTTCATTCTGCCGATCAGTTTCGGGGTCATGAATGATCTGACCGGCGTCTGGACCAGTTGCTTCATGCTGATGTTCATAATCGTGCTGGTCTCGACGGTCTGGATGCATCTGGCCATCCGCCGCATGGAACGGCGCAAATTCCCCGAGCTCGCAACCGATACTCATCTCAGCGACGTCCCGGACCTCCCCCACCCGGCGCCGGCGGCGCGCTGATTTCGCCGCGGCGGTGATGGCCGAACCTCCCCCGGTCCCGACCATCACCGCCGCAGTCGAACCAACAACAACAAGGAAGTGCCGACGATGGCAAAGGACCTCAAAGACTGGAATCCGGAAGACCCGGAGCAATGGGAAAACGGCGGTCAGGGCATTGCCAACCGCAATCTCTGGATTTCCATTCCCGCCTTGTTGTGCGGGTTCGCGGTGTGGCTCTACTGGGGCATCATCACCGTCCAGATGATCAATCTGAATTTCGGTTTTACCCAGGCCGAGCTGTTCACGCTCACGGCGATCGCCGGGCTGTCCGGTGCGACGTTGCGAATTCCGTCGACCTTCTTCATTCGACTGGCCGGGGGCCGCAACACGGTCTTCCTGACCACGGCGCTCCTTCTCATTCCGGCAGCGGGCACCGCGGTAATCCTTCAAAATCCTGATGCGCCGCTCTGGCAATTCCAGTTGATGGCGCTGCTGTCAGGTTTTGGCGGCGGTAATTTTGCCAGCTCGATGTCCAATATCAGCTTCTTCTTTCCCAAGAAGGTGCAGGGCTACTCCCTGGGAATGAATGCCGGTCTGGGCAATTTCGGCGTCACCACCATGCAGATCCTGATCCCGCTGGTGATGACAGTCGGTGTCTTCGGCGGCTCCTCGATGATCCTTGAAAACACCTCCGGCACGCTGATCGGACGTATTCCGGCGGGCACGGAAACCTTCCTGCACAATGCCGGTTTCATCTGGGTTGTCATCCTGATCCCGATCGTCATCGCGGCGTGGCTGGGCATGAACAACATCCGGGACGAGCACGTCTCGCCGGACATCGGTTCCCCAATCGCTGCCTTTGCAAAAATCATCGGCATGTTGGCAATCGGCCTCGTGACCGCTGCTGCAGGTCTCTGGTTGATGCTGCCGGAGACGGCAAACGGGTCGGGCTGGGGTGTATCGAAATGGCTGGTCTTGCCGCTGGTGATTGCGGCAACGGTGTTTGCGCTGAAAGCCATTCCGGGTGCAATCCGCAAGAGCCTTGACCGCCAGTACAAGATTTTCCGCAATACCCATACCTGGGTGATGACGGTCATCTACACGATGACTTTCGGATCCTTCATCGGATTTGCGGCCGCCTTTGGTCTTGCCATCAAGGTGATCTTCGGCTTCCAGCATATCGAGGTGGACGGCGTTATGACCCATGACGTCGCGAACCCGAACGGGCCGAGCGCGTTGATGTTCGCCTGGACCGGGCCATTCATTGGCGCCCTGATCCGCCCGATTGGCGGCAAGCTGGCCGACCGTTTCGGCGGGGCGCTGGTCACACAGGTGATCTCGGTCATCATGGTGATCTGTGCGCTCGGCGTCGCCTGGTTCATGAAGCAGGCTTATGGCTCGGCTACGCCGGAAGTCTTCTTCACCCCCTTCCTGATCCTGTTCCTGGTGCTGTTTGCGGCGACCGGGATCGGCAATGGCTCGACCTTCCGCACCATCGCAGTGGTCTTCGACCGCGAGCAGGCGGGCCCGGTGTTGGGCTGGACCTCGGCCGTTGCGGCCTATGGCGCCTTCATCATCCCACAGGTCTTCGGCGAACAGATCCGGGCGACCACGCCGGAATACGCGCTGATCGGCTTCGCCGTCTTCTACGCCGTCTGCATCGCCATCAATTGGTGGTTCTACCTGCGCCCCGGCGCTGATGTGAAAAACCCGTAAAGGAAACAGAGATATGAGCCATCTTCTCGACCGCCTCACATTCTTTGCACGCAAGTCTGAAGCGTTTTCTGACGGGCATGGCATCACCACGACCGAAGACCGCAAGTGGGAGGACGCCTATCGCAAGCGCTGGCAGCACGACAAGGTCGTGCGCTCGACCCACGGCGTGAACTGCACCGGGTCGTGCAGCTGGAAAATCTACGTCAAGGGCGGGTTGGTGACCTGGGAAACCCAACAGACTGACTACCCGCGCACCCGTCCAGATCTGCCCAATCACGAACCCCGCGGCTGCTCTCGCGGCGCCAGCTATTCCTGGTACATGTATTCGGGCAATCGCCTGAAATACCCGTTGATCCGCAGCCGCCTCCTGAAAGCCTGGCGCAAGGCGCGCGAGACCCTGTCGCCCATGGCGGCCTGGCGGTCGATCCAGGCTGATCCGGCGGCGCGCAAATCCTATGTGTCAAAGCGCGGTGCCGGCGGGATGGTCCGTGGCGACTGGGACGAGGTCAACGAGATCATCGCCGCCGCCAACGCCTATACCGCCAAGGAGTACGGGCCCGACCGGGTGTTTGGCTTTTCGCCGATCCCGGCGATGTCGATGGTGTCCTATGCAGCGGGCTCGCGTTACCTGTCATTGCTCGGCGGCGTCTGCATGTCGTTCTATGACTGGTATTGCGACCTGCCGCCGGCCAGTCCGCAGACCTGGGGTGAGCAGACCGATGTCCCGGAATCGGCTGACTGGTACAATGCCGGATTCCTGCTGATCTGGGGGTCGAACGTTCCGCAAACCCGGACGCCGGACGCGCACTTCTATACCGAGGCGCGATATCGCGGCACCAAGAGCGCGGTGATCTGCCCGGACTATTCGGAAGCCTCCAAGTTCGGCGATATCTGGCTCAATCCCAAACAGGGAACCGACGCCGCGCTCGCGCTGGCGATGGGCCATGTGATCCTTCGCGAATACCATCTTGACCGCCAGGCGGCCTATTTCGAGACCTACGCCCGCGAAAATACCGACATGCCCAACCTGGTCCGGTTGGAAAAGAAGGATGGCCGCTATGTTCCGGGACGGCTGCTCCGGGCCTCGGACTTCGCCGACAATCTCGGTGAGGACAACAATCCGGATTGGAAAACGATTGCCTATGATCGCAAGTCGGCAAGCTATGTGGCGCCGCTTGGATCGATCGGTTTTCGATGGGGCGAGAAGGGCAAGTGGAATCTCGAACAACGCGCCGGCAAGGGCGATGAGGTCGAGCTGGAGCTGTCCTTCATCCTCGACGACCGCCATGACGAGGCGGTCGAGGTCGGTTTTCCCTATTTCGGCAACAAGCATCATGATCATTTCGCCGGAACCGATCACCCGGATGTCCTGACCCGCAAGCTGCCGGCACGCCGGGTGGCCCTGAAGGACGGTGAGGCACTGGTCGTCACCGTGTTTGACCTGATGTGCGCCAATTACGGCCTTGACCGCGGTCTCGGCGGCGATGACGTGGCACGCGATTACGACGACATGGCGCCTTACACACCGGCCTGGGCAGAAGCGATTACAGGTGTGGATCGCAAGAAGATCATCGCCACGGCTCGCGCCTTTGCCACCAATGCCGAGAAGACGAATGGCAAGTCGATGGTCATTCTCGGTGCCGGTCTGAACCATTGGTACCACATGGACATGAACTATCGGGGGATCATCAACCTCCTGGTCATGTGCGGCTGTATCGGCCAGTCCGGCGGCGGCTGGGCCCACTATGTGGGGCAGGAAAAGCTGCGCCCGCAAACCGGCTGGCAGCCACTGGCCTTCGCGCTCGACTGGAACCGCCCGCCGCGCCACCAGAATTCCACCTCCGCCTGGTACGCACATACCGGTCAATGGCGCTATGAGACGCTTTCGGTCGATGAAATCCTGTCGCCGACGGCGCCTGAGGGCGACTGGTCCGGGTCAATGATTGACTGGAATGTCCGGGCCGAGCGGATGGGCTGGCTGCCCTCCGCGCCGCAATTGCAGACCAACCCGCTAGACTTGTCACGGGCGGCTGCCGAAGCCGGCGTCGACGCCAAGGACTATGTGCTCAATGGTCTCAAGTCCGGAGACGTGAAGCTGTCCTGCGGTGATCCGGACAATCCGGCCAACTGGCCGCGCAACCTCTTCGTCTGGCGCTCCAACCTGCTCGGCTCATCGGGCAAGGGGCACGAGTATTTCCTCAAACACCTTGTTGGCGCGAGCCATGGTGTTCTCGGCCATGAGGCCGGGCCGGACATGCGCCCGTCCGAGGTCGAGTGGGCGGAGCATTGCCCGGAAGGCAAGCTGGACCTGTTGGTCACGATCGACTTCCGCATGTCCACGACCTGCGTCTACTCCGACATCGTGCTGCCAACCGCGACCTGGTACGAGAAGAACGATCTCAATACGTCTGACATGCACCCCTTCATCCACCCGCTGACGGCGGCGACGGATCCAGCCTGGGAAGCGCGCAGTGACTGGGACATCTTCAAGGGTCTTGCGAAAAAACTGTCGGAGATCGCACCGGAGGAGCTGGGCGTGGAGACGGATATCGTCCTGACCCCGATCCTGCATGACACGCCCGGCGAAATCGCCCAGCCTTTCGACGTCAAGGACTGGACCAAGGGTGAAATCGAGGCCATCCCCGGCAAGACGATGCCGCAAATCACGGTCGTCGAACGGGATTATGCAAGCCTCTACAAGAAGTTCACCTCCCTCGGCCCGTTGCTCGACACGCTCGGCAATGGTGGCAAGGGTATTGGCTGGAATACCGAGGACGAGGTCGAGCATCTGGCAGCGCTGAATGGCGTTGTGCGCGAGGCCGGCATCTCCAAGGGGCGGCCGAAAATCGAGACGGCCATTGATGCCGCCGAGGTCATCCTCATGCTCGCGCCGGAAACCAATGGCGAGGTTGCGGTCAAGGCCTGGGATGCCTTGTCCAAAAATACCGGGCGGGATCACACCCATCTGGCAGCGCCAAAGGAAGACGAGAAGATCCGCTTCCGGGATGTGGTCGCGCAGCCGCGCAAGATCATCTCCTCGCCAACCTGGTCAGGCATAGAGAGCGAGGATGTCTGCTACAATGCCGGGTACACCAATGTGCACGAGCGCATCCCCTGGCGCACGTTGACGGGTCGTCAGCAGCTCTACCAGGATCATAAATGGATGCTCGCCTTCGGTGAGGGCCTGTGTGTCTACCGGCCACCGATCGACACGGCGACCGTGGCGCCGGTGATCAACTCCAAGCCCAATGGCAACCAGCAGATCGTGCTGAACTTCATCACACCGCACCAGAAGTGGGGGATCCACTCCACCTACACCGACAATCTGTTGATGCTGACCCTGTCACGCGGGGGACCAATTGTCTGGCTATCGGAGGACGACGCCAGATCAGCAGGCATCGTCGATAACGACTGGGTCGAGGCCTATAATTCGAACGGAGCCCTGGTGGCCCGGGCGGTGGTCTCGCAGCGGATCAAGTCGGGCACCCTGTTCATGTATCACGCCCAGGAAAAGATCGTGAATGTTCCGGGTTCGGAGCTGACCGGACAGCGTGGTGGCATCCACAACTCGGTCACCCGGACAACCCTCAAGCCGACCCACATGATCGGCGGCTACGCCCAGCAATCCTATGGATTCAACTATTACGGCACGGTTGGTTCCAACCGCGACGAGTTCGTCATTGTCCGCAAGATGGACAAGGTCGACTGGCTCGAAGGCCCGGCCGGTGATGAAATGGAGGCAGCGGAATGAAAATCCGTGCGCAAATTGGCAAGGTCCTCAATCTGGACAAATGTATCGGCTGCCACACCTGTTCCGTGACCTGCAAGAATGTCTGGACCAGCCGCGAGGGCGTTGAATACGCCTGGTTCAACAATGTCGAGACCAAGCCGGGTGTCGGCTATCCCAAGGACTGGGAAAACCAGGGCCGCTGGAATGGTGGCTGGAAACGGTCCGGCAACGGGTCGCTTCATCCGAAAATGGGATCGAAATGGCGGGTCCTGGCGAAGATTTTCGCCAATCCGGACCTGCCGCAGATCGATGATTACTACGAGCCGTTCACCTTTGATTACGGTCACCTGCAATCGGCCAAGGAGTCGAAAGCCTTTCCGACCGCCCGACCGCGCTCGCTGTTGACCGGCGAGCGGATGGAAAAGATCGAATGGGGTCCCAACTGGGAGGAAATCCTCGGCGGAGAATTCTCCAAGCGGTCCGAGGACTACAATTTCGAGGGCATCCAGAAGGAGATTTACGGCGAGTTCGAAAACACTTTCATGATGTATCTGCCGCGTCTGTGTGAGCACTGCCTCAACCCGACCTGCGCGGCGGCTTGCCCCTCTGGTGCGATCTACAAGCGCGAGGAAGACGGCATTGTCCTGATCGACCAGGAAAAATGTCGTGGTTGGCGCATGTGCGTGTCCGGCTGCCCGTACAAGAAGATCTATTACAACTGGTCGAGCGGCAAATCCGAGAAGTGCACCTTCTGTTATCCGCGTATCGAGGCGGGTCAGCCGACCGTATGTTCGGAGACCTGTGTCGGCCGGATCCGTTATCTCGGCGTCATGCTCTACGATGCCGACCGCATCGAGGCAGCGGCCTCGATGGAAGACGAGAAGGATCTGTACCAGGCCCAGCTCGACATCTTCCTCGATCCGCATGATCCGGAAGTTCAAGCCCAGGCGCGCCGGGACGGCGTGCCGGAAGCCTGGCTGGAAGCGGCCAAGCAGTCGCCGGTTTACAAGATGGCGATCGACTGGAAGGTCGCTTTCCCCCTTCACCCTGAATACCGCACCTTGCCGATGGTCTGGTATGTGCCGCCCCTGTCGCCGATCAAGAACGCGGCCGAGTCCGGCGCGCTCGAGACCGATGGCGAGATGCCGGACGTCCGGTCCCTGCGCATCCCGCTTCGCTATCTGGCCAATCTGCTGACGGCCGGGGATGAGGAGCCAGTCGCGCTGGGTCTCGAACGCATGCTCGCCATGCGGGCCTACATGCGGTCGAAAACGGTTGAGGGCGTGATCGACGCGTCGATCGCCGAACGGGTCGGCCTCACCGAGGATCTGATCGAAGACATGTACCAGATTATGGCGATCGCCAATTACGAGGATCGTTTCGTCATTCCGACCTCGCATCGCGAAGAGGCGGAAGAAGCCTTCGATATCCGGGGCGAGTGCGGGTTCAGCTTCGGCAATGGCTGTTCGGACGGGCAGAGCAAGGCCTCGCTGTTTGGCAGCCCGCGACGCCGCGCCCAGGTCACCCCGATGGAGAAAAGCTGATGACCCTGTCTTTCAAGGTATATGCAGCCCTGCTCAGCTATCCGACCGAGGACATCCGGGCCGCCGCGCCGGCCTTTGCCGGTGCCCTCGACGAGGAAGCTCTCCTCGCGCCGGGTGACCGGACGGGGGTTGCGCAGTTGATCGAGGAACTCGCTTCGCAGGATCTCTATGAACTGCAGGCCCGTTATGTGGACCTGTTCGACCGGTCCAGGGCCCTGTCGCTGCACCTGTTCGAGCACGTTCATGGCGAAAGCCGGGATCGCGGTCAGGCGATGGTCGACCTCAAGGCGCTCTACGAGAGCCACGGTCTGGAAATCACAGCCAGTGAGCTGCCCGACTTCCTGCCGCTTTTCCTCGAATACCTGTCCCTGCGCCCGCTCGAAGAGGCGAAGGCCCTGCTGGGGGAAACGGCCCATGTACTCGACGCCCTCGCCGAACGTCTGGGCAAGCGCAAAAGCGTCTACCAGGCCGTGCTGCTCGATCTGGCGCGGATAGCCGTCCGGCCGGCCGAGCTGGAAAAATCTGCCGTCGAGACACCGGCTGAAGACCCGCAAACCCTCGAGGCCATCGATCAGGCCTGGGAGGAAGAGCAGGTCCGCTTCGGGCCAGACCCGTCGGCTGGGTGTCCGGTCGCCGAAAACATGCTCACCAAGATGGCGGTTCCACCTGCCGCCGCATCCGATGAAGGACGCCGGCCATGAGTGATATTCTCAACTCTGCCCTGTTTGGCATCTATCCCTATATCGCCTTGGCGGTTCTCGTGGTCGGCTCGATCATCCGCTACGATCGTGAGCCTTATTCCTGGCGCGCCGGGTCCAGCCAGCTCTTGCGCCGGCGTCAGCTGGTCCTCGGCTCAATCCTTTTCCATGTCGGAGTCCTGGTGATCTTCTTCGGTCACCTGGTCGGCCTGTTGACCCCGATCGGCGTTTTCGATGCGCTGGGGATCAGCCATGGTGCCAAGCAGCTTCTCGCTGTTATCGCCGGCGGGGTCGCCGGGGTCATGGCGCTGATCGGTGCAAGCCTGTTGCTCCACCGGCGCCTGTTCGATGCGCGAATCCGGTCCACGACCAGCTTTTCAGACATGGCCATATTGCTGATGCTCTATGCGCAACTCCTGTTGGGTGTCGGATCCATAGCGGTCTCGATGCAGCACCTCGATGGTCACGAAATGACCAAGTTCATGAGTTGGGCGCAGGGCGTCTTCACCTTCCAGCCCGGCGTCGCGGCTCATGTCGCGGACGTGCACTGGATTTTCAAGGCGCACCTGGTGCTTGGCCTGACGATATTCCTGGTCTTCCCGTTCACGCGACTGGTCCACATGTTCAGCGCCCCGGTCCGCTACATTTTCCGCCAGGGTTACCAGGTCGTCCGCCGCAAGCCGAAGAAGGGAGAGGCAGGATGACCACAAGCACCCTGATTTCAAAGCCGGCCGAAGCCGTCATTCCGGTCATCGTCAATGGTGTCGAGATCACTGCCGAGGCCATCGCGGCGGAAGCCCAACATCATCCAGCCAAGCGTCCCGAGGTCGCATGGCAGGCCGCGGCCCGCGCCCTGGCGATCCGCGAAGCCTTGCTGCAACGCGCCCGCGCACTCGACCTGGTGGCCGAGCCGCTGACCGATGCCGAAGGGCGGCCTGAGGCGCCGGATGACTCATTGATCCGGGTCATGCTCGATGTCGAGGTCAAGACGCCGGAACCGGACGAGGCTTCCTGTCGTCGCTATTACGACAACAACCGGGAAAAGTTGCGTGCGCCGGATCTCTACGAGCCGGCCCACATCCTTTTGCAGGCCGATCGCCGGGACGCGCCGGCGTTTGAGCGAGCACTGGCCGAGGCCCGCACCCTGCTGGAAACCCTGAGCGAAAAGCCGGATCTGTTTGCCCGCATGGCGCGGGACCGGTCGGATTGCGTCTCGGCGACCGAGGGAGGGCGCCTGGGTCAGGTCATGCGGGGCCAGACGACACCGGCCTTTGAGGCTGTGCTGGCGCAAATGCAAGCCGGTGCCATTCATCCCGAACCGGTCGAAACGCCGTACGGCGTCCACATTATCCGGCTTGATCACGCGGTGCGTGGAAACATCCCGGAGTTCGCACAAGCCCGGCCGTTGGTTGAGGAATTCCTGCGGGACGCCAGCTGGCGCCGGGCTGTCTCGCAATTCGTGTCGTTGGTCATCGGAGATGCCGAAGTCTCCGGGGTCGATCTCAAAGGGGCGCAGTCCCCACTCGTTCAATAGGGAAACCAAGTCGTGATTCTGACCGAAACCAAGTCGTCCAAGACCATGCTTATGATTGGCTGTGCCTTCGGGCTCGCCGCCATTACCGGCGCCGCGTTGGCGCAGTCCGAGCCGGATATCCTGTTGAATGCCCGTCTGCGGTATGAACAGGTCGATCAAGAGGGGTTTGCCGATCGCGCCAATGCGCTGACCTTGCGAACGCGCCTGGGCATCGATAGCGGTGAGATCGAGGGTTTTCGCTTCCTTGTCGAGGCCGAAAACGTGCTTCACCTCGTCGATGACTTCAATTCCTCGACCAATGGTCGCACCGGTTTCCCGGTTGTCGCCGACCCGGAAGAGACCGAGCTCAACCGTCTACAGGTCAGTTTCACCGGCTTGTCCGACATGGTCGCCGTCCTCGGCCGCCAACGCGTCGTCCTTGGAGACGCCCGACATGTCGGCAATGTCGGATTCCGGCAGAACGAGCAAACGTTTGACGCTTTCAGACTGACCTGGACCGGCCAGGAGGGCGGCACGTTCAACTACCTCTATCTGGATCGCGTCCACCGCATATTCGGCGATGACCACCCGGCCGGCGAATGGGACCTTGATGCGCATCTGTTCGATGGCGATTACGCGACCCGCCTCGGAACCTTCGGCGGCTTTGTTTATCTCGTTGACAATCAGGATGTTGCGGCACTCTCAACGGCCACTTTCGGGGCCCGTTGGAGCGGACAGCATGTGACAGCCGACAACACGAACCTCGCCTGGTTGGCCGAGTATGCGCGCCAAAGCGACCGCGGCGATAACCCGGCCAGTTTTGACCTGGACCTGTTCAGGGCTCAGGTGAGCCTGGCAGCGAACGGGTGGTCCGGGGCGATTGGTTTCGAGAGCCTTGAAGGCGATGGCGTGCGTGGTTTCTCGACGCCGTTGGCGACACTGCATGCCTATCAGGGTTGGGCGGACGTGTTCCTGACAACGCCGGCGAACGGTATACGCGACGCCTATGTCCGGTTCGGATGGGCTACTGCGCAATCTCCCATCGGCGAAAGCCTGTCCGCGGCGGTGATCTTTCACGATTTTGAGGCGGGCAATGGTGGCGGCGATCTCGGCTCCGAAATCGATGCCGTCGTGACGACGCGTCTCAGCGCCCACTACGCACTCGAAC
Source organism: Maricaulis maris MCS10 (assembly GCF_000014745.1). Classification (NCBI taxonomy): domain Bacteria; kingdom Pseudomonadati; phylum Pseudomonadota; class Alphaproteobacteria; order Maricaulales; family Maricaulaceae; genus Maricaulis; species Maricaulis maris. Next base: position 2,961,123 of record NC_008347.1, on the reverse strand, counting down.
TCAAGGCGGCTTTCTACAACGGTCCCGCCGGCGGACCTGCAGACCGTGACAAGGTGTGGTTGGCCTTCACCGTGAACTACTAGGGGGCCATTGGCTGAACGGAGATCGCCATGATCGATGATCTGCTGCGCAACAATGCCGATTGGGCGATGCGCAAGACACAGGACGATCCTGACTTTTTCCGTCGCCTGTCCGCGCAGCAGCACCCGGAATACCTCTGGGTCGGGTGCTCCGACAGCCGGGTGCCGGCCAATGATATTGTCGGACTCGATCCGGGCGAGCTGTTCGTTCACCGCAACATCGCCAACCTCGCGCCGGCGCAGGACACAAATTTCCTGTCGGTGCTGCAGTTCGCTGTCGAAACGCTGAAGGTTCGCCATGTCATTGTGTGTGGGCATTATGGATGTGGCGGTGTGGCCGCAGCCGTTTCGGGGGATCGTCACGGCCTGATCGACCATTGGCTGCAGCCCATCCGGGATACCTCGGACGAACTGGCCGGACACTTGTTGCGAATTCGGGACCCAAAAAAGCGTCTGGACGCGCTGTGTGAGGGCAATGTTGCCATGCAGGTTCGGTCGATCGCCTGCAACCCGATCATCGCTGATGCCTGGCGTCGTGGGCAGGGCGTGGCGATCCACGGCTGGATCTATGCAATAGAGAACGGTCTGGTCCGCGACCTGGGCGTCACCGTTCGTGGCTTGCAGGATGTGTCGCACCATTTCCCCAACAGCCTTTCGGTCTGGCTGGGTACCGACGCGTCGCCTGAACTCCAGGCATGTTGCCAGACGCTGCCGGGATAGCAATCGTTCCAGGGATGTTGTCCAGGCGATTGTGCTTCGCTGCTTGCAGGCGCCATTCCCGAGCAAAATCCAGCCCAGGCGGTGCCGCCGGTTTGCGGAGTTGAGCGCTGCGGGTTAGACCAGTTCCGGTCCGGGGTCATCCGTCCGTCTACGGCGCGCGGGTCTGGCTAGGGCGAGGGGAATTTGATGTCGGAACGGCTCGGGAAATGAGTGCCACACGACGGATTGCTTTGGTCGACGATCATCGCATGTTTTCGGATGGTTTCAGTGCATTGCTGATGCAATTGCGCGACGGCCATATCGTGGACGTTTTCGATGATCCGGTCGACTTTCTCAAATCTTTCCAGTCCGATTCCAGCTATGATCTGATCATACTCGACCTCGTCATGCGGACCATGAACGGGCTCGCTCTATTGGCGGCCATACGGGAACGCAAATCGCGCTGTCCGGTCCTGATGCTGTCCGGGATCGGTGCCGATCCACCGCTCGCCGAAATGAAAAAACTCGGCGCGCGTGGATTCGTGCACAAGTCGGCCGACACGGAGACGCTTCTGGCGGCGGTCGATGGCATTCTCGCAGGCCAGACCCGATTTTTCGGGGCACCTGACCCTGACGCAGACGGTGATGAGGATGATGACTGGCCTCCGCGTGGGGATCGTCCCTTGCCACGCCTTGGTCAACGCCAGCTCGAAATCGTCCATCTGATGGCCGGGGGAGCTACCAACAAGGAAGTCGCAGCGACCCTCAATATCAGCGAGAACACCGTCAAATCGCACATGCGGGCGATCTTCGAAGCATTGGATGTTCACACCCGGACCGCTTGCGTGCGAAAGGCCCAGGCCCTGGGGATGATCTAACCGTCCGCGTCGAGTGAAGGCGTCGGCGATACATGCTCCATCAGGACGGCGTGCAATTGGGCAGGATCGGCTGGCTTGGCCAGGACCGTGATGTCTTCAATGCTTTCCAGTCGCTCGAACTGATAGATGTCGCCTGTGAGCAGGACGGCGGGAATGTCGCAGACGACCTCTGAGCGAAGCGCCAGGATGGTGTCCAGCCCGTCTTCACCGTCAGCCAGCCGCTTGTCGATGATCAGGAGCGCCGGCTCGGCATCGGCCCAGGACAGGAGCTCAAGCGCTTCCACGCCGGACGCTGCCGCGATCACACGGCAGCCCCAATCGGTCAGAAGCATGGTCAGACCTTCGCGCAAGGCCGCTTCATCCTCGACCAGGACGACCAGCGGCGAGCCGGCGATGCTCGTGATGGACGGCGTGTCAGGGCAGGCTTCCGTTTGAACCTGACGGAAGGGCAGCACGATGCCGGCCCGGGTTCCCACGCCCGGTTCGCTGTCGAAGCGAAGTTCCACCTCAAGCTTGCGGGCGAGCTGGCTGACGATGGTCAACCCCAGGCCCAGTCCCTGAGGCGCGTCATTTCCGGGCGACCCCAGCTGGACATATTCTTCAAAAACGCGGGCCTGGTCGGCAGCCTCGATGCCCGGTCCGGTATCGACGACCTCGACGAAAACCGAAACATCTTCGCGGTGCCAGTGCAGGTCGACCCGACCGCCAGGCGGCGTGTAGCGGGTGGCGTTGGCGAGCAGGTTGCGGAGGATACGCGTGACCAGAAGCGGGTCACTTTCGACCCAAACCGGAGCGTCGCTGATGTCGAGCGTGATGTCGCCATCCGCTGCCATGGCGGCGAATTCCGCCCTGAGGCCGTCCAGTTCCGCTGCGAGGTCAAACACACGTTTGCGGGCAATCACCGCGCCACTGTCCAGTCGGGCCGTCTCGACGAGCGCTTGCAACAGCTGTTGCTGGCTGCGCCAGCACCCCTCGATCTTGTCCAGCATCTCGACCTGGTCGGGCTGGTTCAGGGTGCGGCGCATGGCGGTGATGAAGAAACTTTGTGCCTGCAGGGGTTGGGACATGTCATGGCTGGTTGCGGCGAGGAAACGGGACTTGCTGGCGCTTGCCTGCTCGATGACGCGGTTCTGTTCCTGCAGCTTGCGGGTCAACTCCGCCGTCCGGGCTGCCGCCAGTGTCGCGATCGTTTGCAATTCGGCGCGGGCGCTGACCATCAATCCGAACGCGTAGTAGATCAACAATCCGATGCCAATGATCCGCAAAGGCCCTTCGACGGTCAAAAGCCAGTAGGCGGAAAAGGGAAAGAGTGTGCTGGTGGCCAGGCTGACATAAGTCGGGCGGTATTCAGCGCTGGGCATCATGCCGCCGACCGTGATCGAGAACACCATATTGATGGCGATGAACAGGTTGAACAGGTTGTCTGCGTCCAGATAGGCGATGGCGAGGCCACCCCAGACCAGGCCGGTCACTCCCGAAATCGCTGTGTGGACCGTCAGGTACCGCTTGTAGTTCTGCTGGTCGACGCCGTCCGGTGCCAAGAGCTTCGCGGCGAGATAAACGACCCCGACCATCATGCTGGTACAGGCCAGCCAAAGGCCGGCAAAACGCAGGTCCCCGTTCAGGACGACAAGCGCCGCGAGATAGAGGACGACGCCCTCAACGACAAGGCATGAGGTGCGCGTACGCGCGTGCAACAGCCGGGCCTGATCGAGACGGCGCTGATCGAGATCCGCATGGATGGGCGCCGCGGGTTCCGGATTGTCTCGGGCGTGATCGGTCATGAAGGCCCCTCGGAACGCCTCAGCGGGCGCCGACGTGGAGCCTTCCCGCAAGATTGCCACCGCGGTCGGATCGGCTCAACCGCCCGAACGGGTGAGAAGGCGGCTCAATCGGCGTCGCTGCGGCTGGCCAATCGGTTGATGTTGGTCCGGTGTTGATCCCGGCTCACCGGATATCGACGGGTCACCATGACCATCGCCAGCATGAACGCGGCAGGGATCCAGGATACCATGGCGGTGATGGAATCCAGCGCATAGCCACCCGGCGCTTCTTCCGCGGCGTAGCCAGACAGTGTCAGCAATCCGCCGGTCAGCAGGGCCGCCAGCCCGGCTGAACATTTCTGGACAAAAGTGGTCAGGCCGAAGGTCCGGGCTTCGACCCGGATACCGGTGCTCAGCTCACCATGGTCAATCACGTCAGGCATCATCGACCAGAACATGACCGGGATAGCCGCACTGCCGGCGCCGATCAGGCAGATCGCGACCAGGGCGACAGAGACCCCTCCAAGCGGGGCCAGCCCCATCATTACATAGCCGACCGTCGCGACCAGCAGGCCGCTGATCATCGTTGATCGCTTGGAGGTCCGGGCCGACAGCATCATCCACAGCGGTGCCGCGATGATCATTGCCAGTGCCGGGCCGGCCAGAATCGCGGCGGCTATCTCGGGCGCCTCCAGGACGTGATTGAGAAAATAGAGTTGGCTCTGTATGAACAGCGCAAAGCCAATGGTCGCCAGCATCATCAGAACCAGCAGGCGCTGCAGCGGCCCATTGCGGCGGGTGGCAGACCAGAGTTCCAGAATATCCTGACGGATATTGGCCTTGGGTGCGACGGGCCGGGGTCGATCGGGTTCCCGGGTCGCCAGGCTGGATCCGAGCAGGATGGCGATAATGACGGCGCCGATCACAAACGACGCCAGACCATACCCGGTCCGCTCGCCGGCATGGGCTGTGGCTTGGACGAGCAGGGGGGTCGCGATGGCGACGGTCAGCCCGCCCAATGCCGCGCCGATGACCCGGAGGGCGGACAGGCTGCTGCGCGCGTCACCGTCGGTGGTCAGGCGCACGGGCAATGTGTTGTAGGGCATGCTGGCATAGGTGTAGGCCGTGCGGAAGATGAGGTGACCGGCGAGGGCGGCCCCGATGGTCCAGACTTCACCACCGGCAGGAACCGCGAACAGCAGGGCATAGCTCAATCCCAGCGGAATGGCGGCGCGACGCAGCAGCGGGCCGTAGCGGCCCCGGCGGGCCGCGAACCGGTCGGCGTGGCTGGCGACCAATGGGTCGGAGACCGCATCCCAGATCATGCCGGTCAGATAGATCGTTCCGGCGACCCACGGCGAGAGAAGCAACACGTCCGTATAGAAATAGAGCAGGAAGAGCGCGGCGCCCTGCCAGGCTGCCACAAAGCCGAAATCGCCGATGCCGTATCCTATGCGTGTGCCGATCCCCAGGGGCGCACGGGCCGATGGTGTGACCGGTGAATGGGTATTCGGCAAACTCATCAGCGCGGGCCTTTCAAGCGACCGTGTAAACGGTCGGCAAGACCACCCGTTTGGGTGATTGTTGCTACCGGCAAAATCCGGCCCAATCAAATTTAAATCAAACCTTTATCCAGATTGCGGGCGTGCGCCTGTGGCGGGATGGAGGTGTTCGATTTGAGGTTGCAAGCCGCGGTCTGTGCCGGGGTTTCAGCGAGCCTGCTTTGACGGGCTCGATGAGGGGGAATGACATGGGTCCGGTTATGTTTCGCATGCGACAGGGTGTCCGCCGTTTGGGTAGCCGTTGGTTTTCGGCCGCGGCGGCGTTGCCTTCAAAGATTGCCGGGCTCGGTCTTGCTGCCGGACTCGCAAGCATGGCCCTTCCCGTCCAAGCCATGGCTATCCCGGCCGCTGCGCCACGATTGGAGTGGGCGTCCGGGTCTACCTACACCAACGCCGACACGCTGACCTTCGGCCTTTCATTTGATACCGACGTCCGCAATGCGGACCCGACCGATTTCGAGATGCTCGGCACGACAGCGACAATTACCAGCATCGTGATGCAGGGGGGTAGCTCGAGCTCCTATCTGGCCACCGTCTCAGGCGGTGACCTGGCAGACCTGAACGGTTCCGTGCGCCTCATCCTGTCCGCTTCCCAGGACATTGAAAATCTTGCTGGCGCCCCGTTGACCGACCTCGCGACGGTCAATCCGGAAGACACGATAGTCAACAATACCCGGCCCGATTGCGCGTTTACGACGGCAGCGACGGCGCCTGTCACGTCCACATTCACTGTCGACGTGACATGCACACCGCAGAATGGCTGGGCTGACACCATCATCGGGTTCGAATCCAGCGACCTGGTCCTGTCAAACGCAAGCCTTGAGAGCTTTTCCTTCACGTCCAGCACCTATGCCGGCAGCTTTGTTCTGCGGCCGCTGGATTCGGGAACCGTTACGGTCGATTTGCCCGCTGACAGTCTTTACGATGAGGCCAGCAACACGAACACGGCGTCGACACAGTTCTCAATTTCATCGGACGTGACCGTGCCGACCGTCACGATGAACCCCTGGTCCCTGTCGCCCTATTCCGGACCCCTCACGCTGGGTATCACCTTCTCCGAAAGTGTGACCGGGTTCGACCCGACGACCGATCTCGTTCTTTCCAACGCAACCATTGCCGTGCTGAGTTCAAGTTCACGCTCTTTCACGCTGACCGTCACGCCGACCGCTCAGGGGGCCTTCACGGTTGACCTTCCTGCCGGGGTTGCCGTCGATGCAGACGGGTTCGCCAACACCGCGGCGACGCAGTTTGCGGGCGTCTATGACACCGATGCGCCGGTCTACACGCTCAGCAGCGCGGTCGCGTCGCCAGCCATCGACAATTTCACTCTGGATATCAGCGTGTCTGAAGACGTCCATTTCCAGTCGAGCTATCTGACCGTGACCAATGGTACGGCATCGGGGCTCTCCGGTTCGGGGTCGAACTACCAGGTCACAATTCGACCGAGCTCCAACACCGAGGGCACTGTCACCGTGGAACTCGAAGCGGGCGCGGCGCCGGACAGGGCCGGCAATGACAACGCTGCCGCAACGCCCTTCTCGGTCGCCTATGATGTGAAATCCCCGCAAATCGATTTGATCGAACGCCTGTCTCCAGCCGCTGCGGTCACCAATGCGGACAGTCTGACTTTCGCCGTGACCTTCACCGAAGACGTGACCGGATTTGATGCCGGCGATCTTCGAATTCTCAGTGATGAAGCCACAACACCGACGACCGGAACCATCACCCAGGTCGTCGCGACGTCAGCCAGCCAATATCAAGTGACTGTCAGCGGCGGCAATCTGGCCTCTATCGGTGGCAATTACAGCACCGGAGCAAGCGCCTCGCTGACCGTGTTCGCGACCACGTCCCCAACGGTTGAGGATATCGCCGGTCGGGCGATGACCAGCTATTCGGCCGCGACCACCCAAGAGTATTATGAGATCGACAATACGCAGCCGGGACTTACGATTTCCGGCCCGGCGCTGGGAACATCCAACTTCACGGTGACGTTTACGTTCGCCGAGGACGTCACAGGCTTTTCCCTGGATGATGTCGTCGCGACCAATGTCACGCTCGCCAATCTGTCGGGAAGCGGCGATGTCTACACCGCTGAAGCGACCGCGTCGGGTGGCACGCCGATCACGATCAATGTTGCCGCAGGCGCGGCGCAGGATGAGGCAGGCAATACAAGCACCGCCGCGTCCGAATTCTCGATCGCCTTTGACGAGACGGCGCCGACAGTGCTGTCTATCGAGCGCGATACGCCAACAGGCGAGTACACCAATGCCACCAGCCTGACCTGGCTCGTGACTTTCTCCGAAGCCGTGCAGGGTGTTGGAATCCCGGATTTCGCGGTCGATGGAACGACCGGCTCCGTGATTTCTGTCGCCAGTGCGGGTGGCAATGCCTATGACGTGATTGTCGGTGGGGGTGACCTGTCCACGATGACCGGTACGGTTACGCTGTCGTTTGCGGCGGGCGCATCGATCACCGACGCCAATGGTCTGGCCCTGACGGAAGCCAGCCCGAGTGGCACCAATGAGGACAGCTATCGGGTCTCCCACGCGGCCCCGGTCATCGCCAGCCTCACGCGCCAGACACCGGCGAGCGAATACACCAATGCCGACAGCCTCACCTGGGACATGCAGTTCTCGTCGATCTCCAGCTTTTTCTCGCTCGATGCCGATGATTTCACGCTGACGGGCACGACGGCAGACCTTGCGGTCACCCGTTATTCCATCGGCTTCTACATCACTGCGTCGGGCGGTGACCTGGCGAGTTCCAATGGTGAGATTCGCCTGCGCCTGAACAGCGGCATCTATCCGGATGAATTCGGCAATGAGCTGAATGGCAGTACCGATCCGACCGGGGCCAATGAAAACACATATTGGCTCGACAACACGGTGCCGACGGTCGCGATCTACACTGACGGGCCGGGCGGGAGTTCAGACCCGTTTGAAGTCACGGTGGCGTTCTCCGAGGTTGTCAGCGGGTTTGATGCCAGCGATCTCGATATCGGCAACGCGACCGCGTCCGAGATCGTTGAAACCCTCGCCGGCCGGTTCTTCACCTTCAACCTGACACCGAGCGGGGACGGGTTGGTTTCCCTGGCCGTCAATGCCGCCATTGCCCAGGATGCGGCGGGCAATGACAACACGGCCGCGGAAACCTGGTCGGAGTATTTCGACAATACCGCACCGTATGTGACCAATGTCGAATTCGTCACCACCGGCGGATCGCCGACCAATTCCGACACCTTGCAGTGGGCGATCGCCCTGTCTGAAGCGGTCGAAAATGTGGATGCGAGCGACTTTGCGCTCCTCAATTCCTTTGGCAGCACCCTCTCAATCAGTCAGCCGCAATCGACGGTCATCGTCGTCTCGGCTTCCGGCGGTGACCTGGCCAACAAGGAGGGGCTGGTGACCCTGACCACCGGCAGCCTGGACATTGCGGACCTGGGCGGCAACCGGCTTACCTCCATGGAGGTGACGGGCGGCACCGACGAGCGCGCCGTGACGATGGACAATACTGCGCCGGTCGTCTCGTTCAGCTATGACGATTACTACGTGTCCGGAAGTTTCGACGTCGCCGTCAATCTGAATGAAGCCGTGACCGGTTTCACGAGCGACGACCTTGCGGTGAGCAACGGGACCGTGACGGCGCTGGTCGCGAATGGCGACAATTTCATTGCCACGATATCACCGACAGCGGCCGGCCAGATCAGTCTCAGCCTCGCCCCCGATCAGATGACGGATACGGCGGGCAATGGGAATGCGGCGGCGGGCCCGAGCTATTTTGTCTACGACCCGGTCGCGCCGAGCCTCACCACGATCGCGCGGGCCTATCCGACCGACGAGACAACCGACTCCGATTATGTTGTCTGGGGTATCAACTTCTCGGAAACCGTCGGCAATGTCGACGCGAGCGATTTCCAGATCGCCGGGACCACGGCGACACTGTTTGTCAGCGGTGGCCGTGGCGGGGATGCGGGAGGTTCGGGCAGCCGGGCCAGTGCAGAAGACCGTGGACCGGGCGGGCCCAGCTACCAGTACTCGGTGACGGCACAGGGGGGTGACCTGGCGACACTCAACGGCACGGTGACCTTGTCCCTCGCCAGTGGCAACGACATTGCTGATGTCGCGGGCACCACGTTGGCGAGCACGGTCCCGACCGGCACCAATGACAACACCTTCATCCTTGAAAATGATGTCCTTGCCCCGACGGTCGTCCTGTCGAGCGCGTCAAGCGATCCGGTCTCCGGCGCGTTCACGCTGGACGTAGCCTTTTCGGAAGACGTCACCGGCTTTGCCCTGGAAGACCTTGTGGTCTCCAACGGCACGGCCTCGGACCTGTCCGGTTCCGGTGCAGATTACACGGTGACCATCACGCCCGCTGGCGATGGCGCCGTGACCGTTGACCTGGCCGCAGATTCCGCATCCGACGATGCCGGCAATGGCAATGTCGCGGCGACCAGCTTCATCATCGAGAATGACCAGTCCGCGCCGAGCGTGGTGCTGAGCTCTGCTGCGGCCGAACCGGTTGTCGACGCCTTTACGCTGATCATCACCTTCAGTGAGGATGTCACCGGCTTTGAGCTTGCTGATCTTGTGGTCACCAATGCCGATCTGTCTGACCTCGCGGGCGACGGGGCGGTCTACACCGTGGTCGTGACCCCGTCCGGCGGCAGCCCGGTTGCCGTTGACCTTGCCGCCGACAGTGCTGTCGATGGCGCGGGCAATGGCAATACTGCGGCGGACACCTACGCCATCATCACCGACAACACACCGCCGAACCTGGAAATCTCCGTGCCGGGCGAAGAGACCGAGGGCGTGTTCACCGCGACCTTCCTGTTCTCGGAAGCTGTAACCGGGTTCGAGGCGGATGACATAACGGTCACCAATGGTGACCTGTCGGAGTTCACGGCCATAGACGAGACCAGCTGGTCGGTGACGGTGACGCCGCAGACCATCGGCACGATCACGCTCGGCGTTGCCGCCGGCGCCGCTGAGGACGCCGCAGGAAACGCGAGCCTTGCCGCCGAGGCAAGTCTCGAGGCTGTTGCCGAGCCGATCGAAGTGGCTGTTGTGGTGGCCGAAGACGTCGAAGATCCGACTGAAATTTCGGCCACGGCGCGGGTCACCAATCCCGGCAGCCAGCCGGTCGACTTCCTGGTCGAGGTCGATGTGCCCTGGCTTGATGTTGACCCGAGGAGCGGAACGATCCCGTCGCTGGGTGAGCTGGAACTGACCATCGCGGTCAATGAGTTCGCCAACGATCTGGAAGCGGGCACCTATACCGGCACCGTGACCGTGATCAATCTCAGCGGTGGCGGGGCTGCCGCCAAGACGCCGAACGCCCATGCCCGGGCGGCCGGGAACACGACTGTCGTGGCGATCCCGCTGACGGTAACCATCGCCGAGCGCCGCGGCTCGATCCAGCTGGTATCGACCACGCCGGGTGGCGTGCAACGGGACGCGGTCTTCGACTTCGTCTCGTCGGATGCAGACCTGGATGCCATCAGCCTGGCCACGCAAGGTGGACATGCGGCGAGTACGCCGGTCCGCAAGCTGCTGGGCAGCTACGACGTCACCCAGATCCTGCCCGAGGGTTGGCGGCTCGACTCGCTCTCCTGCATTGGTGACACCGACAATGGCAGCGTGATCGATCTGGCGGCCGGACGTGTCGACATCGATCTCGATGCCAACGAGACCATCATCTGTACCTTTGCCAATACGCGTGACGAGGCGGAAGTCCGCCTGGCGACCCAGCGTGCGATCCGAAACTTCCTGGTTCGCCGCGCTGACAGCCTTCTGAATGCGGCACCGGACCTGACGCGTCGCGTCCGGGATCGGAACACGACTTCGCCCGGCCAGTTCTCGGCCGATATCAATGGCGGCAATCGCATTGTGTCGATGGGTGCCAGCCTGGCCGGCATGCGCTATCACGCCGCCGCCAGCACGCCGCAAATGCCTGGCGAGGACGGGGTCCGGCCGGCTGACAGTGGCAATGCCGACATCTGGCTTGCTGCCAACTACGCCTCCGTGTCCGATGAACGTTCGGGCGATGCTGCCGACAGCGCCTTTGGCGTGGTCCAGCTGGGTGTCGACTGGGCGGTCGATGACCGGACGGTTGCCGGTGTGATGCTGCAGCATGACTGGGCCGACGAGACTACGGACGAGATCGCCATACGGGCTGGAGCCGTCCGCGGCGCCCGGGTCAGTGGATCCGGCTGGATGGCGGGTCCCTATGTGGTGCGCGAGATCCGTGAGGGTGTCTGGTTTGATGCCCTGGCCCTCTATGGCCAGTCCGACAATACCGTCGACCCTTTGGGGCTCTATGAGGACACTTTCGAAACCGACCGTTTCATGGTTCGCATGAACCTGTCGGGTGAGTGGCGGTCCGGTGACTGGCGGATCCGTCCGAGTGTCAGCCTCGCCCACTTCCAGGAGACCCAGGACGGCTATTCCGACTCGCTCGGGATCAGCATTCCCGAACAGACCATCGCAATCGGTCGCCTGCGTGCCGGTCCGGAGATTGCCTATCGCTTCGATACGGCGACCGGCGGTTGGTGGGAGCCGACAATCGGCCTGACCGGCGTTTGGGACTACAACCCCGCCGAATTGCTCGACCTTGACGGCCAATTGGTCGGTACCGGTGGCCTGCGGGCCGACGCCAAGCTGGGCCTGCGTGGTCAACTGGCGCCAGGCGCATCGATCCTGCTGGAAATGGATATCGACGGGCTGGGGGAAGCCGATTTCGAGGCGCGCGGGGCGCGGGTCGAGGTGCGGTTCAGCTTCAACTGACACCCTGGCGAAAGCCGGCCTCGCCGGTTTCAGGGGTGAGCGCCGGGTGTCGGAGCGGGTGTGAAGCGGGGGCTTCGCACCCGCAACGCCGGTGACGGCATCGAGGCTGGAGCGATACGTCGGGCTCTTGCATCGATATATTTTAGGTCTAAAATAATTGGGCGTTCTCGAGGGGAGATGGCCCGGGATGAAGATTGCCTGCCTTGGTGGCGGACCGGCCGGTCTGTATTTCGCCATTTCCATGAAGCTGCGTGATCCCGGTTGCGAGATCGATGTCCATGAGCGCAACAAGCCCGGCGACACGTTTGGCTGGGGCGTCGTGTTCTCCGATCAGACAATGGATAATCTGGCCGGCAATGATCCCGAGAGCGCCCGGACAATCGCCGACAGCCTGGCCCATTGGGACGATATTGACGTCCATTTCCGCAATACAATCGAGACCTCGACGGGACACGGGTTTTGCGGCATCGGTCGCAAACACCTGCTGAACATCCTGCAGGAGCGGGCTCGCGAACTGGGTGTCGGATTGCATTTTGAATCCGAGATCGATGGCGATCTGTCGGCCTTTGCCGATGCCGACATGATCGTCGCGTCCGACGGGCTCAATTCGAGGATCCGGTCCCGGTTCGAGGCCAGTTTCAAGCCCGATATCGAGACCCGCCGCAACCGCTTTGTCTGGCTGGGCACGCACAAGGTATTCGAAGCCTTCACCTTCATCTTCACCGAGACCCAGCACGGCTGGGTCTGGGCTCACGCCTACCGGTTTGACGACGAGACCTCGACCTTCATCGTCGAATGTGCGCCTGAAACCTGGGAGGCCTGGGGTTTTGGCGACATGGACCAGGCAGAGACCTGTCGGGCCTGTGAGCAGATTTTCGCGTCCTGGCTCGACGGCGAGCCCTTGATGTCCAACGCCGCCCACAAGCGGGGCTCGGCCTGGCTCAACTTCCCGCGCGTCCTGTGTGACACCTGGGTGCACGACAATGTCGTCCTGCTCGGGGATGCCGCTCACACCGCCCATTTCTCGATTGGCTCGGGCACCAAGCTGGCCTTCGAGGATGCGATCATGCTGGCGGATGTCCTGACCAGCACGACAAAGCCGGTGGCCGAAGGGCTGGTCGACTATCAGGAGGCACGCAAGGTTGAAGTGCTCAAGCTTCAAAGCGCCGCCCGCAATTCCACCGAATGGTTCGAAAACCTCGACCGCTATCTGGATTTCCAGCCCAAGCAGTTTGCCTATTCATTGCTGACCCGCTCGCAGCGGATCAGCCATGAAAACCTGCGCCTGCGCGATCCGGACTGGCTGGCTGGCGTGGAGAGCTGGTTTTCCGGCATTGGCGGCGGGGCCGGGGCAAAGCCGCCCATGTTCGCCCCGCTGACCCTGCGGGAGATGAGGCTGGAAAACCGCGTCGTCGTCTCACCCATGTGTCAGTATTCGGCCCGCGACGGCGCGCCCGGAGCCTTCCACCAGGTGCACTATGGTGCCCGCTGCCTGGGCGGGGCTGGCCTCGTTTACACCGAGATGACCAATGTCAGCGCCGATGCCCGCATCACACCGGGCTGCACCGGGCTGTACACGGATCAGCATGTCGAAGCCTGGCGTCAGATCACCGACTTCGCGCATCAAAACAGCCACGCGAAAATGGCTATCCAGCTGTCCCATGCCGGCCGCAAGGGATCCACGCGGATTGGCTGGGAGGGCTATGACTTGCCCTTGCCGGAGGGCAACTGGCCTGTATACGGCCCGTCTCCGATTCCCTGGGATGAGGGCAATCAGACCCCTATTGAGATGAGCAGGCACGATATGGATCGCGTCCTGGCCGACTTTGTCCGGGCTACCGGGCGGGCCGCCGAGGCCGGATTTGACATGGTCGAGCTGCATTGTGCCCACGGCTATCTGCTGTCCAGCTTCATCACGCCGATCTCCAATCATCGCACCGACGCCTATGGCGGCAGTCTGGAAAACCGTCTCCGCTTCCCGCTCGAAGTCTTCCGCGCCATGCGGGATGTCTGGCCGGCTGAAAAACCGATGGCGGTGCGGATATCGGCGACCGACTGGGTCGCAGGACAAGGCATTGATGGCGATGACAGCGTCGCTGTTGCACAGGCCTTCATCGATGCCGGGGCTGATCTGATCGACGTCTCCGCCGGTCAGACCACTCCGCAGGGACGTCCGGTCTATGGCCGCATGTTCCAGACGCCCTATTCCGACCAGATCCGAAATTCCCTGGGATGCGCGACCATGGCGGTCGGCAATATCTACGAGCCGGATCATGTCAATTCGATCCTGGCTGCCGGCCGCGCTGACCTGGTTGCTCTGGCGAGGCCGCACCTGCTCGATCCCAACTGGACCCTGCGCGCTGCCGCTGAGCTGGGCTATCGCGGCGTCGACGTGCCGCCGCAATACAAGGCAGGCTTTGACCAACTCGCGCGCAATCTCCAGCGCGCCAATGAGACGGAGTTTCGGGCATGAACGTATTGGCAGGACGACGGGCCGTGATCACCGGCGGCGGGACAGGTATCGGTCTGGCCTGCGCACGCCGCCTGGCGGCGGAGGGTGTCGAGACGGTTTTGATGGGCCGGGACCTGGACCGTCTGCGAGAGGCGGCAGGCGATATTGAAGCGGCCAGCGCGATTCGCTGCGATGTGACGGACGACGACAGTGTCAAAGCAGCCTTCGAGGCTGCCGGCGCGGTCGATATCCTGGTCAACAATGCCGGGATCGTGTCCGCCGCGGCCTTCCATCGTACCCCGATGGCCGACTGGCAGCGCATCCAGGCGGTCAATGTCGAGGGTCTGGTTCGCTGCAGTCAGGCCGTGGTCGGCCCGATGGTGCGCGCCGATTATGCCCGGATCATCAATATCGCCTCGATCGCCGGTCTTCGCGGCGGCGCCTATGTCGCGCCCTATGTCGCCTCCAAGCATGCTGTCGTCGGCCTTACCAAATCGCTGTCACTCGAATACGCGCAGACCCGGATGACGGTGAATGCGGTCTGTCCGGGCTATGTCGAGACCGAGATTGTCGAAAACTCCATCGCCAACATCATGGAGAAGACCGGCCGGACCCGCGACCAGGCGCTGGCCGAGCTGACCAAGACCAATCCGCAAGGTCGCCTGATCCAGGTCGAGGAAGTCGCCGAGGCTGTCGCCTGGCTGTGCTCGCCGCTGTCTGGCTCGGTCTCCGGACAGGCCATTGCGATTTCGGGGGGAGCCGTCTGAGATGGCCGTGTCCGCGCAAACCGGATCGATTGATGGACGGGCGGCGGTCAAGCTGTGGCTGAGACTGTACCGCCCGACCGCCCTGATCGAACGGGAATTGCGGACGCGCTTCCAGCGTGAGTTCGGTGTCAGCCTGTCGCGCTTCGATGCCCTGGCCGCCCTCGACCGGGCCGAAACCGGGCTGTTGATGGGCGAGCTATCCGAGCGGCTTCTGGTCACCAATGGCAATGTGACGGGACTGATCAGCCGGATGGTTGCCGACGGGCTGGTCACCCGGACCGCGTCAGAGCAGGACCGTCGCCGGTTTCGCGTCGAGCTGACAGAGGCGGGTCGCGCGACTTTCACCATTATGGCCAAGGCCCATGCGGGCTGGCTTGCTGACATCTTCGCCGATCTGCCCGGCGAGGCGGCTGCCAGCCTGACCGACCAGACCGAACACCTCTTGCATTCCCTGCGAACCGAACAGGACGGATAGATCATGCTGGATCCCGAGACCTACGCCCCCGAACACTTCCTCTGGTCCTTCGAAGACGGCGTGGCCACGATCACGCTCAATCGCCCGGACCGGAAAAATCCCCTGACCTTCGAGAGCTATGCCGAGCTGCGCGACCTGTTTCGCGGCCTCGTCTACGCGCGATCCGTCCAGGCGGTTATCGTCACCGGTGCCGGCGGCAATTTCTGCTCCGGCGGTGACGTCCACGAAATCATTGGTCCGCTGGTCGAGATGGAGATGCCGGGACTGCTCGACTTCACCCGCATGACCGGTGATCTCGTGAAAGCGATGCGCGATTGCCCGCAGCCCGTCATAGCGGCGGTTGACGGAATCTGCGTCGGTGCCGGGGCGATCATGGCCATGGCGTCGGACCTGCGGATTGCGACACCCGCCGCCAAGACGGCCTTCCTGTTCAACCGTGTCGGACTGGCCGGGTGTGACATGGGCGCCTGCGCCATCCTGCCGCGCCTCATCGGTCAGGGTCGGGCGAGCGAGTTGCTCTTCCTGGGGCGCTCGATGTCGGCCGAGGAAGGTGAGCGCTGGGGCTTCTACAACCGGCTTGTCGAGGCGGACGCCTTGATGTCGGCGGCGAAGGCGTGGGCGAGCCGGATCGCGGCGGGCCCGAATTTCGCCAATGCGATGACCAAGAACCAGCTCAATACCGAGTGGGATATGGGTCTGCATACAGCTATTGAGGCGGAGGCCCAGGCCCAGGCAATCTGCATGCAGACCAAGGACTTTGAACGCGCCTACCGGGCCTTCGCCGCCCGCGAGACGCCGGTCTTCGAGGGCGATTAGATGTCAGACCAGTCCTATCTCGCCTGGCCCTTTCTGGAGGACAGCCACCGCAGCCTGGCCCGCGAGGTGTCGGACTGGGCGGCGGCGCGGTTCGAGGCCGATGGTTTTTATGATCACGCCGATGTCGATGCCGACTGCGCCGCGATACGGGCCGCTTTGGGCGAGGCCGGAATAGTCCGCAATGCCGTACCGGCTGCTTTCGGCGGTATTCATGAGCGTCTCGATGTCCGCTCCCTGTGCCTGATCCGCGAGCATCTGGCCTACCGCTCCGGCCTGGCCGACTTTGTCTTTGCCATGCAGGGGCTTGGCTCTGGCGCCATCTCCCTGTTCGGGTCGAGTGATCAGCAACAGGCCTGGTTGCCGGGAACCGGGACGGGGAAGCTGTGCGCGGCCTTCGCGCTGACCGAACCGGATGCCGGTTCGGACGTGGCAGCGATCTCGACGCGGGCTGAACTGGATGGCGATCACTACGCCATCAGCGGCGAGAAAACCTTTATCTCCAATGGCGGGATCGCCGACTTCTATGTCGTCTTCGCCCGCACCGGCGAGGCTGACGGCGCGCGCGGCCTCAGTGCGATCATTGTGCCGGCGACGACGCCGGGCCTTGAGGTGGTCGAACGGATCGAGACCATCGCACCGCATCCGCTGGCACGACTTCGCTTTGACAAGTGCCGCGTTCCGGTCACCCACCGCATCGGCGAGGGCGGCTCCGGTTTCCGGATCGCCATGGGGACGCTGGATGTCTTCCGCTCGACTGTAGGCGCTGCGGCGCTGGGTTTTGCCCGACGGGCTCTGGACGAGGCCACGGCGCGCGCCCGCAGGCGCAACCTGTTCGGGGCGCCGCTGGCCGATCTCCCTGGCGTGCAGACTCAACTGGCTGAAATGGCGATGGATATCGACGCGGCTGCGCTGCTGATCTACCGCGCCGCCTGGACCAAGGACCAGGGCGCGGCGCGGGTTACGCGCGAAGCGGCCATGGCCAAGCTCTATGCCACCGAAGCAGCCCAGCGTGCCATCGACACCGCGGTCCAGATCTTCGGCGGGTTGGGCGTCACCAAGGGCAGTGTGCCCGAGGCGCTGTACCGGGAAATCCGGGCTTTGCGCATCTACGAAGGGGCGTCCGAGGTCCAGAAACTGGTGATCGCCCGGACCCACCTGGCCGAGACGACGCCATGAGTTTTGACGTCACCCGCCGCATCCGTTTTGCCGATGTCGATCCGGCCGGGATCGTCTTCTATCCGCGTTATTTCGAGATGATCAACGCGACCATTGAGGACTGGTTCGAACAAGGCGTCGGCTATGGCTTCGACGCCATGATCGTGAACGGGCCGCACGGCGTTCCGCTGGCGCGAATGGAGGCCGAATTCAAGGCCCCCAGCCGGCTCGACGACACGCTGGTCTTCTCGCTGGTGGTGCGGGAACTGGGCCGGTCTTCGATCAAGCTCACCATTACTGCCCGGTGTGGAGACGAGGTCCGGATGATCGCCCGTCCGACGCTGGTCTTTATCGACCAGGCCGGCAACACGCCGATCTCGATCCTGCCGGAATTGCGGGGCCGCATGCTGGATTTTGAGGAGATGGATTGATGGAGCGATTGCAACCGCCAGGCTGGCCACGCCCCAAGGGCTATTCCAATGGCATCGCTGCGACCGGGAAAATGGTCTTTGTTGCGGGTCAGATCGGCTGGGACGAGACCGAAACAATTGTCTCCGACGATTTTGCCGCGCAATTCCGTCAGGTGCTGGTCAATACGCTGGCGGTCCTCAAGGAAGGCGGAGCCGGTCCCGAACACGTTGTCCGCATGACGGGCTATGTCAGTGATCGCGACGAATACCTGGCGGCCGGGCCGCAACTCGGCGCGATCTGGAAGGAATTGATGGGGCGCAACTATCCCGTGATGGCCTTTCTGGTCGTCGGCGGACTGATCGAGACGCGCGCCAAGATCGAAATCGAAACCACGGCCGTCATCCCGTCGTGACCCCGGGCCCGCAAGAGGCCCTGCACGACATGACAGCCGGCCGACGCGTCGGGGAGGACGTGATGACAGAGCTTCAGCCCAGCGGTCATGCAGACCGCTTCACCCGCCTGAATCTGCCGCCGCGGGAGCAATGGCCGGACCTGGTGTTCGACCTGCCGGAACTGGCCTATCCGGACCGGCTCAACTGCGGTACCGAACTGCTCGACAGGACCGTCGACAAGGGCCTGGGTGATCGCATGGCGGTCTATTCCAAGGCCCGCTCGCTGACCTATGCCGGATTGCTCGCAGAGGCCAACCGTCTGGCCCACTACCTGGTCGACGAGATGGGGATTATTCCCGGCAACCGGGTGTTGTTGCACGGCCCCAACGGGGTCGATCTCATGGTGGCCTGGTATGCGGTGATGAAGACCGGCGCGGTGGCGGTGACCACCATGCCCATGTTTCGGGCCGGTGAGCTGGCCAAGGTCATCGCCAAGGGTCAGGTCGGTCACGCGCTTTGCGATCCGGCGTTGGTCGAGGCGGTCCGGGAGGCTGCCCGGAGCGAACCGGTCCTGGCCCGGATCGAGTGCTGGGGCGAGGACAGCGAGCTCGCGGCGGCGCTGCCCGGCAAGCCGGCGGATTTCGACAATGCCGATACCGCCCGCGATGATGTCGCCCTGTTGGCCTTTACCTCGGGAACGACCGGCCAACCCAAGGCCTGTGCCCATTTTCATTCCAGCGTTCTGGCCATGGCCGACACATTCGGCCGACACGGACTGGTGCCCGACTCCGACGAAATCTACACCGGTACGCCGCCCTTCGCTTTCACCTTCGGCCTGGGTGCCTTTGTCGTGTTTCCGGCCCGGGCGGGGATCGCCGTCGCCTTGCCGGACAAACCCGGCTTTGACGCGCTCTGCGAGTGCATCGAGACCTTCAAGGCGACCACGTTGTTCACGGCACCGATGGGATATCGTGCCCTGATGGCCAATTGGGACACACACGACCTGTCGTCCCTGCGCAAATGCGTGTCAGCGGGCGAGCACCTGCCCGCTGCCATCTCGGATGCGTTCCACGAATGCTCGGGATTGCGTCTGATCGATGGGATCGGCGCGACGGAGCTGATCCATATCTTTATCGCAGGCAGCGGCGAGCCGGTCCGGGTCGGATCAACCGGACGTGTTGTGCCCGGCTACCAGGCCCGGCTGATCGGTGATGACGGCGATGAGGTACCGGTCGGCGAGGTGGGGCGCCTGGCCGTGCGCGGCCCGACCGGGTGTCTCTATCTCAAGGATGATCGCCAGGCTGGTTATGTCCAGGATGGCTGGAATTTGACGGGCGACCTCTTCAGACGGGATGAGGACGGGTATTTCTGGTATTTTTCACGGGCCGACGATCTCATTGTCTCCTCGGGCTACAACATCGCCGGCCCGGAAGTCGAGCAGGCGCTGTTGACCCATCCGGCGGTGGCCGAGTGCGCTGTGGTCGGTGCGCCGGACGCCGAGCGGGGCACCATCGTCAAGGCGTTCGTCGTGCTCAAGGCCGGTCATTGCGCTGGCGAAACATTGGCGTGTGCCCTGCAAGACCACGTCAAGGCGACGATCGCGCCCTACAAATATCCCCGCGCCGTGGCGTTCCTGGACTCCCTGCCAAAGACCCAGACCGGCAAGCTGCAACGCTTCAAACTGCGTTGATTCATCACTCCTCGCGGGCTGACTGCCAGTCGCTTGCTTGTGGTGGTCTTTAGATACCGCTAAGCCGGTGTCGGGAAGTCGCATAGGATCTGTCCGGCGACGGGGCGTTGGAGGTGTCTGTGCGCGTAGTTTCTGTCTTGAGTGCTTTTGTCTGTCTGGCTGGCGGTGCGCATGCGCAATCCGGCGACGCGCGTGAGGTGGCCGGCGAGGTCACCGCCCAGGCGCCGAACTCGACCATTGATCTGACCCTCGAGGCCGGCCAGGTCGTCACCCTGACGACCGCCTCCGCGGATCGCCTCGACACCATTCTCACCCTGCTCGGACCGGACGGTCGCGTGCTGGCCGAGAATGATGATCGCGCGCCCGGTGACCTCACTTCACAGATCATCCACATGCCCACCGTCAGCGGCCAGTACTCGGCGGTCGTGACCGGCTATGGCGATGCAACGGGCAGCTACACGCTGTCGATTGCCGATGGTGTCGATGTTGGCCTTTCAAGTGACGCCACGCTGATTGACGAGCGCGTGGTCGCGCTTGACCCCGATCGCGCCAGCGTTAGCCAGGATGTCGATCTGGCAGCCGACGACATCCTTGTCGTCTCCACATTCGCCGTGACCGAAGGGCTCGATACCACGCTCGCCCTGCTCGATGCGTCGGGCAATATCCTGGCCCAGAATGATGATCGCGGTGATGGCAGCCTCAATTCGCAACTTGTCTTCCAGGCAGAGGAAGCTGGCCGCTACCGGGTCGAGGTCAGCACTTATGGCGGCACTGGAACCGGTGAGCTGATCTTCTCTCTCGCGACCGACCCCAATGCCGAAGTGCCGTTTGACTTCACGACCATCGAGGGCGAACGTTTTGCCCGCCATACCGGCACGATCGGCTCGGGCCAGACCGAGTTTGATTACCCGCTGCAGCTGGAAGCCGGGCAGACAGTGCTCGCTGTCGCGGACGCGACCAGCGGCGATCTGGACCCGGTCCTGCGCCTGGTCGGTGCCGACGGTTTCCCGGTCGCGCTGAATGATGACCGCGGTGATGGCTCACTTAATTCAGCATTCGCCTTCACGGCGCCGGAGAGCGCTGAGTACACGCTGGAAATGCGCCGCTATGGCAGTGGTGAGAGCAGCGGTGACTTCCAGCTCGACCTGTCCTGGGTCGATGCATCGGTTGTCGATACCTTGCAGGGCCTGCTGGAAAACCGGGTGTCGCTGAGCGGCCCCGAGCTGACCATTCTGTCGCCTGACTTCCGGGTCCTCTACACGCTGGAAGGCGTGGACGCCTCGTCGACTGAATATGCCCAGTCGGTTTCCGATGCGCTGCAAGACATGCTCGATGTCCAGGTTTCCCGTATTGGTTGGGCTGAGCCGATCCGCGATGATGATGGTCGTTATCGCGCCTATGTCGCCGATGCGGATGGCTCGATGGGTGTGACCTATCCGGTGCAGATCGCGTTCGACAATACCAACACCGGTGATGTCCGTGAGACCACGGCCGCGCGGACCGTGTTCGTGATCGACAATGATTTCGTCGGCATGGGCAAGGAAGCGCCGGTACACAGCCTGATGCGTGCCACTGCGACCCATGAGTTCAACCATGTCGTCCAGTTCGGCTACGACTCCGAGGAAGGCCTCGACTGGCTCTACGAGGCGACCGCATCCTGGACCGAGACGACCACGGTTGGCGGCGACCAGGATGCCACCGACTATGTCGAGACCGATTTCGACGCGCCGGAAATGTGCTGGACGACCAGCGAGAGCGGCTTCGACTATTCCCAGTGGACGCTGCTGCAGTCCATGGCTGACAGCTATGGCGAAGGCATCATCGTGGACATGTGGGAGAACAGTGTCGAGCTGGACGGGTTCGAGACCATGTCAGCGACACTCGACACGGTCGGCACAACCATCCCGGATGTGATCCAGCGCTGGCGCGCCCAGAATTACGCGCTGGCCTATGATCTTGCTCCGGTCTTCAACTCCACTGTCCGTATCCATCACACGATGGACAGCGAAGCTGGCGTGAACTCCAAGGGCGGGCTCGAGCAATTGGGCGCCAACTACATCTCCGTTGATCTCGACGGTCGTTACCAGTTTAGCGTGGACGGTGATGCCGGGCTGGAGCTTCTGGCCCTGGGCCAGCGTGGTGATCGGGTCGAGGTTGTCCCGCTGGGGCGTGGTGGCAGCATTGATACCGCCGACTATACGGGTCTCGCCCTGATGGTCTTCAACCGCACCATGCCGGACGCGCCGGGAGCTTGTAGTGGGGTCGGATACACCGTCAGCGCCTCCCCTTCGGTCGGGGGCGCGCCGGCTTCGGCCGCCTATAGCTTCAGCGCCGAGCATTTCGGCTCTTCGAAATAGGCCTGCAAGCTGCAACACACAAAAAAGGGGCGGCTCATTGCGAGCCGCCCCTTCTTCGTTCAATGACGGGTCGCCCAATCAGGCGAGGTCGAACCGGTCGGCATTCATGACCTTGGTCCAGGCCGCCACAAAGTCGGCGACGAATTTGCCGGCATTGTCGTCCTGGGCATAGACCTCGGCATAGGCGCGCAGGATCGAGTTCGATCCGAATACCAGGTCGGCGCGGGTCGCCGTCCAGCGGGCTTTACCGGTTTTGCGGTCGCGGATTTCATAGGTGCGACGGTCCACCGGTACCCATGAGTAGGCCATGTCGGTCAGGTTGACGAAGAAGTCGGTCGTCAGCGCGCCTTCACGGTCGGTGAACACGCCGTGTTTCGTGCCGCCGTAATTGGTGCCCAGCACGCGCATACCGCCGACCAGGACGGTCATTTCCGGGGCCGTCAGTCCGAGCAATTGCGTGCGGTCCAGCAGCATTTCCTCGGCGCTGACCACATAATCGGCCTTCTGCCAGTTGCGATAGCCATCGGCCAGGGGCTCGAGAACATCGAAGGACTCGGCATCTGTCATGGCATCGGTCGCGTCGCCGCGGCCCGGCGAGAACGGCACCGCCACGTCATGGCCGGCTGCGCGGGCGGCCTGCTCGATGCCGACATTGCCGGCCAGAACGATGACATCGGCCAGGCTGGCGCCGGCGTCGCGGGCGATCGGCTCGAGCACGCCGAGCACCTTGGCCAGACGGTCCGGCTCATTGCCGTCCCAGTCTTTTTGGGGTGCCAGACGGATACGGGCACCATTGGCGCCACCGCGCTTGTCCGAGCCGCGGAAGGTGCGGGCGCTGTCCCAGGCTGTTGCCACCATCTCGGCGATGGACAGGCCACTGGCGGCGATCGCGGATTTTACCCGTGCGACGTCATAGCCGGTCGGGCCGGCAGGCACTGGATCCTGCCAGACCAGCTCTTCGGACGGAACATCCGGTCCGAAGTAGCAATCCTTCGGGCCCATGTCGCGGTGGGTCAGCTTGAACCAGGCGCGGGCAAACGTATCCTTGAAATAGGCCGGGTCGGCCATGAACTTCTCGCAGATCGCGCGATAGGCCGGGTCCATTTTCATCGCCATGTCGGCATCGGTCATGATCGGCATGCGGCGCTGGGACGGGTCGCTGGCATCAACCGGCATGTGTTCCGGCTTGATGTTGATCGGCTGCCATTGCTGGGCGCCGGCGGGGCTTTTCTTCAATTCCCACTCATAGCCGAACAGAAGCTCGAAATAGCCCATGTCGAATTGCGTTGGATTGGTCGTCCAGGCGCCTTCGAGCCCCGACGTGACCGCATTGCTCGCCTTGCCGCCAAGATTGGGATTGACCCAGCCGAAGCCCTGGTTTTCCAGCTCGGCACCTTCCGGCTCAGGGCCAAGCGCTCCCGCATCACCATTGCCGTGCGTCTTGCCGACCGTGTGGCCACCGGCGGTCAGGGCCGCGGTTTCCTCATCATTCATCGCCATGCGGGCGAAGGTCGTGCGGACCTGGGCGGCGGTTTTCAGCGGGTCGGGCTTGCCGTTCACCCCTTCCGGATTGACGTAGATCAGGCCCATCTGGACTGCCGCAAGCGGATTTTCCATCGTGTCCGGCTTGGCGACATCTTCGTAGCGGGTGTCGGACGGAGCCAGCCATTCCTTTTCGGCCCCCCAATAGGTGTCGATTTCCGGACCCCAGATATCTTCGCGACCGAAGCCGAAGCCGAAGGTTTTCAGGCCCATGTTTTCATAGGCAATCGTGCCGGCGAGCAGGATCAGGTCGGCCCAGGAGATCTTGTTGCCATACTTCTTCTTCAGCGGCCAAAGCAGACGGCGCGCCTTGTCCAGATTGCCGTTGTCCGGCCAGGAATTGAGGGGGGCGAAGCGGATATTGCCGCTGCCGCCACCGCCGCGACCATCGGCCAGGCGATAGGAACCGGCCGAGTGCCAGGCGAGGCGGATCATCAGGCCGCCATAATGACCATAGTCGGCCGGCCACCAGTCCTGGCTATCTGTCAGCAGGGCGTGCATGTCGGTCTTCAGAGCGTCGAAATCGAGCGATTTGAGCGCTTCGTGATAGGATGGTCCGTCGCCCATCGGGTTCGGTTTGGTGTCCTTCTGGTGCAGGATTTCCAGATTGAGCGCGCGTGGCCACCAGGCCATCACATCGCCTTCGGACGCTGTGTTACCACCATGCATTACCGGACACTTGCCTTGAGAATTCGAGTTGTTGCCGTCCATGCGCTTGCTCCAATCTGGATTGATCGTCTGCCTCCGCTCGAGTGAGCGGCAGTGGTGAGACTATCTCAAATCTGCCAGCATTGATCCAATCGATTTAATTTCCCGGAGCCATAGATCGGATCACTACCCAATCGACCTGAGCGTCAGCCCAGGGCAACAAAACCGGGGCCACTGCGGGCGTAGAGGCGGATATTGGCTTCGGCCGCCTTGCGGATGGCGAAGGCGGTTGGCGCCGACAGGCTGGCGAGTGTCGGGATCCCGGCGCGCGCAGCCTTCTCGATCAGCTCGTAGGAGCAGCGGCTCGACATGACCAGAAACCCGGCCGTGTGATCGACCCCGTTCCGGGCATTGGCCCCGATGAGCTTGTCCAGCGCATTGTGGCGACCGACATCCTCGCGCGCTGCGAGAATGTCTCCTTTTGCGTTGCACCAGGCTGCCGCATGGACGGATCGCGTCTCGGTATTCAATGGTTGCCAGTTGGTGAGGGTTGCCAACGCCTTCGCCAGTGCGTCTTCGGCCAGATCGGCGGGCCTGGGCGCCACGGGTGGCAGCGGGGCGGTCAGGGTTTCGGCATTTTCGAGCCCACACAGGCCGCACCCGGCGCGACCGGGCAGGTTGCGGCGGCGCTGGATAATTTCCAGTCGCTCGAGCCGGTCCGTGGCCAGGCCGATATGAAGGTCGATCCCGACGTCCTTGTGGAGGATTTCGATGGACTCGATCTGGTCAGGCGCGGTCACGATGCCTTCCGACAGCGAGAATCCGATCGCGAAGTCTGCAATGTCGGACGGGGTCGCCAGCATCACCGCGTAATTGCGGCGATCGTAGATGAGGGCGACCGGCGTCTCCTCGGCCACGGCCCAGGTCTTGCCATCTGCCAGGCTGATATCAACGGAGCTTGGGTCCGGGGCGCCGCGTTCTGTGATCAATGGCATCTCACTGCGCCGGCTCGACATGGTCGTCCCGCTTGATCCGGCGCGCTTCGCGGGCGGAACCGGAGCGCTCTTCCTGCCAGGGCGAACGGTGATTGGCCGGTGCGACCTCGACCGCGGTGACCTTGTACTCCGGGCAGCTGGTCGCCCAGTCCGAGTTTTCGGTTGTCACCACATTGGCGCCGGTCTCGGGATGGTGAAAAGTGGTATAGACGACGCCCGGCGCCATCCGCTCGGAGTGCCGGGCGCGCAAGGTGGTCTCACCCTTGCGACTGCGCACCGAGACCCAATGCCCATCGAGAATTCCGCGTGCTTCGGCGTCACTGGGATGCAGCTCCAGCACATCCTCGTCATGCCAGCGGGCATTCTCGGTCCGCCGTGACTGGGCGCCGACATTGTATTGGCTGAGGATCCGGCCGGTGGTCAGGATCAGCGGGAATTTGCGGTTGGCGCGTTCGGTCGTCGGCACGAATTTAGTGATCACGAAATGTCCCTTGCCACGCACAAAGCCGTCGACATGCATGATTGGCGTACCCTGTGGTGCGGCCTCGTTACAGGGCCATTGCACACTGCCATCACGATCCAGCCGCGCATGGGAGACGTCGGCAAAGGTTGGCGTCAGAGTGGCGATCTCGTCCATGATCTCGGCACTGCTGGAAAAGACCGTCTCGTCATATCCCATCGCCAGGGTCAGGGACTGGGTGACGGCCCATTCGGCCATGCCGGTCTTGACGGGAATGGCCGGCCGGACCCGGTTGATGCGGCGCTCGGCATTGATGAAACAGCCATCCTTTTCCAGAAAGGAGGTGCCGGGCAGGAAGACATGGGCAAAGCGCGCAGTCTCGTTGAGGAAGAGGTCCTGCACGATCAGGATGTCCAGCGCCCGCAGCGCCGCTTCGACATGCTGGGTGTTGGGATCGGACTGGGCGATGTCCTCGCCCTGCACATAGAGCCCCTTGAACGTCCCGCCGCAGGCCTCGTCGAACATGTTGGGAATGCGCAAGCCCGGCTCGGCGTCCTGTGGGCGCTTCCACGCCGTTTCGAAGATCGCCCGGGTCGCATCATCGCTGACATGCCGGTAACCGGGGAATTCATGCGGGAAGGAGCCCATATCGCACGAGCCCTGGACATTGTTCTGCCCGCGCAGCGGGTTCACCCCGACACCCCGTCGCCCGATATTGCCGGTTGCCATGGCGAGATTGGCCATGCCCATGACCATGGTCGAACCCTGGCTGTGCTCGGTGACGCCCAGCCCGTAATAGATCGCCGCCTTGCCGCCGCCGGCATAGAGACGGGCCGCGGCGCGGATGTCGTCTGCCGGAACACCGGTGATCGCGGCCGCGGCTTCCGGCGAGTTCGCGTCGTCTCGGATGAAGTCGATCCAGTCGGCAAAACTGTCGGTCTCACAGCGCTCGGCGACGAAATCCTCGTCGAGCAGGCCTTCGGTGGCGGCGACATGGGCCAGCGCATTGACCAGGGCGACATTGGTGCCGGGCTGGAGAGCCAGATGGTGCGCGGCTTCGACATGTGGCGTTCGAACGAGGTCAATGGCGCGCGGATCGGCGACGATCAGCTTGGCCCCTTCGCGCAGGCGACGCTTCATCTGCGAGGCAAAGACCGGGTGCGCGTCGGTCGGATTGGCGCCGATCAGCAGGATGACGTCCGCGTCCTCGACACTGTCGAAATCCTGTGTGCCGGCGGAGGTGCCATAGGTCTGTTTGAGGCCATAGCCGGTCGGCGAATGGCAGACCCGGGCACAGGTATCGATATTGTTGTTGGAGAAGGCGGCGCGCACCATGCGCTGGACCAGCCAGACTTCCTCGATCGTGCAGCGTGAGGAGGAAATGGCGCCGATCGACTTGCGCCCGTGTTCAGCTTGCGTGGCCTTGAGACGCGTCGCTGCGAAACCGATGGCCTCGTCCCACGACACTTCGCGCCAGGGCTCGTCAATGCTGTCGCGGATCATCGGCGCCGTGATGCGGTCGGCATGCGAGGCATAGCCCCACGCAAAGCGTCCCTTGACGCAGGAATGGCCGTGATTGGCCTTGCCATCCTTGTCCGGCACCATGCGGATGACCTGATTGCCCTTCAGCTCGGCCTTGAAGGAACAGCCCACCCCGCAATAGGCGCAGGTCGTCTTCACCGTCCGGTCCGGCACGCCGTGCTCGACGACAGTCTTCTCCTGCAGGGTCGCGGTCGGGCAAGCCTGCACACAGGCGCCGCAGGAAACACATTCCGAGTTGAAGAAATCCGGGCCACCGACCGAGATGTGCGAGTCGAAACCGCGCCCCTCGACCGTCAGCGCCAGCGTGCCCTGGACCTCGTCGCAGGCCCGAACGCAACGTGAGCAGACAATGCATTTTGACGGCTCGAAGTCGAAGTAGGGGTTGGAGATATCCTTGTCCTGACCGCCATGGTTCTCGCCCGCGAGCCCATAGCGGACATCGCGCAGGCCGACCGCGCCCGCCATGTCCTGCAGTTCGCAATCGCCATTGTCCGAACAGGTCAGGCAATCGAGCGGATGGTCGGAGATATAAAGCTCCATTACCCCGCGGCGCAGGCGCGCCAGGCGGTCGGACTGGGTCGTGACTTTCATGCCCGGCTCGACCGGGGTCGTGCAGGAGGCCGGCGTGCCGCGCTTTCCGTCGATCTCGACCAGGCAGAGCCGGCAGGAGCCGAAAGCCTTCAGGCTGTCAGTGGCGCAAAGTTTCGGGATCTGTGTGCCCAGGGACGAGGCGGCCCGCATGACGCTGGTGCCTTCCGGCACTGTGACATTGAAGCCGTCTATCTCCAGCGTGACAGACCGGATGGCGCCACGCGGCGCCGGTGTGCCGAAATCAAGGTCCTGGTCCAGGGGCATGACGAACTCCTACTCGGCGGCTTGACGGGTGAAGTCTTCGGGAAAACGCTGAATGGCGCTGCGCACCGGCATCGGTGTCAGCCCGCCCATTGCGCACAGCGAGCCATCCGTCATCAGCTCGCACAGGTCTTCAATCAGGGCGAGATTGTCGGCCACCGCCTCGCCGGCAATGATCTTGTCGAGCGTCTCGCGTCCGCGCGTCGCGCCGACCCGGCAGGGAGTGCACTTGCCACAGCTCTCGATAGCGCAGAATTCCATCGCGAAGCGGGCCTGCCGCGCCATGTCGACCGTATCGTTGAAGACCACGATCCCGCCATGCCCAAGCATAGCACCAATCGCCGCCAGCGCCTCATAATCCATCGCGACGTCCAGGTCCGCATCGGCCAGATAGGCGCCCAATGGGCCGCCGACCTGTACTGCGCGCAGGGGCCGACCCGACCGCGTGCCGCCGCCGAAATCCTCGATCAACGTCCGCAGGCTGACACCAAAGGCCAGCTCTAACAAAGCGCCCTGTTTGACGTCGCCGGCCAGCTGGAAGGCCTGTGTGCCGCGCGACCGGCCGGTGCCGAAATCGCGATAGGCCTCGCCGCCATGCTCGAGGATCCATGGCACGCTGGCGAGCGTCAGGACATTATTGACGATGGTCGGCTGACCAAACAGGCCGGATATGGCCGGTATGGGCGGTTTGGCGCGCACTTCACCGCGCTTGCCCTCCAGGCTGTTGAGCATTGAGCTTTCTTCACCGCAGATATAGGCACCAGCTCCCGTGCGCACTTCGATATCGAAGCCGTCGCCGTCCGACAGGCCCTGGAAAAGCCCGGCTTCGCGCCAGATCCGGATGGCGGCTTTGAGTGTCCGGATGGCGTCGGGATACTCCGAGCGCAGATAAACCAGCCCCCGGGTCGCGCCGATGGCCCGGGCGGCGATGCACATGCCTTCGATCAGGGTGAAGGGGTCGCCTTCCATCAACAGGCGGTCGGCATAGGTGCCGCTGTCTCCCTCGTCGGCGTTGCAGCACAGATAGGTCGCGTCAACGGTAGCCTTGGCCGCGGTCTCCCATTTGATCCCGGCCGGGAAGCCGGCGCCGCCACGCCCTCTCAGGCCGGACGTTTTGACCGCTTCGACAATCACGCCAGGTGCCAGCGCTCTGGCGCGGGACAGGCCAGCCAGGCCGCCGCCGGCTTGATAGGCTGCCAGGTCCAGCGGATCGTCGAGGCCGCAACGGGCAAAGATCAGGCGTTGCTGGTCGGCCAGTTGCGGGATTTTTTCGACCGGACCCAGGGCGAGCGGGTGTCCGCTCGCGGGGAAGCCCGCTTCGATGATGTCGTCCACATCCTCGACAGTCACCGGTCCGAAGCCGAGGCGCTCACCATTCCGCTCGACCTCGATCAGCGGCTCCAGCCAGAACAGGCCCCGGGATCCGTTGCGAATGACAGGGGTGTCGGTAGGCAGGGCGTCGGCCAGGCGTGCAGCGACATCGTCGGCCCCCACAGACCGCGCGGCTGAATCGCCGGGGACAAGGACGCGCTGGAGTGAGCTGCTCATTCCTTGCCTCCGGTCCGGCTGTCCAGTCGGGTCAGCGCCGCAAGCGCCCGTTCTGCGGTGAGGCGGCCGAGTGGGCGTTCGTCCAGCATGGCGGCCGGGCCAAGGGCGCAATTGCCGAGGCAGTAGACTGACTTCAACTCGAATTCCGGCGGGTGGTCGGTCGTGGAGAGGGCCTCCAGCTGGTCTTCAATGGCGGCCGCCACGGCCTCGGCGCCGGCGGCCTGGCAGGCCTCGGCGCGACAGAGTTTGAACGTATGGCGGGCGCCCGGCTGACGCCGGAAATCATGGTAGAAGCTGACCACGCCCAGCACTTCGGCTCGGCTCAGATTGAGGGCATCGGCGATGGTCGCGATGGCGGCGTCCGAGATGTGCCCGGCAGATGCCTGAAGCCAGTGGAGCACCTCGATCAAGGCGTCGGGATGGTTTGAGTGGTGCGCGCACGCCGCACGCGCGTCCGGATCATCGACCGTATCGATCAACATGGGCATGGTGTGGCGCCAACCTCCCCGATAGCCGCCTTCATTCAGGCTCCACTATGACGCGTCTGTGTCCGGTTCCCAAATCGCCGCTGCATCGACGCGGGACACCTGTCCGGGGGCGGTCGATCGCATGACGGGGATAGGGGCGTGTCGTGAAGACAGGCCCGGGAAAGGGTGCTAACCCTCGACAACAGGATTTGCCTCGGGGGAGACAGCAATGTCCATGACCATGAAATCGATCTGGGCCGGAATGGCCATCGCCGCGCTAGCCGCGTGCAGCCCACCTGTAGAAAACGGCTCGACCGACGAGGTTTCGTCGGCCGCTCACGGGGCACCGGAAGCCACGCGCTTCACAGTCCTTGTCGGAGGAACCGAGATTGGCGGCATGGACATCCAGCCGACCGAGGATGGGTATGGTATCGAGTTCGAATACCGCAATAATGGCCGCGGCCCGACCATCACCGAAAGTGTCACGCTCGATGAAAACGGCCTGCCTGTCGACTGGACGATTTCCGGCGCCTCGACTTTTGGCAATCCGATCGATGAGAGTTTTGAGTATGTCGACAGCGAAGCGCGTTGGCGCGATGCGACCGGCAGCGACCAGGCCATTCCCGATGGTGACGCCTTCTACGTCCCCCAGGATGCCAGCCCCTATTGGCTGGCGATTGCTGCCCGCGCCCTGCTGGCGCGTGACGACATGTCGATGGCCGCCATCCCCGGTGGCGAGCTGCGCCTGTCCGAGGTCGAACAGCTGAGCGTCAGCAATGGCGAAGCAAGCCGCGATGTGACCGCCTACGGCCTGTCTGGAACCAGTGAAAACCCGACATATTTCCTCATGGACGGGTCGGCTTTCTTTGGCTTGATCACACCCGGTTTCGCCATTCTGGAAGCGGGTTATGAGGCCGAGGATGAGCGCTTGCGCGCGCTCGCAGCCGGCTATGGCGCCAGCCGCTTCGCCGAAATCCAGTCGCGCGTGGCGCATCATTATGATGGACCGGTCCGGATCCGGAATGTCCGGGTCTTCGATCCGGAGACGCTTGCCCTGGGCGAGCCGGTATCGGTTGTTGTTGATGGCGAACGGGTTTCGGCGATCGACGCGCTCGATGTCGCGACACAGCCGGGTGAGACCGAGATTGACGGCGCGGGCGGGTCACTGATCCCCGGCCTGTTCGAAATGCACGCCCATATGGGTGAAACCAGCGCTTTCCTCAATATCGCTGCCGGTGTGACCAGCGTTCGCGATATGGGCAATAACAACGCCGTTCTGGGTGAGTTGATCACCCGCATCGAAGCCGGCGAAGTCGCCGGCCCGCGTGTGCATCGCAGCGGCTTCATCGAAGGCCGCAGCCCGTTCAGCTCCAATAATGGCATCCTGGTGGAAACCGAGGCCGAAGCGGTCGCTGCCGTCGAGACCTATGCGGCCAGCGGCGATTACATCCAGGTCAAGGTCTACAACTCGATGAACCCGGACTGGATCCCGGCCGTCATCGAAGCGGCGCACGCCAATGGTTTGCGCGTCGCCGGTCATGTGCCGGCCTTCACCAATGCCGACGCCATGATTGCCGCCGGTTATGACGAGATGACCCATATCAACCAGGTGATGCTGGGTTGGGTGCTGGAAGAGGGTGAGGACACACGCTCCCTGCTGCGCCTGACGGCGCTGCGCCGTCTGCCCGCCTTTGATCTGGACAGCGATGCGGTGCGTGACACGATCGATGCGATGGTCGCCAATGGTGTCGCTATCGATCCGACCTACGCGATTCACGAGGCGCTGCTCCTGTCGCGCAATGGCGAGGTGTCACCGGGTGTTGTCGACTATATCGACCACATGCCGGTCGAGACCCAGCGTGGGGCCCGCAGCGCCTGGGCCGACATTGCTACGGACGAGGATGACGCCAATTATCGCGGCGCCTTTGACCAGATCACGCAGACCCTGCGCATGATGCGCGATGCCGGCGTGTTCATCGTGCCGGGTACTGATCTTGGCGGATCCTTTGCCCATCATCGCGAGCTCGAGCTGTACCAGAATATCGGCATGACCCCGGCCGAGATCATTGCCTGGGGCAGTCATGGTATGGCCGAATATCTGGGCGTGGACGACGAGCTGGGTTCAATTGCTCCCGGCATGCTGGCCGACTTCTTCCTGGTGCCGGGCGATCCGACGACTGATTTCAAGGATCTGAAGACCATCGCCCTCGTGTCGGCGAACGGGACTTTCTACTACCCGACGGAAATCTATCCGGAGTTCGGCATCCTGCCCTTCACCGATGTGCCGGCGGTCAGCCAACCGCGCTGATTGCGACTCCGCGGAGTCGCAAGGGCTTGCCGGAGAGAATGGCGCTGGCTAGATTTCTCTCCGGCTGCGTCAGTGGTCGTGTACAACCTCTCGGAGTTCGAGTCTGATGGCGTCTTCGCCCCGCCCGGACATGGCGCCGCGGAAGCACTCGGCATTGCGTCCCTGGCTTTGGCTGGCCGCGATCGTCGCGCTGACGCTGGTCATCGTGATGATCGGCACGCGCCTGGCGGGTGATGCTGGCTCTGATGCGCCTGGTATTGCGACCAATTATGCTGACGCCATTGAGCGTCGAGGCCTGCAGCTTCCCATCGATTATCTCGATGCCGACGCGGACTGGCGGGCCCGGGCCAATCTGCCGGACACAAATGACTCAGCGTCTGTCCGCTTCCCGTGGCTGGCAGCTTTGACGCTGGCGAAAGTCCTTCTTTGGATGTTTTACGCCCTGGCCGCGGGTGTCCTGAACTTCATCATCTATCTCGCCGTGCGGCATGGTGTCGGGCTGCGGGTTGATTCCCGCAAGATCCAGGATGTCGAAAGCGCTCCCAAGACAGCCATGTCAGGGCCGGGCATTGTCGACCAGCCCTTGCTGACGCTTGAGGAGATTGCCCGCCTGACCGACGCCGCCAAGGCGCTGGGCGCCTTGCAGCGGCTTGTGCTTGCGGCCGCAGCGGAGGCAACGGGCTCTGCACTGCGGCGCAGCGAGACCGCTCGTGAAGTGCTGCGTCGTCTGCCGCGCGACTGGACGCATTACCGGGTGGTGGCGACGTTGGTGCAGACTGCGGAGCGCGTGCGCTATGCGGGTCAGTCCATTGACGCCAGCGGCGTGGAGGGTCTGATCGCGGATGCTCGCCCGGTACTCGTCCATCGGACGGTGACGTCATGAGCCAGGCCGCAAATGACGGGCAGGGCCGGGCCTGGTTCCTTGTCACCGTGCTCTGCGCGGCGGCGGTCTTCGCCTTGTGGTTCCTGGCCCAGAGGGACCGCGTGCCCCCGATCGAGCAAAGCGCGCTGGGGCTCGACGGGCTCGGTATCTGGCTCAACGCCGACGGGATGGATGCCCGACGTTTTCATGGGCGTGGGCCGCTGTCTGGCGAGGGAGTCGGATTGCGCGTGTTGCCGCTCTATGACCACGATCTCGACCGGGGTTCGGTCACATTCGGCGGCGGTGAGAACACCTATCTCAACGCGACGCCGCGTGGCATCTCGCGTCATGTCGTCACCACGAAGATTGAAACCCTCCCGACATTCATCATCCTTCCCAAATGGCGGGACGGTGTCCGTATGCTGGGTGCGGTCCATCCCGAATTCCTGATCCCGGTAACCGGGTCAGCAGGCCCGGCCGAGCGGATCACAACCGGCGCCAATGCCGATCTGGCGATCGACCGTGAAGTCGACCGTGAGGTCGACCGGGCAGACGACGATGAAGGAGGCAGGGTGGACGAGCATGACCCTCGGCCGACCTATGTCGATCCGGCCATCATCCGGGGGGAAATCCTCGACTGGGTGGATGTCCCGCTCGGTGATTTCCTGCCGCAAAGCGCGCGGCTATACGCACCGCAATTCATGGCCCTGCCGGACAATTGTGTGCCCCTGGTTGGCGACCCGGATCGCGCCCTGTTGGCGGAATGCTCGCTCGGAGAGGCCACCTATCATGTCCTGTCCGATCCGGATCTCATCAACAATCATGGACTTGCCCAAGGAGATAACGCCGCGATCGCGCGCGCACTGATAACGCGGTTGGCCGGCGATGGTGACGTGCTGATCGATTACTCCACGGCGGTCTATCTGACCGCCCGGCCAGATGAACACCAGCGCAGCTGGGCCGACATGGCGCGAATGTTCGAGCCGCCCTTCACCTGGCTGTGGCTGGCCGGTGCCGGATTGCTGGCGCTGCTGCTGTGGCGGGCCGGTATTCGCGGCCGGCCGCTCCTGTCGATCTATGGGCAGGGGCATGGCGCGGCGAGGGCCGTCGCCTTGCAGGCCCAGGCACGCCTGATGCGCAACGCCCATGCCGATGGCGCGCTGCTGCGCACCCTGGTCGCCGGGCGCCGCCAGGCGCTGGCTGATGCCTGGCTCGGCCGCGAGCGTCGCGCCGGCCATGCCTTCCGGCGTGTCGTGGCGCGGCTTCGCCTCAAGGACGAGGCGCTGGCCGCGCACCTGACAGATATATTCAACCGTGCCGACGCGCTTCCCGATCGCATCCGACCGGAAGTCGCGGCGGACGCACTTGCAGATGTGGAACGCGCCTATCAAAAGGCCCTGGAGCTCGCATGACCCTGACCCTTGACCAATTCGCTGAACGTGCCGAGGCGCTGCGCACGGAAATCCGCAAGACAATCCATGGACAGGACGGGGTGATCGACCAACTCCTCGTCGCTGTTTTTGCACGCGGCCATGTGCTGCTGGAAGGGCCACCGGGAACAGCCAAGACCTTGCTCGCCCGCAGCTTTGCCTCGGCACTGTCGCTTGATTTCGGACGCGTCCAGTTCACACCGGACCTGATGCCGGGCGATGTTCTGGGCGCCAACCTGTTCGACTTCAGCTCCAACAGCTTTCGCCTGGTGAAAGGGCCGGTTTTCACCGACATTCTGCTGGCTGACGAGATCAACCGGGCCCCGCCGAAGACCCAGGCTGCGTTGTTGCAGGCAATGAATGAGCGGACCGTCACGATCGACGGCACCGACCACGTGTTGGGCGGGCATTTCCACGTCATCGCGACCCAGAACCCGATCGAGCAGCAAGGCACCTATCCATTGCCGGAAGCGCAAAATGACCGCTTCATGTTCAAGCTGTTGCTGGACTTCCCCGGACGCGATGACGAGCTCGAAATCCTGAGGCGTCATGCCCTGCAGCCCCTCGACTTCAATGCCCGGACCGCCGATGTCGAGAAGGTCATCTCCGCCGCCGATGTCGAAGCCGCACACGCGCTGGTGGACGGTATCCGTCTGGATGAGAAAATCCTCGCCTATATTGTCGATCTGATCCGGGCGACGCGGACTGATGGCGATGTGCGGGAAGGAGCGTCGACACGGGCCGCCGACACGCTCGCTGCCGCCGTGCGGGCCAGCGCCGCGCTGGCCGGTCGCGACTACGCCATTCCCGACGACGTGCAGGCGTTGTTCCTGCCAACCCTGCGGCACCGCATCCTGCTGGGGCCGACCGCAGAGATTGAGGGGCGGACGCCGGATGATGTCCTGTCGGCCATCCTGTCGCGGATCGAGGTGCCACGCTGATGCGACCGACACGGCGATTGCTGTGGGCGGCGCTGATCGCCCTGGGCCTGACCGCCTTGCTCCTGCCGTTCGCGGCCGGCGATGGCAGTCTGCTCGCCGTGCCGTGGATGGGGCTCGCCGCTCTCATCATTCTGGATCTGGTCGGCAGTGTTCACCGTCGCCGACATCTGGAACTGGAAGGGCCGGAAACGGTTTTCGCTGGCGAAACCGCCCGGTTCCGACTGCACATCGACCCAGCCGCACCGCCCGGCCTGATCGCCCTGTTCGATTGGCCGGAAGGGGTCGATGGCCCGGCCGAAGCTCGACCCGTGCAAGGTGACGATGTGATCGAGCTGCCCCTGACCG
Source organism: Maricaulis maris MCS10 (assembly GCF_000014745.1). Classification (NCBI taxonomy): domain Bacteria; kingdom Pseudomonadati; phylum Pseudomonadota; class Alphaproteobacteria; order Maricaulales; family Maricaulaceae; genus Maricaulis; species Maricaulis maris. The sequence continues at coordinate 2,924,901 of NC_008347.1, read as the reverse complement.
GCCGCGCCCGCGGCGCCTGGGCATTGGGACGGGTCTGGCTGAACTGGCCATCCCGCTTCGGTTTTTTTGACTTCACCCCGAGCACCGAAATCGGGCGCTCGGTCACCATCCTGCCGGATATCCGTCCGGTGACGCAGGGTCAGATCGACCTCGCCGTGCGCACCAGCCTGCACGGACAAAAGGAGTCCTTCGCGGAGGGCGAGGGGTCGGAATTCCACCAGTTGCGCGAATACGTGCCGGGCGACAGCCTGCGCCGTGTCGACTGGAAACGCTCGGCGCGGCAACGCCGCATGCTGTCCAAGGAGACCCGGGCGGAACGCAATCACAACATCATCATTGCGCTCGATCATGGCTATCTGATGCGTGAGGAAATCGCCGGCCTGCCCAAGATCGATCATGCCATCAACGCCGCGCTGGCCACCGCCTGGGCGGCGGCGGTCGGCGGCGACCAGGTCGGTCTCTATACCTTCCATGCCCGGCCGCACAGCTGGATGCCACCAGAGGCCGGTCGCCAGATCTTCCCCAAGCTGCGCCGTGCCCTGGCCGAGCTGAGTTATGAGAGCGCCGAGAGCAATCCGACCCTGGCTCTTGCCACGCTGCAGGCGCGGATGCGACGCCGCAGCCTTGTCATTGTCTTTTCCGACTTCGTCGACACCACCACATCGGAGCTGATGGTCGAGCATCTGGGCCGGTTGTCGCGCGAGCATCTGGTCATCTTCATCGCACTGCGTGACCCGGTGACCGAAGACCAGGCCCGCCAGCCGGTGTCGACCTTGCAGGCCGCAGCCGAGGCCGTGTCCGCTTCGGACCTTCTGCGTGACCGCCGCATTGTCATCGAACGACTGGGGCAGCTGGGCGTGATGGTGCTTGATGTGCGCCCCGACCAGCTCACGCCGCGGCTGGTGTCCACCTATCTCGATCTCAAGGCGCGGGAAGTGGCATGAGTGAGACACAACCCATCCGCTCGACCCGTTTTCGCCGTGAACGCGAAGCCGACTGGGTGGCCCTGGAAGGGCTGGTCGCCCGCGTTGAGAGCAGCGGCGGCAACAGGTTGAGTTTCGACGAGTCCCGCTCGTTGGCGGCCCTCTATCGCAAGGCGGCGACCTCCCTGTCCGTTGCCCGGGACATCTCCCTCGATCGCGGCCTGTTGGACTATCTGGAAGCCTTGGTAGCGCGGGCCTTCCTGGCCGTTTACGCGCCGCAGGAAAGCCTGTCCGGTGTGATCGGGCGCTTTTTTGGCGGATCCGCCTCGGCGGCCGTTCGCCGTTCCTGGGCGTCGATCCTGATGGCTTTCCTCGCCCTAGCCTTGGGCGGCTGGGTGGCGGCTATGCTTTTCGCACAGGACCCGGCCTGGTTCTACGCATTTGTTCCAGGAGAGTTGGCGGGCGATCGGGGTCCGGGCGCCAGCACCGAGGCACTGCGCGATGTCCTGTTCAATACCGATGGAAACCTTGTCGCCCAGCTAGGTGCCTTCGCCGCCTTTCTCTTCTCTCACAATACACGGGTCGCCCTGTTCTCCTTCGCACTCGGCGTCTTTGCCTGCGTGCCCAGCCTGCTGCTGACAATCTATAACGGGCTGATCCTGGGAGCCTTCTGGGGGCTGTACGCGGACCGCGGTCTGGGTCTGGAATTATTCGGCTGGCTGTCGATCCATGGCGTCACCGAAATGTCCGCACTGGCACTGGCTGCCGCCGGCGGCTTCCGCCTGGGACTGGCCCTGCTCTTTCCGGGCGGGCTGACCCGCAAGGACTCGCTGCGGGCGGCGTCCAAGGATGCTGTCAAACTGGCTCTGGTCGCGTCGCTCATGTTGCTGGTCGCCGGCTTGCTGGAAGGTTTTGCGCGCCAGATGGTCACCGACACCGGCATGCGGATCATGATCGGTTGGGGCATAGGTGCGCTATGGCTTGCCTGGTTCATGCTGGCCGGGCGGAGAGCGCACTGATGGCGATGCAGGAAACCCCGGCCCAGGTCGCTCGGCGGCTGGACAGCAATCGGCGCTGGTTTGATCTCGTCCCGCCCGAGGGCGTGCCGATCCGTTTCGAGGTGGCCGGTCTGGCGGCCCGTTTCGGGGCCCAGTTGCTGGACATCCTGATCACCACCGTGGTGGTCATCGCGGTCCTGATCCTTCTGGCCTTGCTGCCTTTCAACCTCGAGCCCTTGATTGCCTCGCTGGCAGCCATCCTGATGCTGGTGATCCGGGCGCCCTACTACATCCTCACCGAGCTGTTCTGGAATGGGCGGACGGTTGGAAAACGAGCCGCCGGTCTGCGCGTGCTGGGCGCTGATGGTCGCGGCCTTACAACCCACGCCGTGGTGGCACGAAACCTCTTGAAGGAGGTCGAAATTTTCATGCCGGGCTCGCTTCTGCTGGCCTCGGGCGGACTCGGCACGTTCTGGAATGTGGTCCTGTTGGTCTGGATCATCATCGTGCTCGCCGTGCCACTGACCAATCGCAAACGCCAGCGTCTGGGTGATCTGATCGCCAATACCTATGTCACTTCACGGCCCAGATCAGTCCTGCTGCCGGACCTGTCAGGTGGTTCCAAGGCCGCGGCTTTCGACTTTACCGCCGCGCAAATGGAGCATTATGGTCGTTTCGAATTGCAGACCCTGGAGCGCCTGTTGCGGGCCGACACGGCAAGCGCCAGTTCAGAGGAGCGGCGTCGCGAGAGCCTGGTCCAGGTCGCCGCCCAGATCCGACGCAAGATCGGCTATGAGGAGGCGGTACCACCGGCTCGAGCCGAGGAATTCCTTCGCGCATTTTATACGGCTCAGCGGGCCTTTCTCGAGCAGAAGAGGGTGTTTGGCGAGGTGCGTGATGACAAGCACCACCGCACGGAGGATGCCGACCAGACGTCTTGAAGCCAGTTAAGTTTACACCAGTTGCAGCGCCACAAGGGGGGCACATGACTGATACCAATCCAACACCACCGATGAAGGCCAATCTCGGTATTGGCACCATATTGGGCGGCACGTTCAGCCTTTACTTCAAGAACTTCCCGCTTTTTTTCGGGGTCGTGTTCCTGCCATTCGTCCTCTACAGCCTGCTCGTCGAGGCCCCGATGCGGTCCGAGATGGTCGTCGATCCAGCCAATCCGTTCGGCGATGTCGGCACGACGCTTCTTTTGATGGTTCTCTCGATGTTGTTGATCATCATTTTGCAGGCCGTGATCGTGCGCATGTCGATCTCACTGAGTGGCGGGCAAGGTGCCCAGGCCGGCGCAGCGATCCGCGGAGCGGTCACAGGTCTGATTCCGATCATTCTTCTCGGCATTGTTGCCAGTATCGCGATCGCATTCGGCTTCCTGCTGCTTATCGTGCCCGGCCTCTATGTCATGGCCCTGTTGTATGTCTATGTCCCGGCCATCGTTTTCGAGAATGCCGGATTTTCTGCATTGGGACGCAGTGAAACCCTGACCAAGGGCTATCGCTGGGCAATTGTTGGCATCGTCCTGATCCTGATCGTCATCAACTGGATCATCTCGCTCATTTATACCGGTGTCGTCGTCGCCAGTGTCATGGATATTGGTGCCATCGCGTCCGGGAATCCCGACAGCGCGGCCATCGCGACAAGCATTCCCTGGTGGCTCAATGTGTTAAGCGCTGCTGTTCAGGCCTTCATCCTGCCGATCGGTCTGATCGCGTCGGGCCTTGTCTATGCGCGTCTGCGCGAGATCAAGGAAGGTGGCTCGACCGGTGATCTGTTGCGCGTGTTCGAATAGCGGCGCGTCGCATCATCTGACACAGGAACCAGCGGAGCGGCGGGACAGTATCCCGCCGCTCCGTTTTCTTTCGGGAATGGACTGGAGCCGGCCTTAGAGCACCTGGCCGTCATCGATGGTGATGGCGGTGCCGGTGATCGACCCGGCGGCCGGACCGGCGAGCATGAGCAGGGCGTCATCCAGTGCGGTGATGTCCATCAGGCGTTTGCGGGGCAGGCGCGAAATGGCTTTCTGCCCGCCCTCGCTGGCGAACCAGTGGGCGTTGATCTCGGTTTCGATGTATCCGGGGCAAATGGCATTGACGGCGATGTGCTGGCGGGCCCATTCGCGAGCCAGTCCCTTGGTCATCGAGATGACCGCCGCCTTGGACGCGCAATAGGCCGTTAGGCCGGGCAGGACAGTCAGGCCGGCAATCGAGGCGATATTGATGATCCGCGCCTCGCGGGCTTCGGCAACACCAGAGGCCAGCATCCGCTTTGCCGCTTCACGGGCACCAAAATAGACCGCACGGGTATTGACGGCGAAGGTCTGGTCGAAATGTTCCGGCGTGATGTCCAGGGCCATGCCTTCGCCACCGACACCGGCATTGTTGATCATCACTTGAAGGGGGCCAAGCGCTGCTTCGGCCTGGTCGAGGGCTGGGCCGATGGCCGCGGCATCCGTGACGTCCAGGGCAATGGCCACGGCCTCACCGCCGGCGCCGCGTATGGCCTCGACTTCGGCGTCCAGCCGGTCGGTACGCCGGGCCATCAGGGCCAGTCTGGCGCCGCGTGCGGCAAGGAGTCGGGCGAAGTGCTGGCCCAGTCCGCTGGATGCGCCGGTGATGGCGATGGTTTTACCGGTCAGGTCGGTCATGGCGGGTCTCCGTAGCGCGTGTTCCCCGACTGTCTGGACTGTTCCGTCGCCGGTGAAAAGGCGTGGTCCGGACATGGCTGAAATCAAAGACTATGTTAGGGGTAACATTTGGCGTATAGAGTCAGGCTGTAGACGAGCCTTCCCGAGCACCTTCGACGCGGATGGCCGACGGACTGATCTATCCGGGAGCGGGTTTAACCGGCCATGAGCAATGAACCGAGCTATCTGGTCGCCGATATTGGCGGCACGAATGCCCGTTTCGCCATCGCGCGGGGCAGTGTCTCGCGCGGCTTTGATCTCGATCAGGTGCGCCGACTGAAGAATGAAGATTTCGAACATCTCCGCGATGCGGCCATGGCCTATCTGGAGAGTTGCGAGGGGGATCGGCCGGGCAGGGCCTGTTTCGCTGTCGCCTCGCCAATCCGCGCCGGCAGGGTGCAGCTGACCAATGCGACCTGGAGCTTCCGTCCGGACGAGCTGGGCGGTGAGCTGGGCATGGACACCTTGATGGCAGTCAATGACTTCGAGGCCCAGGCGCGCGGCGCACCGCTCACACCAAGTGTCGACATAGTCGAGATATCGGACGGGCGACCGGTCGCGGGCACGCCGGTGGCAGTTTTGGGACCGGGAACAGGGCTCGGCCTTGGCTTGCTGGTGCCGGACGGAGATTCGGTGAAGGTCGTCGCAACCGAGGGCGGCCATGCCGGATTTGCGCCGCGTACCGATATCGAGATCGAGGTCGGCCGTGTCCTGGCCCGCGAATATGGTTTTGTCTCCTGGGAGCGCATCCTGTCGGGGCGCGGCCTGGTCAATATCCATCGTGCCCTGTGCCAGATCGAGGGCGATACCTGGCCTGGCCACCGTCCCGAGGACATCACCCGCGAAGCCCTGGCTGATCCGGCGTCAACCGGTGCCAGGGTGGTCGAATTCTTCTGTGCCGCGCTGGGCGGATATGCCGGCGATGTGGCCGTGCTGACCGGCGCGCGGGCAGGGATTTATCTGGGCGGCGGCATTCTTCCGCGTATCCGGACCCTGCTTGAGGCGAGCGCCTTCAAGTCGCGCTTTCTGGGCCGAGGCCCGATGACGCGCTATGTTTCCGATATTCCGATCCGGCTAATCCAGTCTGACGGCGCGGCCTTGCGCGGCGCGGCGGCACTGGCAGAACAGGGCAATCTCCACTCATGACCATCACGCTTGAAACTCTCGTCCGTGCCGCCAGCGTCATTCCGGTGCTGACCGTCAGCGATGTCGCCAAGGCCGCCCCGCTGGCCCGTGCCCTCAAGGCGGGCGGGCTGAGCGTGGTGGAAATGACCATGCGGACGCCGGCAGCGCTCGACGTATTGTCGGCCATGAAGGCAGCCGAGCCGGACATGATCATCGGCATGGGCACCATCCGAACGCCCGAGCAGGTCGCCGACAGCATGGCCGCTGGCGCCGATTTCCTGGTGTCTCCGGGCCTGTCGCCACAGCTTGTCCCGGCACTGCTGGCGTCGGGCATTCCGGTCCTGCCGGGCGTCGCCACGGCCGGTGAAGCGATGAGCGCGGTCGAGGCCGGGTTCGAGGTCCTGAAATTCTTCCCGGCCGAACAGGCTGGTGGTCGCCCTTATCTCAAATCCATCGCCGGTCCCTTGCCGGACATCCGCTTCTGCCCGACCGGATCGATTACCCGCGAGATGGCGCCGGACTATCTGGCGCTGCCGAATGTTGTCTGTGTCGGCGGGTCGTGGATTGCCACCGGCGCGATGATCGATGCGGGCGACTGGGATACGATCACGGCGAATGCTGCTGCGGCCGCGGCAATGAAGACCTGATCCTCCAGCCCTGTCTCAAGGCAAGAAAAAAGCGGCGACCCGATGGGCCGCCGCTTTCTTTTGTCCGGCAGGAACCGCGACTATCCGGCTTTGACGCGCGTGTGCATCTCGTCGAAATAGTCGGTGACCTCCGGTCCCGGTTTGGCGGTTGCCTTGGAGACGATGTAGAGCGTCACCAGGCAGGCAATGAAGCCTGGCACGATTTCATACATAACGCCCGACAGCTGCAGGCCGTAAATCCACACCAGCACAGTGACCGCACCGGCAATCATGCCGGCGATGGCACCCAGGCGGGTCATGCCGCGCCAGAACAGGCTGACCAGGATGACCGGTCCGAAGGCGGCACCAAAGCCGGCCCAGGCGTTGGATACGAGGCCAAGTATGTTGCTGTCCGGATTGAAGGCCAGTCCTATCGCCACCAGCGATACCGCCAGCACCGACAGGCGTCCGACCAGAACCAGCTCTTTCTGGCTGGCACCGCGTCGCAGGAAGACCTTGTAAAAGTCCTCGGTCAGCGAACTTGATGAGACCAGGAGCTGGGACGAGATCGTACTCATGATCGCGGCCAGGATGGCGGCCAGGAGGAAGCCGGCGATATAGGGGTGGAAAATGACCTGGGAGAGCAGGATGAAGATGGTTTCCTGGTCGCCGAGCACCACATCGCCGTCAGCAAAGGCGCCGGTTGTGTCGATGTTTTCCAGATCCCCCATCGTGGTGGTCGCATCGCCAGGCGCTTCCACGACCCGGGCAACATTGAGCCCGTCCGCGGTCTGGATGCCCTGGCTCTTCACATAGGCGAGGCCGGCGGCCCCGGTCAGCAGGGCGCCGACCACGGTGATCAGCATCCAGCTCATGCCGATCCGGCGCATGACCTTGACGTCCTTGAGCGACTTCACGGCCATGAAGCGCACGATGATGTGCGGCTGGCCGAAATAGCCCAGGCCCCAGGCCATGGTCGAAATGATGCCGATGACCGCGAGGCCGAGGCTCTCTTGCGGGATCATCGACAGATAGGGTTTGTCCCAGCCACCAACATCGACGCTCAACGTGCTCAGCGCGTCGATCGTGGGGCCGAAACCGCCCAGCTGCATGATGGTCACCACCGGCACCAGTACCAGCGCCAGGAACATGATGACGCCCTGCACGAAGTCGGTCAGGCTGACCGCGAGGAAACCACCGAACAATGTATAGGCCACGACCACTCCGGCGGTGACGAACAGGCCGATCTGGTAGTTGAGACCGAAGGAGGCCTCGAACAGCTTGCCGCCCGCAACCACGCCGGCTGACGTATAAATGGTGAAAAACAACACGATGACGATGGCCGAGATCACGCGAAGAAGCCGCGAATTGTCGGCGAAACGCTTCTCGAAATAGTCCGGGATCGTGATCGCGTCGTCGGCCACCTCGGTATAGACGCGCAGCCGCGGGGCCACGAGCTTGTAGTTGAAATAGGCGCCGATCATCAGGCCGATGGCAATCCAGCTTTCCGACATGCCGGTCAGCAGGATCGCACCCGGCAGGCCCATCAGCATCCAGCCCGACATGTCGGACGCGCCGGCCGACAGGGCCGCCACCGCTGGGTGCAGCTGGCGTCCGCCCAGCATGTAGCCGGACACGTCATCCGTGGACTTGCGATAGGCATAGAGCCCGATCGCCATCATCAGGATGAAGTAGAGTGCCAGCGAGATAAGAGCTTCAATATCCATGGACTTGCCTTGGGTTCAGCGAAACGGAAGGTGGAAGATTGGGGAATTTGCCGTTTGGCTCAAGGCCAGTGGCAGGGCCGTCGATCAGGGGCGTGTCTGACCCTCACCGTGAACCAGGTATTTGAACGAGGTCAGTTGCTCCAGCCCGACCGGTCCGCGCGCGTGCATCTTGCCGGTCGCGATGCCGATTTCGGCGCCCATGCCGAATTCGCCGCCGTCGGAGAACTGGGTCGAGGCATTATGCATCACGACCGCACTGTCGATCATGGCCAGGAAGCAGGTCGCCGCGTCCGCATCTTCGGTGACGATGGCATCGGTATGGCCGGACGAATGGGCGGCAACGTGATTGATCCCCGCCTCGAGCCCGTCGACGATCTTCACCGACAGGCAGGCATCCAGATACTCGGTGTCCCAGTCCGAATCGTCTGCCGGTTTGACGCGGGGGTCGATGGTCACGGCAGCCGGGTCACCCCGGAATTCACAGACAGTCATGCGGTCGATCAGTCGCGGCAGCAGGTCAGCGGCGACGCTTTCATCGATCACCAGGCTTTCCGTGGCCCCGCAAATTCCGGTCCGGCGCAGCTTGGCGTTCTCGATGATGGCGACGGCCTTGTCGAGATCGGCGCCGGCATGGACATAGGTGTGGCAATTGCCATCGAGGTGAAGCAGCGTCGGTACGCGGGCCTGGTCGCGGACGAGCGTCACCAGCCCCTTGCCGCCACGCGGTATGACGAGGTCGACGAATTGCGTGCACTGGAGCAGGTGTTTGACGGCGTCGCGATTGGCGGTGTCGATCATCTGGATCGCGTCTTCCGGCAAATCCGCTTCGCGCAGGCCTTCCTTCATGCATTCGACAATGATGCGGGTCGAGTTGAGGCTTTCCGAGCCGCCGCGCAGGATCACGGCATTGCCGGACTTCAGACACAGGGCGCCGGCATCGGCGCCGACATTCGGGCGCGACTCATAGATCATGCCGATCACACCCAGCGGCACGGCGACGCGTTCGATCCGCAAGCCGTTGGGCCGGTCGATCTCGGCCAGGACGCGCCCGACCGGGTCGGGAAGCGTGGCGATCGCCTCGACCGCACTGGCGACCCCCTCAATCCGCGCGCCATCGAGCATCAGGCGATCGATGAAGGCGTCGGGTTTGCCAGCCTTGCGTACGCCGTCAACATCGATGCGGTTGGCCTCGAGCAGGTCGTTGGCCCGCAAGCGCAGGGCGGCTGCGGCGGCAATTAGGGCCGCATTCTTGCGCTCCGTGGACGCCGTCGCGAGAACGCGGGAGGCGGCACGGGCCTGACGGCCGAGTTGTTCGATATAGGCTTGCATACGATCTGACATGGTTTCCTTGGGGTGGGAGTGTTGTTGAGAAGGGCGGGTCGGGCAATTAGCGAAGTTCGACCGCCCGGTCGTAGGCCGCGCGGGTCGTATCGCGCAGCAACGCGTCGAGCTGACCGTCCCGGCGCAGTACATTGATGCCGGCTTCGGTCGTGCCGTTCTTGCTCATCACGGAGTTGCGCAAATCGGCAACGTCCTGGTCGGAGCGGGTCGCCATTTCTATGGCGCCGCCCATGGTTTCCAGCACCAGCGCCCGCGCCGTCTCCTTCGAGAAGCCGAGAGCCTGTGCCGCGGCGACATAGCTGCGCGCGATCTCGAAGACATAGCCGGGCCCACTGCCGGCAATGGCAGTCAATCGATCCAGCTCGTCCTCATCGTCCAGCCAAACCGCAGTTCCCGTGGTCCGGGCCAGCTCATTGGCCAGGTCGCGATGCTTGTCCTGACAGGTCGGATTGGCGAACAGGCCGTTGACGCTGCGACCGATCAGGGCCGGAAGGTTGGGCATGATCCGGATCACCGGCTGGTCCCCGACCAGCTTTCCCAGCGAGGCCGTCGAAAAGCCGGCGGCGATCGAGACATAGCAGCCGCCATCTGCCAGCAGGTCGGTATAGGCCGGCATGACGTCGGGAATTTGTTGCGGTTTGACGGCGATGATGATGGCATCGAAGCGGCGTCCGGTGAGGGCGTCCGGGCCGGTAGCGTGTTCGGTGCCGGGCGGCAGGGCGCGACCGCTTCGATTCACTGTGGTGAAGCGCGCGGGCATGGCATCGAGCCAGCGGCGCAACATCGCACCGCCCATTTTTCCGCATCCCACCACCAAAATGTCCATACCGTGTCCGCTCCGTTCGTGGTGACACTCCCGGCCGGAAATGCCCTGCTCACATGAAAATGCCCGATCCGCCGGGGCAGGTCGAGCATGATGTTGGGCGGTGTATAACAAAAACAATTTCGAATTCAAATTATATTTGCGGTTGCAGCATCCGCTGTCCCCGCCTTGTAGCGTATAAGAAATTACGCCATGGCCCGTCGTCTGCCTGCGCGCTTGCACGGGTTTGGGCAGATTTTGGGGTTGAAAAATTTCGAATGCTAAATAGTTTGCGCGAAATATTGGCGCCGGGATGAGTTCTGGCGTGTTATCCAGGAGAATCGTGTGAGCCAGCGTCAACGCATTGTCGTCAAGATCGGATCAAGCCTGTTGGCCAATGATCGCCGACTGACACTTCGCTATGCCTTCATGAACGAGTTGCTGGCGGATATCGCCCGGCTTCGGGATCAGGGACATGATGTTGTGCTGGCATCATCCGGAGCGGTCGCTCTGGGGCTCAATGCGATCAAGACCTCACCCGAGGATGCGGGCGTGCTGGACAAGCAGGCTGCGGCCGCCTGCGGTCAGCCGCTCCTGCTCCATGCCTACAGGCAGGTTGCGCAGGAACACGGCTTTGATATCGCCCAGATACTGGTGACGCTGGACGATCTGGAAGAGCGCCGACGCTTCCTCAATACCAAGAACACGATCCAGCGCCTGTTCGAACGCGATATCATGCCGATCGTCAACGAGAACGATACGGTAACCACCGAGGAGATCCGGGTCGGTGACAATGACCGCCTTGCTGCGAGTGTCGCGCAAATGATCCAGGCCGATCATCTCATCATCCTGACCAGTATTGACGGGCTCTATGATCGCGACCCGTCAGATCCCGAGGCGCAATTCGTCGACACGATCGAGGATGTGACCGAGTATCTGGAGGTCACATCCGGGACGAGTTCGCTCGGATCGGGCGGCATGCTGACCAAGATCCAGGCGGCCAATTTCGCCCAGAACGCCGGGTGTACCACCCTGATCGCCGAAGGCACGATCGACCGTCCCGTTTCTGCTGTGCTCAGTGGCGAGCGTCGGCATACCAAATGCGTTGCCAAGGGGACCCCGGCCTCGTCCTGGGCTGTCTGGCTGACCAACCGCCTGCACCGCGCCGGTGGCCTCGTGCTTACGGATGCCGCCGCGGCGGCACTGAAGACCAGCGCAACCGGGGTCAGTCACGAGGATGTGGTGAAAATCCATGGCGGGTTCACCAAGGGCGACGTGCTGCATATCTATTCGGAGAGCGGCGACGAAGTGGCTCGCGGGCTGACGAATTTCTCGTCCGACGAGACCATGATGCTCGCTCGCCACACCGACCATTCGGTCAAGGAGTTGCTGGGCTATAATGCGCGACCGGAAATCGTCAATCGCGACAATATGGTCATTCTGGATTCCCAACATCTGCCCTGGGATGCGCCGACCAAGTCGTTGCGCATTGTTGCTTCCTGATCCGATCTGCTGGCGACCGTACCCGAAGCTGGAAATTTGTGTGTGCGCAGTCCAGAATTGGGGCTGAGCGAAAGATCGAGTTGAGGGCGCCGCCATGGCTGAGGCTGATACGTCAGGAGACAACAAGAAGGAACGCCGGGTGTTCAGCCCGGCCGAGCTGGCGGCCGGGCTGGTCCATCTTCTCGATGTCGAAGAGCTTGATGTCGACCTGTATCGCGGGCGCCGCAATCCTGGCGGTCGCGGTCGGGTATTTGGTGGCCAGGTCATCGCCCAGGCGCTGAAATCTGCCGTGGCATCGGTTGATCCCGAGCGGCATGTCCACTCGCTGCACGCCTATTTCATGCGACCGGGCGACGAGGACTTCCCGATCATCTACCGCGTTGAGCGCGACTATGATGGCGGCAGTTTCTCGAACCGCCGCGTCATCGCCATGCAGCGGGGCAAACCCATCCTCAACATGACGGCCTCCTTCCAGAAGCCGGAGGCCGGGCTGACGCACCAGTTTGACCTGGGTGACGTCCCTATGCCCGACGAACTGCCGACCGAGGTCGAGCTGCTGCGCAAGATGAAGGGTCAGATCCCCGAGCCCTTCTACCGTTTCATGACCCGGCCACGGCCGATCGAGATGCGTCCGGTCGATCCCTGGTCGCCGATCGATCCGCGCAAGCGGGAGCCGCGGCGGCAGATCTGGATCCGGGCGACCGATCTGGCGACCGACAGCCAGATCATGCACCGCGCCATTCTTGCCTTTGCCTCTGACATGGCGCTGTTGAGCACCTGCATGCAGCCGCATGGTGTCAGCTGGATGACCCGCAAGATGCAGTCAGCCAGTCTCGATCACGCGGTCTGGTTCCATGACGATGTCGATATGGGTGACTGGCTGCTCTACGATACCGACAGCCCCTGGTCCGGTGCCGCCCGCGGCTTCAATCGCGGCCAGCTCTTCACCCGCGACGGCAAGCTGGTGGCCTCCACGGCGCAGGAAGGCCTGATCCGGCTCAGGGACGAGTAGGGCGCCGCAAGTCCGAACGATTGGCCCCATGAAGTTGGCCCCATCAAAAAGCCGCGCCGGACAATCCGGCGCGGCTTTTCCACGTGTGGTGCGGGCGTGTGACTACAGCACTTCGAACAGTCCGGCCGCGCCCATGCCGCCGCCGACACACATGGTCACGACGACGTATTTGGCGCCCTGGCGTTTGCCCTCGATCAGGGCGTGGCCGACCATGCGCGCGCCGGACATGCCGTAGGGGTGGCCAATCGAGATGGCGCCGCCATTGACGTTCAGCTTGTCGGCCGGAATGCCCAGCTTGTCGGCGCAGTAGAGCACCTGGACGGCGAAGGCCTCATTGAGTTCCCACAGGCCGATATCATCCGCCTTGAGGCCGAAGCGCTCAAGCAGTTTCGGGACGGCGACGACCGGGCCGATACCCATCTCGTCCGGCTCGGTGCCGGCGACGGCCATGCCCATATAACGACCCAGAGGTGCCAGACCGCGCTTGGCGGCGAGTTCGGCTTCCATGACCACGCAGGCCGAGGCGCCATCGGAGAGTTGTGAGGCATTGCCGGCTGTGATGGTGCCGCCCTCGATGACGGTCTTCAGACCCTGCAGGCCAGCCAGGTCGGTGCCCGGGCGGTTGCCCTCGTCCTTTTCGAGGAAGACGTCCTGTTGGGAGGTTTCGCCGGTTGCCTTGTCGACCACGATCTTGGTCGACTTCATCGGCACGATTTCATCGTCGAACTTGCCCGCGTCCTGTGCGGCGGCTGTGCGCTGCTGTGATTGCAGACCGTACTCGTCCATGCGCTCGCGCGAGATGCCATAGCGGTCGGCGACGATCTCGGCCGTCTGCAGCATCGGCATGTAGATGTCCTTGTGCATGGCCAGGAGTTCGGGATCTGGCTGGACGCGCATTTCCTTGGTCTGGACCATGGAGATCGACTCGACGCCGCCGGCGACGACCACGTCCATACGGTCAACAATGACCTGTTTCGCCGCGGTGGCGATCGTCATAAGGCCGGACGAGCACTGACGGTCCATCGACTGGCCGGCGACCGTGACGGGGAGGCCGGCGCGCAGAGCGGCGGTGCGGCCGATCGTGTGCTGCACGCCCTGTTGCAGGGCGGCGCCGATGATCACGTCCTGGATTTCAGCCGGGTCGACCTTGGAGCGCTCAACCGCCGCGGCGATGGCGTGGCCGCACAAGGTCGGCGAAGGCGTGGCGTTGAAGGCGCCGCGATAGGCCTTGCCAATCGGGGTGCGAGCGGTGGAGACGATGACAGCATCACGCATTGTGGGATCTCTTTCATTGCGGAAACGGAGCGTTCGGGGAGGGTGTGACGACGGGATCTGGGCGCGCGACCTTGTCAGCTTCGAAGACCCGGCTTGTTGGATCCCTTGCTTGCAGACTACTGTTTCCTTGCGCCCACTCTCTCCTCTGCGCCAACGGATTGTGATGAAGTTCTAGTCGCCTGCACTGGTGCAGGGCAAGAGAAAACCGGACCGGCTTCTCAAATTTGGTCAGTCGCACCGACTTTCATAATGTCAGGCCCCATAAAGCGCCTGTATTCTCTGACTCTTGTCGCTTTTCAAAAAACAAGTATGCTCATACCGTACGCATGAAAAAGTGAAGTGTCTCCTCTGCAGAATGAGGCGGTCCTGACATCAAGTGCGGCATGGGGCAGACGTCGAAACGACGCGCCCGGAGGGAGGATGAATGACCGAAACTGCGACGCCCATTTCGGCGCCACCGATAAAGTACGCCACCAAGTTGCTGTATGGCGTGGGGTCGATGGCATACGGCGTCAAGGACGTCGCCTTTCGCGCCTATCTGCTGTGGTATTATAACTACGTGATTGGCGCTGACGCGGCGATGGTGTCGCTCGCCATCCTGGTCGCGCTCGTCTTCGACGCTATCTCCGATCCGATCGTCGGGCAGTTTTCCGACAGTTTGAGAACGAAGTGGGGCCGCCGGCACCCGCTCATGTACATGTCGGCCATTCCCGCGGCGGCGTCGTTTTTCTTTCTCTGGCATCCGCCCGAGGCGTTGGACGGTTGGGGCCTGTTTGCCTATCTCGCTGTCCTGTCTTCGGCAGTCCGGACCTGCATCACATTCTACGAAATCCCCAGCTCGGCGCTCGCGCCTGAACTGTCGAGTGACTATGACGACCGTACCTCGATCGCCAGCTATCGCTATTTTTTCGGCTATCTCGGTGGCTACGGGATGTCGATCCTGGCCCTCGCAGTCTTCCTGGCGCCAACGGCTGAATACCCGATCGGTCAGCTCAATCCGGTGGGATACTGGACGTTCGGACTTGTCGGATCGGTGTTGATGTTTGGCACGGTCATGATCTCGACCGCGGGGACCCATCACCGCATCAAATATCTCCGGAAGCTTCCGCCACCCCAGCGCCGGAATCCGCTGGAAACATTCATGCTGATGCGACGGACTTTCAGCAATAAGGCGTTTCTCGCAATTCTCGGATTTGGCCTGCTCAAATACACTGCGATCGGTATGGCGGCCGCTCTAAGTCTCTATTTCGGGACCCTGTTCTGGGGTTTCGACAATTTCGAGATGGCGATCATGTCCGCCGAGCCATTGGTGGGGGCTGTCCTGGCGCTGATCTTCGCACCGGTCATCGCCAAGCGACTTGGCAAGCGGAATGCGGCGTTCTGGCTGGCGATTGCCGCCATCTTTCTGGGGACGTTGCCGTTCATCCTGAGGCTGAATGGCCTGTTCTATGCCGACGATGATCCGCGTGTTCTGCCTACCTTGTTCGGCATTCTCGCCTTGTACTCGGCGTGCGCAATTTCCTCGGCCATCCTGGTCCATGCCATGATCGGCGACGTGATCGATGCGAGCGCGCTCAAGACCGGGCGCCGGGCCGAGGGACTGTTCTATGCGGCCAACAGCTTCATGCAGAAATGCGTCACCGGCTTTGGCCTGATGGCAGCGGGCATCCTGTTGACGATCGTTGATCTTCCCGAGCGCGCCCAACCGGGTGAGGTCGATCCGGCTTCGGTCGACCTGCTGGCGACGCTCTATATTCCCAGCATCGCCGTCCTTTATATCGCCGGCGCGCTCTTCCTCCATTTCTACCGGATTGATCGCGCCAGTCATGAGGCCAATCTCGCAGCGCTCAAGGCGCGTGATGATGCCAAGAGGCCGGCTCCATGAGCTGCCGAAACCGGCTGGAGGTAGTATGAGCCTGCGTAACGCCGCCTGCATCGTCGGTGCATTCGAACATCCCACCCGGCTGGCGCCGGACATGACCACGCCGCAGCTGCATGCTGAATGCGCGGCCGGGGCGCTGGCTGATGCCGGCCTCTCGCTGACGGACGTTGATGGCTATTTCTGTGCCACCGATGCGCCCGGCTTCGGGCCGATCTCGATGATCGACTATCTTGGCCTGGACATCCGCCACACTGATTCAACCGAGATGGGTGGCTGTACCTATATCCAGCATGTCGCCCATGCCGCGCAGGCGATCGCCATGGGCAAGTGCTCGGTGGCGCTGATCACCCTGGCCGGGCGGCCGCGCTCGGAGGCAGTGCAACGCTTCCGGCCCGGGGCGCCGGAAAGCGCTTTCGAGCAATGGGTCGGGCTGACCAATCACACCAGCTACGGCATGTGTGCTGCCCGCCACATGCATGAATTTGGCACCACGTCGGAACAGCTGGCCTGGATCAAGGTCGCTGCCTCGCACCATGCCCAGCACAATCCGCACGCCATGCTGCCCAAAGTGGTGACGGTCGAGGATGTTGTGACCAGCCCGATGATCGCTGATCCGTTGCACCGGCTCGATTGCTGCGTGACGACGGATGGTGGTGGCGCCCTCGTCGTGGTTTCGCCGGAGATTGCCAGGACGCTCAACCGTCCGGTGATCTCCCTGCTGGGAGCCGGCGAGGCGACCAAGGGCCCGTCCGGCGGTTTGGGTCTCGACCTCACGGTGTCGGCCGCCGCAAAGTCGGGGCCGCGTGCCTTTGCGGAGGCCGGCGTCACGCCGTCCGACATAAAATACGCCTCAATCTATGACAGCTTCACCATCACCGTGCTGATGCAGCTGGAAGATCTGGGCTTTTGCGCCAAGGGCGAGGGCGGCAAGTTCGTGGCCGACGGCAATCTCATCTCCGGCACCGGCAAACTGCCCTTCAACACCGATGGTGGCGGGCTGTGCAACAACCATCCCATGTTCCGAGGCGGCATTACCAAGGTGATCGAAGCGGTGCGGCAATTGCGCGGCGAGGCGGCCCCTGCCGTCCAGGTGCCCAATTGTGACCTTGCCGTCGCCACCGGCATTGGCGGCTCCCTCGGCGCCCGGCACGGCGCGGCCACCATCATTCTGGAGCGCCAGTCATGAGCGTACGCAAGCTTCCCGCCCCGCAGCCCAATCCGGAGACGCAAGCCTTCTGGGACGGGCTGGACGCGGGCGTCCTGCGGATCAAGACCTGCGTTGATTGCCAGCAGACGCACTATTATCCGCGTCATATCTGCCCTCATTGCGGCTCGGCCGACACACGCTGGCTCGATAGTGCCGGGACGGGCGAGATCTACAGCCTGTCGGTCATGCGGCGCGGCGAGGGTGCGCCCTTCGCGGTCGCCTATGTGACTCTGGATGAAGGCCCGTCCGTGCTGACCAATCTGGTCGCGGAAAACTTAGACAGTCTCGCCATTGGCCAACGCGTGCGCCTCATGCCGCAATCCAGCGATGCAGACCATGCCGGGGATGGTCCTGCCTTGCCTTTCTTTACCGCGATCGGCGATTGATCATGGCGGCAAGAGGTCTCAGCCCGCCCGCCTTCGCCTGCCGGCCCGCCCGCGAGCTGTATTGTGGCGGGTGACGAGACCGCGGAGGCGCGCGAACAGGCCTATAGCGATTTCGTCGAGGGCAATCTGAAGCGTAATTACATCGCTCACTTCACCCACGGCATGCTCGGCATGACCGGCTTCCGGCTGATTTTCGCGCCAACCTTTGTGCCCGCCTATCTGCACATGCTGACCGGCTCGCCGATCTTTGTCGGTATCGGCCAGGCGCTGATCCAGCTTGGCGCGATTGCCTCGCCGGTCATGGGCGCCGCCCATATCGAACATCGGCGCCACGTCATGCCGGCCGCGATGACGATCGGCATATTGATGCGGGTGCAGTTACTCGGCCTGGCGCTGGCCGGCTGGTTCCTGACCGGCTCGGTCCTGATCGCGGCGACCTTCTTCTTCCTGTTGTTGTTCGGCTTCTTTCTGGGGTCACAGCGTGTCGCCTTCCAGGTCGTGCTGTCGAAGGTGATCCCGATCCGCATGCGGGGGCGATTGCAGGCCTGGCGCAATATCGCTGGCGGTGCGATCGCGGCCGGCCTGTCCTGGTGGGCCGGAGCGCATCTGATCGAAAACAATGCGTTCGGCAATGGTTATGCGACGACCTTCATGGTCGCCTTTGTGCTGACCAGTCTCGGGCTGGCGGCACTGTGGATGTTCATGCGCGAGCCGGAAAGCCCGACGGTGAAGGTGCAGATGGGGGTGATGGCGCGGGTGCGGGAATTCCCGCAGCTCCTCGTCAATCGCGATTACCGCAACTTCCTGATCGCCCAGATGATGGCGACGGCCGGCCGGATCGTCATTCCGTTCTGCATCATTTATGCGGGTCGAAAGATGGAGGTTGACGGGGCAGCGATCGGGCTGTTCTCGCTGGCCTTTCTTGGCGCCGACACCCTGACCAACCTGGTCTGGGGAACGCTGGGGGACCGGTATGGCTTCCGGCTGACCTTCATCCTTACCGTGGCGACCTGGATCGTCTCGCTTGTGGTCATGATCTTTGCGGAGCAACCGTGGCATTTCCTGGTCGCTTTTTTCGGATTGGGGGCGGCCGCGTCTGGCTATATGATGAGCTCGACGACGCTGGTTCTCGAGTTCGGCGAGCGGGACGATATCCCCATGCGTCTCGCCCTCTCGACCACGGTGGAAACCACAATGGCGTCGCTCGGGCCCGTGCTCGGCGGGCTGATCGCCAGCTTTTTCGGCTTGGTGCCGGTTTTCATCATCTCGCTCGTCAGCCTGGTGGCAGCTTTGGTTGTTCTAGTTTCCGCAGTACGCGAACCGCGTCATCTTAAAGCGGAAAGCGATGCCGCAGTGCAGCGTCGAATTAGCCAATAATAACTCGCAATACGGCCCCTATCTCCTTGACTTGCCAAATTCCGATTGATCTAATCGAATTTGCGGTATGCAAAAAATAAAGCAGCCGCACCAGTCTGGGAGGAGAATATGACTGTTAAAGGTCTCATGCGTGCGAGCAGCGCGCTGACAGCCCTTGCCATGGTGGCAGGCCTGTCGGCGACGTCATACGCGCAAGACGATGTGATCATCGTCACGGGTTCCGTCATTCGCGGAACCCCCGAGGACGCGGCCCTGCCGGTCGACGTCCTGTCTGCGGAAGAACTGGCCCGTCTGGGCAACCCGTCGCCGGTCGAGCTGATCAAGGCCCTGCCGGTCTCGAGCGGTGTCATCGGGGACACAAACCAGTTCGACAGCCGGTCGCAAGCCACCGAAGGCATGGCGTCGGTCAACCTGCGTGGCCTCAGCCCGCAGCGCACGCTTGTCTTGTTGAACAATCGTCGACTGGTGCCGGCGGGGACGGGGGTCCCGTTTGTCGATCTGAACCTGTTGCCAGCAGCGGCGATCGGGCGGATCGAAATACTCAAGGACGGCGCGGCCGCGATTTACGGATCCGACGCCATTGGCGGGGTGGTCAATTTCATTACCCGCTCTGACCAGGAAGGTTTCCGTTTCGGCGGTGATTATTCCTTCATTTCCGACACGGATGGCGATTACACGCTCCAGGGCAGCTTCGGTCACCAGGGCGATAATTTCCGCTTGATGGTGGCGGCCGGATATCAGCACCGTTCAGAGTTGTTGGCGATGGATCGCGACTTTGCGGTGCAGGACTTCGAAGCCAACCCGGAAGGCGGCTGGACCGGCGGCGGCAATCCCGCAACCTTCCTGCCATTGGGCATCATTCCCGGTGTGGGCGTGGCTCCGATTGGTGGCCTTCGGGCTGACCCGGATTGTGCTGCTCTCGGTGGCTTCGTGACGGCTGCCAACTGGTGCCGGACCCAATACACGGGTTTCGATGCACTGGTTGAGGAAGAGGACCGCTACCAGATCTGGGGCGAGATGGGCATCGATCTCACCGACAATGTAGAGTGGGAAATCAGCCTCCTCTATGGGTCAGACGAGGTTCCGCACTACCGGACCTCGCCGATGTATCTGCTGACCCAGGCACCCTCTGCCAGCGTTGGCGGATCGCCGAGTGGTTTCATCGTTCCTGGCAATAATCCGGGCTTCATCCAGATGGTCACGGAAAACCCCGGCGTCGTGCCGGCCGGAACGATTGCGGCGCTGTTCCCGACCTTGCTGTTCCGCCCGCTTCTCGCAGGCGGCAATCCGGCCTTCGCCGGACGCCCGGATGATCTGGGATCGGCAGTCGGATTGCGCGAGAATGAGAGTTTCCGGATTTCGACCGGGCTGAATGGCGAGCTGAACGATACGACCTCGTTCGACGTCAATCTCACCTATCATCGCTATGAGCGGTTCTATGATGGCTATGACAGCTTCGGTGACCGGGTCCAGCTGGCGCTGGGTGGCCTGGGCGGACCGAATTGTAACCCGGCCACCGGCACGCCGGGCGTCGGCGATTGCATGTGGTACAACCCGTTCGGCAACCAGGCGCCGGCCAATGCCGTCACCGGGGTCGAGCGGCCGGGTGCCGAGCCTAACCAGAACAGTGCCGAACTGATCAACTGGTTCTTTGTGCGCGGTTCCACGCGGCTGGAAACCGAATTGTTCGTCGCTGAAGCTACGTTGAGCGGTGAAACCGGTTGGGAGCTGGCGGGTGGTTCCGTCCTCTACGGTTTCGGTGGTCAGTACCGCCGGGAAACCTACTCGGCGGCCTATGGCGACAACAACAATATTGCCGTCAATCCCTGTCGTGACACGCCTGTCTCGGGCAATACGACCTGTGATCCGCAAACCGGTGCCTGGGCCTTCCTCGGGTCCAATGCCGACAGTGACGCGGATGGAGATGTCTATGCCATCTTCGGCGAGCTTCAATTACCGGTGACGGACGACTTCAATGTCCAGCTGGCGGCGCGCTACGAGGACTATGGCGGGCAGACCGGGTCGACCTTTGACCCGAAGGTCACAGCTCGCTGGCAGATCTCGGAGGGCTTCGCCCTGCGTGGCTCCGCCGGAACGACTTTCCGTGGGCCACCTGCCCAACAGACGGTCAACTCGAACGTCACCTCGCTGCAGGTGATTGCCTCAAGCTTCCGGCCTGTCGACGTCTTTGGCAATCCGGGGTTGGCGCCGGAATCGGCAACCAACTACTCCATCGGCGCCTTGTTCTCGACGGATAATTTCACTGCCAGTGTGGACTATTTCCGCTACGAGATTCAGGACACCATCAATACCGAACCACTCTCGGGCATGGTCGCCACACTGTTCGCCGATCCGGCGAATTGTACCGATCCGACCTTCGATGGCCTGCGTGAACGCTTCCAGTTCAATGATGGCGGAGGCGTGGCTGGTGCCGGTACTTGCGCGGCGGCAAACATCGCGCGGGTGCGGACCGAAGTGGTCAATGGTGGTGATCTCACCAGCTCGGGCGTCGACTTCATCCTCAACTATGATTTCGGCGATGTGATGGGCGGCACGCTCAATACCGGACTGACCGCCACCTACATGCTTGGCAATGAGTTGGGTGACGAGACGGTTGAGGGCGTCGTGGTCCAGCAGGGCTTCGACGGTGTCGGCTTCATGAACTTCCAGACCACCGCCTATCCGGTGCCTGAATGGAAGGCACGTGGCTTCTTCGAGTACACCGTCGGGAATATCGATACCCGGCTGACCTTCACCTATACCGACAGCTATCGGGATCAGCGAGCCGATCTGGGGACCGGGCCATTTGCCCCGAACCCCTACATCGTCGGCAATCCGACCCTGATGCAGGGTGCGACGATCGACAGCCAGCTGACGACCGACTTCAACCTGCTCTATCACTTTGGTGATGCAACGACCTTCTCGTTCACGGCGATCAACCTGACCGATGAGGATCCGAGCTTCTCCAGGCAGGACTACAATTACGACCCCTTCACCGGGAACCCGGTCGGTCGTGTGATCCGGGTCGGCTTCAACACCGAATTCTGATCCGCGAAACCCGGCAATGAGGAGGGCCCCGACCGCCAGGTCGGGGCCCTTTCTTTTGGGATCTGCGGGCGGACCGAGCGGGCAGCGCGGTTCTGGTACAGGAATGCTTCGAACCGAGGCCTGATTTTCCGATGTCCAGGAAAGGGCCATTGTCGGTGCCGACTCAGCTTCTCTCCGCCCTGCACCCTGTCCCGAGGGAGAGGGAAAGTGCACGCTACCTGAAAATCCAAAGAACTGATTTCCCGCCCATCGCACAACTCTTCCCGCTCCCGGGCCTTCTTGAGGCCGGGACCGGTTGTCCGGGGGGTCGGTATGACGGAGAGCGTTCGGTTCGGTGGGGCTGACGATCACCAGGCCCGGTGCCGCCGATGGGACCAAAATCCGCGAAAAGGCCTCGGAATTGCGATTGACCGCCCTGATCCGGTCAGGTCCGGCCGGCGCCCCGCACAACGTCTTTGCCCAAAACGCCAGGCGGTGACGCCGTGGCGATCCCGGTCCTTGGGCTCAGGCCTGGACCGGTTTTTGAGGGGGAGAGAACAGGCCATAGCTAAGCGTCGACGCATAGAAGGCGAACGCGTTTGCGGGTTCGACATCCTTGATCCAGTCGCGCAGGTCATAGGCCGAGTTCAGAGCGCCCATGATCGCCTGACTGGCGACCAGCGGATCGACCGGGCGTACGGAACCTTCCGTGATGCCGTCAATCATCATGCCGGCGAAGCGCCGCGCCATCCGGTTGGAGCGGTCGAGCACATCATTGCGCAGGTCGGTTGGCAGGGCTTGCAGGGCGGTCGTGCGTAGCAGCGGAAACTCGCTGTAGAGCTGGACATTCAGGAGCGTTGCCATCGAGGACGACAATTGCTGCCACTGATTGCCGCCTGCTTTGGTGGCTGCCCGCTGGACCAGCGAGACACGGCCATAGGAGCGGCGGAAGCACTCCAGCACCAGCTCGTCCTTGGCTTCCAGATGGTGGTAGAAACTACCCTTAGTGACGTTGAGTTCCGAGGCAATCTGTTCAACCGAAGCGCCGCGATAGCCGCGCTCGTTGATAAGGAATGTGGCGGCGCGCGCGAAATTGCCCGGCATGCCTTCGATTCCAACCTTCAGCTCGGACTCGTCGATCGGCAGGAGGTCGGGGGCCCAAGCGGCGCCATCGCGGGCGATGCCATGCTCGAAGATCTCGACCATGCGATGGATGACGCGGTCATAATCGCCGGTGGAATACTGGGACAGCCAGGCCGGAAGCCAGAACATGTTCTGGACGAGGACGTGGGCGCGGATGGTGGTAAGGATTTTGTCGTCCGCGGTCTTTGGGGCGTCAAAGAACATCCGGAGCTGGCGGAAAACCTGGATATAGCGCGCCGTCAGTTCGGACCCGAAGGGTTCATTGAGCGCTCGGATGTCGGAGATGACAGCGATTGGCCGTTCCACCTCGGCATTGATCCGCGCCTGCAGGTCAAAGTTCAACCGGATATAGCGCTCGACCCGGGCACGCGGCGTTGGCTCGGCAGCGGCCTCGGCGACAAGGTGTTCGATGCGCTCAAGTGCGCGCTCCAGCACGGCCGCGGCCAGCAATTCCTTGCGCTTGAAGTAATAGGTGATGCTGGTCGTGTTGAGTTCGACCAATTGGGCGACGTCGACAAATGTCATGCCCCGCACACCGTGCCGGTTGATCAGCGTCGCGGCTGCGTCGAGGATAAGCTCGCGCTTTTGGTGGAAGCGGCGGGTCTTTGCCGTATCCGCAGTTTTCGGAGTCGCATTCATATCATTCGCTTAGCAGAGTTTGTTTATCTGGTCACGCAGTCCGGCGCGCGGTCTGTCTGGACTGTTTCTTCACTGCGATGCCAATTTCGGTATGTTCCGACCCGGATGGGCCCATTTTCGGAAAGTCTCAATTTTCAAACACGTTCATGCGTCGTATCGCGATGTGTGAGGTCGCAGTGTAACCATTTACCGAGGAAACGGTATGGTTTAGTTTGCTGCAGCGCGGGATGGTTGCGCGCAGGAATGTTTGACCGGGATGGACAATGACAGCTGTGATTGGTGCGCCGCCGCCTGAAGATATTGATTTGCGCCGGCTGGAGAGCTGGCTTTCGGGGCAGATAGGCGGTTTTCAGGGGCCGGTCCGGCTGACCAAATTTCCCGGTGGCCAGTCCAACCCGACCTATCGGCTGGACAGTGCCGGAGCCTCCTATGTACTGCGGCGCAAACCGTTTGGACCCTTATTGCCGTCGGCGCATGCCGTGGATCGCGAGCACCGTCTGATCGCGGCGCTTCATCCGACCGGATTTCCGGTCGCCCGGCCCTACGCCCTGTGCACCGATGATAGCGTCATAGGCTCCATGTTCTACGTCATGGAGCTGGTTGACGGGCGCTCGCTCGCCGATGGCAGCCTGCCGGACGAGACGCCGGAAACCCGGGCCGCCATGTATCGCTCCCTGACCACGACACTGGCCGGGCTCCACAATGTTGATCACGTCGCCGTCGGCCTCGGCGACTATGGACGGCCGGGCAATTATTTCGAGCGCCAAGTTGGCCGCTGGACCAAGCAATACAGGGCGTCTCAGACAGACGACATACCCGAGGTCGAAGGCTTGTTGGAGTTCCTGCCACGCACAGTGCCGGCGCAATCACGAACTTCGATCATTCACGGCGACTACCGGATCGACAATGCGCTGTTCGAGCCCGACGGCGCCCGCATCAAGGCGGTGCTGGATTGGGAACTCTCGACGCTTGGAGACCCGCTCGCCGACTTCACCTATTACGCGATGCAATGGGCGATGCCTTCCGAGAGCGGCGGGGCCGGTCTTGCGGGCGTGGACTTTGCTGCGACCGGCATTCCGACGCTCACCGAGACCGTCGAGCTCTATTGTTCCCTGACCGGGCGCGACAGTGTGCCGGCCATGGACTGGTATTTCGCTTACAATCTGTTCCGCCTGGTCGGGATTGTACAAGGCATCAAGAAGCGGATCATTGACGGCAACGCGTCCAGCGACAAGGCAGAGGCAACGGTGGCACGTCTGGTGCCATTGGCAAAGACTGCCTGGCAATTCGCACGACAGGCCGGTGCCTGAGCCGTGGCCGGCCGGTCATGACGAGATCAATCGGGAGGGACGCAATGTCCATGTTCAGTCTGGCCGGCAAGACCGCCATCATCACCGGTGCCGCGTCCGGCATCGGTCGCGCGTCAGCCATCCTGTTCGCACAAGCGGGTGCCAGCGTCCTGGCCTGTGACCGCGATGCGGCGGTCGAGAAGACGGCAGAGACCATTGCCGCCGGTGGTGGCAAGGCCCACGCCTTCACAATGGATGCCGGTTCGGAAGCCGACGTGAAGGCCGCCGTGGCCGAGGCGGTCGCCGCATTCGGGCGGCTGGATATAGCCTTCGCCAATGCCGGTATCACCGGTGGGCTGCCCGAATTCTTCGAGACCACGGCTGAGACATGGGCTGATGTGCTCCGCGTCAACCTCATCGGTCCCTTCCTCGCCATCAAGCATGCCGCTCCCGAAATCATGAAATCAAGCGGTGGGTCGATCATCTGCACAGCATCGGTCGCCGGCTTGCGCTATGGCGCCGGACCGGTCGCCTATTCGGCATCGAAGGCCGGCGTAATCAATTTGGTCCAGAACGCCTGTCAGAGCCTTGTCGGGACCAATGTCCGGGTCAATGCGATCTGCCCCGGCCTGACCGAAACGGGTATGACGAAACCGCTCTATGACCAGGTTCGGGCTGTCGGCAAGGAAGACCGGATCGGCCAGCTCAACCCGCTGCAGCGCGGCGGTGAACCGGAAGAGATCGCGGCCATGGCGCTGTTTCTCGCATCGCCGGCATCCAGCTATGTCAATGGACAGGCGATACCGGTTGATGGCGGATTGTCGACCTCCCACCCGGTGTCTACCGCGACACAGAAAGCCACGAAGATGGCGCTCGATGCCTTGAAGGACGACTGATGTCGCTACCCAAGATACTGGCCGCAGCCGAGGCAGGGGGTGACTCCCTGACCGCGAGCATTCCCGATACCTGGATGCAGGGTCGCACGGCCTATGGCGGGCTGACCGCGGCTCTCGCGCTTGAAGCCGCGATGCGCTCACAGCCAGACCTGCCACCCCTGCGTTCGGCCCAGATTGCCTTTGTCGGACCCCTGGCTGGCGAGGTTACTGTCAAGACCGAACTCCTGCGTCGTGGCCGGACGGCAGCCTTCATCGAGGCCCAGGTTTTTACGGATGGCAAACTGGGTCTCAAGGCCCTGTTTGTGTTCATGGTCGGGCTTGAGTCCAGCATCGACTATGCCGCGAGCGCACGGCCGGAAGTCCCGAATTACGCTGATGCGGCACCAGCCATGGCAAATCCGGATCCGAAATTCTTCACCGGTAATCTGGAATACCGTCACGCGCTGCCGCTGGAGGAGCGCCACACGCCGGACTTCATGCGCTGGGTGCGGTTGAATGAGCGCGATGGCCTGGATCCGATGGTCGAACTGATGGCCATTGGTGACGCCTTGCCGCCCGCTGCCATGGCGCTGTTCGAGCGCCCTGGTCCGATCAGCTCGATGACCTGGCAGATCAATCTCCTTGCCGCCGCGCCGGCGACGACGGATGGCTGGTGGCTTTCCCGTTCGACCGCCGACCTCGCGCGGCACGGCTCGTCCAGCCAGCTGATGCAGCATTGGAATGCCGATCGCGAGCCGGTCATGTCCGGCATACAGAGTGTGGCGATCTTCGTCTGACCCGACATGAAAACAGGGCGACCCGTCTGGTCCGCCCTGCTCCCGTCCGCCGCCCCAGCCCGCCTCCCCATCCCAGGGCCGGTATGGCGTGTCTTACTGGTCGTAGGCAGCTGCTTGGCTCATGACCAGATCAATCAGATCGCGCTGGGCAATGCCGATGTCGAGCAGGTGCAGGCCCCAATCCGCCAGAATGGCGCCATTGGCCACCACGTCGCCGACAATGTCGTCGGTGCGCGGATCGGCCGGGTCGCCATGGACCGAGATGGCAAAATAGCTTCCATGCTCATCGTTCAGGCATTGACCTGTGATCAGGCCAGGAACCCGCACGAAGTCAGTCGTGACCTCTGCGCCACCCTCGACCCAGGGCCCTGCCTCGACCGAAGAGGTGAAGGCGCCGCCCGTCGCGAGATAGGCTTGAAGCGGTGTATCCGCATTGCCCGCAAGGTCGGCCGGATTGGTGCAGGCAACCTCAACGGATGGGTCCGGCAGTTTGCCAAAGCGCGAGGCTTCCGGCGGTGGGACGTCGGAACGGAAGGAAACATAGCTGATGAAGCAGCCGGTCTCGTCCGATGAGCGGCAGCTCGGCACGGCCTGGAAGGCGCCACCGACCGGCTCGCCCGGCGGAACGGCGATGTTGTAGCCGATCAGCATGGCCGAGAGCATGTTGGTCTGGATGGCCTGGCCGTCGACGACGCGGGCGACCAGTTGTTCCAGCATGCGGGCGCCCTGGGAATGTCCGATCAGTACATAGGGCCGACCGTCATTATCGTGCTCCATGTAATGGGCGAAGGCGGTCTGGACGTCGAGATAGGCAGTGACGCCATCGGCGGCGACCGGCTCGCCGGTCATCATCGAGCGCAGCGCAGTCAGCGTGACCTGCCGGTACATCGGCGCATAGGTCCGGCAGACCTCGCCGAAACGCGCGAACTGGGCCGCGATCACGCGGTCTTCCTCGTCATTGGCGACCATGTCGGAATTCGGTGTCAGGTCATTCGACACGGTCGGATAGACATAGAAGCAATCAACACCAGGGTCCGCGGCAGCCTGAAAGGCTTCGACGCTCATGCGGCCATCGGCCTCGATGATTGTGGTGTCGAGATCGATCGCGCAGGCGTCCTCCCGGCCGGGCCGGCACAGCCAGCTGTCGGCGGCGTCATAGTCCGGTGCCGTATAGCCCGGCGGCTGGGCGAGCAGCGTGGTG
Organism: Maricaulis maris MCS10; assembly: GCF_000014745.1. Lineage (NCBI taxonomy): Bacteria > Pseudomonadati > Pseudomonadota > Alphaproteobacteria > Maricaulales > Maricaulaceae > Maricaulis > Maricaulis maris. The sequence continues at coordinate 2,897,051 of NC_008347.1, read as the reverse complement.
CCTGCCATCATCAGTGTTGCGATCAGCATCGCGTCTCTCCCCTTCAATATCCGGTGTCAGTCCGGCTTGGTGTCGGCGTGGTTCAGGCCTGTTCGGTCTCGAACAGGGGTTTCAGTTCGGTTTTGACGATCTTGCCATTGGCATTGCGCGGCAGGGTTTCCCCGGAAAAGAGGATGCGCACCGGCGTCTTGAAAATGGCCAGACGCTGACGCACCCACGCCTTGAGCTCCTCCTCGCTGACACTCTCGCCCGGGGCAAGGTGAACGACGGCTGCCGGCTCCTCGCCGAGCGTGCGGTGCGGGATGCCGACCAGGGCGGCATCGGTCACGGCAGGGTGTTCGTAGAGGACATTCTCGACCTCGCTCGAATAGATGTTTTCGCCGCCGCGAATGATCATGTCCTTGGCGCGATCGACGATGTAGCAGAAGCCTTCGGCATCGACCCGGGCCAGGTCGCCGGTGCGGATCCAGCCATCGACAAAGGTCTCGGCGGTCGCTTCGGGATTGTTCCAGTATCCGGTCACGATCTGCGGGCCGCGCGCCCATAGCTCGCCGACCTCGCCGACCGGCAGCTCGCGGCCGCCATCGGGCGCCATGATCTTGATGTCCGACACCGCCACCGGCGGGCCGCAGCTGTCGGGACGGTTGAGATAGTCCTCGGCGGAGTGGCTGGTCACCGTTGCCGAGGTCTCGGTCATGCCCCAGCCATTGCCGGGCAGGGCGCCGAACACCTGCTTGATCTTGCGCACCAGTTCCGGTGCCGAAGGCGCACCGCCATAGGCGATCGCTTCCAGCGAGGAGAGGTCATACTTGGTGCGATCCGGGTGCTCGATCAGCTGCCAGGCAATCGTCGGCACGCCGCCGGTCGTGTTGACCTTCTCGCGTTCGATGATCTGGAAGGCTTTCACGACATCCCATTTCGGCATGAAGACCATGGTGTGACCGGCAAAGATCCCCCCCATCAGGCCAGCATTGCAGGCGGTGACGTGAAAGAGCGGGATGATCGTCAGCATGACCTTCGGCGTCGGTGCCGGCGGTACCTCGCCACGCCGCAGACAGGCGCGGGCGGCGGAAAAGGCCGAGGACAGGATATTGGTCAGGATATTGCGATGTGTGCCCAGCGCGCCCTTCGGATTGCCGGTCGTGCCGCTGGTATAGAAAATTGTCGCCGGATCGTCGGGAGCAAGATCGGCATCCGGCAGATCGCCCTCTGGCAGGCCGGGATATCGGTCCGGCGTGCCGATCAGGTCCTCCAGCCGACGGGCTGGCGCATCCGGCGCTGCATCGCCGCGACAGACGAGGACGTGTTTGAGATCCGGCAGGCCGTTTGCCTCGGGGCCGATCCGATCCCAGCGCTCGGCATCACAGATCAGCGCCCTGGCACCGGAATCCTTCAGCCCGTAGGCCAGTTCCGCACCGGTCCACCAGGCGTTCAGAGGCACGATGATCGCGCCCAGGCTGGTAACGGCAAAGAAGGCGACCGGCCATTCCGGCAGGTTTCGCATGGCCAGGCCGACACGGTCGCCCTTGCCGATGCCCATCGCAGCGAGTTCGGCGGCAAGAGCGCGGGTCGCGCGAAACCAGGACTCATAGCTGATCCGCTCGTCCTCGTGGATCGTGAAGGTATGGTCGCCATGATTGCGCGCATGTCGGGCCAGTTCAGGCAGGCTGCCGAGGGCGTGCTTCCAGACCCGGGTCCGGACCCCGCGAATGGTCACGGTCTCCATCTCGAACTTGGTGTCCGGCGCACACAACAGGGCCTGTGCCTGTTCGATTGAGCAGGCGGGCCAGTCGGTCGGCACAGCGAGGCCTGCAACCGTTTCGGCTGCCTGTGTCTGATTATCCATCCCCAACGAAATCCTGTTTCGGGTTTGCTGCTTTATTTGTTGAGTCGACGATAGTGTCGAACCATATTTATCACAAGGCCTGACTATAACGCCCGGGCGATCACATCGGTTGCCTAGCATATCGAATGCAGGGTATGCAGCCTTGCAAAGGCGTCAATCGGCCGCTAGCGGTTGTCAGGCGATACGATCAATGGTCCCGCAGCGGGCCCGGAAACAGGAGATGGGGATGACGGTCATCAGCACGCGCAAGGACGGGGACGTACTCGTCGTCACGTCGAACAATCCGCCGGTCAACGCGCTTGGCCAGGCAGTTCGCGCTGGGTTGGCTGCCGCGATGGCTGAGGCGGCCTCGGACGATGCCATCAAGGCCGTTGTCATCACCTGCGAGGGGCGCACATTCTTTGCGGGCGCCGATATCACCGAATTCGGCAAGCCGCCGGTCGGTCCCTCCCTCCCCGAGGTGATCGACGCCATCGAGGCGAGCCCGAAACCGGTGGTTGCCGCGATCCACGGAACGGCGCTGGGGGGCGGTCTGGAGGTCGCTCTGGGGTGCCATTACCGTGTTGCCGCCGCATCCGCCAAGTTGGGCCTGCCGGAAGTCAAGCTGGGGCTCCTCCCGGGCGCCGGTGGTACCCAGCGCCTGCCACGTGTGGTCGGTGTCGAAGCCGCCCTGCCGATGATTGCCAAGGGTGATCCGATCCCGGCGGCTGCGGCCGAGCGGATCGGACTGGTCGACAAGCTGGTCGCTGATGACCAGCTGGCCGAGAGCGGTATCGCTTTCGCGCGCAGCGTGAGTTCAGCCACAACCCACCCGATTTCAAGCGCCCGCACCGACAAGCTCGACACGGTCTTGGCCGATGACTTCTTCGACAATTTCCGCAAGACGGAACTACGCCGCCTGAAGGGGTTTGAAGCGCCGGAGGCCTGCATTGAGGCTGTCCGCGCCGCCATAGAACTGCCCTTCGCCGAAGGGGTCAAAAAAGAGCGCGAGCTGTTCGGAAAGCTGGTCTCCGGCACCCAGTCCCGCGCGCTGCGCCATGTTTTCTTCGCCGAACGTGCCGCTGGCAAGATTGATGACATTCCGGCTGACACGCCCGTTCTGCCCATCGCGAAGGTCGGGATTCTGGGCGCCGGTACGATGGGTGGCGGTATCGCCATGAACTTCCTGACCGCCGGCATCGCGGTCACCATTCTGGAACGCGAACAGGACCCGCTGGACCGTGGCGTTTCGATCATCCGCAAGAATTACGAGCGCTCGGCCTCTCGCGGCAAATTCACGGCGGAGCAGGTCGAACAGTGCATGGGCCGGCTCACCCCGACGCTCGACATGAATGACCTGGCCGATTGCGATCTGGTGATCGAGGCCGTTTTCGAGAACATGGACGTCAAGAAGGACGTCTTCACCAAGCTCGATTCCATCGTCAAACCGGGCGCGATCCTGGCGTCCAATACCTCCTATCTCAATGTCGATGAGATGGCGGCGATGACCAAGCGACCGGAATTCGTGCTCGGTTTGCACTTCTTCTCACCGGCCAATGTGATGCGTCTGCTTGAGGTGGTCCGCGCCGAGAAAGCGTCTCCAGCCGTGCTCAAGACGGCGATGGCCCTGGCCAAGAAAGTCGGCAAGGTCGCAGTGGTGTCGGGCGTCTGCCACGGCTTCATCGGCAATCGCATGCTGTCGCCGCGTCAGCAGGCCGCCAATGCCATGCTGATGCAGGGCATTACGCCTTGGGCAGTTGATGACGCGCTGACGGATTTTGGCATGCCAATGGGCCCGTTCCAGATGGCTGACCTCGCCGGTCTCGATCTGGGTTGGAACAGGGACGCATCCAAGGGCGAAACCATCCGCGATGTGCTCTGCGAGCGGGACCGTCGTGGCCAGAAGAATGGCAAGGGGTTCTACGATTACGACGAGAACCGCCGCCGCACCCCGTCAGCCGAAGTGGAAGAGGTCATCGCGGCATTTGTCGCCAAGTCGGGCCAGGCGCCGCAATCCTTCTCCCCGGAGGAAATCCGAAACCGCCTGCTCTTCCCGATGATCAATGAGGGCGCGAAAATTCTCGACGAGGGCATGGCCCAGCGGGCCTCCGACATCGATACCGTCTGGATCAATGGCTATGGCTGGCCGGCCTATACCGGCGGGCCAATGTTCTGGGCCGACACGATCGGGCTGGATGTTGTGGTCGAGGGCTTGAAAGCTTTCGGGCACGAGGTTTCGCCCTATTTGGCTGACAGGGCCGCCAAGGGCGAGCGCTTCAACGGCTAGATGCCAAGGTAATCGGAGCGGGCCTATTTCCCAGCGGGCCCGCCCCATCCTTTTTTCCGCAGCTCGGCCTTCACTATCTCGGTGTGTTCGCCCAGTGCGGGAGCACGGCCTGTAGCACCCGTATCGCTGTCCGACATCCGGATCGGTGAGCGCAGTCCCGGAATGCCGTCCGAGGTGATCTCAAGTCCACGATGCCGGACTTGCGGGTCATCGAAGGCCTCGGCGACCGTGTTGATCGGGCCCGCCGGGACGCCATTGGCCTCCAGCATTGCCAGTGCGTCTGACCGCGGCATCGCCGCCAGCCTGTCGGACATCAGGGCCGCGAGCTTGGCCCGGTTGCCGACGCGTTGGGCATTGGTCCGGTTGGCTGAAAGGACATCGTCACCCAGCGCCAGTGCGTGGGCCAGCCGCTCGAACTGGCCGTCATTGCCGCACGCGATGATGATATGCCCATCGGCGCAGGCGAACTCCTGATAGGGGACGATGGACGGGTGGGCATTGCCGATCCTGCGCGGAGATGTGCCGGTGGCGAAGTAGTTCATCGCCTGATTGCCCAGAACGCCGATCATCGAGTCGAGCAGGGCCATGTCGATATACTGGCCCTGACCTGTGCGTTCGCGCTGTGCCAGGGCAGCCTGGATCGCAATGGTGGCGTAGAGGCCGGTGAATATGTCGGCGAAGGCAACGCCCAGTCTTTGCGGTGGGCCGTCCGCCTCCCCGGTCAGATCCATGATGCCGCTCATGGCCTGGATGGCGAGGTCATAGCCGGCCCGGTGGGCATAGGGGCCGCTCTGGCCAAAGCCGGTGATCGAACAATAGACCAGCCGGGGATGATCGGCAGCGAGGCTCGGATGATCGAGTCCGAATTTGGCCAAGCTTCCGACCTTGAAATTCTCGACGACGACGTCGGCATCGGCGATCAGGGTGCGGACGAAATCAAGATCCTCGGGTTTGCGGAAATCGGCGGTCACCGAGCGTTTGCCGCGATTGCAGGAATGGTAATAGGCCGCTGCCCGGCCGCTTTCATGATCGATCCAGGGCGGGCCCCAGGTCCGGGTGTCATCGCCGGCGGGGCTCTCAACCTTGATCACATCGGCGCCAAGATCGGCCAGGGTCTGACCGACCCAGGGGCCCGCCAGGACCCGCGCCAGTTCGACGACCTTGAGGCCGGTGAGGGCGCGGTCGGTGATCTCGCTCATTGGGTGATTTCGCCCGTGTCGAGGAAAGGCGACGCGTCGAGACCCTCGGCGTCCATCAGTTCGGCGATGCGCTGGAGCGAGGCGATCAGCATGTTCTGTTCCCACGGCTGAAGCTCACGGAAGGAACGCAGGAATCCGGCCTGAAGCAATTCCGGCGCAGTTTCGCCGGCGGCCCTGCCGGTCTCGGTCAGATGCGCCATGACGACCCGCTTGTCGGTGTCGCTCTTGACCCGCTCGACCAGCCCGGCGTGGGTCAGGCGATCAAGGATCGAGGTGATGGTCGCCTGGCTCAGCGACACGGCGCGGGCGATCGCGCTGGGAGACAGGTCGCCCCGCTTTCGCAGCGTGTCGATGACAACGAGCTGCGGCGCGGTCAGGCCGGTTGCCTTGACCAGTCGTTTCGACTGCAGATCGATCGCGCGCGTAATGCGCCGCAGGGACACAAGAATTTCGTCGTGGTCGCTCATTCGGTTCGCCTGTTTGAGGTCCTGAATGGATTTACCCGCAGGTTCGCGGAAATCCAAACGGTTTGAGTTCGAAGAGTCGGCAACTCTTGTTTGATGTCGAAGAAATCCTGCGCGGGATGTCCCGAAATCAGACTATCGAAAATCGGTTTCACGCTGTCACATTCTGGTAACGGGTCGTGAATGCGCGTTTTGGAACAGTTAGTTGTGAGTGGCGGTGACGGGTGGGCCGCCAGTGGATTGCTTCGTCCTAAAAGTTTCAACACAAAGCGATGGTGGCCAGCCCTGACCGGACTCTCTACACAGGCTTCAAAATGTAACGCCACAAGGGACTGTCACTACGTCATGATGAAGCAACGTGCACTTTCAACGACTTTTCTGACCGCCGCAACTCTGTCGCTTGCCGGGGCTGGACTTGCCGCCGCCCAGGTGGATGTCATAACCGTCACCGCCACCAAGCGTGAGCAGAGCACTCAAGATATTCCTCTTGCCGTGAATGCGATGAATGAGGAGACGCTGGAGGAGCTCGGCGTTGATGTCTTCACCGACTACCTGCAGCAACTGCCCGGCGTCACGGCCGGCGGTTCCGGTCCGGGTCAGGCCACGATCTATATTCGGGGCCTTGCCTCGACGACGCCGAATCTCACGACGGCCGGTGTCGCTGGCCTGGCGCCCAACGTCGCGCTCTATCTCGACGAGCAGCCGGTGTCGCAGCCGGGTCGTAACCTGGACGTTTACGCCGCCGACCTGGCGCGCGTCGAGGTTCTGCCGGGCCCGCAAGGCACGCTCTATGGTGCGTCCTCGCAAGCCGGTACGGTTCGGCTGATCACCAATCGTCCGGATCCGTCGGCTTTCTACGCCTCATCGAACTTCGCGGTCTCCTTCACCGAAGGCGGCGAGATGTCGAACAAGGTCGAGGCTATGGTCAACGTACCGGTCGCCGACAATTTCGCACTTCGCGGCGTGGTCTATGTCGACCAGCAGGGCGGCTATATCGACAATGTACCGGGCACGCGCAGCGCGCGCGAGTCGGCCCGCTTCCGCGCTGCCGGCACGATGCGTGACAATGGTGTCCCGGTGAGCGCGACGCGCGCCGGTTTCCAGTCCACGGCCGATCTGACCAATGTCACCTTCCTCGACGCCAACAATTCGGACCTGCTGGAAAAGGACTTCAACGACACAACCTATTCCGGTTTCCGTCTCAGCGCCCTGTATGACTTCAATGCGGACTGGTCTCTGACCGTCATGCACATGCAGCAGCAGCTCGACTCCGAAGGCGTGTTCTTCATGGATCCGAGCCTTGACGACCTGGAAGTCCAGCGCTTCGAGGAAGACGAGCTGGACGATTACTTCCACAATACGAGCTGGACCCTGGAGGGCCGTCTCGGTGCCTTGGAAATGGTCTATACCGGCGCCTACACGGATCGTAATACCGATCAGCGCGTTGACTATTCCGATTATCTCTTCGTCGGCCAGTACCTGCCTTACTATATCTGTGACGGCTCGGTGAGCTATCCGGGAGCGGGCGGTCCGACCGGGACCTGTCAGGCGCCGAACCTGTTCGTGCAGTCGGATACGCGCACCAAGGTCTTCACCCAGGAATTGCGCTTCAATACGCCGGCAGATCGCCGCGTCCGCGCAACCTTCGGCGGGTTTTACTCCGACATGGAAGTCGCCGAGCGCAATGACTTCACCTATCCGGGTTCGGTCAATGCGATCTCCTTCGACGGTGTCACGACGGGCTTCGCGCCGAACTATCCGCTGACAAACACGGCCGTGACGGGTGAAATCGGCAATGCATCGCCGGGCTATTTCTCCGATCCGGGACCTTTCCCGGCCGGCGTCATCTTCCGCAATGACGTCCTTCGCACAGACCAGCAATATGGCATTTTCGGTGAGACGACCTTTGATCTGACCGAACAGTTCTCGATCACGCTGGGCGCGCGCTATTACGATATTGAAGTCGACCTCGTTGGCAGCGCCAACGGCTCCTTCTTCAATTTCGGCCAGACTGATGATGCCCAGGTCTTCGGCACCAATATCTCGGCGCTCTATGGACCGAATAACGCGTTCGGGAATCCGGATGTCGCTGCGACCGACGGCTTCATCTTCAAGGGTACGCTGGAATGGCGCCCGACTGACGGCGCGCTGTTCTACGCGACCGTGTCGGAAGGCTTCCGTCCGGGCGTCCTGAACCGCCCCGGCGGTGCATCCGGCCCCGGTGGCTATACCGTGCCCTTCGCCCTCGATACGGATGAAGTCGTCAATTACGAGTTCGGCTGGAAAACCGATCTCTTCGACAACCAGGTCCGGTTCAACGGCAACGCCTTCATGGTGGAGATCGAGAACCTCCAGACCACGATCTTCGACCCGTCCATCACCAATCTCTTCTTCTCGGACAACGCCGCCAATGCCGAAATCCGTGGCATTGAGGGCGAGGTCACCTGGGCACCGGCTGATATCGAGGGCCTGACCGTTGTCGGCGCCTTCTCGCTGCTCGACACCGAGATCACGGAAGTGCTGGTTCCGACCAATGATGTTCTCGCCGGTTCGGAACTGGCCTTCGCGCCGAGCTATCAGGCCAATCTTCGCGCCCGCTACGAGTGGCCGATGGAAAACGGCATGATGGCGCATGTGATGCCGCAGATCACCATCACCGATGACAGCGTTTCCGACGTCATCGAGATCAACAAGGCGGACGTCGAGGGATATACCTCGCTGAACTTCACGACGGGTCTGACCGGTGAGAGCTGGTCGGTCGAATTGTTTGCCAACAATCTCACCGATGAACGTGGTGAGATTGCCAACAATTTCGTGTTTGACCGCGAACGCGTCACGGTCATCCGTCCGCGGACGATCGGCGTGCGCGTCGGGGTGCAGTACTAGGCCCTGACAAGCCGCTGGCCCAAGGCCACAATGGAAAGCGTCCCTGGCCAGGGACGCTTTCTGTTTTCTGATAGACAGGCGGAGACCCCTGCGTGGCAGAAGAGACGGACATCCATGTCCAGGCGCTGACGGCAGCGCAAACGCAGATGTATGAAGGCCGCTTTGATGCGGCCCGGGAGACGCTGCAACCGGTTCTGGATGCGTCACCGGACCATGTCGATGCGCTCTACATGCAGGCGGTCTGCGCCCGTTACCTCAAACGCCATGACGAAGCCCGCGCCGCTCTCGAGCGTATCAAGGGCGTCTCGCCAGATTTTGGCCGTGCCTATCAGGAAGAAGGCCATCTCCTGCGCGCGCTGGGCGAGGATGATCGCGCTCTGACTGCCTATCAACGCGCTTGCCGGTTCAACCCCGCCCTTGTTGCCAGCTGGCGGGCTCAATCAGACCTCTTGCAGGCGGCAGGGCGTCCGGCGGAGGCCAGCAACGCAGCGGCACAGGCGGAACGGATTGCCGCACTGCCGCGGGACCTGGTCTCGGTCACCCATCTCCTGCACGAGGGCAAGCTCCTGAAGGCCGAACAGCTGTGTCGGGCCTTTCTCCAGAAGACCCCGCACCATGTCGAAGCCATGCGATTGCTGGCGGAAATCGGTTCGCGCTTCGGCGTGCTTGAAGATGCTGACTTCCTGCTCGAGAGCGCCATCGGTTTTGAACCGGACAACACCCAGCTGCGGCTCGACTACATCCAGATCCTGCGCAAGCGCCAGAAGTTCGCGGCCGCCCTCGAACAGGCCCGACAGCTCTGGGAGACCGATCGCGATAATCCGGTCTTCAAATCCCACTACGCCATCGAGCGCATGCAGACCGGCAGCTATGACGAAGCCCTGACCCTGTTTGAGGAGATACTCGTCACACTGCCCGACGACCCGGCGACGCTGACCTCACTCGGGCACGCCCAGAAGACACTTGGCCAGCATGACGCCGCGGTTGCCAGCTACCGGGCGGCCTTTGCAGCCAAACCTGACCATGGCGACGCCTGGTACGGGCTGGCCAATCTGAAGACCTATCGCTTCACCGATGAAGAGGTCGCGTCCATGCAGGCGCTGGAAGCTGGCAGCGATCTGGCTTTCCAGGACCGGGTCCATCTCAGCTTTGCCCTCGCCAAGGCCTTCGAGGATCACGAAGACGTCGCGCAGGCGTTCGACTTCTACGAAAAGGGCAATACGCTCAAGCGGGTCCAGACCCGCTACACCACCGAGCAGATGAAGGCCGAGCTCGATGCCCAGGCCGAAATCTGTGACGCGGCGCTGTTTGCCCGCCAGTCGGGCAAGGGATGCGCCGATCCTGATCCAATCTTCATTGTTGGACTGCCCAGGGCCGGCTCCACCCTGCTGGAACAGATCCTGGCCTCGCACAGCCAGGTCGACGGCACGTTGGAACTTCCCAACATCCTGGCCCTGTCGCATCGATTGCGCGGACGACAGCGGTTGAGTGACAAGACTCGCTATCCTCGGGTGCTCCACGAGCTGGATGCCGGGCAACTGGAAGCGCTGGGCCGGGACTATATCGAAAACACCCGCATCCATCGTGCCGGTGCGCCGCGCTTCACCGACAAGATGCCAAACAATTTCCGGCATATCGGCCTGATCAAACTGATCCTGCCCAATGCCCGCATCATTGATGCCCGCCGGCATCCGATGGCCTGCTGTTTCTCCGGCTTCAAGCAATTATTCGCCGAGGGCCAGGAATTCACCTACGGGCTCGAGGAAATCGGGCACTATTACCGCAATTATGTTGCGCTGATGGATCATTGGGATCGGGTTCTTCCCGGCCAGATCCTGCGCGTGAACTATGAGGACGTCGTGTCTGACCTTGACGGGCAGGTTCGCCGTATTCTCGACTATTGCGGCCTGCCATTCGAGCAGGCCTGTATCGACTTCCACGCGACCGAGCGGGCGGTCCGGACGGCCAGTTCGGAACAGGTCCGCCAGCCGATCTTCGACGCCGGTGTGGCGCAGTGGAAGAAATTCGAACCCCATCTCGACCCGCTGAAAAGCGCGCTGGGTAAAGACATACTGGCCCGAGCGGGACAAGGAACATCATGACCAGACGCCTCTACAAGACCGATCATGAAATCGGGCAGGACAATATCTCCGTTCTCGGACTCGATGTTCACAATCCCGTCTTCTTCATCTCTGCCGTTATCATGATCGGCTTCGTGACTGCGGCAGTGCTTATGCCGGAAGCCGTGTCGGCAGCCCTTTTTGCGGCCCGGGACTGGGTCTTGGCGACCTTCGACTGGTTCTTCGTGCTCGGGGTCAATCTGGTCTTTCTGTTCTGCCTGGTCGTGATGGTGTCCCCGCTTGGCAAGCTGCGCATTGGCGGCAGTGCGGCCAAACCGGATTTCTCGACCCGGTCATGGCTGGCCATGCTGTTCTCGGCGGGTATCGGCATCGGCCTGATGTTCTGGGGGGCGGCGGAGCCCTTGGCCTATCATACCGAGTGGTTCGGCACGCCTTTGGGCGTTGAGCCCGGTACCGACGCATCGGCCCGGCTGGCCCTTAGCGCGACCATGTTCCATTGGGGCCTGAATGCCTGGTCGATCTATGCCGTCCTCGGACTGGCGCTGGCCTATTTCACCTTCTCCAAAGGCCTGCCGCTGACGGTGCGCTCGGCCTTCTACCCGCTTTTGGGTGAACGGATCTGGGGCTGGCCGGGGCATCTGATTGATCTCCTCGCGGTGGTCGCAACCCTGTTCGGACTGGCGACATCACTGGGACTGGGCGCGCAACAGGTCGCCAGTGGTCTCGACTTCCTGTTCGGGATCGACCCGGGCATCCTGACCCAGGTCATCGTCATCGGCTGCATCACCTCCATCGCGATCGTGTCGGTGGTGCGCGGTCTGGATGGCGGCGTGAAGGTGTTGTCCAACATCAACATGGTCATGGCCGGCATCTTCCTGCTGTTCATCTTCATCGTCGGGCCGACGCTGCTGATCGCCAACGGATTCTGGGAGAACACGGTCGACTATGTCCGCGATTTCCTGCCACTGGCCAACTGGATCGGGCGTGAAGACACCGAATGGTTCCATGGCTGGACGGTGTTCTACTGGGCCTGGTGGGTCTCCTGGTCGCCCTTTGTCGGCATGTTCATCGCACGGGTGTCCAAGGGGCGGACTGTCCGCGAATTCCTGGTCGCCGTGATCTTCGTGCCGATGCTGATCACGATTGTCTGGTTCTCGACTTTCGGCGAGACCGCGATCTTCCAGTACGAAAACGGTATCGGCGAGCTGGCTGATGGAGTCGGCGAGGTGTCCCTTGTGTTGTTCCAGATGTTGGACCACCTGCCGTTTGCCGCCATCACGTCCTTTATCGCCATAATCCTGGTCTTTGTGTTCTTCGTGACCTCGTCCGATTCCGGCTCACTGGTGATCGACTCGATCACCGCTGGTGGCAAGCTGCACGCTCCGGTGCCGCAACGCATTTTCTGGGCCTCGATCGAGGGGCTGGTCGCGGCGGTGCTGCTCTATGGCGGCGGTGCCCAGGCCCTGCAGGGTTTGCAGGCCGGCGCGATCACGGCCGGTCTGCCCTTCATGGTCGTGCTTCTGGTGTGCTGTTACAGCCTCTGGAAGGGGTTGTGGTCGGATTTGCGGGCCCAAAGGGCATTGGACGCGGCACAGTCCAAGCCGGCCGAGGCGGAAGGCTAGCCGCGCGGCTGCGGCCCGTTCACAGCCACTTCATCATCCTGAATATCCAGATCTGCACGGCGCTGATCCCGCCCAGGATGACCAGGAAAATCCAGAAGGCGCTGGGCAGGTCGGCGCCCGGTATGCCGCCGACATTGATGCCCAGCAATCCGGTCAGGAAGCCCAGCGGCAGGAAGATCGCGGCGACGAGTGACAGGACGTAGAGATTCTTGTTCATGCGGTCGGCCAGAGCATTGGCCAGCTCGTCCTTGACGATCTGAGCCCGCTCGCGGATAGCGTCCAGGTCTTCGAGATAGCGGGTGATGCGGTCGAGGTTTTCTTGCAGGCGGCGCCTGTGGCCGGTGCTGAGCCAGTCCAGCTCGGACGTGCGCAGATAGGCAATGACGTCTCGCTGGGGGGCGAAATAGCGACGGAAGATGATCGCCTGTTTGCGCAGGGCCGTGATCTCCTGGCGCTCGGCGATCGACGGCTCTTCCATCACCCGTTCCTCGACTTCATCGAGCCGCTCATGCAACTCGGTCATCACCGGTTCCATGCGTTCGAACAGGCGGGCCGACAGCTGGCCGATGAATTCGCCGGTATCCTTGGGGCCATTGCCGGACGCCAATTTGTCCTGGATATCGCGAACGGCCTTTGTCTGGCGGCGCTGGACCGAGATGATACGCGACGGGTCGACCCAGACCCGCACCGAAATCATGTCCTCGGGCTGTGAGTCGGCATTCAGATTGACCCCGCGCAGGATCATCATGGCACCATTTTCGAACTCAAGCAGACGCGGCCGCGTCTCGTCGGCCAGCAGGGCGTCGATGATCAGCGGATCTAGATAGTCCAGCTCGTTTTCGATCCAGTCGCGACTGGCTGGATTCAGGGCGTCGAGGTGTACCCAGGCCAGGGCATCGTCCTGGATTTCGTGGGCGACGGCGGTGCCGCTGAGCAGTTGCCCGCTGCCATCTCCTGTAATTGAGGCGGCGTAGAGAATGCCGGCTGTATCGTCCATGTCAGCCCTCCAGGACCGAAGTCGATGACTTGATGTGCACGTCGCGCTGCGGGAAGGGGATTTCAATGCCGGCATCGCGGAACTTCCGCCAGATCGTGAACATCACTTCGCTTTGCGGTGCCCAGCGGCCTTTCACGACATCGCCGATCCAGAACAACAGCGTGAAGTCGACCGAGCTGTCGCCAAAATTGCGCAGGAAGCATTGTGGCTTCGGATCTTCGATCGTGGACGGGTGTTCGCGCGCCGCTTCCAGGATCAGGGCCTGGGCCTTTTCCAGGTCGGAGCCATAGGAGACGCCAATGCTGATCTCAATCCGGCCACGGGTGTTGGTCAGGGTCCAGTTGGTGACCCGGTTGGTGATCAGATCCTCGTTGGGGACCAGGATTTCCTTGCCATCCAGCGTTTCGATCAGGGTGTAGCGAGCGCTCGACTTGCGCACGAAACCGGACACCCCGTCGGGCAGCTCGATCAAGTCATCCTGCTCGACCGACCTTTCCAGCAACAGGATGATGCCGGAGATGAAGTTCGACGCGATCTTTTGCAGACCAAAGCCCAGTCCTATGCCCAGCGCGCCGGAAAACACCGTCAGCGTGGTCAGGTCCAGCCCCATCAGATCCATGGTGACCAGGAAAGCGACCACATAGAGCGCAATCTGGAAGACCTTGGTGATCAGGATGCGGGTGGTGGCGCGCAGTTTGGTGAGCTTGGCCAGCCGGCCTTCCACGAGGGCTGCAATGATCGCCGTGGTCCAGAACACCATCGCCAGCACCAGAATGCCGCGCAAAACGTCGTAGGCGCTGACCGCCAGGCTCCCGACCGTAAAGGTCAGCATGGGCGTGTCGAGATAGGTTCGAACGGCGTCGAGATGGCCCGACATGCCGGCGGCCAGTACAGCCACGAGAGTCGCAAAGACCAGGATGCCGGCCCAGGCACCATTCGGTTTGATCAGCGACAACAGGAACGTTTTCATGCCCGCAGGCCCCTTGCTGGATCGCGGCGCGATCACGCCGTTGCCATCAGCCGTACTCTGCGTACCAGCCGGTGGCAAGCGCTTGCCCCGCCTCAGTAATCACGGCGCCAGCGGATCGCGACCGAGGCATTGGTGTCGGCCGAGACCCGGGACAGGATGCTGAGATCCGGCGTCAGGGACCATTCGATCAAGGCCTCGTCAATGGCCGAGGCACCATTGCTCCCGACCTCGACATAGACATTGTCACCAAAGCGTCGACCACCGACCACCGACAGGTTGCCGTCGGCATTGGTCGAGACGTCAAGGCGGTCGATCCCGGCGAGGTCACGCAGTTGCCCGACCACATTGAGCAGGCTCTGCCCGGACAGTTGCGCCGCCAGTTGCGCCGCTTCGAAAGCGCCAAGCTGGCTGACGGACTGGTCGAACAACAGGCGCGCCAGGATCTCGTCCTCGGGAAGGGCGGGGTCACTGGTCAGGGTGATGGTCGGCGCGCGCGCCGAGCCCGTGACGCGAGCTGTGGCCCGAAACCCCGACCGGCTGTGAACAGCGCTGAGGTCGACCCGGGCATCATCGGGGGCGCCATCGAAGGTGACGGTTCCGTCGGCGAGCGTGAAGCGACGGTTGAAAACGAAGGCCGACCCTCCGACAAGCGTCGCCGTGCCGATCAGGGAAGGTTTGCTTTCCGGGCCGGTGATGTGCAGGTCGACGCCCCATTCCGACGTGAAGGCACGGGAGGAGACATAGAGCCCGTTGTCGGCCTGGACGCGATAATCGATCCGGACCGGGATACGGGTCTCGTTGAGCGCCCGATAATCCTTGGGTTGGTTGATTTCGAGGACCTGCAATTGCGGGATCGAAGCCGCCCCGTTCAGGGTCGGCTGGGTCCGTAGTTGGTCGACCCGGCTTTCCCCGCTGATCAGCAATCCGTCTGTATCGAGTGTGAAGTCGACATCGCCGCTGGCCTGAACGGTCAGCTCTGTCCGGCGGACGGCGACGAAGCGTTGGAAGGTGAAGCTGGCGGCCCCTTGTGGCAGGCCATCCGCGCCGAATTCCACATGACCTTCGCCACTCAGCTGGCCTTCGCGATTATCATTGGCCGACAGGCGGGTCAGGTTGAAACGGGTTCCGCTCAGTTCGAGATCGACGTCCATGCCGGAGACCAGACTGCCGGCGGTAGTGGCATTGATGCGGCCGTCGCGTAGCGAGAGGCCGCCATCCAGGTGCGGCTCGGCCACCGTCCCGGACACGGCCAGACGGGCGTCAATGCGACCGCTTTCAAGCAGAATGTCAGACGGCAGGAACAGGGCTGCAAGCGCCATCAGCTCACCGTCTGCCTCGATCTCGCCGCTCAGTGGCGCGTCGGGGGCGCCTTGTGGGCGGGCAATGTCGGTGGTTGGTCCGGCGCGGGTGATTTCGCCGCGCGCTTCGAGGCCGCCACCGCGCAGATTGAAGGTCGAATGGGCATCATCCTGCAGGGAAATGCGGGCTTGCAGGTCAAGCGCCGGCACATCCGGCAGGTCGTTCGCCAGCAGGCCGGTGGCGGCGAATTCCGCTTCGCCGCGCCAGACCCCGTCAAGTTCACGCAGGTCGGCCGTGCCCGATATCATGCCCTGGGTCGCCGGCATGGCCGTGATGTCGGCGAGCACGCCGACGGGCAGGTCCTCAATGGCCAGGCTGGCGATCGGACTGATGCCGGATGTCTGTAATGTGAGATCCACCCGGCCGCCGCCCAGCGTAATCGCCGCCGAGGCTGTCACGCCATCAGGATTGGTGGCGAAACGGATCGGCTCGACGGTTGTCCAGTTGTGGGCGGCCCACTTGCCGGAGGGCGAAACGGAAATGGACACACCGTTTTCACCCAGGGCAATTTCGCCGGTCGCGGACAGGTCCACATTGCTGCGGATCCGACCGTCGGCGCGTGCATTGAGGGCGACGCCGGACAGTGGGCCGGACAGGGTAAGGCTGGCCGCATTGAGATCGGCCTCCCCAACCCGTTGGGCGTCCATTGTCAGCGCCGCCTCGATTTGGCCGCCGCGCAGGTCGTCGAGAGAGCCGGCAAATTCGGCGGTCAGTGACATCAGCTGATCGCGGTCAGCTTGAACCGCGACGGTCAGTGCGCGGCCGGTCAAAGCGGTTGACCCGCTCAGTGTGATATCGTCGAAACGTCCCTGTGTGACGACAAGTTCGGTCGTTTCGGCATGATGCCGGGCGGTTCCGTTGATCGTGACATCGCCGAGATCCCGATCAGCGGTGAAGACCCATTCCAGGGATGTCGCAGCATCATCGACGATGCCGCCCAGCCGCCCCCTGATGCCCAGGCGCGGTGCGTGGAGCTCGACCGGCCCGGCCTGCAATTGCCGCGAGGAGGTCACAGAGCGAAGGCGCAAGGCCTGGCGGTCACGCACCAGGCGGAAGGCAGTCGCCAGGCCGCCATCGATTTCAATCGCGGCGAACGGCAAGACGCCGTCCAGTGCCAGATCACCGGCAGCGTCCCAGTCGTCCGCGCCCAGGTAATTGCCGCTGAGCGTCAGGTCGAGCGCACGGCTCCGGGCGTTGAGGGCAGAGACGGTCCATCCGGGCTCCGACGCCGCGAGGCTGGCCCGCGCGGTCATGCCATCAAGAATGCCTTCGGTGGTTGCGGGCCAGGTCACAGCGCTGGCGTCGACGCGCAATTCGATCGAACGGTCAGGCGCGATGGAAATGTCTCCGCTCGCCGGACCGGCAAGGCCGGCATGGACCCGTGAGGTGTCAGCCAGGTTGATCGAGACGTCGCCGACCGGCCATGCCGCGCCAGGTGGAAGGTGTCCGCTTGCTGTGACGGTCAGGGCGTCCGACATGGCAGTGAAGTCTGGTGCAAGCTGCCAGCCGCCGTCACGGCCAAGGTCGGAAATCTCACCAACAATACGAACCCGACCGTTGGCTAGGCGGTCAACTTCGGGCCGACCGGTGTGGACGCCGTCCAGATTGATATCCAACACCAGGTGCGGGTGCCCGCCCGGCAATGTGACCCCGACCGACCCGTCGAGCCGCTGGACGGTCGCGCCGGCAAATTGGATATCTTCGATGGCCGGGCGAATGTGGACGTCGATGCCGTCGCCGCGTTCCAGATCAGCTGTTCCCCTGACCGAACCCACATTGACCTGCTGCCCGGACAGGCGCGCGACCAACGCCGGGCTGAGGTCGAATTCGGCCCGAATGACTGCCTCGGTCACGTCCCGCAAGACAAGGCGGCTGTTGGTGGCGTCCAGGGACACCGTATCCAGGGTGAAGCCGTCCCGTCGTTGCCCTTCGACGGCAAGCTGGATCGTTTCGATTTCGGATGCCAGGGGTTCGGGAACCAGGCCCCACGACGCAGCGTTGATCGTGGCATCGCCCTGCCACCCATCTACACCCCAGTCGAGGGTCGCCTCGGCCCGCGACGTGCTGTCGGCGGTCAATGCCAGTTCGCCGTGACCGGATGCGAGATCACCATCGACGCGGCCATCGATGCGGATGTTCATGTCGGGCAGGCGCAACAGGTTCGCCAGCGTGCCTCCGGCCTCTCCGGTTGCGGTCAGGGTGCCGGCAACACCCTCTGCGTCAACGAGCAGGTCCGTCACGAGACGGTCGCCCGGGGCATCAAGACGTTCGGCCCGGATCGTCAGATTGCTGGCCCGGGATCGAAGGCGGGCGCTCGCCGTTGCGGTCAGCACGGCCTGTGGTCCGGCGACGCCTTCGCTCAGGTCCAGCCGCAACAGTTCGAAACGGTCGAGATTGACTGCGGGAAGTCTCAGTCCGGTGTTTGAACCGTCATTCGCCGACCCTGCTGGTTCGTCTTCGAGAATGGGGCGGCGGGCAATGGAGACTTGTTCTATCAAGGCCTCATTGATCTGGATGGGGCGCGACGCCAGGCTTCGGGCCTGCCAGTCGAGTGTGACAGAATTGGCGGTCAGCCAGACCCCGTCATCATCACTCAGCGTCAAACGGTCGATATGGAGCCGGGACAAGGGATCGCCACGTACGCCGGATACCGAGAGGTGGCCGGCGCCTGGAATATATCGTCCCTCCAGCTGGCTGGTGACCAGCCAGCGGCCGGGCGCCTGTCCGGCGGCCAGCCGCAGGCCGGCGGCAAGGACCACAAGAACGAGCAGACCAAGTCCGATCCAGAGCGCAAGGCGACGTATGACGGCCATTGGAGCCATGCCTAGAACGCCTGGCCAAGGCTGAAATAAATCTGGAAAGCGGGTTCGCCGCTGCGCCGGTCGAGTGGCGCAGCCAGGTCGATGCGCACCGGTGCAAAGTCGAAATAGTAACGCGCGCCGACACCAATCGCGCTACGCATATCACCAATTTCCGGGGCGTTGATATCCGAGGCAATCGCATTGTCCACAAATGCGACGGCGCCCCATTCGGGTGTGACCCGCCAGCGCAATTCAGTGCTGACCTCCACGACTGACAGGCCACCAAAAGGTTCGCCGTCACTGCCGAAAGGGCTGAGCGACTGGTATTCGAAACCGCGCGCCGACCCGCCGCCGCCAGCGAAGAAGCGTTGATCGGCGGCCAGGGTGGAAACCGAGGTGCCAAGGATTGAACCGATGCGGGCCCGACCGGCTGCCACGAGGTTGTCACCCAACCGGAAATAACCGGCAGCGCGTGCATCGACGCGGACATACCGGCCGTCTTCGTCGCCAAAGGTGATGGCCGGGGTCAATTGAAGCGACAGACGAACGCCGCCGGTCGGGTCCAGCGGGTCATTGCGGCTGTCATAGGCACCGCTCAGGTCGAAGGCTGCGGTGATGATGTCACGCTCGCCGTCGACATCGGTCACGCGGGACGTGTCGAGCGAGATACCTGCGCCGTAAGTCCGCCGACCGTCGCGCCGGTTGATACCGATACCGGCCTCGATTTCATCCTGGTCATAGGCGTCTGTGGTTTCGCGTGTGATGCCGGAATTGAGAAACAGCGTCTGGGCGTGGCGGCGCCAATGCGGGCGTTCCAGGCGGGCCGAAGCCGATTGGTTCAGAGTTGCCAATGTGGTCGACAAGGTCAGGGTCTCGTCGCGCCCGAACATGTTGCGGCGGGTCCAGCGCATGTCCGCCCCGGCGCCTTCGCTGGTCGAATAGCTCAGGCCGGTCTCGATGGTGTGGCGGTCCGCGGCGGTGAGCGAAATTTCGATTTCGCGTTCAGCGGTGCCGGCGACCGGGTCTGCCAGGCCGACGCGTGCCGTTCGGACACTGGCCAGATCATCAAGGCGTCGCTGATAGGCCAGCATGCCTTCCCGGCTGGCAACATCGCCCCGGGCAAGTGGAGAAATGCGGGCAATGAATTGCGGATCCCAGCCCGCAGTTTCGCGGCTGACCTCGCCGTAGCGTGAAAATGGTCCGGACTGGAAGCGAAAGGTGATCAGCCCGTCGCGTCCGGCATGGTCAACGACGACTTCCCGCTCCAGCAGTTCGGCATCCGGCCAGCCCTCGCTTTGCAGCGCCCGCAGGGCGCGTGCCTCCGCGTCGATGACGGTTTGGGCCAATAGCGGTGCCCCGACAGGCAGGGCGACAGCCTCCAACGCATGATCGCGGGCTTCGACATCGCCATTTGTGTTCGCGTCCACGCGGCCGACGGTGAATTGTGGACCGGGCAGGATTCGCAGGCTGGCACCGCGCGTATCATCGACATAGGTATCGACCCGGGCGGTGTAGTACCCACGCGACCGCAACAGCCGCCGTGCCCGGTCTGCTGCGGTTCGGGCATCGCGCATGGCGCTGGTGGCCGGGGCCTCAGTTGATGTGTCGCGCTCACCGATCGCTGACACCAGTGCGGCGAGGAGTTCGGTATCGCGAACGCCCTGCACCTGCGCCAGAGGTTCCGCAAAGGCGGCCGGACTGCACACAAGGATGAAAGCTGACAGAAGGGCGGTTTTCAAACCGGGTCACCATGGAACGCGATCCCCGGTTTATAAGGCCCGCGTGATAACCTGTCCTCCCCTATTGTGACGTCAGACCGCGACGCTGTGCTGTTCGGTTGTGCTCCGGAACGCCGGATCGATGCGTGCAGCCAGATTGCGGACATAGGGGCGCCCGGCTTCGGTCAGCGTGATCCGGCCGTCGTCGATTCGCACCAGGGCTTCAGCAAGCATATCCTTGGCAAGGTCGACAGGGTCGCCTGGCTCAACCTCGGTCTCGAACTGGCACAGCAGGTTTGCGATACGCGAGGCGACGGCCTGTTGGGCCATTGATCGCCCGACGCCGCGCACAATCATGTCGGCATTGCTCGTGACAGCGTTGGCGTAGCGCACGGGGTTGGGTTCGGTTTGCACATATCCCTGCGGGCACTCACTGATCGCCGAAGCGCCCAGTCCGATCAGAATGGTCGAAGGGTCGGTCGTATAACCCTGGAAATTGCGACGCAGCGAGCCATCACGGGCGGCTCGGGCGAGCGGGTCTGCGGGGCGAGCGAAATGGTCGAAACCGATCCGCTCATAGCCGGCTTCGCTCAGGGTGTGGTTTGCAGCCAGCATTTGGTCGAACCGTTCAGCCGCTCCGGGCAGACGCTCTTCGGGGATGGCGCGTTGGTGTTTCTTGAACCAGGGTACATGGGCGTAGCCAAACACGGACACGCGGTCTGCTCCCATTCCAGCGATGGCGTTCGCCGTCTCGCAAACGCGCGCGACGGACTGGGCCGGCAAGCCGTACATCATGTCCATATTGATCGCCGAAATGCCGACCGCCCGCAATTTGTCGGCGGCGGCCTGTACGATCTCGAGGGGCTGGATCCTGTGGATCAGCTTCTGGACCTCGTGGGAGATGTCCTGGACGCCCAGGCTGGCACGGTTGACCCCGGTCTGCGCCATGGCCTGGCAAAGCTCGGAGTCCAGCCCCCGAGGGTCCAGTTCGACCGCAATTTCCGCGTCCGGGGCGACATTGAAGCTGGCCCTGATCTGCTGCATGACGGCCCGGAATTCTTCCGGCTTCAGCATGTCGGGAGAGCCGCCACCAAAATGAATGTGACAGACCCGACCGTCCGGCGGGGCGCTCTCTGCTCGCCTGCGAATGTCGATGTCGAGCGCGGCCAGATAGTGCTCGACCCGTCGATGTGCGTTCGGGATTGTGGTGTGACAGCCACAATACCAGCACATGGATTTGCAGAACGGGATGTGGACGTAGATCGACAGGGCAGGGTTTTTGTCTTGCTGCGTCATCCAGCGCTGCCAATCCGCCAGACCGACCTTGCCGTGAAACTTCGTGGCGGGCGGGTAGGAAGTGTAGCGCGGAACGGCTTCCAGCGCGTATTTGGCAATGAAGCGTGGCGCGTCGTCAGGCATGCGGACCAGTCCCCTCAATTTATTTGCGAGATTATCCGAGACCTGCCTGCACCGGCATGCGCCCAAAGAGCGCAGGCTGCCGGGTCCTCCCGCGGGGGATTGTGGAGTTCAAGGTCGACCGTTCGAGCTCGACATGTTAGGGGTAACATCATCGTAAGAGCAGACGCTCTCAGGCTCTGGAGCGTCAAGCAGGAAGCCGGATATGGCCGAACTTGTACCCGTCGAACCGTTTGATATCGTTGTCTTTGGTGCAACAGGGGATCTTGCGCTCCGCAAGTTGATCCCGGCGCTGTTCCATCGTTGGTGTGACGGTCAGATCTCCGACGACAGCCGCATTGTCTGCGCCTCTCGTGACAGCATGGAATCCAGCGCGTTCCAGGAACTGGCTGCCACACATGTAATCACCGCAAAGACCACGAGCGAACGCAAGACGTCCTGGGCCGAATTTGCGGCCCGCCTGACCTATGTTTCCGTGGATGCCGATAGTGAGTCAGCTGGCTGGACGGACCTTGCCGCTGCGCTCGATCCGGATGAAAGCAAGATCCGCCTGTACTATCTGGCCCTGCCGCCCTCGATCTACGGCTCGATCTGTGCCGGGCTGGCCGCACACAAGCTGAACACGCCGAACGCCCGCATCGTCCTCGAGAAACCCATAGGGTCGAACTACCACACTGCCCGCGCGATCAATGACAAGGTCGGTGAGGTCTTTCGCGAGAACAACATTTTCCGCATCGACCACTACCTGGGCAAGGAGACTGTCCAGAACCTGCTGATCCTGCGTTTTGCCAACTATCTGTTCGAGCCGATCTGGAACGCCAATGGTATCGACCACGTCCAAATCACGGTCGCGGAGTCGCTGGGAGCCGGAAAACGAGCCAGCTATTACGACCGGTCCGGCGCCTTGCGTGACATGGTCCAGAACCACTTGCTTCAACTGGCCTGTCTGGTCGCCATGGAGCCGCCAGCTTCCCTCGATCCGGACGCCGTCCGAACCGAGAAGCTGAAGGTCCTCAAGGCCCTGCGCCCGATAACGGCGGCCAATGTCAGCCAGGATGTGGTGCGCGGGCAATACCAGTCCGGCGCTGTCGATGGCGAGACCGTTCCCGGCTATGCCGAGGAAGTCGGGCATGCGAGCCAGACCGAGACATTTGTCGGTGTCCGGGCGCATGTCGACAATTGGCGCTGGGCGGGCGTTCCCTTCTACCTGCGCACCGGCAAGCGAATGGCCGCGCGTCGTTCCGAGATCATCGTCCAGTTCAAACCCATACCGCACGATGTGGTCGGGGCGACCGAGGGCGCGATGCGTCCCAATCGCCTTGTTATCCGCTTGCAGCCGGATGAGGGCGTCAAGCTGATGCTGATGACCAAGGATCCGGGGCCGGGCGGACTCCGCCTGCGTTATGTGCCGCTCAATCTCGCCTATGCAGAGCATTTCGACCACGACTATCCGGATGCCTATGAGCGGCTTTTGATGGCAGTCGTTCGCGGAAATCTCAGCCTGTTCATGCGCCGCGACGAAGTCGAGGCGGCCTGGCGCTGGGTCGACGGCATCATCCAGTCCTGGGAAGACAGCCAGTCCAAGCTTTATGGCTACCAGGCCGGCACTGACGGTCCGACCCAATCGGCACTGCTGCTGGCCCGAGAGGAAAGGGAGTGGTTTGATGGCCTTGAAGACTAAGCCAACGATCGGGCTTACCGTGCACGTCGACAAGGTCGCGATGGCGGATGCGCTTGCGGGGTCGATTGCGACTACCCTGGCCAACGCTATCCGGGAACGTGGCGAAGCGGTGTTGGCGGTGTCCGGAGGGTCAACGCCCGAAGCCCTCTACAAGAGGCTGGCCAAGGCTGATCTGGACTGGTCCCGTGTCTGCGTTGTGCTGGTGGACGAACGCTGGGTCGAGCCGGGAGAAGCCGGGTCCAATGAAACCTTTCTGCGCTCGACGCTGATGACTGACAGGGCCGCGAAGGCCCGGATGGTCGGCCTGAAGGCGCCGGGCGAGACACCTTTGGACGGGCTGGTCGACGTGACAGAACGGCTGTCGGACATACATTTTCCGCCCGACGTGGTCATTCTTGGCATGGGCGATGACGGTCACACGGCGTCCTGGTTCCCGCGTTCCGACGGGCTGGACGCGGCACTGGCGGAAGCCGGTCCGCCAGTTTGCGCGATCCGTGCCAAGCAAACCGCAGTCACCGGCAGCCTGACTGATCGCATCACCCTGACCCGAGCGGCTCTGGCGGGCGCTGGACTGAGCCTTCTGCTGATCGCCGGCGAAGGCAAGAAGGCGGCCCTGGAAGCGGCTCTCGGTGATGGACCGGTTGCCGATATGCCGGTGCGGGCGCTGTTGCGATCCCAATCCGACCGGCCCGATATTCACTGGACGCGCTGAGCGTCCGCACGAACGGAAGACGATCATGACCCAGACGATCAATTCGACGCTCGACGCCGTCACTGACCGCATCCGCGCGCGCAGCGCGCCGACCCGCGCCGCCTATCTCGCCCAGGTCGCCGCCGCACGCGAAACCGGCCGCAACCGTTCAACCCTGTCATGCGGCAATCTTGCCCATGGATTCGCGGCCTGTGGTGGCGACGACAAGCGCGCCCTCAAGGATGGCGGTTGGGCCAATGTCGGCATCGTCACCGCCTATAATGACATGCTGTCCGCGCATCAGCCCTTTGGCCCCTATCCGGACCAGATCAAGAAGGCGCTCAATCAGGTCGGCGCCGTGGGGCAGGTGGCCGGCGGTGTCCCGGCCATGTGCGACGGCGTAACCCAGGGTCAGCCGGGCATGGAGTTGTCGCTGTTCAGCCGCGACGTGATCGCCATGTCGACCGCGGTAGCGCTCTCCCACAACATGTTCGACGCCGCGCTGTGCCTTGGTGTATGCGACAAGATCGTGCCGGGCCTGATGATCGGGGCGCTTCGCTTCGGGCACCTGCCGGTCATTTTCGTGCCGGCCGGGCCCATGCGATCGGGGCTTCCCAACCCGGAAAAGGCCAAGGTCCGGCAGCTCTATGCCGAGGGCAAGGTCGGCCGGGACGCGCTGCTGGATGCCGAGAGCAAGAGCTATCATTCGCCGGGCACGTGTACGTTCTACGGCACCGCCAACTCCAATCAGATGCTTATGGAAATCATGGGGTTGCACATTCCCGGTGCAGCCTTCGTCAATCCGGCCGATCCGATGCGGGCCGCCTTCACGCGTACTGCAGCACAGCGCGCCGCGGCCATCACAGCGGACAAGCCTGACTATGCGCCGATCGGCGAGATTGTCGATGAGAAGGCCTTGGTCAACGCGATTGTCGGCCTGCACGCGACCGGCGGTTCGACCAATCACACCATCCACCTGATCGCCATCGCCCGCGCTGCGGGGATACTGATCGACTGGAGCGATTTCGACGACCTCGCATCAGTGACCCCGCTCTTGTGCCGCGTCTATCCAAACGGCCCGGCCGACGTGAACCATTTCCATGCGGCCGGCGGCCTGGGCCTGGTCATTCGCGAGCTCCTCGATGCCGGACTTCTGCACGATGACGTCAAGACCGTGATGGGTGCCGGATTGCGTCGATACGCCAGCGAGGCCTTTTCCGACGGAGACGGATTGACCTGGCGGCCGGTCGAAGGGGGCACGGCCGACCTGTCCATTGTCCGACCGGTTTCCGAGCCTTTCTCCGCCGATGGCGGCCTGAAATTACTCGACGGCCCGCTCGGGCGTGCCGTAATCAAGGTGTCGGCCGTGGCGGAGGCGCATCGCGTCGTTGAAGCCCCGGCGATCGTATTCGAAAGCCAGGACAGCTTCCTCGATTGCTTCAAGGCCGGTGATCTGGACCGGGATTTCATCGCTGTGCTCCGCTTCCAGGGGCCGCGGGCCAACGGCATGCCGGAATTGCACAAGCTGACCCCCGCGCTGGGCTCGCTTCAGGATCGCGGCTTCAAGGTTGCGCTGGTCACCGATGGCCGCATGTCCGGCGCGTCGGGCAAGGTTCCGGCAGCCATTCATGTCAGTCCGGAGGCTGCGCTGGGCGGTCCCTTGGCCCGGGTTGTCGACGGCGACATGATCCGCCTCGATGCCCGGACCGGTGAACTCTCCATCGTCGCAGAAGGGTTTGACGGGCGTGCGCCGGCAGTCGCGCCCAGCACCATTCAGGCCGGCATGGGCCGTGAGCTGTTTGCCGGTTTCCGGCAGCTGGCCGGTCCGGCTGAAGAAGGCGCTCTGGCCATTCCTGACCTGGTCGCGGCGTCACCAACCGACGCCGGATTGATTCCGGCCTGAACCGCCATCATTCTGCCGCTAAGGGTCGCCAACTTGCGGCAGTTGAAGTGGACAAGCGGTGTCATGCGTGCGGATGGATTGATGGCGGGCCTGGCCCTGGGCCTTGCGACTTTCTTGGGCGTTTTCGTCGGAGATTCGGCATCGGCCGGCAGTCGCGCCCTGGCCTTGGCCAGCGTCGTTGATCCGGCTCAAGAGACCCAAATCAGCGCCCGTTATGACTCTTCAGTACTGATCTTCAAGGTCGGTGAGATCACGCTCAATGCCCGCATCAGCGAGACAGGGTATCGGGCCGACAGTTTCATTGAAGCCGCCGGCCTGGCCTCGCTGTTCACTGATTTCGATATCCGGGCCGAAGTCAGCGGTCGCGATGGACCTGGCGGGCGTGAACCCGTGGTCTACGCCCATACTGAGCGAACGGGGACCAAGGTGCGCGCGGTCCGTGTCGACTTTGCGGCAGAGATTGCCCAGTCCGATGTGGAGCCGCCATTCGGGTCCTTGGGAGTGCCACCTGCCAGTGACAGTGACCGCACCGGCGTCATTGATCCGATGACAGCATTTTTCGAACTGTCCCGACGGATGGAACACGGCGAGGGCTGTGAAGGGCGGCTTCCGGTCTTTGATGGCAAGGCCCGCTATGATCTGAGGCTTGAAACGGTTGGCACACAACGCGTCCGGACCCGGGGTTGGCGGGGCGATGCCCTGGTCTGTCATGCCTGGTATGAACCCATCTCGGGTTATGATCCGGAAGACTATCCCAGTGAGGCGGAGCTTCGACATCCTTTGGTGCTCTGGCTGGCCCCGGTCGTTGGAGAGGGCGGTTACCTGCCAGTTCGCCTGCACACACGGGCCGGCTTCGGCGGCGTGACCATCGAATTGATGCGCCTTGACGTTGCTGGCCCTGCCCCCACCTGACGCGGTTTTTCACCGGACGTGACGGCCATCACACAGGGTCCCGCCGCATTGGTATAATTTCATCCTACCGCTCATTGAGCGGCCCCAAACCCCGTGCCCAGCTTGCTGTGCCGGGAACGGCGGGGCGCAGGACCTTGCCCATGCGAAGCCCCAACTTCGCCTTGCGCCCCGTCGCTAATTGGTCCGTGATACCGGTCAATACGTCAGCATTGTCTTGGTGATGCCGCCTGCGTTCGCAGCGGCTGGCAGCGGTCCTGCCGCTTGCCTGTCAGCCAGCGGGTTGCGGTTACCAATCTCCGCGATTGGCCCTGAAATATGTTGAAAGTCCGGTATTGAACCGGATCCTGCTGACCGCTTGCGGTTGCACGCATGGCGCGAAGCACCAATGATGGCTATCCGCGGTTCGGGGATAGGTGATGAGTGTGGGCAAGCGCTACAAGGCGTTCATCAGTTACAGTCATCGGGATCAGGATTTTGCGCGCTGGCTGCATCGCCAGCTCGAGACCTATGCCATTCCCCCGCGACTGGTCGGGCAGGATACCGGGCATGGTCCAGTGCCGCGGCGACTTACCCCGATTTTCCGCGATCGCGAGGACCTGGCCGCGACCCGTGATCTGACGGCATCCGTGCGCGAAGCGCTGGCGAAGTCCGATGCGTTGATTGTCGTTTGTTCGCCGCAAGCGGCGGCGTCGCGCTGGGTGAATGAAGAGATCCGGACTTATCGAAACCTCAACCCGGACGGAATCGTCCTGGCTGCGATCGTGTCCGGCAACCCCGATGCAGACCCCGAAACCGAGCCTGGCGAGACCTGCTTCCCACCCGCGCTTCTTGAGCCGGGCGCGGATGGAGCCATCTCGGAGCCGGTAGCCGCAGACATGCGCCGACAGGCTGACGGGCGACGGATGGCATTGCTGAAACTGGTGGCCGGGCTGGTCGGCGTCAGTCTCGATCAGCTCATCCAGCGTGACCACCAGCGCCGACAACGCCGCGTGACGGTCATCACAGGCGCCTCTGTACTGCTTTCTGTAATCATGGCCACACTGACGCTGCTCGCTATCTCGGCAAGGTCCGAAGCTGAGCGGCGCAAGGCCGAGGCCGAGGACCTCATAGAATTCATGTTGAATGATTTGCGAGACAATCTTGAGCCGGTCGGACGTCTGGACGTGCTGGACGCCGTCGGAGCCAAAGTGATCGAGTATTATGATGGCCAGGGCGCAGTGGCGATGACGACTGACGAGCTCGGTCGACGTGCGCGGGCCTTCCATCTGCTGGGTGTCATCGACAGTGCCCAGGGTGATCTGGAGAACGCTTACGAGCATTTCCGAATTGCCTACCAGTCAACCAGCCGCATCCTCGCCGTTGAACCGACGATGGGCGAGCGGGTCTATGAACATGCGCAAAGTGCCTATTATGTCGGGTATTTCGCATGGCGGCGGGGCGATCTGGACACGGCCGAGCTGCGCTTCGGCGAGTATCGTGATCTCGCTTACAGGCTGATCGAGATCAATCCCGACAATCTCGAATGGCAAGCCGAAGTGGCGTATGCCCATTCCAACATGGGAGCCTTGTTCGTGGCCCAGCGGCGTTGGCTGGATGCCCGGACGGCAGCGACCTCGGCGCTCGAGCAATTGCGTACCATGGCTGCGGATCGCCCGGATAATGATCCCATCTGGGTGGAAGTATCGGAAACGCTGGCCTGGGTGGCCTCGATTTCGGAAATCACCGATGGGCGCGATGCAGCGATTGCCACCCTGGGTGAGCAATTGGCGCTGTATGAAAGCGGCCGTGTCGATGCGACAGATGACTGGCGTGTTCGCCGGTCTGTCATTGCCGCAGAGTACGCCCTGGCTCGATTGCTGATTGCGCCCGGTCGCCAGACATCGGCTGAAGACCTCCAGCTCGCTCTGGAAATTCTCGAGCCGGCTTCACTCGAAGCGTCCGCCCTGATTGCTCACGAACCGGAAAACCTGGAATGGCGTCTGATCGGTGTGCGCCAACGCCTGTGGCAGGCACAGGCTGAATTACTGGCCGGGCGCATTGAAGCTGCCCGAAATGCCTATGTCGCCGCGACCGGCTTCATGGCCCATGAGGCCTGGGGGGCGGCCGAAGGGGCGCGCTTTGCCGTCAGTCGCCTGCATGCCAGCCTGATCGAAGGGCGGATCTTTGCCGCCCGCGGTGACTTGGCTGCGGCGCAGACCTCGATCGAGCACATGTTGGCCACATTGGGTCAGGTCGACGACTGGTCGGGCGCGGTAGACCATGCACCCTATTATTATGCGGCCGGCGCAAACACGCTTGCGGATGTCCTCGAAGCGCAGGGCAATCACGCCGAAGCCAACCAGATTCGCGCGGAAATCGTGCGCCGACTCGAACCTGTCCAGGATCGCATTCGCAGTGATTCCGCGGCCGAGCTTCAATACGCCCGGATGACACTCGAGGCGGCCTTGTCGAGTGCGGAGTAGGGTTTTCGACTCAGTCACGGGACGGGCCCGAGACTGTCATGAGGGACAACCAAATGGCTGTGATCGACAAGGACGCATTTGACGGGTCTATCATTCAGAAAGAACTATTGGCCGATTGTGGTCAGGCGCCGACGCACACGCAGATCAGCCTGATCGCTCGGGCCAGCGACGGTTTCACGGTCATGAATGGCAGCGATGCCGGTCGCGAAAGCTTTGACGATACGGAGATCGCCCAGATTTTCGTTGTCTTCGCCGAGACAGTGAAGGCGTTCAGTGATGCCGACGCCTCGACCCTGAGGACGGCCGTCGCAGCAGCGCTGGCGGGCATGTGGACGCCCTGCAGCGCCGTGCTGCCTTGTCCCTTCGATCAGCATGTGCACGGGCTTACCCGGATGATTTTCAATATCCATGTGCCCGGCTGGGGGTTCGAAGATGCGCGTATCAAGTTCAAGGGCGTCGATCCGACCGGTCAGTTCTGCGGACTGGACTGGCTGACCCTGAATGGTGAAAACTGCAAACCGTACAGTTTCCAGATCCAGACCCAACCGGTCGAGGCGCCTGCCGACTATGAATTCGCGCTCTTCATCAACGCGTCCCAGGATGCCGGAAACCAGGCGACGCGGGTCATTATCGACCCAATTGCCCGTCTCACACCGCCCTGATCAATCAGCCAGTGGGCGTTGCGCTGCCATTGCCGGGGACGCCCGGCATGCGTGATCGGATCATTGACCGTTTCAACCAAGGCGATCTCGCGCGGGCCTATGACCTTTGCCAGGAAGGCCTGCTCGGTCAACCGGATGATTATTGGCTCAAACACCGTGCGGTGCTCTGTTTGATACGGTCGGGCGCGCTTGAACGGGCGGCGAAGGCCTATCAGGACTATCAACTCGAGACCATCCGTCATGACGAGGACTGCCTGGCCGTGGGAGCCCGTCTTCTCAAGGCCCTGGCGCTTGAATCCTCAGGCCGCGCTTTCGCCCGCCTCGCGCTTGAAAGCGCCGAAAAATATGCCGATGTCCACGCCCGGACCGGGGGCCATTATCCAGCCGTCAACGCCGCCAGCATGTACATGCTGGCAGGGCGGTCGAGCGATGCGGAGACCTATGCGAGACGGGTTCTCTATGGTGACTTCGATACTGTCTCCGATACGCCGGAACAGGGCTATTATCGCTACGCGTCACAGGCAGAGGCCTATCTTCTGATTGGCGACCTGCATTCCGCGCGATCGACATTGCGCGAAGCCTTCCGACAGGATCCGGCGAACTATCTCGCCCATGCGACCACGCTCCGCCAACTAAGATTGCTGGTGTCCGTCCTGGGTCTCGATTCTGAATGGTTGGCACCTCTTGAACCACCGCGCCCGGCGCATTTTGCGGGTCATATTTTCGGAGTGGGTGAGGCAGCGGGCTTGGTGGAGCCCCGGCAGGAAGACCGCTTGCGGGAAACGGTCGACCTTCTGCTTGCGCGGCACCATGTCGGTCCCGTCTATGGCGCCTTGGCAGCCGGGTCGGACATTGTCGTCGCCGAAGCCGCGCTGGCACGTGGGTGCGAGCTGAACCTGATCCTTCCCGTGCCGGTTCCGGTTTTTCTCGACGCATCAGTGCGGCCTTTCGGCGAGGCATGGGTCAGCCGGTTCGAGACCTGCCTCCGGCAGGCAGAGAAGGTGGTCGAGCTGACGACAGATCGGCGTATTGCCTCACCGGAGGCGCTCAATTTCTCAAGCCTTGTCGCGATGGGGATGGCCCGAATGCGCGCCAATGTCCTGGCCACGACGCCGCTTCAACTCCTGGTCGCTGATGACGATCAGGCCGAGGTGGCGCCAGCCTTTGGCACCCATCATGACAGCCATGTGTGGACCGCCTGCGGGCTTGACCAGGTCCGCGTTCGCTACCCTGGCACGCGGTGTGCCGGGACTAGCCAAGCGAAGGCGGGGCGTGTCCTGGAACCGGGGTTCCGCGCGGTGATGCGGGCGATGCTTTTTCTCGACATTGCCGGCTCATCGTCCGTTCCCGATGACAGGGTGCCACACTTCGTCCAGAGCGTGCTCAAGCCGCTTGCCGAGTGCTGCGACAGGCTCGCGGCGCCGGCAGTCCATGCGGACAGTTGGGGCGATGGCATGTTCCTGGCGTTCGAAACGGTTGAGCAGGCGGCCATCGCCGCAGACGCGCTGCGTCAGGTTTTCGCGGCCATCGATCTGCGGGCACATGATTTGCCACCGTCGGTCGGCTTGCGGATCGCCGGTCATTTCGGGCCTGTTCATGTGGGCGAGGATCCGCTCCAGAAACGTCCATCCCTTTTTGGCGGTCAGGTCGCGGTTGCAGCCCGGATCGAGGCGGTGACCGTGCCGGGTTCGGTGTTCGTCAGCGAGGCCTTCGCGGCGGCCCTGGCCATGTCATCGACCGGCTTTCGCAGTGAGTATGTTGGCCATATCCGCATCGATGCGTTGATGCCGGAGCAGCGGTTGTATTCGCTCCGGGCGATGGCCCGGGACGCTGTCGTAGGTTTGCAGGTCCGGGCGTCAGCTCGATCCGCGCAGGCGATCTAGCTGGTCCGGGTCGACCAGTTCGATCCGGCTCGTCAGCTTTTTCAGCAAACCCTTGCGCTGCAGGTCGTTGATCGTGCGCGACGCGGTTTCACGCGTTGAATTGACCCGCAGGGCCAGCTCCTTCATCGAGGGCGCCGGTTCGATCACGCGGGCGGTTCCGTCCGTGCCGACCGGCCGGGACATTCGCAACAGCTCGGCATAGATTCGGCCGGGTGCTGACAGAGCCGACAGCTCGAACATGCGTTGTGTCGTGTGCTGGACACGGCGGGCGAGCAGGCGTGACAAAGCCAGCCCGATCTCTCCATGTCGCCGGACCAAGCCAAAGAAAGCCGATCCTTCGAATACCGCGAGATCGCAATCGGTTTCAGCGACAATGCCGGAAATTCTGGGCGAACCGGTAAGGGCTGCCAACTCACCGAAAACGGCGCCTGACTCGAAGGCGTCCAGCCAGATTTCCTGACCGTTCTCGGATAGCAGAACCACACGGGCGCGGCCCTGCAAAAGCAGGAAGACCCGGTCATCAGCTTCGTCTTGCGCTATGATGACAGTTCCGGGCGGGACCTGCGCACGCTCTGCCTGTCCCACCATGTCGAGACGAGTCGAGTCATCGAGGATCTCGAGACTGGCGAGGGCGGCATTCCAGATCGTGTCGAGCGTCATGCATACTCCTGCCGGGGCAAACGATGAGACCCGTCGGCGGACAAGAGTGCCGAATCTAGCCGCCTTTATCGAAAATGCCAGCAAATTCGGTTGCTTGTGTGGTATTGAGCGTGAATTTGCGTCGTCAAATCCCGAAATGGGGTTTAGGCTTGTGGGCATACTGTGATGGGGAGGATCTCATGCGGCGCGTGATAGTGATGGTTGTCGGGCTTGGCGCTCTGCTGGCGGCTTGTAGTGGGAGTGAGCCCGCGATCGAACTGGCGGAGGGCAGCTCTGGGCCTGACTCTCACGGTTTCAATCCGGCGTCACCTTCGACGATTGCCGCCAACCGTCGAGAGGCTGTCCGGATCGGCGCGATCACCTCGGATGATGAGGCCCTGGCTGTGCGCGGTCTCATCGGGCGGGATGAAAATCTGGAAATTCGCGATCCAGACGGTGGCGTCATCTGGCGCGCTGCCGACTATGATTTCCTGTCGGAACCACCCGTCGCAAGCGTCCATCCTGGCCTGTGGCGGCAGGCCCGCCTGAACAATCATCATGGCCTGTTCGAGGTGGTCCCGGGTATCTATCAGGTGCGCGGATATGATCTGGCCAACATGTCGGTGATTGAAGGCGAGAGCGGCCGCATCATCATCGATCCGCTGACCTCGGTCGAAACCGCGCAGGCCGCGATGGCCCTGGTCAATCGCGAACTGGGCGAGCGGCCGGTCAGCGCCGTCATCCTGACCCACTCCCATATTGATCATTTTGGTGGTGTTGGTGCGGTGGCGGGGCCCGACACGCCGATCATCGCCCCGGCCGGCTTCCTGGACGCTTCGGTCAGCGAGAATGTCATGGCCGGTATCGTGATGGGGCGGCGGGCCGGCTACATGTACGGCACCCAGCTGCCACGCTCCCCGCGCGGCCATGTCGGGTCGGGTCTGGGCAAGCATCCCGCCCTGGGCACGCACACCATTGCCCGACCCACCCATGTGATCGACCGGACGGGTCAGACTCTGGAAATCGACGGGGTGCGTATGGAATTCCAGTATGCTCCCGATACCGAGGCACCGGCCGAGCTGACGGTCTTCTTCCCTGATCTCCAGGCCTGGTGCGGCGCCGAGCTGGTCTCGCGCACCCTGCACAATCTCTACACCTTGCGCGGCGCCGAGGTTCGCGATGCGCTGGCCTGGTCGGGCGCGATCGACGATGCGCTGCGCAGTTTCGGTCCGCGCACGCAGGTCATCTTCAATTCCCATCATTGGCCGGTCTGGGGTCAGGACGAGGCGGCCGATTTCCTTGTAGCCCAGCGTGATGTCTACAAATTCATCCATGACCAGACGCTACGCCTCGCCGCGCAGGGCCTGGGGCCGGACGAGATTGCCGAGACAATTTCCCTGCCTGAGGGTCTGGCAGAGGTGTTCGCGGTCCAGGGCTATTACGGCACGCTCAAGCATAATGCCCGGGCCGTCTACCAACGCTATTTCGGCTGGTATGATGCCGTGCCCGCCCATCTCGACCCGCTGCCGCGCACGGCTGCGGCGCAGCGATATGTCGAGGCGATGGGCGGCGTCGATGCGGTCGTCCGGATGGCGCAGGAGGCGCATGACGAGGGGGATGACCGGTGGGCTGCCGAGCTGGCGCAGCACGCCGTCTTTGCGGCGCCGGATGACGCCATGGCGCGCGACGTCCTTGCCCGGGCCTATGAGCAATTGGGTTATGCCGCTGAGTCGGCGCCCTGGCGCGACGTCTACCTGACCGGCGCCCATGAATTGCGCAACGGGGTGGCGGCCCTCGATGCGACGGCGGCCGGATCTGCAATCCTCAACGAAATCCCGCTCGACATGTTCTTCGCAGCGATGGCGACGCGGCTGGACAGTGGTCGGGCGGCTGATCGTGACCGAAGCTTCAACTTCATCTTTTCAGACGTGGGTGAGACCCATGTCGTCAGCCTGTCCAATGGCGTCATGCATCATCGCCAGGTCACATCCTTGGACGATGCGGATGCGACGGTCACGCTGACACGGGGTTTCTGGTTGCGCCTGTTGCAACAGGAGGCGGGCCTGATGGACATGATCGGCTCGGAGGACTTCGCGATCGAGGGTGACCGTCTGGCCCTGCTCGGGTTTTTCGCCATGCTGGAGCAGCCACAAGCCGATTTTCCGGTCGTCACGCCGTAAGGCGCTGGTCTGGGGGCTTTTCCACGCGTGGCAAAAGCTGGTTTAGTGTTTGTTCAATCGTCCCGGGGGTTTTTCATGTTTCGCGCCATTCTTGCTGCCAGTGCTGTCCTGATCTCCGGAGCCGGAGAGGTCCTGGCGCAGCCATCGCCGTTCGAGGCGCGCTACGATCCGGCGATCCCGGATGCACGGGCGACTTTCGGATACGCGTTCGGCGAGGAGATTACCCCGCCGGAAGATGCCATCGATTATCTCTACACGCTTGAAGCGGCCGCGCCGGACCGGGTCGAAGTGGTCGAATATGCCCGCAGCTGGGAAGGCCGCCCGCTGGCCTATGCCGTCATCGCCAGCCCCGAGGTGATGGCCCGTCTTGATGATATACGCTCCGGACTGGCCAGCCTGGCCGACCCCCGTGGTCTTGATGCCGCCAGTCGCCAGGCGCTGATCGCCGACCTGCCGGCCGTTGTCTGGCTCTCCTATGGCGTGCACGGCAACGAGATTTCATCCACCGATGCCGGTTTGCGCACGGCCTACCATCTGCTCGCGGCGCAGGATGACCCGACCGTCGAGACCATCTTCGCCAACACCATTGTCGTGGTCGATCCGACCCAGAACCCGGACGGTCGCAACCGTTTCCTCCAGTCTTTCCGCGCCGCACGCGGCCTTGAGTTCAGCGGCGATCGCTATACCGCCGAGCATGACGAGCCGTGGCCGGGCGGTCGTTACAACCACTATCTTTTCGATCTGAACCGCGACTGGTTTGCCCGCACCCAGCCGGAAACGCGTGGCCGCACCGACGCGATCCTGGAATGGCGCCCGGTTGTCGTGGTTGATGCCCACGAGATGAGTGGCGACAGCACTTATTTCTTCGCCCCGTCGGCGGAACCCTTCAATCCCGAGATTGTTCAGTCCCAGCGTGATGCCCAGGGTCTGATCGGCCGTAATCACGGGACTTGGTTCGACCGTCTCGGCTATGCCTATTTCACGCGCGAGGTCTATGACGCCTTCTATCCGGGCTATGGCGATATGTGGCCAACCCTGCAGGGCGCGGTCGCGATGACCTATGAGCAGGCGTCGGCCCGCGGCCTGGCCTGGCGCCGCCGCGACGGTTCGACCTTGACCTATGCGGACGGCGTCAATCACCACTTCGTGGCCAGCCTGTCGACCGCCCAGGTCGTGGCCGAGAACCGCGAGCGCTTTCTCAACGATTTCGTCAATTTCCGTGCCAGTGCCTCGACGAGTGCCGACGATCCGCAAGCCATGCTGTTGTCGCTGTCCGGCAATCGCTGGGGCGCGGAACGCATGGCCCGCAATCTCGCCGCCCAGGGCATCGAGGTGGGTCGCGTTGAGCCGGGCACGTCGGCCTGCGGTACGCGGTTGGACGATGGCGGATTCCTGGTCCGCTTCGACCAGCCAGCCGGGCGCCTTGCCCGAACCTTGCTGGAGGCCACCACGGACCTTCCGGCCGACTTCATGGTCGAGCAGGAGCGTCGCCGGGCCGACGGGTTGGGTCATGAGCTGTATGACGTGACCGCCTGGTCATTGCCTCTGATGAACAATGTCGATTCTGCCACCTGCCGTCGTTCGCCGACCCTGGCGACTGAAGCGGTTGATCCGGAAATGCCGATCGAACGCGTCACAACGCAGCACAGTGCCGAGTGGGGCTATGTCATCGCCTGGACCGATGCCGGACAGGCCCGCTTTGTGGCGGCTCTGGCGCATGCCGGCATTGCCATGCGCACGACCGACCTGGCTTTCCGCATCGGTGACCGAAATTTCCCGCGCGGCTCGGTCGTCGTGCCGCGCCATGGCGCGCCCGATGACCTGGACGCATTGATGAACCGTCTCGCCGCGGAGAGCGGCGCCCGCTTCGAAGGCATGGCCACCAGCTGGGTTGATGAGGGCCCCAATCCGGGCAGCTCGAATTTCCTCGCCCTGCGAGCGCCGCGTGTCGCCATGCTCTGGGATGCCGGTACCGACCCGACCTCGGCCGGCGCGACACGCTATGTCCTTGAGCGTCGCCACGACATTCCGGTCTCGGTGATCCGCACCCGTTCCGTCGGGCGGGCACAGCTGGACAATTATGATGTCCTCATCGTCCCCGAGCAGGGCTATGGCGGCCTGTCGAGCACGCTCGGCTCGTCGGGTGCGCGCGCGATCAGCGAATTTGTCCGCGAAGGCGGTGTGCTGGTTGGTCTCGGCGATGCCACCCGCTGGCTGGCGTCGGCTGATGTCGGCCTGATCCCGGCCCAGCGCGAGCGTGCCGCCGACACGCCGCGTGATGGGGCCGCTGCATCCGGGCAGGTTGTTGACGGTAGCGTTCTGGCCAATGAGGCCGAGCTGCGCGTGCTGGAAGCGACGGCCGGTTCCATGCCGGAATCCTCGCCGGGCGCGCTGGTGAATGTGGTCGCCAATCCCAATGCCTGGATGGCCTCGGGATATGATGGCGGCGCCGCGGCGCTGGTCACCGGCTCCGACATCTATGCGCCGGTGGCGATGGATGATGCGACGACGGCCCTGCGCTTTGACGAGCGCGACGCGCTGCTCGCCGGCGGGTATCTGTGGCAGGAGTATGCCGACCAGTTGGCCCTGAAGCCCTTCGTCCTGTCGACCAGCCAGGGCGCCGGACAGGTCGTGGCCATCACCCAGTCACCGACCACACGCGCCTATCTGGAAGGCCTCGACCTCTTGCTCCTCAACGCCATCCTTCTCGGCCCGGCGCATTCACGAGCGCTGCGATAGCGGTCAGCCCTCGATCTCCTCGCGCAGGGCTTCCAGTTCGAGCCAGCGGTCTTCCTTGTCGGCGCGGTCCTGCATGGCTTCGCCGAGGCGTTTGGAGACGGCGGTGAAGCGGGCGCTGTCGGCGAAGAGTTTGGGGTCGGCCATGTCGGCTTCCAGGCGCGCGATTTCCTGGCTGAGTTTCTCGATCTCGTCGGGCAGGAGTTTGAGGGCGTAGCGATCCTTGTTGGCCATGCGGCGGCGTTCCGGCTTGGCCTCGGCGCTGGCGGTCGGCTTGTCGGCTGACTTGCCGGATTTGCCGCCAGACTTGTCGAGTGCGCTGACGCCGGCGCCGCGCTGGGCGACCATGTCAGCATAGCCGCCGGCATATTCCTGCCAGATGCCATCACCCTCGGCGATGATCACCGAGGTGCAGCAGCGGTCGAGGAAGTCGCGGTCGTGCGAGACCAGGAAGACCGTGCCGGCATAGTCCGCGATCAGGCCTTGCAACAGGTCGAGCGTCTCCAGGTCGAGATCATTGGTCGGTTCGTCGAGGACCAGCAGGTTGGACGGCAGGGCCAGCGCCCGCGCCAGCATGATCCGCGCCCGCTCGCCGCCCGACAATACATGGACCGGCGTATTGGCCTGCTCCGGCGGGAAGAGGAAATCCTTCATATAGGCGACCACATGCTTGGTCTTGCCACCGACTTCGACCTGGTTGCCGCTGCCCTGGGTGAGGGCTTCCGACAGGGTCCAGTCATCCTTCAGGGCGACGCGCTTCTGGTCGAGCGAGGCGATTTCCAGCTTGGTACCGAGGCGGACCGAGCCGCTGTCCGGCGCCAGCTGGCCGGTCAGGATGTTGAGCAAGGTGGTCTTGCCGGCACCATTCGGGCCGACCAGCCCGATACGGGCATTGCGGGCGATCTTGGTCGAGAAGTCGCTGACAATGGCGCGCTCGCAATAGCTCAGCGAGACGTTCTTGGCCTCGGCGACCAGCTTGCCGCTTTCATTGGCGTCGGAGACTTCCA
This sequence comes from Maricaulis maris MCS10, assembly GCF_000014745.1. NCBI lineage: Bacteria > Pseudomonadati > Pseudomonadota > Alphaproteobacteria > Maricaulales > Maricaulaceae > Maricaulis > Maricaulis maris. Next base: position 2,858,670 of record NC_008347.1, on the reverse strand, counting down.
GCTTGACCTGGCCTTGCGGTCCGCGATGGTCGCGGCGCTGTTGCTTGAGGGCGTGCAGATCACCCAGGCGGCGCACATTGCGCTTGCGCCGGGCGGTGACGCCATAGCGCAGCCAGTCTTCCTCGCGCACGATCTTGCGGTCGAGCTTGTGCAACTCGTCCTGTTCCTGTTCCAGCACCGTGTCGCGCCAGGCCTCGAAACCGCCAAAGCCCTGGTCGAGCTGGCGGGTCTGGCCGCGGTCGAGCCAGACGGTCTTGCGGGTCAGGTTTTCCAGGAAGCGGCGGTCATGGCTGATCAGGACGAGGGCCGAGCGGCAATGGCGCAGCTCCTCTTCCAGCCATTCAATGGCCGGCAAGTCGAGATGGTTGGTCGGCTCGTCCAGCAGGAGGATGTCGGGATCCGGCGCCAGCGCCCGGACCAGGGCCGCGCGGCGGGCTTCGCCGCCGGAGACCTGCCCGGGTGTTTCCTCGCCGGTCAGGCCGAGTTTTTCGAGCAGATAGTCGGCCCGGTAGTCGGCATCGCCGGGTGCCAGGCCGGACATCACATAGTCGCGGATCGTGGCGTGGGCCGACAGGTCCGGGTCCTGCTCCAGGTAACGTACCGTGGCCGAGGGGTGGACAAAACGGTCACCCTCATCGCACTCGACCAGACCGGCCGCGACCTTGAGCAGGGTCGACTTTCCCGAACCATTGCGCCCGACCAGGCACAGGCGTTCGCCTTCATCAACCTGCAGGTCGGCACCCGCGAGCAGCGGCGTCACGCCGAAGGTGAGATGGATGTTCTGGAGGGTGAGGAGAGGTGGGGCCATGTGTCTCCGCATACAATCGCGAAGGCTTGCGGTCACGTTGTTCCGGCAGGAAACACGCCCAAAAGCGCTTGGGGGGGACAATCAGGGTCACGCGTCCCTCTGGCGCCGATCCTGAACAAAGCCTCATTTGCGCCATAATGGGGCGCGGCCTAGGTTGGCGCCCAGGGACAGGAGAGGGACGCGGGCAAAGCCGGCGCAATAACATCATGCTGACGATCAAGAATCTCACGAAAACCTATGGCAATGGCGTGCGTGCCATGGACGGGGTCACGCTGGACATCCCCAAGGGCATGTTCGGCCTGCTCGGCCCCAATGGCGCCGGCAAGTCGACGCTGATGCGCACCCTGGCCACCCTGCAGGCCCCCGACACAGGCGAGGCGACCTTCGGTGAGATCGATATCGTCAAAAATCCCAAGGCGCTGCGCGCCACGCTGGGCTATCTGCCGCAGGATTTCGGCGTCTATCCGCGCATGTCGGCGCGGGCCATGCTGGACCATCTCGCCGTCCTCAAGGGACTGACCAATACCAAGGAACGCAAACAGGTTGTCGAATCCCTGCTGGAACAGACCAATCTGACCCAGCACGCCAAGAAGTCGGTCGCCTCCTATTCCGGCGGCATGCGCCAGCGTTTCGGTATTGCCCAGGCCCTGCTGGGTGATCCGCAGCTGATCATCGTCGACGAGCCGACCGCCGGCCTCGACCCGGAAGAGCGCAACCGTTTCCACAATCTCCTGTCCGAGATCGGCGAAAACGTCGTGGTCATCCTGTCGACCCATATCGTCGAGGACGTGTCCGACCTGTGCCCGAAAATGGCAATCATGAACCAGGGCAAGATCGTCGCCCAGGGCGTGCCGGCCGACCTGGTCGAGGCAATTGAGGGCAAGGTCTGGTCGAAGACGGCCGCCAAGTCCGACCTCGCCGAGCTGCGCACCCGCCACAATGTCATCTCGGAACGCCTGACCATGGGCCAGGTGATGATCCGTGTCCTGGCCGACAGCCAGCCGGGCGATGATTTCGTGTCGGCGGCTGCCGACCTGGAAGATGTCTATTTCTCGACCATCCGTGGCGGCCAGTCCGCTGCGGCAGCGGCTTAAGTCTCAACCCAGCAGAAAGGAGCACATCATGCTCTCCAAGATCGCAGGGTTCGAGATCCGCTATCAGCTTTTCTCACCCGTCTTCATCGCGGTTTTCGCGATTTTCTTCCTCCTCGTCTTCGGCGGAGTCACCATTGACCAGATCCAGGTCGGCGGCGGCGGTGCGACCAATATCAATTCGCCGAACGCGTTGACCGTCAATGTGCTGATCTTCTCGCTCTTTGGCGGGCTGATACCGGTCGCCTTCCTGTCGTCCGGTGTCATCCGGGACAAGAGCTTCAAGATGGAAGAATTGTTCTTCTCACGCCCGATCAGGGAGTTCGATTTTGTGCTCGGGCGTTTCATTGGTGGCTTCGTGGCCACCGCGCTGTGCTTTGCCGTCGTGCCGATCGCCTTCCTGATCGGCTCGGTCATGCCCTGGCTGGACCAGGAATTGATCGGTCCGACGCGCCTGGACTGGTATGTCTATGTCTACGCCGTGATTGGCCTGGTGAATATGTGGGTGGTTGGAACCATCCTGTTCACCGTCGCCAATTTCACCCGCTCGACCATGATGGTCTGGGTCGGATTTGTTGCCCTGCTTGTCCTGTATCTCGTCGGGTCGATCATCGCCCGCCAAGAACCGGCCTTGCGCGAAACGCTGGCCCTGATCGATCCGTTCGGCCTGAATACGTTCAATGAGGCGACCCGTTACTGGACCGCGTTCGAGCAGAATTCCCAGGTCATCCCGTTCGAAGGTACGACCTTGGCCAACCGGTTTCTGTGGATCGGGATCGGCGCGGCCCTGCTGGTGCTGAACCTGGTCACCTTCCGTTTCCGGAGCGGCAATGCCGGTGGCGCGGCCAAGCGGAAATCTGCTGTCGCGACAGCCGGTTCCCGGCATGCCATTGCCGACATTGAGTTGCCGCGCGTCACTCCGACGCTTGGTGCAAAGTCCGCGCGGCAACAATTCTTTGCCCGTGTCGATTTCGAGGTCAAAGGCGTTGTGTTCAACATCGCCTTCTGGATCATCCTGGCCCTGGGACTGTTCAATACGGTGCCGGGATTCTTCCTCGCCAACGGGCTTTACGGAACGGACAATTTTCCGACCACCCGGATCATTATGGACACGATCAATGGCGCTTTCGGCATCATTCCGATCGTGGTGGTGATCTATTACGCTGCCGAGTTGATGTGGCGTGAGCGGCGCTATGCGTTCAACGAGATCACCGAATCCACACCGACGGAAAGCTGGGTCTTCATCACCGCGAAATTCGTGGCGATGACCGTGGTCATCATCTCGCTGGCCCTGGTGGCGATCATCGCCGGCATGCTGTCGCAATTGGCGATGGGCTATACGGTTCTGGAAATCAGCCAGTATGCGATCCGCGGCGTGATGGAACTCGTCCTGCCGTCGGCCCTGTTGTCGGCCCTGGCGATTTTCCTGCAGGTTGTCTTCAACAATCGCTGGCTCGGCATGGCCGCCATGCTGGTCTATTTCGTGATGTCCCTGGTGATGAGCCAGGTCGGGTTTGATCACAGCCTCTACCAGTATGGCTTTTCGCCCGGGGCGCCGTATTCGGACATGAATGGCTATGGCCACTTCCTCGGCATTTCCCTGTGGTTCATGGCGTATTGGGGTTTCTGGGCCCTGCTGCTGATGGTCTTCGCCTATCAGCTGTGGAGCCGCGGAGCGCTGACCCCGATCAGCCAGCGTATCGGCCGCCTCTTTACCGGCTATTCGCCGGCAACAGCGCTGGTCGCTCTTGTCGCCGTCGTCGGCGGCGGTGCGACGGGTGGCTGGATTTTCTACAACACCAATATCCGCAACACCTATATCTCCGGTCCTGACCAGCGGGCCATGGCGGCGGAATATGAGCGTCAATACATTCACCTGCAGGACTTGCCGCAGCCGCTTGTTGTCGACACGAACATCAATGTCGACATCTTCCCGGCGCAGCGGCGCTATGCCGCGACAGGGCATTATGTCCTCGAAAACCAGACCGATGAGGCGATCGACACGCTGTGGATTTCCTATGGTCCGGGCACGACGATCGTCGAGCACGCGGTTGAAGGCGGTGAGCTGGCCTCATCGGATGAGCGCTTCTACCTCTATTCCTTCGACCTCGGCACGCCGCTGGAGCCTGGCGATACCCGGCGTTTCGACTTTTCCGTCGAACGCAATAATCCGGGCTTCCGCAATTCGGGCAATGTTTCCTCGGTCGTCTACAATGGTGCCTTCTTCAACAATGGCGAGTCGATGCCGATCATCGGTTTCAATGAAGGTCGCCGCCTGACCGACCGGCAGGATCGCCGGCGGGAAGGATTGGAGCCGGTTGAGCGGGCTTATGCCCTCGAGGATGAAAGCCATTGGGACGAGAATTACATCGGTGGCGGCTATACCGGCTTCCGGACGATCGTCTCAACGTCTCCGGACCAGATCGCCATCGCGCCGGGCTATCTCCAGCGTGAATGGGAAGACGGAGGGCGTCGTTATTTCGAGTATGTGATGGATCGTCCGATCCTGAATTTCTTCAACTGGATGTCTGCCGATTACGCGGTTGCGGAACGGCAGCAGGACGGCGTCGATTTCCAGGTCTTCTACCATCCCGACCATCACTGGAATGTCGAGCGCATGCTCGAGGCCGGTGAGGATTCCATCGCCTATTTCTCGGAGCATTTCAGCCCGTATCAATACCGGCAATACCGCATGATGGAGTTCCCGGCCTATGCGAGCTTCGCGCAGTCCTTCCCGAACACGATTGCCTATTCGGAAAGCATCGGCTTCATCGCCGACCTCTCGGATCCGCAGGACATCGACTATGTCTACTACGTCACCGCTCACGAAGCGGCGCACCAGTGGTGGGCGCACCAGGTCATGTCGGCGAATGTTCAGGGCGGTACGATGCTGGTCGAGACCTTCGCCCAGTATTCGGCCCTGATGGTGATGCGCCAGGAATATGGCGAGGACCATATGCGCCGCTTTCTGAAATACGAGCTCGACAGTTATCTGTCGGCGCGTGGCTCGGAGGCGATCGAGGAGCTCCCGCTCTATCGGGTCGAGAACCAGGCGTATGTCCATTACCGCAAGGGTGCGGTGATCATGTATGCGCTGCAGGACTATGTCGGTGAGGACGTGGTCAACCGCACCATGCAACGCCTGATCGCCGAGCGGGCCTATTCGTCCGACCCCTACGCGATCACGCTCGATTTCCTGCGCTTGCTGCGCGAGGAGGCCGGGCCCGAGCATGAGGCGATGATCCATGACTTCTTCGAGCGTATCGTCCTGTTCGATCTCAATGTGACCTCGGCCACGGCGAGCGAACGCGATGATGGTCGCTGGGATCTGGTGCTGGAAGTCGAGGCTCACAAGTACGAAGCCGGCGGCGATGGCGAGCAGACCGAGGAAGACATCGACTACATGATCGATATCGGTGTCTTCACGGAAGATCTCGACGATGCCTATGAAGGCTCGGGCCATGTGCTCTACATGGACAAGCACCGCATCAACGAGACCACGATGCGGATCGAGTTGATCGTCGACGAGCAGCCGCTCTATGCCGGCATCGACCCGTACAACAAGCTGATCGACCGCAATTCGGATGACAATCTGATGCCGGTCACGATCGAATAGACCGGCGCTCAGCGGCAACGGAAGAGCCGGGCCTTCGGGTCCGGCTTTTTTGTGTCCGACCGACGGGCAATCAGCCGATCACGGCTTTGGGCACACCCTGTCCCTTGTCACGGATCAGGCTGCGCAGGAATGCCGGGAAGACTTCCATTGCGTCGCGTGCGGCCAACGACCCTGGATCGCGATTGCGCCACCAGTATTCCCAATAGGATGTCACATGGCTCAGCGCAGAAAGGTCGCTGCCCAAATGGTAGAAAAAGCTGGGTGCCTTGAGCAGGAAGTCGCGGATGGTTTCCGCGTCACCGCTCTTGCTGAAGCGTTCGAATTCTTCCTGGAAACCGTCGAGTACCGAGACCAGGGCTGCCCAGCGCTGACGGGTTTCCTTGAGGATCCGCTTGCGGATCTCGTCGATCTGGCGGCGCTCCTGCGGCGTGACGCCGCGTATGATCAGATCGTCCAACTCCATGACGAAGCGGCGCAGGCGGTCGGTCGTGTCATTCAGCTTCCAGCGATAGTAGAGCACGCCCTTCCAGCCGAACATGCCGTCGACGAACTCTTCCTTGGTCATCCCCAGTGTCTGGCGCAAGGCGTTCATCTTCGGTGTGTCTTCGCCCTCTATGATCTCGACGGCGAATTTGAGCGCCCGCTCGTCATCATCGGCCAGGTTTTCGTGGCCGAATGCCAGACCGACAACGCCGGCGATTTGCTTGGCAACATAGGCCTGCATGGCCTTGCGTTCTTTCGGTGCGATCTGGAAATAGCGGGGGTCGATGGGACGTTCGTGGCGCAAGAACCGGTCAGCCAGCAGGAAGGGATCGAAGGACGGCAGTTTGGACAGTTCACGCAGACGGACCAGGTCATCATCCAGATGTTCACCGCCTTCGACCGAAATATCGAGGAAGCGTCGCAATTTGGTGAGGCCGCGCCGTTCCTCGACAAACAGTGAATGGCCGCCCATGCCCAGATCATCGATGCTGATCGGGATGATGACCTTGGTGACCACGGCGGCGTCGATGGCCAGCATGGCCCGCTCGTGCGGGCGGACGGTGTGTTTGATCAGGAAGGCGTGGTTCAGCTTGGGGTGTTGGAAAACCGGTCGACGTTCGAATTCCAGATCGTCCGCATAGGCGCGGGTGATCGAATACAGGTCGAGAATACGGGTAGTCGCCCCGCCCTGGACTATCCGTTTCAAGTTTGCGTCCATGCCCGATCCCACCCTTGGACTGGCCAGCTTGGCGGACAACAATGTCTGATTGGTAATCTGGCGCCGTCGGGTGGCTCATATCTTATGCGGTCAGGCTGCACTCACCGCCTGGACGACCGGGTGAGGGATCGGTGAATGCATGCGGCGACGGCCATCCTCCGGTCGGGCGCCGCTGCCGGGCGCGATACGGGTGACGCTGGCCGTGAAGTCGGAAAACAGCATCATGGCCTCGCGGGCATGCAGGAAGCCCTTGGTGTTCTGCCTGGCCCAATAGCTCCAGTAGCCCGGGATGTGACTGACGACAGAGAGGTCGCTGCCGACATCGTAGAATAGCGTCGGCGCCTTGAGCAGGAAATTGCGGAAACCGTTGACGTCCTCGCCCCGGCAGAAGCGGCCGAAAACCCGTTCATACTCGTCCATCACCGATGTCAGGCTTTTCCAGCGATGTCGTGTCTCGTCAATGATGGTCCGGCGCATGTGCTGGAGTTCGTGATGCTCCTGCGCCGACGCACCGACGATGGAGGCCGCCTTGAGTTGGGTGATGAAAGACTTCAAGGCGCCCAGGGCTTCACTCATGCACCAGCGGTAATAGAGCACGCCCTTCCAGCCAAAGATGCCGGACTTGAATTCGATCTCGGTCATGTCGAGTGACCTGCGAAGGGCCTGCATGCGGCCATCCAGATCACCCGACAGGAGCTGGCGGGTGAAGCGCATGGCTCGCTCGTCATCCCGCCCGCCGCTTTCCTCACCAAAAGCGAGGGCAATCACCGACACGATCTGTTTGGCGACCGAGGATTCCATCCGGTCGACCTCGGCATCGGTGATGTTGAAATAGCAATCATCAATCGGGCGGACATGGTCGCGGAAACGCTCGGCGATCAGGAAGGGATCGAAGGAGGGCAGGGCCGCCAGCTCGCGAAGACGGATAAGGTCGAGATCGAGCAGGTGCGGCTCGTCGGTGCGTTCGAACAGGGTCCGCATCTTGGTGGCAAAGCCCAGTTCCTCGACAAAGACGGCGTGTCCGCCCAGGGCGAGGTCGTCATGGGCGAGCGGTACGAGAACCTTGGTCACGACGGGCTGGCTCGACATCACATAGGGGCGTTCATGGGCCCGCACCGTGTGCTTGACCACGAAACAGCGGTTCAGGCGGGAGTGCTGGAAGAATGGGTTATCGGCATGGGCATCAAATTCGCCATACCGTTTGGCAATCGAATGCAGGTCAAGAATGCGCGAAGTTGCACCGCCCTTGATGATGTTGCGCAGGTCGGATCGCACGGTTTCGCGGATTCGAGTCATCGGCGCCTCCTTCGATGAGGCCACGCTAGGGCACCTGATTTAAGGAGAGGTCTGTCGCCGCACCCGCATTCGACCTTCAATTGAGTCGAATGCTGGATGACGCGGTTAATCCGCTGCCGGCTTCAGGCTGGCGAACAACCCTCCGGCGATCACGCCGCCCAGCGCCAGGGTCAGCAGGCCAGATAGTTCGCGGCTGGCGGCGACCGGTGTAATAGTCGAGTCGAGCAATGCGCGATAAATCACGGTGATCGCACCCATCATGACGATCACGACCAGCCCGCCGGCGAGTGCAAACCCGATCAGTCGCCAGCTTGGTCCCAGCCAGTGGGCAACCCAGCCGGCCACGGGAAAGGCGATAGCGAAGCCGATCAGGTTCAGGGCCAACAGGGTCGGCGCGAAGCCCTGCAGGTCACGCAGGCTGGCATCTACACGTACGGCAACCGGTATCTCTGCGCCAATCCGGGCAAGCGCTTGCAGGTCGACATGGGTATTGGCCAGGCTGACGAGTATCGTCCCGACGAGGACTGCGAGAAGGTAGATCGCTACTGTTCGCACTGTCGTCATCCCGAATGCCTCGCTGGTACTCTACAGGCTGGACGCGAGCCTATAGGGTGGCGCTGACAACGACAATTCGGGAGTGGAAGATGCGGCTGATTTCGTTACTGGCATTGGCGGGTTTGCTCGTTTCGGCCCCCGTATCGGCGCAGACGCTGGAGACCCGGGTCACAGGTCTCGAATACCCGTGGAGCCTGGCCTTCCTGCCTGATGGCCGGATGCTGGTGACCGAAAAACCGGGACGTCTCAGGATTATTGATGAGTCGGGTCTCGTCCAGACACCGGTCAGCGGCGTGCCGGAGGTGTTCTATTCCGGCCAGGGCGGATTGCTGGATGTGGTGTTGTCGCTCGACTTCGAGACGGATGGCCTCGTCTACCTCAGCTGGAGCGGCGGCAGCGCGGGCGACAACACGCTCTACCTCGGTCGCGGACGGCTCGAAGGCGACGCGCTTGTTGAGTTCGACGTCCTGTTCGAGGCCATGCCGCACCGGCGGACCGACGTCCATTACGGCGGCCGGATGGCCATGATTCCCGCCGAGGCCGGACAGGCGGCGACAGTGGTCATGGGGGTTGGCGACGGGTTTGATTATCGCGAGGAGGCGCAGAATCCGGGGACGCATTTCGGAACCTATGTTCGCCTTGGTCTCGATGGGCAACCTGCTCAACGGGTATTCGAAAACTCAGCACCTGGCGTGATTTCGATCGGTCACCGCAACCCACAGGCCGTTGTGTATGACGCCACCAATCACGTCGTCTGGAGCCATGAACACGGCCCGCGTGGCGGCGACGAGATCAATGAACTCTCCTCCACGGCCAACTATGGCTGGCCGATCACCAGTCATGGCGTCGATTATACCGGCGCTCTGGTGACGCCCTTTGATACCTATGCCGGCATTGACGAACCAATTCACGTCTGGACGCCGTCGATCGCGCCAGCCGGTATGGCTCTTTATCGCGGCGAGATGTTTCCTGAGTGGGATGGCGACCTGCTGGTCGCGGCCCTTATTCCGGGCGACGCTGATGTCCCCTCCGGCCATGTCCGTCGGGTCGAACTGGACGCGGGTCAGGTCGTCGGCGAGGAGGTCCTGTTTGGCGAGATCGGTGCGCGCATCCGTGATGTCCGGGTCGGGCCGGATGGGGCTGTCTGGTTACTGACCGACGAGGCCGAAGGGCGGCTGATCCGGGTCAGTCGCGATTGATCACTCGGCGGGTAGAGGGTCTCCGGCCCGCTTGGTGCCAGCACCCTCGAGATCAAAACCCAGCCAGCGAGCAATGCGATAAGGAGCCCCCAGCAGGACCGGTGTCAAAAGCAGGGTCAGCAGGGTCGAGAAGCCCAGGCCCCAGACCACCGCCGCCGACAATTGCACCCACCATTCGCTGGCCGGTCCGCCGATCGACAGGGTGCCGTGGGCGAAGTCGGCATTGAGCTGGAAGACCATCGGCAGCAGGCCGAAAATCGTGGTGATCGTGGTCAGCATGACTGGCCGCAAGCGCTGGGCTGCGGTGCGGACAATGGCTTCGTCGACCGGCATGCCCAGCCCGCGCAGGCGCTGGAAAGTGTCGATCAGGACGATATTGTTGTTCACCACAATGCCGGCCAGCGTCACCACTCCGGTTCCCAGGAACAGGATCGAGATATAGGGGAAGGTCAGCATCACGCCCAGCAGGACGCCGACCACGGACAGGACCACCGCCTGCAGGGTCAGGACGACGTGCCAGAAATTGTTGAACTGCCAGAGCAGGATCACCGCCATCATGAACAGCGAGGCAAGCATCGCGCTGCCGAAGAAGGCACCGGCCTCGGCGTTTTCCTCGTCAGCGCCCAGATAATTGATTTCGACGCTGCGCGGGAAGGTGCCGTCTGCAATGCCGGCATCGATCCAGTCGCGCAATTCGGTCAGCAGCAGATTGCCGGCATATCCCTCATCGGCATTGGCGCGGACGATCAGGACGCGCTTGCCGTCACGGCGACTGATCGAGTCGATCCGCTGGCGGGCCTCGCGGGTCACGAAGTTGGAGATCGGGACCGCACCGGTCGAGGTGTTGACCCGTAGATCGTCGAGCCGGGAAATATCGCGGTCGGCGGCCGGGAAGCGGACCCGGATATCGACCTCTTCCTCGGCGTCATCGGGGCGATAGCGACCGACCAGCGTGCCGGTGGTCACCAGCTGCACGGCTGCACCCAGCTGGGTGACATCGGCGCCATAGCGACCGGCCTCCTCGCGATCGACATCCAGCCGCCACTCAACGCCCGGGAGGGGCAGGGTGTCGTCAATATCCGTCGCGCCTTCCATCTGGTCGATGAAACCACGCACCAGTCGTGTCGCGGCCTCCAGCGCGGTGGCGTCATTCGAGCGCAATTCGACCTGGATGTCCTTGCCGACAGGCGGGCCCTGCTGGAAGGGGCGGACCTCGATGATGACACCGGGAATGCCGACCATGGCCTCGCGGATTTCACGCTCGATGAGGCGGCCATTGGGTCGTTGTCCGAAGGGTTCGAACTCGACGAAGATGCGCGCTACCGTGTCTGCCGGTGCGGCGCCAACACCGTCGAAAGGCGACCGTCCGGGCGGTGTGCCGGCGACGGTGTAATAGCCCTTGATGCCTTCAATGTCCTGCAGCCGGGTTTCGGCCTCCAGCGCCAATTCATACTGCTCGGTCGGGGACAGGTTCCCGCGTGCCCGGACGAAGACGTAGAGCTGTTCCGGTTCCGCATCGAGGAAGAATTCGGTGCGCATGTTCGAGGCGGTGGCGCCGAAGCTGAACACCACACCGACCACAATGATGAGCGCGCCCAACGACACCATGGCCGGTCGCTTCACGAGGCGGGCGATGGTGCGGGCATAGATGCCGGTCAGGCCCGGCAGGTCGGCCGGGTCACTGTCTTCCTGGGCATTGAGACGGGCGACCGCGCTGTTGGCGTCAACGGTTCCGCCCTTTCGGCCGAAAACCGAACCTAGCGTCGGCAGGAAGATCAGCGCCATCACCAGCGCCGAGCTCAGCACGAAGATCAGGGTCAGGGGCAGGAAGGCCATGTACTGGCCGGGGATGGAGTTCCAGAACAGGAAAGGCACGAAGGCTGCCAGCGTGGTGCCGGTCGAGGACACGATCGGCCAGAACATGCGCTTGCCGGCGCTGGCATAGGCCTGTTTGCGGGTCTCGCCCTCGGCCAGTTTGCGGTCGGCATATTCGACCACCACGATGGCGCCATCGACCAGCAGGCCGACGGCCAGGACCATGGCGAACATGACCATGAAGTTGACAGTCAGCCCGTACAGGTCGAGCAGCAGGAAGGAGAACAGGAAGCTGGACGGAATGGCGATGCCGACCAGCAGGGCCGAGCGCAGGCCCAGCGCCGCAACCACGATGATGAGGACCAGGATGATGGCCAGCATGATCGACGAGGTCAGGCTCTGCAGGCTGTCACGGACATAGGTCGACAGGTCGAGCGAAAAGTCATGGCGGATGGTCTCGGGCCAGTTGGTCGCGGCCTCATTGGTCAGGGCCCGCACCGCCGCGGCGGTTTCCATGATGTTTTCGCCGGAACGACGGACCACCTGGAGCGTGTAGGCCGGGGCGCCATTGTAACGCGCGAAACTGTCGGCATCCTTGAAGGTCCGGCGTACGCTGGCGACATCCTGCAAGGTGACGACGGTGTCGCCCGAGCGTGTCAGAGGCAGGTTCAGCGCGTCATCGGCCTCCTCAAAAAGGCCGGGCACCTTGACCTGAAAGCGCGCTTCGCCGCTGTCGAGCGATCCGGCGGCGATCAGGCGGTTATTGGACTGCACGGTGTTGAACAGCTGTGCGTAGGTGACGCCATAGGTCTCCAGCCGCGCCGGGTCGATGACGATTTCCAGCACTTCCTCACGCAGACCCTGAATGTCGACCTGCAGGATCTGCGGCAGGGCTTCCAGCTCGTCTTCCAGGGCGCGGGCAGTGCGGAACAGGGCGCGTTCGGGTGCTTCACCATAGATCTGGACGGCGATTGTCGGTGCCAGTGCCGAGTTGAATTCCTGGATCACCGGTTCGCGGACGTCCTCGGGATATTCGCGCCGGGCCATGTCAACGGCTTCGCGGACATCGAGAACCGACTGGTCGGCGTCAAAGGGGACGTCGAACTCGGCGACCAGCGTGCCGGCACCGAGGGAGGCGGTACCATTGAGCTCTTCCAGCCCCTCGATCGCCCGCATCTCGGTCTCGGTCGGACGGACAATGAGGCGTTCAGCGTCTTCCGGAGAGATACCGTCCAGCGGCACAACAACAATGACGAATGGGAAGGGGATGTCCGGGTCGGCCTCGCGCGGCAGGGTCGCGAAGGCGATCAGGCCGGCGATCAGGGCGCAGACAAAAATGGCCAGGATCATCCGGGCCCGGCCGATGGCAAAGTCGACGATGCTGGTCAACGGCTCGCTCCCTCCGGGCGGACCTCGACCCGGGTGCCGTCAGAGACAAAGTCCTGTCCCAGCACGATCACTTCCGCCGTTTCCGGCAGGCCACTGATCCAGACCTGCTCGCCATCATCGCTCAGGAGCTGGATCGGCAGGAAGCGGACCGTGTCGCCATTCTCGATGATGCGCACGCCCAGCTCGCCATTGGAATCGAGGGCAAGGATGGAAGCCGGGACCCGATGAGCGGGCTCTGGCTGCAGGTTGAGCCGGATCTCTGCGGTCAGACCGGAGCGGATCAGGCCATCGGGATTGGGGACTTCCAGCTCCACCCGGAAGGTGCGGGTCGCCGGATTGGCGCGCCGCTCGACAAAGCGGATGCTGCCATCAACACGCGCACCGCCCAGCAGGCGGGCTTCGCCCGGCATGCCCGGTTGCAAGGCGCTGACATCGCGTTCGGCGACCTCGGCAACAATCAGGATCGGGTCCAGCTGCAGCACCGTGCCGCAGGGGTCCCCCGTGCGCAGAAAGTCGCCGATTTCGGCATCGCGACCGTCAAAATAGCCATCGAAGGGCACACGCAGATCGATATTGGCCAGCTCTTCCCGCGCGGCGCGCAATTGCGCCCGGGCCCCATCGCGGGCGGCCTCGAGGGCGGCGACGCTGTTGGCGGACCTGTGGCCGCGGGCCTGGAGCTCGGCGGCGGCTTCAAATTCAAGCTGGCGTGAGCGCAAATCCGCCTCGGCCTGATCGACCGCAGCTGCACGGGCATCGACTTCAAGGCGGCAGATTACCTCGCCGGCAACAACCGGTGACCCTTCCAGGACTGGTGCTTCGACCACGCGGCCGCCGGTTTCGGCCCTGACGGTGACGGCCCGGATTGCTTCGGTGCGTCCGCGCAGTCGCAATTCGGCGGGGCGAGGCGAGGCTGTGACGGTACGGGTGACGACTTCAAACAGAGGATGTTCAGAAGTTTGCCTGCCGGGCTGTATGCCGGCGTCACTGCGAAACACCGTGCCGACGGTGAAGAGCAGCACGACCGCGACAAAGATGCCGGCCGCTGACAGGTATGACGTATTCAACTTCATGGCCAAACTGCTCTCGTCGGTCAGTAATCGACGTTGCGCCAGCCCGGCGAACGCCGTTCATTCCCTCAGAGATACCCCCCATACCGTTTCGTGGCGAGAACAATCCACGACCCATTTTGTCGCGCCTGTCCCGGTCTCATTTATTGTCAGGCGACCTGTCCGGCACACCAGCCGGACGACCAAGCCCATTGAAAGTTGTATCCGCCAAGCCAACCCGTCACGTCAACAACTTCTCCAATGAAATACAGCCCCGGCACCGCCCGCGCCTGCATGGTGCGACTGTCCAGCCCGTCCGTATTGACGCCGCCAAGTGTGACCTCAGCGGTACGATAGCCTTCCGACCCCGTCGGCGTGATCGGCCAGGCGGCCAGATGGTCGGCGAAGGCGCGCAATTTCTTGTCGGACTGGTCGGCCAGATTGCCGCTCAGCCCGAACTCCTCGACCAGCATAGCGGCCAGGCGCTTGGGCAGGTGCTCGCCAAGGGCGGTCTGCACCGCCTGGCGACCATTGGCCTGCCTTGCAGTGCGAAGGATATCGAAGATATCGAGATCGGGCCGGATATGGACATGGAGCGTGTCGCCCTCGCGCCAGTAGGACGAGATCTGCAGGATGGCGGGCCCGGACAGGCCGCGATGGGTGAACAGCATGGCCTCGGCAAAACGCGTCTTGCCGTGACAGGCGACGCCGTCCACGGCCACGCCGGCGAGCGGCTTGAAGCGGGTCAGCATGTCCGGATCGAAGGTCAGCGGCACCAAGCCGGGCCGGGTCTCGACAATGTCGAGGCCGAACTGGCGGGCCACGTCATAACCAAAGCCGGTTGCGCCCATTTTCGGGATCGACTTGCCGCCCGAAGCGATGACCAGCGACTGGCAGCCCAGCGTCGAACCGTCAGACAGGGTGAGGCGAAAGCCGTCTCCTTCGCGGGCGACCTCGGTGACCGAGGTCGACAGGCGCAGTTCGCCGCCGCTGGCTTTCAGATCCGCCAGCAATGCAGCGATGATATCCTTGGCGGAGTGGTCGCAGAACAACTGGCCCAGTGTCTTTTCGTGCCAGGGGATATTGTGACCATTGATCCAGTCGACGAAGTCCCACTGGGTGTAGCGCCTCAATGCCGACTTGGCGAAATGGCGGTTACCGGACAGGAAGTTCTCGGCCGTCGTGTGCATGTTGGTGAAGTTGCAGCGCCCCCCGCCGGAGATGCGAATTTTCTCGGCCGGCGCCTTGCTGTGCTCGATCAGCGTCACCGACCGTCCGCGCCTGCCCGCCTCGATGGCGCACATCAGCCCGGCGGCACCGGCCCCGATGATGACGACATCGCGCGGGTCCATGGATCAGCCGGTGACCCGGTCGAGCCAGTCGGCGAAGGCCTCGATCTGGGCGTCACGGCCGATCTCGTTCATCGTCTCGTGGCGGAAATCCCTGAGCACTTCCAGGCGGACATCGGTCAGGCCGGCCTTCTTCAACCGTTTGGCCAACACCTCCATCGACTTGCCGCCGTCGGTTGCCGGGTCTTTCGAGCCGGCGATCAGATGCATCGGCAAAGACTTGGGCAGGGCGGCGAGATGGGCGTCGTCCTCGGCATAGGCGACCCCGCCGAGAAAGTCCCGCCACAGCGAGACCGTGGACGGCCAGCCGCACTCAGGATCGTTCACATAGGCGTCCACTTCTGCCGTGTCACGTGACAGCCAGTCGGCATCGGTGCGGCCTTCCGGGAAGCGCTTGTTCCAGGCCTTGAAGGTGAGATTGTCCAGCGTGTGACTGGTCGCCATTGCGCCGCCGCCGAACAGGGCCTCGAAGAACAGCACCAGCCGCATCACGCCTTTCAGGCCGCCCAGCGCCATATTGCCGTTCCAGACCGCCGCAGCGGTGACGCTGTCGGGCGCTCGCAGGATATGGTTGAAGGCGACCACCGAGCCCATGGAATGGCCGAAGATCACCAGCGGCAGGCCGGGCCAGCGTGTGCGGGCTTCGGCGTGGACGGCCGCCACATCCTGCATCAGCTTGTTCCAGCCATCCTCGTCGGCAAAGCGCCGTGGGCCGCCGTCAACCGCCGTGGTCTGGCCATGGCCACGATGGTCATGGGCGATCACGTGATAGCCGCGGCGGGCAAGCTGAGCGGCCATGCGGGCATAGCGTCCGGCACGTTCGGCCAGGCCATGATTGATGTGGACGATGCCGCGCGGCGTGCCTTCGGCCTCATGCGTATGGATTGCGAGATCGGCGCCGCTGGGGCTGGCCAGCCGTTCGAGCCTGAAGTCTGAATCGCTCATGCGTCCTCCCGTTTGCCGGTGAGCCTAACGTGTTTTCTCCGGCGCCGTCAGGGCTATAGTCACACGCTCGCTCCGGCAGAGGGCGAGATGTGGGGAGGGATGGTGATGTTTTCCAAACGCAAGGCGCTGTTGGCGATCGACCAGGGCACGACAAGTTCGCGCGCTGTTGTCTTCACACCGGACTACAAGGTCGTGGCCACCGCGCAGCGCGAATTCCAGCAAATCTATCCCAGGCCGGGTTGGGTCGAGCATGACCCGGACGTCATCTGGGCGACCGTCCGCGCCACCGCCCGTGAAGCGCTCGCCGCTGCGGAGAAGGCCGGGTATCGGGCCGAGGCAATCGGCATCACCAATCAGCGCGAGACGACGCTGGTCTGGGATCGCGCGACGGGTGATGCGATCCACAACGCCATCGTCTGGCAGGACCGGCGCACGGCGGACATCTGTGCCGGATTGCGCGATGCCGGACATGCCGGGCTTGTGTCCGACCGCACCGGACTTGTGCTGGACCCCTATTTCTCGGCCACCAAGATCGCCTGGGTCCTCGACCATGTGGACGGCGCGAGAGCCCGGGCCGAGGCCGGGGAGCTGGCCTTCGGCACTGTCGACAGCTGGTTGATCTGGAAGCTGACCGGCGGGGCGCTGCATGTCACCGATGCGACCAATGCCAGCCGGACCGCGCTCTATGACATTGCCGCCAACCGCTGGGATGACGAGCTGCTCGGCCTGTTTGGCGTGCCGGCAGCCGTTCTGCCCGACGTGCGGGACAGTGCCGGGGACTTCGGTCGGGCGGACGCGGCGATACTGGGCCGCGAACTGCCGATCACCGGGGTCGCTGGCGACCAGCAATCGGCTGCCATTGGCCAGGTCTGTTTCAATCCGGGCGAGATGAAGTCGACCTATGGCACCGGCGCCTTTTTGCTGATCAATACCGGCGATACTCCCGTGCGGTCGAAGAACAAGCTCCTGGCCACGATTGCCTATCGTATCGATGGCGAAACGACCTATGCGCTGGAGGGCTCGGTGCTGTCAGCCGGTGCGACCGTGCAATGGCTGCGTGACGGGTTGGGCCTGATCGCCAAGGCGTCCGAGATCGAGGCCCTGGCCCAGAGCGCCGACCCCGACAGCGGCGTCTATCTGGTCCCGGCCTTCACCGGTCTTGGCGCACCCTATTGGGACGCCGAGGCACGGGGCGCATTGACCGGCCTCACCCGCGGTTCCGGTCGCGCCGAGATTGCCCGGGCAGCGCTGGACAGTTCGGTGCACCAGACCTGCGACCTGCTCGAAGCCATGGCCGCCGACGGCGTCGAGGCGCGCAGTCTTCGGGTGGATGGCGGCATGGCCCGCAATGACACCTTCCTGCAACGCCTGGCCGACCTGACCGGGATCGAGACCGTCCGACCGGCCAGCGTCGAGGCGACGGCCTGGGGCGCGGCCTTTCTGGCCGGTCTGGGTTGCGGCCTGTTTGCCTCGCTGGAGGATGGCCGCAAGCTGTGGGCGGCGGACCAGAGCTTCACACCGGCCGGCGATCCGGAGCGGCGCGCGGCTGACCGCAAGGGCTGGCACGACGCCGTGGCGCGGGTGCGGTCAGACGCCGTGTAACAGGTCAGGCTACTGACAGCGCCCGGTCGAGATCGGCGATCTGGTCGGCGGCGCTTTCCAGACCGATTGACAGGCGGATCAGGCTGTCGGCGACACCGGCTTCTGCGCGGGCTTCGGGGGACATGGAGGCATGGGTCATCAGCGCCGGGATGCAGCACAGGCTTTCGACCCCGCCCAGAGATTGCGCCAGGGTGAAGATTTCCAGCGCCGACACGACGGCGCGCGGGTCGGGGGCGTCCTTGGCGAGTTCCAGGCTGATCAGCTGGCCGAACCCGTCCTGCTGACGTGCCGCCAGGGCATGGCCGGGATGGCTTGTCAGACCGGGATAGTCAACGCGGGCGACCCGCGGATCGGCGTCCAGCCATCGGGCCACTTCCTGCGCGCTTTCGCATTGCGCCCTGGCCCGCAAGGGCAGGGTGCGCAGGCCGCGCAAGGCGAGATAGCTGTCGAAGGCGGCGGCGCCGACACCGACGCAATTGGCCCACCAGCCCAGCTCTGCCACCCGTTCGGGATCGGCGCAGCAGACCACGCCGCCGACCATGTCGGAATGCCCGTTGAGCAGCTTGGTGACGGACTGCACCGAATAGTCAGCCCCCCAATCCAGTGGCCGCTGCAGGACCGGTGACATCACCGTATTGTCGACAGCCAGCTCTGTCCCGGCATTCCGGGCCAGACGGGCCAGCCCCTTGATATCGGAGATGCGCAGGCGCGGATTGGAGGGCGTCTCTGCGATGATCAGGGCGGCGTCTTCATTGAGCGCGTCGGCGACCTTCTCGAGGTCAGTGGTGTCGACATAGACCGGGATCAGCCGGCCGCCACGACCGCGGGCGTCGAGGAGGCGCCGGGTGCCGCCATAGGCATCGTGGGAACAGATCACCCGGGCGCCGTGCGGTATGTCGTGCAGCAAGAGATCGATCGCCGACATGCCGGATCCGGTGACGATGGCCCCGGCGGCGTTTTCCAGCTCGGCGATGGCATCGGCCAGCAGGGAGCGGCCCGGATTGCCAGTGCGGGCATAGTCGAAGGCCGGCTGGATGGCCGGGTCCTCGCGCCGGTAGGCGGTCGACAGCGACAGGGGCGGAATGACCGCATTCCAGCTGCGGTCCGTGTTCAGCCCCGCCCGGATGGCCTTGGTACGTTGATCGCTCGACATGTCAGCTCCCGAAAATCTCGTCCAGAGTGGCGGCGATAAGGGTGTCTTCCTTGAGGAAGGCATCGTGACCGTAAAGCGAACTGATTTTGATCAGGCGCCCGTTCAGGGTTCGATCGGCTGCAGCGGCAATCTGGTCGGCGGGGACAAGGCGATCCTCGATCACGGCGACCCAGGCGACCGGGCAGGTGATGGTTTCGACATCCACGCGGTGTTCATCCATCGACCGGGACAGCGCCAGAAAGCGGTTCGGATCAGTCCGTTCGGCATAGCGCTGGCCGTTCTTTGCCAGATAGCCGGTGACGCCATTGGCATCGCGGCTGTCCGGCTCCGGGTCGGCAAAGCGTGCCTCGAACTCGTCCGGAGTGCGATAGGTGGTCAGGGCCAGGCGGCGGGCGAGGTCCAGTCCGGCCTTGCCGTCGCCAAGGCGCAATGCCAGCTCGACCGTGTCCCTCTGGATGGAGCGCCAGGCGCGGGCCATTTCACTGGCCCGGTCGGCGGCGGAAATGACCACGAGTTCGCGCACGCGTTCCGGTGCCAGCGACGCCAGGGCCAGTCCGATCATGCCGCCATAGGAGGAGCCGACAATGGCGAAGTCACGGATGTCGGCGGCGTCGGCCAGAGCCAGAATGGCGCGAGCCTGGTCCTGGGTGGAGGGGAAGGGGTGGATGTCTGCGCCGATGAAGTCGAAGGACAGGATGCGGTGGCGATTTGTGTCCAGCGCCTTGCCCGGCCCGGCCTGCTGCCGCCACCAGCCATCGCCATTGGCTGTGTCGGTGACGTGGCGGCCGAAGGAGATGCCGCCAAGTACCAGAATGACCGGCGCGCCCTCCGGCCCGGCGATGCGACCGGTTACTGAGACCGGTGAGCCGGTCGCGGTCAGGGCGATGGTGGAAATGTCCCGACATCGAAGGGCGGGTGGATGCTCCAGGGTTACGCTCATCCGGCACCGCCATTGGCGAGCAGGGCCCGGACGTCGGAGAGGACAGACCCGGCGGTCGGTGTCTGGCCGGCACCCTTGCCGTTGAGCACGATGCGGGTGCCGCTGGCGCAGTCGATCTCGACCGCATTCTCCTCGTTCTCGACCCGGGCAAGGGCGTGATCTTCCGGGAGGGCCTGCAGCCGGACCGTCGCGACGACGCCCTCCGCCTGCACCGACAATTCGGCGAGCTGGCGGTAGCGCAGGCCGTTTTCGCGGGCGCCGAGGATCTGGCCGACCGACAGGTCGAACAGGCTGTCGGCGGGAATCGCGTAGGGGTCGGGGGCAATGTCAAAAGCGGCGCGGGCGATCAGCGCCAGCTTGGCCGCAGCATCGAGACCGTCGAGATCAGCGCTGGGGTCTTCTTCGGCAAATCCGGCGGCTTGGGCGGCGGCGATGGCGTCGTCGAACCCAATTCCTTTTTCCAGCAGGCCGAGGACGAAGTTGGAGGTGCCGTTGAGCACGCCGCGTACCCGGGTGATCGTCTCGCCGGAGGCTTTGAGACGTGCCACCGTTTCCAGCACCGGAACGCCGCCCCCCACGGCTGCCGAATAGGCGAAACCGAGGCCGGCCCGGCGGGCCTTTGCTTCCAGGTCCGGGCGACGGGCGATGACCGCCTTGTTGGCCGAGATCACATGCACGCCGCGTTCAACTGCCAGGGCGAGGGCCTTTTCGGCTGCCGCGCAGTCGGGCAGGGCGTCGATGACCAGGTCCGGTCCGGTGTCGAAAGCGGCGGTGAGATCGGTCAGCCAAGCGTAGGCCCCCTCGCTTTCATTGCGGGGCCGGCGCGTGACGATGGCGGCGATCTCGACCTGGCCCGGCATGTCTTCCAGGCCGGCGAGGACGCCGGAATTGACCGTTCCACAGCCCAGAAGGACCACGCGAAGGCGCGGCTTCAGGGCTGTCGTCGGGGCCAGGTCGAGAGGGTAATCAAGCGCCGCAACCAGGGACATCATTCCACATTCCGTCTGGGCGGAAAGCGCGACACGCCGATTGCTGGATACTGCCGAGGCGAATGGGAAATGTGGCGATTGCCGCTGCCTCGTCCGATCCGCTTTAGCCGCACTTGTTCCGCGCCCGCAAGCTAGACATCAAATCGGCGCGACTTCACGTATAAAGATATGTTTATATGTGTCAAGCGATAGAGTCCGGCTTCGACAAACACTCCGCTCCCAAGTGACTGAGGTCGTGCCTACCGTCCCGAAAACCGAGGGAGGTCCCCCCGGGAAGAAGGAAGGGGTGCAGGGCGGGGCCAAGTTGGCTGAACTGACAGGATGAAACCCAAAAATCACCGTAAATGGCCGGTTAATCCTTCCCTAGGCTCTTCCGAATAGTGTGTGCGCCGTCCCTGGGGGGATGCGAGACGTGGGCAAGACGTGATCAACGACGAAACCATTCAGGCCGGTCGCAAGTCCAGGGTGTTGGCGATGACCAGCATCGCCTTCGGGACCGTGCTGCTGTGCTATCTGGCTGCGGTGTCGCTGGCGTTGCCCGGCTGGTCGCCGGCCAAGATTGCCGGGCTGGTCGCTGTATCGCTGTTTTATGGCTATGGCTTCATCGCCTGGCGCACCACGCAATACCGCTGGATTGCCCACGCGCTCATTCTGACCGCCCAGATCATGGCCTTTGCGGCGTCGCTGACCAATGGCGGACTGACCGGCTATGTCGCGCCAATGCAGATTATCGCGCCGCTGGCGGCCGGATTCTTCCTGACCTCGCGGTCCGCGATCATCTATGGCGCCGTGTCGGTCGGGTTTTTCGGGTTGCTGTTGGTGTTCGACATCAATGGATGGGTATCGCCGACGCCTTATTCGGCCGAGGCCGAGCGGGTTGCAGCGCTGTTCCTGCTATCGACGACCACTGTGTTGGGCCTGGTCTGTGTGATCGGGTTTGTCCGGGCACTGGAACGGATGCTGGTCGCGGCGCGGCAGGCCGACGCAGCCAAGTCTGCCTTTCTCGCCAATATGAGCCATGAGATCCGCACGCCGATGAATGGCGTTTTGGGCTTGCTGGACCTGGCCCGCAACGGACCCGATGGCCGCCTCGACGCCGAGGGCGTGGTCACGGCCCACGCCTCGGCCACGGCGCTGGTGACTGTGCTCAACGATATTCTTGACGTCTCCAAGCTCGACCAGGGCGCCATCGTCATCCGGGAGGAGCCATGCGATCTGCGGGGCCTGTGTGAAGAGGTGATCAGCTTGTTTGGCGTGCAGGTCAGCGGCCGCGATATCGCCCTGGTACTGGACTATGATGACAGTCTGCAAAATTGTTACGCGCTCGATGCCGTCCGCTTGCGCCAGGTGATGTGGAACCTCGTGGGCAATGCCGTCAAATTCACTGAGCGCGGGGAGGTCCGGCTGGCAGTCCGCCCGGAGCCGGGCGGCGGGGGCGGATTGCAGTTCGAGGTCAGCGATACCGGAATCGGTCTTTCGGCGGAGGCCCGGGAGCGGATATTTGACCGGTTTGCCCAAGCCGACGACACCACGACCCGCGATTTCGGCGGCACCGGGCTGGGTCTGACCATTTGCCGAGAGCTGACCCGGTTGATGGGTGGTGAGCTGGCAGTCGAGAGCGAAGCCGGCGCCGGTTCGCGCTTTCACTTCCGTCTGGAGGCCGTCCCGGCCGGGCCGGTCGGTCGGCTTGAGGGCCGGAATGCGGACGTGCCTGGCGCGGTTTCAGGCGTGGCTTCCAATGCTGGTCGCACCTTGCGGGTGCTGGTTGTCGACGATCAGGCGATCAACCGGACTGTGGCCACGGCCCTGCTCCAGCATCTCGGGCATGAATGTGTGCTGGCGGAGGGCGGCGAGGCGGCCCTGGCCTGCGCGGCCGAGCAACGCTTCGACGCTATTCTGATGGATATCCAGATGCCGGGAATGGACGGAATGGCTGTGACCCGCCGGATCCGCCATGACATTCCGCTCAACGCGGCCACGCCGATTTACGCGCTGACGGCCAGCGCGCTGGCCGAGGATCGGGCGCGATACCGGGCTGCCGGCATGGATGGCTGCCTCGGCAAACCGCTCCAAATCAACACCCTTGCCGCCCAACTCGCCGACCCCTGTCCGGACGCCGGAACCGTCGCGCAGGCCTGAGTCCGCATATCGTCAGGTATTTCCATACCCGACCCTCGACAGTCTTGCGCCAACCCGCTACGCATCCCGTAACAAAACGAAAACCCAAGCGGGAGGTCCGTACCATGTTTGACAATCTGTTTTCCCTCAAGGGCCGTGTGGCGCTCATCACCGGCGGGTCGCGCGGCATTGGCGAGATGATCGCCGAAGGCTATGTGCGGGCCGGGGCCAAGGTCTACATCACGGCCCGCAAGGCGCCGGAATGCCTGGCCACGGCCGAACGGCTGTCGGAATTCGGCACGTGTATCGCCCTGCCAGGTGATGCGTCCGGCGCCGACGGCGCGAAGGCGCTGGCCGCCAAATTCCTCGAGCATGAGAGCAAGCTCGACATCCTGGTCAACAATGCCGGTGCCGCCTGGGGCGCTCCGCTGGACGAGTTTCCCGAGAGCGGCTGGGACAAGGTCATGGACCTCAATGTCAAGACGCCCTTCTTCCTGATCCAGGCCCTGCACGGCGCCCTCAAGGCAGCGGCCTCGCCGCAACAGCCGGCCAAGGTGATCAATATCGCCTCGATCGACGGCCTGTCGGTGAACATGATGGAGACCTATTCCTATGCCGCGTCCAAGTCCGGCATCATCCATCTGACCAAGCGCCTCGGCCTGGAAATGGCGAAGGAGAACATCAATGTCACCGCGATTGCGCCGGGGGCCTTCGCGTCCAGCATGAACAAGGTCGCCCGCGACCATGCCGACATGGTGTCGCAGGGCGTTCCGTCGGGCCGGGTCGGTGAGCCGTCCGACATGGCCGGGGCCGCAATCTTCCTCGCCTCGCGGGCAGGCGATTATGTCGTCGGCTCGACCGTGGTGGTCGATGGCGGTGTGGCCCAGGCGCGCGGGGCGTTCTAGGCGCGCGGCGCTGACCTAAAATTCAAGAGGGCGGGCTCGGTGACGGGGCCGCCCTTTTTTGTGGCTGATCGCGCCTTGGCACAGTCGCGCCAAGGCAGATGGATGCCAGGCAAAAAGAACGGGCGCCGGAGTTTCCTCCGGCGCCCGCCTTTGTTTCAGCGCTGTGTCGCTGCCTGTCGGAGCCTATTGCTCCAAGCGGCGCACTTCCACTTCACCCATGTCCAGTTCGCGGATACCGGCTTCGATCTCGGCGGCATCGCCGATGATCAACCAGACCAGCTGTTCGGGATGGACGACTTCCTGTGCCGCAGCGCGGACCGTCTCCAGGTCGAGCGCATGATAGCGCTCGGTGATCGTGGCCGGATAATTCCAGTCACGTCCCAGATTGGCGCTGTTTGCCAGCGAGTTGCGAACCGCAGCCGAGGTCTCGAACTGACCCGGCAGGGAGCGGGTCGAGTTGTTGACCGACCGCAGCAGCTCCTCGGCCGTGGCCGGGTTGGTCGAGGTGAACTCGTCAAACTCGCGCAGGAGTTCGGCGAGCGAGTCCGAGGTGCGGTCAGTCTGGACCGGTGCATAGACCAGCCAGGGCCGCTGACCACGGGCGCCCCAGAGCAGGGTCTGGGCACCGTAGGACCAACCCTTGTCCTCACGCAGGTTCATGTTGACCCGGGCGGTGAAGGAACCGCCGATGGCGTCATTCATGGCCGAGTAGACTTCCGGATTGTCGACCGAACCGGACGGGCCGATCAGGCCGGCCAGGATCAGCGATTGCGGCGAGTTCGGACGATCGATGATGATCACCCGGGCCCCGTCCGCATTGCTGGCCTCGGTCAGGTTCTTGGTCGGCAGCGGAGCGCTGGGTGCGCGCCAGCCACGGAAGGCCCGCTCGAGGATCGGCGTCACCTCGTCCAGTGTCGTATCGCCGACAATGAACAGGGTGGCGTTGTCCGGACGCAACCAGGCTTGCTGATGGGCCAGTAGGTCGGCACGCGTGAAGCCGGTGACCGCTTCCGGTGTGCCCGATCCGGTGAAAGGCACCGAATAGGCGTGGCCCTCGCCGAACATTTCCGGCGGCAGCATGCGCAGGGCAATGGCAATCGGATTGGCCATCTCCTGCTGGATGCCGTTCAGCGTCTGGGCGCGGACGCGGTCGATGTCCTCATCCCGGAAGCTGGGATCAGTGATGACCGTGGCCATCAACTCGACCGACGGACGCAGGTTCGCGGTCAGGGCCGACAGGGTCACCGAGGAGGTGTCCAGGCCAGCACCCGTATTGAGATTGGCACCCAGGCTTTCGGCCCGTGCGGCAATGTCGGTGGCATCCATCCGGCCGGCGCCTTCGTCCAGCAGGTTCATGGTGAAGCTGGCAAGACCGAGTTGGCCGCCTTCCACACTGTCGGCTGCATAGCCGGCATCAAAGACCATCTGCATCTCGACCACCGGGACAGCGTCGCGGCGCACGAAGACAATGTCGACACCGTTGGAAAGCTCGGCGGTTTCAACCGTCGGCCAGACCAGTTCCGGGGTCGAATCCACGACCGGCAGGGCCGAGCGGTCAGCATCGGTTTCAACGCTGGCATACTGGCCGAAGGGCAGCACGGTGATTTCGTGCGAACCGGTGGTCAGCCATTCATTGGCCGTTGCCGTGACCTGGTCAGCGTCGGCATTGTTGAGACGCTCCAGCTGGGTGCGCCAGAAGCCGGGATCACCGGCATAGAGCGCGCCCTCGGCGAGGGTGACGGCCTTGCCGCCAAAGCCGCCGATCTGTTCCAGACCGCGCACGACACCGGCATTGATGCGGGTGCGGGCGGCGGCCAGCTCGTCATCGGTCGGACCTTCGGCGAGCAGTTCGGCGACGATCTCGTCGATCCGGGCCGAGGCCGCTTCGACGTCCTCGCCCGGATTGAGCGTGACTTCGATATGGAACTGGCTGGCCAGCTGGTGAGCTTCGACATAGGCGAATGCGCTCGTGGCAACCTGACGCCCGAACACGAAGTCCTGGTACAGGCGCGATGTGCGACCGCCGCCAAGGACGGTGGCGAAGAGTTGCAGGTCATTGCGCTCGGCCGTGATCCGTCCCGGCACGACCCAGGTGCGGTAGATGCGCGATTGCGGCACGTCATCATAGAGCACTTCGGTAGTGTCGTAGCGGCGTTCCGGGATCCACTCATTGATGCGGTTCAGCGGCGGGCCGACCGGGGCGTCACCGAAATAGCGCTCGACCAGCGGACGGGCTTCTTCGGCATTGATGTCACCGGCCAGAACGAGGACGGCATTGGTGGCGCCGTAATATTCAAGGAACCACTCACGCACATCGTCCAGCGAGGCGGCGTCCAGATCGTCCATCGAACCGATGGTCGAGTGGGCGTAGGGATGGCCTTCCGGGAAGAGGGCACGCAGCTGCGAATACTCGACCATGCCGTAAGGCTGGTTGTCGCCCTGGCGTTTTTCGTTCTGGACGACGCCGCGTTGTTCATCGAGGCGGTCCTGGTCAATTGCGCCGAGCATGTGGGTCATCCGGTCGGATTCCATCCACAGGGCCATTTCCAGCGCCGGTGTCGGCACGGTCTGGAAGTAGTTGGTGCGGTCAAACCAGGTGGTGCCGTTCATGCCGGTCGCACCGACCTGCTCGAACGGACCGAAATACTCGTCATTATAGTTTTCCGACCCGTTGAACATCAGGTGTTCGAACAGGTGGGCAAAGCCGGTCCGGCCTTCCGGCTCGGCGCCGGATCCGACGCCATACCAGATCGAGACGGCCACGATTGGCGCCTTGCGGTCCTCGTGGACCACGACGGTCAGGCCGTTTTCGAGCTCGAATTGTTCAAACGGAATGTCGACATCCGGGACCTGGGCGCTGGTCAGACCTGTAAAGGACAGGGCTGCCGCGAAGGTCGCCGCGAGTAAGCGGTGCATGAGTCTCTCCCACCTCAGCGTTGATTGATGGAACAGACATAGTTCGTTGCTGACACAGGTGAACTAAATTTCCGGTAATCTTCGGTCTGTGACAGGCGGGTCGCGGCCGGATCAGGCCTTTTTCACGAACTCGGTTTTCAAACCCATTTGGCCGACACCCTCGATCCGGCAATCGATGTCGTGGTCGCCGACGACTAGGCGGATATTCTTGACCTTGGTCCCAACTTTCACGACCTGGCTGGTGCCCTTGATCTTGAGGTCCTTGATCACCGTTACCGTGTCGCCATCGGCCAGCTCGGCGCCATTGGCGTCGCGCCAGACCTTGCCGGTCTCGTTATTGCCGGTCTCGTTATCGTCGGCCGCAGCGACGGCCTCCGGCGACCATTCATGCGCGCATTCCGGACAGACCAGCAGGGCGCCGTCTTCATAGGTCCACTGGCAGTCGCATTGCGGACAGGCGGGCAACTCACTCATGGTCAGATCCTCTGCAGCGCCGGTCGGGGCGGACCCGCCCATAAACGCGTCCGCCCGGTTTTCGTCCAGCCGCCAGCTGCAGGTCTATTGCGCGAACTGCGACGCCATCTGATCGAACCAGCCTTCATACATCGGCGCGACATGGGCGCCGTAATAGAGGAGTTCGGGTGTGTCATGGCGCAGGGCGAGGCGGGCCTGGGTGAAGGCGGTGGCCGGAGGAAGGTCATGGCTGGGCGCGCCGTGGGCGGCCTCGAGCGATGCGCGCAGGACATCGGCTTCGCCGGCATCGGTCAGCACCCAGACAAAGGCGAGGGCATCGTCGGCAAACACGAATTCGGCGTCGCGCGGGGCACCGGCATGATCGAGGCCGGTGCAATCTGCCTGGACGTGACTGGTCTGCGCGATCGGCATCTCTTCAAGGGGAAGCTCGCGGATGGTGAGCGCGGAGCAGGCGGCGTCGAGCAGCGGGCGGATCACGTCCAGGCTGGACCCGAAGCGGGCCGCATCCGGCGCGCGCTCCGGTCCGGCGGGGGCTGGCGGCTGGGCGCTGGCGCAAGCGGTCAGGACGGTGGTCGCGACAGCCAGCACGGTCATCGCTGATCGGATCGGGGCGTTATTCTTCATGGGGGGAGGTCCTTCAACCATTTGATGATGGCCAAGGTCTGCCCGACGGGTCCGATCGGGTCGTCCCGGATCAGGATACGGGACGTGCCGGGTCGCGATGCAGGACGTCAGTCGCGGCTGAGGCGCGCCGATGCAGCCCGTGCAAAGGCCCGGCTCGGTGTCTCGCCACGAACTGTCCGGTACAGGCGGTTGAAGGCGGACTTGGAATTGAACCCGGCTTCGAAAGCAAGCGTGAGCAGGGTGGCATCGCTGCGCTCCGGGTCGGACATCAGGGCATCGACGGCGTCGATCCGCAGCCCGTTCACATAGGCGGAGAAACTGCGTCCGCTGCCGGCGTTGACCGCGCGCGAAACGTCGCGTGTGCTGCCACCCGCCTCGCGGGCGACATCGGCCAGCGACAGGCGCGGTTCGCGCCATAATTCCTGACGGCGCACAATCGCGTCGATACGGCTGAAGTCGGCCAGGGCGTCGGCGTCATCCGGTCCGGACGCGGCGCCGGCCCGCCCGGCTTCCAGTCCGCGCGGTGACAGCGCCCCGCGGTCGCGGACATGTTCACGGCTGCGCCAGGTCAGTGCGCTCAGCAGGGCCGTCACCGCAACCAGGACCAGGGCCAGGCCGGCATCGTCAAGGCCGGGCAGGCGGGCGGCGAAGGCGGAGCGGCCAATGTCGAAGGCGGCGATCGCCACAAAGGCAAAAAAGGCTTGCCGGACCCAGCGCAGGCTGACCCGGTCGTCATCGGCGCGGACCTGCCCGGCCAAACGCCCGTGCTCCCGCAACGCCAGGAAGGTGGCGACCAGATAGCCGATCAGCAGGGGCAGGCCGGCCAGTTGGGGCCAGGGGTCGGCGGGTCGGATCAGGATCACCAGAAGCGCTGGTACCAGGTGAATGAGGTCCCGCCAGCCCGGCCGGGCCTCGCGATAGCACAGCCCCCGTACGAACAGCCAGAACGCCGGGCCGTAAAGCAGTCCGAACGCACTGGTGATATTGGCCTGGGGCGGTAGCTGGGCAAGCGTGGTCACCAGGTTGGCCAGCATGTGGGTGGCAAAGACTAGGCACAGGATGGCGAGGCTCGGTGAGATGCGGCGGACCAGCAAATAGCCGGCCAGTCCACCGGCATGATAGGCCGTCAGCAATTGCACCGCATCAATCAGGGTCAAGCTCAGCCTCCGGTGCTGAAGGCCTGCACCACGCCGACGACAACCGCAGCATTGAAGGCGATTCCGAGCGTGGTGATGGTCGCGGCCAGAGCGGCGACCAGTGCCAGCATGACCGCACGGACGGGCAGCATCATCACCGCGCGCACCCGTTCCGGCCCGGCCCAGCGCGGCCGGGTGAGTTTCTCGACCAGGTCGACAAAGCCGCCGCGCCACAGCGATACCGTGATGAATATCCAGATCACCGCCCAGACCAGCGGGGCGAATTTCAGGGCCAGGTCCATGCCAGGCAGGTCGAGCAGGGTTTGCAGTTCATCAAACATCACTACGGCTCAAACCTCACTACAACGCCGACAGGCACAATCCTCATTAGCCTTTCCGCCCGCTGCGCGCTACATGCGCAAGTGGAAGGTGTCGCCATTGGCGTCCTGCAATTGGTGGTGAGGCTGGCGACGGATCGGCGGGGGCCGAGCCGTTTCAGTGGCGGAACAAGGCTCGGTGACAGGTTTACAGGAATGATGTCGATGAAACGGATCTGGATCGGTGTGGTCGGTCTTTTGGTGCTGGCTGCGGCTGGTTGGTGGTGGATGTCGCGCGGGGCCGACGGTGCCGGCGAGATCGTTATCGAGACCCATGAGGTCGCCGAGGGCGAAGTGCGCCGTATCGTCTCATCCTCGGGTGCGGTGCGTGCACTGGTGACCGTTGAGGTCGGCTCGCAGCTGTCCGGCCAGATCGAAAGCCTCTATGCCGATTTCAACGACTCGGTGGAAGCGGGCCAGGTCATCGCCCAGCTCAATCCTGAGACCTATGAAACCCGTATCCGCGAAGCCGAGGCCAATCGCGCGACTGCCGCGGCGACGCTCGCCCTGCAACGCGCCAATCGCCTGACAGCGGTGGCCAATGCCCGCTCCGCGCAACAGGAATATGACCGTGTTCGGGCCCTGTTCGACCGGGGTATCTCGGCTCAGGCGGCGCTCGACAATGCGCTGACGGCGCAGGAAGCGGCGCAGGCCAATCTGGCCGTCTCCGACGCCCAGATCCGCAACGCACAGGCTGTCCTCGCCCAGCGTGACGCGACTCTGGAGGGCGTGCAGATCGACCTCGAGCGGACCACGATCCGCGCGCCGATCAATGGCATTGTCGTCGACCGGGCGGTCGATGAGGGCCAGACGGTGGCCGCCAGCCTGTCAGCACCGACCCTGTTCACCATCGCCCAGGATCTCGGCCAGGTGCAGATCGACGCCCAGGTCGACGAGGCCGATATCGGCCAGATTGCCGAGGGCCAGCCGGTTTCTTTCACGGTTGATGCCTATCAGGGCCTCGAACTGACCGGCGTGGTCGAGCAGATCCGCCTGGCACCGCAGACGCTCAGCAATGTGGTCACCTATACGGTGGTGGTCTCGGCAGCCAATCCCGGTCAGCGCCTGCTGCCTGGGATGACGGCCAATATGGACATCATAACCGGCGAGCGGACCGGCGTGCTGACGGTTCCCAATTCGGCCCTGCGCTTTCGCCCCTCACCGGCACTGGAAAGCCGCGCGCAGCCGGTCGAGGCGGGCGGGCAACGCGGTGGCGGCCCCGGTGGCCGTCCCGGTGGGCGTGGCGGTCCTGGCGGCGGGCGCAATCCCATGGCGCAAATGGCCGAGCAGCTGGATCTAACGGCTGACCAGCAGGAACGCGCCGGTGCGATCTTCCGCCAGGTTTTCGGTCGGATGGCCGCCGCCGCCCAATCCGGCGAGACACCGGACCGCGCTGCGGCCCAGGCCGAGATCAATCGCGAGCTGCAGGGTGTGCTCACGCCGGAACAGATGACCCGCTACCGCGAAATCCAACGCGAGATGCGCGAGACCCGCAATGTCACCCTCTGGGTGCTGGAGGCCGACGGTACCCTGGCCGAGCGCCGCGTCCGCGTGGGCATCAATGATACCCAGCAGACCGAGGTGGTCGGTGGTCAGCTCCAGGCCGGCGATGCGGTCATCACGCGAGCCCGCGAGGTACGCGAATAATGCCGGCGCTGATCGAGTGTCGCGATCTGGTCAAGACCTACACGATGGGCGACCAGACGGTGCATGCCCTCAATGGCGTTTCGCTCGATATCGAGGCCGGTGAGTATGTCGCCATCATGGGGACATCGGGCTCGGGCAAGTCGACCCTGATGAACCTGCTCGGCGCCCTCGACCAGCCGACCTCGGGCGAGTTGCGGATTGCCGGCGAGAATGTGCGGGCGCTGGGGCCGGATGCCGTGTCGCGCTTTCGCAACCGGACCATCGGTTTCGTCTTCCAGCAGTTCAATCTCCTGCCACGCACGAGCGCGGTCGAGAATGCGGCCCTGCCGCTGGTCTATTCCGGCCTGCCGCATCGCGAACGGGTCGAACGCGCCATGAAGCGCCTGAACCAGGTCGGGCTTGGCGATCGGACCGATCACCATCCGGCGCAATTGTCCGGCGGCCAGCAACAGCGTGTCGCTATTGCCCGCTCGCTGGTCAACGATCCCAAAATCCTGCTCGCCGACGAACCGACCGGGGCGCTGGACACCAAGACGTCCAATGACATCATGGCCATCTTCGACCAGCTCAATCGCGAAGGCATCACCGTCATCCTCGTGACGCACGAGCAGGAAGTCGCCGATCATGCCCGCCGCCAGATCGTATTCAGGGACGGCGTCGTTGTGGAGGACCGCTCATGAACGCCCTTGCCTCGCTCCGGGTTGCGCTGACCGCCCTGCGCATCAATGCGCTGCGCAGTGCGCTCGCCATGCTCGGTGTCATCATCGGCGTCGCCTCTGTCATCGTGCTGGTTTCGATCAGCGAGGGCACGAAACAGGCGGTCGAGGCGCAGATCGCCAGTTTTGGTGCCAATCTCCTCATCATCCGTCCGGGCTCGTCCATGTTCGGCGGGCGGCGCGGCGGTGCCGGTTCGGCTGACCCGTTGACCGATGGCGATGTCGTCGCCATCCGCGAACAGGTCGCCGGTCTGGCCGGTGTGTCGGGTGAGGTCTCGTCGGGTACGACCATGGTCTTTGGCGGCATCAACTGGACCTCCCGAATTCAGGGCGTGAACCCTGACTATTTTTCCGCCCGTGGCTGGGTGATTGATGAGGGCCGGGCCTTTTCCGGTGCCGAGGACACAGGCGGGCGACGCTATGCCGTGGTCGGTCAGACGATTATTCGCGAACTGTTCGACGGCGCCAGCCCGCTGGGCCAGTCAATCCGAATAGGTGCCCAACCCTTTGAAGTGATCGGCACGCTCGAACCGAAAGGAGAGAGCTCGTGGGGGCAGGACCAGGACGATGTTGTCTTCGCTCCGCTCTCCACCGTGCGTCAGCGCTTCGGCGCGGGCATGAGCGCGACAGTGCGCGACGCCGTGTCGACCATCTATGCCGATATAGCGCCGGGCGAATCGACTTCGCGCGTGATTGCCGACATTGAGGATCTCTTGCGCATCCGCCGCGATATCCAGCCGGGCGCCGAGGATGATTTCGCGGTCGGTTCGCTGGCCGAGTTCATCCGTGCCCGCAACGAGACTGAAAGCCAGCTTGGCTTGTTGCTCGCTGTCGGTGCCGGCATCGTGCTGCTGGTCGGCGGTATCGGGATCATGAACATCATGCTGGTCTCGGTGACCGAGCGGACTCGCGAGATCGGCCTGCGACTGGCGGTCGGTGCGCGCCGCGCCGATGTCCGCAACCAGTTCCTGATCGAGAGTATTGTGTTGTGCGTGATCGGCGGTCTGGTCGGACTGGTGGTCGGTGTCAGTGGCACGTTGATCTATGCCGAGGTCGGCCAGCTGGAAATCTTGATCGACCCCGTCATCGTGGCCATCGCCATTGGTGCCTCGGCCTTTGTCGGTGTGTTTTTCGGCCTCTACCCGGCGCACCGGGCCTCGCGGCTCAACCCGATCGACGCGCTGCGCTTCGAGTAGGCAGCATCCGGGAGGCCGGACTGTCAGTCAGCCTCTCCGCGCGGTTTGGGCGGTGTGCGCGGCAGGTCGAAGATGAATGTCGAACCCTTGCCCGGTTCGGAGTCGACCCGGATTGTGCCGCCGAGCCGTTCGACGGCCTGTCTCACGACCGCCAGACCGATCCCGGTGCCTTCATATTGGTCGCGGGTATGAAGGCGCTGGAACGGCGCGAAAATCTTTTCGGCGAAGCGCATCTCGAGGCCGATTCCGTTGTCGGCGACAATGAAGGTCCGTCCACTTTCGTCCTCCGAAGCCTTGATCGTGATGACGGGGTCGGCCTTGCCACGGTATTTCACTGCGTTTGAAATCAGGTTTTGCAGGATCTGTGTCAGCAGGACGCGGTCGGACTGGATCACCGGGAGTTCGGTCGCTGTTATCTGCGCATTGTTCTCGCTGATCGGTGTTTCCAGCTGGTCAATGATGTCCCTGACCAACGCCGACATGTCGATGTCGGTCAGGTTGAGGGGCTGGCTGGCGAGTTTGGAATAGGACAGGAGCTCGTTGATCAGGCGCTGCATTCGCTCGGCCGCATCGGCCAGGTAATCCAGACTGCGAGCCCCATCCTCATCCAGCTTGTCGGAATAACGCCGCCGGACAAGCGAGGAGAAGGCCGCAACCTTGCGTAACGGTTCCTGCAGGTCATGAGAGGCAACCGTGGCGAAGCGATCGAGTTCCCGGTTGGTGCGTTCCAGTTGGGCATTGGTCGCCTTGAGCTCGGTGATGTCGGTGAGCGTGGCATAGGAACGGACCGGATTGCCTTCCTTGTCGCGCTCGAGGAATGAGGACAGCAATACGTCGACCGGCTCACCCGATTTGCGCAGGAAGCGGTAGGCCGTATGCGTGTTCTTGCCCATCTGGAACAGCTTGGGCAATTCGACATTGATGGCGCGCTCGCGCGATTCCGGGTCAAGAAAATCGGTTGATCGACGCCCGATCACCTCGGACCGCTTGTAGCCCAGATGAGACAGCCAGAAGTCGCTGACTTCGACGATGAAGCCTTCATTGTCGATGGTGTGCATCATCGCCGGTGTGGCCCGGTAGATGCGCTCGAACCGGGCCCGCTCCTCCGCCATCAGGGATTCCAGCCGCCGTGTGGCATCGATATTCCACAGCACGCCGGAAGCGGCCGTCGCCCGGCCGTTTTCGTCGCGCTCGACAATGCGACCGGTCGAGCGGTGCCAGACGAAATCACCGGCCCAGTCTCGCAGCCGATACTGGTCGTCGGCCTGGACGTCATCGACGGTGAGTATGTGGGCCACCGAGGCGTCGACCGCGACCAGGTCGTCCGGATGGATGTGTTCTCGCCATTCCGAGATGGGGAGGGTTCGCGTTTCGTCGTCGCCAAACAGCTGGGCCACGATCGTGCCGCGCAAATTGATGGTCTGGTCAACCAGGTCGATCCGCCAGGTGCCAAGCGCGGCGGCAGTCACGGCCTGGAAGAGTTGTTGCTCACGATCCGCGAGCGCCTCCTGCGTGGCCAGCCGTTCGGTGATGTCGGCGATGAAGCCGGTGGCCACGGTGGGATTGCCATGGGTATCGCGATCCGAAATGCGGCCTCGATTGTGGATGCGGATCCAGCCGCCGACCTCGGATTGGTAGCGCACAACGATATCAATCGAGTCGCGTTCGCCAGCCCGGAGCGCCATAAACGCTTCGCGCGCGGTATCGAGATCGTCCGGGTGGATGCGGGTTTCCCAGTCATCATAGGTGACGCGGGCGTCCCGGGGTGGCAGCCCCAGCATCTCCGCGATAATGGCGCTGACCTCGCCAATGCGGGTTCTCAAATTGATCCGCCAGGCGCCTTCGCCCGCTGCCAGCAGCGCTTCGCGCAGCCGCCTGTCGCTTTCCGCGAGGGCCCGTTCGAGGCGCCGTTCCTCGGTAATATTGCTGACGATGCCGGCGGCGCGACGCGCCTGCCCGTCTGGCGTCCATTCGACCACGCGTCCGCGCGAACGTAACCAGACTTCCGAGCTGTCCGGCCCGATCACCCGGAAGCGGCCCAGGTCCTGACTGGTTCCGGCGCCCGTCTGGTCGCGAGTCTGGTCGGTGAAGTCGCGAAACCGGCTTCGGGCAACCGGTTCGCCATCCGCCGGCAGCAGGGAAAACCAGTCGTCCAGGGTGATCGTCGCACCGTCCTCGACTGTCAGAAGGCGCGAAATCAGGCCGGAAACAGTCAATTGGTTGGACTGAACGTCCATGCTCCAGGCGCCATCATTGGCGCCCTCAAGGCCTTCGCGCATCAACCGTTCGGTTTCGGCGAGTTTGAGCTCGAGCTGTTTGAGTTCGGTGATATCGAACAACATGCCGACCGCGGTGGGGGGCTCGGTGTCCGGTTTCAGAGCGCCGCGGGAGCGCAGCCAGATCCAGTTTCCCGAACGGGCGTCCCGCAGGCGGTATTCCACGTCAAGGACATTGGAAGTGCCTTCTGCCATGGCCCGTAATTGCCGGGCGACTTCGCCGCGCTCGGCCTCATGGGTGGATTCCAGCCAGAGCGCCCCGTCTATTTCGACCTCCTCGTCCGTCAGGCCCAGCATCGCCCGGATCGGCCCGATGGGTGCGACTTTCAGTGTGGCCGGGTTGACCTCCCAGACACCGCTCGATCCGAATTCGATCGCTTCGGCGAGTTGTCGTTCGCGTGCGGCAAGCTTGGTTTCGAGGGCATGGCGTTCTGTGGTGTCCGCGATGACGCCGGAAACCCGCAATGGTGACCCGTCGCGGTTGAATTCGGTGACTTTCCCCCGCATGTGCAGCCAGCGCATGACCTCATCCGCGCGGGTTGCCTGGAACACGATGTCGAGCGGATGTGTGGGGTGGGTGCGCAGGGTTTCGAAAGCCTCGGCCAGCCGGGCACGGTCGTCCTCGGCGGTTATTTCCAGCCAGCGTTCCAGCGAAATGGTGGCGTCGGCACTGGCAATGCCGAGGAACTCGTTGATAAAGCCGCGCGTCGATCCCAGCCGGGTGACAAGATTGAGCGAGAAGGCGCCTTCATTGGCCGAAGCCAGCGCCGCGCGCAGCTGGATGTCGCTTGCCTCGAGTTTGGCCTTCAGAGCGAGTTCGGCGGTGACATCGCGTATGAACAACAGGGTGCCCGTTCCGTAGGCCCCTTCACTGGCGACCCGGGCGGCAACGGTTTCACCATCAAAGATGCGACTGTTACGGGTGCGGTAGCGGGCTGTGAAACGCCCTTCGGGCATGCCGCTGGGTATGTTGAACCGGGTCGCTTCAAGCTGGTCGTAGGCCCGCGGGTCGGCGAACACGATCTGCGCCCGTTTGCCGATCAGGTCGGCCTGGTCATGGCCCAGAAGCTCGATCGCGGCCGCGTTCACCGCGTTGATGGTGCCGGCAGCGTCCAGCGTCACGATGGCCAAGGGGGAGCAGGCGAACAAGGCGCGCTGTATGTCGGCGGACCGTGAGGTCATCGCGTCAGTGCTCCCGCA
Organism: Maricaulis maris MCS10; assembly: GCF_000014745.1. Classification (NCBI taxonomy): domain Bacteria; kingdom Pseudomonadati; phylum Pseudomonadota; class Alphaproteobacteria; order Maricaulales; family Maricaulaceae; genus Maricaulis; species Maricaulis maris. Next base: position 2,822,091 of record NC_008347.1, on the reverse strand, counting down.
GCCAGTCTCATCCACCACCTTTTGGCCGATCCTCGGCCTGCAGTGTGACTGAGTCCCGCCCGGAATGAAAAGGTTTGATGCGTCGGAAGCTTAGCACCAGTGTATTGCACTGGTCACGCAAAGACATTCCACGCCGCGGGCAGTTGGGGATGAGAACGAGGCTGGTCATCAGCCATTGTGTCGATATGCTCCCCGGTTACCGAGTATTTGGGGAGTATTATTGTGCCCAAGGCCACAGCCGATTTGTCCACGACAGCGCCGATTTTGCAGGTCTCCGATCTGAACGTGAACTTCCAGACCCCCGACGGTGAAGTCGAGGCGGTCAAGGGCGTGTCCCTGGAAATCAATGCCGGGGAATGCCTGGCGATCGTCGGTGAGTCGGGATCAGGAAAGAGCCAGACCTTCCTGGCGGCGATGGGCCTGCTGGCGTCCAACGGCAAGGCGACGGGCTCGATCAAATACCGCGACAAGGAAATACTTGGTCTGCCTGCGAGCAAGCTGAACCGGGTGCGTGGCCGGTCGATGACCATGATCTTCCAGGATCCGCTGACCTCATTGACGCCGCACATGACGGTCGGCGACCAGATGCAGGAAGTTCTTGGCATCCATATGAAGATGCGCGGCAAGGCGGCCGAGGCTCGGGCGCTGGACTGGCTCAACCGGGTCCGCATTCCCGAGGCCAAGCGCCGACTGGCGCAATACCCGCATGAACTGTCCGGCGGCATGCGCCAGCGTGTCATGATCGCCATGTCGATGCTGTGCGAGCCCGATCTCCTGATCTGCGACGAGCCGACCACTGCGCTCGATGTGACGGTGCAGGCCGAAGTGCTCGACATCATGGACGAGTTGAAGCGTGACACCGGTGCGGCTCTGGCCCTGATCACCCACGACATGGGCGTTGTCGCCCGCATGGCCGACCGGGCCCAGGTGATGAAGCACGGTGTCTATGTCGAAGGCGGCACGATCGAGGACATTTTCGCCAATCCCCAACATGATTATACGCGCATGCTTCTGGAAGCCATGCCGCGCCTTGATCGCCCCGATCGTCCGGGACACACAACGCTGAAACCGGTTGCCGCGGCGGCCGATGCCGAGCCGCTTCTGGCGGTCGACAACGTCAAGGTCCAGTTCCCGATCCAGGTCTCCGGCGGCCTGCGCCCGACCTACAAGACACTGCGCGCCGTCGACGGCATCAGTTTCGACCTGCGGCCGGGTGAAACCCTGGGCGTGGTCGGCGAGTCCGGCTGTGGCAAGTCGACCCTGGCCCGCGCCGTGCTGCGACTGGTCCCGGCCCAGGAGGGCGCCGTGTCCTGGATTGGTCGCGACCTGTTGAGCCTCAAGCGCAATGAATTGCGCAAGACCCGCGAGGAATTCCAGATCGTCTTCCAGGATCCGCTCGCCTCGCTTGACCCGCGCATGACCATTGGCGCCTCGATCGAGGAACCGCTCCTGACTTTCCGCAAATCCATGAAGCGCGCGGAACGTGAAGGGGTGGTCAAGGAGATGATGGCAAAGGTCGGCCTCGACCCGAACATGATCAACCGCTACCCGCACGAGCTGTCCGGCGGCCAGAACCAGCGCGTCGGCATTGCCCGCGCCATGATCCTGCGACCCAAGCTGGTGATCTGCGACGAAGCCGTCTCGGCACTCGACGTGTCGATCCAGGCCCAGATCATCGAGCTCCTGATCAAGCTGCAGCAGGAAATGGACCTGTCGATGATCTTCATCTCTCACGACCTCTCGGTCGTGCGCGAGATTTCGCATCGGGTCATGGTCCTCTATCTCGGCCGGATCGTGGAACTGGCAGACCGTACCAATATCTATGAAGACGCACGTCACCCTTACACCCAGGCCCTGATCTCCGCCGTCCCGGTGCCGGACCCGGTGGTCGAGAAAGCCCGGGTCCGCGTCAAGCTGGACGGCGAGCTTCCTTCGCCGATGGACAGCCGCGCCCAGCTGCGCTTCATGAAGTCCAAGCTGGTCGATGATCCGGATGCTGACCAGTACCGGCCGCAATTGATGGAAGTGGCCGAGGGGCACTGGGTCGCCGAGCACGACCCGTTCGAACGGCCCGCCGGCTGACACGGAATTTGCGGCTATTTCACTCGACTTTGAACCGGACACCTCTAGGTTCCGGACCTGTAACCATGACCGGGAGTGTCCAGATGGCGTTGAAAATCGGAACCGGAACAGGCCTGTCAGTCATACTGGCGCTGGCGCTCGCCGCGTGTCAGCCGGCACCGGAGGCGGTGGTGCCGACCGATTATGCCTTCGTCCACGAGGTCACAGATCTCCCGGCCGATCCCGACATCATCTACGGTCAGCTCGAAAACGGTTTGCGCTATGCGGTGCGGACCAATGAAACGCCGCCCAATGTCGCTTCGGTGCGCATGGTCTTCAATATGGGCTCGCTCGGCGAAGCCGACGACCAGCGCGGCCTGGCCCATTTCATCGAACACATGGCCTTCAACGGCACCACCGACGTTCCCGAGGGCGAGATGGTGCCCCTGCTGGAGCGCTTCGGTTTGCAATTCGGACCCGATACCAATGCCTTCACCGGCTATGAGACGGTCGGCTACCAGCTTGATCTGCCCGATGCCGGAGACGAGGCTGTAGAGACCGCGCTCTTCCTGATGCGGCAGACCGCCAGCGAAATCCTGTTCGATCCCGAGGCGATCGACCGCGAGCGTGGCGTGGTGCTGTCAGAGGAACGCGTCCGCAACACGCCGATCCGTCGCTGGAACAATGCGCTTTGGCGCTTCCGGCTGCCGGACACCCTGATCCCGGATCGTGACGCCATCGGCACAACGGATGTCCTGGAAAACGCCCAGCGTGAGCGTTTCGTCGACTATTACGAGAACTTCTACACGCCCGAGCGCGGCATGGTGGTTGTGGTCGGTGATGTCGACCCGCAGGCGGTGATTGCCCGGATCGAAGCCAGTTTCGCCGATTGGGAAGGTCTTGAGGCCCCCCGCGAGGACCCGGATCTGGGCACCGTGTCGGCAGACCGGCCAATCTCGGCCGGCTATTTCCATGACCCGGAAATCTACACCATTTTCACCGTCGACGCTGTGCGACCCTTCACCCCGGTCCTCGACAGTGCGGCCGCCCGCTTTGACAATAATCTCGCCAATATCGGCGATGCCATTCTCAGCCGTCGCTTCGCCACCCTGACCAGTTCGGGCACCTCGCCGCTGATCCAGGCGGCCGCCAATCACGGCTCGGACTTCGGCATTGCCGACCGGGCCTCGGTGCTGGCGATTGCCCGCCCGGATCGCTGGGAAGAGGGTGTGGCTGCAGTCGAGCAGGAATTGCGCCGGGCGCTGGAGCATGGCTTCACCCGGGCCGAACTCGACGAACAGATCGCCAATCTCCACACCGCCCTGCGCGACGGGGCCGAGCAGGCGGGCACGCGCCCGACTTCCGGCCTGGCCGACCAGATCTGGTCGAACTGGCGCTCGGACCAGGTGCTCACGACACCGCAATCCATGCTGGAACGCTTTGAAGCGACCCTGGCGGATGTCACGCCCGAAGCGGTTTCGGCGGCCTTCCAAGCCCGCTGGGACGGGGTCGAGCCCTTGCTCTTCCTGGCCACATCGGTCGAGCTGGAAGACCCGCAGACCGGGCTGATCGAAGCCTGGCAGGCCAGCGCGCTAGAGCCGGTCGAAGCGCCGGAAGATCATGGCGATCTGAGTTTTGCCTACACTGATTTCGGTCCTGCCGGCGCCATCGCCTCGCGCGAAACGATCGACGATCTGGGTGTGGTGCGCCTGCGCTTTGAAAATGGCGTCGCGGTGACCTTCAAACAGACCGACTTTGAAGACGGAACGGTGCGTGTCCGCCTCGATTTCGGTCGCGGTGAGCTGGAGCCGCGGGCGGTGCCGGCGGTTGATATCATTGCCGGTTCGGTGTTCACGGCGTCCGGTCTGGGCGAGCATTCCGCCGATGAGCTGGGCCGGGTCCTCGCCGGTCGCAATATCGGCTACAGCTTCAGTGTCGGTGATGACAGCTTCACCTTCAACACCGGGACAACGCCGGGCGATCTGCGTATCCAGATGGATCTTCTGACCGCCTTCCTGACCGATCCGGGCTGGCGCCAGGAGGGGATGGACCAGTTTCGCGCCGTGATCCCGGAGATCCGCCGCAATTCCTACTCAACGCCGGGCGGTGTGATGTCGGCTGAAGTCGCGCGCCTGATCCGCTCCGGCGATGAGCGCTATGGCCTGCCCGATCCGGAACAGGTGGCCGGTGTCGACATGGCCGCGATCCGCGACTTCCTGACCCCGGCGCTGGAAAGCGCGCCGATCGAGGTGACGATTGTTGGCGATGTCAGCGAGGAAGCCCTGATCGAAGCCCTGGCACCGACGCTGGGAGCCCTGCCGGACCGGGCCGACACCTGGCCCGATTATGCCGAGGCCCGCACTGTGGTCTTCCCGGAACCGGTCGCTGAACCGGTCGTGCTGTTGCACAACGGACCGGCGAACCAGGCCCGTGCCAATGTCTATTGGCCGACCTTTGACGACAGTGATCCGGCCCGTACGCGCGCGATGGCGCTGCTGAATGCGGTGTTCGATCTCAAGCTGACCGAGCGCCTTCGCGAACGGGAAGGGTTGACCTATTCCGCTTCCAATGCGGTCAGCGAGTCCGACGTCTATCCTGACTATGGCTATCTCTATGTCGGCGCCGATGTCCGCCTGGAAACGGTTGACCAGACCTATGCCGCGATCAATGAGCTGGCCGCCGACCTGGCCGCCGGGTCGATCAGCGATGACGAATTCCTGCGGGCCCGTACCCCGCTGCTCGAGCGGATCGAGAATGCGCAGGAAAACAATGGTGCCTGGATGGCCTGGCTGTCGCAGTCCTGGGCCCATCCCGACCGGCTGGACCGGATCCGGTCCCTGCGCTCAGACTATGAGAGTGTCACCCGCGACGACCTTGTTGCCCTAGCGGCAAGTTATGTCGCTCCCGATCGCAGCTGGCGTGTCACCATCGTGCCGCGCGACACCGAATAATTCCCAGCAAACAGGATAATTCCATGACCCGTTTTGCCCTCGCCGCGACCTGCTGCGCCCTGGCGCTGTCGGCTTGTTCGCAACCCGCCGACACGGCCACAACCGAAACTGAAACCGAGACCATGACCTCCAATACCTCCCTGACCGACGCCATCGCTGCCGGCGATGCCGACGCCCTGCGCGCCCGCCTGGAACTGGCGCATCGCGTCGTGCCCAATCTCGATCTACTGATCGCCCGCCAGCTGGTTGTCGATGAGGCCCGCGCCTGTTCCGTCGATGACAGCGTGACCATCCCGCTGGTCGACCTTCCCGAAGATGCAACCGATCCGGCCGCCAATGGCGCCCAGGCCGATACCTATCTGACCGCCATGCTCGATGAGCCGTGCGTGTTCGCCCTGCCGTCCGGCCTGCTATTCCGCATCCGTACGGCGGTGGAAGAGGGTGCCAGCCCGATGCGCGGTGACGTGGTGACGGTGAATTATCGCGGCCAGCTGCTCAATGGCGAGGAATTCGACAGTTCCTGGACGCGCGGCGAGCCGGCGACCTTCCCGTCCGATCGCCTGATCGCCGGCTGGGTCGAGGCCCTGCCGCTGATGCAGGTCGGCGAGCGCTGGGAGCTCTTCATCCATCCCGATCTGGCCTACGGCATGCGCGGCACGCCGGGCGGCCCGATCGGCCCCAATATGGCGCTGGTGTTCGAGCTGGAATTGCTCGACCTGCCGGGCTGACCCCGCTCCGGAATTCGAATGAGACGGCCTGTCGCCTGTCGTTTAACGCGACAGGCGCAGGTTTGTCAGGTCACCGGCGATCATCTCGAAGGCGTCTTCCAGCGCTTCCGATGAGGGCGAGTCGAAATACAGGCTCGGATTGCTGGCGCAGTTCTGCATCAGGCTTCGGGTGGAGCTGGAATTGACCTGGAAGGTAATGGTGTAGACGCGAATGCCCAGTGACCTGGCATAGGCGCAGGCTGCTTCGGTGCGGTCGTCGAGTTCGTTGGACAGGACATTGCTACTCGAAGACCGACGTCCAAGGCGCCCGTCGGCAACAAATCCATAGGCTTCATAGTCCGACATTTGGTCCGTATTGCGCCCTCTCATGACATTGTCGCCATCGGTCAGGATCACCATCGCCTTGATGTATTCATCATCGTCCCAGGCGGAGCCTTCGGTGAAGGGCGCGCCGGGCGAGATGAGCCGGATACCCCAGCCGACACCATTGGGGATATTGGTCGTGCCGCTGGCGCCCATGTCGCCGATTGCGTTGAGCACCGTGCGCTCGGTCGAAGTCAGGGGGGTGACCGGTGTCGTGGTGCAGGACCGGTTCGGCCCTTCGCGGTTCGGTCGGCCATTATCGTATTTGTCGAGCGCCTGCAGTCGCTCGCTGACACCGCCACTGACACCGTCACTGAGATAGCTGTTGGAATAGCTGCCGTTATCCGGCTCGTCCGGCGCGAAATACGGCACAAAGAGCGTGCTCGGATTGCCGATGCTGGGTGGTGTATCGTCGATATCCATCGGGATCGGCCGAGCTTCAACACAGCCCTCCCACCCGGTATTGCGAAGCTGGTCGAACAGGTCCCAGTGATTGACCCAGATCTCTTCGGTTTGGCAACGTCGGCGCCGGCCCCGGCCCCGGCCGGAGCAGGTCTCGATCTCGACCGGATTGCCGCCTGCCCATTCGGCATGGACCGGGGACAAGGCATCCGGGTCCATCCACCAGGCGCGCGCATGATTGGTTCCGACATTCACCGTGGCAGCGAAGGGGACGAGGCCGATCTTCACATCGCTCGGGTCGTCAGCCGCATCAAAAAGGATGCCGGTCAGCAACTCGGCGCTTTCACGCAGATTGCGGATCTTCGAGCCACCCATCGAGCCGGTATTGTCGAGTACCATGACCAGCTCCAGCCGCTGGCGGGCGCGCTGGACCTCGCTCTCCCAGTGAACCGTGATGTAGTCGAGACCGATCATGCCCAGCATGGTGGTGCGCACACGGGCCTCGCCCGAAACGGTCACCGTGTCGGTTTCGTCATCGATATAGACATTGACGTTCTGGACGACGCCGAGCTCGCGGCCGGGATAGTTGGCGGCGATGAAATCATTGGCGATACCGGTCGCTTCCGAGCTCGACAGGTTGGTATTGACGCCGACTGCGAGGGCGGCTGCGTCGAGGGCCTGGGCCAGGCGCGAGCGGGCATTCATCGACTGGCTTAGATCGACCGCGCCACCTGACAACAGGGCGACCGGGACCAGGGTGAGGGCAAAAATCGTCGCGACATTGCCGCGGGTTTCGCGACAAAGGCGGGCGCCAAGATTGAACAGGCCTTGGAACGGCATGGCAGTGATCCAATACAGAATTGATAAAATTCTATCGGAACGGGATTAAGGGGGCGTTATAAGTCGTGGTTATCCGGGCGTTAATCGAGTCTATCTCGACAGGCGCAGATTGGTCAGATCGCCGGCGATCATCTCGAAGGCTGATCGCAGGGCGTCGTCGGACGGGCTGTCGAAATAGAGCGTCGGATGGGTGGCGCAGTCGCGCATCATGTCCCGGGTCGAGCTGGAATTGACCTGGAAGGTGATGGTGTAGACTCGGATGCCCAGCGATTTGGCGTACTCGCAGGCCGCCTCGGTGCGGTCATTCAGGGCATTGCGGATGGTGCTGTCCGACGAAGTCTGGATGCCCAACCTCCCGTCGCGCATGTAGCCATAACCGGAATAGTGCGAGTAGTTGGGATTGTTGCGGCCGTCCAGATAGTTCTCGCCATCGGTCAGAACGACCATCGCCTTGATGGTGCCTTCCTCATCATAGGAGACGCCTTCGGTGAACGGCATGCCGGGCGACAGGACGCGGACGCCCCAGCTGATCCCGATCGGGATATTGGTGGTGCCACTGGCAATCATGTCCTCAATCGCGTCGTCGATGACGTTGCGCTGATTGGTTAGCGGGGTGATCGGTCTGGCGGTGCAGCCCCATTCCGGACCGCGACTGCTCGAATTGATCCATGCATTGGTGTATTTCGGCGTATTGCGCATCCGGGCCCGCTCATTGGACCCGCCCATGCCGTCATTGAGATAGGAATTGGCGTAGCCGGCATTGTTCGCATAGTTGGATTCGTCCGGCGCGAAATAGGGCAGGAAGAGTGTCTCCGGATATCCGGTGTCGGGCGCTGTATCCTCGATATCATGCGGAATGGCGCGCGCTTCCACACAGCCTTCCCAGGCGCGGTTCTGCAGGCTGTCATAGAGATCCCAGCGATTGGCGGCGGGATCGAAATTCTCGGCGTGGAGCGGTGACTGGGCGTTGGCGTCAAGCCACCAGGCCCGTTCGTGCCAGGTGCCGACATTGACCGTCGCCGAAAAAGGTACCAATCCGATTTTCAACCGGTTCGGATCGGCGCCGTCAAACAGGATGTCGGTGAGCAGGAGGCCGGCCGAGCGCAGGCTGGATATTTTCGAGCCTCCCATCGAGCCGGTATTGTCGAGCACCATGACCAGTTCCAGCGAGGAGCGGGCGCGTTGGACCTCGCTTTCCCAATGAACGGTGATGTATTCGATCCCGATCAGCCCGAGCACGATGGTTTCCACCCGGGATTCGGCGCCCACTGTCACGCGATCCTGATCGGGGTCGAGCTGGACCACAATATTGCCGACCAGGCCAAGTTCGCGATCCGGATAGTTGGCGGCGATGAATTCCGAAGCAATGCCGGCCGCTTCCGTTTCACTGACCGAGGTGTGCACGCCGACGGCGAGGGCTGCCGCGTCCAGCGCGGCTGATAACCGGGCCCGGGCGTTCAAGGCCTGGTTGATATCGACAGCGCCGCCCGACAACACCGTGATCGGGATCAACATCAACGAAAACAGCATGGCGACATTGCCGCGGCGATTGCGCGGAAAAGCGGCTAGACGGTCGAGCAGTTGGCGCCACATGAGCGGTTGGATCCTGTCCTGAGCAACCGACAGGATGCCCGCAGCGGGCCGACAAGCGCAGCGCTGTTTGATATCGCCGTGAAAAACTCCATAACAGCCACAGTCAAATACGGATCAGATTGTCGCCATGCCCGCCTCAACCCATCTCGATACCGCCATCACAGAACTGCGCGAGCTGGTCGCCTTTGACACCACGTCGCGCAACTCAAACCTGCCGCTTATCGACCATGTCGAGGCCAAACTCCTCGCGCTCGGCGCGGTGTGTGAGCGCATCCCCAGTGAGGATGGCAGCAAGGCCAATCTGCATGCCCGCTTCGGGCCGGTGGTTGATGGTGGCGTTGTGCTGTCCGGTCATACTGATGTCGTCCCGGTTGATGGCCAGCCCTGGACTTCTGACCCCTGGGTGCTGACCGACAAGGGCGATGGCCTGCTTTATGGCCGGGGCACGTGTGACATGAAGGGGTTCTCGGCCTGTATTCTGGCGCTGGCGCCGACGATTGCCGCGGCGAACCTCAAAAAGCCGGTCCATATCGCCCTGTCCTTTGACGAGGAAGTCGGTTGTCTCGGGGCTCCGGCTCTGATCGACCGCATCATGGCAGGGCCGGTGAAGCCGGCCATGGTTGTGGTTGGTGAGCCAACCGACATGAAGGTCGTTACCGCGCACAAGGGCCTCTTTTCGGTCGTGGTGAAAGTGCGGGGCCGCGAGGCGCATTCATCCCTCGTTCGGGATGGTGCCTGTGCCGTCACCCATGCCGTCCCGCTGATGCAATACCTGGTCGACCAGGCGCAGGCGATGCAGGCGGCGGCGCCAGCCGACAGCCCCTTCAATCCGCCGCATGGCACGCTGACCATCGGTGAGATCAAGGGCGGGACCGCGCTCAACATCCTGGCGCTGGACTGTGAGTTCGGCACGCTGATGCGGCCCTGCCCGTGGGACGACCCGCATGCCATGGCGGACGGCCTGCGCAATCGTGCGGCCATCATCGAGGCGGAGATGAAGAAGAGCGCACCGGAAGCCTCGATCGAGATCAAGGTTCGCTCGGACGTGCCCGCCTTCGCGCCGGAAATCGACGGCGCCGCGGAGCGCCTCGCCCGCCAGCTAACTGGCGACAACTCGACCCGTGTCGTGTCCTACGGTACCGAGGCCGGCCAGTTCCAGGCTGCCGGGTTGAGCGTTGTGGTCTGCGGTCCCGGCTCGATCAGCCAGGCCCATCAGCCGGACGAGTTCGTCGCCATCGACCAGCTCGACCAGTGCTGTGTGTTTCTGGAAAAGATGGTGCGGGTGCTGGAGGGGTAGGGGCTTGAATCCTCGTCACCCTGACGCGGGTCAGGGCCTGGCCGGGTCGTCTGGTTTCGCGCGCCGGCCCAGCAGAGGCGGCGCTGCCGAGATATTCATTCCCAGATAAAGCGCATCATGGTATCAATTGAATCTGTTTTTTGGATTTAATTGACATGGTTATATCAATTAAAAAATTGTCTCCGACGGACTTGGCCCGTGAAATGGGTGCGGCGTTGATGGCGCTGCGACTTCAAAGAAACCTGACCCGTGAGCAGTTGGGGCATCAGGCAGGTGTTCCTGTCTCGACCCTGCGGCGCTTTGAAACAACCGGTCTGGCCCCGGTCCTCACCGTCGCAAGATTGGCCGTGGCGCTGGGGTGCGAGGATGGATTGCGCGGTCTGTTTCGGGGCGAGGACGGCCTGCCGGAGACGCTCGATGACTTGCTGGATGCGGAGGCGAAACCCGTCCGGCAGCGCGCTTCGGGTCGCCGCAGGGCGAGCTCATGACCGCGCCGCTTGCGCGCTGGAGGCTGGGCGAGCCGCTTGCCGTCACTCTGGAAGGACTGGCGCGCGGGACTGTCGATGTGATTGATCTGCCCGTCGGGCGACTGGCCTGGTCTGCCGAGCGGCGCGTGGCTGTGTTCGAGCCGGCACCGGACGCCATCGCGACGCGATTGCCGCTATCGCCGCACAGCCTGCCGTTCGACAGTCCGCGATTGCGGGCCGGCACGCGGGACGAGTTTGGCGGCTTGCAGGGCGTGTTCGCTGACAGTCTGCCGGATGGCTGGGGCAATCTGCTGATTGACCGTGAGGCCGAGGCGCGCGGCCTGCGCCGTGCTGAGCTGACGCCGATTCATCGACTGGCGATTGTCGGTGCGTCGGGCATGGGCGCGCTGGTCTATCGTCCGGAAGCGGGCGCGGCTGGTGATCCGGTAGAGATCGACTTGTCGGCCATGGCGGGCGCGGCAGACCGGATTCTGCGCGACGCGGGTGAGCCAACGCTGGCGGACGCCGTCGAACTGCGACAGGCATTGGGTGGATCGGGCGGGGCCCGGCCAAAAATTGTCTGCCAGATCGAGGAGGCGGGCGGCGATGCGGCGCGGCTGCGTCCGGCCTCGGCGCATCCGGATCCTGCCTTCGGCCACTGGCTCGTCAAGTTCAATGCACGCGAAGATGATCGGCATGCGGCGACCATCGAATATGCCTATGCGCAAATGGCCGGGGCCGCCGGAATCGACATGCCGCAGACCCGACTGGTGACGGGCAGGGATGACCGCCTCTTCTTTGCCATTCGCCGTTTTGATCGCGAGGTGGTCAGCCAGGCTGACGGCGCGGTGCGATTGCGGCGGCGGCACATGCTGAGTGCCTCCGGAGCGCTCGAAAGCGATCATCGCAAATACGCGTTCGACTACGCCCAATTGCTGGGCTGGGTGCATGCTCTGACCCGCGACATGCCAACGCTCGAGGAGGCGTTCCGCCGGGCGGCCTTCAACGCGATGGCCCACAATCGCGATGATCATGGGCGTCAGCACACCGTGCTGCTCGACCAGGGCGATAACGGAGCTTGGCGCTGGCGCCTGTCACCCGCCTATGACCTGACCCCTTCGAACGGTCCGGGTGGCGAGCACAGCCTGTCCTTTGGCGGGGTCGGTCGGGATATCTCACTGCCGGACCTGTTGCGTCTGGCGCGGGACACCGGCATTGCGGAATCGCGCGCCCGGATCATTGTCGGCGAGGTCGCGGCCGCCGTGTCCGACTGGCCCCGCTTCGCCGCCGTCGCGAACATGCCGGCGACTGTTACGAGGCGGATCGCCTTGCTGCATTCCCCGGTCGACTGAGCCTGCGCCTGCGTGGAGCCCGGTCCTGACTTGCCTCAGGATGACGTTTGGAGGGGGCGGCCAGAAAAAAGGGCGCCGCAGCGGGCGCCCTTCTTGTCCGGATGCAGGCCCGCGCTACTCCGCAGCCGTTTCCGTCGGGTTGGCCGCCGCGTCTTCGCGACCCTTGCCCCAGTAGGAAATACACGGGATTTTCGAGTGGTCGCAGCGGTCCGCATATTTGCGGGCGATGTCGGTGACTTCTTCCATCAGACCATCGGCGAGCGTGGTCGGGTTGAGGCCCAGCTGGAGGAAGGTATTGTTCTCGACATGCAGGTCGTTCTCGTCCGCTTCATTGCGCGGATTGGGGACGAGCTGCATCTCGGCGCCAGCCAGGTCGCAGATCATCTTGGCCAGATCGCGGACCCGGTGGGTCTCGGTCATCTGGTTGAGAATGTGGACCTTGTCGCCGGCCTTGGGCGGATTCTCGACCGCCAGCTGGATGCAGCGCACCGTGTCCTGGATGTGGATGAAGGCGCGCGTCTGGCCGCCCGTGCCGTGCACGGTCATCGGATAGTTCACGGCGGCCTGCATCAGGAAGCGGTTCAGCACGGTGCCGTAATCGCCGTCATAGTCGAAACGGTTGATCAGGCGTTCATCGCGCTTTGTGTCTTCCGTCTGCGTACCCCAGACAATGCCCTGGTGGAGATCGGTGATCTTCACTTGGTCATTCTTGTTGTAGAAATGGAAGAAGAGCTGATCCTGGGTCTTGGTCATGTGGTAGATCGAGCCCGGATTGGCCGGGTAGAGGATTTCCTGATCCTTCAGGCCCTCATCCGTTTCAACCTTCACCTTGAGATAGCCCTCGGGGATTTTCATCCCGGCCGTGCCATAGCCATAAACGCCCATCGTGCCGAGATGGACGAGGTGGATGTCGCGGCCGCTCTCGACGATGGCGGCGAGCACGTCATTGGTGGCGTTGAGATTATTGTCGACCGTATAGCGCTTGTGGCGGGCCGATTTCATCGAATAGGGCGCGGCGCGCTGCTCGGCGAAATGGACGATCGTGTCGGGCTGTTCGGCCTCGATCAGGTCGACCAGCTCCTGATAGTCCTTGCCGACATCCATCGACACAAAGTCGATATCGCGACCGGACACCTCTTTCCAGGCGGCCAGGCGTTCCGACATCGGCCGGATCGGGGTCAGGCTCTCGACCTCGAGCTCGATATCGATCTTGCGGCGCGACAGATTGTCGACGATGACAACCTCGTGGCCGAGATTGGAGAGGTGTAGTGCGGTCGGCCATCCACAGAAGCCGTCTCCGCCCAGAACGATTACTTTCATGCGACGTCTGCCCTTGACGTTAAATCCCTAGACATTTCGTTCTCGCAGTGGCGCGCGGGCATGGCAAGAGGTGGCCTGCTATGGGGACTGCTGCCTCCAAATGCAGCGATGGCCTGGAATGCGGTCGGAGTCGACGCAGCGGCATGGTGCAGCCGGTAACGTTATCATTGAGGATCAATGCGCATTTTGCCCGAAACTGGCACTAAAAATGCACCATACTCCCCGGTTTGGAGTGATGTTACTGCGGCGCCCTGAAATGGGAAAATTTCCGTCTCCGGCCGATTCCCGCACAGCATTGGTGGACTAGCACCTCAAAGGTCGTTAAATCCGCGCCAACTTCCTCCGGACGTTCCCCGGTCCGGTGTTCTGACATGGAGAGATGAGTATGGCCCTTCGGGTTGCGATTACCGGTTTTGGTCGTATCGGCCGTCTGGCGTTGCGCGCGGTTCTTGAAAGCAAGCGCTGGGACGAAGTCGAGATCGTCGCGATCAATGACAGCTCGACCCCCGAAACCAATGCCCACCTCCTGACCTATGACAGTGTCCATGGTCGCTATCCGGGCGAGATCAAGGTCGGTGATGACTGGATCGATGCCGGTTTCGGCAAGATCCAGAAAGTCTCCAATCGCAATCCGGCGCAATTGCCCTGGGGTGATATGGGCGTCGACATTGTCATGGAGTGTACCGGTGCCTTCAACTCGAAAGAGGCCTCGATGGCCCATATCGAGGCGGGCGCCAAACGGGTGCTTTGCTCGGCTCCGGCCAAGAATGCCGACAAGACCATCGTCTATGGCGTCAATCACGACCAGCTGACGGCGGATGACATCATCGTCTCCAACGCCTCGTGCACGACCAATGGCCTGGCCCCGGTCGCCAAGGTGCTCAATGACGCCGTCGGCATCGAACGCGGTCACATGACCACGATCCACGCCTATACCGGCGACCAGCCGACGCTGGACCGCAATCACAAGGATCTGCACCGCGCCCGCGCCGCCGCCATGTCGATGGTCCCGACCTCGACCGGTGCCGCCAAGGCTGTCGGCCTGGTCCTGCCGGAACTGGTCGGCAAGCTCGACGGTGCCGCCGTGCGCGTGCCGACCCCGAACGTCTCGTTGATCGACCTCGTCTTCACGCCGGGCCGTGCCACCACGGCGGAAGAGCTCGCTGAAGCGGTCAAGGCCGCCGCCGACGGTCCGATGAAGGGCGTTCTGGGTTATGACAGCCTGCCGCTGGTCTCGATCGATTACAATCATGACAGCCGCTCCTCCATCGTCGCCCTCGACAAGATCAAGGTCATCGATGAGCGCCTGGCCCGGGTCATGACCTGGTATGACAATGAGTGGGGCTTTGCCTGCCGCATGGTCGACACGACCGTGGCCATGGGCAAATTCCTTTAGTTTCAGCATTGAAAGGCTTCGCCATGACCGAAATCCGCCGCATTCAGGATGCCGACGTCGCTGGCAAGCGCGTGCTTGTCCGCGTTGATTTCAACGTGCCGATGAAGGACGGGCAGGTCACCGACGCGACGCGTCTGGAAGCCGCCCTGCCGACGATCGAATACCTCACCGAGGCGGGCGCGAAAGTGGTCTTGCTGGCCCATTTCGGCCGACCCAAGGGCGCCGTCGTACCGGAGATGTCGCTGGAAGCGGTCTGTCAGCCGCTGGCCGATCTGCTCGGCGACGCGGTCTATTTTTCGACTGTCACGTCAGGCGAAGATGCCGTGGCCGCCACGATGGACCTGGAAGCCGGCGAAGTCTTGCTGATCGAGAACACCCGCTTTGCAGCTGGTGAAGAGACCAATGATCCCGGCTTTGCCGCAGCACTGGCCGAGCTGGGCGACCTCTACGTCAATGACGCTTTCTCGGCGGCCCATCGTGCCCATGCCTCGACCGAGGGTATTACTCATCACCTGCCCTCCTATGCCGGTCTGGCCCTGCAGCGGGAAATCGATCATCTGGTCGCGGCGCTGGAAAGCCCCAAGCGACCGGTCATCGCCCTGGTGGGCGGGGCCAAGGTCTCGACCAAGATCGATCTGCTGCAGAACCTGGTGAAGAAGGTCGACACGCTCTTCGTCGGTGGCGGCATGGCCAACACCCTGCTGCACGCGCAAGGAATCAAGGTCGGGTCCAGCTTGTGCGAGACCGATCTTGTCGATACCGCTCGCGCCATCTTCGCGGCGGCGGAAGAGAGCGGCTGCAAGCTGATGCTGCCGACCGATGTGGTGCTGGCCAAGGAGTTCAAGCCGAACCCGGAGACCCGTCTCGCTGCGGTCACCGACGTTGAGGACAATGAAATGATCCTCGATTGCGGTCCGGCGACGGTGGTTGCGCTCGGTCAGGCGATCGACAGGTCGGCGACCCTGATCTGGAATGGTCCGCTGGGTGCGTTCGAGACGCCACCGTTTGATGCCGCCACCGTCGAGGCGGCGAAATACGCAGCCCGCGCGGCGGTTGAAGGCGAGCTGATCGCCGTGGCCGGCGGTGGCGACACGGTCTCGGCGCTTAACCAGGCCGGCGTGTCCGGTGATTTCACCTTCATTTCAACCGCCGGCGGTGCTTTTCTGGAATGGATGGAAGGCAAGACGCTGCCCGGCATTGCCGCCGTCATGGGGACGCCCGAACTGGTCGCTTGACGCCTCGGGCTGACTTGCCGCATATCGGATGGTATCGGTAACATGAAAAGTCGGGCAAGGCGCGAAAATCCGCGCCTGACCGGTGGGAATTTCGGTCGCCTCGCGCTAAAAGGGCGACAATCGGAACGGGCAGGCGGGTGCCTGTCGCAACATGCTTGAACAGCTGGGGGTATCCTGATGGATCTCGATCAACTCAACGAAATCGCCTGTGCCATGGTGGCCCCGGGCAAGGGTCTTCTGGCGGCTGACGAGTCGACCGGCACGATCGGCAAGCGCTTTGCCTCGATCGGCCTCGACAACACGCCGGACAATCGCCGCGACTGGCGTGACATGCTCTTCCGCACCGAACCGGCCATGAGCAAGCACATCTCCGGCGTCATCCTCTATGACGAAACCATCCGCCAGAGCGCCAAGGACGGCACGGCGCTGACCAAGCTGATCACCGATGCCGGCTCGATCCCGGGCATCAAGGTCGATATGGGCGCCAAGCCGCTCGCCGGTGCCGAGGGCGAGACCATCACCGAAGGGCTCGACGGCCTGCGCGATCGCCTCGCCGACTATTACGAGCTCGGTGCCCGCTTCGCCAAATGGCGCGCCGTGGTCAATATCGGCGGCAATGGCGATGACAGCGTGCCGAGCCAGTATTGCATCAATACCAATATGCACGCCCTGGCCCGCTATGCCGCCCTGTGCCAGGAAGCCAATATTGTCCCGATCGTCGAGCCGGAAGTCATCATGGATGGCGATCACTCGATCGAGCGCTGCTATGAAGTCACCGAGTTCACGCTGAAGACCCTCTATCGCGAACTGTTCGATCAGGGCGTCGTCCTGGAAGGCACGATCCTGAAGCCGAACATGATCATCTCCGGCACCACCAATGACGATCGCGCCTCGGCCGAGGAAGTCGCCGACATGACGGTCCAGTGTCTGGCCAATTGCGTTCCGGCTGCTGTGCCCGGCATTGCATTCCTGTCAGGTGGCCAGTCCGACGAGGA
This sequence comes from Maricaulis maris MCS10, assembly GCF_000014745.1. Classification (NCBI taxonomy): domain Bacteria; kingdom Pseudomonadati; phylum Pseudomonadota; class Alphaproteobacteria; order Maricaulales; family Maricaulaceae; genus Maricaulis; species Maricaulis maris. The sequence continues at coordinate 2,805,091 of NC_008347.1, read as the reverse complement.
AGCCACCGAGCATCTCTCGATCATGAACGAGGCCTATGACCTGCCCTGGCCGATGACCTTCTCCTATGGTCGCGCCTTGCAGGCCGCCCCGCTGAAAGTCTGGGCCGGCAAGTCATCGAACTACGACGCCGCCCAAGCCGCCTTCAACCACCGTGCCCGCATGAATGGCCTGGCCTCGCTGGGTGAGTACAAGCCGGCGATGGAAAAAGAGACGGCCTAGGCGGTTTTCGCCGTTTTGGATGAAAGCCCCGGATCGCCTCGCGCGATCCGGGGCTTTTTCTTGGCGGCATCGAGCATCGAGCCGTTTGCCCAAACCGGAACAGCGGGCGTCGACGGCTAGAATTCTGACAGGATCAGGCGGGTGGGGACCAGTGACCGGCGAGCCTCATCGGTCTGGGGGCCTACCCAGATGGTATACTGGCCGGTCTCAGCGGATGGGATGCTGACAAAGTCGACCGATTCCAGCTCGTCATTGCACTCGAAACTGCCATCCGGCGCCCGAACGAGGAGCGTGACATCGGCCTGCGCCTCTGCCCGGATCGTCAGGCCGGCACCATTTCCGTCATAGGTCAGGTTCAGCGCGGACGTTTCACTTGCGGCTGCACCGCAGCGATAGTCCCAGGCCCGTGGGCGAACGGCACCATTGGCAGTGACGTGGACCCCGATTTCTGAGGGCAGGAAGCCCGCCGAGAGTTCGAGCGTGGCAGGCGTTGGCAGATATCTGCGAGTGGCCGCGTCGCCGTCGATGTCCAGAAGGGTCAATTCAACCGGCTCCGCGTCGCCGCTCCCCCAGAAGGACGACACGCGTCCCACCCAGATGGCGTAGTCGCCCGCTGCCGGTGAGCTCAGGCTGATGATCGGGTCCAGCCCGCCCATGGCGTCGTCATTGCACAGCCAATCGCCTGCTGGCGTCTGGATGACGAGTGATGTGTCGGTATTGGAAGTAGCGATGATCCGCAGCGTATCGCCGCCCGATCCGTAGCGTAGTCGCAAGCTGGGAGCGTCGGAGATATCCCCGGCACAGTCCCGCCCCAGATCATCGGCATCAATGTCCCCGCCGGCCGTGATCGACATGTCGAAACGTTGTGGTCCCTGAGCCGGATCCAGGCTGAGTATTCCCGAGGTCGGATCGTCATTGGCCGTTTGAGCACTTGCGTGTCCGGCGAGCGCAACCAGCGCCATCACGCTTAGTGAGGCTGCCATGATTGTCTGTCTGTGCATGTGTATCCCCCTGGCTGGCCGCTGCTCGCACAATCAGGATTGATCGGTGCGAACGCAGGCCGTTCCCCGGGCAGGCTAGCATTGTCATCCGCCGGGGTCCTGAACAAAAAACCCCCGGCCGCAAAGCCGGGGGTTCGTCGTTCGGCGGCTCAGGCCGGCTCAGAATTCGGTGAAGTAGAGCGTCGCATTGGCGGTTCCGCCGCCAAAGACGCCGACCCAGATGTCGTACTGGCCGGAGCCGGACAGGGCGATCGCCGGGTCGAAACCATTCACATCGTCAGCGCAATACCAGGAACCGTCCGGTGCATTCACGACCAGTGTCGTGTCGGAACCGGATTCGGCGCCGATCGTGATCCGGCCGCCGCTCCATTGCAGGCGCACGTCGGGGGCGTTGGAAATCATGCCGGCGCAACCGACATTGCTGGCATTGACGCTGCCGCCGGCGACGATGCTGACGCCATAGGGATCAGGCGCAAAGCCGGCGCTCAGCGACGTCGTTCCGAAATTCGGGCTCAGGCTGTAATCCTGGGCCGCGGCGAGGCCGGCGAAGGCGGCTGCTGCGATGATTGCGGTGGCGGCGGTTTTGATGAACATGCGGTGCTCCTTGTCCGGGTCACGCCAGTTGTGCGCGCATCCAGCATGGCGCACGACGGGACCGGTAAAACAAATGATGGGATTGGAAACTAAGTCGCCAACCGGGGGAGCGTGACGCTGGCGAGCGCCGCTCCCCCGATCGGGTTCGCAGAGTTTTTAATCGTGCAGCTCGGAGATGTGCAGGGTCGAGGATGCCAGGTCGCTATTGGTGCCGTAGGTGCCGATCCAGATGTCGTACTGGCCGGACTCCGGGCTTCCCCAGGCCAGGGCCGGGTCGAGACCATTGGTGTCGTCATTGCAATACCAGGAGCCGTCCGGGCCGTTGACCACGAGCGTGGTGTCGGCGCTGGAGTAGGCGCTGATATAGAGCGGCAGCGAACCGGCCGAGAAGTTCAGGCGGAAGTCCGGCGCGTTGGCGATCATGCCGCGGCAGGAGGAGGACAGGTTGGACGCTTCGATCGTGCCGCCAGCGGTGATCGCGACGGTGTACGGATCCGGCGTGAAGCCCGAGTTCAGGTTCACGGTGCCGAAGGTCGGCTGGAGCGACCAGTCCTGGGCGGCAGCAAGACCGGCGAAGGAAGCGGCGGCGATGCCGGCGGCAAGAATGGTTTTAAAAGACATGTGAAATTCCCCTTTTTAAGACGCGAAGGCAGCACGCCTACCCGTATTGCGCGACACCCTTGTATAATCTGGATGAAAGGAAGATGAATGACCCGAATGGGTGATGTTCATCTTCGGGCCACCCCGCGCCATTGTGTGAAATGGCCAGTCCTGCCAAAAGACGGCGCATGAGCCAGCTTTACCTGATCACCCCGCCCCGCATCACTGCCGATTTCGTCACCACGCTGGAGAGCGCCCTGGAGGCCGGTCCGGTCTCGGCCCTGCAGATCCGCCTCAAGGATCATTCAGAGACCGAGCTGCTCGAACTGGCGCCCTCGCTGATCAAGGTGGCCCAGTCGCGCGGTGTGGCGGCCATCCTCAATGACAGTCCGGAACTGGCCGACCGGCTGGGCTGCGACGGTGTCCATATCGGTCAGTCCGATGGCCGGGTGAAGGATGCCCGCGCCATCATGGGCAAGGACCGCACCATTGGCGTTACCTGTCATGCCAGCCGTCACCTGGCCATGGTGGCCGGCGAAGCGGGCGCCGACTATGTTGCCTTCGGGGCGTTCTATCCGACACAGACCAAGCCCACCGACCATGTCGCAACGACCGATCTCCTGACCTGGTGGGTGGAACTGTTCGAACTGCCATGCGTCGCCATCGGCGGCATCACGCCTGACAATGGGGCACCGCTGGTCGAAGCGGGTGCCGACTTTCTCGCCGTGTGCGGCGGTGTCTGGCTGCATGCCGATGGACCGGCCGCCGCCGTGCAGGCCTTTGCGGCGCTGACCGGCGACGCCTGAGCTGGTCGTGCTGCGACTTGCCGCGCGCGCCGTGGGTCGATGCCGGGGGGCGAGTGGATTACAATTCACCCAGCTTGCGCAGCCCGGCCTTGACGGTGCCGCATTCGTCGCGCTCTAGGATAGGCATGATCAAGCGCCTGTATGCCCCCCTCATCGCCGCCCTGTCCGGTTTCTGGATTTTCCTTGCCGCAACTGTTCCTGCTGGTGCGCAGACTGTCTCCGAGCTGGAAGACGCGCCGCAGCCGGATGTGACCAGTGCGACGCTGGTCCCGATTTTCCCGCAGGATCTCATTCTGCTTCCCGAAGACGTGCAGAGCGCCGCCATCGAGGGACTGGCGGCCGATGCCGCCGAAATACCGGCCGGGGTCAGCGGCGCCGATGAAGCCTGGTATCGTGCCCAGGTCGCCTATGTTGGTGAGGATTGGGCTTCGGCCCGCAACTATGCCGAAACGGCCGCCGTGGGCGGGATCGTCGATGCTGCGTTGTTGTCGGGCATCATGGCCCGCAATGGTGCCGGTGGACCGGTCGATTTGTCGGCCGCCGCGCGCTGGTTCAATCGGGCGGCAGATCGTGACGATCCGGTCGCCCTTTACAATCTGGGTCAGCTGGCCCGCCTCGGCGACCCCTCGCTGGGGCTCGGACAGGCCGAGCCCTGGTTCGAGCGGTCGGCCCGGGCCGGTCATATCCCGGCCATGGTCGAGCATGCGATCAATCTGCGTGCTTCTCCCGTGCCACAGGATGCGATTACGGCGCGGGAGTGGGCCGGACGGGCGGCGCAGCAAGGCTCGGCCGAGGGCATGTATCAGCTCGCCCAATTGCTCGATGCCGGACAGGGCGGTCCCCGCGACGCGGCCGGGGCAAGGGTCTGGTATGAACGAGCCGCCAATGACCGCTTGGCCGAGGCCGCCTTTCAGGCCGGCATGATGTGGGCCGATGGGGAGGGCGGCGAGCAGGACGACGAAACCGCGCGCGAATGGCTGCGGATCGCCGCCGAAAGTGGCTATGCGCCGGCCCAGGGTCAGTACGGTCTGATGATGTATCAGGGCCGCGGCGGCGCCACCGACATTGAGATGGCGGCACACTGGTTCTCCCGTGGGGCCCGTGGCGGTGATGCCGAGAGCCAGTTTCTCTACGCCTTCACGCTGGCGCGCGGCGAAGGCGTCCCGCAGGATCTCGAAATGGCCTATCGCTGGACCCTTCTGGCCTCGATCGACCACCTGGGCGCGCCGGTCCATGACCGCGACCGGGAGCGTCTGGAGGCGGGGCTGGAAGGTGCCCTGTCGCCGGATGTGCGGCAGCGGATCCGGGCCGAGTTCGAGGCGCTGCGCTGAGCCGGAAAGGCCGCGCCGCTTGCCGTTCGCCATGCCCGCTGATAGGAGAGCGCCACTTTGCCGCGCGCGCGCGGCGGCGCGACAGGTCATCCGCTTGAGTGCGGCAACAGGTGAAGCATGAAAATCAACGGTAACGAAATCCGCCCCGGCAATGTGCTGATGCACCAGGACACGCTGTGGGTCGCGGTCAAGACGGACCACGTCAAGCCGGGCAAGGGCGGCGCCTTCGCCCAGGTCGAGCTGAAAAACCTGCTGGACGGTCGCAAGCTGAACGAGCGTTTCCGCGCTGCTGACAAGGTCGAAAAGGTCCGTCTCGAGCAGAAGGACTATACTTTCCTGTTCGCCAGCGATGACATGCTGACATTCATGGATGCCGAAACCTATGAGCAGATCGAGCTGCAGACCGATTTCGTCGGTGAGGAGCGCGCCTCCTATCTGACCGACGGCATGACGGTGGTGGTCGAGTCGCATGAAGAGCGTCCGATCGGCATCTCCCTGCCGCAGCACGTGACCCTTGAAGTGGCCGATACCGAGCCGGTGGTGAAGGGGCAGACCGCTGCCAATTCCTACAAGCCGGCCATCCTGTCCAATGGCGTGCGTTCCTCGGTGCCGCCCTTTGTCGGCGTCGGCGAAAAGATTATCGTCGCGACTGAAGATGGTTCCTACGTGAAGCGGGCGGACTGACACCATGGGTACGCTCTCTCCGCTCCTCACTGTCATGACCGATGTCGCTTCGCGCGCCGGCCGCTCGCTCAACCGCGATTTTCGCGACATCGAGCACCTGCAGGTTTCGCGCAAGGGACCGGCCGATTTCGTGTCGGTGGCTGACCACAAGGCCGAGGACATCATCTATGACCGTCTGAGCCAGGCCCGTCCGGGCTATGGCTTCCTGATGGAGGAGCGCGGCATTGTCGAGGGTAGCGACCGTTCGCACCGCTGGATCGTCGACCCGCTCGACGGCACGCTGAACTTCCTGCATGGCATGCCGCATTTTGCCGTCTCGATCGCGCTCGAGCGTGAGGGCGAGCTGGTTGCCGGCGTGGTCTATAATCCCGCCACCGACGAGATGTTCCACGCCGAGAAGGGCCGTGGTGCCTGGCTGGCCGACCGCCGCCTCCGCGTCGCCGAACGCAAGCATTTCGACGAGGCTGTGATTGCCACCGGCACGCCCTATATCGGCAAGCCCGGCCAGGCTCGCTTCCTCAAGGAACTGCACCAGATCATGCCGCATTGCGCCGGCATCCGCCGCATGGGCTCTGCCGCGCTCGACCTCGCCTGGGTCGCGGCCGGTCGCTATGACGGGTTCTGGGAACGCAATCTGAAATCCTGGGATATCGCCGCCGGCATCATGATCGTCCGCGAAGCCGGCGGTTTCGTCGCCGAGGCTGACGGTGCCGAGAACATGCTGGAAACCGGCAATATCGTCGCCGGCAACGAGCCGATGCTGGCCGAGGTGGTCGAGCGGTTGAAGAAGGCTGCGGCTTAGCAAATTCGGGGACAGGCAGGCTTTACGCGTGGCGTTGTCGCTAGAGGCAGCTCTCGCCCTGACGCATTAATTCTACCTGGCCCTATCTCCAGTCATAATATCGCGCGCGTTTCGGGGCATCTTTCCTGAGAGATATAGCCTAGCCTGCAATCAAGACGTGCCGTTTCGGGCGTCAACAAGGCAGGGGGGCTCGCCATGGGCCGGGCTATCGGGTTTGTATTCGGCATTGCCGTCTACGCGTTTTTCTTCGTTGTATTCCTCTATTCGATCGGGTTTGTCGGCAATCTTCTCGTGCCGAAAACCATTGATTCCGGCGCGGCCGGGCCGCTCGCGATGGCCATCATTGTCAATTTGGCACTGTTGAGCCTGTTCGCGGTCCAGCACAGCGTGATGGCGCGCCCGGCCTTCAAGCGGGCCTGGACCCGTCTCATTCCGGCCTATCTCGAGCGCACGATCTACGTCTTGCTGTCGTCCGTCGTGCTGGCCGTGATCTATGCCTTCTGGCAGCCCATGCCGACGGTTATCTGGTCGGTTCCGGACGGGCTGGCGACCTATAGCCTCCTGGCGCTGTTCTGGGCCGGCTGGCTGATCGTGCTGGTCTCGACTTTCCTGATCAGCCATTTCGATCTGTTCGGCCTGAGCCAGATCTTCGCCAATCTGCGCCAACGGCCCTTCAAGGGCGCGCCGTTCCGCAAGCATCTCTTCTATCGCCTGGTCCGCCATCCGATGATGACCGGCTTCATGATCGCCTTCTGGGCGGCTCCGGTGATGACGGTGGGGCATTTATTGTTCGCTGTCGTAACGACCGCCTACATGGTCATTGCGGTTTATCGCTTCGAGGAGAAGGACCTGATCGCCGAAATCGGCGATGAGTATCTGGAATACCGCAAGGAGGCGGGCGCCTTCCTCCCCAAGCTGCGTCGGCGGGAACCCGCCAGCCAGCCCGGGGAGTAGGCTTTCCGGAGGGGTCACGCCGCCAGACGTTCGATCGCCTCGCTTGCGGCGGCCAGTTTTTCATCTGCACCGGCACCGAGCTGGTCGGCGGCGATGATGTCCACGTCGTGGATGCCGATAAACCCGAGCACATGCTTGAGATAGGGCGTCGCGAAGTCGATCTCGCTGCCGGACTGGGTACCGCCCGAGGCGAGCACGATAATGGCGCGCTTGCCTGTCAGCAGGCCGACCGGACCGTTTTCGGTGTATTTGAAGGTCACGCCGGCGCGGGCGATCAGATCGATCCAGGCTTTCAGCGCCGCCGGAACCGCGAAATTATAGATCGGTGTTGCAATCACCAGCGTATCGGCGGCCTGCAGTTCGGCGACCAGGGCGTCCGAGCGGGCCAGGGTGGCACGCTGGTCGTCATTGCGGGCGTCGGCCGGGGTGAAATTGGCGCCGATCCAGCTCTCGTCGATGAAGGCGGGCGCATTGTCGGCGAGGTCGCGACGGGTGAGCGTCGCATTCGGCTGGCTGGCGGTCAGGCGCCCGGTCAGGGCGTCGGCCAGTTGGCGGGTCACCGAGCCTTCGCGGCGCATGCTGGCATCGACACGCAGGATGTGGCGGGGGGCGGGTTGGGTCATGACGATCTCCATCATCGGGCTATGGGGCGCTGTGGCCCTGCAACTGTTGGGGAGAATGTGGCTATGGCGGTGCGCGGGAATAACCAGCAAATTGGCGACTTATTGTTTCCGTATTGGAGATAAACCGCGGCCCACCCCGTCAGGTTTTTGGCGTGCAGACGCGATTAGTTCGCGCGCCCCCTTTGACCTCGCCTCCAAATTGTCCCAATCGGAAGGGTAGGAAAGACGGTGGCTTTAACGAGGGGTCCGTATGCCCGTTCTCAACTCCGATCGTGACGTGTCCGAGGCTCCGAGTGTGAGTTTCACCGGTCCGTGGCGCTACATCATCTGGATGGCGCTGTTCACGGCCGTGGTGGCGGCGCTGGGCATCTTCCTGATCGAACCGCTGGAAACAGCCTTCCGGGCCAATCCGGCGATCAATGGGCTCATCCTCACAGTCCTGGTGATCGGTGTGCTCTACACTTACGCCCAGGCGCTGGGGATCGGCCCGGCCGCCCGCTGGCTGGTCCGCTTCCGTTCGGCGGAAGATCGCGCCTCCCTGCCCAGGCCGCCCGCCCTGATCGCGCCAATGGCCTCGATGATCTCGTCCGCCGATGGCCGCGTCTCGCTGTCGGCCGGCTCGGTCCGCACCGTGCTCGACTCGGTTGGCGCGCGGATGTCCGAGGCGGGCGCCTTCACGCGTTACTTTGGCCGCCTGCTGATCTTCCTCGGCCTGCTCGGCACCTTTTGGGGTCTGCTCGATGTCGTGGGTGCTGTCGGCTCCGCTGTCAGTGCCGTCACCGAAAGCTCGACCGGCGGTGAAGCCGATGTGATGCGGTTGATGTCGGCCATTGAAGAGCCGATCCAGGGTATGGGCACTGCCTTTGCCTCCTCGCTCTTCGGACTGGCCGGGTCACTCGTGATCGGCTTTCTCGACCTGCAGGCCAGCCGGGCGCAGAACCGTTTCTACAACGAGATCGAGGAATGGCTGTCCTCGATCTCGCGCCTTGCCGCAGCCGGTCCCACGACTGGCGATGATGGCGAGGTTTCGACCGCCTATGTCGGTGCCCTGCTGCAGCAGACCGCCGAGACGCTGGATCGGCTCTCGCACACGCTGGAACGCAATTCGCGGCAGATGGACACTACGCTGCAGCGCTTCGCCGAGGACAGCCGGGCGACCCAGGAAGAAGCCATGCGCGCCCTGCGCGACGATATCCGGGTGCTGATCCGGGCCCTGCAATCGCGGGAGCGGGGAGGGGAATAGGCCATGGCCTCGCCGCGTTTCGCGCGTTTCCAGGAAGCCGATAATGGCGATCACTGGCCGGGCTTTGTCGATGCCCTGGCCACGCTGCTGCTGGTCATCGTCTTCCTGCTGTCGATCTTCGTCGCCGGGCAGTTCGCCCTGTCGCGCGCGCTCACCGGACGTGACGAGCAACTCGCCGCGCTCAATGCCCAGCTGGCCCAGCTGGCCGATGAGCTCGCCCTGACCCAGGCGGAAAATACCGAGCTCGAACTGCGCGTCTCCGGTCTCGAGACCGAGCGCGACGCCCTGTCCGATGCACTGGCCATGGCCGGCACGCAGACTGCCGCCCTGCAGGCCGAGCTCGATGTTGAGCGTGAACTTTCCGAGGAGAGCCAGCGCGCCCTGATGATGCTCAACCTGCAGATCCAGGCCCTGCGTGACCAGATCGCGACCCTCAATGCCGCCCTGGACGCTGCCGAGCTGCGCGCCCAGGAAGCCGAGGCCCAGGTCATCAATCTCGGCGAACGCCTCAATGCGGCCCTCGCCGAGCGCGCCGCCGAGCTGGCCGTCTACCGCTCCGACTTCTTTGGCCGCCTGCGCGCCATCCTCGGAAACCGCACCGGTGTACGCATTGTCGGCGATCGTTTCGTGTTCGAAACGGATGTCCTCTTTCCGTCCGGATCGGCTGCCCTGTCAAACGAGGGCCGCGAAAGCCTGCGGCCGATCGCCGATGCGATCATCCAGCTGACCGACGAAATCCCCTCCGACCTGGAATGGGTGATCCGTATTGATGGCCACACCGACCCGGTCCCGATCCGCACCACCTACCCCTCCAACTGGCACCTCTCCGCCGCCCGCGCCATCTCGGTGGTCAACTGGATGGAAGATCTCGGTGTCCCCTCCAACCGCCTGGTAGCGGCCGGTTTCGGCGAACACTATCCGATGGTTGAGGGACGCAGCGCGGAGGCAAATGCGCGGAACAGGCGGATCGAATTGAAGCTGACTGCGAGGTAGATCCAGGTTTAGGTCCTTCCCCTTGATGGGAAGGTGGGCCGACGCGAAGCGGCGGGCCGGAAGGGGTGAGACGCGCAGCGTTCCGTCACCGACCACCCGTCACCCACTCCGTCTTGCCGCCAAGGCGGCAATCCACCTCGCCCATCAAGGGCGAGGGCCTGAGGCAGCCTGCATCGTGACCTGTAAGGTGGATCCATTCGCGCAACGCGTGGAGTGATCCATAATTCTTTTGTCAGCCAGCGGGCCGTATCCGGATCTTCAGGTCAAGGGCGGCGCAGCCGCCGCTTCGCGGGTTTCCCCTTGAGCTGAAGATCCGGATACGGCGAACTCCCGGCAAGTGATTTATGGCGGGGTGTGCGCCCGGGCGCACTCTTTGACGGGAGGGCGCTCTTCCCTTTTCCCTTCCCCATTTCATGGGGAAGGGGGCCGATGCGCAGCGTCGGGTCGATGGGGCCGAGCGTCGTGAGGGGCGCCGTTCGCTGCCTTAGGCGTTATTGCTTTGTCCCGCCGCACTCAATAGCCCTGAAACAGGAAGTCGAGTGCGCTAACAATGTCGTCGCGATGGCGGGCTTCCACGTTTGCGACGGGTGCTTGGAGGGCTCTGGCGGACATCACGCCCAGGGCGGCGGTTGCCAGGACATGCCGTTGTCCGTCAACGGTGATGATTGGTTCAAGCCGCGCCAGTATCGGACGCTCGAGGCGAGTGACCATGATCAAAGGAACAACGATCCGGCTTGGCAGGTCGTTGAGCATGTCTGCCTGGACATCGACAACCAGTGAGACGCTGTCGCCCGTGACCGGGTGGACATCGAAGCGGGCCACTCAATCGTCCGCCGGTTGCGCCCACCAGGGTGGCGGTAGCAGCGGCCCTTCGCGTTCATAGTGCTCGTTGTAGGCCTTGATCCCCTCGCGATTCTCTTCCAGCCAGCGGCGGCCCTTTTCCTCGCGGATGGCGGCCTCGATGCCGGCTTCGGCGGCACGGGAAGTGTTGAGGCCGAGCGCCTTGGCCTCGGCCATGACATCCTCGCGGACGGTGAGGTTGGTGCGCTTGCGGCGCTCGGCTGATGGGTATTTGCGGTCGGTCATGTCGGCGCTCCGATGTATGTATAAACATACACACCCAGGTATCATCCCCAAGTCACGAATTGTGAGTCGGGCGCGTGACTCCAGAGCCCGCTTGCCTTGGCGGTGATCATCGGGTACTAGCCCCGCTCCTGAGTTTATAAGCTGCGTGCGGGGCAACGTAATCCCGTGGCGCGGCGGACAAGAGAGAGCCGGACCGATGAAAAAGGACCTTCATCCCGATTATCACGTCATCAATGTCGTGATGACCAACGGGACCACCTTCCAGACCAAATCCACCTGGGGCAAGGAAGGCGATACGATCAATCTCGACATCGATCCGACGTCGCACCCGGCCTGGACCGGCGGCAACCAGCACCTGCTGGACCGTGGCGGCCGCGTTTCGCGTTTCAAGGACAAGTTCAAGGGCTTCGCGTAAGCCTGACAATGACGGGCTCTTCGGAGCTAAACAAACAGAGAGCGCGGTACCTTCGGGTGCCGCGCTTTTTTGTGCCTGCAGGCCCGGCCGTCAAATAGATAATCTGTAGGAAATCTTACTACTATAATATTATAAGCCTCTGTTTTCACCCAAGTTTTTAGAGATTTTCAGATATCGTTAACTAACGCGGCACAATCTCTTTCCAAATTCACTTAAGGGGATAGGCGTTGGCTAGCAAAGCAATGGACGGTCGCCTGCAAGAATTTGGCGTTGGTGAGGTCACGCGCGAGAGCTTGCGCTCCATGCAGGCCGAGTTGCCTCCGGTTCTCGAAGAGGCGCTGGAAGTATTCTACAACACCCTGTCCCGGGCTCCGGAAGTGGATGTGTTGTTTCGCAATGATGACCACCGCGCGCATGCGAAGCGACACCAGATCAAGCACTGGCAGCGCATCCTGTCGGGCGAATATGACACCGCATACTTCGATAATGTGCGGCGCATTGGCGAGGTCCATTTCGAGATTGGTCTGGAGCCTCGCTATTATGTGGCCGGCTATGCCGGTATCGCCTCCTCCCTGGTGCGAGGCGTGATCCAGTCCGGCCAACGGAACCGGGTATCACGAACCAAGCAGTTTGAGGCCACGGCAGCCAAGGTCGATGCGCTCATTAGAGCGGTCTTCCTGGACATGGAGCTTGCCCTGTCGACCTATCTGGAAGCGGGCGATATCCGGGCCAGCAAGGCGAGGCAAGAAATCGCTGACGGGCTGGAAGCGAGTGTTGCCGAAATTCTCGAGAATCTTGAAGGGACATCGGACCGACTTGACGTCGTCTCTGGCAACGTAGCTGAATCGGTCGATCACACACTGGAAGATGCGACACTGACAGCAAGGGAGGCCGATTCGGCCTTGAAGAATGTGCAGACGGTCGTGGCTGCGGCCGAGCAGATGCGCGGCGCGGTCGATGAGATATCGGGCCAAGTGAATCAGACAAGCCTGCGGGCCCGCTCGGCTGTTGACCAGGTCGGTGTGGCCAGCGCCGACATGGAGAACCTTTCCGAGGCTGCCCGGGAAATCGGAACAATTGTGGGGCTGATCCAGGAGATCGCGGAGCAGACGAATCTCCTCGCGCTCAATGCAACTATTGAAGCCGCTCGCGCGGGTGAGGCCGGTGCCGGGTTCGCGGTCGTGGCCGGCGAGGTGAAATCCCTCGCGCACCAGACTGCAAAGGCTACCGAACGTATAAGCCAGCAGATCAGCGCGGTTCAGGACGGCGCCCGGACGGCGGGTGATGCCATTTCGGGCATGCGGGATACCATAAGAGCGGTTGACGAAGCGTCAGTCAGCATCAATGCGACGATCGAGGAACAATCAAGCGCAATCCGTGAGATCGTCCGCAGCGCCAATGAGGCGACCAAGGGCAATAGTGCCGGGGTAGATGCTACCGCCCGCCTTGAAATCAGCGTGCGCCAGTGCTCGGAAGTCTCATCGGACGTCACTTCCGAGGCCAGTGCCGTCCGGCGCGACGTGACGCGCTTGCGAGAACAGGTCGATGGCTTTCTGGCTGCGACCCGGTCGGGCGCAGCTGACTGATGCTGTTATCCCGTTTGACTTTCTTCAGTCGCCGGGCCTGGAAGGTCGGGGCGGATCCGGCAGCCAGGAGAGTGCTGGAGGATATTCTCGCGGCTGGCCGGCGCAATAATCCGGCGCGCGGCATCACAGGCGTTCTGGTCGTCGACGATGACATGTTCATTCAGGTACTCGAGGGCCCTCGAGCGCGGATTACCGAGACCTTTTTGCGCATTGCCAGTGATCCACGTCACTGTGATCTGGTGCTGGCTGGGATGGCTGAGATCGATGAGCGGCGGTTCGATACCTGGCAGGTTTATGTCCGCCGACTGCCGGGAGATATCCGCTGGCAGCCCTGGTTTCGATCACCGGAAGTTGTCACCAGTGCGGGCTTTCTGGAACAAATATGCAGCGCGATGCGATCCGGCGATGTATTGCAGCCCGTATGAGGGAAATATAGTAAAATAACGCTGGAGTTCGTGGTATCCGACGGGCAGAAAGTATCGCAGAGGCCATAATTTAAGTAAGAATATTATTGATGAGTTGGGTCAACAAAATCAAGGAACTGCGGCACTTCGAAGATATCAAGCAGGATGCCCTGGCCCTGCAGCTCGGCGTTAGCCAAGCCAGTGTCAGTCAGTGGGAGCGCGGCGTTTCTGAGCCGCCACCGAACATACAGTCAAAGCTCCTCAAGAGGCTCGCGAAGACGCCGGCCGCACGTTTTATCGAGGCATTGCGGGTGAGTGTACGCACCAGTCCGAATGTCGCCGGGCTGCTTGTCGATCGCGACGAAGGTGTGGTGTTTGATCTGATCAGCGACAGTGCAGCAGAGCTGACCGAATTCCTGGGCCATGACGATGTCGGTAAACCTATCCATGGCCTGTTCGGCCCCGACGTGGATGCTCAGCTCGGCCGTCTGGTTGAAGCGGGACTGTTCGAGGGGCGCGTTGAATCCGCCTCGGGCGTCACGCTGCTTCACCGCCATGGGAAGATCAGACCGGTCGAGCTCAGCTTGACGAGTTTTCGGGTCCCGCACAGTGAAGTAATCGTGCGGTTGGAAGTCCGCATCCCGACCCCGACAGACCAGGATCCGTCTGAACACACTTCATCGCTGAAAATCGTTCGTGACAAGCTGTTCAGCCTGAAAGACCTAGGCTAGCGCTGGCCGAAGGCGCCGCGCAGCATGGCCATCTGGTCGGCGACCGGATTGGCTTCCGCTTCGATCACCCCGTCGACATAGAGATTGTCGTCAATGCGCTTGAGGCGGGCATAGAGCGAGCGCGACCGACGCACGAGGTCACCCAGCACGGCTGGCGGGGTTTCGCCGTCCGGCCACAGGTTTTCATCCGGACGGTCTGCGGTGAGCCGGTATTTCCCATCCGTTGCCGCCTCGGCAGACATCTCGCCTTCGGCGACGGCCCGCTGGGCCAGCAGCCAGGAGGCAGCCTGCATCAGGCGGGTAGTCAGCTTCATGCTCTCGGTCGCGTAGGACAGCGCCCCGGCGCGATCCAGAGACTTGGAATCATCGCGACCCGGCCCGTCCAGATAGCTGGCCGTCTCTTCCACCATGTCCATGCCTTCGCGAAACAGCTTCTGGAACATTTCCGAAGCGGCGAAGTCCTGGGCCCGGGCGGCTGGCGCGCCGCCGGCAGGGAAGAGGGTCGGTGTCTGACTATCGGTCATTGCGGGTCCATTTGTACGTCGGTCACGATTGATGGGCGAATCGTAGCAAGGCTTGGGCCACACAGTGCCCAAAGAGTTTGATCAAAACTTAAACACCGCGTCGGCCGCATTCAAACCGGCCTTCTTTTTGTCAGTGATCTCGTCGATCCGTGCGATTTCGGCCTCCAGCACGGTGCGCCGTTCGGCCAGATCGTCCAGCGACAGGGCGCTCAAATCCTCGCCGGGAATGATGCCTTGTTTGGCGCGCTGGCTTGCGATGCTTTCCTCGTCGTGAAACATGGTCTGGCCTCCACATGAGCTTTGTGCAGGCAGATAATAGCGCGATGGAGGCCAAAGTCCCATGACCGAGACTGAGATGAAGCCCGAACTGAACCGTATCGTGATCGCGCGCGAGCCCGGCGGGCCTGACGTGCTGGACGTTGTCGCCCGCCCCATACCGTCGCCCGCTGCCGGTGAAATCCTGATCCGAAACACGGCCTGCGGGGTCAACCGGCCCGACCAGATCGAACGCTTGGGCTTCTATCCTGCTCCGCCCGGTGCACCGGAGGGGCTGGGTCTGGAAGTTGCCGGCCATGTCGAGGCGCTGGGTGAGGGTGTGACCGGGTACAAGGCGGGTGATCCGGTCTGTGCCCTGGTCGCAGGCGGCGGCTATGCGGCGTACTCCTTGGCACCGGCCGGGTCGGTCCTGCCGGTACCCGAAGGTGTCCCGGTGGAAGATGCGGCCGGCCTGCCGGAAACGGTCTTCACGGTCTGGACCAATGTGTTCGAGATTGGCGCCTTGTCGCGAGACGAAACACTCCTGGTCCATGGCGGCACAAGCGGAATCGGCTCGACCGCGATCCAGCTGGCCAAGGCGGCGGGGGCGCGGGTGATCGCGACAGCCGGGACGCCGGAGAAGGTCGCGCAATGCCGTCAGCTTGGCGCCGATATCGCCATCAATTACCGCGACACCGATTTCGAGACCGTGGTGACAGAAGCGGGCGGGGCCGATGTCATTCTCGACATGGTTGGCGGCGGCTATGTCCAGAAGAACATCAATTGCGCCCGGGTCGGCGCGCGGATCGCCTCGATCGCCTTTCTGGCCGGCAGCCGGGTCGAGGTCGATCTGATGCGGGTCATGCTCAAGCGGATCACCCTGACCGGTTCGACCCTTAGGGCCCGTCCGGTCGAGGAAAAGGCGCGACTGGCCCAGGCCGTCCGCCAGACGGTGTGGCCCTGGATCGCCGACGGGAAGATGCGGCCGCTCATCGACAGCCGCTTTGACCTCGACGATGCACGCTCCGCACACGAACGGCTCGATTCCGGCGAGCATGCTGGAAAAATACTTCTGCTTTGCTGAATTGTGCAGGCGGCCCGGCTTTGCAGCGGCCCCGGTCTGCGTTATAAATGCATCAAATCGCTGGATGGTGCAGACCTGCCTCCAGCGTCGGAAGCCCAAGCCCGGCCGCCGCGTCGGGCTTTTCTTGTTTTTGTGCCCTTAAAATTTTTCCCTTGGGAGCTGAGATCATGACCGAGATCCTGATGCCGAAAGCGACGGCCGTCTGGCTCGTCGACAACACCTCGCTGACCTTCGACCAGATCGCCGATTTCTGCGGCCTGCATCCGCTCGAAGTGAAGGGCATTGCTGATGGCGACGTTGCCGTCGGTGTCCGCGGCGCCGACCCGATTTCCAACGGTCAGCTGACGCGTGAAGAGATCGAGAAAGCCGAGAACAGCGACAAATACCGGATGACGGTTGTGAAGCCGAAATATTCCGAGCTGCACCAGCCGGCCAAACGACGTGGCCCGCGCTACACGCCGCTGTCGCGTCGCCAGAACCGTCCGGACGCGATAGCATGGCTGGTCCGTAATCACCCGGAACTGGCCGATGCCCAGATCTCCAAGCTGATCGGCACGACCAAGACCACGATCCAGGCCGTGCGCGAGCGCAGCCACTGGAACTCCTCCAACATCAAGCCGACCGACCCGGTTTCATTGGGCCTGTGCACGCAGATCGATCTCGACGAGCAGGTCAAGAAGGCTTCGGCCCGTCGCCGCAAACTCGAGGAAGAAAATCCCGAGCTGCTGACTGACACGCTGAAAGCCCAGGAAGACCTGCACCAGTCGGAAGAAAAGCCGGCCGAGGAAGCGGAAATCGACCTGGAAACCTTGTTTGGGGGTCCCAAGGCCGAATAGGCCGGGCTATTCCCAATAGAGACAAAAGGCCTGGAACCGGCGGTTTCCAGGCCTTTTTTGTGTCCGGCCGGTCGGGCCCCGGGGCGTCTAGCCGCCTTTTGGCACCGTGTAGTTCATCGCCATGCGGCCCCCATCGGCATAGATGGTCGTGCCGGTGATGTAGCTGGCATCCCTTGACGCCAGGAAAGACGCCACCGAGGCCACCTCATCCGGGTCACCGATCCGCTGCAGCGGCGTGCGCGACATGATCTTGTCCATCGCTTCGGGATTGTCGTTTACCGCCTTGAGCACATCGGTATTGATGCTGCCCGGACCGATGGCGTTGACCCGAATGCCGTATTTGGCCAGCGACAGGGCCATCGACTTGGTCATCTGGTTCATCGCACCCTTGGTGGCGCAATAGGCGAGCTGGTCGGGGATCGCCATGACGCCATTGACCGAGGACATGTTGATGATGGCGTAGCGACGGCGCACATCTTCAGCCCGCTCGCCGTCTTCCTCGATCTGGTCGACCATCTGCCGGGCGGCCTCGCGGGCGACCAGGAAGGCGCCGCGCAAATTGACGCCGATCACCTTGTCGAAATCCGATTCCGACAGGGTCAGTATGTCACCGCCGGCAACAATGCCGGCATTGTTGACCAGCACATCCAGGCGTTCGAAGGTCGAGCGGGTTTCGGACAGGAGATTGTTGACCGCAAGGCGGTCAGCGACATTGCACGACACAAACAGGGCCTTGCCCTTGTCGCCCCCAAGCTCCTCGGCCAGCGCCTGGCCGGCCGAAACGTCCACATCCGCGATCACGACATGGCAGCCATCTTCGGACAGGCGACGGGCACAGGCCTTGCCGATGCCATTGGCACCACCGGTGATGATTGCGACACGGTCACCCATATTCAGTCCTCACAGCCAACGCCAATGGCGTTTTCCAAGTTCGCTGACCTTGCACAGGCAGAGCGCGCTGGCAATCCATCGCCACCTCCCCGACACGGGGCTGCCGGATCAGGGATTGTGGGTTCGCTCGTAATCTTCGGTGATTTCCGGGTCTTCCGGGGACAGGCGCCAGGCACGTCGATACAGGGAGCGGGCCTCATCGGCCCGGCCCACAGCTTCCAGCGCGGTGGCATGCGAATGGACAATCGCGCCGATGTCCGGCTCGGCGGCTACGGCCATCTCGCACAGGGGCAGGGCGGTTTCGGCGCGTCCGTCCTGGATCAGTGTCCAGCACAACATGTTCAGGGCCGAACCGTCCTCCGGAGCCAGTTCGACAGCGCGGCGGGCGTCCTCGACGGCAGCACCGGTCATGCCGACATCCAGCAGGGCGCCGGCGCGATTGATCCAGGCGCCGATCCAGTCCGGCTCAAGGCGGACCACTGTATCAAAGGCAACCACGGCATCGGCTTCGTGGCCCAGGGCCTGATAGACAACGCCGAGATTGATATGGGTCAGCGTGTCGTCGGGAGCGGCGGCGGCGGCCTGGAGCAGATCCTCGAGCGCGCCATCCAGCTGCCCCAGCTCGGATCGGGCGATACCGCGATTGCGGTACAGGGAGGGTTCAACGACACGGCCGCCATTGGTTTCAACGATGGCGAAGGCGAAATTATAGGCCTCGAGTGCGGCCTGGAAGTCCTGTTCAGACAGCTGTGCCGCTCCCATGGCCGCGTAGATGCCGATCTCGGCATTCATGTCGAGCTCGGCCCGGTCGAGACAGGTGCGGAAGAAATCAATCGCCTCTGCGGTATTGCCAAGGTCAAGTGCAGCCCGTCCGGCGGCGCATTCAGATGGCTCGCTGTTGGACGGAGCCTGGCCGAAAGCCGGTGCGGCTGGCAGAAGCAGAAGACTGGCGGCAAGCAAGGCAGATAAACGCATCGGGAACTCCAGAAGGTCTCGTCTTCAATATGGGGCCTATTGAACGCAGGGCCTAGTGTAGCGCGCAAAAAGGGCGGCCCGAAAGCCGCCCTGATGATGATTGCGATGATGTAACCAGCTAACCCGTGAGTGTGACGTGCGCCGATAGTCGCAGATCCTCTATCTGTTCCTTGATTCGGAGTTTCTGCTTCTTGAGGCGGGCCAGTTCCAGGGAATCCGCCGACGGGTGCTTCTTGACCTCGTCGATTTGTGTATCCAGACGCGTATGTTTGGCGTCGAGCTCACGGATGCGGGCTTCGATGGGCATGGAGACGTCTCCTCTTGTGAAGTGGAACATTCGATTGAAACAGGTTCCTGCATTATGTCTACTCACGAAACGTTTCGAGGATAAGATATGATGAAACCGGACCGGATGATTGTCGGCGTCTCGGGCGCCTCCGGGATCATCTACGGGATCCGAGCGCTGGAGGCGTTGAAGACGCTGGGCATCGAGTCCCATCTGGTCGCCTCGAAAGCGGCCGAAATGACGCTTGGTTATGAAACAGACGTTTCGATCAAGGATTTCCGGGCCCGGGCGGACCATGTCTACAAGATGCCCGATGTCGGCGCCCCGATCGCGTCCGGCTCGTTCGCCACGCGCGGCATGCTGATTGCGCCGTGCTCGGTGAAGACCATGTCCGAGATCGCCACCGGCGTGACCTCCAGCTTGTTGACCCGCGCCGCAGACGTGGTGCTCAAGGAGCGTCGGCGCCTGGTGTTGATGGTGCGCGAGACACCGTTTCATCTCGGCCATCTGCGCACAATGGAGGCGTTGACCGAAATGGGCGCCGTCATCTGTCCGCCCCTGCCGGCCTTCTACGCCAAGCCGAAATCCATCGATGACCTGGTCGACCAGTCGGTCGGGCGGGCGCTCGACCTGTTCGACCTGGACTGGGACGGCACCCGGCGCTGGGGTGAAGACCTGGAAGGCGGGCGACGCTAGCGGGGCGGCTATTCGCACCTGCAGCGTGATCGGCAATTTATTTGACCGGCGAATGCCGCTACTCTATGCGCAGCGCCACGCAGATTTGTGCGCGGACCTGGAAGGCGACACCAGACCGGTTTCGGCCCGGATGATCGGCGCGAGTGGGTCCCGGTCACAACAGGACCAGATCAGAAAGAGACGGCTGAGGAATGGACGGAGAATTCCTGGACCAGCAGACGCTGACCGAAACGATCGAGGGTCTGCGCGAGCAGCATGTGGCCCTCAATCACGAGGTTGACGCGCTGACCGAAAACGGGGTGATCGACCAACTCAAATATGCGCGTCTGAAAAAGGAAAAGTTGCGGATCAAGGATGCGATCTCGCATCTGGAAGACCAGCTGACACCCGACATCATCGCCTGAACGGCCTCCGGCCGGGCAACAGGTCGTCAGGCCTGTTTGCGCTCGGCGTCGGACCTTTGCGCCTGCTTGCATGCATACATCGCCGCGTCGGCACTCGCCATCACATCCTCGGCCTTGCCGCCAGCCTGAAGGGGCTGACAGCCCCAGGCCGTGCCGACCGTCAGTTGGCGTCCGGCATAGTCGAAGGGTGTCGTCGAAATCCGGTCCGCCAACTCCTGGGCTTTCACTTGAGCGCCGTCGGGGCCGGTTAGCGTCAGCACAACGGCAAATTCATCGCCCCCCAGGCGCCCGACCGCGTCGGTCTCGCGGATATGGGCCGTGAGCAGGTTTGAGACATGGTGCAGCGCGGCGTCGCCGGCGGCATGACCGTACTGGTCATTGATCGCCTTGAAGCCGTTGAGGTCGAAATAGACCAGGGCGGACGGTGCGTTGTGGCGTTCGGCCAGCGCCAGCGCGCGGCTGACTTCGCGCAGGAAGGCGCGGCGGTTCAGCACCGGCAGCATGACGTCGTGATCGGCCAGGGATTCCAGTTCACGGACGCGGCCGCGCAGGCGTTCGGTTTCCTTGCGGAGCTGGTCGACTTCGCCCATCAGTGACAGCAGGGCGCGTTGGACATTCGGTGTCAGCTCGGCTTCCGGCACGCCCATGATGGAGGCTGCGTCCGACGGCGCGGCACTCGCGCGTGTCTCGCTGCCAGGTCGGGCTTTGTCGGTCTTGCCGGGACGGGAGATGTTCCCGGTCGGGGAGGTCGGTCCGATGCGCATGGCACGTTCCAATTCGATTCTGTTCACGCTCAGGCTCGCCAAGTGTGGTTAAGAAACGGTCAAACCCGGCCCGATTTGCCCCCGATTGGCCCGGTTTCGCGGGATCATCTTGACCTTCACGCGGGCAGAGCTATGGTCGCGCGCTTCCTTTTCCCGCGCAGGAAGCGTCATGAGCGAAGTTTCGCCCCAGTCTCCGAATTCTCCCGCAGCTCCATCCGCAGCCATCGTCGATGTCGCCATCATCATGGGCTCACGCTCGGATTGGCCGACGATGAAGAAGGCTGCCCATGTGCTGGACGATCTGGGGATCGGCTATGAGAAGCAGGTCGTATCCGCCCATCGCACGCCGGACCGGCTGGTCGAATTTTCCAAGGCCGCTCGCGGTCGTGGAATCAAGGTGGTGATTGCTGGCGCCGGCGGCGCGGCGCACTTGCCGGGCATGGTCGCATCGATGACCAGCCTGCCCGTGCTTGGTGTTCCGGTGAAGTCCAAGACCCTGAACGGTCAGGACAGCCTGCTCTCCATCGTCCAGATGCCGGGCGGCGTGCCGGTTGGCACGCTGGCCATCGGCGATGCGGGGGCCAAGAATGCCGGACTTCTGGCCGCCTCCATCCTGTCGCTGATGGATGCCGACGTGGCCGAACGGCTCGACGCCTGGCGCCAGGCCCAGACCGACAGCGTTCCGGTGACGGTCGAGGACTGACATCATGAGCGATGCACCACTGGCCCCGGGCAGTGTGATCGGAATTCTCGGCGGCGGTCAGCTTGGCCGCATGCTGGCCACGGCCGGTGCCGCGCTCGGCTTTGACGTCCACATCTATGATCCCGAGCCAGATTGCCCGGCCAGCCGCGTCGCCGCACGCAGTTATTGCGCGCCGTGGGATGATGCCGGCGCGGTGGCCAATTTCGCCAATCGCTGTGACGCCATCACCTATGAATTCGAGAATGTCCCGGTCGAAACCGTGGCCATCGCTGCTGCGGCCGCACCCCTGCGCCCGGGCGCCAAGTCGCTGGAACTGACCCAGGACCGTTTCATCGAGAAGCACTTCATCAATCAGCAGGGCGTGAAAACAGTCCCCTTCGCCCAGGTCGACGATATCGACGGCCTGGAAGCAGCGATCGAGGATATCGGCCTGCCCGCCCTGCTGAAGACGCGACGCTTCGGCTATGACGGCAAGGGTCAGGCCTGGATCCGCACCGAGGCCGATGCCCGCAGCGCCTGGGAAGCGATCGGCCAGCAGCCGGCCATCCTCGAGGGCGCGGCGGCGTTCCGGCGTGAACTCTCGGTCGTGGCCGCCCGCTCGCTGAGCGGCGAAGTGCGGGCCTATCCGCTGGCCGAGAATGTCCATGGCGATGGCATCCTCAAGACCACCACGGCCCCGGCTCCCGGCATTGACAGAACGACCCAGGACCGCGCTCTGGCGATAGCCCGCGCCCTGGGCGATGGTCTGGGACATGTCGGCGTGTTCGCGGTCGAGCTGTTCGATCTCGGCGGCGGCGAGTTGATCGTCAACGAGATCGCGCCGCGCGTTCACAATACCGGCCACTGGACCATGGATGGCTGTGGCTGCGACCAGTTCGAGCAACACATGCGCGCCGTCGCCGGTTGGCCGCTGGGTGACCCATCGGCCCACTCGGCCTGCGTGATGACCAATCTGATCGGTCATGACGCCGATGCCTGGCCCGAACTCGCCGCCGATCCGCAGGCCCGCCTCCATCTCTATGGCAAGCGCACCACGCGGGATGGCCGAAAGATGGGGCATGTGAACCGGTTGTCGCCGCTCTGACCCCGCTTCCAAAACGCGCCGGGCGCCTTATGTTGGTTGCATGATCCGGACGCCCCCCGACCCGCGCGCCTTCATTGATGATAGCGGCCCGTTCGACTTGATCGGCGATATTCACGGCTGTTTTGACGAGCTGGTGAGCCTTCTCGCACGCTTGGGCTATGACCGGCGGGACGTGCATGACTGGCACCATCCGAAGGGGCGCCGGCTCGTCTTTCTTGGCGACCTGGTTGATCGCGGCCCGGACAGTCCCGCTGTATTGCGCACCGTAATGTCGACGCTGGCAGGTGGGCGCGGCCATTGCGTGGTTGGCAATCATGACGACAAGTTCCGGCGCTGGCTGGCCGGCCGGGATGTGAAGCTGACGCATGGACTGTCGGAAACCGTCGAGCAGGTGCAGGCGGAGCCGGTGGACTTCCGGCGTGAACTGCTCGCCTTCATCGACACATTGCCGCATCACCTCATCCTGGATCAGGGCCGTTTGATTGTTGCCCATGCTGGCGTGCAGGCTGACATGCATGGCGAAGACTCAAAACGCGTTCGGGCCTTTGCCATGTTTGGCGAAGTGACGGGTGAGCGTGATGCGCATGGCCTGCCGGTCCGCCTCGACTGGGCCCGCAATTATGCCGGCGAGGCGACGGTCGTCCACGGCCATATCGCCGAGCCGGATGTGCGCGAGCGTAACAATGTCATCTGTGTGGATACCGGCTGCGTCTTCGGTGGCCACCTGACCGCCCTGCGCTGGCCTGAACGCGAGCGCGTGCAGGTTCCGGCACAGCAGACCTATTACCATTCGCCCCGCTGGGCGGATGATGTGGCTGACGACTAGGCCGTCTGGGCGCGCGGCTTGCGGCCGAGCTGGTCGGCGAAGTCGTGATTGACATCGCGGTGCCCGGCCTCGTCGGCGCGGACGGCGATGACGACTTCGCGCAAGCGGGCATTGGCCGGCAGATTCCAGTAATCGATGGCGATCTGCGGCGCGGCGACATTCTCGTGGCGGCCCGCGTCGATGCCTTCCAGATACTGCGTGTAGCTGATCACCGCCTCCTCCTCGAAATAGCCGACCACGCGGTGCGCCGTGCGAGGGGCGAAGAGGTAGAGGAAGAAATAGCAATTATAGAAGATCGCCTGCACGACCATGATCACGATCCGCTCGAACAGGGTCGGTTTTGCGATTTCGATGAAGGTCATCAGGTGCATGCGCTCATTCTCCGCCTCGTCCAGCAGGGTGCGGATCCAGCCTTCGTCATCGCGGATACGTCGGATCGCCTTGAGGTGCTGCAGCAGTCCGCCGACCATTCCGGGCACGGCGGCGACGGTTTCCAGCACGACGGCCCGGTGCCCATAACGCTTGGCAAAGAAGGTGTCGGCGATGAAGCGCAGGAATTTCACAAAGCCGAAGGCAATGTGATCGCCCAGGCCTTCCGGCTTGCGGTGCTGGTCAAGGATGATGTGGTCCGTCGTCGGCATGTCGGTCTCCCGTAAAGGACGGTGCATGCCGGTGACGATGCGCCCGTAAGAGGGGCAACGGAAGGTGGCACGGCGCCGCGCGTCGAAAAATCTCGCAATCGGGATATGGGTATTGACGCGGCCGTATGTAACCAGCCGTTCGGATCAGACCCGCGGGCCCGGCCCGTGGCGCAGCTTGCCGAGCAGGCCGGCGAGGTCGGGCAGGTCGGCGGTGAGCTTGGCGATATTGGCCTTGGTTTTCTCGAAATCCATCACATTCTGGATGCGGCGGTCGAGGAAGGCCTGGGCTTCCGTCTTTTCCAGATCGGCCTCGTTCAGCCAGCTCGACAGGGTCGACCCATAGACGCCGGCCAGTATCGTGCGCTTGGAGTAGAAGTTCACATCGGTCGAGGTGTCGCCGATGGCGCGCCAGATCGTGTCGGCGGTGGCCCACAGGAGTTGCGGCGCCTCGCTGGCGGCATCCGGCAGCATCAGGCGAGAACGGGCGCGACGGGCGGCTTCCTCGTGCGGGCCGATGGCTTCCAGCCGAGCCATCACACCGAATCGGACCCGTTCGCGGATCTTCATCGCCTTGATGTCGGCCTCGCGGACAGCGGCGACAATGGCGAGGTCCAGCTGGCGCGACCAGCGCACGATCAGATCGAGCGCGCCACGCGGGCAGGCCAGCAGGGCCTGACCCCGATCGATGCCGGAATCGGTGACAGCCTGGTCGAAACTGTCATTGGTCCAGCCATCAAAGGCCGCCAACGGTAGAATCGACTCTAAAAGCGCGTCGCGTGTGCTATCCTTCACGGAGCGGGGCAGGGTTTCGGCTTCCATCATGTCGAACTGTCTAGACCAGTGCAGTGACTTCGTCACCTCGCCCGTGTGTGCTGACAGTGTGGACACGTGGTCGCAGGCCTGCTAGTAGCCCCGCCTCTGGCGAACTAGTGGCGTGAGGAATGGCCCTCGCGTCCAACCTAATGGAGAGAGAGCCATCGTACAGATCGTTGTGCGCGACAATAACGTGGAGCAAGCGCTCCGTGCGCTGAAAAAGAAGATGCAGCGGGAAGGTACTTTCCGCGAAATGAAGCGTCGTAATCATTACGAGAAGCCCTCGGAGAAAAAGGCTCGCCAGAAGGCTGAAGCCATTCGCCGGGCGCGCAAGCTGGCCCGCAAGCGGGCGCAGCGCGAAGGGCTTATCGCCAAGCGTGGTGGTACCACCCGCCGCTAGGGTCGCCAGGCCTCATTGCGAGTAAAGTGAAACCGTCGTGTCCGCTCGGGCACGGCGGTTTCCTTTTGCCCGGGATTCAGATGAGTTCCGGATCCGGCTTGCCCGGAAATCAGGGCGCGGCGATGACGCGTTCAATCTCGTCCAGCGTGTTCTTGCCGAAATAGAGCTCGCCCTTGACGAAGAAGGACGGAATGCCGAAGGCACCGCGGGCCACGGCGTCCTCCGTGTTGGCGATCAGCTTCGATTTGACGTCCGGCGTTCCGGCCGCGGCCAGCAGTGCTTCGACATCCAGGCCGCTGTCCGCCAGTGCATCGGCAATGATCGTGGCATCGGTCATGTTTTTCGGGTCTTCCCACATGTGATGGAAACCGGCCTCGATGAAGGCGGGCAGCACACCGTCCTGTTCGGCGGCGACCGCCATGCGCATCAACAAGAGCGTGTTGACCGGGAAGTGCGGATTGAACTGGAAGCCGGTGATGCCGTGCCGCTCGATGAAGCGTTCGAATTCACGGCCCTCATAGGCCAGCTTGTTGGGGATGTCGGCATAGGCAATCATCGGTGCCTGGTTGCCGGTCAGCTTGAACAGGCCGCCCAGCAGGACCGGCGTGTAGCGGACGGTGGCCCCGGTCCGCTCCAGAAGCCCGGGCAGGGCCTTGTGGGCCAGCCAGGCGTTGGGGCTGGCAAAGTCGATCAGGTATTCGATTTCGGCCATCACCAGGTCTCTCCATGGGGTCGAAGGTCCATCTCGAATGTCCAGGCATCCGGGGTCTGTTGATGCAGGGCCCAATAGGCGTTCGCGATGGAGGCGGGTTGGGTCAGGGCACCCTCGGGCAGGTTGGCCTCTGCCTCGGCGCCATGCGCCTCACGGATGCGCTCGCGGACAAAGGCGGTATCGACGCCGGCATCGATCACCAAATGGGCGACATGGATGTTTTTCGGACCCAGCTCGCGCGCCATCGCCTGGGCCATCATGCGCAGGCCGGCCTTGGCGCTGGCAAAGGCAGCATAGCCGGACCCGCCGCGCAGGCTGGCGGTCGCGCCGGTGAAGAAGATCGATCCGCCACGGCCGTTCTCCAGCATGATCCGCGCCGCCTCGCGACCGCTCAGGAAGCCGGCCTTGCAGGCCAGTTCCCAGACCTTGGTGAAGATGCGGTCGGTGGTTTCCAGGAGCGGGACATTGACATTGGCACCCGGGTTGGAAATCACCACTTCCAGCGGGGCATCGGCATTGGCGGCCTCGAGGAAGGCCTTCACGCTGTCTTCCTGGCGGGCGTCGAGTTGGTGAGGCACGCAGCGCCCACCGGCTGCGGCGATCTCGGCGCATAGCGGCTCCAGCCTGTCGGCATTTCGCCGCCCGACATGGACCGTATAGCCCTCGCCGGCGAACTTCCGGGCGATCGCGGCCCCGATATAGTCGCCGGCCCCGATGATCGCGCAACTTGCGTTCCGTGTGGCCATCTTGGTCTCCACCCCTGTTCCATGTCACCTAAGTCTTGAAACAAGACTGAGTCAATGGCATAGCATCGGCATGCGCTGGAACGAATTGTCAGACGAGACATGTTCACTGGCCCGCACCCTGGCGGTGATCGGCGATCGCTGGACCTTGATGGTTCTGCGGGAGGCTTTCCTGAAAGTGCGCCGCTTTGACGATTTCCAGAGCCGCCTGGGAATTGCCCGGCGGGTTCTGACCGAGCGTCTCTCGCATCTGGTCGAACACGGTGTTCTGGAAAAGCAGGCCTATCAGACACGGCCGCTGCGGCACGAATACCGGCTGACGGCAAAAGGGCGGGATCTCTATCCCGCCCTCCTGTCGCTGGTGCATTGGGGTGACCGGCACTATGCCGGCTCGGATGGCCCGCCGGTCGTCCACACCCACATCAGCTGTGGCCACGACTTCCGCAGCGTCTTGAGCTGTTCCGAGTGCGGTGAGCCGGTCGAGGCCCGGGCGGTTACCGTCCGACCCGGGCCCGGAGCCCGCTAGCTCAGCCCTCCGCCGGCTTCTTCTTGCCGCCAAGGCTGAACCAGCCCTTCACCGTGTCCTGGTTGGCCTGGTTGAGCGCACCCATGCGGAACAGCACGCCAGAGCCCCAGATCACGAAGGCGGCAAAGGCGAACATTGCGGCCGTGGTGCCCAGGATTTCGACCATGCCGACCTCATGCGGCAGGCGCGCCAGCATGATGAAGGGCGTCCACAGCGGCACCCAGCTGGCAATCGCCACGACCGGTGAGTCCGGGGACTCGAAGGCCATCATGACCAGGAAGATCGGGACCATCATGATCAGCATCATCGGGGTCATCAGGGTCTGGGCGTCCTGTAGCGTTTCGCACAGCGAGCCGATGGCCAGGAAAAGCGCGCCATACATCAAATAGCCGATGATGAAATAACCCAGGGCCGGCAACAGCAGGCCCGGATTGAGCACGGCCGCCAGAATTTCCGCAATCGGCATGTCGGCCGAGGCTGCGACCTGTTGCATGCCGACCGTTCCCAGCAGGCCCATCCCGCCCCAGACAACCAGCAGGGTTGCTGAAACCGCAGCCACGCCAAGCAGCTTGCCGGTGAGGATTTCATGATGCCGGGTCGACGCCAGCATCATTTCCAGGATCTTGTTGCCCTTCTCCTCGATCATGGCGCTCAGCAGCATGTTGACCACCGAGAAGATGATGACCCAGAGGCCAAGAGCCGTGAACAAGCTCACGAACAGCGGGATCTTGTCCGCGTCGGTCACTTCAGCCGTGTCGCCGGTACGCCCGGCATTGAGTTCGCGCACCGTGGGCGAGAGATCATTGGCGGTCTCGATCAATTGCGGGTTCACACCGGCATCGACGAGAAACTGGGTCCGCATATGGCCGCGCAGGGAGTTACGTATCTGGGACCGCAGATTACTGTCCGAGAGGTTGGTGCTCCAGTAATCGACCTCAATCGCCCCATCCGCGCCCTGGCGCAGGAAGATGGCAGCGAACAGGCCGTGCTCGCCATCGGCCGCTGTAAAGCTGGCGCCGCCGGTCAGATAGGGCCGAAGCGCCTCCAGCTCGGTCTCGCCGACATCGACCCGCAGATAGCGTTCGTCAGAAAATTGCGGCTGGGAGGCCAAGGCGGCTTCGATCTGCGGGTTGTTCCCGAACATCTCCCGGGCCGCCTCGCGCGCCCTCTCCAGCGCTTCGGCCCGACTGGCCTCGGCCTGGGCTTCCAGCGCCGCTTCCAGCGTGCCGCCGGTCTCGTCGACGAGGACGTAATAGCGGGTGGGTTGGGAATTCTCGATCAGGATCGGCATGCCGATGCCCAGCGCCATGAACATCGGCACAGAGGCGAGCGACAGCCAGAAGCCCCAGGTGGCGACATAGGAGAGGAATTCGCGGCGGGCGATGAGATAGATGGCGCGCATCACACGGTCTCCGTTTCGGCGTTGGCAGTGGCGCTGGCGCCGACAAGATGGACAAAGGCGTCGTGCAGATGGGCCCGAACCGGCTCGAAGCGGGCCAGCTTCACACCGCTGTCGACGCAGGCCTTGAGCACGTCCTGGGCGTCGGTGCCGCTGGCGAGATCGACCGTCCAGACGGCATTTCCGTCCACGGGTTCGCCGCGGGCAATCTCGCCCTTGCCGGCAAGAAGTTGAGACAGGTCGTGTTCCGACGTGACCTCTACGGTCACCCGTCGCGGCACTTCGCCCAATGCGTCCTTGACGCTGCCGTCAAAGACCTTGCGGCCCTTGGCGACCAGCACGATCTGGTCACACAGCCGCTCGGCATGCTCCATGACATGGGTCGAGAACAGTACGGTCCGCCCGGCTTCGGCCTGGCGGCGGACGATCTGTTCCAGGGCGTTCTGGTTGACCGGGTCGAGACCGGAGAAGGGTTCATCGAGGATGATGAATTCCGGCTCGTGGACCAGGGTCGAAATGATCTGGACCTTCTGGGCCATGCCCTTGGACAGGGTCTTCACCTTGCTTTCGGCGACACCGGGGAGCTCAAACTCCTCCAACATGGCAAGGCCGCGCTTTCGGGCCTCGGCCGCACCGACACCCTTGAGACGGGCGAAGAAGGTGATCACGTCGATAACCTTCATCTTGCGGTAAATGCCGCGTTCTTCCGGCAGGAAGCCGACCCTGTCCAGAGCCGCCGGTCGCGGCTTGCCGCCAAACAGGCTGACCGAGCCGCTGTCGGGCGTCAGGATGCCCAGCGACATGCGCAGGCTGGTCGTCTTTCCGGCGCCATTGGGACCGAGAAAGCCGGTGATCCTGCCGCGCTGGACGCCAAAACTGACATCGCGCACTGCAGGCTTGCCGGCGAAGGTCTTCGATACGTTGGAAAGTTCGAGAATGGTCTCGGACATGATGCCCCCTATCATATATTCCGCGGAGCCTAGTCAGGCCGGTGGCAACAGGCCACCGGCATTGGGCAGTTCAGCGTCCCCCCTTCAAGAAACCGGATCAGTCAGACTAGATCCAGGGCGAAATAGGGCAGGTCCAGTGGTGGCGGCTCCGCCATGCCCAGCTGGCCCAGCTGGTGATGCGCCTGCCCGCGATGATGGGTAGCGTGGTTGAACATGTGGGTGAGAATGATCCGGCGCGGCAGGGTGCGCGCTGTGCCGGACATGTCCTTGTAATCGAAGTTCTCGGCGATCGCCGCATCGGTCAGGCCGGCGATGAAGCCGCGTGTGGCGTCGTCCTGCTCCTGCCGCGCTGTCCACAGGGCGTCAAAATCCGCTGTCGGCGTCTCGTCCAGCCGCTTGTGCGGCGCGGGCTGTGACCTCAGGCGGGCCAGCCACAAATGGTCAGCGACGAGGATATGGGTCAGCGTGCCCTGCAGGGAACCGAAATAGGCGCCAATGTCGCGGTTTCTGGCATCTTCGCCCACCTCCCGCGCGGCACCATAGATCCGCCGATTGGCCCAGGCGTTGTAGTCGGCAAGCTGGAGAAAATGGTCGCGCATCGTTCAGGCTCCGCTGGCTGCAGGACTGGTGTTCAATCGGCTGGTCGCCGGTCAGGTTCAGGCAGATACTGCCCGGGATGCAAAAGCACACAAGGGTGAACACGCATGAGCAGTGAAGACGCCCGAACCAAGCTGATGGCCCTGCGCCAGGAATTGCTTGATCTGTCAGATGCCGCGCGTGACGACCGCAAGCCCGTTGAACTCGATCAGCAATCGGTGGGTCGCCTGTCGCGGCTCGATTCGATGCAGGTGCAGGAGATGGCCAAGGCGGCCAATGCCCGCCGCACGGTCGAGGTCCGCCGCATTGAAGCGGCGCTGGCCCGGGTCGATGAGGATGATTATGGCTGGTGCGTGGAGTGCGGCGAGGTCATCGAGCCCGCTCGTCTGGCGCTGGACCCTGCCGTTCCACGCTGCGCCGGCTGCGCCTGATACGGGCAATTGCTGATCGGTCACTTCAATCCGGCGCCACCTTCTGGGACACTGCTCGCGAGGGAGAGGCCGTGAATGTTTGATCTGTCCGCACAATCGCTCGCTGATGCGCATGAGGCGCTGGGGCAGTCCACGCGCTGCCAACTGCCTCAGGCCCTGGCTGCCAACGCCCATGCAGACGTGCTGCAGGCGGTCAAATTCGTGCCACGCTGGACACTCGTCACCCGCCTCGGCGACCGACATCTAGATCTTGATGCCGCGGCGATGGACGCCATGCCGGCCGCTCAGAGAATCGAGTTTGACCGCCGCGTGAAAGCGGGCGCGGCGGACGGTTTTCAATATCTCTACGAGACCTATCCGCTCTACGACAAATGGCATGGCGGTGTGCTGACCGACGAGGCGCCTGTGTTGGCAGACCTTTACGCAGCGCTCAACAGTCCGGGCTTTCTCGATCCGATGCGGGAAATCCTGAACGCGCCGGAGATCAGTTTCGCCGACGCCCAGTTGACGCGGTACCGGGCCGGACATTTCCTGACCACCCATGATGATGGCAATCCGGGCAAGAACCGGGTCGCGGCCTTCGTCCTGACGCTGAGCGAGGACTGGCAGGACGATTGGGGCGGTGTGCTGCAGTTCGAGACTGCCCTGGGTGATGTCACCGGACGCTTTGTCCCGCGCGGCAATACACTGTCCCTGTTCAAGGTTCCGCAACCGCACCAGGTCACGCCGGTGGCGGCTGGCGTGCAGGCTCACCGCGTGTCGGTGACCGGATGGTTGCGCACAGGCGATGATCCCGGACCGGTCAGTCGCCCGGGTTAGCGCAGTGCGTAGCCAGCCTGGCTGATCAGGGTTCGCAAGGCCGAGTCGCCGGGTGAGGCGAGCTTGAGCAGTTCGACAAAGGGGTCACCACCCAGGCTGAGACAGCGGGCAAAGGCCTGCTCGGTCTTCAACCCATCCGCTTTGGCCTGGCGCACATCCAGACGCAGCCTTTCCTCCGCGAGACCGAGCAGGCGGTGTTCGGCCAGCCAGTGGACATAGCTCTCATGGGTCTCGACCGGGCGTTCGCGGCCGAAAATCTCCACCGGGACACTTTCGATCTCCAGCCTGGCGATGATCGAGGCTTCACCGGCATGCTGGTTGTCGCTGACAGTCGCGCCCGGCCAGGCGGCGGCAAATCCGGTCAGCGCAGCCTTGAATGCCGGCAGTCCGTCCGTCGCACAGCAGGCGATGTCGATATCGGCGCCCGGTCCGTGAATATTGAGCGGGATCGAGCCGACCCAGCGCGGTGTGAAGGCCGCCAGCCGACGCAGCAGCCCGTGGCGGGCGATGATCTGGCGGGCTTGCGAACAGGGCAGGACGGTCTCGGTCATGCCTCGCCCTTTCGCGCACGGCCAAGCGACTGTCAATGTGGCCCGTGACGGTCTGACAACTTCGTGCATGGACAGGATCGGGTGTTGGGGTGAGTGTCGGGTCCAGTCCGAGGGAGGTCCCGCATGGGGTTTTACAGCGAGCGCATCCTGCCCAATCTCATCGCCTGTGCCTGCGGCAGCAAACCGGTCGCCAACCACCGCAAGATCATGGTGCCGGAAGCCAGTGGCCGGGTGCTGGAAGTCGGTATGGGGTCGGGACCAAACCTACCTTACTACGACGCGAGCCGGGTCAGCCAGATCATCGGGGTCGAGCCGTCAAAGGGCATGCGGATCAAGGCGCGGCGGGCGATTGATGCCCAGTCGATCCCGGTCGAGCTGGTCGACGCGCCCGGCGAGGCCCTTCCGGTCGAAGACCATTCGATCGATACGGTCCTGCTGGCCTTCACCCTGTGCACAATCCCCGACTATGAGGCCGCTCTCGCCGAGATGCGGCGCGTGCTCAAGCCGGACGGACGCCTTGTCTTCATGGAGCATGGCCTGGCGCCGGACGAAAGCGTGGTGAAATGGCAGCGGCGACTGGAACCGGTCTGGAAGATCACCGGCGGCGGCTGTCACCTGACCCGCCCGATGGACCGCCTGATCGGCGAGGGCGGCTTCCGGATCGACCGGCTGGAGGCGGATTACGAGCCGCGCACGCCGAAATTTGCGGGCTATATCTATCGCGGGCTGGCGGGGGTGCGGTGAGGGCCGCTGGGACCTTGCCTTTACCCATGTAACGTCTCAACCAATCAACATCGTCATCCCACGGTGACCGCGAAGCGGGCATCCGGGGGACCTTTGCGTCTCTGTCGACAGGGTGGACGAGGTCCCCCGGATCGCGGCGGTGCCGCGACCGTGGGATGACGGGTAAATGGAGAGTGCTCGACCCATCCCCTCACGGCATCCCGGGAAAACTCGACACGTATTCGATCTTGATGTCCGGGAAGCTGGTCACGAACTGGATGGTGAAATCCGGGAAGCTGTCGACGAATTCCCACTCCCCGCAATCATCCGCGAAGGATGTGACGGTCTTGACCTTGAGATCGGGGAAGCTGGTAACAAGCTGCACCCGTATGTCCGGAAAACTCTCCACGATCCCGACACGACCGTGCAGCGGGATGCCGTTGAAAGTGCAATCTTCGGCGACCGGGCCGGACAGGGCGGCGGCGGTGAGGGCGAGTGTGGCCAGCATGGGGGCCATCCTGTCTCAGCAAGGCTGAACAGGAGCTGACCGCGTTGCGGTCAACGGCGGCTGCCTGCCAGATAGGCGAAAGCCATCGCCAGGACCAGGATTCCCGGTGAATACGCATAGGCATTCAGCTGCGCAAAGGGCTCTGTCGCGCCCGCCAGCGGTCCGGGCAGATAGGCCATGATGCCCCGCACCGCAAAAATCAGGGCCAGCCCGGCAAGGGGCAGGCGGACCCAAAGCCCCGACTGCCAGCCAAGGACGCCGCGGACGAAAGCGAAACCGCTGGCGACGAGGAGCGCGGCCGCGACCGCCAGAGTCAGATCGCGTGGCGGCATGGCCTGGGCATGCGTTATACCGACCACCGTGTTGACGAGAGCTGGCTCGGACTGCGCCGGCCACAGCCCGCCAAACGCCCAGTAGGCATGGATCAAGGCGAGGGCGACCAAGGCAAGGGCGGTGACGACCCCGACGGTAAGCGGTCTCAATATCGACAGCACCCGTAGTCCACCCTAGTCCAGCGCCTTCAAAATGCTCTCCGTCATCTTCTTCGCATCGCCCAGCAGCATCATCGTGTTGTCACGGAAGAAGAGCGGGTTCTCGACGCCGGCATAGCCGGAGCCCAGCGAGCGCTTGATGAAGAAGACGGTGCGCGCCTTCCAGACCTGCAGCACCGGCATGCCATAGATCGGCGAAGCGGGATCATCCTCGGCGGCCGGGTTGGTGACGTCATTGGCGCCGATCACGAAGGCCACGTCGGCATTGGAGAAGTCGGAATTGATGTCTTCCAGCTCGAAGACCTCGTCATAGGGGACATTGGCTTCGGCCAGCAGGACATTCATGTGGCCCGGCATCCGTCCGGCGACCGGGTGGATGGCATAGGCGACGTCGACGCCCTCGGCTTTGAGCATGTCGCCCATCTCGCGCAGCGCATGCTGGGCCTGGGCGACGGCCATGCCATAGCCCGGCACGATGATGACCTTGCCGGCATTCTTCATCACGAAGGCGGCGTCCTCGGCCGAGCCCTGCTTGGCATTGCCCTGCGGACCGGCGGCCGCCGCGGCGTCACCGCTCTCGCCAAACCCGCCCAGGATGACCGAGATGAAGGAGCGGTTCATGCCCTTGCACATGATGTAGGACAGGATCGCCCCGGACGAGCCGACCAGTGCGCCGGTGACCAGCAGGGCGGTGTTCTCCAGCGTGAAGCCGAGCGCAGCCGCGGCCCAGCCGGAATAGGAGTTCAGCATCGACACCACGACCGGCATGTCGGCGCCGCCGATCGGGATGATCAGGGTCACGCCGAGCATGAAGGCGGCCAGGGTGATCAGCCAGAAGGCCGTCTTGGCGTCGCCGCCCGACGCCATCAGGAAGGCCACCATGACGACGATGAAGGCGCCGATGACGATATTGATCAGGTGCCGGGCCGGCAGCAGGATCGGCGCGCCGGACATGTTGCCGTTCAGCTTGGCAAAGGCGATCACCGAGCCGGAGAAGGTGATGGCACCGATGGCGGACCCGATCGACAGCTCGAACAGGGAGAGCGGTTTCAACCCACCCATGGCGTCGGCAATGTGGAAGGCTTCCGGGGCAAACAGCGCCGCGGCGGCGACCAGCACGGCAGCCAGTCCGACCAGCGAGTGGAAGGCGGCGACCAGCTGCGGCATGGCGGTCATCGGGATGCGGCGGGCGATGATCGCGCCGATCCCGCCACCGATCATGACCCCGCCAATGATCAGGGCAATCGAGGCCCCGTCCAGATTGACGGCCAGAAGGGTGGTGACAATGGCAATCGCCATGCCGGCCATGCCGAAGAAATTGCCCTGGCGTGCGGTTTCCGGATTGGACAGGCCCCGCAGCGCGAAGATGAACAGGATCCCCGAGGCGAGGTAGAGAAGGGCTGCAAGATTCGCGGACATGCCTAGCGCTCCTTCTTCTTGTACATGGCGAGCATGCGCTGGGTGACCAGGAAGCCGCCGAATATGTTCACGCTGGCGAGGATGATGGCGACAAAGCCCAGCCCGCGCGAGAAGCCGGCACCGCCGGCGGCCTCGGCCGTCGCTGCGGCATCACCACCACCGGTCGCGGTCGCCGTGGCGGCCAGAAGGGCGCCCACGATGATGACCGAGGAAATGGCATTGGTAACGGCCATCAGCGGCGTGTGCAGGGCCGGGGTCACCGACCAGACGACGTAATAGCCCACGAAGACCGCCAGCACGAAAATCGCCAGGCGGAAAATGACGGGATCAACGGCTTCCATGATCAGGATTCCTTCTTCGTCAGGGTCGGATGCACGACGGCACCATCCTTGGTCAGCGCCATGCCCTGGATGACTTCATCATCCCAGTGCGGGGCGAGGCCGCCTTCCTCATTGACGAGGAGCGGCAGGAGATTGGCGAGATTCTTGGCGTAGAGCGCCGAGGCGTCGGCGGCGAGGCGGCCGGCGAGATTGCCATAGCCGGCGATCTTGACGCCCTTGTGCTCGACGACTTCATCGACCTTGGTCAGTTCGCAATTGCCGCCATTGGGGGCGGCGAGGTCAATGATCACCGAGCCCGGCTTCATGCTTTCGACCATGGCCTTGGAGACCAGGGTCGGGGCCGGGCGGCCCGGGATGAGGGCGGTGGTGATGACAATGTCCTGCTTGGCGATATGGCTGGCCACCAGCTCGGCCTGTTTGGCCTGGTATTCCGGCGACATCTGCTTGGCATATCCGCCCGCAGTCTCGGCCTGCTTGAACTCGTCATCCTCGACAGCAACGAATTTCGCGCCCAGGGACGCGACCTGTTCCTTCACCGCGGGACGGACATCGGTGGCGGTGACGATGGCGCCGAGGCGGCGCGCGGTGGCAATCGCCTGCAGGCCGGCGACACCAACCCCCATCACGAAGGTCTTCGCGGGTGCGACCGTGCCGGCGGCGGTCATCATCATCGGGAAAGCGCGGCCATAAAGTTCGGCGCTTTCAATCACGGCGCGATAGCCGGCGAGATTGGCTTGGGAGGACAGGGCGTCCATGGCCTGGGCCCGGGTGATGCGCGGCACGAATTCCATGGCGAGGGCGTCGATACCGGCCTTGGCCAGGCCTTCCGCCATCTTGGTATTGCCGTGCGGGCTGAGATGGGAGACCAGCAGGACGCCCTTCAGCTTGGCCAGGGTCGCCTCGTCGGGGCTGCGCACAGCGAACAGCGCATCGGCGCCCTTCAGTGTTGCAGCTGCGGTGCCGATCTTCGCACCTGCGTCAGCGAAAGCCTCATCGGTCACGGCGGCGGTCAGGCCCGCGCCCTTCTCGATGGCGACGTCATGGCCGGCGGCCACGAATTTCTTGACGGTTTCAGGGGTGGCTGCCACGCGGGTCTCGCCCGCATGTCGTTCTTTCAGAATGGCAATTCGCATTTCGTCCCGCCGCTCATGGCTCGAAGCGGCGAGGATGCGCGAATTCTCCCGCAAGGGGAAGACCCCACCGGGAAATTTCTAGACCGAAATCGGGAAAAATTGTGCAGTGCGAAGTTCCGGCGAGGAAATCAGCCGCCGAAAGCCATACCGAACAATTGAACAAGGCCGCCACAGACAAGGCCGAAGACGAAAAGTCCGCCCAGGGTGACATACCATGACGTCTTCATGCCGAGCGCCAGGCCGAGCACGCCGCCGACAATTGCAGTGGCAATCAGTGACACCAGCCAGTCCATGCCCACGGCAAAGGCGAGGGTGAGGTAGAGCACGCTGACGACGGTCAGCAGGCTGCCCCACACGGAGACCGCGATGAAACCGTCAAACGTGGATTTCTGGTGGGCGATGTCCATTTCGCCGCGAACATAATCAGACGCCATCGGTTGCGTGCCTCCGTCAATTTGGATTTTGAGCGGATAGCACGCGTTGAATGTCCCGCCAAGATGCCAGCGCCATATGCCGCAGGTGACACCTGTCATGTCCGATCGGTGACGCCTGCCACTGCCGCCGCTGTCGGGGTCGGGGGAATGTGCTGGCAGACAAGACAGGCAAGGAGCCAGGGCATGACCGATCTTTCAACGCAATTCCTCAATGAGCGCCGCCGCTATAGTGCGGCTGCCGGCGGCGGCGTGTCGCTGCCCGTTGCAGGCGCCGTCTACTGGGCTGGGCTCGCTATTGCCGGCCTTTATATGGACCCGACCCAATGGGCGTACATGGCGGCCATGTTCTCCGGTGCGATCTTCCCGCTCGGCATCCTTTTGCAGGGCGTGTTCAAATCGCCCTTCATGAAGGCCAAGTCGCCGGTATCGGGTGTGACGACGGCCGCAATCGTCGCCATCAACCTGCTCTGGCCAATCCACATGATTGTCATCTGGACGGCGCCGCAGGCCGCGCCCCTGACCCTTGCCATCGGCATGGCGCTGCATTGGCCGATCATTGGCTGGGGCTATGCCAGCCGGGTCTGCATGATCCATGCGATCGTACGGGTTGCGGCGGTGACGGCGATCTTTTTCGGCCTGCCCGAGATCAGCCTGGTCGCCATCCCGGTAGTGGTCAGCGGACTTTACCTTCTGGCGGCTGCCGGGCTTTCTTGGGAATCGAACCGCTTCCGCCGCATGCTGGCGATGCCGGGCCAGGTCCCGGGCTGAGGAAGGTGACGACCGTGATTTCCCTACGCGAGCTGACATCGCCGAACCGGCCCTGGATCCATCTCCTCTATCTGGGCATGTTCTTCTTCGGGTGGTTTTACGCGCCACCCGAGCCGGTCGAGGCGGCGGTCTCGCTGGCGGCGATGGCGGGCTTCATCGCGGTCTACATCTTCGCCATGCGGCGGCTGGACTGGACCATCTACCCCGCCGCCCTGGTGGCCGTGCTGCTCGGCCTGGTTCTCCTGCCGCAGACCCCGGGGGCCGGCGTCTACCTGGTCTTCGCCGGAGCCATGCTGGGGCGGTTGCGTTTCACGCCGCTGGTCTGGTTGGCCCTCGTGGCGGTATCGGCATCCGGCGCCACAGCCATGATGATGTTCGCCCCGACACCGCTGATGACGCTCGGATTTCTGGGCCTTGTCGCGATGGCGACCGGGGGCTCGGTCATAGCCTCGCGCAATGAAAGACAGGCGGCGCAGGCCAGCCAGACCCAGGCGCGAGCCGCCCATGTCGCCGCCGAGGCCGAGCGTCAACGGATCGCCCGTGACCTGCATGACCTGCTCGGGCACACCCTGTCCGTGGTCACGCTGAAGGCGGAGATTGCCGAGAAACTCATCGATCAGGACCGCGATCGGGCGCGGAGGGAATTGCGGGCCATCCAGTCCATCTCCCGCGAAGCCATGGCCGAAGTCCGTGAAGCCGTGATCGGCTTGCGCGGCCGGTCACTGGCGGATGCCCTTGCTGACGCTGTCCAGCGCCTGCGCGATGCCGGCATCGCTGCGCGCGTCGGTCGTGCGGAAGAAACGGAGGGGCTGTCGGCCGAAGCCTCGACCGCCCTGGCGATGGCGGTGCGCGAAGGGGTCACCAACATCCTGCGGCATGCCGAGGCCGGATCGGTGTCGCTGACTTTCCGCCGTGATGGTGACCACGCCCGTCTTGAAATAGTGGATGACGGCGTCGGTGGGGCCGACGCTGCTGGCGGCGGGCTATCGGGACTGGCTTCACGTTTGGCTGCCCTGGATGGCACGCTGTCTGTCGGGGCCGGCCCGTCGGGTTCGGGGACCCGCCTCGAGGCGTCCCTGCCCTGGACGGGAGGTGGTCATGATTGAGGTGGTGATCGCGGAAGACCAGACGCTGTTGCGGGACGCGCTGGCGACCCTTTTGGGTCTGGAAAGCGACATCGCGGTGGTCGGTCTCGCCGCCGATGGCCGTGAGGCCCATGCGCTGGTGCGCCGCCACAAGCCCGATGTGTTGCTGACCGATATCGAAATGCCGGACATGACCGGTCTCGAACTGGCGGCGCTGATGCGGCGCGAGGACATGGCTACCCGCGTCCTGATCGTCACCACCTTCGACCGACCCGGATATCTGCGTCGGGCGATGGAGGCGGGAGTGGCCGGATTTGTACTCAAGGATGGACCGTCAGCCGATCTGGCGGGGGCCATCCGCCGCATTGCTGGCGGCGAGCGGGTGATCGCGCCGGAACTGGCGGCCCGTGCCTGGGACGAGGCTGATCCGCTCAGCGATGCCGAGCGTCGCCTTTTGCGCCTGGCTGAAGCCGGTCTCGACAGCAATGCCATCGCCGAGGCGTCCGGCCTCGCCCGCGGCACGGTGCGCAATTATCTGCACAGCGCCATCGGCAAGCTGGGCGCGACAAACCGGATCGAGGCGGCCCGGATCGCGCG
Source organism: Maricaulis maris MCS10 (assembly GCF_000014745.1). Taxonomy (NCBI): domain Bacteria; kingdom Pseudomonadati; phylum Pseudomonadota; class Alphaproteobacteria; order Maricaulales; family Maricaulaceae; genus Maricaulis; species Maricaulis maris. Next base: position 2,765,609 of record NC_008347.1, on the reverse strand, counting down.
ACAAAAGGGGTGGTTGTAGGAATCCACCTGTCCTAGACTGGCTGCGCTGCAACGAGTTCGGAGTGTCGCATGCGGATCCCCTTCGCCCTTTGGTCAGGCGCCATCGCCCTCATGGTCTTTGCCGGCCTTGCTGCGCGGGAATATCTCAATTTCGGCGCTCTGGAATTCGCGCATCTATGGCCGACCGGGCTGAAAGTGGCCGGTGTCTGGATCATTCTGGTCGTATTGGCAGCAATCGTCTCCGGCTTTCGCAAGGCGACCACGCCGCCGCCGGACGAGCTGCCTGACGATGTAGCGCGGGAAATCCGGCGCCACCCCGAGAGCTGAAGCATCAGCCTTGTCGGTCGGGATGCCGGCTCAGCCCCAACCCGGACCGGTCAGCACTTCCAGCGCCGCGGCGACCGCGATCGGTTGATCGAGGATCAGGTGATGCTCGGCCTGCGGGATCGAGACCATGGTCGTCTCCGGCCCGAATGTCTCGCGCATGAAAGTCCAGACTTCATCCGTCACCAGGCGTGAATTGGCGCCGCGGAACAGCGCGATCCGCGTCTTCAGCGCGCCGACAATATCGGCCGGTGGCGGGCGGTTATAGTCCAGCTTGTCCCAGAGTTTCGGGTCAAACTTCCAGGTCCAGCCGGGCGTGCCGTCGGGCCGGGCGATCTGTTTCAGCGACTGCCGTGCGATGTGGTCCAGCAGGAAGGCGTTGTCGCAATCCTGTTCCGGCAGCAGGCGGAAGCGGGCCAGCGCGGCCTCGAAGGAGTTGTAGATCATGCCACCGCGCGAGGGCGGGGAGGAGCGGCGCTGTTCGTCACTCGGCCGGATCGGGCTGTCGAGGACGGCAATGCCGGCAAGGCGTTCGCCATGCTCCATGGCCGTCGCGAGCGACACAAAACCGCCGAAGGAATGGCCAACCACAAAAGGTTTACCGGCCTCGAAGGCACCGCCGGCCTCGCCTGCCGCGAGGACTTCCAGTGCATAGGTCTCCATGCGGTAGCGGTCGCGATGATCGCTGTCGCCCATGCCCGACAGGTCCAGTGCGACGACACGGCGAGTATCGGCGAGGAAGGGCGCGATACTGTCCCACCAGTCCTTGTGGGCGACACCGCCATGCACAAGGATCAGCCCGGGCGCCCCGCGTGTGCCCCAGGCTTTCCAGCAGATGGTCGCGTTCTCGACGGATACGGTGCCGGTTTCGGTGGGCACGGCGAGGGCCTTGGCAAACCAGTCCGGTGCCGGCGGGCGGTCACCATTGAACTGGACAAGCGGGGCAGGCGGGCGGGGGGAGGACGCGGCTTTTTGGCTCATCAACTAGCGCTAGCCCCGGGGCGGGGCGCCGTCAATTGCCACCGGCCGCCGGAGCCAGCGAGATCAGGTAGGGAACGGCGAATACGGCCCATGCATTATTGGCGACATGGCCGAGGATCGGTGCCGCCAGACGGCCGGTCCACACCCGGGCTGCGCCCAGTGCCAGCGCCAGAAAGAAAGTCGAGGTCATGACCAACAGGCCTTGGGTAATGTGGACGAGACCGAAGGCCAGGGCCGAAATGATGATCGCGAAGATGGGCGGGACGCCGCGGGCCATCATCATGGGCAGCATCCAGCCGCGAAACAGGATCTCCTCGACGATCGGCGCGGCAATCAGCGTCAGGCCGATGACCAGCCACAGGCTGGCACCCGCGCCGGCGAAGTCATCCACATTGGACAGATCGTCCCGCGACGCACCACCGGACAGGGTCATGTCGGGGTTGCTCATGGCGAATTCGTGGAAGCTGAGGGTAAGCGGGCTGGCGATCAGCACCATGAAGACAATGGTCAGCGCCGCTGCGACAAAATCGGTGAGACGCAGGGGAAAGATGCTGAAAACCGGCCTGTGCACCTTGTAGCGCTTCATCCAGACCCACATGACAATGGCCAGACCGGCATAGCCAAGGATGATGCCGAGGAATGTGGCACCGCCTTCACTCAGGCCGGTTGCCGGTCCACCGGCCATGGCCCAGCCGATAATGATGGCCAGCTGCGCACCATAGATCAGGGCGAACATCAAAGCCGGCCAGACAATCATGCCCGGCAGCGAACGGATCACGCGCATGCGATGGGGTTCCGCCAGTCCGGCGAAGACGTCATGGCGGGCAAATGGCCAGCGGGTCTGTGATCCTTGCGAGACAGCCATGTCGTTGGCGAATGCCACTCCCGTTCCGAAGGTTAAGCAGGTCTTGAGCCTTATGCTTAACCGCTCGTTGCCGTCTCTTAAACGTCAAATTTAGACAAGTGTCCCATAACGGTTCGCATAGACGCCCCGCTCGCAAGGGTGGTGAGGCCAAAAGGTCCGGCGGAATAACAAGGCGACCGAAAAGGCGTGGGTGATGGTGAAATCAGTTCTGATCGTGGATGACGATCCGACGCAACGCCGCCTCCTTCAGGCGGTGATCGAGAAGCAGGGGTACCGGGCCGAGACCGCGGAAAGCGGCGAGGCGGCACTTGATCGCGTGGCCGAGCCGGGGATCGACGTCATGCTCCTCGACCTGATCATGCCGGGCATGGACGGGATGGAAACGCTGGAAGCGCTGAAGCGCAAACAGCCGGACCTCCCGGTTATCGTCCTGACGGCCAGCGGTGGAATCGAAACGGTTGTGGCCGCAATGCGCGCCGGAGCCGTCGATTTCTTTGTAAAGCCGGCCAGCCCGGAACGCATCACGGTGTCGATCCGCAATGCGCTCAAGGTCCAGAACCTGTCGGGTGAAGTGAAGCGTCTCAGCCGCAAGGCCGAAGGCACGCTGGGCTTTGCCGACATGATTGCCGGCGCGCCGACCATGCGTCAGGTGGTGCGACTGGGTGAGCGCGCCGCCCAATCCGACATTCCGATCCTGATCACGGGTGAAAGCGGCGTCGGCAAGGAGCTGGTGGCCGGATCGATCATGGCCGCGTCCAAGCGCGCCGGTGGTCCTTTCGTTGCCGTGAACTGCGGTGCCATCCCGGAAAATCTCGTAGAATCGACCCTGTTCGGTCACGAGAAGGGCGCCTTCACCGGTGCCGTCGGCAAGCATATGGGCAAGTTCCAGGAGGCCGATGGCGGCACCCTGTTCCTGGACGAGATCGGCGAACTGCCACTGGACATGCAGGTCAAGCTGCTGCGTGCGCTCCAGGAAGGCGAAGTCGACCCGGTCGGTGGCAAGCGCCCCGTGAAGGTCAATGTCCGCATCATTTCGGCGACCAATCGTGATCTCGCCGAACAGGTCGCTGCCGGAGCTTTCCGCGAAGACTTGTTCTATCGCCTCAACGTGTTTCCGATCGAGGTCCCGTCCCTGCGCTCGCGCAAGGATGACATTCCGGCCCTGGTCCGCCATTTCATCGGCCGGTTCAATGCCCAGGAGAACAAGTCGATCCAGGACGCGGCTCCGGAAACGCATGCGCTCCTCTCGACCTATGACTGGCCGGGCAATGTGCGTCAGCTCGAGAATGCGGTCTTCCGTGCCGTGGTGCTGTCAGATGATGACCATCTGAAGCCGGAGGATTTCCCGCAGATTTCGGGCCTGACGCCGCAGATCGGCGAGATGCCCGATACCGGTGCGCTTGCGGAGATCGCCAATTCGGTCGCGGCCCGGGACAGTTCGGCTGCCGAGGATCTGGGTCCCGTCGACATCATGGACGAGGGCGGACATCTGCGCTCGCTCGAGGAGATCGAACGCGACCTGATCGAGTTTGCGATCGAGACCTATGCCGGTCGGATGAGCGAAGTGGCACGCCGTCTCGGTGTCGGCCGTTCGACGCTTTACCGCAAGGTTCGTGAATACGAGCTCGATGTGGACGGCGTCCGCGCCGCCGGCTGATCAAACGAAAAAAGCCTCCCCGCCACGGGAGGAGGCCTGCCCTGCGGGGCGGGGGACGGAACGGGCCGGCGCTGCCATGCGTGTCGGCCCGTTTTCATGACCGGATCCGGAATTGGCCCTCAGGGCCAGATGCGGTCGAAGCGGTGGAAGATGGCGTCCTGTCCGGTGTTGAAAGCATAGCCTTCGCGAGCGGCTTCGCGGGTCCAGTAGGTGATGTGGGCGTCCATCCACCAGGACAGGCTGCGATCCCCTTCGCCCTCAGCCCAGGCAAATTCTTCGGTGGTGTCCTTGATGGGATGGCGATCAACCCGGCTTGTCCTGATGATGCAAGCCGGTTTACCGCGGCCGTCGAGCACCAGGGCGAGGTCGCCGGGCCTGGGCAGCGGTTCCTCGCCGAGTTCATGCCACCGGCTGTGCGAGGCCGTCGCCTTCTTGCGGTCAGCCAGGACGAGCGCCAGCAACTCATCGGCAAGCCCGGGGCTGTCGCCGAAGGCAAACACATCCTCGGGCGGACGATCATGACCGGTCGCCTCGCAGAATGCCTGCCAGTAGCTGGATTGTTCGGGTGTCATGTCCGGCCTCGTTTCTGAAGCCGGGTCTGGTGCGCGATGGAACCGGTCAGGTCAAGACCGGACCGGTCAGGTCAAGACCGGACCGGTCAGGTCAAGACCGGACCGGGCCGATCAGAGCGCGGCTTCAGTCAGGTTGGCCGAGCGATCAAGCCAGCCCGCATAGACGGGAATGAGGACCGCCTCGCGCCGGAACCGGGCCCGCAGCTGGCGGACCAGTCGCAAAAGCGAGGCGTCGAGATCCGCGTGATTTTCGCTGGCAGACATCAAACCGAGTTCGATATGGGTCCGCAGGATATCGATCCGTCCCGAGACCCCGTGGATCTGCCCGTCCAGCCGCGAAATGTAGTCGCGGGTCAGTGGATCGGCGGCGAGTGGTGAATAGAGGCGTTCTTCGCGATCCTCGACCAATTGGTCGAGTGCGGCCATGGCGCGATGATAGGCACTGCGCCCGGTCGGGCTGGCGAGCCCGTCCTGGAGGGCTGTATCGAGGGCCGAGAACAAGGCCTGCTCATCGTGATCGAACGCGTCTACATCCTGGAACATCGTATCCATCCTGTTCACTCAAGATGCACACGATAGCCGGTGGCCTCGCCGAACGCGCGTGGAAGCCGGGTTAATCCTGAACGAATTACTAATCTTCGCCGTCGGCGGCACCGCCCTCGATCACCCGGAAACCGGCGCGTCGCGCTTCCGCAGCGGCGGTCGGGGGCGAAGTGTCAGGTGGCGGAGTGTCGGACGTTTCACCCGGTGTTTCGAGGTCGTCATGGATGTCGCGGCTGCGCGGTGCTGCCTTGCCGGCCTTGCGCTTGAACCCGTTGCCACGGGACATCGGCTTGCGCGCCTTGCCCTTGGCCTTTTTTTCGATTTCCCGGAGTTTCAGGGCCTGGCGGGCCGACAGGGCATCGTCGGTATTGCCCTTGTCGGGGTCATTGAAGGCCGAGCCGAATTTCTCGAGACGTTCTTCCAGGGAGCCGAGAAACTCGCCCTCCCATTCCGACAGGTCTGGCGTGTCGGCACCGGAATCGACAGCGGCCTTGCGGGCTCTTTCGAGCCGTCGCAGGGCACGCCGTGTCTTCTTCTCGTCGATCTTGCGAACCAAGCGAGCCTCCGGTTGAGGCCGGCAGTCTAGCTCTCGACGGCGCCGAGATACAGTTCCAGCAGCGCTTCGGTTTCCTGACGCTCATGGCGGTCGATCTTGCGCAGTGCGATCACCTTGCGGAGAATCTTGGTGTCATAGCCGGAGGACTTGGCCTCGGCATAGACTTCCTTCATGTCGGCCATGACGTTGGCCTTGTCTTCCTCGAGGCGTTCGATGCGGGCCACGAAGGCTTTCAGTTGCTCGCGGGCCGCGCCGCCTATGGCGTCGGACTGGTCATTGTGGGTCTCGTTCGCAGGATCGATGAATGCCATGGGGAAAGCCTTTCAGGTGGACGGAGCGGGAGACTAGTTCCAGCCCCGGCCAGCCTCAAGCGGCGGGGCCAGTCATTGCGGCATTTGGTGAAGCTTGTGCGGCCAGGCGGCGGACCTCGGTTACGGCGTCATGCACGGCGGCGGGGTGATGGTGGTGCAGATTGTGCCCGGCGCCGGATATCCAGCGCATGGTGGCGCGCGGCATCCGCTCTGCCACCATGCCGCCATGGCGGTGCGACCAAAGGACCGTATCCGCCTTTCCGGCGAGGACAATGGTCGGCTGGGTGATGTCTTCGTAACGGTCTTCCTGCGCCTCGAGGTGGTAATTCACCTGCATCATGTCGCGGGAATTGGCCTTCCAGTTGTCGGGGCGCAGCAGCAGGGGCAGGGCCGAGGCCTCGACATAGCCATCGGGCAAGGGTTCGGGGTGGAAGGCCTTCGCCGCGCCGCTGCTGGCCTGACGCTCGCCGGACAGGGGCACGACCAGCCGGGTGATGAGCGGGCCGAGAACCGGCCAGAAGCTGGCGGCATTGAACCAGGCGGCATCCCCGATCCAGGCGGACAGGGCCGGCGCTATCAGCACAATCCCGTCCACATGGTCCGGGTGGTCCATCGCGAGGCGCATCGTGATTGCGCCGCCCCAGGAGTGACCGATCACGGTAACAGGCCCTGTTTCCAGGGTTTCGAGAAGTCGGGCGATCAGGCGGGCTTCGCGTTCCGGGTCCCAGTCGCCGGCTGGGCGGGCGCTCCACCCAAGTCCCGGACGGTCCAGCCAGATGACACGGTCGTCGGCCAGGGCGTTCGAAAGTGCGAGGAAGGGTTCTTCCAGATTCGATGCGGCCCCGTGCAGGACCAGAACGGCCGGGCCGCTTGCCGGACCCGTCTGGCGCACATGGAGTCGGTTGCCCTCCACCGTGACGAATTCGGCGCGTGGTGGAAAGCGGGCCTCTATCCGGGCGACAGCCTGGCGCGCCCTCCACAATGCAAATCCGATCAGTCCGAGCAGGCCGATAGCCGCGATGCCGAGAAATGCGAGGACAGGCGACACCGGCTAGAGCGCCCGGCCAGCCTGCAGGGCAAGCAACCGGTCCCGTGCCTCGATGGCGCCGGAGTGGGCCGGGAAGATCTCCAGGGCGTCCTGATAGGCCTCCAGAGCGGCATCCAGCTCGTTGGCCCGTTCCAGAAGGCGGGCAATGGTCAGATAGGCGTCATAGCGACGCGGCTCCAGGGTCAGTGCGGTGTTCAGCGTTTCCAGGGCATAGGCCCAATCCTCGACCTGGGCTGCCATCCGGCCTGCGGCGAGCCATCCTTCCGCGAAGTCAGGCGCGAGCTGGGTGACATGGTCATACATGCGAGCCGCGATCTCGGCGCTCTCGGCCTGTTCCGCAATTCGTCCGCGATCCATCAACAGGGAAACGGTATCACTGCCGGAATGCGCCCAAAGGGCGTGGATTTCATCGATCAGCTGTGGCGCTTCGCGTGGCCCGGCACTGGCCAGCGCATCGAGACGCTCAGCGAGGCGAACTTCCGGGGTCTGGAATTCGACCTGCGGGGCCAGTTGCACATCGGCAGGCGGTGCGTCTTGCACGCCAGCCAGCAGAAGGATTCCGGAGAAGAGAAAAGCTGTCATGCCTGAACAATAGACGGCCTCCCGGCCGCGTCCAGATGGTCGGTCCACAAAGTGGACGAGAATTAAGCCGTGATCAGTGTGGCGCTGGATTTTGCGACGGCAGGACGGCGGTCGCAAACCAGAAATTTTCGACCGCCTCGACGATTTCCTCATACCCGAGCGCGTCGAACGGCTTTGTCAGATAGGCGTTCGCGTGCAGCGAATAGCAACCTGTGACGTCCGATTGCGCCGAGGACGTGGTCAGGACGAGCACCGGAATACTGGCGAGGGCCTTGTCGGTCTTGACGGATTTCAGGACATCACGTCCGTCAATCTTGGGCAGGTTGAGGTCCAGCAGGATGAGATCCGGTGCCTGTTTTTCAGAATGTTCGCCCAGCCCCCGCAAGCGGTCCAGAGCCGCCTCGCCGTCTCGGACGACTTCAAGCTGGTGCCGCGCGCGTCCGCGTTCAAAGGCATCACGCACCAGAAATTCGTCGCCGGAATTGTCTTCCACAAGCAAAATTCTGGCAGGTCGGGGCATGTTCATGGGTCTACTGTTTCCGATGGGGTTCCGACCTCGCCCGACTCTGTCGGGAGGGCTTTTGGCAGAGTGAAACGGAAGATGCTTCCGGTCGGGATATTGTCGACTATCGTTAGCATGCCTCCATGGGATTGGACAATTTTTCGACAGATCGCCAGGCCCATTCCGCTGCCGGGATAGGTGTCGGGTGAATGCAAGCGTTTGAAGGGTTTGAAAATCTGTTCGCGGTAGTCAGGTTTGATGCCGATCCCGTTGTCGGCGACCTCGATCTCCCAGCTCTTTCCCAGATCTCGCGCCGAAATACGAACCTCGGCTTGTTGGCCGGCCCGCTGGAATTTGACGGCATTGCCGATCAGGTTTTGCATCAGCTGGCCCAGGCGTGCCGGATTGCCCCGAACGACCGGTAACGATCCAATCTCGATATGATCCCGCGCCGCTTGAACAGCCGGTCCCAGCGTGTCGAGGGTGCTGGACACCAGAGCGGTGAGGTCGACATCGGTATTCATGGCGTCAGCATCGGAATTCAGTCGGCCATAAGCGAGCAGGTCAGTGATCAGCGTCTGCATACGGGCCGTCGCATCGAGCGTGTGACGCAAATAGGTAAGGCCGCTTTCATCAAGCTTGTCGCCATGCCGGCTGGCCAACAGGCCGGTGAAATTGGAAATCAGGCGCAAGGGTTCCTGCAAGTCATGGCTGGCCGCGAAGGCAAATCGCTCAAGCTCTTCATTGGCCCGGGTCAGTTGTTCGATGAAGCGCTCGCGATCGGCCTCCTCCTCCATCCGGGCCGTGATGTCACGCAGGATGGTAACAGCGCCGACAGTGGTCCCGTCGGGCGAAATGATGATTTCCGTCGAGAATTCGGCGAAGAAATCGCTGCCGTCCTTGCGGCGGAACCGCTCGATGCCGCTATGTCGGGACTGGTCTGGGCTTCCCTGGAAGACCGGGCATTCGGTACGGTTGTGCGGTCGTCCCTGCAGGTCGACCGGATGGATGAGTTCGTGGATCATTTCGCCGGTGAGTGCGTCCAGCTCATAGCCCAGCATGTGTGCCGCAGCCGGATTGACCAGTACACCACGGCCATTGCCATCAACACTCAAGATCGCGTCAGCCGCGTGTTCCAGCACCAGGGACAGATTGTTCGACAGGGCGAGGGCTTCCGCGGACTTCTCGTCAACTAGGCGCTGGACGAGATCGGTCCGGGCTGTCGACATCAGGGCCAGTGCATTGAGCATGGTGATGAAAATCAGGCCGATCACGATCACCGCCCAGGACAGCCAGTCCTGTTTCTCTGCCAGAAACCTGTCAGTCGCGGCGAATTCGATCAGCCAGGTCTCGTCGCCGATGGCCAGGGGAAGCGATGTCGTCAGCCGACTGTCAGCGTCGAGCGTTCCAAAACTCCAGGGCGCTACGCCGTCGGATCCAATGCCGCTCACCCGGAAACTATAATCGTCACCTTCGTGTGTGAAGGCTCTGGATATGATCGTGCTGATGTCGAATGTCCCGACAGCGATGCCGCGAAAATCCCTGCGCCTGTCGTTCACCGTGGCCGGAATTGTGTTGCCGGCGAAGGCGGGCAAGGCCAAACCGATCCACGCTTCATCGCCCTCGCCGAACAGGGGGGTGCCTGACAGCATGCCGGTCAGCAGGGTCGTTTCGACGAGGTTGGGCAGGCCTTCGAAATAATGGTCTGTCACAACGCGGCGGTCTGAGGTGACGAGGATCGCGCGCGCCTGGGTCGCGACCAATTCTGCCGGCGGATCCAGCAAGGCATGCTGTGAAAGTTGCCCGCCGTCTTCCGTGACCAGCCAGTGGACAGATGTTGCGCTGTCGAACTGCCCGAAGGCGATGGCGACATAGGTCGCGAATTCCTGGTCGGTGACGGTTTCCGATGCCGCGAACAGGGCGTGTAGCGATTCCAGGCGACGGCGGGCGCCATTGATCCGCTCCTGCAAGGCGATGTGATCTTCGGTGATCAGCGTTGCGAAGGCCTCCCGGCGTTGTTCGATGGCATTGAAACGCGTCGTCGCAAACGTCGCGAGGCCGATCACGGAGAGAATGGCGAACACCAGGGCGACATTGCGCTTGCGCCGCCGGCTGACCCGCTCTTTCGCGAACAATAGGAGGATGACCGGGCTGACTGCGGCCGCGCCGACGGCATTGCCTGCCCAGTTCCTGGCGAAGGCTGTCCAGAAGTCCAGGTCGGGTGGCGCGAAGCCGCCGATTGTCAGCCAGGCTGATGCCAGGGCAGCTCCGCACAGGCTTGCGAAGATCGCGCCGACGGCAATCAGTCGGGCAAGTTGCGGCCCGGTTTCGAGTGACATCGCACTGACCGTGCCGGGATGGATGAGGCGTTTCGCGATTACAGCCTGCAGGGCCGCCGCGAGCGCCAGTCCGGCACTGCCTGCCAGGGAGGAGACCGGTCCCGCTTCAAGGACGAACAGCCCATACGGGAGGGTGAGCAGTATCGCTCCGATGACAATAGCGGGCAGGGCGCGATATCCGACCAGCAGGACGGCGGCGAGGCCGATGGCGCCTGGCAACCAGACCGGCGCAATGAAGCCAGGCGGTATGGCCATCAGGAAGGACCCGATGCCCGCCAGCAAATATGCAATCAGGATGATCGCGTTCGCCTTGAGGTCACGCATGCGCGCTAATACCCCGCCCATCGACGCCGGGAGAGCTGTCCCGAACGTCGATTGAAGCGCAATTCTGTCGCTACGACAATTGTTTGCGTGGAGGGGGTGACGGGCCGACCCTTTCGCCGGCCCGTCACTTGTCCGCTCAGGCCGGTTCGGAAATATCCGACAGGGCCATGGCCGTGCGCAGCTGGTCCTCGGTGTCTCCCAACTGGTGGTCAATCATGATCAGGCGTTTGGCATAATGGGAACCGGCATATTCCCAGGTCATGCCGATGCCGCCATGCATCTGCACGGCTTCCTCGGCGACCAGCTTGCTGGCGCGGCCGATCAGGTTTTTGGCCTGGGCAACGGCCAGGGCGCGGGCCTTGGCATCCTCGGAGTCCAGCCTGGCCGCTGCATGGATAGTGATCGACCGGGCTTGTTCGATCTCGATAGAGAAATCGACCAAACGGTGCTGCAGGGCCTGAAAGAGCGCAATCGGTCGACCGAATTGCTGGCGCTGCATGAGGTAGTCCTTGGTCATCACCTTGAGGACATCCATTGCGCCAACCGCTTCGGCACACAGCGCAACGCGACCAGCGTCGAGAGCGGCCTCGATCGCCGCGCGGGCATCCTCGGCCAGGCAGCGCGCCTTGGCCTTGTCGAGAATGATTTCGGCAGCGCCGGCCCCGTCAATCATGGCGTAGGGCAGGACTTCCGCATCGCTGGCGGCGACCTCGTAAAGGCCCAGCGCACCGCTTGCCGACTTGGCGGCGATGAGCAGGAAATCAGCACTATTGCCGCCATAGACAACGGTCTTGCGGCCGGTCAGCGTGTCGCCGTCTGCGGTGGTGGTGATTTCGTCGAGATCGCCATAGGCGTCACTTTCGTCGAAGCCGAAAGCAGCGCGTTCGGCACCGGCGATGATCGCCTCGACGCGTTCGGATTCGCCAAGGGCGGCATAGAGGCGCAGGGCCATGAGATTGCCCAGCATGGGCTCGGCACAGATTGCCCGGCCCATCTCCTCGAACACGGTCGTGATGTCGAACCCGGCTCCGCCGAATCCGCCATCATCCTCGGTGACCAGCGCCCCCAGAATGCCCAGCTCGGCCAGCTCGGCCCATTTGGCCGGGTCGTGGAAGACGCCCTCATAGGCGACCTTGTTGCGGTGCTCGATCGGATATTGTTCGGCCAGATAGCGACGCAGGCTATCGCCGATCATGCGGCGGTCTTCAGTCGGCGTGAAATCCATGATCAGGCTCCGAAGGTTTCTTTGGCGATGATATTGCGCTGGATCTCGTTCGATCCGCCAAAGATCGAGAGTTTGCGATTGTTGAAGTAGTTGGCCGCGTTGGAGGCCGCTTCCGCCGGTGCGATGGCGTAATTGCCGATCACATCTTCCGACGGGAAGGGAGCTGCCGTGGCGCCCAGCGCGCGGCGAGACAGGTCATTGATGGCCTGCCGGATCACCGTGCCCTTGATCTTCAACATCGACGATACCGAGCCCTGGGCATCGGCGACGCCGGACAGCATGCGCAGATTGGTCATCCGCATGGCTTCCAGATCAATTTCGACTTCGGCGATCTTGGCCGCGAAGATCGGATCCTGGGCCAGTGGCTTGCCCTTGCGTTTGACTTTGCGGGCCAGGGCCTTGAGCTGGCTGAGCGCCTCGCTGGAAGCGCCGACACCGGCAATATTGGTGCGCTCGTGGCCCAGCAGGTATTTGGCGATGGTCCAGCCCATGTTTTCTTCGCCAACCATGTTGGCGGCGGGCACGCGGACATCTGTGAAGAAGACTTCGTTCACCTCAAACCCGCCTTCGATCAGCTTGATCGGCCGCATTTCAATGCCCGGCGTGTCGAGATCGACGAGGATAAAGGAAATGCCTTCCTGGCGCTTGCCCTCGGTCGAGGTGCGCACCAGGCAGAAGATCTTGTCAGCGAACTGACCGAGCGTGGTCCAGGTTTTCTGGCCATTGATGATGTAATCATCGCCATCGCGGATGGCGCGGGTCTTCAGACTGGCCAGGTCGGAACCGGCACCCGGTTCGGAATAGCCCTGGCACCACCAATCCTCGCCCGACAGGATGCGCGGCAGGATCGTGGCCTTTTGTTCTTCGGTGCCGAACTTGATCAATACCGGACCCAGCATGCCGAGGCCGAAGGGAACGGTGCGTGGCGCATTGGCGCGGGCACACTCTTCTTCGAAGATGTGCATGTGGACCGCGTCCCAGGTCGTGCCGCCATGCTCGACGGGCCAGCCCGGTGCCAGCCAGCCGCGACTGTTCAGGGTCGCGTGCCAGCCTTCCAGATCGGCCTTGTTCAGGTCGCGACCATTGCGCACCTTGGTGGCCAGTTCCTCGGACAGGTTGTCCTTGAGAAAGGCTTGGACTTCTTCGCGGAAGGCCTCTTCCTCGGGGGTGTAATTCAGATCCATGACTGTCTCTCCTCGCGCCCTTTTTTCGACCGTATTGGTGACGAAGACGGGGCCCGATCTTGCGCCGGGCCTGTCCGCTTTCGATGACTGGGTATGTATGTAATTCAAAACCTGCCCACATGAATAGTGCGCACCTGCAACATTTGGTGCGGCGCTGCGGCGCAGGTCGGGTTGACGTAAGGGGAAGTTCGGGATGTGCGGGCCGGTGCGGCCGGCAGGGTCAGGCGGAGACCAGAAGTCCGCGGTTCGCCAGAGCCGAATGAAGTGCAGCCTTGCCGGTGAACAGTTCAGCATCGAATCCGTATGCCCGGGCGGCACTCACATTCGCCTCACGATCATCGAAGAACAAGACTTCGGACGGGGCGAAGGGCAGGCGGGCGTCGGCGATACGGTAAATTTTCGGATCAGGCTTGATCACGCCTTCCTGCGCCGAGACTATGATGTCGCGCATGTGGGCCATCTGGGGGTAGAGCCGTTTGACCGGCTCGACCCACTCGGCCGGCAGGTTGGTCAGGGCGTATTGCGGAATGCCGCTGGCGGCCAGGGCGTCCATGGCCTGGGGCGTGCCGTCGATGGCGCCATTGAGCATCTGCTCGAAGCCGGTCTCCCAGGCACGGATCGCATCTTCGAGATGCGGGTGGGCTTCGATCAGGGCGACGCGATTGTCGGCCATCGATACGCCGCGGTCATGCGCGGCATGCCATTCCATGGTGCAGACATTGTCGAGGAAATGGCGGCACTCTTCGTCAGTGGCGAAAAGCTTGGAGTAGAGATAGGCGGGCGACCAGTCCAACAGGACATTGCCGAGATCCCACAGAACGGCTTTCGTCGTCATGCCATCTCTCCAACGCAAAACCCGCGCACCTTGTCGATGCACGGGGCAAGCGGCCTAAAAGCTGAATAGCGGGCGGGCCTGCGGACAGGCGCTGCCGACGCGTCGACTAGCCGGCGCGCGCTTTGAAGCGCGGGTCGGTCTTGTTGATCACGTAAACACGGCCACGGCGCTTCACGACCTGGCAATCGCGGTGGCGGTTTTTCAGCGATTTGATCGAGCTGCGGACTTTCATCGTATGGCCTTCGCGTTACAAGCGTAATTCAACGGAGCGCGGGAGATACTGGACGGCAGACGGCCTGTCAACGTGTCGGGTGCGCGATTTCCGCATGACATACAGCCGGCCTCGCCGGCAGATTGCCGCCCCGGCCGGATGCCCTAGTCTTCACCCTTGGGCAAGGGAGGGCGCGAAATGACCCGCAAGACCGCAGCAGACTTCGATCCGAGAATTCTCGACCTCTTCGACGGTTATGTGCACGGCCAGATGAGCAAGCGCGATTTCCTGCGCCGGGCTGGCCGTTTCACGCTCGCCGGTGTCAGTGCGGCGGCCTTGCTGGAAGCCCTTCAGCCCGATTACGCGCTCGCCCTGCAGGTGCCGATTGATGATCCGGACATACGCTCTGAACGGGTGCGCTATGCGTCGCCTGACGGGCATGGGGAGGCCGAGGCTCTGATGGCCCGCCCGCGCGGTGAGGGGCCCTTCGGCGCCGTCCTCGTGGTGCACGAGAATCGCGGCCTGAACCCCTATATCGAGGATGTCGTCCGCCGCTGCGCCAAGGCCGGCTATCTGGCGCTGGGGCCAGACGGCCTGACTTCGCTTGGCGGGTATCCCGGCAATGATGATGACGGTCGCGTCCTGCAGCGTCAGCTCGACCCGCAGCGCTTGCTGGCAGACTTCTTCGCCGGTTTCGAGCACCTCGCAGGACACCCGCTTTCAACCGGACGCGTCGGTGCTGTCGGGTTTTGTTATGGCGGCGGCGTCTGCAATGCTCTCGCCGTGGCCTATCCGGATATGGCCTGTTCGGTGCCCTATTACGGCCGACAGGCGGCTGTTGAAGATGTGCCGGCCATCGAAGCGCCCCTGCAGCTTCACTATGCCGGCAATGATGACCGCATCAATTCCGGCTGGCCGGGCTACCAGGCCGCGCTCGAAGCGGGCGGGAAGACCTTTGAGGCGCATGTCTACCCGGCCGTGAATCACGGCTTTCACAATGACACGACGCCCCGATACGATGACGCGGCGGCAACCTTGGCGTGGTCGCGTACCCTCGACTGGTTCAGCCGCCACATCGGCTGATTGCGAATTGCCGGAGCTGTCATGACGCATTCCCTGGTGCTGCCCCGCCTGATCCGCACCGGCTCGGGTTCGCTTGCCGAGATCGGCAAGCTCCTGGCCTGTTGCGGCGTATCCCGGCCACTAATCGTGACGGACCCGACCATGGTGTCGCTGGGTTATGTCGGGCGACTGACCGCTGCCCTGGCGGAGGCGGGTCTGCCTTGCGGCCTGTTTTCGGAGACCGAGCCGGAACCAACGGAGACGTCGGTGGTCGCGGCGGAAGCCATCCTGCGGGCCGGCCTGGACGGGCAGGCCTTTGACGGTCTGGTGGCACTTGGCGGTGGCAGCGCCATCGACACGGCCAAGGCGCTGGCCGTGCTGGGGCCGCATGGTGGCCGGATGCGGGACTACAAGGTGCCGCGCCTTGTCGATGAGCCCGGTATGCCCGTGATCGCCATTCCGACCACGGCCGGCACCGGGTCTGAGGCGACTCGGGTGACGGTGATCACCGATCCGGAGAATGACGAGAAAATGCTGTGCATGGGCCTCGCCTTCATGCCGGTTGCCGCCATTCTGGACCCGGACCTGACCCTTTCCCTGCCGTCGCGTGTGACGGCAGATACGGGCATTGACGCGCTGACCCATGCCATCGAGGCCTATGTCAGCCGCAAGGCCTCGCCTTTTTCCGACCAGCAGGCTCTGGCCGCAATGCGGCTGATCGCGCCCAATCTGCGCCGGGCCTTCCATGACGGCCAGGACGCGGCGGCTCGGGAGGCCCTGCTTGTCGGCGCCTGTTTCGGCGGCATCGCCTTTTCCAACGCCTCGGTGGCGCTGGTTCATGGCATGAGCCGCCCGATCGGGGCTTTCTTTCACGTTCCGCACGGGCTTTCCAACGCCATGCTTCTGCCTGCCGTGACGGCCTGGTCGATCCCGGCCGCTCCGACACGCTATGCCGATTGCGCACGGGCAATGGGGCTGGTCGGTGAGGGGGCGGGTGACGAGCTTGCCAATGGCGCGCTGCTGGAGGAGTTGCGGGGGTTGAACGCGGAATTGGGTGTCCCCACGCCGACCGGCTTCGGTATCGAGCCCGCTCGCTGGCAGCAATTGCGTCCCTTGATGGCCGAGCAGGCGCTGGCCTCCGGTTCACCGGGCAACAACCCTCGCATACCGACCGCAGACGAGATCATCGCGCTCTATGATGAGGTTTGGGGGTAACACTCGGGCGCTGACAACTGCGTCTTACAACTTCGAAAGTTGCTCCTGCCCGGCACGCTCCATAGTGTGCGCGCCATGACAGGTTTGGGTAAAATGGGTGCCGCCGTTCTGGCGGCCTTTTTCGTGGCTGCGTCGGCTGTATCGGCGGTCCAGCCCGGTTCGATCGACGTTGATGTCGAGCTCGTCCTCGCGGTCGATATCTCTTATTCGGTCGATGAAGAAGAGGCCCGGCGTCAACGTGAGGGCTATGTCGCGGCGCTGGCATCGGAAGATGTGATCCGCTCGATCCAGGGCGGGCCCCTGGGTCGTATCGCGGTGACCTATGTTGAATGGGCTGACAGCGGCTTCCAGCGAGCGGCGGCTGACTGGACCGTGGTCGCCTCCGAGGAAGACGCGCTGGCATTCGCGTCCCAGGTCGCCGCCGCGCCCCTGGAGCGGGGCCATTATACGGCTATCGGGGCGGCCTTGGCAGACGCGGTCAATCGCATAGAAAGCAATGACTACACCGCCCCGCGCCTGATCATCGATATCTCCGGCGATGGACCGCAGAACCAGGGCCTGCCGCTGGATCAGGCCCGAGCCCTGGCCGACAATGCACACGTGGTCGTCAACGGCCTGCCAGTGATTTCTGCCGACTCCGGCCGGTGGGTGCGTCCTGTTGAGGTCAATCTGGACGACTATTTTCGCGATAACGTGATCACCGGGCCGGGAGCCTTTGTGCTGCCCGCGCGGACCGAAGCCGAGTTCCGCGAAGCCATCCTGCGCAAGCTGATCATCGAGATCGCCGGGGCGTTGCCGTCTCCCGGCGAAGTTGACCCTTTTCTTGCGCAACGGACAGGACGGGCGCCGTGAAGCGGACCCGGACCATTATCGGCGCTGCTTGTCTGGCACTTCTTCTGGGTGCGGGCACGGTGCCGGGAGATGCCGACCCGTCTGCCTGGGCACCGGAACCGAGGCCGCATGAATACACTGAGGACGGCCGTGAACGGGTCGATCTGGAATTGGTCCTGGCGGTCGACGTATCGTCCTCGATCGACGAGGCCGAGGCCCGCCGTCAGCGCGAGGGACATGTGGCGGCGCTCGCCGATCCGGACATCATCTCGGCCATCCAGAGCGGCGGCTATGGTCGCATTGCGGTGGTTTACCTGGAATGGGCCGATGCCGACTTCCAGCGCATTGTCGCGCCCTGGACGGTGATCGAGACCGAGGAGGACGCGCAGATCTTTGCCGCGACCCTTGCCACCGCCCCCTTCATTTCCGGTCGCCGGACCGCGATCGGTGCCGCCATCGATACCTCCCTGACCCTGATGGAAGACAATGCCTTCGAGGGTGTGCGCCAGGTGATCGATATTTCCGGTGACGGCCCACAGAATGCCGGGCCCAGCCTGAACGTGGCCCGCGAGCGTGCAGAGGCCGGTCAGGTCACCGTCAACGGCCTGCCGATCGCCGGTGGCCGTCAGCACCCGTTCCGCCCGTCGGTCTCGATTGATGTCAGCGCCTATTTCGAAAATCAGGTGATTGCCGGGCCGGGTGCCTTTATTTCGCCCAGCAATGAGCATGATGATTTCGTGGACGCGCTGCGGCGCAAGCTTATTATCGAAATTGCCGGGCTCGACCCTCTCCGTGTCCTCGAGCCGGCTGTGCTCGTGAGGAATGGATGATCCGTCGACTGCTTCTGCTCGCCGCCAGTTTTTCCCTGATCGCTGCCGATGCTGCAGCCCAGCCCGAAGGCGAGTCTTTCGCCGATTGGCGCGGCGGCTTTCGTGAGCGTTTGATCGCGTCAGGCGCCGAGGAGGCGACTGCGGCCGCTATGCTGGACGGGTTGCAGCCGGAAATGAGGATCATCGAGCGTGATCGCAGCCAGCCGGAATTCGTGCGGCCGCTCTGGTCCTATCTTGATATTGCGGCATCCGATCTGCGTATCCGCAACGGCCGCGATGCATTCGCGGGAAATCGGGATGACGTTGATGCGGTCGCGGCGCATTTCGGTGTGCGGGCGGAAATCCTGATCGCGATCTGGGGCCTTGAGAGCTCTTACGGGGCAATCCCGGGCAATAACGACATCGTCCAGGCGCTGGCGACCCTGGCCTGGGAAGGCCGCCGCCGCGACTGGGCCGAGGCGCAATTGATCGCCGTCGCGGAGATGCTGGAGTCGGGCTATGCGACGCGGCAACAGCTCACCGGTTCCTGGGCCGGAGCGATGGGCCAGATGCAATTCATCCCGACCACCTATCTGGAGCGGGCCCATGACTGGGATGGCGACGGGCGCCGTGATATCTGGACCAATCCTGCCGACGCGCTTGCCTCTGCTGCCAACCTGTTGTCGCGCGCCGGATGGCGTGACGGTGAGCCGGCGATCCGGGAAGTCCGCGTGCCGGTCGGCTTCGACTTTGCCGCCTGGGATCCCGACCAGTCGCGGCTGGTCAGTGACTGGGCCATGCGTGGCCTGCGACCGGCGAGTGGCGAATGGCAGGCAGACGATCTGATGCGCGCGGCGCGGCTGGAGCTTCCGGCCGGTGGCCAGGCGCCGGGCTTTCTCACCTTCCCCAATTTCCGGGTGATCAAGCGCTATAACAATTCGACATCCTACGCGATCGGGGTCGCCCATCTGGCCGACCGCATTGCTGGTGACCCGGCCCTGGTCGGTCCCTGGCCGGAAAACAACCCGCCACTGACCCGCAGCCAGACCCGCGAGGTCCAGGCGACGCTCAATGCCCTGGGTTTTGACAGCGGAACCCCTGACGGGCTTGCAGGCCCGAACACGCGGGCTGCCCTGCGTGATTTCCAGCGGGCGAATGGTCATCTGGCCGACGGCTATCTGGGACGGGCGATGTATGACGCCGTCCTGGCCAGCCGCAGCTCGGATCAGGCCGACTGACGCATGCGGTCATTGCCGTCGAGGCGCTCACGAATTGCCGCCAACATGGTTGTGAGCTGACGCGGATCAATTGGCTTGGCCAGATGGAGGTCCATGCCGGCCTGCTTGTATTCGGCGATCTGATTGGACAGGACATTCGCGGTGACCGCCGCGATTGGCACAGGCGGTCTTCCGAAACCCGCCTCCAGCGCCCGGATGCGGCGCGTTGCCTCGACCCCATCCATGTCCGGCATCTGGATGTCCATAAGGACCGCGTCGATATCACCCCGCAACTCCACTGCGGCGAGGGCTTCCAGACCACTCGCTGCGGGAATGACGTCAACATTGTGCTTTGCCAGCATGGTTTGCAGCACCAGGCGATTGGTCGACACGTCGTCCACGATCAAGACCGTAAAGGGAGTTTCGGACTGTTTGGTCGCCGACTGGGCGATCTCGATCAGCGGAGCTTCAGTTCGCGGCATGCGCAGAGCGACGGTGAAAATGGAGCCGCATCCCGGCCGCGAGCGCACACTGATTTCACCACCCATCAAGGTCGCCAGCTTCCTGCAGATCGGCAGGCCGAGCCCGGTGCCGCCGTAGGCGCGTGTGGTGGAACTGTCCGCCTGTGAGAAAGCCTGGAAAATGGTCTGCAACTTGTGCGCAGGGACCCCGATACCGGTATCAGCAACACAGATTTCCACGCGGTCGGTGCCGTCACCTGGGCTGGTTGAGCATCGAACGGATATCGAAACTGTGCCGATCTGGGTAAATTTGATCGCGTTGCTGACCAGGTTGCTCAGGATCTGCCGGACCCGGGTGGGGTCGCCGCGATACCAGCCCTCGGCGCCTGGATCGATTGAGCTTTCAATCGTGATGCGTTTCTCGACGCAAGCCGGGCGGAAAGCCGAAACGGTCCAGTCAACGATCTGCACCAGGGACATGTCGACGGTTTCCAGCTCGATCTCGCCGGCTTCGATCTTGGACAGGTCCAGCACGTCATTGACGACGGACAGAAGCAAATCCCCGGACGAACAGATGGTGGAAACCATTTCGACTTGCCCCTCGTCGAGGGGCGTGTCGCGCAGGCCGCGGGCCATGCCCAGCACCCCATTGAGCGGTGTTCGGATTTCATGGCTCATCTGGGCCAGGAAATCGGTCTTGGCCGCATTGGCGCGATCGGCTGCCTCGCGTGCGTCCTTGAGGCGTTTCATCGCTCGCTCGATCGAATTGGCTGCAGGACGGAATATGAGGACGGCTTCGGCGATCAGCGTCAGGATGGTCAGGCCGAAGGCGATCCACTCCATGCGCTGGAAACCGGCGACGCGAGCCTGGGCCGCCTGTTCGAAGCCATAGGTCGCAGTATTCAGCCTGGGCAGCAAATTCTGTGATGCAACGAAGAGGGCATTGACCGTTCCGGGTCCGAACTCATCCTGACGCGCTGCATGGGCGGCTGCTATGAAGGCACGACTGGTCCAGTCGACATCCCAGGGGCCTTGATCATAGATGGTGGCAAGTGTCGGGCGTGTCCGGGCCCGGACGACCAGGCGTTCGTGGGATCGGGAAAACAGGTTCAGCGCGCGATCAAATTCGGTAACGGCCTCCCCGTGAAAGGCTTCCGGTTGTGTTGCCAGCAGGGCGAGGCGCTGGCTGAGCATGCGCTGGCGTCCGGCCTCGTTGATCAGCTGGCTGTCGCTGCCGGCATCATGGGCGCTGAACTGCGCGAGAGCGAGAAGGGCACCGGCCAGCACGGCGACCAGGCTCAACGCAAAAATATAGCGCAGGGTCAGCTGTGATCCGGTCATGGGTTGGATTGCCATTTGAGATGCTCGAACTGCGGCGGGTATCCAACCTGTCATAATCAGTCTTGACTAACGCAGTATTGACGCGCCCTGGGCTCAGGGATCCGGCTCGACCTCAACCACCTCGCCCGCGCGGCGGATGCCGGGGTGATACCAGGCGATGGCGGCGGCGATGATGCTCAGCACGACGGCGACATAATAAGGCACCAGGTGTCCGAGCTGGTTGTACATGAACAGCCCGCCGACCGGACCGATGATGAAGCCGAGACCGGCCGTCGCGGTGGTCAGTCCGGCGACGCGGCCCTGTTCTTCCGGCTTCACAGCAATCGAGGCGCCGCCGACAAAGCCCGAGCGCGACAGGCCGAAGGCAAAGCTGATCAGGATGTAGGCAGTGACTATACCGGCATAGTTCGGCGCGATGATCATCAGGCCGAAACCGGCAATCGTGATCACCGCGCCCCAGGCCATCAACACGCGGGCGCTGGCCTTCATGGCGGGGATCACCACCAATTGCGCGACGATCAGGGCACCGGCACCGGCGGCGAGGGCGATCGCCGACATCTGCAGTCCCTCGGCTTCGTCCAGGCCCAGTGAATCCATAATGAAGAAGGCCAGGGTCGACAGGCTCAGCGACTGGACGATCCAGGTCACACAGCCATAGCCGACAAAGGGAGCGATGCGCGGGTCGGCGGCAAAGGCGAATTGCTTGAACGGGTTGATCGGGCGGCTCTGCTGTTTCGGCGGCGATTGTTCCGGCAGCTTGAACCAGACTGCGACGGCCCCGGCCGCCACGGTTGCCGAGATGATGACCATGAAGATTGGCACGCCCACCAGCTCGACCAGGGTCGCCGCCAGGGTCGGACCGATGACGGCGCCCATGCCGAAGGCAGCGGTCATTCCGGCCAATGCCTCCGTGCGTTCGGCCGGTGAGGTCCGGTCCGCGACATAGGCCTGGGCTGCCGGATTGGTTGCCGAGCCGAGGGAGCCGAACAGGGTGCGGGCCAGCGCCATGGCAAAGATTGCGGCCAGCGGTGGTACCCAACCGCTCTCGCCGGCCCAGGCGGCGCCGGCAAAGATCAGGGTGGAGCAGGCAAAGGCCGACAGGCCGAAGACAATGAAGGGCTTGCGCCCGCGCCGGTCGGACAGGGCGCCCCAGATCGGCGTCATGGTCATGAAAAGGACCGCCGACACGGTATAGATCGCACCGACCCAGTATTCCGGCACGGCCAGCCCGCGCGCCAGCGGCGGCAGGATGGCGAACAGCATGTTGTTGCCGATGCCGGTCGCCATCAGGCACAGGAAGAGCAAGCGAAACGCGCCGCGGCGCTCGGCCTGGCTGGATGGATTGGCCGGATCATAAAACGGTGTCATCCGCGTCATGTAGACCGCGTCCCCGGCCAGCGTCCAATCTCAAAGCCGAAAGGCGGCCATCCGAAATTGCGCCGGCCTCGGGTAAACAGCCATCTAACGCCCGTTCAACCGGACATTAAGCTTAACCCGTCATAGTGCCCTCAACTCGGGTGGAACAACCGCCCGGCAAATGTGGTGGACGGGTAGATGTTTCAGATTATCGGCATAGTCGTCGTTTTCGTGATGGTGTTTGGCGGCTTTTCGCTCGCTGGCGGCCATTTCGACGTGATCATGAAGGCCTTGCCCTTCGAAATGATGATGATCGGCGGCGCCGCCGTCGGCGCTTTCCTGATCGGCAACAAGCCTAAAACGGTGTTCAAGACGCTGGGGGACCTCTCCAAGGTCTTCACCGGTCCCAAATGGAAGGGGCAGGACTATACCGACCTGTTGTCCTTGTTGTTTTTGCTAACGAAAACAATGAAGACCAAAGGGGTGATTGCGCTGGAAAGCCATATCGAAAACCCCACTGAAAGCACCATCTTCACCCGCTTCCCGCGCATCATGAAGGACCATTTCGCGGTCGACTTCATCTGCGACACGCTGCGTATGATGACGATGAACCTGGAAGATCCGCACCAGGTCGAGGACGCGATGGAAAAACAGCTGGAAAAGCACCATCACGAAGCCGCCGACCCGGCCCACGCCATGCAGACCATGGCCGATGGCCTGCCGGCCCTGGGTATCGTCGCGGCCGTGCTCGGCGTCATCAAGACCATGGGTGCGATCGAGAGCCCGCCGGCCGTGCTGGGTGGCTATATCGGTGGCGCGCTGGTCGGGACCTTCCTCGGCGTGTTCATCGCCTACGGTTTTGTCGGCCCCTTTGCTGCCTACATGCAGGCCGTCTATGACGAGGAGCATTCCTTCTACAAGATCATCCAGGATGTGCTCGTCGCACACCTGCACGGCAATGCCGCCCAGATCTCGGTCGAGATCGGTCGCGGTGGTGTTCCCTCCAAGATGCAGCCCAGCTTCTCGGAGCTGGAGACCGCACTGGACGCAATTCCCGCCGAAGCGGCCTGATCCAAAAAGGCAGCAACCGGGTTCCTGGCGCGGGGTCGAAAGACCTCGCGCCTTTGTTTTTGTGCAATCGCTCACTATCTCGGGGCTGGCAGTTCCGGAAATTGGGTCTAGAAGAGCGGCATGAAAATCAAGGACAGCGAAATTCTGATCGTGCCGGGGCTGGGCAATGCCTCGCCCTTTCACTGGCAGAGCCGTTGGGCGGACAAGATGTCTACGGCCCGTCGTGTCGAACAGGATGACTGGGACCGTCCCGAGCGTGATGCCTGGACAGCACGGCTGATCGAAGAGGTCCAGCGCGCCGAAAAACCGGTCATTCTGGTCGCCCATTCGGTGGGTGTCCTTACCGTCGCCCATGCCGCCCCGGACATGGTCGGCAAGGTGGCGGGCGCCTTTCTGGTCGGCGCGTCCGATTGGGAACGGCCGGAGCTCAAGGAGAAGTTTGGCGTTCACGGGTTCGATCCGGTGCCGCGCAAGCCGCTCGGCTTTCCGGCCTTGGTGCTGGCAAGTTCCAACGACCCGACCTGCGATCTCGACAAGGCGGAAGGCTGGGCCCGCGACTGGGATGTCCGCTTTGGCAATGCCGGCGAGGCCGGGCATTTCGAGGCCGAAAGCGGTCATGGTCCCTGGCCGGAAGGCCTGATGGCCTTCGCCAAATTCACCCAGTCCCTGCAACCTCCCGCGGCATGACCCCGGACGGGCTTTATTGCGATCCGGCCGAACTCGACTGGTCGCAACCGAGCGGCCCGCGTGCCAGAGCCTATGGGGATGTTTATTTCTCGGCCGAGGACGGGCTGGAGGAGGCGCGCGCGGTTTTCCTGCGCGGTTGCGGGCTGCCTGAGGCCTGGACCGGACGCCGCCATTATGTTGTTGGCGAGTTGGGGTTCGGCACCGGGCTCAACGCTCTGGCCCTTTGGCAGCTCTGGCGCCAGACGCGCCCGACCGATGGTTGGCTCGACTTCGTCACAGTGGAAAAGCATCCGCTTGATCGGGATGCCGCGGCCCGGGCCTTCGCCGCCTGGCCCGAACTGTCAGACCTCGCCTCGCGCCTGCTGACGCAATGGCCGAGCCGATTGCGTGGGCCGCAAAGGCTGGTCTTTCCCGAGGACGGCTTCGCTATCACCATCTTCCAGGACGAGGTCGAGGCGGCGCTGTCGCAAATGACCCGTCCGGTTGATGCCTGGTTCCTCGACGGGTTCGCACCCGACCGGAATGCGGCGATGTGGTCGCAGGCAGTTTTCAACCGGCTCGGCGAGCTGTCGGTGCCCGGTACTCGGGTCGGGACGTTCACCGTTGCCGGCTTCGTTCGGCGCGGACTGGCGGAAGCCGGCTTTGACGTCGCCAAACGCCCCGGCTTCGGCCGCAAGCGCGAGCGACTGGAGGCGGTCTGGCCGGGCGAGGCGGTGGATGGAAGTCTGGCCAATGTGGATGGACCCGTGGCGGTTCTTGGCGCGGGGATTGCGGGCGCGAGCCTTGTTCATGCCCTGCGCCGTCGCGGCATCGAGACTGTGCTGATTGACGCCCATGGAGTTGCCAGTGGTGCGTCCGGTGCGCCCGCCGGCTTGCTGACGCCGCGTCTCGAAAAGGCAGACCGGCCGCATGTCCGGGCGACGCTGGCCGCCTTTGATTTCGCCCGCCGCCTGTATGACGGGCGGCCGGGCTTTCATGCCGAGCCGGTCCGCCGCCTGCCCAAGGATGAGCGCGAAGCCGAACGTTTCGCGATTCTCGCCGACTGGATGCCGGATCATCTCGACTGGACCGGCGAGGCACTGGTCATGCCCGGCGCGGGACGCTTCGAGCCGGCGAGGCTGGTCGCTGATCTTGTCGCAGATGCGCAGTGTCACCGCGCTCGGATAGGCCGGGTCGAGCCGCTTGGGAGCGGTATCGGACTGTATGACGACGCGGGGGAGTGCCGGTTCGAGGTTGCCCATCTGGTGATCGCAGCCGGTGCCGGTGCGCGGCGATTCTATCCCGATCTCCAGCCCAGTGCCGGACAACTGGCCGTGTTTGACGGTGCCCCACCGGACATGCCGACAGCCTGGGGGAATTATGCCTGCGCGGCGCCGGGCGGTGTGCTCGTCGGCGCGACCCACGACCGCGGCGACCAGGTGGGGCCGGAAGACGTGGCGGAAGCCGGTTTTCGCGCCTCGGTCGCCGAGCGCATGCCGGGTCTGGCTTTGGGTCCGGTTCAGGGGCGTTGGCAGGGCGTGCGGGCTGCCACGCCGGACCGGCTGCCGGTCGCAGGTAGATTGAGTGAACGTGTCTCGATACTGGCCGGCCTGGGTTCACGCGGCTTTGCGCACGCCCCCTTGCTGGCCGAGGACCTGGCCAGTGAGCTTATGGGCGGGGTTCCGGCATTGGCCCAAACTGGTCGCGAGGCCATGGCTCCCGGTCGATTCGCAGAACGCCGGTCACGGCGCGCCGGTCAGGGCGCTGCCGGATAGGTCGGCCATGTAGGTGGGTCTGTCGATGATTGCGATGCGCAGCGATGCGATCGGGCAATCGGTTCCAAGGCAGGCCGGATCGACCCGGATTGCCATCCCCTCAGCCCTCGATGCCTCGAGCGCGACCGGGCCAACAGTGACCGCGACAGCGGCACCCGAGGCATAGGGCAGGGTCAGCGGCAAGGCGATCCCGATCGCCAGGAGTGCCGCGATAAATACCGGTCTGGTCGCCATGTCCTGCCTCCTGCTGCACATGCTCCTTGAAAGGGTGCGCTCCAATGATGCCGCTGCATGGCCCTTTGGATGCAAACCGTGCCGACAAAAACGGTGCGGGATTTGCACGGGACGCGGGCAAGCGCGCGTTCTGACGCGTATCGAGACAAGGTGGTGCAACATGGTCCTGGCTACGGGTGAAGGTTTTGTCGATCGGCGTTCCGGTTCGCGACATGTGTGGTTCCTGAATTCTGCTTTCGACAGGATCGGCATGGATGTCGCCATGCGCCGGATCACCGAGCGCCCGGCCACAAGCCCGTTTGCCTTTGTCGTCACACCCAATGTCGACCATCTGGTGCGTCTGGAAACCGATACGGTCCTGGCGACGCTCTACGCCCAGGCCTGGCTGACGGTTTGTGACAGCCGGGTCCTGGAGCTGATTGGTCGTATTTCCGGGGAAGCCATCGACGTCACGCCGGGCTCGGATCTCACTGAGCGTCTGTTCGACACGGCCATCGATCCTGACCAACCCCTGACTGTTATCGGTGGCACCAAAGCCGTCATCGATGCCGTGACAGCACGTTACAATCTGACCGATGTGCGTTGGCATGAACCGCCCATGGGGTTACGCGACAACCGCGAGGCGGTTGAAGCCTGTGCCCGTTTTGTTGCCGAAAACCCGTCGCGCTTCACGCTGTTCTGTGTTGGCTCGCCGCAGCAGGAAATGATCGCGGAAGCCTGCCTCGACCGTGGCGATTGTACCGGTGTCGGCCTGTGCGTCGGAGCGTCTCTGGATTTCCTGGCCGGAACGGCGCGGCGAGCTCCGGGCTGGGTGCAGAAACTGCGTCTGGAATGGTTGCACCGTCTGGTCCAGGAGCCGTCCCGCATGTGGCGTCGCTATCTGGTCGAGGGACCGAAAATCCTGCTGTTGTGGCAGCGCTGGCGCAAGACTCGCCGTTCCATGCGCAAGCTGGAAATGACGTTGGGATCACCGGAACGGGTCAAGGAGCGCAATCTCCATATTCGCATCCGCAATCTGGAACGTCAGCTCGCCGACCGCGACTGACCCTGCCTGATTGCCTTTTGCGGCGGTGCGACATAGCTTTCGCGCCGCGATGGTTCCCTCACGGGAATAATAGGGAAGCTGCTCAGGCCTTCGGGCCAAGTCCAGCGCTGTTCCCGCAGCCGTAGGCGGCGAGCGGTGAGGCACAAAGCCACTGGGGGTGACCCTGGGAAGGCGCTTCATCCGCATTGACCCGCAAGCCGGAAGACCTGCCGTCGCTGTCGTCTGTCCGCTCGTGCGGGAGCTCACGAGACCGGCGCGGTATTTCCGTTTCTGACGACTCCTCTGCAACCAGCCGGAGGCCGCCCTGGCCCCCGGCCCCAATGCTATGGAGACGTGGCACATGCGTATCAAAACCTGGCACCAGCTTTGTCTGGCGACCACCTGTCTTGCTTTTTCATCTCCGCTTCATGCCCAAACAGACAGCGACGAGGACGTCGTTTATGTGACGGCGGCGCGGATTGCCCTCCCGGCCGAACAGGTCACTTCGAGCATCACGCTTCTGGATGCCGACATGCTGGAGGCCCGAGGCGCCAGCTTTGCGGCCGACGCGCTGCGCGCCGTACCCGGCCTGGCGGTGTCCCGCTCGGGTGCGCCCGGCGCCCTGACCCAGATCCGGGCCCGCGGCTCGGAAGCCAACCATGTGCTGGTGCTGATCGATGGGGTCGAGGCCTCCAACCCGTTCACCGGAGAAGCGGACTTTTCCCACTATGTGTTTGACGATCTCGCCTCGATCGAGGTCGCGCGGGGCGAGCAATCGGCGCTTTGGGGGGCTGATGCGATCGGAGGTGTGATCCGGCTCAATTCGGTCAGGCCCGAGGCCGGTGTCAGTGCCGGCGCCCGTGTCGAGGCAGGCAGTTTCGGTACGCAGCGTGCCACCTTGCGCGCCGGCGTCTCGTCGGATGATCACTGGGTGTCTGCCAGCGTCAGCAACTATCGCAGCGACGGCATTGATGTCTCCGGTCTTGGCGCTGAACAGGACGGGTATGAAAACACCTCGCTGGCGGTCTCCGGCGGCCTGCCGATCACGCCCGAGCTGCGCCTTGAAGCATCGGCCCGGCGGATCGAAAGCCGCAACGATTATGACAGCGATACGGATTATGACGGGCGGCTCGACAATGCAGATCTGAGCGCGGACGGTGACACGGTCCTCGCCCGCGTAGCGCTGCTGGGTGAGCATCAGTGGCAGGCCCTGCGCCTTGATCATGAAGCCGCTGTGCAGCTGACCGATGACACGTCGCAGACATTCTCCGCTGGAAACCGCACCGCGCGGTCGCTCGGGCAAAGGCTGCAGGCGCACTACGAGATCACCGGGCACTGGGAGATGGGGGCTGTCCAGCATCGCCTGACCGGGCTGATCGAGCATGATCGGGACCGGCTCAAGTCTGATGCCGGTCCGGGGGCGGGGGCCAACCAGTCCCGCGAGCTGTCCACGGATGCGCTGGCCCTCGACTACGGCCTGTCCCGCGGGGCTTTTGACCTGACTCTTTCGGTCCGCCGGGAAGCCCACAGCCTGTTTGATGATTCCACAACGTGGCGCCTTGGTGCCGGCTGGGATGTCGAAGCTGTTGGCGGCCGTCTGCGCGGCAATGTCGGCGAGGCCGTCAAGAATCCCGGTGTCTATGAGCTGTTCGGCTTTTTTCCGGACTTTTTCGTCGGCAATCCGGCTCTGACGCCGGAGCGCTCGCTCGGTTGGGAAATGGCCTGGGACCAAAACCTGCTGGATGGCGCGGCCCTGGTCTCGGTCAGCTATTTCGAGTCTGAACTGGAAGACGAAATCTACACGGATTTTTCGGTCTTTCCGGCGACCGCGCTCAATGCGACGACGCAATCCACCCGCCGGGGTGTGGAGGTGTTCGGCCATTGGGAGATTGACCCGGACTGGTCGCTGCTTGGATCACTGACCGTCCTTGAGAGTGAGGAAAACGGTGCCGCCGAGATTCGCCGTCCGGAGCGATTGGCGTCCTTGACACTGGCCTGGACCCCGGTCGACGGACCCTTCTCGGCCTCCGCCACGCTCGACCACACCGGTGACCAGACCGATACGGATTTCGGGACTTTCCAGCCGGTGACGCTGGACGCCTATACACTGCTC
Organism: Maricaulis maris MCS10; assembly: GCF_000014745.1. Taxonomy (NCBI): domain Bacteria; kingdom Pseudomonadati; phylum Pseudomonadota; class Alphaproteobacteria; order Maricaulales; family Maricaulaceae; genus Maricaulis; species Maricaulis maris. The sequence goes on along the minus strand of NC_008347.1, from coordinate 2,736,375 downwards.
GGTGGCCAGGTCGGCTGGGATGTCCGGCCCGGTATCGAGGTTTATGCGCGCGGGGATAACCTGCTCGACGAGGAGTATCAGGATGTCTTCGGCTATCACACGCCGGGCCGCGGGCTTTATTTCGGCCTGCGTCTCAGCCACGGCTAGTCTGGCGTTTGCCGGGATTGCGCAGGCTCAGGAGGCGGCACCGGAAAACGGTGTCGCCTCGGCCTCCCTGTGCGCCGATGCCTATGTTCTCGCGCTCGTTGATGACGACACGATCACGGCGCTTTCCTGGCAGGTCGACCAACCGGTCTCGTCAGCGCCGCCTTGGTCGAGATCGCGTCCCAAGGCCTGGCCTGATGCAGCTCGCATCCTCGCCCTGTCGCCGGCGCTCTCCGTGTTCGGATCGGGTGAGGGAGGCCGCACGGCGCGATTGCTGGATCGGGCAGGCTATCGGACATTCGAGCTCGCCTGGGCGGATGATTTCGACGGTGTGCGGGACAATCTGCGTGCCCTGGCAGCGGCGGTGCAAACCGATCATCGGGTCGACGAGGTTATCGCGGATCTTGATCAGCGTCTGGCCGCCTTGGCCGGGCGCACCGCGGCGCGTTCGCGGGCACCGCGGATCGCCTATCTCAGCGTATCCGGCGGATCGGCCGGCGACGGGAGCTATGTCGATGCGGCCATCACGGCTGCGGGCGGGATCAATGCCGTCGCGGAGCAAGGGGCGTCGGGCTGGACGAGGTCGGACCCGGAATTCGCGCTGCGGCTGGATGTCGATATCGTGCTGACAAGCTTCTTCATCGATGGCTATGCGAGCACCTTCAACCGGGCCAGTCGGCATCGTGTCTACCGGCACCTGCTGGAGCACCCGGCGCGGGCCGATATTCCGGCCGGCCTGTGGCCGTGCGCCGGTCCACGCCTGATCGACGCGGCGGAGATCATCGCCGATGCCATCGACACCTGGGAGCGCAGTCAGTGAGCCATTTGCGACTGAACCTTGTCCTGCTCGCCGGCCTGCTGCTTTGCGGGTCTGCGAGCGTATTCTCGGGCAGTGGCGGGGCCGGCCTGTCGGATCTGCTCGCCGGGGATGATGGCCTGGCAGGTCTGGTGCTGTGGGAGTTGCGCCTGCCCCGGGTCCTGCTCGGCGCTCTGGTCGGCGCGGGCCTGGGCGCGTCCGGCGCGGTCCTGCAGGGCTTTTTGCGCAACCCGCTGGCGGATCCTGGCGTGATCGGCGTCTCGGCGAGTGCCGGTCTGGGCGCGGTGATTGCCCTTTATTTCGGTCTTTCGGCTGCCTTCGCCCTGGCCCTTCCGCTGGCGGGTGTGATTGGAGCGGCCGCGGGTGTCGCTGCCCTGTTCGCGATTGCCGGTCGCGATGCCAGTGCCACCACGCTTATCCTGGCCGGCATTGCCGTGAATGCAACGGCGGGCGCCTTCACCGCGTTGTTGATGAATCTTGCGCCCAATCCCTGGGCGCTGGCCGAGATCGCCTATTGGCTGATGGGGTCGCTCAATGATGCCAGCTGGACCGAGGTCGGCTTTGCGGCACCGGTCATTCTTCCGGGCCTGATCATATTGGCACCGCTGGCGCGCGGTCTCGATGCGCTGGGGCTGGGTGAGGATACCGCCCGGTCGCTGGGAATATCGCTGGGGCGCATGCGGCTGGCGGTTGTCTGCGGCACCGCGCTGGCGGTCGGCGGTGGTGTCGCCGTAGCGGGAGCAATCGGGTTTGTGGGACTGGTTGTGCCGCACCTTCTGCGACCTCTGGTCCGGCATCAGCCCGGCGCCCTCATCCTGCCCTCGGCACTGGGTGGCGCGTTGCTGATCGTGCTGGCAGACCTCGCCACCCGCCTGCTTTCCGGGCCCGGCATCCCGCTCTATCTCGGCGTGTTGACGGCACTGATCGGTGCGCCCTTCTTCCTTTGGCTGGTTCGTCAAACCCAGAAGGTGGCGCCATGACCCGCATCAATGTCGACCAGCTCAGCTACCGGCCCGGAGCAACCGAGCTGTTCTCCAAACTGTCACTGACCCTGGACGGGCCGGGCCTTGTAGCACTGGTGGGGCCGAATGGTGCCGGCAAGTCCAGCCTGCTCCGATTGCTCGCCGGACTGGCCACACCGGACGCCGGCGACGTCCGGCTCGAAGGCCGTTCGCTGGCAAGCATGGAGGATGCCGCGCGGGCGCGGACACTGGCCTATTTGCCGCCGGATGGGCGCGCCAGCTGGCCCCTGACCGTCCACCGTCTGGTCGCCTTGGGGCGAATTCCGCATCTCAAACCCCTGCGCAAGCTGGGAGCGGACGATGACAGTGCGATCAATGCCGCGTTGGCGCGGACCGCCACCGGGCATCTTGCTGACCGCCGCTTTGATACATTGTCGTCTGGCGAGAAGGCCCGGGTCCTGTTGGCTCGGGCACTGTCGGTCGGAGCCGGGACTCTCCTGCTCGACGAGCCCATGGCGGCGCTCGATGTGCGGCACCAGCTGGCGGTGATGGGCATTCTGGCCGCGGAGGCGCGCAGCGGGACGCTGGTCGTGGTGTCCTTGCACGCGCTCGACCTGGCCGCGCGCCATGCCGACCGAGTGATCGTGCTCGATGCCGGGCGGGTTGTGGCCGATGGCACGCCCGAGCGTGCACTGGAACCTTCCGTTCTGGCCGGGACATTCGGTGTCGAAGCGCCCGACGGGCTGACCCGTGGCGGCTTGCGCCTGCCTAGCTGACCGTGATCATCGGCGCCGGCTTGCCCGCCATGTCCGCCGCTTCCAGTGCTGCCAGCGCGGCCTTGCGGAAGGCCTTGCCGACCGGGCCGTCGTCCAGGGCCGCCGGTTCGCCGGCATCGGAGCGTGATCGCAATTCCGGATGGAGCGGGATGTCGCCGAGATAGGTCAGACCGGCCCGTTCGGCCTCGGCGCGCACGCCCCCTTCACCGAAGATGTGACTGCTTTCGCCGCAATGCGGGCACAGGAAGACGCTCATGTTTTCGATCATGCCCAAAAGCGGCACATGGGTCTGCTCGAACAGGCTCATCGCCTTGCGGGCATCATCCAGCGCCAGGTCCTGCGGGGTCGAGACGATAACGGCGCCGTCGACCGGCAGGTCCTGGGCAATCGCCAGCTGGGCGTCGCCGGTACCGGGCGGCATGTCGATGATGAGGACGTCGGGCTCGCCCCATTCTGTTTCCAGCATGAACTGACGGATCGCGCCTTGCACCATCGGGCCGCGCCAGACGACGGCAGCGCCCGGCTTCACGACGAAGCCCATCGAGATGAGTTTCACCCCGTGCGCCTCGACCGGCTGGACGCCGGCATCGGTCTTGCGCAGGCCTGGCACGTCGGTCAGTCCGAACAGGCGGGGCACGGACGGCCCGTAGATGTCGGCGTCAAGCAGGCCGACCTTCAGGCCCTCGCGGGCCAGCGCGACGGCGAGATTGGCGGCAATGGTGGACTTGCCCACGCCGCCCTTGCCAGAAGCGACGGCGATGATCCGTTTGGCCGGCTTGGGAGCGGCTTTCTTGGGGGCGGGGGGCTGTTTCGGTGCGGGTTTGTCCGCCCTGGAATCGCGGTGGGCGGTCATGACGACGCGTACGCGACTGACGCCCTCTAGCGCGGAAAGGGCGGCCTCGATTTGCGGCTGCAGGCGGTCAAGGTCCGGGGAGCCGGCCACCGGTGGCGTGACAATGACCGTCACGGTATCGCCAGCCTGACCGGCAGCCTCGATCCGTCCGGCATCGATCAAATCGCGACCCGATTGCTGTTCCTTGATCGATTTGAGGGCGTCGCGCAGCCTGTCGTCCATGTCTCATGCTCCCTTGTCGCCTGCGAGAGATAGCGAGGCCGGCGTGTGAAAGGTAGGGCGCAGGCGCAGTTGATGCGCGCTGGCTTAGCTCATGGAGACGGGCGTGTGGACGAATGGGCGGTGCAGGGGCAGGGCGGACAGGTATTGCGCGTCCTCATCCCGGTAGCGCGCTTCCCAGTCGTCGGTGCGGGAGGTGCCAATCCGCTCGATGGTACTGGTCTTGATGGTCGGTGTTTCCGGCAGGCCCAGCACGTTGGAAAAAAGCCTGACCGCCCGCTCCGGGCGGGCTGTGATGTCTTCGTAGTAGAGGCGGATGGGCTCGATCCCCATGCGCCCGAACTCGCGCTCCCACTTCAGTTCCTCGTCCTGCAGGAACTTGATCCAGCTGCGGATGGCAGGGGTGTCGTACAGCACCGCATCGCGGACCTTGCGGGCGTCGTCCGTCATCTGGAATGAGTGCAGCACACCGGACTGGTGGGCGACATGCATCGAGATGGCCTGGCGCACGATATTGCGACGGCGCAAATAGAAATAGGTCCAGCCTGGATCAAGAATGTCCGGTCGGCCTGTCGCCTGTCGGCCCCAGGTCAGGTGGGCCAGCGCCAGTTCGATTCCGCTGACACCATTGTCGGACGCGTATCGCGCCATGACGCGACGGAACAAGGTGTCCCAGTCCGGTGAGCCGGTTTCCCTCGCCTCGCCCTCGGCCAGGGCAACGGCCATCCACTCATTGGGGAAGCCGAACCGTCCTGTGTTCTTCAGCAGGTGCGCGAGAAACGTGCTGCCCGATCGCGGCACGAGGCAAATCGCGTACTGCCGTCCCAGTTCCTGACCTTCCAGATTCAAGGGATCGCCAGTCAGATCCACACCCTCGTCCGCCAGCCAGGTGAACATCTCGGCCATGGTCGAATAGGGCAGATCGGCAGAAGCCGGGATCTGAGGAGCGCGGGATACACTGCTGATGCGCGATGAGGGTGGGGATTTGGAGGAGGTCATGTCGGCCTGAGACTTGATGGTGGGCGATACTGGGATTGAACCAGTGACCCCTTCGATGTCAACGAAGTGCTCTCCCGCTGAGCTAATCGCCCATCCGTCTCAAGAGAGCCGGGGTTCTAACCCCAGCTTTCCAGGAGTGCAAGCCGTCTGTCGCACCCGATCACATATGAGGTGCAGACGGCCCCCCGGATTGGCCCGTTCGGTGTCCGCGTGAACCCTGTCCGACAACTTGCCGAAGCCTGAATGGCCTATGACTTTTTTGCAACAATTGAGACAGAAATGCGGCGGGACGGAGAGTCGCGCTTTCATCGCACAACCGCCTTCGACATAGTTGCAGCAGGTAGGGTCCTACCCGACCATCCCGAGTTCTGCACCAAAGCAGATCCGGGTGACACGTAACAAAGGGGTACAATCGTGAGCAATATTTGGGATCGTGAGCGTCTTCTGCGCTCAACCATCCTCGCTGGCTTTGCTGCCGCCGGTCTGACCATCTCGCCGGCCTACGCACAAGACCAGGAAGAGGACGAAGACGAGCAAGCCGAAGAATCCAGCGATGACACCATCGTCATCACCGGTTCTCGTATCCGCCGCGACGCGTTCAGCTCGCCGGCACCACTTCAGGTCATCGACTCTGAGGAAATCCGCGACGCCGGTCTGATCGACGCCGCTGCCATCCTCCAGACGTCGTCCGTGGCCCAGGGCGTCCAGCTCGACAATGCCATCGCCGGTGCCTTCGTCACCGACGCCGGCCCGGGCTCGAACACCATCACGCTGCGTGGTCTCAATCCTGACCAGACGCTGCTGCTGATCAATGGCCGTCGTGTCGCTCCGTCGGGCGTTGAAGGCGCGCCGTCGCTGCCGAACCTCGACATCATTCCGACCGATGCCATCGAACGCGTTGACATCCTTCTGGACGGTGCCTCTTCGGTTTACGGTTCTGACGCCGTTGCCGGTGTTGTGAACGTGATCCTGAAGGACCAGTTCGACGGTTTCCGCATCGGTGCTGTGACCTCCACCCCGGAAGAGTCCGGCGGCGGTTCACATCGTTGGAACATGACGATGGGCGATTCTTCCGAGAACGGCCGCTTCCTGTTCTCCATGGAATACTTCCACCAGCAGCGCCTGCAGGTTCAGGATCGTGACTACAACTACGATCCGACCGATGGCCTGTACTGCTCGCGCGACATCGAGATCGCGGCTGACGGCTCGCTGCTGTCCGAGTGCGAAGGCTCCATCATCAACCGTATCCGTACCTTCAACTACTATGTTGATGGCGCGCCGAACCTGGCGTCCTACTTCGCCAACCCGGGTCTGTTCAGCACCGACGTGTACTCCACGCCGGGCGACTCGAACTTCGTGAACCCGATCCTCGGTTGGTCCACGGGCACGTCGACGGACGAGCAGAACCGTTCGTCCTACCTCGACCAGGCCACGGACGTTATTCCGGACAGCCAGCGTTACTCCTTCCTGTTTACGGGCGATTACACGATCGACCGCATCCTGGGTCAGGAAAACGTGACGGTCTTCACCGAGCTGCTTCACACCAACTCGCAGACGACCTACCGCTCCGGTTACCATGGTCAGATCTTCCCGACCGTGGGCGCTTCCAACCCGTTCAACCCGTTCGGCTTCGATGTTGTTCCGATCTTCGCTTCGCCGATCGAGCGTTCCAACATCGACGTGGAAACCCAGTACACCCGCTTCATGACGGGTCTGCAGGGCGACTGGAGCTTCGCTCCGTCCTGGTCGTACGAGATGTTCGCCGGTTACACCCGCTCGATGGGTTACTCGCGTCGTCCGCAGGTTGACGAAGACCGTCTGACCGCAACCATCGCCACCACGCGTGTCGAAGGTGGTCAGATCGTTTGTGGTTACGACAACTCGAACGTCACCCTGTTCGGCTTCCTGAACCCGGGCAATTGTGTGCCGGTCAACCTCTTCCACCAGAACCTGTACCCGCAGGACGGTGTTTCGGCTCCGCACTTCGGTTCCCAGGAAGAGTATGACTTCCTGCGCATCGACCGTACGGCCACGACCACCGTTGATCAGCTGATCATGGGCGGTTTCACCACCGGTCCGGTTTTCGAACTGCCGGCTGGTGAAGTGAATGCCGTGGTTGGTATCGAATGGCGTCGTGACTCGCTCGACTCCGGTACGGACACCGTGACCTCGCAAGGTCGTGCGGCTGGCTACTTCGCCGACCGTCGTTCGGTGGGCCAGGCTGAGCTGACCGAATACTACGCAGAACTTTCGGTTCCGCTGGTTTCGGGTGCTGCCTTCGCTGAAGACATCACGGTGGATCTGGCCGGTCGTTTGACCGACCATGAGTACTACGGTCAGAACTCGACCTACTCGGTCCGCGGTGCTTGGGTTGTCAATGACAGCCTGACCTTCAACGGTACCGTGGGTACGTCTTTCCGCGCTCCGAACCTTCGCGAGCTGTTCCTGGGCGGCCAGACCGGCTTTGCCTCGGGCTTCTCCGATCCGTGTGTGGTTCCGACGGCTGCCAACAATAGCGGCACCTACGACCCGGCCAATGATGGTCGTGATCCGGTTGTGCTTGCGAACTGTGTGGCTGAAGGCGTCGATCCGACGGCTCTGGGCCTGAATGGCGTGTCCTCGATCGAGGCATTCCGTGCAGGTAACCCGGGTCTGGATCCGGAAACGTCCGACGCATTCTCGATCGGTTTCGTCTTCGACCAGCCGTTCACTGATGCTTTCGATGCTTCGCTGCGTGTCAGCTACTGGGGTATCGAAGTCCAGGACTCCATCGCGATCCCGGGCACGGCCTTCTCGCTGTCACAGTGCTACAACTCGACCAACTTCCCGAACGACCCGTTCTGTGCACGCCGTACGCGTGACGCGAACACCGGCCAACTGCTGCTCGTTGACAACACACCGTTCAACGTTGCCACGCAGGAAGCTACCGGTTGGGACTTCAACGGTCGCTTCAACATGGATATCGACCTCTTCGGTGGCTTCAACTACGACATGAATGCCACGTTCACGAAGTCGGAAGAAATCCTGAGCCAGACGACGGCTGCTTCCGACACCAACAACTTCGTTGGTGACTGGGGCAACCCGGAATGGCGCGGTACGGTCAACAACCGCTTCAGCAGCGGCGACTGGGGCCTCAACTGGCGCATCCGTTACCTGGGCGAGCAGGCATCGATCTCCAACGTGGTTGGTGTCAACTACGGTGAGCGTCTGCAGGCTGCATCCGAGCTCGGCGGCGACGCTGTCGATAGCTGGGACGCTGTCTTCTACCATGACCTCTCGGTCAACTGGGAGCAGGACACCTGGGGCATCACCGTTGCTCTGAACAACGTGCTGGACGAAGATCCGGCCGTGGTTGACCAGAACGCTTCTGGTGCAACGCAGGGCTCGGGCAGTGAAGTGCTCGGCTCCGGTTACGACCTCGTTGGTCGTCGCCTGTACCTCAACGTTCGCAAGGCCTGGTAGTCACCAGTTCATTGCTGACAGAATTGGGGGCCGCCTTTCGGGCGGCCCCTTTTTCTTGTCCGGATGGTCACGGTCATCGCCGGAACACCACAAAAAACGCCGCCCCAGGGGCGGCGCTCTTGTTTGCGGGATTGGCGCCTGGTCAGGCAGCCATCACTCGCGCCACCTCGTCCACCAACTCACGCAGATGGAAGGGCTTGGATAGCACTTTCGCATTGGTCGGTGCGCCGGATCCCGGATTCAGTGCGACAGCCGCGAAGCCGGTAATGAACATGATCTTCAGCCCCGGATCGATTTCCGCAGCCCGTCGGGCCAATTCGATCCCGTCGACACCCGGCATCACGATATCGGTCAATAGAAGGTCGAATTGCGCTGGCTGTTCGCCAATCGCATCAAGTCCTTCCTCGCCATCTGCACATACCAGCACTTCGTGCCCGGCACGCTTCAGTGCCTTGGCCAGGAAGTCGCGCATGGAGTCGTCGTCTTCCGCGAGAAGTATCTTAGCCATCTTGATTCCCACCCTTGCGAATTCTCAAACTGGCGACACCCTACAACCATCTGGTAAAAACGGCCTGAACGCGCTGACATCCTTGACCGGTCAGATGCAGCTGCCCACTCTTCGGCAATGACAACCACGATTCCCACGACCCGTAAGTCCGGAATTCAGGCCGGCAGGTCACCGGCCCGGGCGAAGCGCGATGATAGACCGGAGCGTGCTGACCGTGATCCGGGTGCCAAAGTCGTGCGGGTCAAACGCCCGCCTGAAGCACAGGCCTGCCCGGTCATACTCGCGTCGCCGCACTCAGGTCGTGAGTATGACGCCGAATTGAGTGCGTCGACAAGACTGTCTGTTGATCTGTTGCGGCGGTCGGAAGATGCCTATGTAGACCAACTAATTGACTACGCGCCGGAATATGGCGCCACCCTCGTGTGTGCCGAGTTCCCCCGTGTGTTTGTCGACGTCAACCGGGCGGCCGGTGAGGTTGATCCGGGCATGTTTGCCGACCGAATTCCGGTCGGCGAGATCGCCCCTTCACGCCGCGCACTATCCGGCCTCGGCGTCATACCGCGCATCGGTGCTGAAGGGCGGACCCTGTACAGGCGGCGCATGCGGTTCGCCGAGGCTCGTGCCCGGCTCGAGCGCTACTATCATCCCTATCACGGCGCCCTTCAGGCCGAGATGGCCAGATTGAAGGCACGTTTTGGGTGCGCGGTCCTGGTGGATATGCATTCCATGCCGGCGTCGAGTGCCGGTGGGGCCGACATCGTGCTGGGTGATCGTTTCGGCACGTCCTGCAACGGGCTCGTTACAGAAAGGATGGAGACCATTTTGAGGGAGCTGGGATTCGTAACAGTTCGGAACAATCCCTATGCTGGCGGCTACACAACAGAACATTACGGTCGGCCGCCCGATGCGGTCCACGCGATCCAGGTCGAGATCAATCGCGCGCTGTACATGGATGAAAACCGTGTCACCCTGACCACGGATCACACAAGTTTGATCACTAAAATACGTAGCTTTGTCAGTGAATTGACCGGTATCGACTGGTCGCAATCCCTACAGTCATAATCATGCCCATTTCAGGCGAAGACTGGTAACCGCCTTCGCCCGGCACGCGCTTTGCTCTCCTGTGAGGTGTGCGTTTCATACCGGCGCACTTTGAGACGCGAAGATTAGGCGGCGAGTAGTTATGACAAGTGATATCGACCTTCATGTAGGAAAACGGTTGCGCCGGCGGCGCCGCCTTCTGGGCCTGACCCAGCAGCAACTGGCCGAGTCGGTCGGTATCCGTTTTCAGCAAATCCAGAAATACGAGTGTGGCGCCAATCGCGTCAGCGCCAGTCGTCTGTTCGAACTGGCCGAGTCACTCGATGTACCGGTCCAGTACTTTTATGAAGGCCTGTCCAAACGAGATGAGGTCAATGGCGATGATACGCTTGCGGCTGATGTGCTCTCACAAAAAGAAACCGTGGACCTGATCCGGGCCTATTACAGGCTTGGCGAACGTCCCCGAAAGCGCCTTCTTGAGCTGGCCAAGTCGCTGGAACCGGAAGAAGCGGCCAACGACGCGGCCTGAACCAGGTCTCGAATGACGTGAAGGCGTCTGGCACCGGCTCGCCGCCCGTGCTAGGCGCCTTGGCATGTCCGAACAACATGACCCGACCGACCTGAAAACAGCGCACGCCCTGGCTGATGCCGCACGCGTCGCCATAGCGCCGTATTTCCGCACCGCATTGGATGTCGACAACAAGCTGGCCACGGGGTTTGACCCGGTGACGGCTGCCGATCGAGCGTCCGAGCAGGCCATGCGGACGGTCCTGGCAGAACTGGCCCCGTCAGACGGAATTCTCGGCGAGGAGTTCGGAAGCTCGAATGGCAAGGGTGATCGTCGATGGGTGCTCGATCCGATAGACGGAACGCGAGCCTTTATTGCCGGATTGCCGACCTGGACAGTCCTCATTGCACTGGAAGTGGCCGGTCGCCCAAGGCTGGGGCTGATTGACCAACCCTATATCGGCGAACGGTTTGCCGGTTGGCCTGGCGGCGCCAGCTTTTCCCGAGCTGGTGAAATCCGGGACCTGCGGGCTTCGCGGTGCGACCGGCTTGACCGTGCGATCATGGCCAGCACCGACCCCAATCTGTTTGCGGGCGCTGAACTGGCTGCCTTCGAGGCGGTCCGTGCGCGGGCGCGGCTCTGCCGTTTCGGCTTTGATGCCTATGCCTACGCCATGCTCGCCTCAGGCGGCATCGACCTGGTTGTTGAGAGTGGGCTCCAAATCTATGACGTCCAGGCATTGATCCCGCTTGTCACGGGCGCCGGCGGTGTCATCAGCAACTGGACCGGCGGCGATCCATCCCGTGGCGGACAGGTGGTCGCGGCTGCAACACCGGCATTGCTGGAGCAGGCTCTGGAGCATTTGGCCGCAGCTGCGGTCTAGTTCCTCAACTGTCCAGCAGAACGCGCGTCGGCATGCTGCCCAGTTCGATCCGGACCAGATTGCGCATGGCCCGGTCGCGCGGGCGCAGCATGACCCGGTTTTCCTGAGCGGTCAGGGCCGATGTCGTTCCGTCGTCATGAATGGCAATGGCGGTTGGGGCCGGCCCGTCAAATTCGAACACCAAGGTCTTGAAATTCGGCGCAAAGAGAGCGGCAACACCGGCAGCTTGCCGGATGGCATGATTGGCCTGGCCCAAGGCAAGCTGCAGGTCGCTGGCGGCAAAGTCCGGCCCGCCGGGAAGTGTCGCCTCGAACTGCAGGTTCAGCGACATCCCGCCCCGCTCCTGATTGATCCAGACGGTGGGTTCTGCTGACAGTTCGTCGAGATCGGGCAGGCGGGTTATGCGGCCGGTCGCATCGATGTCGAAGGAAATGACTTCTCCATCATCCTGATTGAACCACATCCGTATTTCGTCGGCCGGCACGCCGGACTGTGAGGAAACCAGATAGGCAAGCTGGAAATGCGACCGCTGATCGGGATCCAGGTCGAGATAGGTCGAGCGATGCGGGAAAAAGCGCGGCAGGGGGCCGGCCTCACGTTCCACGGACTGCGCATGGGCGCCCGCGGCAACAAGGCCGGCCACCAGTCCGACAACAAGCAGGAATGCTCGCATTATTCGTCAGCAACAGGCTTGCGGAACAACAATGTCATGCGATCGCTCTCGCCAATCGCATCGTAGGCCGCACGGTCGAACTCGGCGGCCAGTTCACTATCGGCCGACGGGCTGCGGCGTACTGGAGGCAGGGTCCAGACGCCAAGCGGGTGGTCCGCCGTGTCAGCCGGATTGGCATTGATCTCGGACGCGGCGACAAATTCGAATCCGGCCTCTTCCGCCAAGGCAATGACATAGGCCTGTTGGACATAGCCGTTCGGCGCGCCTGGGTCTTGTTCGCGCGTTGACGGCAGCCGATGTTCGACCACGCCCAGGACGCCGCCTGGCCGCAGAACTGTGTGGAAGTCGGCAAAAGCACGCTCGGCGAAACCGCGGGACATCCAGTTGTGGATATTGCGGAATGTCAGGACCGTATCGACGGAGTCAGCGTCAAGGCCAAGCGTTGTTTCGCTATTGAACGAGACGGTCAGGATATTGCCGTAGATGGCTGTATCTTCGACATGGGCGTCGAAAGATGCCCGCGAGCGCTGACGGTTCTGGCTGCCCGAGTTCGGGTCGAAGTGAGCGGCGACATACTGACCGCCATTGGCGTTGACCCAGGGCGCGATGATGTCGGTATACCAACCGCCGCCCGGCCAGATTTCGACGATGGTGCTGCTTGGGTCGACCTCGAAAAACTCAAGGGTTTCCTGCGGGTGACGCCATTCGTCGCGATCGCGACCGGAGCTTCGCCAGTCAGCGTTGAGGACGTTTGCGAGCACCGTCAGGTCGGGAGCCGCCGGTGCCTCGGCGGCCTCGGCTGTCGCCGTGTCCTGGCCGGCTTCCATAACCGCATCGGTCTCCGGAATATCCGCGGTGTCGACCGGTTCGCCGTTACAGGCTGCCAGAACGGATGTGCCGGCGAGAAGTGCGAGAAGTGAAGCGTGACGCATGTTGGAAACTCCTGGATGAGACGCGCAATTGGTAACCAAGCCCGGGGCCGTGCGCAAATCTTGTTTTCGGGGGTTGCAGCCAATGGAATGGCTACCCAGATAGTTGGGGCGGGTCGCCATCAGGGGCTCGCTACCAGTGCCAGGATCCGTCGGATCTGGCTTGTCGAAACCGCCCGGATGTCCCGGGCCTGTTTATCGCTCTGAAGGAGGATGGACTGAAATGAGAACTGTTGATTTCACGCCGCTGTATCGCTCGATTGTCGGTTTTGACCGGCTCGCGGACATGATGGACTCGGCTACCAAGATCGAGTCTCAAGGCTACCCACCCTACAACATCCAGCACGTCGCCGATGACGAGTATCTGATCGAACTGGCGGTTGCCGGTTTCGGCGAAGAAGATCTGGTCGTCGAAGTGCAGGAAAGCATCCTGACGGTTTCCGGCCGGATCGGTGAGAAAACGGAGTCGGACGACCGCCGCTTCTTGCATCGCGGCATCGCGGAGCGCTCATTCGAACGTCGTTTCCATCTGGCGGATCACGTCGAGGTGGCCGATGCCGGCTTGAAGAACGGCCTGCTTCAGGTGCGCCTGGTGCGCGAAATTCCAGAAGCGGCCAAGCCGAAACGGATTGAAATCAAATCCGGCGCCGGCACCAAGCGGGCCCGCCTGATCGAGGGCGGCAAGACGAAGGCCGCCTGACCCGTCACTGACGGTCACTGATTTCCCCTCCGATTGACCCTGAAGGCGGTGAGCGAAAGCTCGCCGCCTTTTGTCTGGTTCAGGCCGCGTCGAGATCGACGGCGCCGTCCAGGGAGTCAACCTGGGTGGAGAAGTCCTCGTCGATACGGGCACCCGTGAAGCAGGAGCCATTGAAGCTCGCCCTTTTCACATTGGTCCCGTTGAGGGTGGCGTAGGAAAAATCGGCGCCGGTCGCCTTCAACTGACGCAGGTCGGCGCCCCGCAGATCGGTATAGCGTGCCCGCACCCCGGCGAGCGAGGCCGGAAGAACCCGGTTGCCATCGAGCAGAAGCGGCCCAAGTTGGCAGTCACGCAGGTCGGCATTTGAAAGGTTGGCGCCGGTAAGATCGGCTCCACGCAGGTCCGCGCCACGCAGGCTGACCATCCGCAGGTCGGCTTTTTCAAGGCGAGCGCCCTGCAGCTGCGCGCCCTCCAGGTCCAGGCCGTAAAGTGTCGCGCCACGCGCATGAAAGGCGGTCAGTGTTTTCCCGGCGAGGGATGTCAGGCCACGGAGATCCGTCCCGTCGAACAGGGATGGCTTGCCTTCCTTGCCATTGGTTTCACACCAGCGGACATGTTCGGCGATTTGGTCGGCAACAGGCTGTTCCAGAGCTTCAGGATCAATACCGACCGCCGCATTGGTCAACGCGCCGTCGGTGTTCATGCCCTGGGTCTTGGCCATCACGGTCTTCGTGCCGATCAAAACGGCATGCGTGAAATCAGTATCGGACAGGTCCGCGCCGGACATGTCTGCGCCTTCGAGATTGGCGCCTTGAAAGGATGATCCGCGCAGATTGGCCCGGATCAAACGGGTGCCCAGCAGCATGGCGTCAGTGAAGTCGGCTTTTTGGGCGGCGATTCCGGCCATTTTCGAGTGCGAGAGATTGGCCCCCGTGAAATTGGCGGTCCCGGCATCGTTTTCCTGGGTTTTGTGGGTCAGGACCGCGAGGCCCTTTTCCTTGTCCATTTGGGCGATCGCACCTTCGCGCATATCAGCCTCGGTCAGGTCAGCCCCGGTTAGGTTGGCGCCCCGCATGATGGCACCGCGCAAGTCCGCCCGTCTCAGGGACGCGCCTTCCAGATTGGCACGCCGCAAATCGGCGGCGAAAAAGACCGCGCTATTGAGCGTGGCTCCGGACAGGACGGCACCGCGCAACACGGCACCGCTGAAGTCGGCATCGGACAGGTCCCGATTGGCCAGCACCATGTTTTCGAGAATGGTGTAGGAGAAATTGGCCCGTGCGCCACCGGAGCGCCCCGACCACAGGCGTTCGTGCCGGGCGCAAATCGCGTCGACTTCATCCTGGGTCAGTTTCTTGAACTCGATCTTGCGATCGGTCATCGGTGGGGTCCTGATGGTGGTTGCTCCAAACAAGCACCATAAAGATCGACCGTTAACAGCCAGTTCTCTGCTTATCCGTCCATCACAGTCGGCCAATCGCAATCGGCGAGAGGGTGATCCGGCGCCACGCGGATCCGGTTCATGCCCGCTTCTGCAAACGTGCGGATTTGCACCTTTGCCTCGTCCAACGAGCGGGCGGTCAGTTCGCCGTCATAACCGCGTGCCCGTGCATCGGGCATGATATGCGGCAGGCCGGAGGCCAGCCGGGAGAAGAAACCCGCATACAGGGATGTGGCATCTGTCTCCCGCAATCCTGTCTCCACCGTCATTCCCGCCGCCGCCAGAATGGCCAGGCCGCGCCCGGAGACCTGCTCGAACCGGTCGCCGCACGCGATTACAGCGCGCTCGATTCCCGCCTGTATCAGCCCGTCCGCACAAGGCGGTGTTTGACCGTGATGGGCGCAGGGCTCCAGTGTGACGTAGGCTGTCGCACCGGCTGCTTCAGCACCGGCCGCGTCGAGCGCGACGCGTTCGGCATGGGGCCGGCCGCCATCTTGTGTTGCTCCGGTGGCAATGATCCGGCCGTCCCTGACGAGCACGCACCCGACCGCCGGGTTGGGTGCGGTCCGGCCTTGCTGGGCCCGTGCCAACG
Source organism: Maricaulis maris MCS10 (assembly GCF_000014745.1). NCBI lineage: Bacteria > Pseudomonadati > Pseudomonadota > Alphaproteobacteria > Maricaulales > Maricaulaceae > Maricaulis > Maricaulis maris. The sequence continues at coordinate 2,720,868 of NC_008347.1, read as the reverse complement.
CCACGGCGAGGTCCATGTAGCGTGCGTCGTCGATCGCACTCATGCGCCCGGAAGTGGTGGCAGGGGCTTGGCGCGAACCGGATCAAGATATCGCGCAGACCGCAAGGTGATGCCGTCGTCTTCGAGGTCGATGAGGAGTGGATTTCCTGTCGGCACCTCGACTTCCATGATGTCCGGATCGGAGACCTTGAAAAGGAGTTTTACCAGGGCGCGCAAACTGTTGCCGTGAGCAGCCACGATCAGGGTCTCGCCGGCCGCAAGCCGGGGTTGGATCGACGAGGACCAGTATGGCTCGACCCGGTCCAGTGTTGACTTCAGGGATTCCGATGCCGGAAGGAGTTCGCGCGGCACATCGGCATAACGGTGATCATTGAGCGGATGGTAGGCGTGATCGGTGGCGACGGGCGGGGGCGGTGTGTCGAAGGAGCGGCGCCAGATTTTCACCTGTTCATCGCCATGCTTGGCCCGGGTTTCGTTTTTGTCGAGACCGGCAAGAGCGCCATAATGGCGTTCGTTCAGCCGCCAGGATTTGTCGACCGGTATCCACAGCCGATCCAGACCTTCCAGGGTGAAGTTGAGGGTCTTGATGGCACGCTTCAGCACAGACACAAAGGCGTGGGTGGGCTCGAAACCGGCCTTCGCCAGCAGCTCGCCGGACTGCCGCGCCTGGGCAACCCCTTCATCGGTCAGATCCACATCAACCCATCCGGTGAACCGGTTCTGGAGGTTCCATTCGCTCTGGCCGTGCCGGATAAGTGCGAGCTGCGGCATGTGGTCGTCTCCCGAGATTGCCCTGACACCGGCAGCGATAGCCCGCCAATTGCAGCAGGGCAAGGCGGCTGGGCCGCAAGACCGGGTGCCCCGAATTCGCTTAACCTTCACCATCAAGTTGTGGTATAAAGGGACTACAGGTTCCCGGGGCGAGCCTGGTTCAATCTCTTGAACCCATACCCAAGGCATGACTTATCCGTCCCGGTGAGCGGCGTCGGGATGTGCGGCCTTTACCCGTCCCCCAAAGGCCCGGTCACATCTTGCCGCACCAACCGCGCACGTCTCTTCCCCGGACGTGCGCGGTTCTGCTATTGGATCACCTCGAAAAGGGCACTCCGTCCTGACCGACTGCGAGGATAAGGCATGTCCGAAATCGATTCCGTGCAATCTGCCCGCCGCGTCATCGCCATCGAGCGTGAGGGCATGGATGCGCTTGAGAAATCGATTTCAACGGATTTCGCCAACACCGTGTCACGGCTGCGCGGGGTGAAGGGGCGGCTGATCTGTGCCGGGGTTGGAAAGTCCGGTCACGTTGCCAGAAAAATCGCGGCAACGCTCGCCTCGACGGGGACGCCGGCCTATTACGTCCACCCGACCGAGGCCAGCCATGGTGATCTGGGCATGATCGGCACCGATGATGCCGTGCTGGCGCTGTCGAAGTCCGGTGAAACAAGGGAATTGGGCGATCTGATTGCCTATTGCCGCCGTTTCGGGGTGCCGCTGATCGCCATGACCGCACAGCCGGACAGCAGTCTGGGCCGCGCCGGGGATTTCCTGCTCGCCATTCCGCAAGCGCCTGAAGCCTGCGGAGAAACGCGCGCGCCGACGACATCCACCACGCTGATGATGGCATTGGGCGATGCTCTGGCGGTTGCACTGCTCGAGGCCCGGGGCTTCACGGCAACCGATTTCAAGACATTCCATCCAGGCGGCGCGCTTGGCGCAGCGCTCGCCACCGTTCAGGACATCATGCATGCCGGAAACGCTGTGCCGTTGATCGGTACCGACGCGCAAATGAGCGAAGTGCTCATAGAGATGACAACCAAGAGCTTTGGTTGTGCCGGCATTGTGGGGGCGGACGGCAAGCTGGCGGGCATCATCACTGATGGCGATCTGCGTCGGCACATGGGGGCAGGTCTTTTCGACAAGCGGGCCGGCGACGTCATGACGGTCGGCCCACGCACCGGAAGCGCCAGCATGCTGGCGGCAGATGCCTTGCGGCTGATGACGGCTGGTACTCCGAAAATCACCCAGTTTTTCATTGTCGATGACGATGAACGCCCTGTTGGCATCCTGCATCTGCATGACTTGCTGCGTGTCGGGCTCAAATAGCGCCGCCATCATGCACACAAGTCTGGGCAGGCTCTGGCGAAATCCCGGCCCTCACGCTATCGTTGCCGCAAGGGACCGGACGGGTTTGATGTTGACCCGGCACAGGCACGCCTTGGGCGCCGGTTCGGGTGGGAGTGAGTATGAAAGAACCCCTGGCACTGCAGGTCCGGCAGCGTTTGCGGCCCTACATGGCGGCGCTGGCCGGGTTTTCCCTCGCGTCGAACCTACTGTTGCTGGTGTCTCCGCTCTACATGCTGCAGGTCTATGACCGTGTCCTGTCATCGGCCTCAACTGACACGCTGATCTGGCTATCGGTCCTGGCTGTATTCCTGTTGGGTGTGTACGGCGCGGCCGAGGCCGGCCGTCGCCGTGTCAGCGCGCTGGCCGGGCAGGAGCTTGATGCCTTGCTGGTGCCACTCGCCTTTGCCCGTTTCGAAACAGAATCCGGTGCGCCGCACCTGGCGCGTGATCTGGGTGCCATCCAGCGGGTGCAGACGGCGCTGCAATCCGGATCCCTTCTGCCATTTGCCGACCTGCCCTTCGCGCCGCTCTTCCTGGTGGTGCTGTTCCTGATCCATCCGGTGCTGGGAATGATCGGTCTGCTCGGCGCGGCGATTGTATTCGCCGTCGCCGTCACAGCGGAACTGACCACACGCCAGGCGGGGCAGTTCTCGCAAGGCGCACTGCGCAGTGCCGGGGATTTCGCAGCAGGTCTTGAGCGGCAGCGCTCGGCCATGGCTGCGATGGGGTTGGTGCCCGCCGCCTTTCGCCGTTGGCGGGCCAGTCAGAGCGCCGGGCAGAGCTTTTCCATGGATGCGGCCAAGGATGACGGGAAATTTTCGGCAATATCCAGATCGACCCGGCAGATCCTGCAAATCTGTGTGCTGGGCGGCGGCGCCGCCCTGGCCCTGAGCCAGGAAATTTCACCGGGTGCCATCGTCGCCTCGTCAATCATCCTCGCCCGCACGCTGGGACCGATCGACCAGATCGTTGGCGGCTGGCGCAATACCATTCAGACCTGGTCTGCCTGGAAAGGCCTGACCGAACGCCTCGAGGGGGCCGAGGCCGAGCCGCGTTTCACGCCGCTGCCACGACCGGCAGCCGAGTTGAAACTGGATCGGCTCTCGGTTGTCGTTCCAGGTGCGGAAGCACCGCAGATCCGTCCCTTCAGCTGGTCAGCATCCGGTGGCCAGTTGGTTGCGGTCACCGGCGGGAATGGGGCCGGCAAGACGACGCTCCTGCAGACGCTGGCCGGCGCCTGGCAGCCGGGATCCGGTGCCATGAGTCTGGGCGGCCGCAATCTGCATGACTGGCCGGGCCCGGATCGGGGACGTCATGTCGGCTATGTGCCGCAGGATGTCGAACTCCTGCCGGCCACGGTCGGCGAGAATATTGCCCGGCTTGGTGAGGCGGATGCTGACGCGATCATCGCCGCTGCGCGCGCGGCAGGTGCGCATGAAACCATCCTGTCGCTGCCCGACGGGTATGACACGCGAGTTGGTCCAGGTGGCACTCACCTGTCAGCCGGTCAACGCCAGATGATCGGTCTGGCGCGGGCCCTGTTCGGGGACCCGGTTCTGTTGCTGCTGGACGAACCGACTGCAAATCTCGATGCCGCAGCCGCACCCGGCCTCGTCAACGCCCTGCGTCAGGCCGCGGAACGCGGCGCGATCATTCTCGCGGCGACCCATGATCGCCGTGTGATCGAGCGCGCCAAGACCGTCCTGCTTGTCCGGAACGGGGACGTCATGGCGGCGCCTGCCGAGCAGTTTCTCAAGCTGGCGACCGGACCGGGCGCGGGCAGTCATGTCTCGGGTCGCGGGGGAGCTGCTTGATGGAGGGGTCTGGCGGAACTGTCAGTATCCTGCGTGACCGCTTTGTGCGCCGGTCGGCGCTGGTCTGTCTGATCGGTCTTGGTGGTTTCCTGGCCTGGGCCGGACTGGCACCGCTCGCCGAGGGCGTGCCCGCTGCGGGCCAGATCGTTGTCGAGAATGACCGGCAAGTGGTGCAGCATCTGGAAGGTGGCATCATCCACGAATTGTTGGTGCGGGACGGTGACCAGGTCACCGCCGGCGAGGCCCTGCTGACCCTGCAGGAAACCGCATCGCTCGCGGTGCGAGATGAGTTGCTGCAGGAAATTGCCACCCTGACGGGGTCCCAGCAGCGCCTCGCGGCCTTGCGGGAAGGGCTGGAGGAGCCTGACTTCTCGCCTCTGGACACGCTCGACCTGACGGTGGACCAGCGCCAGGCGGTCATGGCCCGGCAGAGCGACCTGTTCCGCCAGCAAATGCAATCCTTCCGGGCCGATATCGCGGTCCTGACAGCACGTCGCGATGGCGCTCGCTCGTCGCGGGATCTTCATGCCCAGCAGATTCGTGTGACCCAGCGTGTCATTGCGGCGGCTGAAGAACAGCTCAGCTTGTTGCGTGAACGCTATGAGCGGCAGATGGCGCGGCTTGATGAATTGCGTGGCATGGAACGGGATGTCGCCGCTCTGGAAGCCGATATTTCCCGGCTGCGGACCGATGCCCAGCAAGCGGCGACACTGGAACAGGATCTGGACGGACAAATTGCCCAGACCGAAGCTGCTTTCCTGCGACAGATATCCGCCGATCAACTCGAAGTGCGCAGTCAGCTCGAGCAGGCCGGAGAACGGATTGCAGCGGCGCAGGATGTGTTGAACCGGTCGGTTGTGGTCGCGCCCCTGTCCGGCGAAGTCCTCAATTTGCGGTTCGCCACACGGGGTGGTGTGGTCAGGCCCGGTGAGGCCATACTGGAAATTGTCCCGGCTGTTGGCGAAATGACGGCCTCTGTCCGCGTCCAGCCGGCCGACAGGGCAGCGGTGTATGAAGGACAGGCCGTGCGCACACGGCTGACCGCCTACAAGAGCTGGATGACGCCGCGCCTGGATGGCGAAGTGATCAGCGTCAGTGCGGATTTGAAAACCGACCAGAATACCGGCGTGTCCTATTATGAAGTTCGAATTCGCATCCCGGCAGACCAGGCTGCGCGCCTGGGCGAACTGGATGTCATTCCGGGGATGCCGGTCGAAGTTTTCATCTTCTCAGGCTCAAGTCGGACTACACTCGACTATCTGTTCGAGCCAATCAGCGAGTCGCTGTTTCGCGGCGCCCGGACCGGGTGATGGTGATGAAGTTCAATTGTGTTTCCCGTACGCGACCTCTCTCGATCGGGATCGTCCTGTGTGCTCTTGCGGGGCTGACGGGCCATGCGGCCGCTCAGCCGGATAGTTGCCTGTCGTTTGAGACCGCACTGCTGCTGGCTGCAGAGCGCGCGCCGGAAGTGGCCGGGGCGGCGGCGCGACAGGATGAGGCCGCTGCCGATTATCGGGAAGCCGAGTCGCTCAGGCTGCCGCAGGTTTCCACGTTCGGACGGACTGCATCCGGCGATAGCGGCCTGACCGGCAGCCAGATCGAAAATCAGGTCGGGGTCAGATTGTCCCAACGTCTCTACGACTTTGGTGATTCCCACTATGCGATGGCCGCTGCCAGCCGTTCGATAGATCAAAGGGCGCATGAATTGCGGACCCAGCAGATCGATGCATCCAGCCGGCTGGCTGATGCGTATCTGACGCATCTGGAGGCAGATGCCATGATCAATGTGATCGCCGAACGCCGTGACTATTTTGACCGCCAACGCGTTGCGGTCGAAGCCTTGCTGGAGACTGGCGGCGCCACCCGTGCTGATCGCGCCCAAATCGCGGCTCAATTGGCCGAGGCCGAGGCCGATGCGCTCGAGTTGAGCTTTATGAGAGAGCGGGCCGGTACGCGGATACGCGAATACACCGGCTACGCTCCCGGGGCCTTGTGTGATGCCAATGCGGTAGCCGATGATCTGGCACGGGCTCTTGATGGCGTGACGACAGTTCATGATGCGGTCGATCTGACGTTGACCCAAAATCCCGGCATAGCCGCGCAGGCTGAAGCGGTCCGGGTGCTTGATGCCCAGCGTGAGCGGGCGCGCCGCAGCCGGATGCCGGTCATCGAAGCGGTGGGTATCGCCTCGTATGTCTATGATGATTTCAGTGAAACCTGGGATGCCCGGGACCGGGTCGGGATCGATGTCTCGGTGCCCTTGTATACCGGCGACGCCTTGCGAGCGCGCAGCGACCGCGCGGTCGCCCGTCTGGAACAGGAAGAAAGCGGCTTGCGGTCATTGCAGCGACAATTGCGTGAGCAGGCGGAAATCGTCTTTCGCCGCTCCATGTCATTGCAGGCGCAACTGGTTCGTCGCGAGGCTGTCGCCCGTTCGCAGTTCGAGTATTTCGACGCAGTCTCCGGCGAATTTGACTATGGCCTGGGGACTTTGCCAGATCTGATCGATGCCAGGCTCGCCTATGAGCGTGCCGAACTCGACGTCATTGGAGCGCGTTTCTCGCTGCTCCGGCAGCGTCTCGAGTTGTTGGGGCTGACGGCACGCATGCCGCGCCCGCGGTCTGAAACAGAACGCGCTCACGAAGTGCCTTGACGCTTGCGCGGGTGCAGTGAACGGTGTCGAGGTGCAACCGGGTTCAATGCCGTGGTCGTCGGTCGAAGGGGTGACAGGCGGGCAGCATAACTCGGGTCTGTCTTATAGGGGGTGAAATCGGTACTCTGTGAGCATCGATTTCGGGAGAAATTGAGTACCGCATGTTTTCGGTTCGACCGTGTGCCGCATTGGCCGAATGTCGCTCGACGCCGTTGTAACGCCGTGTGGAAACAAGAAGATCGTCGGGAGAGATCAATCATGCCTGTTGTCAACAAGACCGAAAAAGCTTCAACCGTGCGCAATGCGCTCCTGACGACCGCCATGGCGACCGGCGGTGCTCTTTTGCTGGCCGGCGGTGCGCACGCCCAGGGTGAGGCTGCAGGGCCGCCGGACGGGTTTACCCCGCTGTCTGATCTCAGCGGTGTCTCGCGTGTTGATGTGGCCGCTGATGGTTCCATGCAATTGGTCATGTCCGATGGCCGGACTGTGTTGATCGCAGCCAATGATGTCGCGGTCGTTGATGGACTTTATTTCATCTCTGAAGCCGCAATCGAAGCGAACTCTCTGCTTGGCGCTTCGGCGGCTGCTGCCGGTGGCGGCGGAGGCGCGGCCATTCTCGGCGTACTGGGTGGCGCAGGCCTGCTCGGCGCGGCGGCGGGAGGCGGCGGCGGCGGAGGTTCCAGCCCCGCCCCGACACCAACGCCCAACACCAACCCGCCAGTATTCAGCTCGGCGACGACTGCAAGCGTGGACGAAAACACGACCGGAAGCGTTTATACGGCGACCGCCACGGATGCTGACGGCAATACCATTTCTTTCTCGATCAGCGGTGGCGCAGACTCTGGCGCATTCTCGATCAACAGTTCGACCGGCGCTCTGACATTCACCGCGACGCCCGATTTCGAAGCGCCGGCCGATGCTGATGGTGATAATGTCTATGAGGTCACCATCCGGGCCTCCGACGGCACCAACACCACAGACCAGACCGTCACGATCACCGTTGACGACGTGGATGAAGCTCCCAGCTTCACGTCGGGAGCCACGGCTTCGGTCGATGAAAACACGACGGGTACCGTTTACACGGCGGCTGCCACCGATCCGGAAGGCGCGGCGCTAACCTACACGTTGTCAGGCGCTGATGCGGCCCTTTTTGCCATTGATCCCGTGACCGGAGCCATCAGCTTCATCGCTGCACCTGACTTTGAGAGCCCGGCTGATGCCGATGGCGACAATGTCTACGAAGTCACGGTGACGGCGTCCGATGGAACTAATTCGACCGACCAGGCGGTCTCCATCACTGTTGATCCCGTGGATGAAGGCCCCGCGACGTTCTCTTCCGGTACCACCGCGAGCTTCGACGAGAACGCCACCGGCACCGTCTACACGGCCGTTGCGGCGGATCCGGACAACTCGACCATCATCTATTCGCTGGGGACGGCCGGAGATAGCGCGTTGTTCGCGATCGACAGCGCAACCGGCGCACTGACCTTCCTCGCGCCTCCGGATTTCGAGGCACCGGCTGACGGCGATACGGACAATGTCTACGACGTCACCGTGAGTGCCAGTGACGGGACCACAGTCACGACCCAAATTGTTCAGGTCACCGTCAATGATGTGAACGAGGCGCCGGTGGTGACCTCGGCGGCGACCGCCGGCACGTCAGAGAACAATTCGGGCGTGGTCTACACCGCGACGGCGACCGATCCGGAAGGCGCGGCCCTGTCCTATTCGCTGTCCGGCGCCGATGCTGCGCTGTTCACGATCAACGCTACCTCCGGTGAGGTCAGTTTCCTCGCGCCGCCCGATTTTGAAGTGCCGCTCGATGCCGACGGCAATAATGTTTACGAGATCACCGTCACCGCGTCTGATGGCAGCAATGTCGATACGCAGGCGGTTTCGATCACGGTCACCAATCAGGATGAGTTCGCTCCGGTCTTCACGTCGGCGACGGTCGATGCGGTTGATGAAGACTCGACCGGCAGTTTCTATACTGCCACCGCGACCGATGGCGATGGCGACACGCTCACCTATTCGATTGTGGCGGGCGGCGACGGCGCGCTGTTCACGATTGACAGCGCGACCGGAGAATTGAGCTTCATCGCCTCGCCGGACTTCGAGAATCCGACCGACGCGGATACCGACAATGTCTATGATCTCGCTCTGCAGGTCAGTGATGGAACGACCAATGTCACCCAGGCGCTGAGTGTCACCGTCAACAATGTGAACTCAGCACCGGTGATCTCTTCGTCGGGCACGGCAACATACACCGAAAACGACACGAGCGTGGCCTATACCATCGCGGCGACCGACGGAGACGGCGACGCGATCACCTATTCGATCACCGGCGCAGATGCAGCCTTGTTCACGGTAAACGCCGTAACCGGCGCGGTCAGCTTTGTGGCCTCACCTGACTTCGAGACGCCCGCCGATGCCAATGGGGACAATGTCTATGAGATCAATGTGCGTGCATCCGACGGTGTCCTGACCACGACGCAAGCCGTCAGCATCACGGTCGAGAACGAGAATGATGTGGCACCAGTGATTACCTCCGGCGCCACCGCGACAATCGCCGAGAACAGTGCTGCGGTGGTCTACACAGCGACGGCAACGGACGGCGATAGCGCCAGCCTGAGCTATTCAATCTCCGGTACCGATGCGGCGCTGTTCCAGATCAACAGCTCGACTGGCGCGGTATCATTCATAACCCCGGCGGACTTTGAAAATCCGGGCGATGCCGGTGCTGACAACGTCTATGATTTCACCGTCACCGTGTCTGATGGCGACTTTACGGACAGCCAGGCGGTCGCGGTTACCGTCACCGATGTTGATGAGTCTGGCGGCAGCGCGCCCGTCTTCTCGTCCGGGGCGAGCCAAACCGTTTCGGAAAATCAGACATCGGCTTATGTCGCGCGGGCTGTCGACCCCGACGGCGACACGGTCAGCTACTCGATCTCCGGGACCGATGCGGCATTGTTCGCCATCGATTCATCAACCGGTGAATTGCGTTTCCTCACAACCCCGGACTTCGAGAGCCCGACCGACAGCGGCAGTGACAATGTGTACGATGTCATTGTCACTGCATCCGATGGCAGCAATTCCAATGACCAGGCGGTCGCGATCACGGTCGGCGATGTAAGCAACGAGGCCGCTGATATTCCCGAAGGGGACACCACCCAGATCCAGATGGTCTCGGGCGGCGACTTTACTGGCACCCTCGAAGTGGCAGGTGATCGCGACTGGGTGGCCGTCACGCTGGAAGCGGGGCAGCGCTACCAATTCGACGCCTTTGGGTCCGGTGGAGCCGGTGTTGAGCTCGATGACACCTATATCCGCCTGTATGACGCATCGGGAACACTGATCGCCGAGAATGACGACATCACCCTTGGCGTGAATACGGATTCACGTCTCGGCTTCACCGCCACGACGTCGGGTACCTATTACGTTTCAGTCGGCGCCTGGGAGCCGGACAGCGGGGCAACCCTGTCCGGCCAGTACACCCTGCAGGTTCGCCACACGGACCCGCTGACCGCGTGGAATTACCAGGAAATCGGTGACTATCTCGATTCAAACGGCTTCGGTGGCCTGCAGTGGGACCGCTCCGCCGGCGACACGATCACGGTCAACATCACCGCTCTGACCGTGGCCGGCCAGACCCTGGCGCGTGCGGCCCTGCAATTGTGGGAAGACATTACGGGGATCAGTTTTACCGAGGTGGCAACGGGTGGCGAAATCACGTTTGACGATGATGAGGAAGGTGCCTTTGCAGGGCCCGACGCGACATCTGGCGGCTTCATCACCGCTGCCAGCGTCAATGTTGGTACAGCTTGGCTCGACACATATGGAACCAATATCGACGGCTATTCCTTCCAGACCTACATTCACGAGATCGGTCATGCCCTCGGCCTCGGCCACGGTGGCCCCTATGACGGCTCCGCCGATTATGCCGTGGACGCCATCTATCTGAACGATTCCTGGCAGGCCTCGGTGATGTCGTACTTCTCGCAGAACGAGAACACCTTCATCGATGCCGATTTTGGTTATGTCATCGGGCCGCAGGTTGCCGATATCATTGCGGTTCTGGACATGTATGGCGGTTCCACGTCAACGCGCGGCGGTGACACCACCTACGGCTATAACTCTACCGCCGGAAATGTGATCTTCGACGCAACCGCGCATTCGAACCCCGTCAGTTTCACAATCTTTGATACCGGCGGCACCGATACGATGGACTATTCCGGGTCGTCGGCGAACCAGACATTTGACCTGCGCGAGCAGGCTTATTCGGACCTGATGGGTCGTGAAGGCAATGTCGGTATCGCTCGCGGTACGGTCATTGAAAATGCCATTGGCGGCGCCGGCAATGACATCTTTATCGGCAATGATGCCAACAATGTCCTGACCGGCGGCGGCGGCGGGGACCGTTTCTATGCCTCCGGCGGCAGCGATGTTTTTGATGGCGGTAGCGGATCAGACACGGTTGTCTTCTCCGGTGCGTCCACCGATTACAGCCTGACGACAAACGGCTCCGGCAATACCGTTGTCACCGACAATCGCACCGGCGCACCGGACGGTGTCGTCGAGCTGATCAGTGTTGAAACCATCGTTTATGACGGCGGCACCAGCAATCCGGAATACTTCGGGGATCCGGACTTCGCCGGTCGAGAAGGTCTTGATCCTGACGACATGCCGGCGCTGGCACCCTTCAATCCCAACGAGTTCGACCCTGACGCCGATCGCCCGGTCATGGATGGTCTGCAAGATGGTGAGAAGGGGGATCGTTCCGAGCATGTCTATCCGCATCTCAGCGATGGTGATCTGGCCCTGCTGCTGAACCTGTCGGACTCAATCGGCGATTTCCGTGGCGAAGTCGGCCCGAACTTCTGGCGCAACGGTGAAGATGCCCGCGGTGATTTCCGTGACGCCATGCTCGAATGGCCTGTTGAATTGGAGGGGGCTCTCCAGGCAGACAAGGGGCATCCGGTTTTCGAGACGCTGACTGATCCGGCTGCCGCAGGTCTGCCGGTCAGCGAGGCCGCTGAAGCCGGAAATTATGGTCTCGAATTCTTCCAGGCCAACGCGTTCACCAACGTGTTCGACGCGCGTGATTTGCAGATGATGACCCTGTCGGATGATGCATCCGACGGCTGGGCCTGAGCTTGACGGGGAGGGTTCATCCCTCCCCGCCTTCCACCACACTCGGGATTTCCAACAATTCCATGTGCGACGGAGACTGTTGCGCCACCGGGGCTTGGGGCAAAACGATGCGGGATGCGTCGTTGTTGTCCATGCGGGCATTGCAATGCATCGACGAGCGAATTGATCGCCGACAAACAAGGTCGGGCAAACAAGGTCGGGTCGGGGAGGCCAGGGTTTGACGAGTTTCGTTACAGGAGCGGCGGGCTTCATCGGGTTTCACGCGGCGAGAGCGCAGCTCGAAGCCGGTGAAGACGTCGTCGGTATCGACAATCTCAATCCATACTATGATCCCAAGCTGAAGCAGGCGCGCCTGGACCAGTTGACGCGCTACCCGGGATTTCGCTTCGAGGCGATCGATCTGGCCGATCATGAGGCCGTCGCAGGCCTGGTTGCCGACGTGCGCCCGCAACGCATCCTGCATCTGGGCGCACAGGCTGGTGTGCGTTATTCGCTTGAGGCCCCCTTCGCGTATGCCCGGTCCAATCTGACCGGCCACCTTTCTGTGCTCGAGGCCGCCCGCGCCCTTGGAGACAGACTTGAACACCTGGTCTACGCGTCCTCCAGCTCGGTCTATGGCGAGCGGTCTGCGGTGCCATTCAAGGAGTGCGATGCTGCAGAGTCGCCAGCCTCTCTCTATGCGGCAACCAAACGGTCTGACGAACTGATGTCGGCGTCCTATTGCAGCCTCTATGGCATTCCGGCGACCGGCTTGCGCTTCTTTACGGTCTACGGCCCCTGGGGGCGGCCTGACATGGCCTATTGGCTGTTCGCTGACGCCATGCTGGCGGGGCGGCCCATCCAAGTGTTCAATAATGGCAATATGGAACGCGATTTCACCTATATCGACGACATCGTCGAGGCCTTGTCGCGGATCCTGGCGGACTCGCCGGCCCGAGGTCGTCATGCGATCTACAATATCGGCGGGTCTTCACCTGTCCGCCTGCTGGACATGATCGAAACGCTGGAAACAGAACTGGGTGTCGTCGCTGACAAGGTGATGCTGCCCATGCAGCCCGGTGATGTGACCCGAACCTTTGCCGACACATCGCGACTGGAAGCGGATTACGGTTTCAGGCCCTCGGTCGACCTGGCCACCGGCCTTGCCGGTTTCGCGACCTGGTTCGCAGGCTGGCGATCACGCTAGGCTCGCCGTTGGAGCAAAGCCGGTTCCCGGGGTGCGCCGGGAAAGGGCCGGCCTGCCCTGCTTGGGATACCGCGATGCGAATTCACGTCCGGCTGAATTCATCGATCAGGGCCTGGGCACCATCACCGAGGCTGGGATGGGCGCGGGCGTAGGCCATGGTCGCGCGCAGATAGCCGAGTTTGCTGCCGCAGTCATAGGACTGCCCCTCATACTCCACGGCATGGAAGTCCTGGGTCTCCATCAATCGCGCCATGGCGTCGGTCAATTGTATCTCGCCGCCAGCGCCGGCTGCCTGGTCGGCCAGGTATTCGAAAATCGATCCCTGCAGGATGTAGCGACCAGTGATCGAGAGATTGGACGGGGCAGCATCAACGGGCGGTTTTTCCACCATGCCGCGCATTCGGATGCGGTTACCGTCGCGCGATTGCGGATCAATGATTCCGTATTTGCTGACTTCCGCAGGCGGCACCTGTTCGACCGCGATCACATTGCCGCCGGTCTCGTCGAACACATTGATCATCTGGGCGAGGCAGCTGGGCTCGGCCTGGACGAGAACGTCCGGCAGCAGGATGGCAAAGGGATCATCGCCGATGATGTCGCGGGCGCACCAGATCGCATGGCCCAGGCCCAGCGGGGCCTGCTGCCGCACAAAACTCATCGAGCCTGGAGTGGGTTTGGACTGGGTTATCTCGGCAAGGAGGCCTTCCTCACCTTTCATTCTCAAGCTGGCCTCGAGCTCATAGGCAGTGTCAAAATGGTCCTCGATCGCAGCCTTGTTGCGACCCGTCACGAAGACGAAGTGCTCGATGCCGGCAGCAATGGCTTCATCGACGACATACTGGATCGCCGGGCGGTCGAAGACTGGAAGCATTTCCTTTGGGATGGACTTGGTGGCGGGAAGAACCCGGGTTCCAAAGCCGGCAACCGGCAGCACAGCTTTGCGGACGCGTGTCATGTATTTCCCCGTACTTAAGCAGCATCAACGCCTACCCGATCACTATGCGAGCGTCCAGCTCACCCATTCACTTCGGTTTTGCGGACAGGTCCTATATACCGAGCAAAGCAGGCAAATCGGGTGATGCCATGGGCAAGAAATACTTTGGAACCGACGGGGTGAGGGGGCAGACGAACAGCTTTCCTATGACGGCTGAAAATGCCCTGCGCTTGGGAATGGCGGCCGGCAGATATTTTGTCCGTCATACGGGGCGGCATTCGGTTGTGATCGGAAAAGACACGCGCCTTTCGGGATATATGATCGAGAGCGCACTGGTGGCCGGTTTCACATCGGTCGGCATGGATGTCTTCCAGTTTGGTCCCTTGCCCACGCCGGCGGTAGCGCTGATGACGCGCTCATTGAGGGCCGATCTTGGTGTCATGATAACGGCGTCTCATAATCCCTATCATGACAACGGCATGAAGCTGTTCGGCCCGGATGGCCGCAAGCTGGACGACAAGGCGGAGCTCGAGATCGAGGCCTTGATGGATGGATCGCTGGTAGACGGGCTGGCCGCGCCGTCGGACCTTGGCCGGGCCAAGCGGGTAGATGATGCCCAAGCGCGCTATGTCGAGATCGTCAAATCGTCCTTTCCGCGCGCCCAGCGTCTCTCAAATCTTCGCCTGGTTGTCGATTGCGCCAATGGCGCAGGCTACAAGGTCGCCCCGGCCGCCTTGTGGGAGCTGGGAGCTGACGTGATCCCGATCGGGGTGGAGCCGAACGGGTTCAACGTGAATGAGGAGTGCGGCTCGACCGCTCCAGCGCGTCTGTCCAAGGAAGTGATCAAGTACCGCGCCGATCTTGGTATTGCACTCGACGGGGATGGTGATCGGGTCGTGCTCTGCGACGAGAAGGGGCGGGTCATCGATGGCGATCAGATTCTCGGCCTTCTGGCAGGCCATTGGCAGGACATCGGTGAATTGCGGCATCCTGCGATCGTATCGACCGTAATGTCGAATCTCGGGCTGGAGCAGTATCTTGCTGGTCGCGGTATTGCTCTCGAGCGGACCCGTGTCGGGGATCGATATGTCTCTGAGCGTATGCGGGAAACAGGTATCAATCTCGGGGGCGAAGCCTCGGGCCATATCGTGATGCCCGACTATTCACCGACCGGCGATGGTCTGATTGCCGCATTGCAGGTCCTTCGCGTCTTGGGTGATAGCGGCAAGCGGGCGAGCGAGTTGCTCAAAGTGTTCAAGCCAGCTCCGCAACTTCTCGAGAATGTTCGCGTCCCCCGGGGTCGGAAACCGCTTGAGTCCGAGGCTGTCAAAGCGGCGATTGCCGAGGCCGAAGTCCGCATGGGGGTGGCTGGCCGACTGGTTGTGCGGGCTTCGGGCACCGAGCCTGTTGTGCGCGTTATGGCCGAAGGCGAGCAAAAGTTGATCCGCTCAGTTGTCGACGATGTCCGAGGCGCGATCGAGACAGTGGCCCAGGGCTAGGTCTCGCTTGTTGGACGCCGGAACGAGGTGCGGCAATCTCTTCTTGCGTTGGTTCGTACGGTCAGCGATACCCAACTGACCGTTACTGGAGTGGTGGATTATGCGCGTCGCAATGATTGGGACAGGCTATGTCGGGCTGGTATCCGGCGCTTGTTTCGCGGATTTCGGGCACGAGGTTACCTGCGTCGACAAGGACGCCGAAAAGGTTGAAACGCTCAAATCCGGCGGCATCCCGATCTATGAGCCGGGCCTTGATATGCTGGTCGCGCGCAACGCGCGCGAAGGGAGGCTTTCCTTCACACAGGACCTGGCCGAGGCCGTAAGGTCTGCAGACGCGGTATTCATTGCGGTGGGAACGCCTTCTCGTCGCGGCGATGGTTTTGCTGACCTCAGCTATGTCTACGCGGCTGCGAAGGAAATCGCCGGCGTCTTGGATGGCTATACGGTGGTCGTGACCAAATCGACCGTTCCGGTCGGAACCGGTGATGAGGTCGAGCGCATCATTCGCGAAACGCGTGCAGACGCGGACTTCTCGGTCGTCTCCAATCCTGAATTCCTGCGCGAAGGCGCGGCGATTGATGATTTCAAGCGTCCCGACCGTGTCGTCGTCGGTACCGATGATGACCGGGCCCGCGCCTCGATGAACGAGCTTTACCGTCCGCTCTTCCTCAACGAGACACCGATCGTGTTCACCTCGCGTCGCACGTCCGAGCTGATCAAATATGCGGCCAACGCCTTCCTGGCGATGAAGATCACCTTCATCAACGAGATTGCTGATCTGTGCGAAAAGGTTGGCGCGAATGTCCAGGAAGTTGCCAAGGGTGTCGGCCTCGACCAGCGTATCGGCGGCAAATTCCTGCACGCCGGTCCTGGCTATGGCGGGTCCTGTTTCCCGAAAGACACGTTGGCCCTGACCCGGACAGCCCAGGAAAATGATGCCCCGCTGCGCCTGATCGAGACTGTTGTCGAGGTCAATGATGCCCGCAAGCGTGCCATGGCGGACAAGGTCATTGCAGCCTGTGACGGGGACGTCAAAGGTAAGACGGTGGCTGTCCTCGGCGTGACCTTCAAGCCGAATACCGACGACATGCGCGATGCACCGAGCCTCGAGATCATTCCGGCGCTGCAAAGGGCCGGTGCGACTGTGCGTGCCTTTGATCCGGCCGGTACCGTTGAGGCGGAGAAGTTGTTCGACAATGTTGAATTCGTCTCCGGGCCCTATTTCTGCGCCGAAGGCGCGGATGTACTGGTGATCATCACCGAGTGGAATGAATTCCGCGCCCTTGACCTGAAACGTCTGAAATCGATGATGAAGGCGCCGGTCTTGGTCGACCTGCGTAATATCTACACGCTGGAAGAAGCCAATAATGCCGGTTTCGCCTATACCAGCGTCGGACGTCCCAACGGCTGATCAACAGCCCGCCGGGTACAGCCCGAAGGGCTGTGCGCGTCGCGAGATCCACCCTGCCTGTGAAACAAGAAGCGGTGTTCCCATGACGACCAAGCCCCATGCCAGCCTGAAGCCCAATTCCTGGGAGTTCGAGACCGAGGCCCTGATCAAGCCGACCGGCTTTAGGGAATATGATGCGCGCTGGTGGTTCGGCCATCCCGGTTCCGATAAGGCTCCCGATCTCAACCTGTACGGCGTGCAGGCGCTTGGGGCCGGTCTGGGCACGCTGATCCATGAACTCGGCGTGGCGCCGAAGATCGTCGTCGGCCATGACTTCCGAAGCTATTCGCTGAGCGTGAAACAGGCGCTGGAGGTCGGATTGATGTCGGCGGGCATCGAAGTGCATGATATCGGCCTGGCGCTCTCGCCCACCGCCTACTACGCACAGTTTGATCTCGACATTCCCTGCGTGGCGATGGTCACGGCGAGCCACAACTCGAATGGCTGGACCGGCGTCAAGATGGGGGCCAACCGTCCCTTGACCTTCGGTCCGGACGAGATGAGCCGGCTCAAGGAAATCGTCCTGTCCGGATCGGCGAAGACCCGCTCCGGTGGTGGCTATGTCCGTCAGGCTGGCGTTGCCGAACGTTATCTCGATGATGTCGCCAAAGACGTTGCGATCAAGCGTCCGCTGAAGGTCGTCGCTGCCTGCGGCAATGGCACGGCGGGGGCCTTTGCCCCGCAGGCGCTCAGGGCGATGGGCGTCGAGGTCGTCGAGATGGATTGTGAACTTGACCACACCTTCCCGCGCTACAATCCCAATCCTGAAGACATGAAGATGCTGCACGCCATGCGCGATGCCGTGCTCGAGCACGGCGCCGACGTCGGCCTTGGCTTTGATGGCGATGGTGACCGGTGCGGTGTGATCGACAATGAGGGCGAGGAAATCTTCGCCGACAAGATCGGGCTGATGCTCGCCCGCGATCTGGCGCCACTCCATCCCGGTGCCAGTTTTGTCGTCGACGTGAAGTCCACCGGCCTGTTTGCAATCGACCCAGTCCTGGCCGAGCACGGCTGCAAAACCGACTATTACAAGACCGGGCATTCTTACATCAAGCGGCGCTCGAAGGAGCTGGGCGCGCTGGCCGGCTTCGAGAAGTCGGGCCATTTCTTCCTGCAGCCGCCGATCGGCCGTGGCTATGATGACGGTCTGGTTGCCGCACGGGCCGTGTTGCAAATGCTGGAGCGTAATCCTGACAAGACCATGGCCGACCTTCGCCGCGACCTGCCGATGAGCTACGGGTCGCCGACCATGTCACCGGCCTGCGCGGACGAAGAAAAATATGGCGTGGTTGAGAAGATTGTCGAACGCTTCCAGGCACGCAAGACCAATGGCGAGGCTGTCGCCGGGCGTGCGATCACTGATGTGAACACGGTCAACGGCGTCCGTTTCTCCCTGGAGGGCGGCGCTTGGGGTCTGGTACGGGCCAGTTCGAACACGCCCAACCTTGTGGTTGTGGTTGAGAGCCCAAATAGCCATGAGGAAGTGGTGTCCGTGTTCCAGGCAATCGAAACGGTGTTGGCCGGTTGCCCGGAAGTGGGTGAGTTCGATCAAAAACTTTGACGAGCGACATTGGGTTTAACCGGAATCCAACACAGGTTTGCGCCCACTGCTGTGAGTTCTCATAAGGTTGTTCGCCCGGGCTGAAGCCTTGAGACTGGTTGTTGCGACACGACCAGAGGAAAGGAACGCCCAGATGAACAGGCACAGGAATGCCAGAACCACGCCCTATTCGCGAGCCTTGATTGTACAGCGCCATGCTGCAGGTGTGACGGTCGCGACCATTGCAGGCGCCTTCGGGATCTCGATCCGGACTGTCTACAAATGGCTGGCGCGATACCGCATGGGTGGCGATGCGGGTCTGGACACCGCGTCAAGAGCGCCGCACCGGCCATCCCGGCGGATCGGTGAGTGGTGGCGATACGCCGCCGCCCGGCTTCGCCTCGATTACCGCATGACGGCCGCCGAGATCGCCGACCGCCTGCGCTTGGCCTGCACCACCGTGGCGCGCTGGCTTAAGGCCATGGGAATTGGGCGGCTATCTGTCCTGGAGCCGAAGCCGCCCATCATCCGCTATCAGCGCGAGCGGCCGGGCGAGTTTCTCCACCTGGACATCAAGTCATTGGGCCGCTTCAACAAACCCGGCCATCGCGTGACCGGCGTGCGCAAGGGTAACCGCAACCCTGGTGCCGGCTGGGACTGTGTCCATGTCGCCACCGATGCCGCCACACGCCTAGCCTATGTCGAGTCCTGGTCGACCAGAAACGCGGCACCACGACTGCCTTTCTGGTACGCGCCCTGCGCTGGTCCAAAATCCACGGCATCACCGTCGAACGCGTCATGAACGACAATGGCAGCCCCTACGTCTCGCGCCTCTTCGCCAAGGCACTGCGCTGGCTGAACATCCGCCACATCCGCACCCGGCCCTACACACCCCGCACCAATGGCAAGGCCGAACGCTTCATCCAGACCCTGCTCAGAGAACGGGCCTACGCCATCCCTTACCGATCATCCGACAGCCGTAACGCCGACCTCGTGCGATACTTGGACTGGTACAACGCCAACCGACCGCACTATGCTCTGGCCAGGCAACCGCAAGCCATAGGCTCAACGCCCTGCTTAGCGACGTCTTGAGAAACGACATCTCGTTCATTTCGAAAGTCTGAGCCTTTCATAGTCCATGGTTTGAGGTCTGGCGAGCGAGGCGGGAGCGGAGCCCCCGCGTAGCTCGAGCGACCGGCACGCTGCGGGGGGGGGGGGGCGTCAGCCCGCCCAAGGATGAGTGGGGCCGGTGGTGGTTGTAGTCATGCCGCCAACGCGCCAGCACCTTGCGGGCATGGGCGAGGCTGTCGAACACCTAGTCGGTGAGGCATTCATCGCGCAGTTTTCCATTGAACAGACTCTACGAAGCCGTTCTGCTGCGAGGCGCGATGTAGTGCCAGGCGATGCCGCTCTGCTTCTGCCATTACAGGGTCGCCCGGCTGGTAAACTCCGTCCCGTTGTCGGACACGATGGTCTCCGGCTTGCCACAGAGCCGGATGCAGCGATCTAGCTCACGGGCCACGCGGGCGCCTGACAAGGACGTATCCGCCACCAGCGCCAAGCACTCGCGCGTGTAGTCGTCGCTTACATGAGTATGGGGAGCGCCGCGCCGGGCCGAACACGTCCGCCACAAAGTCCAGGCCCCAGCGCTTGGTCGGCCCGTATGGCACAGGCATCGGCTCTCGTGTACCCGTGGCCCGCTTACGGCCGCGCCTGCGCTTCACCGCCAAGCCCTCTTCCTTGTAGAGCCGTCGCAGCTTCTTGTGGTTCATGGTGAGGCCCCCACGTTCCAGTATCAGCCCGATCCGACGATAGCCGACGCACCGCCGCGACCTCACGCAGGCGCGTGCGCATCTCCGCATTGTCGGGCACGGCTTCTCGTCGCACCGCCTTCGGATCGACGCTGACCGGTCGGCGGGCGCGGCGTTGGGAGATGTCATAGGTCTCAATCACCCCAACCGCCGCGTCCCGCTTCATCCGGGGCATCGTCAGGGCGTTCTCAGCAGATCTTTCAGGATCGACACATCCAGCATGCTGTCGGCCAGCAGCTTCTTGAGCCGGGCGTTCTCGGTCTCCAGCACCTTCAGCCACCGGGCATCAGACCCGTCCATCCCGCCGAACTTGGCCTTCCACTTGTAAAACGTCGCCGAGCTGATCCGTGACGTCGGCACACCTCAGCCGTCGACATGTAACGCTCCTGTTCCGCCAGGGTCGCGATGATCTGCTCTTCTGAAAATTTACTCTTGTGCATCGTCTGTCTCCGTAACGACAGACTCTCGATTCAAATGCGGGACCAAATGGGGCTCAGGTCACAACACAGCGCGCCCGCATTATGGCCTCGACAGGCAGCCGCCAGCCAAGCAGCTCAGCATCCTGCTGAACAATGTCTTGAGAAATGAAAGTTAGGTCTGCTGCGAAATAGCCTGTAACCTTTCAATCATTATTCGGCCGACGATTTTGGGTGAGTATTGCGTGCGTGCAAGACTCTGGGCGGCTTTTCCCAATCGTTCCGAAAACAATATATCGTTGCTCAAAGTTACAAGCGCCTCAGCAGCAGCGGACACATCTGCATCAGCCCACACCTGACCTTCAGGGAAGGGGTAGTCTTGTTTCCCGACTTCTATAAGCGTGTAAGGAATGGGTATGCCAACCCTACTGTCGAGGAAATCCATTGAGCCGGAATAGTCAGTAGCGATAACCGGCTTCCCCTTGGCCATGCATTCAAGAATATTTAGTCCAAATCCCTCTGATCGGTGAAGGGACATGAATGTGTCACTGGCCCACTGAAGCTCATCGATTTCCTCCCTGCTCATTACGCCGTCAATAATAATCACGCCTTCAATGGCTTCAGCCTGTTGCAAGAATTGCCGGCGCTGCTGAGGGGACGGGGAGTTGCCGTGGACCTTGAGCACAAGGCGAAGCTTATCATTGACTCGCCGCGCTTTCTGAAAAGCGGAAAGGGCGGCTTCAGGGTTCTTGCGGGCCAAGTAGGAATTGAAGTCAAAACAGACGAGCACTACAAATTCGTCATCTGCAAATCCAAGTTTGTCGCGCATCCGGGAGCGCGCATCTGGAGATTGGTCCAATGTCACCTGGACGGGGTGAGGGACCACGTATACTGGGCAGTCTACAGCATCCCGAATAGCTTTGGCCGTGAACTCGCTAGGAGTCCAGATTTCATCCAAGCGTTCTGCCGCGGGTGTCCATACGGCAGGGAACTTGGACAATTCCCAGGCCCAGTATGCAACTTTATAACTACCTGCGAGATGCTCATCGAACGCGAGTGCGTCGAGGATGTGCGGCGTCTGGTCTGCATTGATGTGAAAAAGTCTAACTGGTTTCCCACTCGCTCCAGCCACTTGAGCATTGTCATATTCGACATTGTTTGCAAACCCTCCCAAGGCCAGTATGGAATGCGCCTCAGCGGTATAACCGGCCTGCTGGAGTGCGGTGTGCGCTTGTCTCGCGCCTTCTCCGACACCGCTTTCAGTTCCAAAATTGCCATAGATGGCGACACCATCGTCCTCTCGTCGGATTTTCTGCTTTGGCTTCTGGCTAATAGTCGAAGCATAGGGAGACGTTGAAATGGCAGCTCGGAGCCAACGCTTGACCGGTCTGGTCAGGCCATTTGGTAATCGTTGGGCGACAAAGCGAAGATGCGAAGCGATCATGATGAGTCGCCGAGCAATCCTGTGTTTAAGTCCTGGCGCCTCAGCTGTCGGCTGCAATTGATTGGCAAATTGAAGGGCGTCCCGAGCGGGTTGAAGTAGGGCGTCAGAAATCCCAACCTCTCGAATTCCGCTTGAAAGTACCCATTCGGCCAGACGGGTTCGCCCATTTGCTGTATCAACGTCGAAGGCCTTTCGAAGGTCCTCGCGACTTTTCCAAAGGGCGTGGACATATCGAGTTGGGAACGCTGGGCCCTCAAGGCGCGCGGGCTGATTTGCGAGTCTGATCAGTTCTTTGCCTGATAAGGTCGTGTTTCTCCGAGGGAGCGGATGCTGCTCCGCGTAGACCCGACGCAAGGGCGAGTCGAGCGTAATGCCGTCGCGTTGGTCAAAGGCATAAGATATTGCGCTCCATGCCTCGTTGCCATTGTCCTTCAAGCGCTTGAGATAATTATCGAAGATCGGCTTGAGATCCCCGATGTTTTCGGGTGTGAAGCGGTTCTGGTGCTTGGAAAAGACGCTGGCATCTTTGGGGGCGACACCGCTGAAATGGACAAATCTGAGCGGTTGCTCATTGACTTCGTAGGATCGGTTCGACGCTTTAACGTGACGGTGTGTCAGATTCCAATAGGCGACATTGTAACCCGCGTGCCGCAGTATGTGGGTATTTTCAATGTAGCAAGGAGCGAGATCCATGAATTTCTGGTCGACAAACAGACCGTTTTCAAGATCGACGACACATTTGGTCTCTAACTGCGTTTCCCACCATTTGAGAAAATTTGAGACATTGATTGAGCGGCGCATCGCAACGAAGCCCAGGTTGTAGACCCCTGTCCTTAAGAGGCGGACATCGTTCGGATCGCCGCCATCATCTAAGGGTGCGAGGGCGTGGGGTGTCAGCACGCATTCGACTCCGTCGTCCAATCGAGTGCTGAGTTCAATCAAGGGCGAAATGACAAAAATATCCGGGTCAAGATAAACGACGCGCTCAAAGCCTCGGTCCTCCATGAGATATCGTATCATTCTGGGCTTGATCGCCGTGTTGAGCTCCATCACGGAGTAGCGCGTAATCATGTCGTCAAAGGTCGGAAGGCCGATATTCGAAGCTGGTATGACCTCAAACTCGACGTCGCCGACATACTGTCCGGAAGGCCATTCATCTGCCATACCGATGACAAATTTCGCTTTAGGATTCGCCTGGACAAGCGATCTGCCGAGCGTTAGGGCATACGCCATGTAATTGCGCGAACAAATTGTGAAATAGACTAGATTTTCCATATTCACTCCGAGCTTGTCCTGCCACATTCCTGGTTCCTTCGGGGCGTCAGGATTTGAAAAAAGGACTTCTAACACGCGGTCATGTAATTGAAAGCGTTCGCACTGCGGCATTCTGGGTGTCTCTTCTTGCCACCATCAAAGACCGCCTGTAACACGGGCGCTGGATATAGAGAGGATGGGATCCCCCATGTACGCGTTGGCGGACTTCAAGAGTGCACTGAGTGGTCTGGACCGCTGGGCGTATTTAGGTGTGAAGCGGCTGCAGATAGAGTATCGCCGACCACTCATTGGTAGCCTTTGGATTGTGCTCGGTTTCGCGACATCCGCTATTGGGATTGGTGTTCTTCTATCGAGTCTTCTCGGTGTTCCGGCATCGCAACACGTCCCTTATGTCGCGTTCGGTTTCGCGGTCTGGAACTTTATCAGTACCAGTGTGGTAGCTGGTTGTAGTGTGTTGGTCGCCAACCGGTCGATGTTGTTGCAGATGCGTGCGCCAAGAACAGCATTTGTTTTGGTGCATGTCGTGAGAAATGGCGTGCTGCTGCTGCTCTGCCTCATCACCGCGAGCTTTATCTCCTTGGCGTTCGGCTGGCGACCGACGCTTGAAGTCTTCGCGGCTCTACCGGGACTTGTGCTCGTAATTGCGACGGCCGTTTGCACCACCACCGTTTTTGGACTAGTCGCGGCACGAATGCCGGATTTCACGGAAATTGTGGGTTCGGTCATGCGTCTTTCGTTTTTCTTCACGCCGATCATCTGGATTCCCGACCGGAGATCAAATCATTTGGAGAGTGCAGGGTTCGGGGAGGGTTTTCTCTACTATGTTTATACCTACAATCCCTTTACTTATTTCTTGAATATTGTTCGCCAACCCATATTGGGTGAGCCGACTGCTGCGACAGACTGGATCGTGGCGTCCAGTATTTGTTGTGTTATGATGGTTGCATCAATTTGCACCTTGCAGGCCTATGGCCGTCGCATCACCTATTGGTTATAAAAATGTCGGTAGCTCCCTTTATCAAAGTCGACGACCTCCACATCCGGTACACCAATTCGTCGAAATCGGGGGATAGTAGCTGGGCGCTTCAAGGGGTGAGTTTTGAGGTCACACAGGGTGATCGGCTCGGCATATTGGGGCGTAACGGGTCGGGAAAGAGCACGCTTTTGCGTACTTTGGCGGGCATTTATCTGCCGGAGCGGGGCCAGGTCGAAGTGGTTGGGGATGTGGCTTCAATTTTCAATGCTTCATTGGGCTTTGTTCCAGAAGCCACGGGGTGGGAGAACATCTTCCTACGTGGCGCTGTCATGGGTCTAAGCCTCAAAGAGGCTGGCTCTCTTGCGCCGTCTATCATTGAATTCGCGCAATTGGGCGACTGGATACACGAGCCACTCTCTCGCTATTCGAGCGGGATGGCATTGCGCTTGGCGTTTGCGATTACAACCGCTGTAAGCGCCGATGTGCTTCTCATGGATGAGTGGCTTGGCGCTGGTGATGCGGAATTTATCCGAAAGGCGCGAGTGCGAATGCGGGAAGTCGTTGAACAATCCGGATTGTTGGTGCTTGCAACGCATAACCTCCAGCTGATGCGTAATATCTGTAACAAGGCCATGATCATCGACGCGGGTAAAATTGTCTCGCTTGGTGAGATAGATGATGTCGTTGCCGCTTATCGAAAGATGCTTGAAGATAAAATAGTGGCAGGCGGAGTATGAGATGATTCCACTGATCATTATCGGTGCGCCGCGATCCGGTTCGACCTTCTTTACGACAGCTATCAATCGACACCCTCAAATTTTCGTGACAAATGAGTTGCGGGCATGGAATGTCGTCGCAAACATTGCAGATCGTTTGCGAAAACCCTCGGAAATGCTTCCGGAGCACCCTTTGCGCAATGCTTATGCGAAGTCGGTTATAAAATCCCTTGTCGACAATATCCGCGAGTTCTACGCACAGGAAGTTAACAAGACGAACCTTGGGTGCCCAGTGCTGTCGGAGCAGCATTACTACCGCCGCGTTGCCGTATTCGGCGACAAGAACCCCGGATATGCAGATGCCAACAATAATGGGTGCCTGGACCTCATGATTGAGGCTTTACCCGAAGCCAAATTCATACATGTTTATAGGGACCCTAGGTCCTGCATTACGTCCTATCTGAAGCTTCCCATTTATTCTGACGACATAGATGTCACCATCAAGAACTGGCTTCGGCACACTGAGCCTGCCATCGCACTTGGCGACAAGCTCTTAGATGATCGGTTCATGAGCGTGCGTTACGAAGATTTCGTCTCGAAGAAGGGGTTGAGTATCGCGGACAGACTTGTCGCGTTTTTGGGCGTGGATGGTCGTCCGGAGATACGGGATTTTCTCGAGATGGAAAGGGCTCAGCGAACGCCCTACCGTGCCCCGGTTACTCCGATTGAGAAGCTTGGCGGTACTTCATTCAAAGAACATCTGACGCCCGAACAAATCAAAATGATCCAGGACAAGTGTGGTCCAATAATGAAGCGGCTCGGCTATGCGTAATCGCTACTTTATTTCAGGAGCCTAGCTGATTATTTGCAGGCGATGCGGGCATTTTTCAGGCAAGGGTGGTCGCTGAATTCAACGGGGTTTCGCGCAGTGATTGCGCTTGCTCAGTCACAACGGTCTTGCTAGGCCATCCAGCGAGGTGCTTTTCAGTGCAGGCATTGGCGAAATTAGGGGGAGGCAGGGCGCGATGACATACTTTCCGCCGAGCAACGGAGCTGTCAGCAAGCAGCTCCGCACGGTTCTTGCAACAAAGCTGGATAGGGTTGAGGTTCCGACCGACTTAGTTCGGTATTTGTTTATATTGTGCGCTACGTCAGCTGAGTTTGACGAGGACGAGTATGTCCAACGCAATCCTGATGTGGGTGACGCAATCTCTCGAGGTCGAGTCGCTAGTGCGCTTGATCATTTCCTTCGGCAAGGGTTTCAAGAGGGGCGAGACTATTCCCTCAAGTGCCAGGAGCAGGAATATTTGAGCCACAATCCTGATATTGCTGCCGCGTTTGAGAGTGGCGATATCGTCAATGTGAGCGCGCATTTTCACGAAACGGGATACGCCGAAGGGCGTGTTGGGTCGCATGCGCAAATGCGAGCAGCCCGGTACATTCGAGGCGCAGAATAGGTCACATGACGGGGCGAGGATGGAAATTTGGTCGTAGGGTTTCGGTCTTGGTCGAACGATTGCAACCGCTTTGGTTTGCCGCTGAGACAAGTGCCGTGCCGGCGGCGCCGTCGCTAGAAATACTCGGGCGCGTTTATTCTCCCGCATATCTCGAACTTGCACTTGGGGGCAGTGTGAAGCTCGATGACTTGGCAGACTTGTCTGCGATGGCTCCCTGTCTTCCTTCTCCCGTCTTTGATGCAGCGCATTATGCCAAAGTGGTCGGGATCGAGTTCGACTCCACAATTAACGCCTTGGCACATTTTTGTGCTGAAGGGTGTCGTCAGGGAGCGGACCCTCATCCAATGGTCCGCCTCGATTGGTTGCTTGACCAACAGGTCCTCGATTACCGGCGCCAGTCTGTAGCGCAGATTTTTAAAGTTTTGGTGGACAGGGTTGAGAAGCAGCAGTCGACCACGCCCTACTTTGATCCGCAATATTACCTGAAAATGCAGCCCGATGTTGCCCAAGCTCAAATGAATCCGCATTGGCATTTTTGGCTGTCTGGCGTGCACGAGGGCCGTTTTCCCAATCCTTACCTTGATCTAGCACATATTGACCGAATCTTCGGGCCATTCGGAAACGCGCAAACTGCCTTATCCTGGTTCGTCCTTAACGGTGACCCCAGTTTTGTTCCTTCCTCGCCAGAATTCGACGGCGTTCAATACATGCTTAACCACGCGGATGTCCGAGCCGAAAAGGTACCTCCGCTTCTGCACTTTTTGAGCTCCGGACGTTACGAAGGACGCGAGGCATTTGTTCCTGTATTGCCGACCGATGCTCCTCTTGGTCCCGAGCGCGTTTCAGCCAATCGTATTGAGGTCGAGCCGTCTGTCTTTCCGTTGAACTATGAGCGCGCGCGCGATGAATTTCGGCGAATTGAGAAAAGCGCGCTCGAAGTGCGGCGGAGCGAGTTGGGGCTGGCCCCCCTGTCTGCCGAGTACACCTCTTTGAGTTCGGCCGAGAAACTGGCCTATCTTCACCTCGAAGGCTTCTGTGTCGACAACCCAACGATCGCCGTCGCGGTACCCGTCTACAATGAAGTCGATGTAACGATCGATCTATTATACTCGATCGCCGTTTCAAGCAGCGCCAAGAATTGTGAGGTCCATATATTTGATGACAAGTCGACAGAGGATTTTAGTCGACTTGCTGGAATAGCTGGTCTTTACCATCATAGGAATGCAATCAACAAAGGTTTTTTACGGAACGTCAATTCCAACATTAAGAAGGTCAGAACTCCGTTCACTATTCTAATCAATAATGATGTAATTATAGAACGTGATTGTTTCGAGAACCTAATCTTGGAGCTGGAGACGGACCCGAATGTTAGTCTTGTTGGGCCCAAGGTCCTATATCCGTCGGGAGTTCTTCAGGAAGCGGGCGGCGCTTTGGGGTGTGAAGCTTCAACGACAATGGTCGGATTGAATGATAGCCCGAATGCGCCGGCTTATAATTTTGACCGTGATGTAGATTATTTATCAGGCGTGTGTTTGGCGTTCCGGACCGAGGACCTGATCACCCGACGCGGATTGTTTGATGACCGGCTGGCGCCGGCATATTGTGAGGATGTTGAGCTCGGCCTACGCACGCGCGTCAAGGGGCGTCGTGCACGTTATGTTCATAAGGCGCTAATCTGGCACCACCTGAGCTTGAGCTCAAACAAGATATCGCCGCAGTACAAGCAAACCTTGTCTGCTACGAATCGTAACACAATCAGAGATAGGCAGACTTTTGAGCGCGTCGCGGATGACCATGCGGTTAAGGCCTATTGCTTCTATTTGCCTCAATATCACTCTGTACCGGAGAACGACTTATGGTGGGGCAGGGGCTTCACCGAATGGACCAATGTGGGCCGGGCAAAAGCTTTGTTTGAAGACCATCGGCAGCCACGGGTTCCAACTGACCTTGGCTATTATAATCTCCTAGATCCTAACGCTTTGAGAGCTCAGGCCAGTTTAGCGAATCGTTACGGGATCGATGGCTTTGTTTTCTATTCTTATTATTTCTCGGGAAGACGAATTCTTGAGCGCCCTCTAGAAATGCTGGTTCGGAACAAGGATATCCCACTCGATTTCTGTGTGTGTTGGGCTAACGAACCTTGGACCCGAACCTGGGATGGGCGTAATCGAGCTGTACTTCTCGGGCAGGAACACGACCTCGAATCTTCGAAACAATTTATCCGAGCGCATCGGGACGCCTTGGCTGATCCTCGATATATCCGCATGAATGGTCGCCCTGTCATAGCGATCTACCGCCCCTCGCTTTTCCCCGAGCCTGAACGTCATTTCGAGGTTATGCGAAGAGAAGTCCGAAGGCTCGGTTTAGAAGAACCACTTCTCTTGGCTGTGGATGCGATGGAGCGCGCGGACAAAATGGAGGACCCTGCGGGCTTGGGCCTGGATGGGTCTATTGAGTTTCCGCCCCACAATCTCGGTTTTCCTGTAGATACGCCGCCGGTGATTCCTAAGGATTTCTACGGCAAGCTATACAGTGTTGATGGCGCCTACGAAGCCTTAGTGAGGCGAGGGGCTCCGGCGTGGAGGCATTTTCATTCTGCCTTCACAGGTTGGGATAATTCGGCTAGGCGCGGTGATCGGGGCGATATCTTCTTAGGCGATTGTCCGGGTAAATTTCAGGCCTTGCTTGAGGTCCAGATGCGCAAGGCAAAGGCCTTGGGCGCCGCAGGCGAGAAGGCTATCTTTATCAATGCTTGGAATGAATGGGCTGAAGGAACCTACCTTGAACCCGATCTCCACCATGGCCATGCGTGGCTAGAAGCAGTCCGCAACGCAAAGGCTAACGTAAATGTCTAATGTTCTCGATGACATCTGCCTGATCGGTCACCCGCACGCGTCTATAGGCATGTCAGAACAATTGCTGAGCCATGTCAGCGCTCTCCAATCGATTGGCGTAGAGCCCAAGGTATACGACATCTATAAGTATGCGAAGCGCCAGGATGAGCGGCTTGTGAGTCAGTTGCAGCACTCGGAAGTCGATAAGCCAGTAGCCGAGACACTGATTTTTCACTTGAATGGTGATGAAGTTCCCGCCGCGCTTAGAGCCATGGAAAAGCAGGATCCTGATTGGCGGTCGAAAGTAAAAAATACTATCATCGTGCCGGCCTGGGAGTTGCCCCGTTATCCGGACGAGTGGTGCGAGGGATTGAAACAGTTCGACGGAGTTCTGGGTATTTCGTCATTCGTGAGTCAGGCGCTGCAGGAGTCACTGGGCCAACCAGTTCCTATTGTGGGGCAGTCTGTAGAGCGGCATGAGGCTGTGAGCGCCTATCGGCGGCAGTTCGGGATCCGCGAGAGCGCCTATGTATTCTTGGCATTTTTCGACTTGACATCGTTTTCCGCCCGAAAAAACCCGAAAGCCGTTCTAGAGTTCTGTGACAAGTTGGCAGGCGAGGCAAAGTACGAGGATTTTCAGATCTGTCTGAAAATGAAATCAGGTGGCGGAGCTGTTGCCAAGGATGCGATTTCCAAATATCTGCCGGAAAGTATAAATGATCATATCGTTATGATTAACGAGAATTTGGATCGTTTTAGTCAGACGAACTTGTTGGCTTGCTGTGACGCCTATCTCAGTTTGCATCGCAGCGAAGGATTCGGCCGAGGAATTGGCGAGGCAATGGGGCTTCGAAAGCCGGTTTTGGCCACGAACTGGTCTGGTGCAGTGGATCTGCTTCAAGATCGCAGTTGTTTTCCCATTCGCTACGACCTCGTCGACATTGGAGCAGGTGAGTACCCGTTTGGTGAAGGGCAATATTGGGCTGACCCTGATGTTAATCACGCGGTTGAAATTGGATTGAAACTTTTGCGAAATCGAAAACTCGGAACGCAAGTTGGCGACCGAGCAAGAAAATTTGCGCAGCAGAACTTTTTTGACTTCCCCATCTCCCAGAAGCTGGATATTGGTCTCAGAGAAATTTTGAATGGGTAGCTCTAAATAATAGGATAAAGTTATGAAGTGCCTGCACTTACATATTGGCTCTCATAAGACGGGAAGTACTTCAATACAGCGATATTTTTCGCATTTTAGGGACTATATGCTGAGAAAGTATGGTGTCGATTATCCCGTGAATTTATTCCCCAATTACCCAATTCAGCACTCCGAGTTGCGGCGATTTGCGTTAGAAGGCGATGTCGAAGGGCTGAGGGATTGTTTTAGCAAATTGGCGGCGTCTTCGTCGGATCCTGATAATTTGCAGATTCTCATGTCTGGCGAGGACATGTCTGCACTTTCGCGCAAGCAGGTAAACTGGTTAGTTGCCGTGGCCCGTGACTTCTTTGACGAAATAAATACTTATTTAATATTGCGAGACAAGCGCGCGTACTTTTTATCCCAAATTAAACATCAATATGTTTACGATAGGAAGCTTGATGTTTTCGGCTTCCTCAAAACGCTGGAATTCTTCCCGAACGACGTTGTGCGTTCCTGGAAAGAGGCCATCGGCGAAGAACATGTTCACGTCATCAGATATGATAATATCAAGCATAATCTCCAGGGAGAATTTGGACGGCTCGTCACCAAGACTCAGGATGAATTTCCAGAACCGCCAAGCCGCTATGTAAATGTGTCGATCGACTTCATGTCGGCGATGATCGGTGAGGTGATTCTTAAATCGTGGGGCGGTTATCAGCCGCACAAATATGTTGGGCTCATTCGAGAAGTCGCCCAGCGCCACCCTGTATTACCCCTGTCCAGGCTAGAAGCGCAAATTGGAGCTGCATTCCAGGCGCATTACGCAGACGATGATTGGCCTGAAGATTTGCGTTTCAAACCGACGGGAGATTCACATGCCCTGATGAGCAGTGAGGAGCTCAAACTTCTTTTGGCGTTTTATGCCGACCTGCTCCAGAGTTGTGGCACGCTCGTTGAGGAATAGGTATGGCACTTTCGGCGCATTTGAGTACCCTGGAATTGGCTTCAGAATGACCCAGCCCGTTCTCATTGTTTGTGGCATGCACAGGTGCGGAACGTCGATGGCCGCCCAAATGTGTGGCCTATTGGGCTATGATTTTCCAACGGATCTCATGGAGCCCAATGTTTGGAACGTGCAGGGCTATTTCGAGTCACGCAGTTTGGCGAAGATGCATGATAGATTGTTTCAGGCGCTCGGTAGTGCCTGGTGGGATCCTCGAGCCTTCGACGACCAATGGCAGGCTGATCCGAAGTTGCTGGCGGTCTGGTCGGAGGGGCAGGAGTTGATATCAGCCATGCTGGCGCGAGACAGGCCTCTACTTATCAAGGATCCTCGTATCAGCCGCTTTTTGCCGTTATGGCTGCCTTTCCTGCAAGCTTTAAACATACCTCATCGGCTTCTCTTGGTGGTACGAAGGCCGTCAGAGGTAGCGAGGTCGCTGTTCTCGAGGGACCACCTCCCGGGGTTTGTTGGCGGTATGCTTTGGTGGCGTTACGTGACGGATGTGCTCCGATCAGTGCGCGCCCTCGAACCAGATGCAAACGTGGTTACCTATGACGCCTTGCTCACACGGCCAGAAGAGACTTTGGATATGATTTCTCGGTGGGCGGCCATTGAAAATGCTCAGCCGGAACAGGCTTGCCACGTGCCTAATCCGGATTTGAGGCGTTCAAGCGGCCAATGTCATGGCTTTTCCGGTACGGGTCTGGAGAGGGATTGTGAAATTCTGTTCGAGTGTCTTTCCAAGCCGCAGTCTCTTCTAGAAGTCGAGGTTGCACTCGATGATCCTTGGCCTTTGCAATCTGGCCTTGATTGGTGGCCCCATATGGCTCCGTTGGTGAGAAAGCATCAGGACCTTCTGATAGGGATCCGGGGTTTGTCGAGAATGGTATAAGCGCAGCCTTCGGTCACCGGTATGGTCTGTGCAGTTAGTGAGTGCGTTGACCTTGCCGATATTGACCGGAGTGTCTCAGGTCAGCTGATCCCGCCGTTGCGGCAAATCTCGGCAACCGGAATCCCGGCTTCACCTTGCTTCAAAATGAACGCCTTCGGCGCGCCCGTGAATTTCGAGGCTCTGACCCAGTCCCGTGATCCGGGCCGGTCGTTAGTAGAGTCTGTTCGCCTTTTGACCTGAGCCCCATTTGGTCCCGCATTTGAATCGAGAGTCTGTCGTTACGGAGACAGACGATGCACAAGAGTAAATTTTCAGAAGAGCAGATCATCGCGACCCTGGCGGAACAGGAGCGTTACATGTCGACGGCTGAGGTGTGCCGACGTCACGGATCAGCTCGGCGACGTTTTACAAGTGGAAGGCCAAGTTCGGCGGGATGGACGGGTCTGATGCCCGGTGGCTGAAGGTGCTGGAGACCGAGAACGCCCGGCTCAAGAAGCTGCTGGCCGACAGCATGCTGGATGTGTCGATCCTGAAAGATCTGCTGAGAACGCCCTGACGATGCCCCGGATGAAGCGGGACGCGGCGGTTGGGGTGATTGAGACCTATGACATCTCCCAACGCCGCGCCCGCCGACCGGTCAGCGTCGATCCGAAGGCGGTGCGACGAGAAGCCGTGCCCGACAATGCGGAGATGCGCACGCGCCTGCGTGAGGTCGCGGCGGTGCGTCGGCTATCGTCGGATCGGGCTGATACTGGAACGTGGGGGCCTCACCATGAACCACAAGAAGCTGCGACGGCTCTACAAGGAAGAGGGCTTGGCGGTGAAGCGCAGGCGCGGCCGTAAGCGGGCCACGGGTACACGAGAGCCGATGCCTGTGCCATACGGGCCGACCAAGCGCTGGGGCCTGGACTTTGTGGCGGACGTGTTCGGCCCGGCGCGGCGCTCCCCATACTCATGTAAGCGACGACTACACGCGCGAGTGCTTGGCGCTGGTGGCGGATACGTCCTTGTCAGGCGCCCGCGTGGCCCGTGAGCTAGATCGCTGCATCCGGCTCTGTGGCAAGCCGGAGACCATCGTGTCCGACAACGGGACGGAGTTTACCAGCCGGGCGACCCTGTAATGGCAGAAGCAGAGCGGCATCGCCTGGCACTACATCGCGCCTCGCAGCAGAACGGCTTCGTAGAGTCTGTTCAATGGAAAACTGCGCGATGAATGCCTCACCGACTAGGTGTTCGACAGCCTCGCCCATGCCCGCAAGGTGCTGGCGCGTTGGCGGCATGACTACAACCACCACCGGCCCCACTCATCCTTGGGCGGGCTGACGCCCCCCCCCCCCGCAGCGTGCCGGTCGCTCGAGCTACGCGGGGGCTCCGCTCCCGCCTCGCTCGCCAGACCTCAAACCATGGACTATGAAAGGCTCAGACTTTCGAAATGAACGAGGGAGCCAAAGGGCTCAGGTCACTTCATCCAAACCCTGCTCAGAGAATGGGCCTACGCCACCCCTTACCGATCATCCAACAGCCTTAACGCCGACCTCGTGCGACACTTGGACTGGTACAACACCAACCGACCGCACTATGCTCTGGCCAGGCAACCGACCGCACTATGCTCTGGCCAGGCAACCGCCAGCCAAAAAGCTCAACGCCTTACTAAACAACGTCTTGAGAAACGACACTTAGGTTGTGAAATGCTCATGATCCTGCGTCACGTCAAATTCACAAAGCTCGGCCCGGAAATAGTCCCGCTGGATCTTCTGCGCTTGAGTTTTCAGTTCATCTGGGAATGCAATCTCTACTCCGTTTGGAAGGCCCGATGCCCCCAACAACAGGCCCAATGCTCGGCTCAGCTCACGGTCGCCAGACAGATTATAAGATTGGTGAATGTGAAGTATAGTGCCTGTGATGCCTAAGCGATTGACATCTTCTGGTGACGGCCAGACGTGCTCCGCGAACAGGGGGCGGCCATTCACTCTAATTCCACCCATAGCCTCATACGTGAAATAGGCACTTGTTGGTACAAGCTCATCCTGCCGAGGATCTGGTTCGTCATGGCCCTCTGGAACCAAAAGCGCTTCGGGAAGCCCCCGGATTAAGGAGTCATCACTCACGGAGAAATTGTTGTTTCGATAAGGCGCAAGACCAAGGTGAGACCCATCGGAGTGCCATTCGGAAAGCGAAGCGGGTAGCGACCCACGGCGATCAACAAGGGAAACATGCCGGGCTATCAAGCTGCGGTATCGGGACAGCGCCATGCTATCCTCATCTAGGATATTTGGCCAACGCTCTGAAATCCGTGCACAAAAATCCGGCATCTTCTCTTGCAGGAAAAACCGGTACAAATCCACATCAACAGTCCTGAATAGACTGCTGAAGATAATTGATTCCGGTACCCGGTGACGTTTTGACAACTCGCCCAAAGTTTCTTTATCCGGCAGCAAAAAGTCTTCAAGCAACCAGTTCGGAATATAGAAAATTGGGTCGGCAAAATCATATAGATTATTGGTCGAAAGGTGTTTTACAAACACCCTATCGGACGATCGAAACACCCTTACCTGTTCACAAAATGATTTGAGGTCTCTCAAAACGAAGTCGGTCCGAAGCTTCAGTACTCCATTTCCTGGTCGCCTGGAACGAACTCCGGCAAACAGTTGAAGTAACTGTGCGTAGCCTGACACCAGGTTCGGACCTCCCAATGACGCAGCAGGCGCCAGTTTCTCGTCTGGTGTGAATAATGGGCTTGCTCTAGCTGCGCATAGCATTTCTGCGGCCGGACCGTCGTTGCTGCTCCAAGTCGACAGATAGATGTCGTCTATATAACCAAGGCTGCTGAGAGAACTGGCGACGTTAACGGCTAAAAGGCCCTCCAAGGGGCTCCTGATACTCCCGCAAATAACAACGTCAAGACACGAGTTAGGCATCAAGGGCACGTTCCTTCTGAAAAGTCAAAACAACCAATTGAACAATCGGCTCTTCGCCATTTTTACTCCATCTTCATGCACCAAATTGGCGCCTTCCTAATTCTGCATTATGCCCAGAGAAGTACCCCTGCAATCAATATGTTAACCCTTCGAGGCGAATATGTGAAGCAGCTAAAGCACCATGTGATAGACCTAGGACATAGCCGGCAGCCTTGAAGGGGCTGTCAGGCAAAACCGGACTGGTCTCTAATGTCGAGCTTGAATCAACGTCAGGCGGCGAGTTGGCGCCATTCGGCGAGGGTAGCGGCGCGGATTTACTTGAAGTCTGATCGGGAATAGAGATGTCGTTCAGGATTGAAGTGATTGTGGATGGAAGACTGGATGATGGCGAACTTTTGAAGACTTCGCATCGACCTGAACCGCGTCATGTTTTTCTCTCGCCGTCGTAATGGCTGGTGCGAGTTTTCCGCCCTGATTGTTGAGCCGGTGTGGTGTCAGACAAGTGCGGATCGGTCTCGAAAGCTCGGAGCCAGTTAGCGCTGCGTGCCCAACTGCCGCTCCACCTCCGGCAAGCGCACATCCTGCAGATTCAGGAGCAGGCCTCTGGTATGGAAAACAAGGCGTTGCCCAGGTTTTCAGGGCTGAAATCCAGTCTGACCCGGCCAGTCCGCCCCACCAACGCCGCCGGAGCGAGCGGGGCCCGCACCTGATGGGCGTATAGTCTTTGGCCGCTTTGCTGATCTATGCTCATCCGCTCCTGCAGGATGATGTCGTCGTCAGACATATCGTAATACCGTCCAGCGAACCGCAACTGGGCACCGGAAACCACCTCGCGGTAGTAATCGACATGATCCTCCGGGAAGTGCCCTGACAGCATCGCTTCACCTTCGGCGGGCAACAACACACCCAAGACCGATCCTGTTTCCAGGTGCGCACCAGATGGCCGATCCGTGCCCGGAAGAACAACTCCGCCGGCGATCGCGGTCAGGGTTTCGGCCGCCAACCGCGCCTCCGAATGCTCGATCTGATCATTCAGGGCGCCCAATCGCTGACGGGCTGTCGTCGCCCTGAGTGGTTCACCATCCCGCTCGGCATCCAGCGATCGGGTTGCGATTTCGCTATCAGCCTGACGCTTGGCCAGCTGCTCCTGTAAAAGGCGGAAGTCAAAGTCGGTAAGTACGGCGCCCGCGTCGACGTCGTCATGCCCGGCGAGCGTCACAAGCTGCCCGGTCTCGGGGGTTGTCACAGCGTAGTAGCCGGACGTTTCCAGAGCGATCTCGATTTCAAGACGGGCCGGAACCCGGGCCAGGGCCAACGACAGGGCGATTACGGCCAGGACCGCGAGGCGCACATCCCATATCGGCCCCGTATCCGATTAGCCACGGCCAGCGGTGCTGCCCGGGGATCTGGCAAGCGGCGACAGGAACATCGCGATCATGCCCCACCTGACCACAACCGCTCCCAGCCCCATGTATCGCGGCAGCAGGCTGTAGGCGATGAAACCCACAATGTAGATCCGATAGAGGAAGCTTATGACTGCAAAGGTGAGGCTCGCGGCCTCATGCGTTTTTCCCGGCGCCTCACCACGCCGCCCGAACGCACTCAGCCAGTGCTGGAGGCGCTTGAAGTATCGACCGCCGTCTTGCGAGAGGTTGCGATACCGAACCAGATCGATCAGGGCGAAATAACCGTCGAGCTTGACAAGGGGATTGGCGTTGAAGAGCACGGAATTCATGGTCAGATAGACAAACAGGTTGCCAATAAGCGCGCGCAGGAAGTCGCCGGTCGTGAAATGCCAGGCAGTGAAGATGACCACACCGAGCAACAGGTCGGTGAAGAGGCCGGCCAGACTGATAATGCCCCGCTGTTTGCGGTTGGCCGAAACGTCCGCATCGGAACAATCCACAAAGGGGATTGGAAAAGGGCAATGAACAAGACCCCGCCTGCGCTACCCGAGTTCCAAAACGTGTCGCAGCGAGAACATGCCCAAGCTCATGAAACACTTTGAGCAGGGCCGCGGCTATTCTGAACCTCAACAATGCTTCCGGTGAGAATATACCCTGGAATGCGCCGGCGATCGCCCAGTCGCTCTGAATGCCCAGCCAGGCGGCGACCAGAAATAGAGCTGCCATGAGCCACAGAGACACGGGCCCGACAAGGGCTACCGCGAGGCCGGTCAGGTGGCACTGAAAAGGGCGCGACGCTGACCAGCGAGAGGCGTACGAAAAGCGGGTTGAAAGGTCCCGGACCACCCCTGTTGACTTGGCGCAGGTGCTGCACCGAGTGAAGGAGGCTGGCGATACCGACCCTGTCCTGCTTCACCTGTTCTGGGCCGTCCCCAATCGCTGCCAACGACCGTGTTTGATCCGCAAAAGCACACGAGCAATCGCTCTCGGCACGACAAGAATCGAGCCGGTCGCGAGATCGCGGGCCAGAACACCTTTTTCGGGCTGATCCAGCGGACCATCCAGCTAGATCTGGTTCAGATTCGCCAGTTCAGGAGTGTCGATGCCTCCATCCTGACAAATTCCACAATGTGCCGGGTCCAAACCAGGATCCGCAACCGACGGCCGGTATAGATCTTCGAAGCCGGGACTGACCCGGCCCCATGTCCGTTTCAGATTCAACCTCGACAAGGGCCGTTGCAACAAGGCTGGGCAAGCCATTAGCCTGGTCAGACTGCGGATCCGGAGACTGCGAGGAAAGGACGCGGATGGCATAGACTTGGTCGAGCTGACCACGCAAAATCAGTGCCCCGGTCTGACCGGCCTCGACCAGACCCGCGTCCGACGGCGACAGGGTCAACTCGAAACCGTCGCGGTGCACGGTCTGGATACGGGCAATCTCCGTCCCGGCTGGCAGGAAGCGACCACGCTCGCCGAAAGAGTGCCTGGGAATGGTGTAACTTTGTTCTTCGGCCTCGGCTTGGCCGCAGTTACAGGGCGGCGATTGTTGCCGGGTCAATAGGGGTAGTGTCGCAAATGGCGGCTATGGTTTCCAGCGTCATGTAGCGCCGCGTGATTGCCCATTCATCATTTTGCTCCAGAATCAGGGCTCCGACCAGTCGTGTGATTGCAGCCTCGTTTGGAAAGATGCCAACAACGTTGGTCCGGCGCTAAATCTCCTTGTTGAGGCGTTCAAGTGGGTTTGTGCTGTGGACTTTGACCCAATGCTCGCGGGGGAAGCTCTTGCAGGCCAGCACGTCATCCTCGGCCCGGCGCATCAAATCCGCGAGCTTAGGATGGCGCGGCTCAAACGCGTCGATCAGCCTGGCCCAATGCTTTTTCGACGCGGCCAGCGTGTCCTGGCCGAAGGTGGTTCTGAGCGTCGCGGTGACGATTGGATTGTCCTTCTTGCCGACGCAAGCAAGTGCGTTGCGCATGAAGTGGACGCGGCAGCGCTGGACGGTCGCACCGAGCACCTTTGCCGCGGCGGCCTTCAGCCCCTTATGATCGTCGGCGATGATCAGGCGGGTGCCGCACAGTCCGCGATCGGCCAGAGAACGCAGAAACTCGTCCCAGAAGACTTCGATTTCACCTGGCTGGACAGCGATGCCCAGAACCTCGCGGCGTCCGTCCAGGTTGACCGCCACGGCCACTATGGCAGCGACGCTCACGATCCAACCGCCACGGCGGACCTTGATGTAAGTCGCGTCAAGCCGGAGATAGGGCAACTCGCCTTCCAGCGGACGGTTCAGGAATGCATCGACGCGTTCATCAATCTCGCCGCAGAGCCGCCAGGCCTGTCTCTTCGATCAGCCAGTCATTCCCATCGCCTTGACCAGATTATCGAGGGAGCGCGTCGACAGGCCCCGAACATAGGCCTCTTGAATGACAGCCGTTATAGCATTCTCCGCCACCCGGCGAGGCTCAAGGAACTCGGGCAGGTAGCTGCCCTTGCGCAGCTTCGGGATCTTCACGTCGACCCTTCCTGCACGCGTTTCCCAAGCTCGGCACCGGTATCCGTTGCGGTGGTTCACACGGTCGCCGCTGCGTTCCTGCGCCGCGGCGCCGCAGAGCTGATCGACGCCCGGCGCCATGAGGCGGTCGGCGACGAACCCGAGCATCTCGGCAAGCAGGTTGCTGTCAGATATCTCTGATTAAAGCGCACGCAGCACGGCGGTATCTGATAGCCGGTTCTTGGTTATGGTAGTTCTCCTCGGTCAAAGTTAGGTCTGCAAACCAAACCTTAGCCGAAGAACAACCATGGCCGCCAAGCCACCCGCATGGGTCTCGCTTCGCTATGCGAAGGCTCCGCTCAGCCGGCGCTACCAGTGGGAGTTACACCATCTGTTGGGACACTGCTGAACATTGGAAGCACATCCGGACCTCGAACCCGATCGAGAGCATGTTCGCAACCGTCCGCCATCGGACGGAAAAACCAAAGACTGCCTGAACCGGAAGACCGGCCTCGCCAGGGCCTTCGGGCTGATGATGTCAGCCCAGCTGAAATGGCGGAAACTGGACGGCGCAATCCGTCGTCCGGAGATCGTACATTCAGAGACGGGATCAAACAATTGCAAACAGCCGCCCAATCATGCCGTCACCACCTTTCGGGCATTGCTCAAATCGATGCCCACACCGGGGCTTTGGAACTCATCGCAGCTTTTCAACCAGATCCCACCAAAATCAAAAAGCGATCTTTCTTTGTTTTCGGCGTTGCTGTCTGGAGGTTGGTTGCTCTTGGAACAACGCCTCTTTAAGTCGTCCTTCCGAAAAAATCAGCTGCGCGGCACAAGGTAGGCATGCATACTCGTCATCTGCTCTCCATCCCAGGTAATCAGGTCGACACCGTCAAGTACGGTCTCGCCAAGGGTCAGGGTGAAGTGGATCACCGAGGCATTGCTGTCGGCTAGAATTCGGTGAGCAACGAAGCTGAGGTTGTCGTTTGCGTCAAAGAGCTCTTTGATATAGGCGATTACATCCCGTTTTGGTGAGAGCGCGCTTACCTTTGGATCGGTCAGCTCAAAATCCTCGGCGAAGAATCGAGAGACCTTGTCCAAATCGCGGGCGTCGAAGGCTGCCACATAGGCAGCGGTTATGTCACGAATATCAGCCATCAGCTTGTCTCGACTTTTATGTCGGTCACGTCAGTCACCGACTCAAGCAGTACGCCCTTGCCCTGGTCCTTCACCCCGTTGAACAGCGGGCATACGAAAAAGAGATTCCGGAAGGTCTGGGTCTCTTCGTTTTCCAGCCCATGCGCCAGTGCGCGCAGGTAGATTGGCAGATTGCGGAACATGTAGGTGCCTGCCGAGGCATGCTCCGAGATCACCCTTTTTTCGGCAGCTTCGGAAAAGACACCAAAGGCGTCGAGTCTCAGGTAGCTATAGGCCGGATTGTCATCCTTGAAGGTGAGCGCAATGCCACCGCAATCAGGGTTGGCGGCAAAGACCGTCGCCGGGTCCAGTGTACTGGAGTACATGATATCAGCCAGATCGACGATGATTGGCCCGGCCGTATCCGCCCCAGTCGCTATCCCGGCCAACGCAGAAAGTGCCGCGCCCCGGGTGTAGCAGGACAGGAAGGTGACCGAAGCCCCGGGATACCATTTGTCTAACGGGCCTGTGGCAAAGGCGCGGGTTTCCGGTGCATCCAACAAGATAAACGAATGATTTTCGGCTGCCACCGCCTCGGCCCAGGGCCGGGAGGTGAGTACGCGCCGCAAGAGCGGCTCACCGCCGAGATTGATCTGGGCTTTGAGTGTGCCGTCATCCCGGATGAAATCCGGTCCTGCGAGGGGGACAATTACGCGCATCGGATCAGTCCGGCGCGTCCTGGGAAGCCGGTGCGCCGCGCGCATCCAGAAAACCAATCAGGTCATCAGGCGTGCCAAGACCGGACATGGCGCCCATCGGCACTTCGTAGACGCCAATACGCGCTCCGTTGGCAATCATGTAGTTGTAGACCGGGCAGGTGTAGAATTCGCCGTTTACCCGCTCATTGGCTGCGACCATATCAGCAGTGGCCGAAACGAAATCGCGGCCCCGGGCGAAAAGGTAGATGCCGACGGTGGCGAGTTCGGAGATCGGCTTTTTCTCGGCGACTTCGGTCACGAGGCCCATTTTGTCAGTCCGGGCAAAGGACCATTTCGGGTTCTTCGAAGGGTCACGAAAGACAAGGATCGAACCGTCAAGGTTGCGATCAAGGCAGTCCTGTACATAGTCCGTGACATCGAAATCGACGAGCTGGTCGGAGTTGGCCACCATCATCGGGCGGTCGTTGTCAAAAACCTTGCGCGCCAACAGCACGGTGCACGCGGTGCCTTCGGTCAGCTTGTCCACCGGCAGGATATCCACGCCCGCCTTCTCGAAGCGATGAACGATCGCGGGTTGCGCCTCCATGTGGTCGGCGCGCAGCAGCATGGTGACGCTGGCCCCTGCAGGCGCAACATTTTCGATCACGTGATCGAGCATGGGGCGGCCCTCAACATCGATAAAGGGCTTTGGCTTCTTCCAGCCGGCCTTGGCAAAACGGCTGCCTTCACCCGCAGCAGGGATGATCACATTGACGCTTTCGGCGGCCTTCGGCCCGGAGCGCAGCACAGCTGCAACATCACTATGCTCAAACTCGGCGATCCTCGAAGGGGCGTAGAAGCTGTGATATTCTCGCCTGTCGATTGTCGAATACATCACGTCATTGCCATCAAGGATGGTCTGATTGATCGCGGAGGAGATGAAGAACGCACCATCGACATTCATATCGTTGAGGATAGTCTTCTGCGCGGCATCAAGGAACTGGCTCGCCTTGCGAAAATAGTAGAGGCCCGCGATGGCCTTGCGCGAAACCACCTTCTTTTCGAAGGTCTGGGCGACACGGTTGCCCTCGGCCTCCACCACATAGGACCAGCGAGGGTGGATAGAGTCGAAGGTCACCACACCGGCGTCCACGCCGGATTTTTCGAACCGCGCGATATGGGCGCCAAGATCCGCGGTGATGATCTGGTCCGAATTGGAGATCAACAGCGGTACTTCGGGATCGAGCGCGTCGATGGCCAGCAAGCAGGAACAGAGCGCACCGGAGGTCTCGCCCATACGCTCGATCACGCTGGTTCCGTTCCCTGCAGCAAGCTCCACGGTGCGATCAAT
This sequence comes from Maricaulis maris MCS10, assembly GCF_000014745.1. Taxonomy (NCBI): domain Bacteria; kingdom Pseudomonadati; phylum Pseudomonadota; class Alphaproteobacteria; order Maricaulales; family Maricaulaceae; genus Maricaulis; species Maricaulis maris. The sequence goes on along the minus strand of NC_008347.1, from coordinate 2,678,547 downwards.
GGAGAAAGCGCGGGCATCGTCGCGATCAATGACGAAGGTGAAGGACGCATCCTTGAGCTGATTGCTCAGAAGGGTGATGACCAGTTCAATCATCGGACGACCAGCCACTTCGATCAGGGGCTTGGGGAAGAAATAATCTTCTTCGGGAAAAAACGGCGAACGGGCAGAAATCGGGATAAGCACTTGCATGTGACTGGGGCCTTTTCGCTTATACGGCTTCGATTTCGGCGGCGCGGGCCTTGATGGCCTGATAGGTCACATCGTCCGGCACACCGATCTTCAGCAAATGTCCGCCACTGGCGATGGCTGCTTGGATACCATGATCATTGTCTTCAAGGATCAGGCATTCCTCGGGTCTGAGGCCAAAGTGATCCATGGCCTTGAGATACATCTCCGGATCAGGCTTGCCCTTGGAGACATCCTCGTTCGAGACCATGTAATCAAGATAGGGCTCCAGCGCGGAGAGCCTCATCATCGCCTCTACTGACTTGCGTACCGAGTTGGAACAGACGGCTATCATGTACCCTTCGGCTTTGAGCTTTGAAAGCGCGTATTGATGGTTGAACACTGGCTTGCAACGCTGGTGGCTGATTTCCAGCGTATACGCCTGCTTCAGGGCATTGAGGAACTCGTGCAGCTGTTCGGGCAAGCCGCGCGCCTTGGAAAGCATCTTTAGCTTCTGCCGCGTGGGCAGGCCGTCGAAGGTTGATAAATGGCTTTCGCGGCTGATGGTATAGCCGAAGTGCCCCAAAGCACGGTTGAGCGCCTCGTAATGCCAATCCTTGGCCTCGATCAGCACCCCGTCCATGTCACATAAAATCGCTTTAATCATGGTCATTCAGTTCCCAAAAAGTCGTAGGCATCGTGTGGCAGGTCTGTGCAGAGTTCGAAAAGCGGGTTCTCGTGCAACCCTGCAACGGCGATCTCGTCCCAGAGTGCGCGGTGTTCACGCCGGTGCAGCTCCGACGAGACTATACAGGCGCGATGGCCTGCCGCCATCAACTTCCGCGCCTCGGCGACCTGAGGGAAAGCTCCGGTGAAATTATCCACCCAGACCCCGGCCGCACGATCCAGAAACGAGGGCTCTGCCTCGTATTCGCTCAGCCGGGTGTAGGCGGGAAAGTCATGGACGAGGTACCCAAGCGCATCGGGCACCGCCATGTCGAAGGCATAACAGTTTTCCAGCGCCGTTCCGGTCACGGCAGTCAGCGCCAGCAGTGGCTTTTGCAGTCCGTCAGCCTTGATGTTCAGCGCTAAGCGGCTGGAGGCGCCGAGTTCAACATAGAGCGTAAAGAAAGCCATGGCCTCCAGCACTGCGCCCTCGGGCGGATCGTGCGAGACAACAATAGTACCATTCAGGTCGCGAAAGTCGGTCTCGATCCCGAAACCCGCATCCAAAGCGCGCTTCAGGGCTTCAAAGCTATTTTTCTCTTCAACTTTGGACCACCAGCCACGGTGCGCCAGAATATTCGCGTGCTTCATTTCACTTTCACCTGGCATTTCGAGTCCAACGCTTGCTACCGTCTTCTCCTGATAAGGTCGAGCTTGTCAACGTCGTTTGACCTTTCCCCAATGGGCGCCAAAGAATAGCTCCCCACTTGCACGGGTCCGGTGACCAGCCGGCCTCAGGGGGGGCAGACTGTCTATTTCTCAGCGTCTTTCATCAACGGCGCGACACCTTTCATGTCATGCCCTTGTCCTGGCAATAACAGGAAGCGCACCGGATTGCCGCGCGCATCTATTACCGGGCAGGGGAATGAAACATTTACCGAGAGGGCACCGACGCCGCGATTTTCGTCGTCAACCTGCCGGGTGAACGTTCCCCCTCAGGCATGTGAACTCACACTACCCGGTAGGCGATCACACAATGATCTGCTGACAGGGGATGAGCACATGTTCGAGGTCGGGATCATCGCTCTTGGCCATGATAAAGTCCCTTGAATACTCCGGACCTGACCCACCCACGAAACTGCCGGACCTGACTGGACCAGTTGCTGAACGCAGGCGGCAGATCGCGCCAAGGTAACCCGGTGCGCACCCGCCAGAAAACCGCTTCCGGAAACAGGCGATTATTCTTCGCCATGGCCGCCGGCATCGCCCGCCTTGCCCAAAAGATGCGGCCCGAGGCGTTGCCACAAGCCGTCCGACACTGACCGGCACCACAAACCAACACCCGTTCAACTACACCTCCGTTGAGGAAGGGTGCATCGGAAATCAGATGAAATGGGACTGCAGTATGTCCACGGTCCCTTGTTGTGAGTTCTCATAAGGTTGTTCACCCGGGCTGAAGCCTTGAGGCTGGTTGTTGCGACACGACCAGAGGAAAGGAACGCCCAGATGAACAGGCACAGGAATGCCAGAACCACGCCCTATTCGCGAGCCTTGATTCTACAGCGCCATGCTGCAGGTGTGACGGTCGCGACCATTGCAGGCGCCTTCGGGATCTCGATCCGGACTGTCTACAAATGGCTGGCGCGATACCGCATGGGTGGCGATGCGGGTCTGGACACCGCGTCAAGAGCGCCGCACCGGCCACCCCGGCGAATCGGTGAGTGGTGGTGACCCAGCCCCCTGATTTCGGGCCAAGAGATAATAGAGGCCATCGAAGAGAGGATGGACGATGCGCAAGAGCCGTTATTCGGAAGAACAGATTATCGGGATGTTCCGCGAGCACGAGGCGGGCGTCACGACGAAGGAGCTATGCCGCAAGTACGGCATCTCGGATGCGACCCTCCACAAATACAAGGTAAAATTCGGCGGGATGACGGTGTCGGACGCCCAGCGGCTGCGGACACTGGAGTCGGAGAATGCCAAGCTGAAGCGGCTTCTGGCCGAACAGATACAGGGCAATGCGGCGCCGAATGATCTCGCCCCAAAACTTCTGACGCCCGATGTGAAGCGGCGGGCCGCGCGCCACCTTGTGGAGGCGCACGGGCTGAGCGAACGTCGGGCATGCCGGTTGGTCCGGCTGGACCGGTCGACCTTCCAGTATCGCAAGCGCGATGCGGGCGATGAGGTGCTGCGCGAACGTCTACTTGATCTGGCCGGTGAGCGTCGCCGCTTAGGTTATCGCCGTCTGGGCATCCTTCTGGCCCGGGAGGGGCTGAATGTGAACCACAAGAAGCTCTATCGGATCAATCGGGAAGTAGGTCTGGCGGTGCGCCGCAGGCGCGGCCGCAAACGGGCCACGGGAACGCGCCGACCGGTGGTACTGCCGAGCGGCCCCAGCCAGCGCTGGAGCCTGGACTTCGTGTCGGATGCGCTCGCCGACGGGCGCCGCTTCCGCACCCTGTGCGTGGTCGACGACTTCACCCGCGAGGCGCTGGCGATCGTGGTGGATACCTCGCTCTCAGGCGTGCGGGTCGGCCGCGAGCTGGACCGGATTATCGCCTGGCGCGGCAGGCCTGCGATGATCGTCTTGGACAATGGCACCGAACTGAGGAGCCACGCCATCCTGCGCTGGCAGAGGGCGCGCGGCGTCGAGTGGCACTATATCGCGTCAGGCAAACCCCAGTAGAACGGCTTCGTGGAAAGCTTTAATGGCCGCCTGCGGGACGAATGCCTCAACGAGCACCTGTTCACATCGTTGAGCGAGGCACGAAGCCTGATCGAGGCCTCGCGGATCGACTACAATAACTGCCGGTCGCACACCTCGCTGGGCGGACTGGCGCCTGCTATCTACGCCGCGAAAACCCGCCACCACAGGCCCGGTTCGCCTGAGTTACGCATGGGCTCCGCTCACCGGGCCTTGAACCCAAAACCCAAACCAGAGAGAAAGGCGAACAGACTCTACTAACGATTGGCCCGGATCACGGGACTGGGTCAACGGCCACCCTTCTGTTGCAAATCTAGAATGTATTGACCGTACACTGATTTTTCGTAGCGCTCTCCCTGAGCGAGGAGCTGGTCGGCATCGATCCAGTTTTCTCGATACGCGATTTCTTCGAGACACGAGATTAGAAGACCCTGGCGTTGTTCAAGAGAGCGTACAAACTCTGCAGCTTCGACCAACGAGGCGGGGGTGCCTGTGTCCAGCCAAGCGTAGCCGCGTCCAAGAAGCTCGACACGTAAGTTGCCGCGATCAAGGTATGCTTGATTCACGCTGGTTATTTCTAGCTCGCCTCGCTCCGAAGGCTTCACACTCTTGGCGATGTCGACGACGCTGTTGTCGTAGAAATACAAACCTGTAACTGCGAAGTTGGACTTGGGTTGAGAGGGCTTCTCTTCTAGCGAAACAACAAGACCATCAGGGTTAAACTCTACGACGCCATACCGTTCGGGATCTTGAACGTGGTAACCGAATACAGTTGCTCCTGTCCTGCGGTCGGCGGCATTCTTTAAAACAGAAGCCAAGTTGTGACCATGAAAAATGTTGTCGCCTAAAACTAAACATACCGAATCGCCGCCAATGAAATCCTCACCGAGGATGAAGGCTTGGGCGAGTCCGTCCGGTGATGGCTGGATCTGGTAGTGAAGCTCAACCCCCCATTGCGAGCCATTGCCAAGCAGTTTCTTGAACGCTGCTTGGTCATCGGGAGTGGTGATGATCAGGATCTCGCGAATGCCCGCCATCATGAGGACGGACAACGGATAATAGATCATTGGTTTATCGTATATTGGAAGTAATTGCTTAGACACGGACACCGTGATCGGGTGTAGCCGGGTTCCGCTCCCGCCCGCCAGAATTATCCCTTTCATTCGATCATCCCCTGAAGCTTCATTTAGCTTGACTGTTAGCTTCCATGCGGGGATGTGTCGAGCGCTCAGCAGACAATTTCGACAGGTGGTTTCAAGTGCGGCGCGGGTAGTGTAAGAGCGCGGGCTTGCCCAGGGAGAGATCATGGAACTTCAGCGCCTCGATATTCCGGACGTCATTGTCGTCACGCCCCGTCGCTTTGAAGATGATCGGGGTTATTTTTCCGAGACCTATAATGAAACGGTTTTCGCCGAGGCAGGGATTGGCGCCCGTTTTGTCCAGGACAATCATTCCTGCTCACTCCAGGCCGGTACGGTTCGAGGACTGCACTACCAGTCGCTGCCGCATGCACAAGGCAAGCTGGTTCGTGTGACAAGCGGAGCGATTATCGATGTTGTTGTCGATGTGCGCCGCGGAAGCCCCCATTTCGGGCAGCACGTGAAAGCGGAAATATCGGCCGAGAAGGGCAGCCAGATCTGGGTGCCGGCCGGGTTCCTACACGGTTTCATAACCTTGCAGCCCAACACCCATGTCACTTACAAGGTCACTGACTTTTACGATGCCGGCTGCGACGGCTCGGTCTTGTGGTCGGATCCGGCACTGGGTATTGATTGGGGAATTGGCCAGTCGGACGCGATTTTGTCAGATAAAGATGCCGAGGCCCAGTCTTGGCAGGAATTCAGTTCGCCATTTTTATACCCGCCTGCTTGATGCGGCCTTAATTCCTCGGGAGTAAGACCTTGAAAATTCTTGTTACAGGTGGCGCCGGATTTATCGGTTCTGCGGTTGTTCGGCGCGCCATTACGCAGCGCGGTTACACGATCGCGAATCTGGATGCCCTGACCTACGCAGCTAACCAGGCCAATCTCGATTCAATCGCAGACAACCCGGATTATAGTTTCCACCGGGCCGACATCCGCGATCTGGACGCGCTCGTGAAGGTGTTTGCCGAAACCGATCCCGATGCGGTAATGCACCTCGCTGCGGAATCCCATGTTGATCGCTCGATCGAAGGACCGATCGCCTTCGTGGAAACCAATGTGATGGGCACCGCGAACATGCTGCAGGCTGCGCGTACCCACTGGGAAGGCCTGTCCGACGCACGCCGAGACGCCTTCCGTTTCCACCATATCTCGACCGATGAAGTCTATGGCGCTCTTGGTCCGTCCGGTTTCTTCACCGAAACCACGCGCTATGCGCCCAATTCGCCTTACGCATCCAGCAAAGCGTCTTCGGACATGTTGGTGCGCGCCTGGGGCAAGACTTTCAAGCTTCCGGTTGTGATCTCCAATTGCTCGAATAATTACGGCCCCTTCCAATTCCCGGAAAAATTGATTCCGGTCGTCATCCTCAAGGCCTTGGCCGGTGAGGCCATACCGGTCTATGGTGATGGCTCAAACGTGCGCGATTGGCTGTACGTTGATGATCACGCCGAAGCTCTGCTCACCATTTTGGAGCGAGGCAAATTGGGCGAGATCTACAATGTCGGCGGCGATGCTGAAGTCTCCAACCTCGATCTGGTCAAGCAGATCTGCGCCATCATCGACAAGGAGCTTGATCGCAGCACGCCAAGCGACAGCCTGATCAAATTCGTCACTGACCGGCCAGGTCATGATTTTCGCTATGCCATCGATTCGGCCAAAATCAAGTCGGAGCTTGGCTGGACCCCGTCGGTGACCGTGGAAGAAGGCATCGCCGAGACCGTACGGTGGTATCTTGAGAACCGCGAGTGGTGGCAGGCGATCCAGGCGCGCGGCCACAAACAGGATCGGATCGGGTTGGCCGTGGGTGTGAAGGCGTGAAACCCGTCCTGATGTTCGGCACTACCGGTCAGGTGGCACGCTGCGTGCTCGACAGTGCGGGCAATGCGGGCTTGGATGTGACGGCCCTGTCGCGTGTGAATGTTGATCTGGCGGATCAGGATGCGATCCGGGCCGCCATCATGGCGGCACCGGAAGGCAGCGTGGTTGTCAACGCCGCAGCCTATACCGCCGTAGACCAGGCTGAAAGCGACGAGGCTTCTTGTCGGGCCATCAATGCCGTCGCGCCGACAGTGATGGCTGAAGCCTGTCACAAGCGTGGGTTCATTTTCCTGCATATCTCGACCGACTATGTGTTCGATGGCAGCAAGGCGACTCCTTACTTCGAGGGTGACCCCACCAATCCGCAGGGTGTCTATGGCACTACCAAGCTGGAAGGTGAGGCGGGCGTCCGCGAGGTTCACGACAAATGGGTGATCCTGCGAACTGCCTGGGTTTACTCGCGCTACGGCAAGAACTTCCTCAAGACGATGTTGCGCCTAGGCGCGGACCGCGACTCGCTGGGTGTGGTTGATGATCAGCGGGGGTGTCCGACGCACGCAGCCGATATTGCAACGGCCCTGATTACGCTGGTCGATCAGTTGAGACCCGATGACGTCCGCTTCGGCCTGTATCACTTTTGCGGTCGGGGTGGCGCCAGCTGGGCTGATTTTGCCGACCACATCTTTGCGGTGCAGTCGGACCGTTGGGGTCGCCGTCCAGACGTCAATCGGGTGACTAGCGCGGATTATCCGACGCCGGCAAAAAGGCCCGCGAACTCGATGTTGTGTTCCGACCGGTTCAGTTCAGCTTTTGGTTTCACTGCGCCGACCTGGACCGAAAGTGTTCAGACGGTCGTCGAGCAGCTGGCGCCCTGAGCCCGAACATGGCATCCGATTTGCGTGACTATATTGCGATCACGTCGCCGGCATCCGCCGGTCGGGCGTGGCGTGCTGGCGACGATGTGTCGCTTGGGGATGGAGTTTGAACAATTCACCACTGAACTCGGCGATACGGCATACGTCGCGGCTCTGGAAACGTCACATGCTTGCCTCGATCCGAAAGGTTGCCGCGACCCGGACCGGCCAGCCCACGGTCGTCGGAATATTTCGGGCTGCGAGTGGGATCGGCAGCGGTGCCCGTGTGATATTCCGCGCCTTGCGTGCCAATGGTTATAGCCCTGCACTAATAGACCTGACCGACCGTCTGGCACCGGACCAGCCGCACTTCGATTGGTCGCCAGGCGGTGCGCTTCCCGATGATGACGGTCGGGGACCGGTTATCCTCCACCTGAATCCGCCCGAAGTGCCTTTCGCGCTATCTATGCTCGGAGCTGAACGGTTGCGGCATCGCTATCGGGTCGGCATGTGGGCGTGGGAGCTGGAGCGCATGCCGTCAGACTGGCAACGCGAGGTCAGCTACTTCAACGAAATATGGGCGCCGAGCAATTTCACGGCCGATGCCATACGGGCCGGCGCGCCGGGTGCGGATGTATGGTGCGTTCCTTATGCGCTCGAAGCCGAGCCGTTCGCCGCCGCCGATGGCGGTCGCTGGCGGCGCCAGCTGGCTCCCAATGGTGAGCGGATCGTGTTCTGTGCCTTCGACGCGCGATCATCCATGTCTCGCAAGAACCCGGCTGCAGCCATTGAAATTTTTAGAACTGCCCTCGGTGAGTGCACTGATGCGTGCCTCGTTCTGAAGGTCTCCAACTCAAGCTGGGATGGTGCCAGTCGCCATGAGTTGATGGCACGGATCGGCGGCGACTCCCGCATCCGTCTCCTGACCGGCACGCTCGACGGCGCGGAAATGAACAGCTTGATCGCGGCGGCTGATGTCTATCTCTCGCCGCATCGCAGTGAAGGGTTCGGCTTCATGCTGGTGAAGTCCCTGCTGGCGGGAGTCGATGTCATGATGACCGGCTGGTCGGGGAATGCAGATTTTTGCGACCTGCCTGGCACGCACGTGATCGACAGCCATCTCGTTCCGGTGCATGACGCGTCGGGGGTTTATGGCCGCCGTGGCCGTTGGGCCGAACCTAACATCGCCATGGCCGGAAGAACGCTGAAAGCGTTGCTGGCGGCGCCGCGTGATGCGCAACGCCGTGCCAGCATTGCCGAAATCGCGGCGACCCGATTCTCTCCAGACGGTTGGGGGCAGCGATTGAGCGCGCGTTTCAAAGCCCATACATTACTGTGAGAAACGACCGGACCGAGCTGATCGGCGAGAACCAATCCAGACTGGAGATATCATGTGCGGCATAGTCGGTGTGGCAGGGCGGGCAAACGCTGAAACGGTCCTGATCGAGGGCCTACGAAGGCTCGAATACCGCGGCTATGATTCCGCCGGTTTGGGCGTCCATTGCAGTGATGGTCGGCTGCGGCGCGCAAGGGCGCCTGGCAAGGTGTCGGCGTTGGAAACAGTGATGAGGCCGGAGGTCAGCGGCTCGACGGGTATCGCACACACGCGTTGGGCCACACATGGCGCGCCGACCGAAGCGAATGCGCATCCGCATCAGGCCGGACGTGTTTGTCTGGTCCACAATGGCATTATAGAAAACTACAAATCCTTGCGCGCCGAACTTGTGGCTTGCGGGCGCCGTTTCGCCAGCGAGACCGATACCGAGGTTGTGGCTCAGCTGCTGGACCGTGAACTCGACGGTGGCGCTGACCCCAAGGCGGCGCTCATTGCCACGCTCGGGCGGCTGGAGGGGGCGTTCGCCCTGGCGGCCATCATTGAAGGCGAGCCTGGCCTCGTGCTCGGAGCCCGGAGGGGCGCACCTCTGGTCGCTGCAGTCGGGGATGGGGCCAGCTTTCTGGCGTCTGACATCATGGCGATTACCGGCGAAGCCAGATCGGTGATCTATTTGCACGAGGGTGATGCAGTGATCGTCAGGCCGGCAGGCGTCGAAGTTCTGAACGCGATGGGCGAGGTCGTCGACCGCCCGCTGGTGCCGGCTCCGGCCTCTATGGCAATGGCGGAGAAGGGCAATCATCGCCATTTCATGCAAAAGGAAATCTACGAGCAGCCTGAAGTCGTCGGGCGCACCCTGTCGGCCTATGTCAATGCCGTTTCCGGGCGGGTAAGGCCGCGCGAAGGCGTGGATTTCAGCAAGATGACCCGCCTGCATATTATCGGTTGCGGAACCGCTTCCTATGCCGGACAGATTGCCGAGTACTGGTTCGAGGGAATAGCGGGGCTCCCGGTTAAGGTCGATATTGCCTCCGAGTTCCGCTACCGCAATCCGGCATTTCTGGAGGGCGATGCGGCGTTGTTCATTTCGCAGTCCGGCGAGACGGCGGATACACTCGAAGCGCTTCGCCTGTGCAAGGCGGCCGGCATTGTCACGATCGCACTCGTGAACTCTCCGCATTCTTCCATGGCTCGCGAGGCCGATATTGTGGCTCCGACGCTGGCTGGGCCGGAAATCGGCGTTGCCTCCACCAAGGCATTTACCTGCCAGCTGTCGGCTTTGGCCGCGCTGGTGGTCCTCGCCGGTGCCCAGCGTGGCCGCCTGAGCGCTGAAGAGCAGGCTGGTCACATTGCCAATCTGATGGCCGTTCCCAGCCTGATGGCGGCCGCCCTAAAAGTGGAGCAAGCGATTGACCGGCTTGCTTCCGAGCTCGCCCAAGCATCCATTGTCCTCTATCTCGGCCGCAATGAATTCTTCCCGCTAGCGCTGGAAGGCGCGCTTAAGCTGAAAGAGATCAGCTATATCCACGCCGAAGGATATGCGGCGGGTGAGCTGAAGCATGGTCCGATCGCGTTGATCGAGGATGATGTCGCCGTCATTGTTATCGCGCCGCATGATGCCTTGTTCGCGAAGACGCGCTCCTCGATCCAGGAAGTTCGCGCGCGCGGTGCACGTGTCATCGCGATTACCGACCGGCCCGGGGCTGACGAACTCGATGGAGAGACCAGCGCCCAGCTTCTCCTGCCCCGCCTGACCGGGATGGCAGCGCCGATCGTTTCGGCCGTCGCGGTGCAGCTGCTTGCCTATTATGTGGCCGTCCACAAGGGGACAGATGTCGACCAGCCGCGCAATCTGGCCAAATCGGTAACGGTAGAATAGCGAAATGTTTCGTGACTTTGTCTGATCCGGGCGCGCGTCTATAGCGGCTTCAACTGGCGATCCGTGTTCGCGGTCGCGCTCCTGTCACAGCCAGCTGGAATACGCCATGCCTGACATGATTTCCTTCATCGACCTGAAAGCCCAGCGCGCACGCCTGAAGGACCAGATCGACACTGCGGTGATGAAAGTGCTCGAGGAAGGGCGCTATATTCTCGGGCCGGAAGTGACCGAACTGGAGACCCGGCTGGCGGAGTTCGCCGGCATGGGGCGCGCCCTGAGCTGCGCCAATGGCACTGACGCCATCCTCATACCGCTGATGGCTTGGGGCATCGGTCCGGGCGATGCTGTTTTCGTGCCCGCCTTCACCTTCGCCTCGACGGCGGAAGTTGTCGTGCTCGCCGGGGCCTCGCCGATCTTCGTCGATATCGACCCGGATACGTATAACATGTCCCCGGACAGCCTTGCCGCAGCGATTGCCAGCGTGAGCGAAGCCGGTGAGCTGACGCCGAAAGCCGTCATCGCCGTCGACCTGTTTGGCCAGCCGGCGAACTATCCGGCCCTGGCACCGATCGCCCGCAATGCCGGGCTGAAGCTCCTTTCTGATTGCGCGCAGGCCTATGGCAGCACGCTGGACGGCAAGGCGTCGCTGAACTGGGCCGACGCGCTCACTGTCAGCTTCTATCCGGCCAAGCCGCTTGGCGGATATGGTGATGGTGGCGCTGTCCTTTGCAAAGATGAGACGCTTTTCGCGATCATGAAGTCGGTCCGGGTGCATGGTGAAGGGGCAGAGCGCTATGAGTATGCCCGTATTGGCCTCAATTCGCGCCTCGACACGCTACAGGCTGCGATCCTGCTGGCTAAGCTCTCTGTCTTTGCCGATGAAATCCATATGCGGCAGCGCGTTGCGGACCGCTACAAGGTCGGATTCGGAAATGTGGTGAAGACGCCGCATGTACTTGCCGGTGCGCAATCGACCTGGGCGCAATATACGATCGAGGTCGATGATCGCGACGAATTCCGCGCGCACCTAGCCGAACAGGGCGTCCCGAGCGCGATCTACTATCCGATCCCGCTTCACCTACATGAGCCCTATGCCGGTTATCCGCTCGCCCCGCCCGGATTGCCGGTCACCGAAGCGGTTGCCCACCGTGTTGTTTCGTTGCCGATGCACCCTGATATGTCCGATTCCGATATCGATCAGGTTATTGCAGCGGTTACCAGTTGGAAGGCGTAGGTCTCTTTATTGTTTAGGTTGCGGCCACGAGTGGCTGGCGAGCCTCGTGCGTCAAGCATTCGCCGCCAAAGAGGTGTTGCGCCTATCCGACGCATATCTTATCAGGGCGCCTAAACTGATCTCCCATAGGACGAAGAATGAGAATGCCTTGACGACAGTATCCTAGTGGGATTCTCCTGTTTCCTACGCACCGGGTTGACAATTGTGGCCGAAGCGGACGCGCTGAGGCTGACGTTCGTCTTGTTGACCGGTTGAAGACCTATCGGGATGAAAACGTTCCAATGGTACTGTTCAGAGTTCGGCCCAGAACGCGGTTCTGCTTGGGCCAGTGAATACTAGGATTTGGCCTAGCCTGCCTACCGATTGGAAAGCCATGACATCGATCAACGAAACAGTCGCGAAGTATGCTGAGCGCTTCAAGTCTGCTAAGATGCGAGCGCGCCCGTTGTCAGCCCACCTGAAGGCGCTGGAAGCCGAGAGCATGCATATCATGCGGGAGGTGGCGGCCGAGTTTGACAATCCGGTGATGCTTTACTCGATCGGCAAAGACTCGGCCGTGATGCTGCATCTGGCGCTGAAAGCCTTCTACCCGTCGCGGCCGCCATTTCCGTTGCAGCACGTCGACTCGACGTTCAAGTTCAAGGAAATGATCACCTTCCGCGATGCGATTGCCGAGGAATTGGGCCTCGAAATCCGGGTCGAAATCAACGAAGATGGGCGCGCCCGGGGCATCAATCCATTCGATCATGGCTCGCAGCTGCATACCCAGGTCATGAAGACCGAAGCGCTGCGGAGCGCCATGACGCGGCACAAGTATGACGCGGCTTTTGGCGGCGCACGACGGGATGAGGAAAAGTCCCGGGCCAAAGAGCGCATCTTCTCCTTCCGCGACACAAATCACGGCTGGGACCCGAAGAACCAGCGGCCCGAGCTGTGGAGCAACTACAACACCAAGATCAAGCAGGGCGAGTCGATCCGCGTCTTCCCGTTGTCCAATTGGACGGAGCTTGATATCTGGCAATACATCCTGGAGGAGGACATTCCGATTGTGCCCCTCTATTACGCAGCCCACCGCCCGGTGGTGGAGCGCGACGGTCAATTGATCATGGTCGACGATGAGCGTCTGCCCATGAAAGATGGCGAAAAACCCGATCTCAAACTCGTTCGTTTCAGGACGCTGGGCTGCTACCCGCTGACTGGCGCCATCGAGTCGAGCGCGCAGACGCTCGAGGAGATCGTTCTTGAAATGCTGACCGCGCGAACATCCGAGCGGTCTGGGCGCCTGATCGATCACGATGAATCCGGATCGATGGAGAAGAAGAAGCGCGAGGGCTATTTCTGATGAATATCGAACGCACCCGCGCGGACGTGATGGAACGTCTCACCCAGTCCGGTGGTCAGGGCGTCCTTCGCTTCCTGACTTGTGGCTCTGTTGATGATGGCAAGTCGACGCTGATCGGCCGCCTTCTCTATGACAGCAAGCTGTTGTTCGAAGATCAGATCAATGTGCTTGAGCGTGACAGTCGCAAGCACGGCACCGCCGGCGACGAGATCGATTTCGCCCTGCTTCTCGACGGTCTTGAGGCCGAGCGCGAACAGGGCATCACCATTGATGTCGCCTATCGTTTTTTCTCGACCGAGAAGCGCAAATTCGTTGTTGCCGATACGCCTGGGCACGAGCAGTACACGCGCAACATGGCGACTGGGGCCTCGACCGCCGACGTAGCCGTCATGATGATTGATGCCCGCAAGGGTGTGCTCATCCAGACGCTGCGCCATACCTATATCGCGCGCATGATGGGCATCCGTCACATCGTATTGGCGGTCAATAAGATGGACCTGGTCGAGCACTCGCGCGGCCGTTTCCATGAAATTGTGGCCGAATATCTCAAGAGCGCCGACGAGTTGGGTTTTGAATCGATCACGCCGATCCCGATGTCGGCGCGCTATGGCGACAACGTCACCAAGCGCAGTGACGACATGTCCTGGTACACCGGGCCGACGCTGATCGAGCACCTGGAAGGCCTGGATATCGACAGCGATATCCAGAACGAGCCATTCCGCATGCCGGTCCAGTGGGTCAATCGGCCCAATCTCAACTTCCGCGGCTACTCCGGCACCATTGTCGCCGGAACCATCCAGCCGGGTGACGCGATTGTGGTTGCGCAGTCAGGCCAGGCTGCCAATGTCGAGCGAATCGTTACAGCTGACGGTGATCTCGACGAGGCTGTTGCCGGCGATGCGGTGACACTCGTGCTCAATCATGAAATCGATATCTCTCGCGGCGATGTCATCGCGTCGGCGGAAGGTCGGCCGGAAGTGACCGACCAGTTCGCAGCCGAATTGCTGTGGATGTCGGAGGATGATTTGCTTCCGGGGCGCTCTTATCTGCTCAAGATCGGTACTGCGACGACACCGGCCACCGTGTCGGCGCTGAAGCACCGGGTCGATGTGAACACCTATGAGAAGAAGCCGAGCCGCAAGCTTGAAATGAACGGGATCGGTTTCTGTAACCTGTCGACGGCACGCCCGATTGCGTTTGATCCCTATCACAAAATTCGTGACATGGGTGCCTTCATCCTGGTCGACCGTTTCACCAACCAGACGGTCGGGGCCGGCATGATCGAGTTCGGTCTGCGCCGGGCTTCGAACATCCATCACCACGCGATGGATGTGACGAAGGAGGCCCGAGCCCAGATCAAGGGGCAGAAGCCGGCGATCCTTTGGTTCACAGGTCTGTCTGGCGCTGGCAAGTCCACCGTTGCCAACCTGGTCGAGCGCAAGCTGTCCCAGGCGGGCCACCACACCTATTCGCTGGATGGCGACAATATCCGCCACGGTCTCAACCGAGACCTCGGGTTCACCGACGAGGATCGAGTGGAAAATGTCCGCCGCATCGGCGAGGTCGGTAAGCTGTTTGTGGACTCAGGATTGATCGTGACTTGCTCCTTCATCTCGCCTTTCCGTTCGGAGCGGCAGATGGTTCGCGAGCTGGTTGATGATGGCGAGTTCATCGAAGTCTTCATCGATGCACCGCTCGAAGTTTGCATAGAGCGGGATCCGAAGGGGCTCTACAAGAAAGCCCAAGCGGGTGAGATCAAGAATTTTACCGGATTTGACAGCCCTTATGAGGTTCCTGAGGCACCGGAGCTGCATATTCAGACCGCTGATCTCAGCGCCGAAGAAGCGGCCGACCAGGTCATAGCCGAAATCAAGCGAATGGGTCGCCTCGGTTAGAGTATCGGAACCGGGTGGGCATTGCGCCCGCCCGGTCCAGACGTCTTGCTCAGCCGCGTCGACCCCAGGCCACAAATGCCCCGTTGAGGTATTCAACCTCTTCCTTGGCATATGTGAAGGGTGTCCCTTCGGGTGTCAGAACAGCGCCACCGGCAGCATTGAGCACCGCATGACCGGCGCCCGTATCCCACTCCTTGGTAGGGCCGAAGCGCGGGTAAACATCTGCCGTGCCTTCCGCCACAAGGCAGAATTTCAACGATGACCCGGCGGAAACCTTCTCTGTCACGCCCTGTGCGTCGGCAAATGCGAGTGTCTTGTCGTCGGCATGCGAGCGGCTCATAACGGCCGTCATACCACCGGCAGGCCGGTCACGCGTTGTGATGGCCTGCAGCGCGTCGGCGTCGACCGACTGGCCGGCTTTCAGAGGGCCAGCCCATGCGGTTGTTCCGCCGACGAATATCTGCTCGCGAGCGGGTGCGTAGACACACCCGGCGGTGGGCGCGCGGTTCTCGATCAAAGCAATGTTGACGGTGAACTCGCCATTCTTGTTGATGAACTCCTTTGTTCCATCAACCGGGTCGACGAGGATGAAGGCGCCATCAGTCTTGGGGCGCAAACCCGCGGCGAAGCTTTCCTCGGCCAATACCGGCACGCCTGGCAGCGACTTTTGCAGCTCTGCGAGGATGATTTCTTCAGCCAGCTCGTCCGCGTCCGTTACGGGCGATTTGTCGTCCTTCCCCCGGAACTCGAAGTCGCTCTCATAGATCTCCATGATTTTTACGGAGGCCAGCGAGCAGATGCGGGCGAACTCGAATGCGATGGCGTTTTTGTTGTCCAGATTGGGCATAGGTCGGGTCCAGGTCACAGATAGAGGAAGGTGAGTACAGTCAGGGTTCCGGTTGCATAAGCGACAAACACGATGCCACCCAAGCCAAGGAAGTCGCTGAGACGATAGCGCCCTGGCGTCATCACCATCAAATGGGTCTGATAGCCGAAGGGCATGAAAAAGCTGGCACTGGCGCCAAAGGCTGTGGCCAAGGCGAAGGCTTCGGGTGGCAAGCCGAGTTGGCTTGCGGTGGCGAGCGCGACAGGAAGAGCTGTCAGTGCAGCGCTGGCATTCGAGAATAATTCGGTCATCGCCCACGCGAAAAAAAAGATCATCGCCAACGCCGCATAGGGCGGAAGGTTGCCGGTCAGCGCCGCGATGAAGGCGGCCGCCGCGGCGGCCGCGCCTGATTGGGTAATAAGCAGGCTAAGCAGGACGGCTCCCCACAGGATGATGACGAGATCGAAGGGGAAATTTCGTCGCACTTCTCGTGCAGAGGTCCAGTTCAATCCAACCACCAGTGCCGCCAGTGCAAGGGCTGCGTGGTGGAAGGGAATGACCTGGGTCAGGGCAACGCCGAGAAAGGTCACGAAACTCAAGCCGAGCGCCCATGCCGTCCGTGTCGGCATCGGGGTCTGACCAGGGGACTCGATATCAAGGATGTGCAGATTCGGTCGGACATTGTCACGACTACCGAAGTCAGGGCCAGCCGACAGGATCAGAACGTCGCCAGTTCGTAGTCGGATGTCACCAAGCTTGCCGGAAAGGCGTTCTTCACCACGTCTCACAGCCATCACCGATGCGTTGAAGC
Source organism: Maricaulis maris MCS10 (assembly GCF_000014745.1). Lineage (NCBI taxonomy): Bacteria > Pseudomonadati > Pseudomonadota > Alphaproteobacteria > Maricaulales > Maricaulaceae > Maricaulis > Maricaulis maris. The sequence goes on along the minus strand of NC_008347.1, from coordinate 2,661,875 downwards.
GGGCCCGGAAATCGGCCTCCCTGAGTGTCTTGCCGTCGAGCAGGCTCTGACCGCTGATCACGGCGTGGAAGAATTCTTCCGTATTCTGCCGCTTCGGAGCGGCATCAAGCGTCAGGCCGTTGATCCCGTGCAACTCATCGAAATGGGAGACGTCGCCGACCAGAATGAGGCGGTCGCCCGGGTTCAACACAAAGGCCGGGTGGACCGGCCGGATCACGCGCTTGTCCCGAATGATTTCCGCCAGGTAGAAACTGTGCAACTTGCGCAGGCTGGCGGCGGCGACGCTTTGGTTGATCAGGGCAGAGCCTTCCTCGATCCGGGCCTCGATGTGGAAAATCCCACTGGTGTCGGCCTCCGGAGCTTTGCGCTCCTTGAGCACGATCGGGGCTGCGAGCACCAGAGCGGCAAAGACCACAAGCGCGACAGTCGCTCCGGGAAGGGCGAAGTCGAATACTGATAAGTCGACGCCGAGACGGGCGGCTTCACCAGTCACCATCAGGCTGGCCGACGTTCCGAAGGGTGTCAACATGCCGCCAGCCAACGCCATATAAGAAAGCGGCAGCAGCAACAGGTGCGGAGAAACATCTGGTCGTCTCGCTGCCGGCCCCAACAGTGCTGCAACGACCGCGGTGTTGGGAATGACTGACGAGGCCAGCGCGGCCGAGCCAAGGAAGCGGGCAAGAGTGAGTCTCGGGCCGCGTCCAGCTCGTCCAAACACCGCGCGACTCAAGCCGGGTAAACGAGCCAGGGCGGAGGCGATGATGACCAAGCTGGTTACGGCCAGGATCGCAGGTGTGGTTAGGCGGTCAAGCGCGTCATTGAATGGGATGCGGCCGGTGATGATGACCGCCGCTGTGAACAGGGCAAAGGCGCGGGCCGTCGACATGAGCCCCGAGAAAAGTACGGTTCCTAGTCCCACAATCAGGATAGCATCAATCAGGATTACGATCACGCGTTTCGCCTCCAGCCTGTCAACATGTATTGGCGAACCGCCCAATTTCAGTATCTGTTGAGGTTCCGCGAGATAAGTTCGCTGCCGTGAAAAACCATGCTACCCGCTCTGAGGCGAATTGAAAGTCGCTGCGGTGCAGCAAGTTGACCGGGTGCTTTGTTGACCGAAACTGCCGATATTTCCATTCTAGTTGTCGCGTACAAAAGCCGCGCGACGATAGAAAACTGCATGCGAGCGCTCGAGGCGCAAAGCCGCAAACCTCGCGAAATCCTTGTCCTTGAGAATGGTTCTCCGGTTGGCGAGCGCATTTTGTCAAGTGATCTTCCCGACGGTGTGAAATTGGTCATGCGAGACGAAAATCTCGGCTTCGCGGCGGGTAATAACCTGCTTGCAAAATTGGCGTCATCTGGCTGGTTCGCCTTCCTTAACCCAGATGCGTTTGCCCGCCCGGAATGGGTGGCTGAGCTAGAAGTCGCGATACAACGATATCCGGCTGTGAGCTTGTTCGGATCGACCCAGTATAGTTCCGACAGTTCAGATCTGCTCGATGGGGTGGGGGATGTTTTCCATGCCACGGGTTTGGCCTACCGATCCGGTTTTCTGCGACCGATCGCGCTTTTACCTAATGAGGGCGAAGTTTTTGGCCCTTGTGGCGCGGCTGCAATGATCAGAAGGTCGCTCTTCGAAACGCTCGATGGGTTTGATGAAAGCCTATTCTGTTATAGCGAGGATGTTGATCTAGCTTTTCGTGCGCGTCTGCTTGGTGAACGCGCGATCCAACTCCGTCGAGCCGCGGTCGACCATGTAGGGTATGCTTCATCGGGTCGCCGGTCGGAATTTGCAACCTACTATGGCGTCCGCAATCGATTGACCATCTACCTGAAAAACATGCCGGGATGGCTCTTGCCGGTAACGCTCCCTTTCCATGTGACCGCGACAGCGGTGCTGTCCCTCGGGGCGATCAAAAACCGTCAGTTCCGATTGTTCTGGCATGCCATATTTGACGCCATGCGTCGCTTGCCGAATACGCTCGCGGCCCGCAAAAATATTCAAAACACACGTAAAGTGACCACCGGAGCAATCGCGCGGATGATGTCGTGGAGCTCATATGGCCTTCTTGCTCGGATGCCGGATGTGCGCCCCTACCCAGACGAGACTATTCACAAGCCATCTCCTCCAGCGCCGTGATCTGGACAGAGACAAGGTCGATCGCATTGGCATCGGTGTCCCAGCCCGGCCATACAGCTAGGTAGGCCTGTGGCCACGTGCAAACGCCAGAGTAAATCTCCAACTCTACGGCGGTGAGGTGGCTGGACAATTCGACCTCCACCCACGAGGCTTGGCCGCGATCCGGCGTGAAGAAGTTCAGAAGCGCTCTTCGAGCACCTTGGTGAGAGCTTGATCGAAGTTGGTATGTAATACGCAAGCGATGGCCTTCAAAAGCCCGTAATTCTGGCTCGGAAAGCGCAAAAAACGCACCGGCCGACTGTAGGCCGTCCAGCGGGCCCCTTGCCGCACTAATTTGGGCGAAATCAGTATCGGGGGCTCCCAGAAAACTAGCTGTCAGGCCGTTCCCCGTGGTGAGTCCGGACAATGCAGCACCGCTGATCACAGTACCCTCTGCACGGATTTCTTCCGCTGTCCGGTGATTGACGTCGCCGAAACTCATCGCGCCGGCAACCATGCCGGCAGTGACCGCGGCAGCGAGCGGATAGAATGCCCAATCGGGTAAGGAAAACATGCCGTTTCGCGCCTGCGTGCGTTGGAGGTCGGAGCTGGGTCAATGTTTGGACCGAGCGGCTCCGGGCGTCAATCGGTCCCGCCGGAGACGAGGCGTCGGCGACCATCTCGATTTTGCCCATTTTCACTGCCATGAATCACACTGGAGTCAATGTCACAGGGGATGAAGTTGACGAATAACTTGAACTTTGGCGCAACGCAGCCGATTTTGGGCGTATGAACGTGCGCGCCGACATGCCCGAAGATGCCCTTGAGGCCGTGGTCGCCCGCCTCGATACAGCGATGAGCCGGGTCGAGGGTGTGGCGCGGTCCATGCGCGAACGGGTCCGTCGGGCCGAGACCGCCGCAATCGAGGCAAGGGACGCGGATGTCGATCGCGCCAATCTGGCAGACGCGTTGGACCAGGCGCGCGGCCGGGAGGCCGTGTTGCAGGATGCGGCGCAGGCGGCGTCCGACGCGCTGGATACCGCGATCACTGATTTGCGCGACTTCCTGACCGAGGAAGGGTGAGCTCATGTCTCGCGTGACGGTCAAACTCAATGGTCGCGATTTCACCATTGGCTGTGAAGAAGGGCAGGAAGCCTATCTGCGGGAGCTCGCCGGCAGTCTCGACAAGCGTGTCAGCGAGATATCCGGCCAGGTCGGGCAAATTGGCGATCTGAGACTGTTGCTGATGGCCTCGCTGATCCTGGTGGATGATCTCAAGGAATCTGATCGCAAGATCGCGGAACTGGAAGGCCAGGTGCAGCGTTTGCGTCACGAGAACCACGGCGCCGCAAGCTTGCAGGCCGAGGCGAGGGGGCAGCTGACTGAGCATCTCGCCCGGCTGGCCGACAGAATGGAAAACTTCGCCGCGACGCTTGAGGCAGATGATGCCGACCCTCAGGGCGGTGACCGGACATCTGCGCCTGATGCCTCGCTCGCGGAAGCTGGTGCTTGAGCTTGGCGCGTTTCACCTCCACATAAGGGGTGGCGGTTATCTGCTGCGTACGACTGGAGCGTCTATCCTGCGGACCGTACACCTCCACGAGGGAACTGCCTCTGTCTGGGACCCTGGTCCCGTTCATGTGGTGCCCACCTGCACTGTCGGGTTTGTGGGGATAAACACGCTCTGACGGCGCAAGTGGAGCCGCCACATGACTTCTCCCGCAGACAAGCCGGCCCTGCGGTCACGGATGATCGAACTTCGCCGCATGGCGGCCGTAAGGCTGCCTGCGGCTGGTGATGAGCTGGCCCGGGCATTTCCCGAAGCCTGGCTGCCGGCTGCCGGAGAACCCGTCGCCGGGTATTGGCCGTTGGACAGCGAACTGGATCCGCGTCCTCTCATGAAGCGCCTGAACGACCTTGGGCATTCATTGTGTCTGCCGGTTGTGCAGGGCCACGGCCTGCCATTGGTTTTTCGCGGCTGGGCTGACGGTGATGCGCTGGAATGCCGGGCCATGGGCGTGATGGAGCCTCGCGACGACCGGCCCGCGTTTCGTCCCGGGCTTGTGCTGGTGCCGCTTCTCGCCTGCGATCGCTCCGGCAACCGGCTCGGCTTCGGCAAGGGGTATTACGACTATACGCTGGCGGCATTGCGCGCGGCCGGGCAAGTCCGGGCGGTGGGTTTGGCCTTTGACTGCCAGGTGCTTGCGACAATTCCCGCAGAGCGGCATGATCAGGCCTTGGACGGGGTGGTTACCCAGAGCGGATTCATGTCGTTTTCGGCCCGCCTGTCCGGGACGCTGGATGCTTGAGGTTTTTCCATGACCTTCACCGTCACGCATGATCCTGCCAATTTCGCGGCCTGCCTGACTCATGTCGGGCCGGTGGATGCGGAGGAAATCCTCGCGTCTCGGCAGGAACTCCGGGAGGTGGCCGTCAGCCGGTCTGTGCGTGGGGTATTGATCAATATCAGTGATGCGACCATCACCGCCGAACCGGTTCAGATCATCGACAATGTGCAGGGCCTCGTTGATGAGCTTGCTCCGGGTACGAAACTGGCTTTTGTCAGCAAGGCCGCGGATCAGGAGACTGTGTCCATGATTGTCGCAACCGTTGCCCATTCCTCGGGCCGAAAGGTTGGACAATTCCACGAGCTCGAGAAAGCCCTGGGCTGGATCCGGCTGGATTGGGACGCGGCGGTTGCGGCCGGTTTTGTCCCGATTGCCAACTAGGCCGCGGCTTGGCGCTGTGACGACCGGCCAGGTTCGGCCGGGCCTACTGACCGGTCATCCCCGTTGTGCATCACCTTGTTTCTCTCCTGGGAGAAGGTGGCCGGAAGCCGGATGAGGGGGATTCTCCCGTCAATCACCGGGCTTCACCCCTCACCCTGACCCGCTCCCAGGGGGGAGGGAACGCAACTCGACCCAAAAATCAGCCAAACTTTTCCTTCCCCCTTCCTCCCTTCGGCGCAATCGCGTGCGCAGACCAAGGTTTATGGCTGGGCGTGGCCTGCAATCCTGATTGCCGCAGCCTGCGGCCAACGCCGCAACGGCGCACAGAGCTCGCCGACCTGCCAATGGGGATGGCGGCACGGGCGGCCCCTGTGAGGCGCTGTTGGTGCTAGAGTTTGTAGGAGCCGGGTTTTTCGCGAAAGATGGCGTCCGCGAAGGCGACGAAGTCCGGCGCCAAGCCTACCTTGCCAAATGATTCCCATATCTCTCTGCCGCCATCGCAGTCGAGGATGAATTCGAGGTCCTTGAGGACGGCATGCCATTGGCTCTTTGGCAACAGGCCGTCGGCGTGCAGCTCGAACATGACGCTGTAGATCTGTAAAAAATGCCCGATGAGGATGCCAAACTGCAGCCGCTCGTCCGGGTCGAGCTGGGCGTAGGACTCGATGCCGCGTCTGAACATTGAAGCGGTCGGCTTGCTGCCCACAGTCAGCGAATGCATCTGCCCTGTCGCTTCGACAAACTGGTAGCGCGCAGCGGCCTGCAATTGCTTGGTGTTCTGGCGGACTTGCAGGGCCAAGTATAGCAGGGTCGGCCCGACCAGGACGACCGCGACGATCTGCGAAATCAAATAGGCATCATTCAATGTCATGATTGCTCCCCCGCTGCGAGACTGGACGATTCCATGCTCTGCGTCACGGGCGATACAAAAAGGGCGCCTTGCCGGCTGGCAAGGCGCCCCTTTCTTGTTCGGGTTAGCCGCCCTAGTAGCGGTAGTGTTCAGCCTTGAACGGGCCGTGCTGCGGCACACCGATATAGTCGGCCTGCTCGTCCGACAGCACGGTCAGCTTGGCGCCGAGCTTGTCGAGGTGCAGGGCGGCGACCTTTTCGTCGAGATGCTTGGGCAGGATGTAGACCTCGTTGGTGTAGTTCTCACCCTTGGTCCACAGCTCGATCTGGGCCAGCGTCTGGTTGGTGAAACTGGCCGACATCACGAAGCTCGGATGACCGGTTGCATTGCCCAGGTTCACCAGGCGGCCTTCCGACAGCAGGATGATGCGGTGACCTTCCGGGAAGTTCACCAGGTCGACCTGCGGCTTCACATTGGTCCACTGGTAGTTTTTCAGGCTCTCGACCTGAATCTCATTATCGAAATGGCCGATATTGCAGACGATCGCCATGTCCTTCATGGCGCGCATGTGGTCGACGGTCAGGATGTCCTTATTGCCGGTCGCGGTGACGAAGATGTCCATCTCGCCGATCACGTCCTCGGCCCGCACCACCTCGAAACCGTCCATGCAGGCCTGAAGGGCGCAGATCGGATCGATTTCGGTCACATAGACTCGGGCACCGGCGCCGGCGAGCGACTCGGCTGAACCCTTGCCGACATCGCCATAGCCGAAGACGAGCGCCTTTTTGCCGGCCATCATCACGTCGGTACCGCGACGGATGGCATCGACCAGGCTTTCGCGGCAGCCATAACGATTGTCGAATTTCGACTTGGTGACGCTGTCATTGACGTTGATCGCCGGGAAGGGCAGCTCGCCGCGCTTTTGCATCTGGTAGAGACGCATGACGCCGGTCGTGGTCTCTTCGGACACGCCTTGGATGGCGGCCTTGGCCTTGGCGAACCAGCCCGGGGTCGCAGCAATGCGCTTCTTGATTTGCGCGAACAGGAAGGTTTCTTCCTCGGATTTCGGATGGTTGAGAACGGACGGGTCGTTCTCGGCCTTCTCGCCAAGGATCAGATACATGGTGGCATCGCCGCCATCATCGAGGATCATGTTGGCGGTTTCACCGTCCGGCCAATGGAAGATGGCGTCGGCATAGTCCCAGTATTCTTCCAGCGTTTCGCCTTTGGTGGCGAAGACCGGCACGCCGGTCTCGGCGATCGCCGCGGCAGCGTGATCCTGGGTCGAGAAGATGTTGCACGAGGCCCAGCGGACTTCCGCGCCGAGTGCCGTCAGTGTCTCGATCAGGATCGCGGTCTGTACGGTCATGTGCAGCGAGCCGGCAATCCGCGCGCCCTTGAGCGGCTGACTGTCCTTGTATTCTTCGCGCAGCGCCATCAGGCCCGGCATTTCGATTTCAGCCATGTCGAACTCGATCCGGCCCCATTTGGCCAGCGACATGTCCTTGACGATATAGGGTTTGTCCGCAGCAAATTGCGTCATGACCAAAAGGTCCTTCTTGTTCGGCGTTCGTAAAGTGGCAGGGCGAAGCGATTGCGCCCCGTGCTTATCAGGATCAGAGGAGGGAGCGAAGCTCGTCGGCCAGATCGGTCCGCTCCCAGGAGAAGCCGCCATCTTCGGTCGGTGTGCGGCCGAAATGTCCGTAGGCGGCGGTGCGGGCATAGATCGGCTTGTTCAATTGCAGCCGGGTGCGGATGCCACGCGGAGACAGGTCGGCCAGCTGGCGCAGTGCGTCCTCCAGCTTGGCCTCGTCAACGCGGCCAGTGCCGTGCAGGTCAACATAGAGCGAGAGCGGCTTGGACACGCCGATCGCGTAGGAAACCTGGATCGTGCAACGCTTGGCCAGTTCGGCCGCCACAACATTTTTGGCCAGCCAGCGGCAGGCATAGGCAGCCGACCGGTCGACCTTGGTCGGGTCCTTGCCGGAAAAGGCGCCGCCACCATGCGGCGCGGCGCCACCATAGGTGTCGACAATGATCTTGCGGCCGGTCAGGCCGGCATCGCCGTCCGGGCCGCCGATTACGAAAGTGCCGGTGGGATTGACGTAAAATTCTTCTTCCGGTGGGAACCAGCCTTCCGGCAGGACATCCTGCACGACCGGGCGCACCAGCTCACGGATGTCGTCCTGGGTCAGCCCGTCCTTGTGCTGCGTCGAAACAACGACCGAGGTCACGCCGGCCGGGACGCCATTTTCGTAGCGCATGGTGACCTGCGACTTCGCATCCGGCTCGAATTCCGGACGTGCGCCGGATTTGCGCAGCTCCGCCATGCGCTTGAGGATCTGGTGCGAATAGGTGATCGGGGCCGGCATGAGTTGCGGCGTCTCGTCGGAGGCATAGCCGAACATGATCCCCTGGTCGCCCGCTCCCTCATCCTTGTCGCCGCTGGCATCGACGCCCTGGGCGATGTGAACGGATTGCTCGTGCAGGAAGTTCTGTAACGTCGCCGTCTCCCAGTGAAAGCCGTCCTGCTCGTAGCCGATGTCGCGGACCGCTTCACGAGCGGCGGCTTCGATCTCTGCATCGTCGATCGGTGCCGCGCAGCGGACTTCACCGGCCAGGACGATCTGGTTGGTTGTTGTCAGGGTTTCGCAGGCGACACGGGCTTCCGGGTCCTTGCCCAGGAACAGGTCGACAATCGTGTCGGATATGCGGTCGCACACCTTGTCCGGATGGCCTTCGGAAACGCTTTCGGACGTGAAGATGTAAGAAGAACGGCTCACTGTGGAATCCTCATATAAGGAAATCTTTATATCGTCGGGTAGACCAGATGTGACGAGCGGATGCAAGTCTCCTCCGCTTTGCGGAAGATTTCACCAGCCCATATAGGCGGCGCTGCCCAAACAACCAGATTGCCCCTAGCCAATCCAAGCATATAAAGATATCTTTATGTCCTGATGTGGTAATGATGCGGCGGTGCGGCACGCCCCGGGCGGGGCTGCCAGAGCCGCAGCAGTGGAAGGGTGTCCCATGGGTGAGCACGGGCAGGCAGCGCGGAAACCGGACGGGTTGTCGGTTTCGTTCGAATTCTTTCCGCCGAAGACCGATGCGATGGAATCCACGCTTTGGGAGTCAATCTCGCGCCTCGAGCCGCTGCGTCCGGATTTCGTATCCGTGACCTATGGCGCCGGTGGATCGACCCGCGACAGGACCCATCGCACCGTGCACCGGATTGTCGAGGAAACCTCTATTCCTCCCGCGGCCCACCTGACCTGTGTCAATGCCAGCAAGGCCGAGGTGGATGGCGTCATCCGTGATTATTGGAAGTCCGGCGTACGCCACATTGTGGCGCTACGCGGTGATCCGCCTGACGCGATCGGGGGGAGCTATGTCCCGCCAGCTGGCGGCTATGCCAATGCCGCCGAGCTCGCGCGGGGCATTTCCGACATTGGTGATTTCGAGATTTCGGTCGGTTGCTATCCCGAGACCCATCCGGAGAGCCCGAATGCCGGTTTCGACATTGATTTGTTGAAGGCCAAGATCGATGCGGGCGCGACACGGGCGATTACGCAATTTTTCTTTGATGCCGATGTCTATTTCCGCTTTCGCGACCGGGCCCGGGCCGCCGGCATCACCATTCCGATCGTGCCGGGCATCATGCTGCAACCCAATTTCAAGGGTCTCAAGCGGATCGCCGGCCTGTGTGGTGCCAGCCTGCCGAAATGGCTGCATGAAGCCTATGAAGGTCTCGATGAGGATGCCGGCACCCGCCAGCTGGTGACGGCTCACGTCGCGGCAAAGCTGTGCGGCAAGCTGCGCAATGGCGGCGTGGATGGTTTCCACTTCTACACGCTCAACCGGGCCGAGCTGGCGCTGTCGACCTGCCAGTTGCTGGGCGTGAAGGCGGGCGACCGTGAGCTCCAGGCCGTCGCATCATGACGCGTGCCGCCCGCATTGCCGCACTGGACGCCAAGGCCCGTACCGAAATTCTCATTCTTGACGGGGCAATGGGCACACAGATCCAGGATCTGAAGCTGGACGAGTCCGGCTATCGGGGCGCACGTTTTGCCGGCTGGCACGTTCCGGTCCAGGGCAATAACGACATCCTCAACCTGTCAGCTCCGGAGGCGGTGAAGGCAATCCACCAAGCCTATTTCGACGCGGGAGCCGATATCGTCGAGACCAATACATTCTCCGCGACGACCATTGCCCAAGCTGATTATGACATGCAGGCTGTTGCCGGCGACATCGCCCGCGAAGGGGCGCGACTGGCCCGTGAAGCGGCCGACGAGGTCGCAGCCCGGACCGGTACTGTGCGAGGCGTGGCCGGCGCCATCGGTCCGACCAACAAGACCCTGTCGATCTCGCCCCAGGTCAACGACCCTGGCCATCGCGATGTTGATTTTGAAACGGTCCGACAGGCCTATTTCGAACAGGCGGGCGCCATGGCACCCTTCATCGATTTCTTCCTGATCGAGACCATCTTCGACACGCTGAATGCTAAGGCGGCGATCAAGGCGCTTCTGGACCTGCGCGCGGAGACCGGCGAGGAGATCCCGATCATCATTTCCGGCACGATCACCGACCGTTCGGGGCGGACACTGTCTGGCCAGACGGCGTCGGCCTTCTGGAGCTCGGTCCGCCATGCCCGTCCCTGGGCCATCGGATTGAACTGCGCGCTGGGGGCTGACGAGATGCGGCCCTATGTCAGCGAGCTGGCCCGTATCGCCGATACCCGCATCATCGCCTATCCCAATGCGGGCCTGCCCAACGATATGGGCGAGTATGACGAGACGCCGGACCAGACTGCCCGGCATCTGGGCGAGTGGGCGTCGTCCGGCCTGGTCAATATTCTCGGTGGTTGCTGCGGCACCACGCCTGACCATATCCGAGCCATCGCGGCAGCCGCGAAACCGGCCGCTCCGCGCCAGCCGGTCCCAAGCAGAAAAGCCATGATGCTTTCCGGTCTTGAACCGTTCGAGCTGGCGTCCTGAGGCTCAATACCATGTCCGTATCTGTTCCAAGCTTCGTCAATGTCGGCGAGCGCACCAATGTCACCGGCTCGGCCCGGTTTCGCAAACTGATCACCGAGGGCGATTACATGGCCGCCGTATCGGTCGCCCGGCAGCAGGTCGAGAATGGTGCGCAGATAATCGACGTGAACATGGATGAAGGTCTGCTCGACAGCGTCGAGGCGATGACCCGCTTCATGCGTCTGATCGCAGGCGAGCCGGATGTCGCCCGGGTGCCCGTCATGGTCGACAGTTCGAAATGGGAGGTGATCGAGGCGGGCCTGCAGAACACGCAGGGCAAGGCGATCGTCAATTCGATCAGCCTCAAGGAGGGCGAGGCCCAGTTTCGCGAACAGGCCGGCAAATGTCTGGCCTACGGCGCGGCGGTTGTTGTCATGGCGTTCGATGAGACAGGCCAGGCCGATACCGCTGCCAGAAAGTATGAGATCTGCGAGCGGGCCTATCGGATTCTCGTCAACGAGATCGGTTTTCCGGCGGAAGACATCATTTTCGACCCCAATATCTTCGCGGTCGCAACTGGGATCGAGGAGCACAATAATTACGCGGTCGACTTCATCGAGGCGACGCGGCGTATCCGCGAAAATCTTCCCCATTGCCACGTTTCCGGCGGGCTCTCGAACATCTCTTTTTCCTTCCGCGGAAACGAAACCGTGCGTCGGGCCATGCATTCGGTCTTTCTCTATCACGCCATCAAGGCGGGTATGGACATGGGGATCGTCAATGCCGGCCAGCTCGACATTTACGATGATATCGAGCCGGAGCTGCGTGAGCTGGTCGAGGATGTCATCCTCAATCGGCGGGATGACGGGACTGATCGGCTCCTTGAAGCGGCCGAGCGCTATCGTGGCCAGGGCGCCGGCCCGGCCAAGGTCCGTGACCTGAAATGGCGCGATGCGCCGGTTTCAGATCGGATTCGCCATGCACTCGTTCATGGCATCAATGAATTCATCGTCGACGATACCGAAGAGGCCCGCCAGTCTTTCGATCGGCCACTGCACGTCATCGAGGGGCCCCTGATGGACGGCATGAATGTCGTCGGCGACCTGTTTGGCGATGGCAGGATGTTCCTGCCACAGGTCGTAATGTCGGCGCGGGTCATGAAGCAGGCGGTGGCCCACCTCATACCATTCATGGAAGAGGAAAAAGCGCTGACCGGCGATCAGGGCAAGTCGAACGGCAAGATCGTGATGGCCACGGTGAAGGGCGACGTCCATGACATTGGCAAGAATATTGTCGGTGTTGTGCTGCAGTGTAACGGCTATGATGTCATCGATCTCGGCGTGATGGTGCCCTGCGAGAAAATCCTGGCAACGGCGCGGGACGAAGGCGCTGACATCATCGGCCTTTCTGGACTGATCACGCCTTCCCTGGACGAGATGGTTTTCGTGGCCTCCGAGATGGAAAGACTCAAGGTCGACATTCCACTTTTGATCGGTGGCGCCACGACCAGCCCGGCACACACGGCGGTAAAGATCGATCCGGCGATCAATGTTGCGCCGGTGGTTCATGTCCTCGATGCGAGCCGCGCCGTCGGGGTGGTTTCCAAGCTCCTCTCCGACCAGCGCGACAAGTATGCGGTGGAGGTCAAGGCCGACCTTGCCAAGATCCGCGAGCGTCGTTTGGCGGCGCGGTCAAGCAAGGCTCGATTGCCAATCGGTCGCGCGCGTGAAAACTCCTGGAAGTGTGACTGGGAGGCTTACACTCCGCCGGTTCCGGCAAAGCCGGGCGTCTCGCTTCTTAAGCCGACGGCGGCGGAGCTGGTCGACTTTATCGACTGGACCCCCTTCTTTTTCACATGGGAGCTCAAAGGCAGCTATCCGGCGATCTTCGATGATCCGCGCCGCGGTGATGCGGCCAAGGCGTTGTTTGCCGACGCCCAGGCCATGCTTGCCCGAATTGTTGACGAGAACCTCCTGGAACCGCGCGCAGTAGTAGGCTTCTGGCCGGCCAATCGCGACGGCGATGATGCCGTGCTTTATGCAGATAACGCCCGCAAGGAGACCCTTGCGCGCTTCTATGGCCTGCGTCAGCAGGCAGCCAAGGACAATGATCGCCCCCATCTCAGCCAGTATGATTTCCTTGCGCCGGCGGGGCATGATGACTGGATCGGCGGATTTGCCGTGACCGCCGGCGACAATCCGGACTTGCTTGCCCGCTTCGAAGCCGAGAAGGACGATTACAATTCGATCCTGTTCAAGGCCTTGTCAGACCGGCTTGCCGAGGCCGCGGCTGAGTGGTTGCACAAGCAGGTGCGTCAGAAGCATTGGGGCTATGCCCCCGATGAGGCGTTCTCCAATCGTGAGTTGATAGAAGAGGCTTATGACGGAATCCGGCCGGCGCCGGGCTACCCGTCCCAACCCGACCATTCCGAAAAGCGCACGCTTTTCTCACTGCTTGATGCAACAGGTAATGCCGGGATCGGCTTGACCAATTCATTCGCCATGACACCAGCGTCGTCGGTCTCCGGTTTATATTTGTCGCATCCCGACAGCCATTATTTCGCGGTCGGCCGTATTCTAAAGGACCAGGTCGAGGACTACGCGAACCGCAAGGGCTGGACGCTTGACGAGGCGGAGCGCTGTCTGGCGCCAATCCTGGACTATGTGCCCGGCGCCGGGAGGGCTCCCTGAAACGTTTGCATCAGTCATGACTTGGACTTTCGGGCGATGATGCGCCATATCCGTCGACCCAACCGCTGACGGAGCCCATCTCATGCGCCTGGCCTTTTTCGGAGACATTGTCGGCAAGACCGGCCGCCGCGCAATCGAGGACCATCTGCCGCGCGTGCGCGAAGCGCTGAAGCCTGATTTTGTAGTGATCAATGCCGAAAATGCGGCCGCCGGGTTCGGGGTAACGGAAAAGATCTGCAACCAGCTGTTCGAGCTGGGTGCCGATGTCCTGACCCTGGGCAATCATGCCTGGGACCAGCGCGAGACCCTGAGCTTCATCGACCGCGAGCCGCGCCTGTTGCGTCCGGCTAATTATCCGGTCGGTTCAACCCCCGGTGCCGGGGCCAATCTCTATGATCTGCCCGACGGGCGCCGCGTCTTTGTGATGAATGTGATGGGTAATCTGTTCATGGAGTCGCTGGACGATCCGTTCACTGCGGTCGAGCGGGAACTCGCAGCCGCGCCGCTGGGCATGGTCGCTGACGCGGTCATCATCGATTTTCATGGTGAGGCGACGAGCGAAAAAATGGCGATGGGGGCTTTTTGCGATGGCAGAGCCAGTCTGGTTGTGGGCACGCACACCCATGTCCCGACAGCCGATGCGCGTGTCCTTCCGGGCGGCACCGCTTATCAGACCGATGCAGGCATGTGTGGCGACTATGACAGTGTGATCGGCATGGACAAGGAAGAGCCGCTGCGGCGCTTCACGACCCGTATGCGCTCGGGCCGCTTCGAGCCGGCAACCGGTGATGCGACCTTGTGCGGTGTCTTTGTTGAGACCGATGACGCGACCGGCTTGGCCCTGCGCTGTGAGCCAATCCGCCTGGGCGGACAGCTCTCGGAATGCCTTCCCTCTTGATGTGACAATTTTGCTGCGGCGCAACACAAAGCGTGCGGTTCGCCGCTGCAACCGGTTGATCGCGCCCGTCAGATCGCTAGCGTGTTCGTTCCTGCCCGTGATTTCGGTCACGCAGACTTGTGCTGCAGGTGGGTATACTTGATTGGTTGCCGGTTCGGGGAGAGCCGTCGCGCCAACGAGCGATGGAGCAGCGGTTAGAGGGGGGCGAGCATGTTCAAGCAAGTCATCAGGTTCGAGGACGCACAATCCGCGCACGAGTTTGACCAGCATCTGGCCACATTCCTGCGATCACTGGATGATGGCGAGGGTGAGGAAGACGCTTGTGTCTTTACCGCAAGTCAGTTGGACGGCGTTGCCCAGATCCGCATCATCCAGACCGATTGCGCGACGGTCCTTGGCAGGCTTTTGAAATATTTGTCAGCGCACGACTTCCCGCCCTCAACTGTCCCGACATCACGGCCGATGGAAGTAACGCATTAACATCTGAAGAGTGACGCTGGTCTTTGCGCGGTCCTTCCACAGTACCGCGAGGTTGCGTGGTCACGTTGGTTTGGTCATTCATGTGGTTAGTCCAGCTTCGGGAGATAGTGCTGTGTCAGTGGTTGTGCCTGTAATCATGTCAGGTGGATCGGGGACGCGCCTTTGGCCGCTCTCGCGGGCCTCGCACCCGAAACAGCTTCATGCGCTCGTATCCGAAATGTCGATGGTGCAGGAAACCGTCATGCGCGTTTCGGCGACACGGGAAGATTTCGACATCGCGCCTCCAATCATTGTCCTCAATGAACGTCAGCATGAGTTGGCACGGTTGCAACTGACCGAGCTTGGTGTCGCCCCGTCACACTATGTTGTCGAGCCGGTGGCCCGGAACACGGCGGCGGTGGCAGCCGTGGCTGCCGCTCTGGTTGCCCGGGAATATGGTGAGGAGGCGTTGGTCCTGCTCTTGCCGGCTGACCACCATATTCGCGATGGAGATGCGTTCCATGCCGCCATAACGGCCGCATCATCGCTTGCCGAATCCGGTTGCATCGTCACATTCGGCATCCAGCCCTCCGCTCCTGAGACGGGGTACGGGTATATCGAGCGCGGCAACCGCCTGGATCCGGGTTATCGTGTCAAACGTTTCACTGAAAAGCCCGATGTCGCCACGGCGCAACGTTTCATCGCTACCGGTGATTACTACTGGAATGCCGGCATTTTCATGTTCGGGTCCGGCACGGTGCTGGCCGAGATGGATGGGCATTGCCCAGATATTTCCTCATCGAGTCGCGCTGCGTTGGCAGACGCAAGTGTGGTCGATGATCTGGTCGTGCTGTGTGCCAAGCGTTTTGGAGAGTGCCCCTCGAATTCGTTCGACTATGCGATCATGGAGAAGACCAGCAAGGCGACTGTTGTGCCGGCCGATATCGGATGGTCCGACGTCGGGGCCTGGAGTGCCCTTTGGGATATCGCCGAGGACAAGACGCCTGAGGGGAATGTGGCGCGCGGTGATGTACACTTCGTCGATACGCAGAACTCCTACGTCATGACGAATGGTCGTCGTGTGGGTGTTGTCGGCATGGACAATGTTGTCGTGGTGGTCACCGATGATGCCGTACTGGTCAGCGACGGGTCGAGAACACAGGACGTCAAGGCGCTTGTGACTGCATTGCAGGACGAAGGGCGCTCAGAACTCCTCTGACGCGGCGGGCCAATGTGGCGCAAGGTGTGGCATTTGCCTGACATTCTGGGTAAGCAGGGCGCCTTGAATCCGCAGGAACAGGGATCCCGATCATGGCCGGACACTCCAAATGGGCCAATATCCAGCACCGCAAGGGGCGTCAGGACAAGCTGCGTTCAAAGCTGTTCTCACGCCTGTCCAAAGAAATCTCTATCGCTGCCAAGCTGGGTGGACCGGACGTTGATGCCAATCCGCGCCTTCGTCTCGCCGTCTCCAACGCCAAGGGCCAGTCGATGCCCAAGGACAATATCCAGCGCGCGATCGACAAGGCGTCGGGTGGTGATGACGAGTCCTTTGAAGACATCCGCTATGAGGGTTTCGGACCGGCCGGAATTGGTGTGATCGTCGAAGTCTCGACAGACAACAAGAACCGGGCCGCCGCTGAAGTCCGCACCGCCTTTGCCAAGAATGGCGGCAATCTTGGCGAGACCGGTTCGGTTGCCTTCATGTTCGATAATGTCGGAGAGATCCGATACCCGCTCTCCAAGGCCGATGAAGACACCATGATGGAAGCGGCGATCGAGGCGGGTGCCGAAGATGTCGCGTCCGAGCCCGGCGACGAGGACAATGAGGGCGAGCACGTCATCTACACCGCCCGTGAAGACCTGATGGAGGTCGTCGGGGGCCTGTCGGCGACCTTCGAAGATCCGTCCTCGGCCAAACTCATCTGGCGTCCGCAGAACCTGATCGAGGTGACCGGCGACAAGGTCGCAACTCTGATGAAGATGATGGAAATGCTGGAAGACAGCGACGACGTGCAGAATGTTTACGCCAATTTCGACATTTCCGATGAGGATATGGCGCAATTGGACTGAGTGACAGGCAGCTTCGGGGGGAGCGGTGATCGCAATTGACCGGTACGCCGAATGGTTCAAGGCCACGGCACTCCCATTCTGGCAGCAGCGCGCTTGGGATCCGCAATCAGGCGGTTTCTTGGAATCGGTGAACTTGGATGGCAGTCCGGTTTTCGGGGATTCTAGGCGCGTGCGAACGCAGGCTCGGCAAGTCTATGTCTTCGCCCGTTCCCACTTGGCCGGGTGGTGCAATGGGCATGACCTGGCGGTCGATGGATATGCCCTGCTGGAGCAACGAGCGAAAGCGCCTGACGGTCAGGATGGTTGGGTGCATCGGTTGACCGATACCGGTGCCGTCGAGAGCCCGATCCGCGATCTTTACGACCATACATTCATCCTTTTGGCCCAAGCGTGGCTGTTCCGCTTGACTGGCGACGCCCGTTATCGGCACGAGGCCGATTCCCTGCTCGCATATCTGGATCGGGAGTTCGCTGATCCGGCAGGGGGTTACGCCGAGAGTTTGGGCGGCCCACAACTGCCTCGAAGGCAGAACCCGCACATGCATTTCTTTGAGTGCATGCTGGCCTGGCATGAAGTCAGCGGCGATCAATCCTATCTCGATCGAGCCGAAGCTGTCTTGGAGTTGCTTGGCTCGTATTTTATTGATCAGGCTGGCGGTTACCTGGTTGAGTTTTTCGATAGGACCTGGCGACCTGATGAGTCCGACGATGGCATAGTTGTCGAACCTGGGCACGAGTTGGAGTGGGTCTGGTTACTTGATGCATACCAACGGACCGGTCGCTCTGTTTCCGACGAAATGGCGACGCGGCTGTTTCAGCATGCCCATGAATTCGGCCTCAATCGTCATACGGGATTCATGATGAGCGCATCGACGAGCGCCGGGCGGCCGATTGAAGGTGGTAGCCGCACCTGGGTTCAGACCGAGTGGTTGCGCGGCGCTCTGGCGCGCCATCGTTGTGGTGCGTCAGGCGCGCTCGCCCAAGCTGAAGTCGCAGCGACGCAATTGTTGAAATGGCATATCGACCCGGCGATCCGGGGGGGGTGGATCGACAGCGTCGACGCTCGCGGTAGTCAAACGGCTGATCGTATCCCGGCAAGCACATTCTATCATTTGCTTGGCGTTGTGCTGGACGTGGAAAAAACCGGCTGAAACCAGCGCGAACCTTGCCCGGACGCCTTGTGAAGCCGGCGAGCCATCAATAGGTTGTCCTCTCCTATTGAGAGTGCAGGAAATCCCGTGTCCGATACCGAATTGAACGCTCATGCCGTACGTCTGTCCGGCACCTCCCTCCGCACGCTGGCTGAAACCGGCGATGATCGCTCGCAAGCTTTGATCCTCAGTGTTGCGGGTCTCGAATTCGATGCCACCAAGCAATGTCTGGACGAAGCAGCGCTTGAAGCCCTGTTTGCCCGTGCCCGCGCGAGCGGACTTGAAAGCAAGCGGGACGCGCTGCTTTCGGGTGAAATTGTGAACGCTACCGAAAACCGTCCGGCCTTGCACATGGCCTATCGGGAGGGCGGCGACCTGGTAGGAAGTGACGCGGCGGCTTTGGTGGCGCGCACGCAGGCCGAAACACGCGAGTTTGCCGAGCGTGTCCGGTCCGGTGACTATGCGCCATCCGGTGTGCCGATCTCCCGGGTGGTCAATATCGGAATTGGCGGGTCGGATCTGGGTCCGCGTCTGGTGGCCGATGCGCTGGCAGATCACGCAGACGGCGGCCCGGAACTGCGCTTTGTTGCCAGTCTCGATCCGAGCGATCTGAAACACGCCGTGGCCGGGGCAGACCCGGCGGCCATCCTGTTCATCGTGGCCTCGAAATCCTTCTCGACCCAGGAAACCCTGATGTCCGGCGAAGCGGCGCGGGACTGGCTGGCCGGCCATGTCGGCGCGACGCGTGCCGGGGCCCATTTCGCTGCCGCCTCTGCCGCCCCGGAAAAGGCGAAGGCCTTCGGTATCGATCCATCGATGGTATTCGACTTCCCCGATTGGGTGGGCGGTCGCTATTCGGTCTGGAGCGCCGTCGGGCTGGCGCTTGAAATCGGACTCGGTCCGTCGGTATTCCAGGCCTTTCGCGAGGGGGCACGGGAAATGGACAAGCATTTCGCAACAGCCCCGCTCGAGCGCAACATGCCGGTCCTCAAGGGGTTGATCGATGTCTGGAACCGGATCGGAATGGGCTATCCGGCCCGTTGCGTCGCTGCCTATTCGGCCCGCCTCGGCAAACTGGCCGACTATTTCCAGCAGCTGGAAATGGAGTCGCTCGGTAAATCGGTGACGGTTGACGGTCAGCCGGGATCGACGCCCGGCGGGGCTCTGGTCTGGGGCGGCAATGGAACCGAAATACAGCACTCATTCTTCCAGTGGCTGCATCAGGGCGGTGACGTGGTACCGGTCGACTTCATCGGTGTCGCCCGCCACTTCTCCAGTTCTGATCCGCGTGAGCGGGCGCTGGCTGCCAACATGGCTGCCCAGGGCGCGGCTCTTTTGGACGGGCGCAAGGTCGATCCGGCGACCGAACCCGATCTGGCAAGCCACAAGTCGATGCCTGGCAATAGGCCGTCAGCGACCTTGTTGCTCGACGACCTGACCCCGGCGACTTTCGGCGCCCTCATCGCCTTGCATGAACACAAGGTTTTTGTCGAAAGCGTCCTCTACGACATCAACCCTTTTGACCAATGGGGTGTCGAGCTGGGAAAAGTGCTGACCAAGGGGATTTTGGATGGCGATATATCCAGCTATGACGCGTCCACAAAAGCCTTGCTTGCAAGGACAGGCCTGATATCCGGCTAGCCACCGGCCCGGCGCAGGAGACGCTTCATGACCACGCCTTCCAACCCAGTTTCGATGTCCGATATGGCCAATGCCATCCGGGCGCTGTCGATGGACGCGGTCCAGCAAGCCAATTCAGGCCATCCGGGCATGCCGATGGGCATGGCGGATGTTGCCGCCGTCTTGTGGTCGAAACACATGAAATTCGATCCGGCAGCGCCAGCCTGGGCTGATCGGGACCGCTTCGTCCTGTCAGCCGGTCACGGTTCCATGTTGCTCTACTCGATCCTGCATCTGGCCGGGTTTGAGGACATCAGCATGGATGAGCTGAAGAAGTTCCGCCAGCTGGACAGCCTGACCGCCGGCCACCCGGAATACGGTCACACGCCAGGTGTCGAGGCGACGACCGGCCCGCTGGGGCAGGGGATTTCGATGTCGGTCGGCATGGCACTCGCCGAGCGCATGATGAATGCGCGCTATGGTGATGATCTCGTCGATCACCGTACCTGGGTCATCGCGTCTGATGGCGACCTGCAGGAAGGTATTTCCCACGAGGCCATTTCCCTGGCCGGGCATCTGGGCCTCAATCGTTTCTGTGTCCTGTGGGACGATAATGAGATCTCGATTGATGGCCCGACGGACCTTTCGGAAAGCACGGATGTGCTCAAACGTTTCGAGGCGGCTGGTTGGTCGGTCTCGCGCATTGACGGCCATGACCACGCCGCCATCGATGCCGCCCTGCAGAAAGCCCGATCATCCGACAAACCGGTCCTTATCGCCTGCCGCACAACAATCGGCTATGGCGCACCGACCAAGGCCGGCACGGCTGGCAGCCATGGTGCCCCGCTCGGTGCTGACGAGATCGCCGGCGCGCGTGAGGCGCTCGGCTGGACAGCCGCTCCGTTTGAAATTCCCGAAGAAATTTTGGATGCTTGGCGGGCGACTGGCTCGGCGGATGCCCATCAGGCCTGGCAGGAGCGGTTGGCCGGAGCGGACCGGGCCGACGATTTCGTCGCCCAGATTTCCGGTGAACCGGGTGAAACCGAGATCGCCGCCCTGGACGCTTGGCGCCAGAAAGTCGCGGCCGAAAAGCCTGTCCTGGCCTCCCGCGCCGCATCCGGTCAGACGCTGGCCGCGATCATTGGTGACTGGCCCAGCCTGGCCGGTGGATCCGCCGATCTCGCCGGCTCCAATCTCACCAAGACGCCGGACGTAGGCATCGTGAAGGCAGGCGACTATGCCGGCCAGTACATCCATTTCGGCGTTCGTGAACATGGCATGGCGGCGTGCGCCAATGGCATGTCCCTGCATGGTGGCTTCCGGCCGCATGTCGCGACATTCCTCGTTTTCGCCGATTATTGCCGTCCGTCGATGCGCCTGTCCTCCCTGATGCATCAACCGGTAGTCTACGTGATGACGCATGACTCGATCGGTCTGGGTGAAGACGGCCCGACCCATCAGCCGGTTGAAACACTGGCCTCGCTGCGGGCCATCCCGAACATGCATGTCTTCCGTCCGGCTGATGCGCTCGAGACGGCCGAGGCATGGGACTTGGCACTGCGCCGGATCGACGGCCCCTCCGTGCTCGCCCTGTCGCGCCAGAAACTGCCGTTCCTGCGCAGTGATGACGGCAGCACCAACCTGTCTGCCAGCGGCGCCTATACTCTGTCCGATGATGTCGGTTCGCCGGACATTGTCCTGGTCGCAACCGGATCGGAAGTCTGTCTGGCTGTCGAGGCGGCCCGGACCTTGCGCGCCCAGGGCCGCAAAGTGCGTGTGGTGTCAGCCCCGTGCCTGGATCTCCTGCTTGAGCAGGGCGACGCCTATCTCGATGAGCTTTTCCCCGCCGGCATTCCAGTGGTTGCCTGTGAGGCGGCGCTGCGCTTTGGCTGGGATCAGGTGATCGGCCGCAAGGGCGGATTTGTCGGAATGACGGGTTTCGGTGCAAGCGCGCCGGCCGAGGACCTGTACGCACATTTCGGGATCACCTCAGCGGCGATTGTCGAGCAGGCCGAGGCGTTGCTGGCCTGATCCGATCAGGTTTGCGGACCTTCGCCCTGACCCGTCCCCGATGGCCAGGTCAGTCGCCGGCGACGAAACCCGTCGTGCCGGGGGCTTGCAACCCAGCCTGTACGGCGGCCTGTGGAAGCCAGGCGATATAGCTGCAATCGGATGACCCGAACCAGAGGTCCTGGTCCTCGGTCAGGACCATGTTCGAGACATGGCAAAGCCGGTTCTCGGGATCATGGAACGACGCGATGATTTCGGCGTTTTGCTCGTCAAGAACGGCGATGAATGGCCTCGCCGAGCCGCCATCAGGCCGTGCCCAGGCTGGCAGTCGCGAAACGATCCGTGCGAGCCACGGGCGTGTCCTGATTGTCCGCAAGGCCGAGCTGCGTCCGGCGGGAAGGGCGACGAACAGGTGGCCGGAATTATCGGTCGCCAGCCCGTCGGGCAGGCCGGGCAGATTGCCGGCAAAAACTTCAGTCTCACCGCGTCGCGGGCCATCGATCCAGTGCCGCAGTATCCGATAACGGAAGGTTTCCGAGACATAGATCGAGAGGCCGTCAGAGGCGAGGGCGATTCCGTTAGGATAGTAGAGGCGGTCAGCCGCAAGCCGGGTCTGGTGCGTGCGCGGATCCCAGACATATAGCGCGCCGTGTGGGCGGTTCTCGAGCATGTCCAGCACGTGATCCCCGTCAGGGGTGCCTTCATCGTGCAATACTGACGAGTCGGTGAAGTAGATCTCGCCTTGTCTGGTGATGGCAAGGTCATTGGCAAAGCCGAATGGGTAACCCGGCACGCCGACACTTACGCGGGTCGCGTCGCCGGAGATGACGTTGACCGCGAACAACCCGTCTGACGTCGTCGCACCAAGCGTGCTGGAACCAATCCAGGCCAGACCAGAAATCGGCAGGTCATCGAGTTCAGCGATCACTGTCGGCGTCATGCCGGGCGATTCGATCCTGACGATTTTGCCGGAAGCATTGCCGGAATAGATCTCACCATTCTCGCCCAGCGCGACGCTGTGGGCCGTTCCGCTTGCGCCGAGATCGTAGAACTGGGCCGACCCCAAGGCGGTATTGGGGGCGAGCGGACCTGTCATGGCAGGAGCTTCCGGCTCGTCCCAGTAGACCGGATTGATGGTCGACGGCCACATCAGCCAAAGGACAGCAAAGACTGCTGCAAGGGAAACAGTTATGGTTCCAGACCGAAAACGCATGCCAACCCGCGAAAAATTCGGTGGCCCGAACAGGTCGGGCCACCACAAAGGGGCGCATCTACTGTTTTAACCATGTCCCGGACAAGGCAGGCAGAGGTTTTGAATTATAACAAGGCGTACGTGAGGGGCAGATCAAACAGGAATGATCAGACCAAACGCATGGAGCTTGCCAAGTGTTTCAATCGCCGCGCTATCGTCCTGACCAACGAAACTCGCCGCAGTCACAGTGCCGCCATCGAGCAGGGTGTGCAGACCTTGTTCGGCCTCGGCTGGAAACCGGACTTCGCCGCCAGCAGTGATGATGACGTTCTCCGTTTCATCACCGGCAAAGCGCCACGGCACGAACGGGCGCAGTTTGAAGGTCTGGCTGGCTGAATTGGGTGCGAGATAATTGCTGATGGCGCCACGGGTATTGGGCACGCGTGACCGGATGAAGCTATCGACAAAGAAGTCCATTGCACCGTCAACGCTCATCTCTCGGGCCAGCATCTCTGCCATGTCCCTGAATTGGACTTCCGCATCGGTACGATCAAAGTCAGGGCGAGCAAAACCAGGCGGGAGTGAGTGGCGCATGGCGGGCGTGCGCAAGGCAACTTCCGAGACCGCTTCGAGCATCAGGTCGGCCCAGGTTTTCACGATCAGGCCGAGCGTGATGTGGAGCGACGCCGTGTCACCATGCGTTTGCGCGTCGTGCATCAATCCGCGAGGAACGTAAATGCACTCACCCGCCTTGAGCACGAATTCGGCAACGGGTTCTCCAGCCTTGTGGGCATCCGGCCGGAAGCCTTCACCGCGATAGGGGTTTTCAACCGGCGTCTCGTAGAAACGCCACAGCTTCTCACCTTCGATCTGCATCACGAACACGTCGTGATCGTCGTAATGGGTGTTGAAGCCCTGATTGTCAGGCGGGGTCAGATAGATATTGGTCTGCACATGGCAGCTCAAAAGCGACTCAACGGCGCGGCAGAACTCGCCGAGCACGGCATCCATCATATGCAGTTGGGGCAGGATGATCGTCGCGCCTTGGCGATACTGGTTGGCGACGCCGCCGCGGTCCACATAGCCGGTATCGAACATGTAGTCTTCGCGCTGCACCGGGGGTTCGGAGCGGGCCATGTCCAGGGCCCCTTCACGCAGGTCGATGCTGGAGACGATGTCGTCAATGCGGGCAATTGACAGCAGGCCGGCATACCGGCCCGGGTCCTCACGGTGAACGATCAACGGCTTCTTTTCGTGGTAGTCCCGAAAAAAGGTTTCACGATCAATTGGATCGATCATGGCGCGAAACGGATCGGTCAGCCAGAGCGGTGCAGTCATGTGGTCGGTCTCCCCCGAATGTTCGAAAAAATGTTAGCGGCGGCCGGTGCCGTTGTCGCCTGTCTGGGTGTGATCAATAGTGTCGCAGGCATGAAAAACCCCTCGCGCCGGAGCGGGAGGGGTTCTTCGTCAGCGATTATTGCCTAGCAGCGTCGGCCCCCACCGGCGGGATCAGCGTAATTGCCGGAGTCATTGTCGGTGCAGGACCGGCTGCCGCCGCGTCCTCCGCCAACCGGGTCGGCATAGCGACCGGTATCGCTGTCGGTGGTGCCGCGGTAGTTGCCGCCGCGTCCACGTCCGGCGGGGTCAGCATAGCTGCCGCTGTCATTGTCGGTGATTCCCGAGCTACCGCGTCCGCGACCGGCCGGATCAGCATAGTTGCCGCTGTCAGCATCGGTGATGCCACCGCCGCGCCCGCCGCCAACAGGGTCGGCATAGCGGCCTGTGTCGCTGTCGGTCACGCCGCCGCCGCGGCCATTGCCGACCGGATCGGCATAGCGGCCGGTGTCACTATCCGTAACGCCGGTTGTGCGGCGTCCGCCGCGCCCGGCTCCGGCCGGGTCAGCATAGGCTCCGCTGTCACTGTCAGTGTAGCCGGTCGTCGCGCAGCCCGCCACGGTTCCGGCGGCGCCGGTCACGACGGCCGCTCCGGCGACCCGGGTCAGAAACGAACGGCGGGAAAGTTTTCCACGTTTGGCCATTTATGCCTCCCTGTGTGGTTCCGGGCCCGACCAGATCGAGCCCGGCTCACGTCTCGATTAACGGCAGCGTCGACCGCGGCCGCCGGGGTCGGCGTATGTGCCTGAATCGCTGTCGGAGCAGGAACGGCGACCGCGCCCGTTTCCGGCTGGGTCGGCATAGGCTCCGCTGTCACTGTCGGTGACCCCTGAGCGTCCACGACCATTGCCGACAGGGTCAGCGTATGTGCCCGTATCGCTGTCAGTGACCCCGGATGAGCGCCGTCCGCGGCCATTGCCGGCGGGATCGGCATACGAGCCTGTGTCGCTGTCCGTGATGCCGGAACGTCCGCGACCATTGCCAGCCGGGTCGGCATAAGCACCGCTATCGCTGTCCGTGATGCCGGAGCTTCCCCGTCCATTGCCAGCGGGGTCAGCATAGGCACCGCTATCGCTGTCGGTAATGCCGGAGCTGCCGCGCCCGTAGCCGGCCCGGTCAGCATTGGCGCCGCCGTCGCTGTCCGTGGCTCCGGTGCGGCCATAACCGGCCCGGTCGGCATAGCTGCCGGTGTCACTGTCGGTGCGGCCGGTGCGGTTTTGAGCGCTTGCTGTGCCGGTCACGGCACCTGCTGCGCCGGTGGCAAGGGCTGTGCCGGCCACTCTCGTCAAGAACGAGCGGCGGCTGAGCTTACCTTTTTTGGCCATGAAGATACCTCTTTATCGTGTCCGGCAATCCCCCACGAATTGCCTGGCGTCCCTCACGATCAGAATATGACAACGGCGCCTGAAGGCGCCGTTGCATGTGTCTTACAGGCTCGGGCCGCGGCCGCGGCCGCCCGGGTCGGAGCAGCCGGAGCTGTCTGTGTCTGTATAGCCAGTGTTGCCGCGACCAAAACCGGCCTGGTCGGCACAGGAGCCGCTGTCGCTGTCGGTGCGACCGGTGCGGCTGGTGCCGTGGTTGGCATAGTCATTCGGATCCGAGTCAGTGATCCCGGTGCGGGCAACCCCATCAACCGGATCGGCGTCTGAGTAGCGCTGCACGACTGCGGCGCCCGCAACGGTGGCGATGGCGCCCGTGGCAATGGTCCCGCCAGCGACGCGCGTCAGGAACGAACGACGGCTCAATTTGCCTTTTTTGGCCATGTTTCAAAATCCCCCTGGATCTATATGTGCGTTGGCTCCGAACTTCCGGAACCTGTTGTAAAGCCTGTCTGAGTCTAGGCGTGCGAATGGCACGGATCAAACAAAAGGTGAATAAATTAAAACGTGAAATAACAATGGCATATGAGTATTCATGATAATGATCCGCAATAAAAATGACTATGAGAATGGTTTGCACTGATTTTTCATTGCGAATGCGATTAGCTTGCAAGAATAGGCTGATCAGGACGTTGAGTACCGCGGGGGCTGTCGTTCTTGTCTTGTTCCGTGTGCCGGACTGGTGTTAGCTGGACCGCGTCGGGAGGAGCCAATGGCATTATCCGTGCGAATTCTGGGAATTGACCCGGGCTTGAGGCGAATGGGCTGGGGGGTGATACGCGTCGAAGGATCGCGACTGAGCGCAATTGCCCATGGCGTCGTGACGCCGCCGACCGCAGCGCCGCTGTCAGAAAGGCTCATGCATTTGTTCAATTCTGTTGGTGATCTGGTCCGGCAACACGGCCCGGACGAAGCCGCGATCGAGGAAGCCTTCATGGCTGCCAATGCCGCATCGGCGCTCAAGCTCGGACATGCCCGGGCGGCCGCAATGCTGGCGCCGGCGCGCGCCGGATTGCCGGTTGCGGAATACGCGGCCCGGCTGGTCAAGAAGTCAGTCGTCGGAACCGGCGCGGCCGACAAGGCACAGGTCGCCGCAATGGTCGGCATCCTGTTGCCGGGCACCAAGGCGACGGCGGATGCGGCGGATGCACTCGCAATTGCCATCTGTCACGCCCACCACCGCCGGGCGACCAGCCTGGGGAGCGCAGCATGATCGGGATGTTGACGGGGCGCGTTGCGGCACTGGGCGCCGATGAACTTGTGCTGGATGTTTCGGGTGTGGGCTATCTGGTCGGGGCTGGGGCGCGGACGCTGTCGCGTCTTGAGCCCGACCAGGACATTGTCCTGCATATCGAAACCCATGTCCGTGAGGACGCCTTCAAGCTGTATGGATTTCTCGACGACATCGACCGCGCCTGGTTCGTCCATTTGCAGAACATCCAGGGCGTCGGGGCGAAGGCGGCCTTTGCGATCCTGGATACGGTTCCGGTCAGCGAGATCGCCAATGCTGCCGCGCTGGGCGACAAGTCGACCTTTGCCCGCGCCAAGGGTGTCGGGCCGAAACTGGCAACCCGCATCGCTACCGAGCTGAAGGACAAGGCGCCGCCAACCGGTCGCAGCTTCTCTATCGGCCTGCCCGTTCACTCCGATGACGGAACCACTGGAGGAGCACCGGTCGCCCCGGCCGGGGGAGACAGCCTGGCTCGCGAAGATGCGGTCTCGGCCTTGGTCAATCTCGGATACAACGAAAGCCAAGCCCGACAGGCCGTCGCGAAAATCCTGAGGGATGCCGACTCCGAAGCGCCGCTTGGCGATGTGATTCGTCTGTCGCTGAAGGAACTCGCAGCGTGACCGGTCGCAATCGCGTGGACGCGGGCGTTGGGATCGCGCTAGACCCGAACCGTGATGACTGAGGAATTCGACCAGACCGAGGCGGAGCGCCTGGTGGACCGGGACATGCAGCCGGGCGACGGGCGGGACCGCGCCCTGCGCCCGCTCTCTTTTTCGGATTTCGTCGGCCAGAAAGCGGCCATTGCCAATCTGAAGGTCTTCGTTGACGCGGCGCGTCGGCGCGAGGAAGCCCTGGATCATGTCCTGCTGTCCGGCCCTCCCGGCCTGGGCAAAACGACCCTTGCCCAGATCGTGGCGCGAGAGATGGGTGTCGGGTTTCGCGCCACGTCAGGCCCGGTGATCGCAAAGGCCGGCGATCTGGCCGCCATCCTCACAAATCTCGAGCCGCGCGATGTCCTGTTCATTGATGAAATCCATCGCCTGGCACCTGCGGTTGAGGAAATTCTCTATCCGGCCATGGAAGATTTCTGCCTCGACCTGGTGATCGGGGAGGGGCCTTCGGCCCGCACGGTCCGGATCGAGTTGCCACCTTTCACCCTGGTCGGTGCGACGACGCGCGCGGGCCTGTTGGCAACTCCCCTCAGGGACCGGTTCGGGGTTCCCGTTCGACTGGAATTCTATGACGAGGCCGAGCTCGGCTTTATCGTGACGCGAGCCGCGGACAAGCTCGGTATCGGGGCGACGCCGGACGGAGCCCGGGAGATCGCCCGCCGCGCCCGCGGGACTCCGCGAGTGGCCGGGCGTCTGTTGCGACGCGTGCGTGATTTCGCCGAAGCGGAGGATGCCGATCATATCTCCGAGGCAGTGGCGGATCGGGCGTTGAAACGGCTGGAGGTGGATGCGATCGGCCTCGATAGCCTCGACCGGCGATACCTGCGGGCCCTCACAGAAAGTTTCGGCGGAGGGCCGGTCGGCGTTGAAACCCTCGCCGCGGCGCTGGCCGAGGCCCGGGACGCTCTGGAAGATGTCGTCGAGCCTTTCCTGATCCAGCAAGGCTTCATCCAGCGCACGCCGCGTGGCCGCCTTGCCACGGGCCGGGCCTGGGAACATCTGGGACTGGTACCGCCCCAAAGCGGTCAGCCTGCTGCGCCTGGAGGCTTGTTCGGGAAATGACCGATATGATGCAGCCGGCGTCGGGCGCCTTCGGCGACGATCACACCCACAGGCTTCCGGTCCGAGTCTATTACGAGGACACGGATTTTTCCGGTGTGGTCTATCATGCACGCTATCTCCATTTCTTCGAACGGGGACGTACCGAGAGCCTGCGGGCCTGCGGTATCCATCATTCAGAGCTGGCCGCGATGGAACCGGCCCTGGCCTTTGCCGTACGCCGCATGTCGGTCGAATTTGTCCGCGCTGCCCGTGTTGATGATGTTCTGGTCGTCGGGACCGGTTTCCGGCCGCAGGTCGGGGCTCGCCTGATGATGGAGCAGACAATTCACCGGGCAGATGAATTGGTCGCGTCGGCTTGTGTTGAGGCTGTATGCATCGATGGTGCGGGGCGTGCAAAGCGTCCGCCGGCATGGATGCGCAACAAGTGGCTCAGCTATGTTTGAACACGGCAGTGTTACTAACTCGCAAAAGCAATGATCGCGGAATCTTTACAGGCGAGATGACTTGCCCGAGCGCTCCGTGACGATTACCCCTGTAGGAAGTAAAGGGGTAGTTCTTGGCTGAAATCTGGAAAACACCGCAACGTACCGGGCCGGGTTCCTCCTGTTCGCCGGCTCCCCCTCCCAATTTCGAATTCAATATTGCCCGCGTGCTTCAGGATGGCGCCGACATGTTCATGCATTCTGTGCATGAACCGGTCGCTGGAGGTGAAGTCTGGGTGACGATGAGCCTTGTTCGGCGGTCGTCGGCCGGATTGATGACCGTCAAACGCCAGGTGTCGGCCCGTTTTTCTCCTGACGGAGACTATTGTGCCGTTTCCGGCGCGGCTGAGCGCGACCCAAGCCTGAAGGACGAGGCCTCGCTCAACAAGGCGCAGGTGAGTGCCTTCATCCAGATGGTCGTGCGTGAAGGCGGGGCCGAGCATCGTGATGCCTTCATCGATCGGGGACGTTTTGTCAGTCACACGCCTGGCAGCTGTTGTCGCCCTGAAGGGCTGGACGCGCTGGTCGCACGACGCCGGCCGCGACCGGGATTAGTCTATCATGGCGTTGACGATATTGTCGGCGAAGGCGCCTATGTCGCCGTCTTCTCCTGCTTTGACCTGGATGGTGAATCCTTTAGGGCCTGCGACCTTATGCGCCTGGAAGCCGGACGCATCGTCGAGCACTGGGATGTGGTCGAAGCCGTCGCCGCGCACTCGGTTGCGCACAACGACGAGACGTGATCGCGCAGTATTTGCGGTTATCACCTCCTGAAATTTGCCGTATTCGATAGGCAGGAACCGTTCCGGGCGGAATGCGTCAGCGCAGGCATGGAGTCTGCAAGGCGCCGGACGGTTTGTGAAAAACGGTATCGGAACCGCGTGCGTGGATCCGAAGCGCAAGGGTGAGCGTCATGGAGTCTTCTGTCGTCGAAATCGCGCAGGTCGTGGAGGGTTTCTCCTTCTATGCCTTGTTCATGCGCGCCGACTGGGTGGTAAAAGGTGTGATGGGCATTCTCGCCTTCATGTCGATCTGGTCCTGGGCCATTGCCATCGACAAGTCGCTGCAATTGCGCGGTCTGCACGCGAAGGGCCGGCAGTTTGAACGCGAGTTCTGGTCCGGCAGGTCACTCGATGCCCTGTCTGACCAGTTCGCCAAGAATGCCCGTGAGCCCTTCTCTCGTGTTTTCGCGGCAGGTTTGCGTGAATGGAAAGGCGACAACCCGGGTGGGCGTGTGGCCAAGGCTGCCGGCGCCGAAGCCGGTCGTCAGATGACCGAGTCCGAAGGCGGGCTGGGTATTCTCGCGACGATCGCGTCGGCCGCGCCGTTCGTGGGTCTGTTTGGCACGGTCTGGGGCATCATGAATGCCTTCCGCTCGATCGCCGCATCCCAGGATACCAATCTGGCAGTGGTCGCACCGGGTATCGCCGAAGCGCTTTTTGCCACGGCACTGGGTCTCCTGGCGGCTATCCCGGCGGTGATCTTCTTCAACGCCCTGTCCGCCAACCTCGCCAAATACGGGTCCCGTTTGGACGGTTTCGTCGACGAGCTGTCGGCCCTCGCCGACCGCGACGGGGTGTAGGCCGATGGCTGTGTCGCTCGACAGTGGCGGATCCGGTCGCGGACGTGCCCGCTGGAAGCCGAAGGCGGAAATCAATGTCACGCCCTTCGTGGATGTGATGCTGGTCCTGCTGATCGTCTTCATGATCACCGCGCCTCTTCTCACGGTGGGCGTTCCGGTCAATCTGCCGGAAACCGAGGCTCGCAACCTGCCAGCTGGTGAGGAGCCGCTGACAGTGACCGTCAATGCGGACGGGCTGATCTATCTCCAGGAAACCGAAATCCCGCTAACCGAGCTGGTGCCGCGCCTGCGGGCCATCGCCGGAACGGGTTTTGACGCTCGCATCTATATTCGCGCCGATGATGGTGCCGCTTATGGTGACGTGGCGCGCGTGATGGCGCGTATCAACGCGGCCGGTTTCTCCAATCTGGGCCTGGTGACGGACCCGGTGCAGCAGTAACGGCGACAATCTGGTGCGTGGTCTTGTTCTCTCCCTTTTCGTACACGGCGGTGTCATCGCTGCGGGGTTGATCTATCTGCCCCGCATGACCAGCGTGTTCGAGGCAACGCCGATTGTCCCGATCGAGCTGGTGACCCTGGGTGAGACAACCAATATCCGCGCCGCGCGTCCGGACCCGGAACCGGTCGTGGAGGAGGAACCGGCCGAGACGATCGATGATGTGATCGACGAGCCGGAACCTGAGCCCGCTCCGGAGCCCGAGCCGGTCGAGGCTGAACCCGAAATCATTGACGAGACCCCGGAAGCGCCGACTGAGCCCGAACCGGAACCGGAGCCGGATCCCGTGGAAGAGGCCCCGGAACCCGCACCGGAACGCCCCGCACCGGAACGCCGCCCGGCTGAGCCGTCCCTGAATGACATGCTGGGTGATCTGTCCAGAAGTGTCGCGGAAACGCGCGATGCCCAGGCCGTTGACGAAGGCCCGTTGCGTGCGGCGGTCGGTGATGGTGAACAGATGACGGCGACCCTGCAGGCCATGATACGCTCTCACCTGTCGCGCTGCTGGCGCGCATCGCTGGATGCGCCCGAGCCCAATGAGCTGGCGGTCCAGCTTGTGCTCAATCTGGACCGGTCCGGCGAGCTGACCGGGCCACCGCGCCTGACCGACCAGGCCCGCATCCTCAATTCGCCCAATCCCTATTTGCGCGTGGCCGGCGAGCGGGCCTTGCGCGCGGCCGTCCAGTGCCAGCCTTATCCGCTGCCGCCGGAAGCCTATTCCGAGTGGCGTCAAATTGAGGTCAATTTTTCGCCGTCCTTATACGGTGGCTAGTCACATTCGTTCCGGAGACCCTGTCCCATGACCCGAATTTTTGTCCTGTTCGCTGCGCTCCTCGCCCTGATTGGCTGGTCCGCCGCCTCCGATGCCCAGGAACCGCTGCGGGTCGATGTGACCCAGGGCAATCTCGATCCGATGCCGATCGCCGTGCCTGATTTTGTGGGCGCGTCGGACGAGGCCCTGCGCCGCGGCGCCGACATCACCCGCGTGGTCGCCAATGACCTGGCCAGCTCCGGCCTGTTCGCGCCGGTCGACCAGGACGCCTTCATCGAGGACATCGCCAATATCGACCTGCGTCCGCGCTTTTCGGATTGGCGGGTGATCAATGCCGATGCGCTTCTGGTCGGCAGCGTCACCATCCAGGAGGATGGCCGTCTGGTCGTCGGTTTCCGCCTTTGGGACACCCGCCTCGAGGAACAGCTTCTGGGCCTGCAATACCGCACCGCGCCGGAAAACTGGCGCCGGGTGGCCCATCGCCTGGCCGATGCCGTCTATGAACGCCTGACCGGCGAGACCGGCTATTTCAACACCCGCATCGTCTATGTCTCGGAAGGTCGCGGCATCGAGGGCGAGCCGATCCGCCAGCTCGCTTTGATGGACCAGGACGGTGCCAACCCGTCCTTCCTCACCGACCGTTCCTACATGGCCCTGTTGCCGAACTATTCGCCCAGCGCCCAGGAAATCACCTATGTGTCCTTCCTCGACGGCCAGGCGACGACCTATCTCTACAATCTCGAGACCGGTCGACAGGAGGCCCTGTTCGCCTCTGGTGGTGCCGGCGCTGCCAGCCAGGTCGATCCGGACGGGCAGAGCCTGTCAGCGCGTTTCTCGCCGGATGGCTCGGAACTGGCGGTGTCGATCGAGACACGGTCAGGACACGACATTCACTTGTTCGACCTGCAGACCCGCAATCTCCAGCGCCTGACCCAGCACCCGGCTGATGATGTCGAGCCGTCCTTCGCACCGGATGGCGAGCGGATTGTCTTTTCCTCGGCCCGCGGCGGTGGCTCGCAACTCTATGTGATGAACCGCGATGGCAGCGACGTTCAGCGCATTACCTTCGGATCCGGCCGCTATACGACACCCGTCTGGTCGCCGCGCGGCGATCTGATTGCCTTCACCAAACAGGTTGGCGGCCAGTTTTCGCTGGGCGTGGTCCGTGCGGATGGCTCTGGTATCGAACGCATCCTTTTTGAAGGCTACTTCGTTGATACCCCCGCCTGGTCGCCGAATGGACGCGTTTTGTTGTTCACTCGGGGCGAGCAACGCGCCAATGGTACCCGATATGAAATCTGGAGCGTGGACCTTGCCGGTTTCAACCTGCGGCGGCTGGCAACAGGCGGAATGGCGTCCGACCCGGCATGGTCGCCCTTGATTGAGTGAAGGATTTCTGCGTAACGTTTTATCCGGTAAACGGCACCATTGGGGGGGCCGTCGTCGGTTCGATATCACGCCATGCGTGATTGGGAGTAAGTCACAGGCTTTGTTTGCTTGGGCTGGATGAGGGTGTAACATTATGAAAATCAAACTGTTTGCTATTGCGGCGCTTGGGGCGTTTGCGACCGCTTGTGCGTCTACACCGGTCGAAGATACCGCACCGGTACGGGACACGCGCCCTGTTGATCCGCCTATCGAGGATACCCGTCCGATCGAAACCGGCCCGATGGCTGGCTCGCCGGATCATTTTGTCGCAACAGCCGGTGACCGTGTCTTCTACGGTCTCGACCGCCACGATCTCTCGGATGAAGCGCGTGCCACGCTGCGCCGCCAGGCCGCTTGGCTCGCCTCCTATCCGGGCACCCGCATCCTTGTCGCCGGCAATTGCGACGAGCGCGGCACGCGTGAATACAACCTGGCGCTTGGTGCCCGTCGTGCCAGCGCGGCGCGTACCTATCTGATCAGCCAGGGCGTCGACCCGTCGCGGATTTCCACGACCTCCTATGGCAAGGAACGGCCGAGCTGCTCGCAGTCCTCGGAAACCTGCTGGGCGGTCAACCGCAACGCCACCACGACCTTGCTGAGCGGTTATACCAACTAGACTGCCGCCGCATGAAACAGGAAACGCCCGTGACTGGTCCGTCGCGGGCGTTTTCAATTCCGGCGCCGGGCCGCAATTTCGCCGTCCTCTTCCGTTAGGTGCGTTCTCATGATCAGATTTGTTTGCCTTTTCGCGCTCACGGCGGCCATTGCCCTCAGCGCTCCCTCCCAGGCCCAGTCCCGCCGGGAACTCGCCGAACGCATCGACGCAACGGAAGTGCGCCTCGGCAATCTGGAGTCGGAATTCATGGCCGGTGACCCGGTCGCCGAAGCCCTGATCCGGCGGATGGATGAGCTTGAATACCAGGTCCAGTCCCTGACCGGTGAAACCGAGCGCCTCAATTTCGAAAATCGTCAATTGCGGCAACAGGTCGAAGCGCTTGAAGCGGAAGTGGAGGCCAACCAGCGGCCAGCGGAACCCATAATGGATGATGCAGCGGTCGCGTGGATGAATGAAGGCCTTGATGGGGCCGCACCGGAAGTCGATGGTTCCGCGATTGCGATCGTCGATCCGGATGACCCCCATGCCGAGGCCCGGGCGGCGGCAACCGGCGTGCTCGGTGGCGGCGGTGCATCGTCTGTGACCGAGATGGCGCCGGTCGACCCGGCCGTCATTTTCGAAGCGGCGCGGGCACGATTGGTCGACAGCGACTTTATCGGCGCCCAGGCCGGGTTCGAAGGCTTTATCGCCGACAATCCCGATCATGCCCTGACAGCTCAGGCCCAATACTGGTTGGGCGAAACCTTCTATGTGCGCAGTGACTTCACGCAGGCAGCGGACGCCTTCATTGCCTCCTTGCGCCTGCAACCGTCAGGCGAGAAGGCACCGGATGCCCTGGTACGCCTGGCCGCCTCGCTTCATGGCATGGGCCGGACCGAGGATGCGTGTTCGACCCTGGCCCGCTTCGGGCGCCAATTCCCCAACGCCGCTCCGGCTTCGCAAGCGCGGGCGGCCCGGGAGTCGGTGCGCGCCAACTGCCGCTAGGCGTGGTCGCGCGGGCTGTCCAAACCGTCAGGTCAGCTCTCGGCCGGCTTGCCGGGGAGGGCCCGCTGGGGATCGCCTGTTCCGGCGGCGGAGACAGTCTCGCCCTGCTGGTGATCGCGTCGGATTGGGCCCGGGCGAATGGCCGTTCCCTGCAAGTCCTGACGGTTGATCATGGCTTGCGCAAATCCAGTGCCGATGAGGCGAACCATGTCGCCGCCATGGCTGACCGTCTGGGCTGGCCCTGCACCTGCCTCACCTGGGATGATGCGCGCCCTGGCGCAGGATTGCAGGCGCGGGCCCGTGACGCCCGCCACCGGCTGCTGGCCCGGGCCTGTCGGGATTTGGGTTTGACGGAATTGGCGCTTGCGCACACCCGCGACGACCAGTCCGAAACCGTCTGGCTCCGACTGGCAGCGGGTGGCAGCTGGCGCAGTGCGGCGGTGATGTCTGACAGGGCGCCATCGCCTGTCTGGCCGGAAGGACGCGATCTCGATTTGCTTCGGCCGTGCCTGGATGTGACCCGTGCCGAATTGCGCCGCGTCCTGTCCGATGCCGGGATCGACTGGGTCGATGACCCGTCCAATGAGGATGATCGCTATGCGCGGGTCCGGGCACGCGGAGATCTCGGGCTATTAAGCGAGGCTGGCTTCCAGCCGGATCGGTTCGCAGAGCTGGGAGCGCTGTTGCGTCCGGTCCATGCAGCGGAACGGCGTGCGGCCTGGCACTGCGGTCAAGCTGCGCTGGTGGTTCACGCCTGGGGCGGTGTGAGCATCGACAGGGCGGCCTGGTCACGGATTGTCCCGGCGGTACGGCTTACCTTGCTGGACGCCCTGGTCATGGCGGTGTCCGGTCAGTCGGTGAGTCCGTCACGGGGCCGGCTGGTGCCGCTCGACGCCGCCATTCTGGCAAGCACATCGGTCACCGGTTGCGGCGTCCAGGTGCTGGCAGGGACTGCCGTGACTGTCTGGTTGATCCGCGACCGCGGAGCGGTTCTGGGACGGGTCGATCATGACGGCATCGACCCATGGACGGACCAGAGCGATGTTTGCCGTGTCTTTGACGGCCGCTTTGAAATTGCCACCAGCGCACGCAAACTTGAATGGGGAGTTTTGGGCGAGACATATGACGGGCTCACTTCCCGCGCTATATTGGACGCGGTGCCCGGTGCGGCGCGGGCCGGCCTGCTTGTCGCGCGCGAAGCGGGGCTGGTTGTGGTATTGGCAGGACTGGGGCCGGTCGCAGGCAGTCTGACCGCGGAGGCCGCGCATGTCCGCTCGCTGGTCGCGCACAGATTTTGCAGGCGTCTGCTTCCGCAACCGGCGGTCAGATGGTTTGATGAGCCTGAAATGGCCTGACAGACGCGGCAAGTTGCCGCCGGGCTGCTAGCCCGACTGGCGCCGGGGCGTCGGAGTGCCCATATCTGGTCGTGAATGACCGAATGATTGAACGGATAAACGCATGCCTATGAGAAATATTGCGATCTGGGCCGTGGTCCTCGTCCTGGTGATGGTCCTGGTTCAGATGGTCGGCCGCTCGGCTGATCCGGCGACGACCCAGCGTGGGCCGTCCTACTCGGATTTTCTGGACCGGGTGGAGCGCAATGAAATCGAAAGCGCGACCATTCAGGGCGATACACTTTTCGCCGTGACCGCGTCTGGCGAGCGTTTCGAAGTGGTACTGCCGCCGTCCGATACCGAGACTGTCGGCATCCTGCGCGAAGCCGATGTGAATATCCGCGTCGAGGAACCGTCGGAAGAGGGCAATATCTTCCTGTCCATGCTGTTCAACTGGTTCCCGCTTCTGCTGCTGATCGGTGTCTGGATCTTCTTCATGCGCCAGATGCAGGGCGGTGGACGCGGCGGGGCGATGGGTTTCGGCAAGTCCAAGGCCCGTCTGCTGACCGAGCATCATGGCCGCAAGACTTTTGACGATGTTGCCGGTGTCGATGAAGCCAAGGAAGAACTGCAGGAAGTCGTCGAGTTTCTGAAAGACCCGTCAAAGTTCCAGCGTCTAGGCGGCAAGATCCCCAAGGGCGCCCTGCTGGTCGGTCCTCCGGGTACCGGTAAGACCCTGCTCGCCCGTGCGGTGGCCGGCGAAGCCAATGTGCCCTTCTTCTCGATCTCCGGTTCTGATTTTGTCGAGATGTTTGTCGGCGTCGGCGCCAGCCGTGTCCGCGACATGTTCGAGCAGGCCAAGAAGAACGCGCCCTGCATTATCTTCATCGACGAAATCGATGCTGTCGGTCGTTCGCGCGGCGCCGGTATCGGTGGCGGCAATGACGAGCGCGAACAGACGCTCAACCAGCTCCTCGTCGAGATGGACGGTTTCGAGACCAATGAAGGCATCATCCTGATCGCCGCGACCAACCGTCCCGATGTGCTCGACCCGGCCCTGCGCCGTCCGGGCCGTTTCGACCGCGAAGTCGTGGTCGGCAATCCGGATATTCTGGGCCGTGAGAAAATCCTCAAGGTCCACATGCGCGAAGTTCCGCTGAGCGAGGATGTCGACGTCAAGATCATCGCACGTGGCACGCCCGGTTTCTCTGGCGCCGACCTGGCCAATCTGGTCAATGAGGCCGCCCTGCTCGCCGCCCGTCGCAACAAGCGCCGCGTTGCCATGCAGGAATTCGAGGATGCCAAGGACAAGGTGATGATGGGGCCGGAGCGTCGGTCCATGGTCATGACCGATGCCGAAAAGAAGCTGACGGCTTATCACGAAGCCGGCCACGCGATTGTCGGCCTGAACATGCCGCAGCATGACCCGCTGCACAAAGTCACCATCATTCCGCGTGGACGCGCCCTCGGCGTGACGTTCAACCTGCCCGAGGCTGACCGCCTCAGCTATTCGCGCCAGTATTGCGTGTCGCGACTGGCTTCCCTGTTTGGTGGCCGCGAAGCCGAGATCATCGCGCTGGGTCCGGAGAATGTGACCAATGGTGCGACCAGTGACATCCAGCAGGCCACCGGCATGGCACGCGCCATGGTGATGGAATGGGGCATGTCCGAGACGCTGGGCCGGGTGCGCTATGAAAACCGCTCCTACGAAGCGCCGGCGATCTCACCGGACACGTCCGAGCTGATCGACAAGGAAGTTCGCTCCCTGATCGAAGATGCCGAGACCACGGCGCGCCGCATCCTGACCGAGCGCCGGGCCGATCTCGATACGCTGGCTGAAGGCCTGCTGGAATTCGAGATCCTGTCCGGTCAGGAGGTCAAGGACCTGCTGAACGGCAAGCGGCCGGAACGTCCGGACGAGACCACGCCGCCGCCGAGCGACACGCCGAGCAGCGCCGTGCCCAGCACGGACGAGGAACCGGACACCGGTCCGGAACCGCAAGGCGCCTGATCGGCGGACATTTGCCAAGACCAGACCCCGGACCTGCCAAGGTCCGGGGTTTTTCTTGGCCCGGTCCTCGTTGACCGGAGATTCAAATCATCGGCTACTGGCCCGATAACCCAGGGATGCTGGAGGGGCGGATGCGTGCACTATTGGGAATGCTCGGGCTGGTTTTCGTGACATCTTGCGCCCACCATCCGACGGGTGGGATGGATGGCACCGGCCGGGCGTCGTCCGGGCTCGTCACGCATTATCGTGTCGCCATCGAGGCCGCCCTGGATGATCAGCAGGTCGCGTTCGTACAGACATCCAGCTTTACCAGTCTTGCCGATGGCGATGACGTGCACACAATCCATTTCGAGGCACTGCCTGCCTGGGTGACCGACCTGTCCAGTGCCGGCAGCGGGGAAAGACAGGACCTGGAGGTCAGCGTCCGGCCAAGCCGGTTGGATGGTGGCGTGATCTTCTACGAGGTCATGATCGTCCATGCCGATGCCTCGACCCCGCAACCGTTCGGCCTGACGGAAAATCCGGGGCTGTCCATTGCCAGCGGCGATACTGCAGTGGTCCATCTGGCCCAGGAGGCCGGCGAGGTCTATTCCCGCTTCACGCTTGACCTCAACCCGGTCGACGCTGCGGACTAGCGCCATCCAGACCGGGCCGGACCGGGCCTGCAGGCTGGCTTTTCAATTGTCGCTGTGTGGCGGCGCAGCGTATATCAGGGGCAGGCAGTAGCCCCGCTGTCGCCGAGAAACACTACGATATGGCCAAATTTCGCTCCCGTCGCCAAACCGGTCTGCCCTTCGTGATGGGCGTGCTCAATGTCACGCCGGACAGTTTTTCAGATGGTGGCGATTTCATCGACCAGGAAGCGGCGGTCGCGCGCGGCCTCGAAATGCTGGCAAATGGTGCTGACGTCATCGATGTCGGCGGTGAGTCGACCCGGCCGGGCGCGTCACCGGTCACCGACAAGGAAGAGATGCGCCGCGTCCTGCCGGTGATCAAGGCGCTACGCGAGCGTACTGCAGCGCGCATTTCCATCGACACATTCAAGCCGGTCGTGGCCCGCGCCGCCGTCGATGCCGGCGCGGACATCTGGAATGATGTCATGGCCTTGCGTGCTGACGGCGCGGTCGAAACAGCCGCCGAGCTGGGCGTGCCGGTGATCATGATGCACATGTCCGGGACGCCACAGACCATGCAGGCCAATCCGCAATATGATGACGTGGTGTCGGAGGTCTGTGACTTCCTGACCGAGCGCGCCGACATCGCCATGGCAAAGGGGGTCAGCGCCGACAGTATCTGGCTCGATCCGGGTATCGGTTTCGGCAAGTCGCTGGATCACAACCTGGCGCTCATGCACGATCTCGATCAGGTCATCGGGCTGGGCTATCCGGTCCTGTTCGGCGCCTCGCGCAAGCGCTTCATCGCCGCCATTGATGATGGAGCGGCCGAGATGGAGCGCCTGGGCGGCTCGCTGGCGGCGGCCCTGCGGGCGGCCGCAGTCGGAGCGGCGATGGTTCGCGTGCATGATGTCCGCATGACGGTGCAGGCCCTCAAGGTCCAGGCGGCAATCCGAAAGGGGCGTGCCTGAATGGGCTATACGCTTTACGGCAAGGCGGGGTTCGGCTCGGTCTGCATCGAAGCAGCGCTCGAGCTGGTTGGGGCGGACTATGAGTTCGTCGAGGCTGATCCGCTGGGTGATGCGGCAGACCAGCGCCGCCTGAAAGCGATCAATCCGGCCGGGCAGGTACCGGCCCTGATCCTGCCTGACGACCGTATCATGACCGAAAGCGCCGCCATCCTGATCTGGCTGGGGGACCGCTACCCGCAAGCGGATGTGGCGCCGGCTCCGGACGCGGCCGAGCGCTCGGAATATCTGCGCTGGCTTCTGTTCTGCGCCTCGTCGATCTATTCGACTTTCACCCTGACCGATGGTCCCGACCGCTTCCATCCCGACAGTCGGACGCATGACACCCTGCTGGCGAATGCCAACACGCGACGGACCGATCTGTGGACCCTGATGAATGATGCCTTTGACGGCATGCCGGGGCCCTTCCTGCTTGGTGAACGCTTGAGCCTTCTGGATGTCTATGTCGCCATGATGAGCCGCTGGGATCCGGGTCGGGCGGCTTTCGCGTCGGCCGCACCAGCCCTCTGCTCGGCGGTCGAGGCAACAGAGGCCGATCCGGTCATTGCCGAGGTCTGGGCCCGCAATTTCCAGTCTGAGGCCTGACCGGCATGGCGTTTCTCACCAATCCCTGGACCTTGCTCGTCTTGGGCGGCATTTGCGAGATGGGCTGGGCGCTGGGGTTCAAATATGTCCGCAGCGACGCGCCCTGGTGGCAGCATGCGGCGGTGTTGGCCGTTCTCGCGGCCTCGATGGCGCTTTTGTGGATGGCGATGAAGTCATTGCCCGCCGGGACTGCCTATGCTGTGTGGACCGGGATCGGAGCGCTCGGTGTGGCCACGTTGGGCATTCTCGTCTTCAATGAGCCGGCCACACATATGCGGCTCTTCTTCCTGGCCCTGATCCTGGTCGGGATCATCGGTCTGAAGGCGGTCAGCGGCGAGACCTAGCCGAACGGGTCATCGATCGCGTGCGACGGCTCGGTGAACCAGCGCGGACCGGTCGGCGTCATGTAGAAATGGTCCTCCAGCCGGATGCCGAATTCACCCGGCACGCAGATCATCGGCTCGTTGGAAAAGCACATGCCGGCCTGCAGCGGCGTGTCGTCACCACCGACCAGATAGGGTCCTTCATGGATGTCGAGGCCGATGCCGTGACCGGTCCGGTGCGGAATGCCGGGCAAGGTATAGTCGGGACCCAGTCCGCGTCGTTCGGCCTCGGTGCGCGCGGCGGCGTCAACGGCGCTGCAGGCGACCCCAATCTGTGCGGCCTGGAAGGCTGCCAGCTGACAGGCCTTCTCGGCCTCCCAAATCTCGCGCTGATGGTCGGTCGGCTCACCGAACACATAGCTGCGCGTGATATCGGATTGATAGCCATGGATGGCGCAGCCGGTATCGATCAGCACCATGTCGCCCTCATCCAGCGTCTTGGGATTGGCGACGCCATGCGGGAAGGCCGTGTCCGGTCCGAACAGGACAATGCAGAAGGTCGATCCGCCCGGCGCGCCGACGGCCTTGTGGGCGGCGTGGATGAACTCGGTGACCTCGCCAGTGGAAATACCGGGGCGGAGGATGCGCGCGACGGCGGCATGCACGTCCAGCGTTGCCGTCTTGGTCGCCTGCATCAGGGATATCTCTTCGGCATCCTTGATCATGCGGCCGGACAGGATGAGGTCGCTGGCATCCCCGATTTCGCCCCGACAGGCGGCGGCAATGGCGTTGGCAGTGACCAGCGGCGTGGTCGGATCGAGGCCAAGCCGGCCGCTCGCGCCGTCGAGACCGGCCAACAGGGCAAACGGGCTTTCATGCTCTTCCCAGACAGCCAGCGGGGCGGGCAGGTGCATGAAGGCTTCCAGCGTACCGGTCTCGAAGGCCGGGCCGAGATAGGTCAGACCGCCATCGGCTGTGACAAGGGCGCCGACCAGCCGTTCCGAGGCGCGCCAGCGAAGGCCGGTATAATAGGTCAGATTGGTGCCGGCATTGAGCCAGGCCGCATCCAGTCCGGCGGCCTTCATGCGCTCGCGCAGCCCGTCGAGGCGCTCGGTGAGACGTTCGGCCGATATCGGCTGACAATGGCTGAGCTGATCGGTGAGCTTTGCCAGCTCCGCCGCGGCGTTCGACCCGCCCACGCCACGTGTCATTGTGCTGGCTGGCATTTGTGTCTCCCAAAAAAGTGGCGGCTATCCAATCCGGCGGCTTTCAAAGCGTTTCCAGGATCGCCTCGACGCGTTTCATGTCGTCGGGCAGCTCGCTTTCAAACCGCAGCGCTTCACCGGTCACCGGATGCTCGAAGCCCAGGATCGCGGCATGCAATGCCTGGCGGCGGAAGGCGCGCAGGGTTCCGCTGTCATCATCATATTCGAGCAAGCGACCGCGTTTCTGCCCGTAAACCGGGTCGCCCAACAGCGGACAGTTGATATGCGCCATGTGAACACGAATCTGGTGGGTGCGTCCCGTTTCAAGCCGGCATTCGACCTTGGCCGCCATGCCGGTGCCGATCGCCGCGCCTTCGGCCTGACCGAAGCGTTTCAGGGTCGTATAATTGGTGATCGCATGCTTGCCGGCTTCCGAATTGGGGTCATGCGGGACCTCGAATTTCTTGCGGTCGCGCGAGGAGCGGGCCAGCTGCGTCGCGATCCGGCCGGCCTTCGGGCTGGGAGCATTGCGGGTGAAGGCGATGTAGGCCCGCTCAACGGTGTGTCGGGCGAACTGGATGCTCAACCCCTTGTGCGCCACATCCGATTTGGCCACGACCATGACGCCGGATGTTTCCTTGTCGAGACGGTGCACGATGCCGGGGCGCTCGACCCCGCCAATGCCGGACAGGGAGCCGGCGCAATGATGCAGCAGGCCGTGCACCAGCGTGCCGGTCCAATTCCCGGCAGCGGGGTGGACTGACAGGCCGGCCGGCTTGTTGATCACGATCAGGTGGTCGTCTTCGTGCAGGACATCGAGATCCATCGGTTCCGGTGTCGGTGTGTCGGCCCGCGG
This sequence comes from Maricaulis maris MCS10, assembly GCF_000014745.1. Taxonomy (NCBI): domain Bacteria; kingdom Pseudomonadati; phylum Pseudomonadota; class Alphaproteobacteria; order Maricaulales; family Maricaulaceae; genus Maricaulis; species Maricaulis maris. Next base: position 2,619,058 of record NC_008347.1, on the reverse strand, counting down.
TTCCGGAATGCCGACCGTATACTCGCTTCCGGCAAGTACCTTGGCGGAGGGGTCGGTCACGGCGACGCCGTCCACCGCCACCTGCCCGGCTTCGATCAGCGCTTTCAGGCGCGAGCGTGAGAGGGACTCAACCGAGGCTGCCAGCCAACGATCCAGTCGCTGCCCCGCATCTTCCTCGGTTGCTTCCAGTGTGCGGGTTTCGGCGATATCGGTCATGCAGCGACAGTCTCCCAGCTGATGCCTGAATGCAACGGGCACGCAGTTTGATGCAGTGCGTCATTTAGCTGTCACCTGCCTGTGGGCAAAGCGTCATGGCCAGCGCATAAGCACGCTGGATCAAGCGCGGTCGAGGGGGCCGCGCGCGTTCGAGGTAGTAACATCATGACATTGAAGTCCCGTCTTCTGACCGCCGCCGCCCTTGGCGCACTGGCACTCAGCACGCCCGCCACCTTCGCCCAGGACGATGCGGGTGAGCCCACCGACGTGATCCGCGTGACAACCCAGTTCCGCGAACAGTCGCTGGCCGATGTGCCGATCAATGTCTCTGCCTTTGATGAGGAACGTCTCGATGCGCTCGACATTGCCGACTTTGAAGACCTGGCGGCATTCACGCCGGGCCTGATCGTGCAGGAGCAGAGCCCGAACAATACCGGCTACTCGATCCGCGGCATTACCACGGACAGCGGCGAAGCCACGTCGGAAACGCGCGTCGCCGTCTTCCAGGATGGCGTGTCGATCACCCGCTCGCGCGGCTCCTATGTCGAGCTGTTCGATATCGAACGTGTCGAGATCGCCAAGGGGCCCCAACCGACCCTGTTCGGTCGCGGTGCGCTGATCGGCGGTATCAACATCATCCAGAACAAGGCCGATGACGAATTCTCCGCTTCAGTGGAGGTCGGTGCCGGCAATGAAGGTCAGATCGAAGCCCGCGGCCACGTCAATTTCGCACTGAGCGAAAATTACGGCCTGCGCTTTGCTGCGGTCAGCCGCGAACGTGATGGCTATATCGACAATGCGCTGGGCGGCGAAGGCCTGCAGGGTCGCGACACCCAGGCCCTGCGCATGGTGTTCTCGGGCGCGCCGACCGACCGTTTCTCCTTCGACCTGATCGCCAACTACCAGCAGGACACGCCTCCAGGCACCTCGTTCAAGTCAGGCACCATCCCGGCGCCGGGTGGTGACATCGACCCCTTCACCCCGGCCGCGCTCAACACGTTCGGTGGCTTTGAAGGCGGCGCTCCGCTGGGCCTTGATCGCGAAGTGCGCGGTGTGACACTGCTGGCCGACTACGCCCTCAACGACGCCTGGACCCTCAGCTCGATCACCGGCTGGCGTGACTTCGCCTCGGTCGAGATTTTCGATCCGGACGGCACGTTTCTGCCTTTCCTCGCCATCGCCGAAGATGCGACGGGCGAGCAGTTCAGCCAGGAATTCCGCCTGTCCTATGACAATGGCGGACGCCTGACCGGTTCCGTCGGTGCCCTGTGGTTCACCGAAGAGGGCGAACAGCGCATTCCGATCGCGATGGATGAGCGCGTCGCCCAGGCCATGCTCGCGCCAACCCTGGCGGCCGGTTTCGGTGCCACCGTGGCCCAGCTGGAAGGCCTTCTGGCGCTGAACGGCTTCCCGGGTGTTGATCTGGACGATCCGCTCAACCCCTTCCCCTATTCAGTCGCTGGCCTTTTGACGCTGGGCCAGCTCGTCCCGCTGCGCAGTTTCTATCTCGAGGAAGGCTCCAACAGCGCCGAGACCACGTCCTGGGATATCTTTGCCGACGCTTCCTACGCCGTGACTGACCGTCTCACCCTGACCGCCGGTCTTCGCTATACCGCTGAGGACAAGACCTCTGCCGGTTATGGCCGCTCGCTCTCCGGCCCGAATTTCGTGACCTTCGGTGACACCCTGATCACGCCCTACACGCCGAACGGCGCCGAAATCAGCCAGTCCGGCGATTTCGATGACTTCACCTGGCGTTTCGCGGCATCCTATGCCGTGACCGACCGGATCAACACCTGGGCCAGCTTTGCCCGTGGCCGTCGCCCCGACGTGATCTCCGTCGACACCACCTCGCCAACCTTCTTCTCGGAAGCGCCGGCGGAAATTGTCGACTCGCTCGAGGTCGGTGCTTTCATCACCTTTGATCGTGGCACGGTCTCCGGCTCGGTCTTCTACTCCGAGTACGAGAACTTCCAGTCCTCGCGTTTCGATCCGAACACGGTCTCCTTCGTCACCGACAATGCCGGTAATGCCACGCAATACGGTCTCGAGGTCCAGGGTGATTTCGACCTGGCCGAAACCGCCAACCTGTTCGTCAGCTACGCCTACAACATGGCCACGTTCGACGACACGGACAGCGCCGGCAATGCGCTGGAACTGGCGGGCAACCGCTTCCGCTACGCGCCGGAACACACGATTGCGCTTGGTCTCGACTGGGATGTCGCATCCGGTGACTGGGGTTCCCTGAGCTTCATGCCGACCTGGTCCTGGCAGTCGAAAATCTACTTCGACAACAATAATGACCGGTTTGGCGGCGTGCTGCAGCAGGAGGCCTATGGCCTGCTCAATGCCCGCCTGCGCTATGAAAGCGCGGACGAGCGCTATCATGCCGAGCTTTACGGCTCGAACCTGACCGATGAGGACTATCTGATCGATGCCGGCAATACCGGCGGCGCCTTTGGCATGCCGACCTATATTGCCGGCGCGCCGCTGCTCTGGGGCGTGCGTATCGGCGCTGACTTCTAAGCGGATTGTCGAACCCGGTGCGGGGCGTTGGCCAACGTCCCGCACCGCGTTCATTGCGGCAGGTGAAACTGTCGGGCAAACGCGCTAGTGAAGAGGCATGAGAGCGTGGCGAACACGTTGCGAAACAAGCGCTGCATATGGCGCGGTGAGGGGACATCATGAGCAAGATCAATCTGACACGCCGGACCGCCCTGATCGGGGCTGCGGGCGCCGGACTTGCTGTTTCCGCCTGTTCGCAGTCCCCGGATGTGTTCCAGCCGGTCGAGAATGGCAGCTTCAATCACGGCGTGGCATCGGGTGATCCGGATCAGTCGAGCGTGATGTTGTGGACAGCCCTGACCAATGATGGCGGCGGCTATCGCGGTGTTGAAGTGGCGCGGGACGACGCCTTCACCGATATTGTCTTCGAGCAGGGAGGCGAGATCGCCTATGTGACGGTCCAGCCGCTCGGCACGCTAAAGATCCTGGCCACTGGCCTGGAGCCGGGCGCGAGTTATTTCTATCGTTTCCGGCTGAATGACGAATACTCACCGGTCGGCATCACCCGAACCCTGCCCGAAGGCGCGCTGGATCAATACCGGATCGGGGTTTTTTCCTGTTCCAATTTCCCGGCCGGGCATTTCAACGTTTATCGTGAAGCCGCCGAGAATGGCGATCTCGATCTGGTCGTGCACCTGGGTGATTATTTCTACGAATATGGCGCCGGCCAGTATGCGACCGGAAATTCCGAGGCGATGAACCGCGTGCCCGCGCCCGTGCACGAAATCATCAGCCATGCGGATTATGTCGAACGGCACGCCCAGTATAAATCCGATCCGGACCTGCAGGCCTTGCACGCGGCGGCACCGTGGATCCTGAGCTGGGATGATCACGAGACCGCCAATGATGCGTGGCGTGACGGCGCCGAAAACCATGACGAGAGCGAGGGCGCCTGGGCCGACCGGCGCGAGGCGGCTCTGCGCGCCTGGTATGACTGGCAGCCGGTTCGCGAGCCGGATGGTGATTTGCGCCAGCGGCGCGGTCATTTCGAGATCGGGGATCTGGCCACGCTGTGCCTGCTGGAAAGCCGGTTGATTGCGCGTGATGAACAGGTCGGGGTGGACACTTTCCCGCTGGCCTCTGACGCCGACGAGACGGACCCGGCCAATCTGGAAGCTGTCGCGGCCTGGAAGCGGGATGTGATCGGCGACGAAGGCCGGACCCTTCTCGGGCGCGACCAGATCGACGACATCCAGGCAGCCTGCGGGGCGTCCAAGGCGGCCGGAAAGCCGTGGCGCATCCTTGCCAACCAGGTCATCATGAGCCGCGTCGACTTCCCGAATTTTGCCACCGAGATGCCCGGCTGGCTGCGGTGGTGGGCGACGCGCAACAGTGAGTTCGCCCGCAATTTCATCATGAGCACGCGATTTGGCGTCCCCTTCGGTCTCGACATGTGGGATGGCTATCCTGCAGAGCGCGAGCGTCTTTACGCCGCTTTGCGCGCTGTTGATGCCGACATCATCACCATCACCGGCGATGTGCATTCCTTCTGGGCCAACGACCTGCGTGATAGCGACGGCACCCGGGTCGGCACCGAGCTGGTCGCGGCTTCGGTGACCAGCCCGTCACCCTTTTCCAGCTTCAAGGCGCCCGGCGTTGACTATGGGAAGTTGATGGTCGAGGCCAATGACGATGTCGGCCACTGCAACATGGAAGATCACGGCTATATCCGCCTGACCCTGACCCGCGACGCGGCTGATGCCGAGTTTATCAAGGTCAGCGACATTCTCACGCGCGACTATCGGGCCGGTATCGAGAGCCAGTGGCGGGTGCGTCCGGCGGTCAATGGTGAGGTTCCTGCGGTTGAACGAGTTGGTTGAGGCGGGTGCCAGACGCGGGTGGCAGCATGCCCGACTGGTCGGACAGGCTGTTTTGGTAGGTCACCCAGAAGTCGATCATTTCAGGCCAGATCCGATCGATGAGGTCGATCGCCAGGCCGTGCAGTTCTGCTGACCGTCGGGCGTTGGATAGCACCGCCTCCTGACGGTTGGCATCGACGACAGCAAGGTTTGACGACGACTTCAGTCGCGCCGCCCGGGTCACCAGGCGGTGCCGCCGGGCCAGCAGGCTGACCAGGGCCGCGTCGACGGTGTCTATTTCCTGTCGGACACGATCAAGCGGAGACCGTGTCATTGCGTCGACCATTCCATCCCGGGTCGCCCGCCGAGATATCCGTTGATCACGGGGCGGTCGAGTACATCGGCTTTCAGCGAATTCTTGAGCTCCAAAGGAGCGATTTGATCGTCTAGAAAATGCCGGAATGCTGCGGCGACCCGAACCATGTCAACCGAATGTGGTGACAGACGCACCGCGGCGATGCCGACGCGCCGCAGGTCGAACGAGGGTGTCGTCGCCAGGTGAACGCCGTCGGACAGGGTCTGCAAGCCGTTAAAGGCAAGGAACGGGGCGCCGTCGACAGTGCTGACAGTTTTTCCGTCCGGGTCTTCTTCACAGAAATAGCGGCAACTGTCCTTGTTGAGGCTGTGAAATCGCGCGTGGTAGCAGCGACCGGAATGTGCCAGTGGCAATCGACCAAAGCCGAACACCTCTATCGGCATGTCCGGGCGGGCGGCATGGACGGCGCGGATCGCAGCGAGTGACATTTCAACCGGCGGGCACCAACGTGTACAGCCTTCATCCTGCAGCGCAGCGAGGGCGGTCTCGTTGTAGATGTTGAGCATCGGGCCTGCTGTGAAAGGCCTTCCATTTCTCGCGGCCAGCGCGCCGATATCGTTTACCTCGATTTCGGCGTCAAAGGTGGACAGGGATGCGGTGGCGCTTCTTTCGCGCTTGTTGGTCGGCGAGCAAAGCGTCGACCAGACCGCTGTTTTGCCGGCGCGTTCCAGCCGTTCCGCGGCATCCACCAGGGTGGATTCCACGAGCGGGCTGCGCTTGCCGCACACAACCTCGCCCACGTACACGCGATTGATGACGGATTCGTCGGCAATGCGCGCGTAGAAATCGGCCAGGGTCTGGACCGGCCAATTGAAAAACAGGGGGCCGAGCGTGAGTTCAATGGGTGCGGTCATCGCCACGTCTTCCTGTATGCGCCGGTTGTCGACCGGTGCCCCTCCGTCATGTGGTCCAAGGCCGCGGCTTGCGACACGCGATTGCTGTCTCCTGCCATCAGCCGATCAATGGCGTTGCGAAACTCCCGGGTGACCCGTTCGACATAGGCCTTTCCGCGTTGGCGCCCTTCGATTTTCAAGGCTGTGACCCCCGCATCGGCGAGCTCGGGAAGGACGTCGAGCGTATTCAGACTGACCGGGTCCTCGAACAGGTGCGCTGTCTGGCCGCCTGCACTGAACTTGCCTTTGCACAAGGTCGGGTAGCCGATTGGTTTGTTGTGGTTTTCGCGTTGAATGGTGAGGCCCGACAGTCGCGCTGACTTGTACTCGGCATCGCGGGTGTAACTGACAGCCTCTGCTGGCGAGCAGACGCCCGACAGGTTGGGTGACCGCCCGGTGACGAAAGACGACAGGTGGCAGCGCCCTTCGGTCATCACGCACAGGCCGCCGAACGCAAAGGCTTCAATCTCGACATTCACCTCAGCGGCGAGGTTGCCGATTTCGGGAATGCTGAGAATGCGCGGCAAAACCACGCGTTTGACGCCAAAGCGGCGGGCGTAGAACTCGACCGCCTCGGCAGTCCCGGCAGCGGCCTGAACGGACAGGTGGAGGCGCAGATCGGGATAGCGCTCTGCCGCATGGTCAAGCACACCGATATCGGCGGCGACGATTGCGTCCGCGCCCGCCTCCCGGGCGCAGCGAACAGCATTTTTCCACGGCCCTGTATGCCCTGCGGCTGCGAATGTATTGATGGCGACAATGACGCGGGCGCCGAACGCATGGGCAAATTCGACGGCGTCCCTCAGCTCGGCTTCGGAGAAGTTGAGACCAGGGAAGTTGCGGGCATTGGTTTCGTCACGCAGGCCGCAGTAAACGGTGTCCGCACCCGCGCGGATTGCCGCCTTGAGTGTTGCCGGTGTGCCGGCCGGTGCCACCAGTTCGAATGGGGGAGGCTGCATTCATCGTGCTCCTTGCCGGGAGGGATCGTCAGGTCCGGCTTGCCGGGCGGACAGGATCGGAAGGCCCAGGGGGAGAAGATCGGCGAGTGTCAGCTCTGCCTCTTCCAGGGCATTGCGCAAGCCGACAATCAGGCTGGTGTCGCCTTCGATCCACAGGTCGTTCGAGAAAAAGACCGCATCGCCGTCTTCGCGACCTTCGAAGACATTGATCAAGGTCCGGATCGGCGCCTCAATCCTCGCATCGCTAGGCCGGGTGTCGCGGCAGGCGATGGCCCGGACACGCGGATCGAGTCCTCCCAGCGAGATCTGGAAGCTGACAGGCATGTCCGTTGGCACGATGCAGACGGTCCGGTGCTGCGACAGGTCCATCCGGTCAAAGACATCGGGCCGCTGGTGGAGGACCCGACGCAAGGCGGCCGACAGTCCCAGTGACAGCGGCAACAGCATGACGCCGCATGCGCTCTGAACGAGGCTCGAGTGCACGTCCTGCAGGCTGGGCAGACGAGGGCGGGCGTGGACGTTTCGTCGGGCTGGCATGGTTTGCGAATCTCTATGGGAGCTTTGACGTTTCACGCCCTTGTCACCTCATCGATACACCCGCTAATTGATAATTATCAAGTATTGGAGATGCGACAAACGCGCACATCGAACAGGCTGCAAGGGCTGTGAAAGGCCTGACCAACACGCAACAAAAAGCCCCGCAGCCTGGCTGCGGGGCTTTTCAGTGTCTGCGATGTTGCGACGATCAGGCGCGTTCGAGAAGGCGCATGAAGCGATCTTTCAGATCGCGGTCATTGCGGAATTCGCCGGTGAAGGTGGTGGTGATGGTCGAGACATTCGGGTGGTGCACACCGCGCGTGGTCATGCACTGGTGCTTGGCGTCGACCAGCACGGCGACGCCGCGCGGTTCCATCGCCTCGGTCAGCGCGTCGGCGATCTGGGCGGTCATGGTCTCCTGCGTCTGCATGCGCTTGGAGAAAATCTCCACCACGCGGGCAATCTTGGAGATGCCGACCACGGCTTTCGACGGCAGGTAGGCGACATGGGCCACGCCCATGATCGGGGCGAGGTGGTGTTCGCAATGGCTCTCGACATCGATATTGGTCAGCATGACCATGTCGTCATAGCCCTGCACGTCCTCGAAGGTCTTGCCGAGCGCCTTGAGCGGGTCGGCGTCATAGCCGGAGAACCATTCCTCATAGGCCTTGACCACGCGCTTGGGCGTGTCGAGCAGGCCTTCGCGGGTCGGATCATCGCCGGCCCATGAGATCAGGGTCCGCACAGCGGCTTCAGCCTCTTCGCGGCTCGGCTTGGTATTGATAGCGGCTGCGATACGGGCAGCGTCAGGGGTCACGGCGTCCATCCTCATGGATCCTTTCGTTCTCGGGTCGGTTCGGCTTATACGTCCAAACCGTAGTGCCGGTTTCCGGATCGAGGATGCAGATGACAGCTGGCCAGCTGTCACACCTGTTATCCTCTGCTTTCGCGCTTGCGCACTTGCGGGTATTTAGGCGGTCCGCGCGCGATTTCCAATGATTGGGTCGCATACGGCGCGGAATATTTCAGTATCACACCAGACCAAAGACGGGTTTCCCCATGACTTCGCTCACCCTTTTCGACACGATGGCGCGCCGCAAGCGCGACTTCGAACCGACCGATCCTGGCCGGGTGACGATGTATGTCTGCGGACCGACCGTCTATTCCTACGCCCATATCGGCAATGCCCGCCCGGCGGTCGTCTTCGACACGCTGTTTCGCGTCCTTCGCCGCCTCTATGGCGAGGACCAGGTGATCTATGCCCGCAACATCACCGATGTCGACGACAAGATCATCGAGACGGCGCGTGAAAGCGGCAAGCCCATCGAGGACATCACCTCGCATTATGCCGACATCTACCGCGCCGATATGGGCGCGCTGGGCGTCACCCTGCCGACCATCGAGCCGCATGCCACCGACCACATCCCCGAAATGATCGGCATGGTGCAAAACCTCGTCTATAGCGGTCACGCCTACGAGGCCGACGGCCATGTCCTGTTCGACGTGTCGTCCTATGAGAAGTATGGCCGTCTCTCCAACCGTGACCTCGACGACATGATCGCCGGGGCGCGGGTTGAAGTGGCCAGCTACAAGCGCAGCCCGGCTGATTTCGTGCTGTGGAAACCGGCCAAGGATGACGAGCCGGGCTGGGACAGTCCCTGGGGTCGTGGCCGTCCGGGCTGGCACCTCGAATGCTCGGCCATGAGCGAGAAGCATCTGGGCAAGACGATCGACATCCATGGCGGCGGCACTGACCTGGTCTTCCCGCACCATGAGAACGAGATTGCCCAGTCGGTCTGCGCCCACAAGGGCGCGCCCATGGCCAATTACTGGCTGCACAATGGTTTTCTGACCATGGGCACCGACAAGATGTCCAAGTCGCTGGGCAATGTTCAGCTCGTCCACGATCTCATCAAGGACTATCCGGGTGAGGTGCTGCGCTATGCTTTGCTGACGGCGCATTACCGCGCGCCGCTGACCTGGACGGCAGACCTGCTGGCCAAGACGCGGCGCTCGCTCGACCGGATCTACGGCGTGCTGCGCCGCCTCGGCGAGATCGAAGCCGCGCCGAGCGATGTGCCGCCGGCTTTTCTCGAAGCGCTGCACGATGATCTCAACACGCCCAAGGCCCTGTCAGAGCTCTTCCAGCTCGCCGGCAATGCCAACAAGGCGTTGAGCGATGTCGAAAAGGCGCAGGCCAAGGGTGAGCTTCTTGCCGCAGCGGGCATGCTCGGTCTCGGTCAGGCCGATCCCGATGCCTGGTTCGGCCTGACCGATCTCGACCCGGCCGAACGGGCCAGGATCGATGATCTGATCGTGCGTCGCCAGACGGCGCGGGAAGAGAAGGACTGGCCGACCGCCGATGCCGTTCGCGACGAGCTCAATGCCTTGAAGGTCCAGGTCGATGATGGGCCGGAAGGCTCGACCTGGCGCAAGCTGGACTAGGGCGATGGCACTCAAGGGCTTCAATGTGATGCTTCAGGCCGAGGACGCCGTGGGAGAATGTTTTGTCTCCTACGGCGTCGTCGCTGCCGATGCCGATGCTGCTGCAAAACTGGCCGAGGGCGCGGCCCTGTCGGAAGGCTTCTGGGCGGTCGAGATCGAGGATGCCTGGGAGCCGGAACCGGAAGAGGGCGACGAACCACTGGGCGACATCCCCGAAGTGCTGGGCCGGACCGAGCCGACCTATCTCGACGAGGATGATTTCGACATCGACTGAGCGTGTGCGAAGCTGCAGCTGGCCCGGCGGGACCGTGATCGGGTCAGTGCAGGTGGGAGTGTTCGATGGCGACGCGTCGATTTGATGTGGTTCTGACCGGTTGCGATGCCGCCGGGGAGTATTGCATCACCTTCAAGGTATTGGCGCCCGATGCCGTTGAGGCTGAGATCCTCGCCCGGGCCGCCGCGGCGCTGCAGGATATCGCCGTTGCGACGGTCGCCTCGGTGGATGATCTCGGCCCCAGCCCGTTTGAGGCCGACGGTATTCGCCGGGTCGCCGGACGGACCGGGAAAACCTACGCCGGGGCCTGACGGCGCGGAGGCTGCCGGGGCTGCGACAATCATCGCGCTGGCGCCGCGGGGCATTTCTCCCTAAATTGTCGCCGACATGAGCAATGATCTCTACTCCAACGCCGTCCTGCGGCTGGCTGCGGATATTCCGCGTATCGGGCGTCTCGCCCGGCCGCACGCGTCTGCCCGCAAGGTATCGCGGCTGTGCGGATCGGAGATCGAGGTTGATATCGCCATGGCCGGGACCCGGGTTGGTGACCTGGCGCTGCGTGTGAAGGCCTGTGCCCTGGGCCAGGCCTCCGCGGCCATTCTCGGTCGCCATGTGATCGGCGCGTCCCAGAAAGACCTCGTCATGGCCCGTGACCAGCTCAAGGCGATGTTGAAACAGGGCAAGCCGGCGCCAAAAGGGCGCTTCGCTGAACTGGCCCTGCTGGAAAGCGCGCGCGCCTATCCGGCCCGGCACCAGTCGATCATGCTGGCCTTTGAGGCTGTTGTTGACGCTGCGGCCACTGCGACGCGCGGCCGCGCGGCCACACCGCAAAACACCCCGCTGACTGGCTAGGGCCGTCCGCTCCTGCCGCGCCGGCAGGGTGCGGTGGACGGTCCGCAAGGCAAGCAACCTCACCCCGATACTTTACTGCGGTCCGCGAAACGCGCTTCATGTCCACAGTGGACAGCGCGCACGGCGGCGTTAAAAGGCTTGATTCCATATGCGTTCACGCGAACGGAAATGGGGGCTGGAAAGCCCGGTTGCCGGCATCATGCTGATTGGACTTCGTGCCTATCAGCTGACCCTGTCACCGGTTTTTTATGCCCTTGGTATCCGCTGCCGGCATGAACCAACCTGCTCGCATTACTCCATGGACGCGATCCGCGCCCAAGGACCCTGGCGCGGCGGCTGGTTGACGCTGGGGCGGCTGGGCCGATGCCGGCCCGGCGGCACATTCGGTGTCGATCCGGCCCCGCGCGAACAAAATGAAGCGCCCTGGTGGGCGGTCTGGCGATTCAGATCGAAACCGGGACGCATGACGGATGACAGGCTTCCGCCGGCAGACCGCGCCGACGACAAGGACATGTGACAATGATCAATGTGACGCTTCCCGACGGATCCAAACGCGAATTGCCCGATGGCGCTTCCCCGCTGGACCTCGCGGCGGATATCTCCAAATCCCTCGCCAAGGCCGCCATCATCGCGACGGTGGATGGTCAGGACTGGGACCTGAAGCGTCCGCTCGATGGTGATGCCCAGGTGGCCATCATCACGCGCAAGGATGACAAGGCCCTCGAGGTGATCCGCCACGACACGGCCCACATTCTCGCCCAGGCGGTACAGGACCTCTTCCCCGGCACGCAGGTCACGATCGGCCCGGCCATCGAGGATGGCTTCTATTACGACTTCGCCCGCAGCGAACCTTTTACGCCGGAAGATTTCGAGGCGATCGAAAAGCGCATGGGCGAGATTGTCGATGCCGACCTGCCCTTCGAGCGCGAAGTCTGGGACCGCAATGACGCCATCGCCAAGTTCGAAGAGATGGGTGAGGCCTACAAGGCCGAGCTGATCCGCGATCTGCCGGAAGACGAGACGATCACCATCTATCGTCAGGGCGAGTGGTTTGATCTCTGCCTCGGGCCGCATTTGCCCTCGACGGGCAAGATCGGCAAGGCGTTTAAGCTGATGAAGGTAGCCGGCGCTTATTGGCGCGGCGATCACCGCAACGCCATGCTGCAGCGGATCTACGGCACGGCCTGGGCCGATGACAAACAGCTCAAGGCGCATCTGCATCGTATCGAAGAGGCCGAGAAGCGCGACCACCGCAAACTCGGCAAGCAGATGGAACTCTTCCATTTCCAGGAAGAAGCCCAGGGCCAGGTGTTCTGGCATCCCAATGGCTGGCGGCTCTATCGCACGGTGACCAGCTATATGCGTCGCCGCCTCGAGGCTGCCGGCTATGTCGAGATCCGGACGCCGCAATTGATGGATCGCAAGTTCTGGGAAGCTTCGGGCCACTGGGACAAGTATCGCGAGAACATGTTCATCTCCTCGATCGACCAGGAAGAAAAAGTCCTGGCCGTGAAGCCAATGAACTGCCCCTGTCACGTCCAGGTCTTCAATCAGGGCCAGAAATCCTATCGCGACCTGCCCTTGCGCATGGCCGAATTCGGCTCGTGTCACCGTTATGAGCCGTCCGGCTCGCTGCACGGTCTGATGCGGGTGCGCGGCTTTGTGCAGGACGACGCGCACATTTTCTGTACCAGCGACCAGATCACGGCGGAAGTCAGCGACTTCTGTGAGCTTCTGAAATCCGTTTATGCCGATTTCGGTTTCGAGGAGCCCCGCATCAAGTTCTCTGATCGCCCCGAACAGCGGGTTGGTTCGGACGAGGTCTGGGACCAGGCGGAAGCCTCGCTCAAGGCCGCGGCCGAAGCCTCAGGTCTCGACTATGAATACAATCCGGGTGATGGCGCCTTCTACGGACCCAAGCTCGACTTTGTGGTCAAGGATGCGATCGGCCGCGAATGGCAGACGGGTACGATCCAGTGCGACTTCAACCTGCCGGAGCGCCTCGACGCCAGCTTTATTGGCGATGACAGCGAGAAGCACCGCCCGGTCATGCTGCACCGGGCCATTCTCGGCTCGCTGGAGCGTTTCCTCGGCGTGTTGATCGAAAGCTATGCCGGCAAGCTGCCCTTCTGGCTGGCACCGCGTCAGGTCGTGATCGCCACGATCACGTCGGATGCCGATGGCTATGCCGAAGAGGTCAAGGCCGCGATGGTGAAGGCCGGGCTCCATGCCGAGACCGATCTGCGCAACGAAAAGATCAACTATAAGGTTCGCGAGCATTCGGTCGGCAAGGTGCCGGTGATCGCTGTTGTCGGTCGCAAGGAAGCCGAGGACGGCACGCTGGCCCTGCGCTTCCTTGGCGAAGGCGGCAAGACACAGGAAATCCTGTCGCTCGCCGACGCCATTGCCCGCTTGAGCGAGGACGCCAAGGCGCCCGACCTCAAGCGCGTCTAGGTACAGGAAACCGCGATGCAGCGTGGCGAAACCCGAGCGGGATGGGCAGGCCTGTTGGCCTTTGCCTTTGCCTTCCCGTTCGGGGTCGCCGGCAGCTTGATGATTGCGCCCTGGGTGTCGTTACTCGCGATCCTTGCCTTTCCGGTCCATACGTCCTTCTGGCGACCCGAACGGCCACCTTGGGCGCTGTTTGTTGCGGCCGGTTTCCTGGGCTGGGCCCTTATCAGCTATCTGTGGTCGCCGCACGATGATCCTGGCCAGATCTGGCGAACCGGGCTCGGCGTTCCGCTTTACATCCTGTTCGCGATCCGGGTCGGGCAGGTCGACGGGCCGTGGCAGCGTCGTATCGAAGCGGCCATGCTGTTCGCGGTGATCGCGTTGGGCCTGTTCCTGTTTTCCGAGACGGTGTTTGACGGAGCTGCAACACGCGGCTTCAAGCTGGGCGCCGAGGAGCATCACGACCTGTCCGAATTCAGCATCGACGTTCTCGTCAATCGCAGCCTGGGTCACGCTGCGGTACCGCTCCTGTTATTGAGCATGCCGGTCGCCCTGATCAGCTGGCGAGAGGGCGGGCCCGTTGTCGGAATTGTCGTGATGTTGCTGGCAGGCGTTGCCGCTTTCAGCTTCGAGACGCAAGTGAACATGGTCGCGTTCGTGCTGGGCTCGGTTGCAGCGTTGCTGACGGCGTTCTGGCCGCGGACGATGCTGGCCAGCCTGTTCGGTCTGCTGGCTGGCGGCGTCATCGTGCTGCCTCTCATCATGCCCGGCCTTATCGATGTGATACCTGACAGTTGGCGCTCTGCTCTGCCCGCATCGTTTGAGTGGCGGCTGCAGATATGGAGCTATACCGGTGATCTGATCCGCGAACAGCCGTGGTTCGGCTATGGCCTTGATGCTTCCCGGCCACTTAACGGGGAGGCCGAAGTGTTTGCGTTCGGCGAGTTGCATAGTGTCGAGGCCTTGCCGATGCACCCACACAATGCCACTCTGCACGTCTGGCTTGAGACCGGGGCGGTCGGAGCCGCGCTATTGGCTGGCGTACTTGTCGCTTTGGGGGGACGGATCGCCGCCGCACAACAGCTCTCGCGGTTGCAGGCTGTTGGCGTGGCCTGGGTGGTCGTGGTTTACGTGTCTCTGATAGTTTTCTCCTACGGGGTCTGGCAGGAATGGCACCAAGGGACAGTGGCGTTGGCAGCAACGAGCGTGTTCTTCCTCGCAGCCCGGAAACGGGCGCGACCGATCAGCCACGCCTGAGTGTCGTCACTGTTTCATGGCAGACCGGCCCGCGCCTGATTGAGGCTGTTGCTTCAATCCTCGCAGCGCCGGGCGTTGATGAATTCGTTCTCGTCAATCACGGAAATCCGCCCGAACTGATCCAGTCCTTGCGCGCCATGGCCGCTGACAAGGATAATTTCGTGCTGGTCGAAACCGGATCGAATCTGGGTTTCGCTCGCGGCTGCAATATTGGTGCGCAACGGGCGAGCGGGGATGTCGTGCTATTCCTCAATCCCGACGCTGTGCTGGCCAAGGGCGTGGCAAGTCGACTGAAACGCTCGGCCGGTGAGCTCGGCGACAGCATCTGGGCGGTCGGCGCGCGGATCACCAATCCGGACGGCAGCGAGCAACGCGGTGGGCGCCGCGGAGAATTGACGCCGCGATCGGCAATGATCGCCTTTCTGGGGCTCGACCGCTTCATCCCGGCCTTCAAGGGGATGCATCTGGAAAAAGAAGAATTGCCCGACGAAATCGTGCCCGTTCCGGTCGTCTCCGGGGCTGCCATGCTGATGCCGCGGCGCGGATTCCTGCAGATGGGTGGCTTTGACGAGCGCTATTTCCTGCATGTCGAGGATATCGACATCTGCCGCAAGGTGCGCGAATGCGGTGGCACGGTGTGGTTCGAACCGCGGGCGTCGATCGTTCATTATGGCGGGACCAGCCAGTCCAGCCCCTTCTTCGTCGAGACCCACAAGGCGCTCGGCTTCATCAAGTATTTCTGGAAATACTATCCCGGCGCTCTCGAGCGGCTGACCACCATGGCGATGATCGGCCCGATTTTCGGAGCGATCTGGGGCCGGATCACCATGATCCAGATTCGCGACCAGCTCCGACTGGTCACCCGTCGCCGCAAGGCCTTTGCCCGCTTGCGCCGGCTTGAGACGCATCGCGCCAGGCAGCAGCCTGACGGTCGGTCATCAAAAGCGACTAGCTCGGCGCCGGTGTCGGAAAACCGCCCGCTCTAGACAGGGCGCTGTCGACCGGGTGTTTCAACCCGTCGCTTTCCAGCCATTTGGCCGTTTCGATCAGCTTGCCGAGGTCGAGCCCGGTTTCGAAACCGCCGCGTTCGAGCATGTAGACCACATCCTCGGTCGCCACATTGCCGGTCGCCGCCGGGGCGAACGGACAGCCGCCAATGCCGCCGACCGAGGCGTCGATCACATCGACGCCGGCTTCCACCGCAGCGTAGATATTGGCCATGGCCGTATTGCGCGTGTTGTGGAAATGCATGCGGATTTTCATGTCACCGCTTTGCGCGCGAACAAGGTCCAGCATCCGGCGAACCGCCCAAGGATCGGCCACACCGATCGTGTCGCCCATCGCGAACTCGACCGCGCCCGCCGCTTTTGCTCGGGCGGCGAGTTGAGCCACGACATTGGCGTCGACCTCGCCGTCAAACGGGTCGCCAAAGGCCACCGATACCGTCACCGAGACCGGCACACCCTCATCATGGGCCAGCACGGCAATCCGGTCGAACAGGTCGGCGGTCTCGTCCGGCGTGGCGTTCTGGTTCTTCAGACCAAAGCCGGGCGAGGCGACCATCACGTAATTGACCTCGTCACAGCCGTTCTCCAGCGCCCGCCGCATGCCGCGCTCATTGAGCGCCAGGCCGATATATTTCACCCCGTCCTGACGCGGCACGCGCTGCATCACAGCATCACTGTCGGCCATCGCCGGAACCAGCTTGGGATGGACAAAGCTCGCCGCCTCCATGCGCCGCACCCCGGCCGCGACCAGACGCTCGATGAACTCGATCTTGGTATCCGTCGACATCATCGCCGGATCATTCTGCAACCCGTCCCGTGGTCCGACTTCAACGATTTCAATCTTGCGGGTCATTGGGGGTGTCCTCTGGGGCGCAGCGGGTGAACAGGATAACCAGCACGGTATTGGTTCCACGCGCGTAATTGGTGCCGGATGCAAGCGTGTGGTGGCAGACACCCAATTCTCTCATCCAGGCGAGCCGCTCGCCGCGAAGGCGGTCTGCCGCCATCCAAGGCGGCTCTTGCGGGACAGGGGAAGAGAATTCAGGCCGCCATTCGGTTGCGATCATTTCCAGTCTCAACTCATAGACCGAACGCGCCTCGGTTCTCAGATCGGCCCGTAGCTCCGCATCCCGTGACAGGTCCAGCACCAACATCGTTGGCTCGTCCCGGCCCTCGGCAAAGGCCAAGACTTCTTCGGTTGTCCCCAACACCGTGTCCGAACCCAGCGAGAAGGCGAGGCTGGGTTCGGTGAAGCTGGAGGCCGTCACGATGTCCTCGGGCGACAAGCCGGTGATCGTCTCCGAATAGGCCCGGGCGGCACGTACCTGATCGGCCAGGCGGACCGCATAAGCTTCAGCGAACGCCCCCGAACGCGCCGCGACCTGCCAGCCCAAACCGGACAGGACGGCAAAGACAAGCGCCAGAACGCCCGGGCGCAACCGGTCGGTGGTCAGGGTCGCCGCTGACAGGGCCAGGAAGAGCGCGCCCGATCCGAACACCCAGGCGGCGGCATATGGGTCCAGTCCCAACTGGAAGCCGCCCTCAAAGCCGGCCTGGGCGAGGCGGATGGCGTCCCAACTGGCATTATTGCCATAGGTGATGAAGACATAGGGAAGAAAGATCGCGAACACGCCCGCGCCGATCGCGAACAGGGCCCAGCCGGCCAAGCGTTGCCAGTGCGCGGCCTTGCCCAGCTCGACCAGCCCCCAGCCTGCCGCCAGTGCCAGCGCCGGATAGAGCGGCAGGACGTAGTGAGGCAGCTTGGTCGGCAGGAGCTCGAACAGGACCCAGGTCGGGACCGCCCAGGCGATCAGGAAACGGGCGGCTGAAGCCAGGCGGTCATCATCGCCTCGCAGCGCCGAAACCATCCGACCCGCGCCAGGGATGAGGAAGAGCGTCGCCGGGAAGAAGAGCACAGGAAGAACCAGAAGATGATAGCCGGGAAGACCCCCATGTCGCTCATGGCCTGACACCAGCTTGGGACCAAGATCTCCGACGAGCGCGTCGCGCAGGAAAGCTCCATCGGTTGCGAGCTGGATCGAGATCAGCCAGGGCAGGACAATCAGGCCGGTGAGGATCGGTCCCCACCAGACCAGGACCGGTTTCAGCCAGGCGATCTTGCGCTCCCAGACCACCAGGGTGAGGACGGACACGCCGGCCACCATCGGGGCGACGGGCCCCTTGATCAATACGCCCAGCCCGATGGCTGACCAGAACAGCAAGGCCGTCCGCCAGCCGGGCCGATCACCGCTGCGCGCATTGGCCAGCGCGGCCATCGCCAGCGTTGTGACACCGACCAACACCCCGTCAGTCTTGGCGATCCCGCCTTCTATGCCCAACAGGACGGTGGTTGCCAGCAGGGCGGCACCGGCAAAAGCGGCTTCGCGACCGACCAGTCGCTGCCCGGCCCAGAAGGTGGCCAACGCGGCCAGGATCGCGCCGAGCACTGACGGCAGGCGGTAGGCCCAGATCTGGCGGTCACCGGCGTCAGAGGTCAGCGCGACGGCAGCGGCCTGCAGCCAGTAAATGCCGACCGGCTTCTTGTTGCGCGGCTCGTCGAGATAATTGATCTCGATGTAATTGCCGGTCTCGAGCATCTGCGCCGTGGCCTGGGCATAGCGGCTTTCGTCACGGTCGATTGGTGGCAGGGTGAAGACGCCGGCCAGGGCCGAAAGCGCTGCCAACAGGCCGATGACCCACCAGGCGCGCATCCCACGGGCAAGATCGGTCATCAAATCGGATCGGACCATGTCCGCCAACACCCTCTCTTGGAGCGCGGGATGAGAAATCCCTCGCGTCTTCAGTGAAACCCGGTATGTAACGGGCATCCTGTTATCGCAAGCTCAAGCAGACACCTATGAGCCAATCCGCGCCAAATTCTCCCGATATTTCAGTTGTTGTCCCGGCCTATAACGAGGCTGGCAATGTTGTGCCGCTGGCGCGCGAAATCGCGACGGCGCTGGCCGGTCGCGATTTCGAAATCCTGTTCGTGGACGACTGTTCGACTGACACCACCCGCCAGGAACTGGTCGACGCCAAGGCCGAGCTGCCGATGCTCAGGGTGATCGCGCACCGTCACAATGCCGGCCAGTCACGCTCGGTGCGGACCGGTATCATGCATGCCCGTGGAGCGGTGGTGTGTACTGTGGATGGGGATGGCCAGAACCCGCCGGTCGACTTGCCGACTGTGATCGATGCGCTGACACGTGCCGATGCTCCGGCCAATCTGGGCCTGGTCGGTGGCGACCGTTCGGCCAACCGTCAGGACTCGGCCTGGAAGAAATTCGCCTCCCGCTTCGGTAATGGCCTGCGAAAGGCCATGCTCAATGACAATTGCAATGATACCGGCTGTGGCCTGAAGGCCTTCAAACGGTCGGCCTATCTGGAACTGCCCTTCTTCGATCACCAGCATCGTTTCCTGCCCGCATTGATGATCCGCGAGGGCTATGTGTGTGAATTCAGGCCGGTCACCCACCGTCACCGCACCATCGGAACGTCGAAATATACGAATTTTGGCCGTCTTTTCGCCTCACTGACAGACATGATGGGCGTGATGTGGTTAAATTCACGCGCGCGCAATTCTCGCGGCAGCGATGAAGTCTGAGCGACGCAACTTGTTTTCGAAGCGAGTCAGGTGACCGCTTCACAACCGGGGAGAGTGTCCGATGGCCGGTGGCGGGGATAACGGCGTATTGTTAGGTATGACGGCGGCCAATCAAGCCCAGAGACGGGGCGGTCGCGGTAATGGGGGAGGTTCCATGTTCAACGTATTTCCACTTTTGATCATTCCGGTGGTCATCTACACGATTGTTGCCTACACGACCGGCGCTGACATGAGCGAAGGCCTGTTCGAGGTGAACATGGTGTCCGGCACGCTGGCCATCTCGAAGGGTGATCTTCTGGTCATTCTCGGCATGATCATGCTCTTCATGGAGCTGATCAAGGCGGCCGGATCGGGCACTGCGACGATCATCAATCACGGCCTGTCGATGATGATCTTTGTCATCGCCATGGCGCTTTTCCTGCTGGTCGGTCACTTTGCGACCTCGACCTTCTTCCTGCTGACTTTGATGGCCCTGATGGACACCGTTGCCGGTTTCGTCGTTACCATCGTGGCAGCCCGACGCGACCTTGCGGTCGGCGGCGAAGGCTGATCAGAGCAGAACGAAAAGAAGTCCGGCGCCAAGGCTCACATCGAGCCAGAAGCCATATCGCCGGGCCTGGACAACAGCGATTGTCATGCGCGCCGCTCCCACATCGGGGGCGGCGTTTTCTTGTCGCTGGCCGCTGCGTAAGTGCGACGGAAGCGCTCGATCTCGCTGGCTTCCGCCTTGAGACCGCGACGCGGGGCGTCACCAATAATCTGGACCATGACTTCCGCCGTGGCAGGACGGGCCCTCACAAACGAACGGTCGCTTTCGCGCTCCGACGTCTGCGGGGTCGGGACGATGACGAGGGCCCGGTCCTGCCGCGGCGGACGATCCTGCGAACCGCGCACACGAGCAGCCGGCTCAATACGCCGGCTGGTCGGGGTCGGGACAGAATATGCGCTGCGGATCGTGGTCATGCCCTCTCCATCGCAAGCCGGATGCCAACTCTTAATGAGAAGTTAACCATGATTCTGGCCGCAAATGCGGCGTTTTGGGCAGATCACAAAGCAAAACCGGCCCGCGAGGCGGGCCGGTTGGCTCATTTCGGTACGATTTTGTTAACCCTGTGAGGGGGTTGTGCCAGGTGCGTGCGGATCGGACCAGGCGATCACTTTTTGTCGAGCAATTCGTCCATCTTCGCCCGAAGCCCGTCGAGTTCCTCACGCAGGGCAGACAGGTCGTCAGGCTTGCCGGTTGTGGCGCCGTCATCGGTAGCGGGCTCGGACGCAGCGGCCGCACTGGGCATGGCACCGGCGCTGAACGGCGTGAACATGCGCATGGTCTGGCCGAACAATTCCATGTTGCGGCGGGTCTGTTCCTCCAGCATGGCCATGGTGGCCTGCGGCGATCCCATCGCGTCGGTCATCTTGTCGCGAAACTCTTCCTGCTGCTGCGAGAAGGAGTTCATCGACATCTGGAGATAGCCCGGAACGACGCTCTGCAGGCTGTCGCCATAAAAGCCGATCAGCTGGCGCAGGAAGTCCACCGGCAGGAGATTGGCGCCGCGGGATTCTTCTTCGAAGATGATCTGGGCCAGCACACCGCGTGTCAGGTCATCGCCGCTCTTGGCGTCGACAACCTGGAAATCGGTGCCCTTTTTCACCAGGTCCCGCAGGTAGTCCAGCGTGACGTACTGGCTGGTCGAGGTGTCGTAGAGGCGGCGGTTCGCGTACTTCTTGATCACGATGCCCGCGGCTTTGCCGGTCGATTTTGTCACCACAAACTCCCCTGTTAGCGCCGAGATAAATGTCGAGATTGTCTTGCGTTCGACTTGGGCGCATTACATTTTCATGTAAGGGTTTACGCGCTCAAGGCGGTGTGCTGCAAGCGCGAACGCATACGGCGGCAAAGCCGAGGCGAAACAGATGGGCTCCGGGGGACGATCATGACACGAACGGCACTGGTTACAGGCGGCACGCGCGGCATCGGTGGTGCCATCAGCATGGCATTGAAGTCGGCGGGTCACACGGTGGTGGCCAATTATGCGGGTAATGAAGAAGTCGCCCGCGCTTTCGCCGATGCAACAGGTATCAAGGTGGTCAAATTCGATGTCGGCGACTTCCAGTCCTCGACGGATGGCTTGGCGAAGGCCGAAGAGCTGGCCGGTGCGCCAATCGACATCCTGGTCAACAATGCCGGCATCACCCGTGACACGATGTTCCACAAGATGAGCAAGGCGCAGTGGGACGAGGTGGTCAATGTGGACCTGGGGTCGATGTTCAACGTGACCCGACCGCTGATCGACGGCCTGCGTGAGCGCGGTTGGGGCCGGATCATCAATATCTCGTCGATCAATGGTCAGAAGGGCCAGATGGGCCAGGTGAACTACTCCGCCGCCAAGGCGGGCGTGATCGGTTTCACCAAGGCGCTGGCCCAGGAAACTGCCCGCAAGGGGATCACGGTCAACTGCATCACGCCGGGATATATCAACACCGAGATGGTCGCTGCGGTGCCGGAAAAAGTGCTGGCAAGCATTGTCGCGGGCATTCCGGTCGGACGCCTCGGCGAAGCCGATGAAATCGGCGCGCTTTGCGTCTACCTGTCGAGCGAGGAGGCGGGATTTGTGACCGGCTCCACGTTGACGATCAATGGTGGTCAGTACCTCGCCTGACATGAAATCCAGTTCTGCCCCAAATTTGCCGTCTTGCCAGTCATTATGCGTGTCGGGATGACGCGTTGGTTGATAGCCATACTGATCGCCGCACTGGCTGCAGGCGCCGCAACAGGGATGCAAAATCCCCTGCGTGACCGCCTGTTGCGCAATGAGCGGACACAACAGGTGTCCGGCTGGTTCCAGCGTGCCGACACAGGTGAATTCTTCCTGTTTGACCGGTCCGGTGATGCGGCGCTTCTGCAGGAGCGTGACGCCCCGGACAGCGAAGTCCTGGTGCTCTACCCGGATCGCGCGCCGGGCGGCGGGACGGCTTTCATTACGGATACTGGACGCGAAGTCATCCGCCTGACCGGCCTTGGCGGTGCCACCTATTTCCCGCGCACATCCCCGGACGGTGTGATCGCCGATTTTGCCAGTCCGGCCGGTGCTCTGGCTCCGCCGCCGCGCTCGCCTGACGAAGTGCGTGAACGGGCCGAAGAACTGGCCAGTGAAATGGCGGCCGCGCTCGACCGGTCGATCTCGATCACCTACGCCCCGGCGCCGCGGGCCGGGTTGGGTGTGCAGTACGACACCCTGCATGTGATCGCGCGGGCCTTCGATGCAGTACGGGGAGAGCGGCGGCGTTTGCGCGGTGTCGAACATGTCCGGATTGACCTGGGAGAGACCCCGGCGGCCTATCGGCAGGAGTCGACGCTGGTTGTGGTGATTGCGCCGCTGCTCGGTTATTCGGGTCGCCCGTCCTCGGAATTCATCGGCCAGGTCCTGCTCAGCGATCCCGGCGCAATCTGACTATCCCTGCCCCGGTGACCAGTCCGGCGGTGCCAGCTCAAATCCTTCAAAATGGAAACCCGGTGCCACGGTGCAGCCGACCAGTGTCCACTGTCCTGTGGACCTGGCGCTTTGCCAGGCGCCCTCCGGGACAATGCCTTGCGGTAGCTGCCCGTTTGCCAGGTCGGGGCCGAGTAGAAGCGTTGTTGCCGACTGTCCGTCCACACTGACCCCCAGATCGAGCGGCGAGCCGGCATGCCAGTGCCAGATTTCAACCGCATCGACCCGGTGCCAGTGGGAGTGTTCGCCGGTAGCGAGCAGATAATATATCGCGGTTGAGCGGTCGCGCCCGCCCGCCGGGTCCGGGTCGCGCAGGGTCTCGACATACCAGCCCCCCTCCGGATGCGGCTGCATTCCGAGCGTGTCGACAATGCGCCGGGCATCGTCGGGCAGGGCCGGTTCGGGGGCGCTCAAAACGAGTCCTTCCGGCGCCGGATTTCGGCAAACACCTCTTCATCGTCATCATGTTCCATGCCCAGCCGGGCACGAATGGCCGGATCGTCGGGGCGGAGGAAGGGATTGGCCGCCTTTTCGGCTGCGATCGTCGTCGGAACAGTCGGTTCGCCGCGGGCGCGCTCACCCTCGACCATGGCGGCGTAGACCTGAAGGTCGTGATTATCCGGATCAATGCTCAACGCGAAACGGGCATTGGCCTCGGTATATTCATGCGCGCAGTAGATGCGGGTCTCGTCAGGCAGGGCGGCAAGCCGGGACAGGGAGTGCCACATCTCGGCCGGCGTGCCCTCGAACAGGCGACCACATCCCAAGGCAAACAGCGTGTCTCCAACAAAGGCAATGCCGTCCATTGGCATGTGGTAGCAGACATGCCCCATGGTGTGGCCGGGCGTGTAGAATACTTTGGCCTTGTGGTCGCCCAGGCTGATCACGTCACCATCCTCGACCTCCATCGAAATTCCCGGAATGCGATGCCGGTCATACCGGGGCGCGACGACCTTTGCGCCGGTCAGGGCCTGGATGGTCTCATTGCCACCGGCATGGTCGAAATGGTGATGGGTGTTCCAGATCTGAGTGATCGACCACCCGGCTTGATCAGCCTCGTTCAGGATCACATCCGCGTCGGGCGTGTCGATGGTGGCGGTCTCTCCGCTGTCGGGGTCATGGATGAGGAAACCGTAATTGTCGGAAAGGCAGGGAAACTGCCGGATAAGGAGTTCGCTCATTGTCCAAATGTCCGCTTGCGCTAGGCTGTCATCATCGGTTCCGCCCATTGGGGCGCTGATCAGGAACTTAGGCATCGTGCGGGAGTGTGGCCAGTGCGCCGTGACGTCCTTGAACTCGACCGTTTCTATCGCAGCCGCCAGGGGCAGGCGGCGCATCGCATGATCGCGCGCCGCCTGAGCTCGATCTGGCCGGATGTGACCGCGCTCGACGTGCTGGGTATCGGCTTTGCCAATCCCTATCTCGATGTCTGGCAGGGCAAGGCGCGGCGGTGCGTGTCGCTGACGCCGGCCGCCCAGGGCGCTATCGTATCCGGGCCGTCCGGTGTGCCGACTGCGCTGGGGGATGAGACACACCTTCCCTTCCAGGAGGCGTTGTTCGATCGTGTCCTGCTTGTTCATGCGCTCGAGGAGACGGACTCGCTGCCGGTGCTCCTGCGCGAAGTCTGGCGCGTGCTGGCACCCGAAGGCCGTCTCTTGATCGTGTCCCCGTCGAGGGCCGGGATCTGGGCCTGGCTCGACTCCACGCCCTTCGGCCATGGGCGCCCCTTTACCCGCGGTCAGCTGACCCGCCTGCTGGATGACGCGCTGCTGGTTCCGACCGCCTGGTCGCGGGCCC
Organism: Maricaulis maris MCS10; assembly: GCF_000014745.1. Taxonomy (NCBI): domain Bacteria; kingdom Pseudomonadati; phylum Pseudomonadota; class Alphaproteobacteria; order Maricaulales; family Maricaulaceae; genus Maricaulis; species Maricaulis maris. The sequence goes on along the minus strand of NC_008347.1, from coordinate 2,594,538 downwards.
TGTACGCGCCGCCGTGGGGCTGGAGCACGCATCGACGGGTCGCCAATCTGTGGGAAGAGGTCGGGGAGTATGCCTGGCCGGCGCTGGGTGGGTTGATCCTGGTGGAAGCGGTCAAGCACAATGCGGCCGTCACGCCGGGGCTTCGCACTGCGCGTGTGAGCAGGACAGCACTTGAAGGTCAGCGCCAGCCCGCGCTATCTCCCCGGCACGGGGCCCGACGGGCCCGAAGGGATTGAGGAGTTATCATGGCCATCGAACCTCGCGCGGGCATTCTGGACATCCGTCCTTACAAGCCGGGCTCCTCCGAAGCGCCCGGGATTGAGAACCCGGTCAAGCTGTCCTCCAACGAGAATGCGCTGGGCTGTTCTGACAAGGCCGCGGCCGCGATGACGGCGACTGCGTCGAAACTCCACCTCTATCCGGATGGCGGCGCCACCAAGCTGCGCGAAGCGATTGCGGAAGCCGAAGGCCTGGAAGCGGAAAACATTGTTTGCGGCACCGGGTCCGACGAACTCCTGCAACTCCTTGGTCGCGCTTACCTCAATCCCGGCGACAAGGTCGTCCAGTCGCAGTACGGATTCTTGGTCTACCGTTTGGTGGCCATGCAGTGCGGTGCCAATTTGGTGTCCGCACCGGAGCGGGACTATCGCTCGGACGTTGATGCCATCCTCGAGGCGGCCGGCGATGACACCCGGATCGTCTTCCTCGCCAATCCCAACAATCCGACCGGCACCTATATTTCCGCTGCCGAAGTCCGCCGCCTGCGCGATGGACTGCCGGCGTCGACCTTGCTGGTTCTGGATGCCGCCTATGCGGAGTTCGTGGACAATCCCGACTATGAAGCCGGGATCGAACTCGCCCGGGAGCGCGATGATGTGATTGTCACGCGCACATTCTCGAAAATCCACGGTCTGGCGGCGCTGCGTCTCGGCTGGGCCTATGGCAACAAGGCGATCATCGACGTGCTGCACCGTGTGCGCGGCCCGTTCAACGTCAACATGGCTGCGATCGAAGCCGGCACCGCGGCGATCCAGGACCGGGACTTCATGAAGCGCTCGGTCGAGCACAACGAGGAGTGGGTTGCCTTCTTGCGTCAGCAAATCGGCGGGCTGGGTCTGGAAGTGACACCCAGTGTCTGCAATTTCGTGCTGATCCATTTCCCCGAGACACCCGGAAAGACGGCCGCAGATGCCGACGCCTATCTGACGTCCCAGGGGCTGATCATCCGTGCAGTTGATCCGTATGGCCTGCCCAATGCGCTGCGGGCCACGGTCGGCAGCGAGACGGAAAACCGGCGTCTGGTCGACGCCCTGTCGACCTTCATGAAGGCCTAGTCTTCCAGGCCGCCCAGCCGGGCCGGACCGAGATAGACGCCGCCATCGCGAATGCGGAAGGGCAGGGACACGCCTTCCGGTCCCCGCGGTGCCATCATCGCGGCGACCCGTAGCGCTTCGCGGTTCTGCTCGGGGATAAGCCCGGCTTCCACCAGGGCCTCGGCCAGCGTGTCAGGGTCGGTGACCCGCAAGGACAGGCGACCGTCCGGACGCGCCATCCGGTCGACCGTGAATTCGCCGACGGCGGTGAGGTCGGCCGGTCCCCACTGCAGACCGGCATCGGTGATGTCCAGACGACCGCCGGCCTGGCTCCAGGCCATGGCGTCGGCATTCCGGGCCAGAGACGACCATTCGGTAACCGTGAACTCCAGCCGGGCCATTGCCAGCGTCTCACCGAAGGCCCGTTCAACGTCCGGGTCGAGCACGCCTGGTGCCGCGATCACATTCTCAGCCATGCCGCGAACGCGCAGCGTGTTGTCGGTTGCAACGACGCCATTGAGATAGAGCGCGCCGATCGAACGAATGTCCGGGGCGTCGCCGGCACGTGTGACAACTGTGAGATCGACCAGGTCGGCACCGACCCGGGTAGTCTCTCCGGCATCGTCGTAGACGAGGCTGACGCGGGCATCGCTGGCGTCCAGTTCCAGGCGGCTGCCGGGCGCGTTCAGATCATCGAGAAAGGCCGGCCCGCCAAAGCGGACGATCCAGTGTGACAGGTCGTAGGGCACGGCATGGGCCTGCAGGCTGGCCAGTTCCGCGTGCCAGCCGCCATCGCTGGCCGGCGCCGTGATGTTCGGCTCGCGGAAGGTGATCTGGAAACGATAGGGGTAGCCCGACACGGTCAAGGCTTCGCGCTCGATCACATAGCCGGCGGCTTCCTGGTCAGCGACCCAGTCCTCCACGGCCGCCCGGATCTGGGTCGAGGCATAGAACCAGTAGGCCGAATAGAGCACGAACACGAAAAGGATCGCGCCGAACGGCAGGATGAAACGCAAACGCCCGTCCATGATCAGGTCTCTTTCTCGGTGGCCGGCTGTCCTGCCGCCAGAAGCGCATCGGTGGCGGTGTTGATGCGCTGGTGAAGCTGCTGCATGAAGCGGGCCTTGTCGAGCCCGGGCGCGATCGGCTCCAGGAATTCGACCACGATCCGGCCGGGCTTGCGCAAGCCGCAATAGGTCTGCAGGTGGACGCCGGAATTTAGCGCAACCGGAATGCACGGCTTGCCCATCGACTTGTAGAGGCCGGCAATTCCCGGCTTCAGCTCGGGGGCTTCGCCGGGCATGACCCGCGTTCCTTCCGGAAAGATCAGGACCTGGCGGTTTTCGCTGCCGCGGGCTGCTGCATCACGCAACATGCCTTTCAGTGCCTTGCCACCGCCTTTGCGGTCGATCGAGATATTGCCGAGCTTGACCGCGAACCAGCCGAAAATTGGCATGTAGACCAGCGACTTCTTCAGGATGATCGCCGGATCTGGCAGGATTTCCCAGAAGGCCAGAGTTTCCCACATGCTCATATGCTTGGAGGCGACCAGGGCGCCGCCGCTGGTGAGATGCTCGCGGCCGCGCACTTCGAAGGTTACGCCCATGATCCAGCGCATGCCGAACCAGACCACCTTGAGATAGGCGCGCAGGATGCCGCGGGCCCAGGACCTCGGGCCGAGCAGGAAAGGTGTTCCGGCCAGGCCGAACACGATCATCAGCCCGTACATCCAGATGTAGAAAATGAGGGATCGCAAAAAGCGCATCAGGCGTCTTCCGTCTGCGAGGTCAGCGAGTGTCTCAGCTGGACCGTCGTGTACTTGGCGTATTCCTGGAGCCAGAGCCTCAGGGCGCCGACATCCTGCCAGGGGGCCTGCGTGCGAACAGGGTAGGGGATCAGGTCAACGCCGGGCATGTGGCTGCGAAACTCCAGGAGACTGCGGGGCAGATGATAGTCTGAGGTGACGATGATCAAGCGATCATAACCGTTCGCCTGCACATAGGCGGCGGCTTCGCGGGCATTGCCGACGGTATCGGTTGCCTCACGCCCCAGGGTGACACAACAGCTGAAGGCGTCGTCGCCCAACCCGGTCTGGCGGCGAATGTCGGCAGTCGTGACTGACGGGTGGACGCCGGAAATCATCAGGTGCGACGCCCGGCCGTCCTGCAATAACTCACCACCTGCCGAGAGCCGTCCGGCATCCCCGGTCAGGACAATGATGGCATCGACCGTGTTGTCTGTGGCCGGCAGGTCATACCCGGTGACCTTCCCGGCATAGGCGGCAAAACCGATCATGCTCGCCAGGACGACGACAAAACACAGGCCTCGCAGCCAGAGCCAGCTCTGTTTCATGCCGCTCTCCAATATGGTCTGGCCGCCGGGCGGCCGGACAGGTCGAACCTCGCCAACATCAAGACTCCCGTGCGAAGCAGGCGGATTTATGGTCGGTCACCAGCGCCCCCGCAGATCGGAAGCCACCGCCAGACGTGCAGAGATGGCGGCGGTGATGCCGGCCAGCAAGGGGGCGATCGCAAGCAGCACGAACTCGAACGGATCCGACGCCCATTGCGGCAGGAAGAATGCCATGTCGGCCGGCGCGTCGCCGAGGCTGACAAGGATCGACACGAGGCCGGCAAAGACAGCCCCCGCGACCCCGGACTTCAGGCCCAGCATGAAAAAACGGCGCTGGAACAGGCCGGCAATGAAACGGTCTTCGGCGCCACAAAGATGCAGGGCGTCAATCACGTCCAACCGGGCCGCGAGACTGGCACGGGCTGCGAAGGCGATCACTGCGGCAGCGGCGCCGGCGAGCAGGGCGAGCAGTCCGAGGCCGAGCGCCTGCGCCGTCCCGGCCGCGCGGCGAACGGCATTGGCCCAGCGCCCGTGATCATCAATCCGGGCCGCCATGCCCTCGGCGTCGAGTTGCGCCTGCAATGTTGCGGTGTCGATCACGCTGCCCGAGCGCGTGCGCACATCGACCAGGAGTGGCAGGGGCAGGTCGTCGGGCAGGTTGCCCTCGCCCAGCCAGGGTGTCAGCAGGGCCAGCGCATGGTCGCGGCCGCGCGCGGTCGCCTGCTCCACACCTTCAATCGCGGCGGCAAGTTCAGCCGCGCGCACGGCATCGGCATCGGCATCACGTCCTTCGACCGGGCGGACCTGGATGGTGAGTGATGTTTCCAGATCGGTCGTCCAGCTTTGCGCTTGCAGCCAGGCTCCGCGCGCGCCAAGGGCTGCGATGCAGGCGAGGAAGACGAGGATGGCGGCGACAACGAAGAGCGGGCGGTCACGGCCGGCATCGGGGGGGAGCAGTCGTCCATTCCCGCCGGAGGGCGGTTTGGGCAGGGCGTCAGTCATCATTCCCCCCGTCACTGTCATCCCCATCAGGCCCGCTGGCCGTATCGGACGGGTCGTGGATGCGGGGGGCGGCTGCTGCCGGTGCGGCCGCAATACGGTCGGCCTCTGCCTCAGCCTCAGCCTCTGCCTCAGCCTCTGCCTCAGCTTCTTCCCGCATGCGCTGGCGGACGCTGCGTGGCGGGCGGATGTGAAGATGCCCGTTGGAGAGCGTCATCACCGGGGCATCCAGCATGCGCACCAATTGCAGGTCATGGGTGGCGATGATGATGGTGGTGCCCAGCTTGTTCAGCTCGGTGAACAGGCGCAGCAGGCGCATCCCCATTTCCGGATCGACATTGCCGGTCGGCTCGTCGGCGATCAGGACTTCGGGCTGGCCGACCACCGCGCGGGCAATGGCCACGCGTTGCTGCTCGCCGCCTGACAGGGTCGCCGGCAGGGCGTTCATCTTGTCGCCCAGTCCGACCCAGGCCAGCAGTTCGGCGACATCCTCGGCATAGTCCTGGCGCTTGCGGCCGGCGACGCGCAGCGGCAGGGCAACATTGTCGAACACATTCATGTGGCCGAGCAGGCGGAATTCCTGGAACACCACGCCGACCCGTCGACGCAGGTCCGGCAGCTCGTTGCGGGGCAGGGTCGCGGCATCGCGGCCGAAATAGCTGATCAGTCCGCGCGACGGTTTGGCGGCCAGATAAATCAGTCGCAGCAGCGAGGTTTTGCCGGCTCCGGACGGCCCGGTGAGGAATTGGAAAGAACCGCGTGGTAAATCAAAGGACAAATCGCGCAGAATCTCGGGTCCCCGGCCATACCGCATGCCGACATTGTCGAAGCGGATAACCGGCTCCGGGTCCATGTGCGGCGACTGGGATGAACTCGAAACGATGGAAATCCTCCATGGGGACGGGTGAGCCGAAGAAGATGTGTAGACGACTCATATGAGCATAGTACTCAGCTGTCCGTCATGTACCACGCGTTACCGTGCCAATCCCAATGCGATTGGCACGAACGGCCGTCGTGTACGCTGCGCCTCCTGCGGTCATGTCTGGACGGCCGAGGTCGAGGATCCCAGCGATCTGCCAAGCCTGCAACCCGCCCCGCCGGTTACGCCCGAGGCGCCGGCCGAAGAGGCCGGGGCCGAGAAAAAAGTCCACACTGCTTTTCGCGAGCGTCAGGAAAAGAAACGCCGGACCCTGTCGGCCGCCGCTGCCGGCGGCGCCTGGGGCGGGCTGGTCACAGCCTGCGCGGTGCTGTTCGTCTGTGCCTGGATTTTCCGCGTCGACATCGTGACCCTGTGGCCGCGCGCCTCGTCGGCCTATGCGGCGGTCGGCACATCGGTCAATCCCTGGGGCTATGATGTCGGTGAGCTGGACGTCACCCGCGAGGTCGATCATGGCGTGCCGTTGCTGGTGGTTACCGGTGATGTGCACAATTTCGACCGCCGCGCTCGCGCCATCCCCTCATTGCGCGCCATCCTGCGCGACGCGCAGGGCGAAGCCGTGCTGGAATGGACGATCTCCATGCCGGCCGGGCGACTGGATGCCGGCCGTCGCCAGGAATTTCGCACCGTAGTCTCAGACCCGCCGCCGGAGGCGGTTGAGGTCGAGGTGGTGCTGATGGAGATGCCCGCCCACGGCAATGCTGTCCAGGACGGACATGGCGACGGTGCCGGCCACGCGCCGGAACACGGGCATGGCGCTGAAGCCGGCGCGCCCGCCCATGACGCAGCCGATGATCATGCGCAGCCGGATGCCGAGGACACTGAGGCGGCTCACGGCGCTCCCGCAGATACCCATGCGGCTGCCGAGCCGGTCCCGACAGACCATCACTGACCTGGCGTGCAGCGGATCAGTTTCCTGATTCAGAACCGGTCGAGCAGGCGCTCGATATAGTCGAGCTCTTCCTGGGGGCGGCCGGCTTCGGCGGCGCGGCGGCGGAGTTCTTCCAGGATGTCCCTTGCGCGTGCCCGGCTCATTTCATCGGGGACTTCGACGCCGGATCCATCCGCGAACGCGCCTTCGGCCGGGCGGCCCAGCGGGTCGCGATTGTCTTCGCCTTCGCCCATCTGGCTGCCATTCTCCTGCATCCGCTCAAGCAGTTCCCGGGCAAGTTGCTCGGCGCCGGACCGCAGGTCTGCCAGGGCTTGCTCCTGCGCTGCGAGGGCACCATCGGTATCGCCATTGCGCAGGGCTTCTTCAGCCTGGCGCATGGCTTCACCGGCACCGCCCATGGCTTCTTCGCCATTGCCGGGCAGGGCGTCGGCAGACTCGGAGAAACGCTGGGCCAATTGCCCCTGGGCATCGGCGAGGGCCTGGGCACTCTGGCCTCCACCGCTCTGGTTCTCGGCCAGCGATTGCGGACCGTCGCCGGACTGGGGCCCCTGTTGCTGCTGACCCGATGAATTGCCCGATTGCGGCTGGCTGGCTCCGCCTTCCTGTTCGGACAGGCCGAACGTCTGGTCCTGGAGATTACGCTGTTCGCCGATCACTTCGCCCAATTCCTCGAGCGCCTCGGCAATGGCTTCGGAGATCGGGTCGCTGGGCTGGCTCTCACCTTCGCCCTGACCCAATTGCATCTGCATGTTGCGCAGCATTTCCGACAGGGCAGCGAGGGCCTGGCGGGCATCGGCGGTATTGCCCAGCTCGGCCGCGTCACGCAGCGCGTCGAGCATTTCCTGCAGGCCTTCGGAATTCAGGTTCGGGCCCTGTCCGCCTTCGGCGAAATTGCCATCCTCGGCGGCCTCACGGGCCATCGCCGCCATATAGTTCTGCATGGCTTCCTGGTAGGCCTCGAACAGGGCTGCCAGCTCGGTCTCGTCGGCACCGCGTGCCAAGGCTTCCATCAAGGCGCGTTCGGCAGCCCGCAAGGCCGCTTCGGCGTCGGCAAGCGAGCCCAGCTCGGCACGCAGAGCGATCTGCCAGAGGTCGCCCTCCAGATCACCCAGCGCTGCCTGGTCTCGCTGGCGACGCAGCCTGTGCAGCGCTTCGCGCAGACCGAGATAGACGATGGGATCGTCGAAAAAATATTCCGGCGCATCCGAGATCGCTGCGAGGCTGCGGGCGACATGTTGCAGGCCTTCGGGAGCCCGCTCGATGCGGCGGGCCGGGTTCTCGGTGAAATAGGCGGGACCGGTCGGGACGTCCTCGGCATACAGGGGTGCGGGTTCCTCGAGCGGCGCATAGGCCGCATCGGCGGCCATCACATCACGGCGCTGTTCGGCAATTGCGCGGGCCAGTGAATCCAGGAAAACGCGGGCCGGCAGGGTGATGCCCAGTTCCGGCGACCGTCCGGCATTGCCGGCGGCATCGGTGGCGACCAGACGGATTTCGACACGGCTGCCGGCAAGAGGGTGACGGGCTGTCTCCAGCAGGGTCGACATGGCGTCGGTTTCGCCGCTGGGCACGACCGCATTGGTGTCGATCTCAAGTGTCTGCCAGGCGGCGTCATTTTCGTCTTCGGGGCGGAGCTCGAGCGCATAGCCGGTCGCGCCATAATCATCGGTGACCGTGAAGTCCAGATCGAGTTCGCCGGCGGCAGTCGAGTCCGGCACCTGGGTCAGGCGCACGCGTGGCGGCATGTCAGGGGTGACGCGGATCGACCAGGTTTCGCGAGTGCCGGGCGCGGCAAGACGCAGGTTGGCGTCCAGATCGACGGGTTGGCGCAGTTCCCAGACACTGTCGCCTATCTCATTGGCCGAGGCGCGTTGTCGTCCGTCGCTGTCGCGCAGGGTCAGGGTCGGCTGGCGCCGGGATCCGGCGATACGGGCGACGAAGGTCGAACCGGCCGGAACGGTGGCTGTCCGGTTGTCGTCCGCCAGGAAGATCGGCGCCCGGCCGGTATAGGCGGGCGGGTCGATCCAGGCATCTATCGACAGGGTCTGGCCACCGGCGATGATCTGCCTCGGCGAAAAGGCTTCTCCGACCCGGTCGCGAGCGGCGGGGCCAGCGATCAGCCAGCTGGTGATGAGACCGAGACCCAACATGCCGCGCAGGGCGAAGCGGTCGAGGCGGGCCCAGGCAGCGCGCGGGCGGCGGGCACGCGCTGCGGCCAGGCGGGCCGCCATGCGCGTTTGATGCTCGGTCCAGACCCGGAGCGCGATCGGGTCGTCATCGCTCGGGCGGTCGGTGAGCGCTTCGTGCGGCCGTGCCGTGATGTGGCTGTCGGTTTCGACCCGGCGAGCTGTGTCGTCGGCGTCCGGCCAGCGAAAGGCGCTCACACCGGGTCTGGTCAGCCAGACCGCGAGGATGAAGGTCACGACGGCGTAGATTGCCCGCCAAGGGTCGCCGAACATGTCCCAGACGCCCAGCAGTGCGACAATCACAAAGCTGGCGACCCAGGCCATGGCCGGCCAGACAACCGGAACCGACCGCTCCCAGACGAGCGAAAACCAGGCGAGGATCAAGGACGTACGACGCATGGCGTGAAAACTACCACGGTGCAGCGGAATAACGAGGCTCCGATGCATTACACTTTGGTGAGCCGCTTGGGCATGACGGGCTATTCGTCGGTCTCGTCTTCAGCGGCAGGCGGGTCACCCCAGAGAGGGTCGGGGCGGTCCAGATTACCGCGCAGGCCGCAGGCCGCGACGGCGAGCGCGCTGAGCGCGACAAGTGTGAATGTGGCCAGACGTTTCATCGCAATTGCTCTCAACAACCCAGGCGATCCTTCCAGATCGCCACCTGTTCGCGGACCCGGATCGGCGACGTGCCGCCAAAACTGGTCCGGCTCATCATCGATGCCCGCGCACTCAACACGGAAAACACGGTCTCGTCGATAGCCGGTTCGACGCTTTGCATCTCGGCCAGCGACAGCTCTGCCAGCGGTACGCCTCTGGCCTCGGCCAGTTTGACGATCGATCCGGAGATGTGATGCGCGTCGCGGAAAGGCTTGCCCAGCTCGCGCACGACATAGTCGGCGAGGTCGGTAGCGTCGGAATAGGCTTCACCGGCGGCTTCTTCCAGGGCTTCCGGGAAGAAGGAGAGGTCGCCGGCCATGCCGGCCATCGAGAGCAGGGCCAGCTCCAGATCGTCAATCGCCTGGAAGACCGGGGCCTTGTCTTCCTGCAAATCCTTGGAATAGGCGAGCGGCAGGCCCTTCACCACGGTCAGCAGTCCGGTCAAGGAGCCGATGATGCGGCCCGGCTTTGCCCGCACCAGCTCGGCGGCGTCCGGATTGCGCTTTTGCGGCATGATCGAGGAGCCGGTCGACCAGGCGTCGGACAGGGTGGCGAAGCCGAAACGGCGTGTGCACCACAGCACGATTTCCTCGGCAAAGCGCGACAGGTTCACGGCGCAGATCGAGGCAGCCGACAGCACTTCCAGCGCGAAATCGCGCGCCGCGACGCCATCGAGTGAATTGGCCATCGGTCGGTCGAAGCCGAGATCGCTGGCGGTCATCTCACGGTCGATGGGGAAAGCGGTCCCTGCCAGGGCGGCACAGCCCAGCGGGCTTTCATTGAGGCGTTTGCGGGCATCGGCGAAACGGCCGCGATCGCGCTGGGCAACCTCGACATAGCTGAGAAGATGGTGACCCAGCGAGACCGGTTGCGCGGTTTGCAGGTGGGTGAATCCCGGCATGACCTGATCGGCATGGGTCTCGGCCTGCTTGACCAGGGCGGTCTGGTAGGCGGCGAGCATGGCATCGATACGGTCGCAGGCATCGCGCAGCCAGAGCCGGAAATCAGTGGCGACCTGATCATTGCGCGAGCGCGCGGTGTGCAATCGGCCGGCTGGCTCGCCGATGATCTCCTTCAACCGCGCCTCGACATTCATGTGCACGTCTTCGAGCGCTTTCGACCACGGAAAGTCGCCGGCATGGATTTCAGAGCGGACCTGTTCCAGTCCGCGCTGGATCGCCGCAGCATCGGCGCTTGAAATCACCCCGGTTGCGGCCAACATTCGACTATGGGCAAGGGAACCATCAATATCCTGGTCCGCCATTCGCTGATCAATGTCGATCGACGCATTGATGGCTTCCATGACGGCCGACGGGCCAGCCGAAAAGCGGCCGCCCCACATGGCGCTGGAAGCCTTTTGCCCGGCGTCGTTCGAAGTATCGTCAGCCATGTCGATATCCTGTGGAGGAGAATGAGATGAAAATGTCGCCGATCGGCCTTGGTATACTGGGCATGACCGTGCTCGCCATAGGATGGTTTCTATACGTGATGGTTTCCGGTGCGAGCAAGGGCGAAACCGGTCCACTGGACAGCTATGCCCATGGTGAGATGCGGGCCTTTGTCTCGATCGACGACGCCCCGGCGCAACCGGATCTGGTCTATCGCGATGGTGATGGCGGCGAGGTTCGTTTGTCTGACTATCGAGGGCAGGTAATCCTGGTGAATTACTGGGCGACCTGGTGCGGACCCTGCGTTGAGGAAATGCCGGCCCTGTCCGGGCTCCAGGCCGAATTGGGGGGCGAACAATTCCAGGTCGTCACAGTGACACTGGACCGCTCGATCGAGGATGCCCGGGAATTCCTGACACGGATGGAACTCGACAATCTGCCGCTCATCCATGACGAGACCTTTTCAAGTCCAAATCGGGTGCGGGCGATCGGCCTGCCGATGTCCATTCTCTATGACGGGCTGGGTCGCGAGATCGGCCGGGTGCCGGCGCCAGCGGAATGGAATAGCGACGATGCCCATGCGCTGATCCGCGCCGCGATCCGCCGCAATATCTGACGCTGACAGCCCCGGAGACAAGCCGATACAAAAAGGGCCGCCCTCGACCCGGGCGGCCCATTAGTTTGCATCTCGGAGGGATAATCGAGTCGCGAGCCCGTTCAGGGAGGAGCGGGTTGGCGCTCTTCTATGGGCGAGTTGCGACGGGCGCATGACAGCGGCGCGATGCTTGTGTGTCGCAGACCGTTGATGCGCAGCCGGGTCTCCCGGGCGCTGTCGACGGCTCGGCGGGGCGCGGTTCGGGACGGACAAAAAACTCGCCCCCGACGCGAAAAACGCTCCGGACCATCCGGCCCGGAGCGCTCTTCATGTCGTTTTGTGTGACGGCGTTCTAGTAGGTGACGCGGACACCGAAGACGGCCGACCAGCCATATTCTTCGAACTGCTCGACACGGTCGATGCCGTCCGGGCGGGTGACCGCGCGGTAGGGCTCGTCCGTGACGTTCTTCAGATCACCAAAGACCTGGAAGGTATCGTTGAAGGAATACTTGGCGGAGAGGTCGAGCTGGGTGTGCTCGAGAACCCAGCGATCCTCGTCGGCACCGCCGCGGATCTCGTCCAGGTATTCCGAGCGGCTCGACACCACTGCGCGCAGGTCCCAACCGGCCCGGTCATAGCCGAGCACGGCGTTCCAGACGCTGTCGGACTGGCGCGGCAGCGGCACGACGCGGCCATCGGCGAGTGTCGCCTCACTGTCGGTCGCGGTGAAGTTGAAGCCGGCGATGAAGCCTTCGACCGGCAGGAAGTCGAGCGCCTGCTGGTAGTTGAACTCGATGCCCGAGACTTCGGCTTCCGGCAGGTTGATGAAGGACGCGGCCTCGTCGAAGAAGCGGCCGTTCAGCGTGATGTTCTCATAACCGACACCAGCGATGACATTGTCGAGATCCTTGCGGAAATAGCCGAGGTAAACGACAGCGTCATTGTTCGGATACCATTCGATGGAGACATCGAAATTGTCGGCTTCCAGGCGCTCGAGGTCCGGATTGCCGAACTCGCCCTCGACTTCGTCGTTGTCATTCTGCTCGACCAGGATACGTGGTGCGAACTGGCCCGGGTTCGGGCGCTGGATCGAGGCGAAATAGGCACCGCGAACGATTACGTTTTCGGTCAGCTCGTAGCGAGCGAGGATGGACGGCAGCACGTCCGTATAGTCGTCGGAGGCTGTTGTCGGGGTCACAAACACCGTGTCCTCGGTCAGGACGACACCGTTCACCGTGGCATCTTCCTCGGCGAGGAAGGTTTCGTAGCCGCGAGCCGCCATGTCGGTCTGTTCGACACGGACACCACCGACCAGGCGCAGCGGGCCGTTCTCGACCGAGCCCATCAGATAACCGGCCATGACATCTTCCTCGACGCGGTAGGAGGCGCCGAAGCTGTCGATGTCACTGTCGATGCCGACATAGTCGAGATTGCCGAGATTTGAGAAGAAGTAATCGCGAACCTGCGAAGGATCGGCAACCGGGCCGATCGAGCCCTGGCCGTACTCGACCGAGCGGACCACGTCTGACAGCAGCAGGCTGTCATCGTCATAGACGTCGAAATCCAGGGCGAATTTCTTGTCCCGTGTACGGGCCCGGACACCGTATTGGATGTAGCCAGGCATGGTGCCGAAATCCATGTCGTGGCGGACATTGATAGCGGCGGCGTATTCGCGGTCCTGCGACAGGCCGTTGGTCAGCTCGTAGCCGGAATTCTCGTAGTTGGAGGCGTCGAAAACACGGTCCGTCGTGATGCCGCCACCAAAGCCGAGCTCCGGGCGGAGCGGGTTGGTGGAGTCGACCGTGAAGAGTTCGCCATTCTCGAATTCATAGCTGAAATCGGTGTCGAGGCGGTTCGGCTCGGCTTCCTCGGCGTAGACGTAGGACAGCGACCAGTCGATCGATGTATTGCCGTTCAGCCACTCACCGCCGAAATCGGAGGCGAAGATTGTCTGGGTTTCCAGACGGTCTTTCACATCGCGGTCGATTTCCATCTCGTCGGCCGTAAAGACTGCGAGATTGCCGCTCGAGTTGACGTCGTCATATTCGGCGTCCTCGAACTTGATCTCGACCCGGTTGCGGGTCTCCTGGTCCGAGAAGTCAGACCAGGTCGTGCGGGCGTAGAGGCTCAGATCATTGTTGACGCGGTAGTCGAAATTCAGGGCCGCGGTCGTACGTTCGCGGGTCACCTGGTAGTTGCGCATCTCGACTTCATTCGGGAAGGCAACGCTTTCATCGACATCCCAGCCACCGTCGACTTCGAAGCTGTCGGAGCCGAAGACGCGCTGCTGGTAGGACAGCGAACCGGCAACGCCGAGACGGCCGTCCATGAAGTTGTTGGCCCAGTTGATCGAGCCGCGATGGCCAAATTCCTGCTCCAGGTCGGAGTAGAGGCCGGCGACGCGGGCACGCAGATACATGCCGTCGACATCCAGGCCGGACATGGTTTCGATCTCGACATTACCGCCAACACTGTCGCCATCCATGTTCGGCAGGAGCGACTTGTTGATCACGACGCTGGAGAGCACGTCGGCGTCGATCACATCGAGGCCGACCTGGCGGTCTTCGGCTTCCGGCGACACCAGGCGGACGCCATTGATCGAGGTGGAGACGAGGTTCGGATCGAGACCGCGGATCGAGACGAAGCGGCCTTCACCCTGGTCATTGAGTACGTTCACGCCGACGGCGCGGCGGGCAGCTTCGGCAACATTCTCGTCCGGGAACTGGCCGATGGCGTCCGAAGACAGGACGGCGACATTGCCGTCATTCGCGCGCTGGCGCGAAAGGGCGGAGTTGAGGGCGCCGCGCTGGCCCATGACGAGGATGTTCTCGACATAGTCGACATCATCGCCGAGCGTGATGGTCGGGGAGACGGTGTCGCTCACCGTGGCGAGGTTGACGCTGACTTCGCGAACGTCCGCACCGATATAGCTGACACGCAATGTGTAGTCGCCCGCCGCGAGGCCGGTGACACGGAAAGTGCCGTCAGCACCGACTGTTGCGGTCTGGCCGGTCTCGACGATGCGCACCGTGGCGCCTTCAAGGCCGATGGTTTCAGAGGCGTCGGTGACGCGGCCGGCGATGGTGCCAGCATGGGCGGCGGTGGCTGCCGCGAGTGCGAGCACGGAGGCCGTGCCGAGCATGGCGATGGTCTTTTTCATGGGAGTCCCCCTCACATGGACATGACTGGTGCCTTGCCCGAGCGGGCAAAGTTGGGGCCTCTATGCGCGCCGGGCGGCGACATGGTGATGACGTTTGCGTCTCACCTCCGTGTCGTTTTCTTGGATGCTTCGTGACAACCGGTATTAACGTATGGGTCGTCACGGAAATGTCGCCGAAATCGGCTTAGCGCCCCCCTGTCCCCATGCTAAGCGCGCGCTGAAGCTTGGGAGATGTGTGATGAGACATGTGTTGGGACTTCTTGCGACGGCCAGTGTGGTCGCTGCGTGCAGCCAGGGCCTGCCGCCGGTCGAGATCGAAGCTGTCGTGGAAACGGCCAGTGTGGCTGGCACGGGCGATGCCGCCGACGATCCGGCAGTCTGGGTTGCCGAAAACCCGGCCGACAGTCTCATCTTCGGAACCGACAAGGACAATGGCGTCTATGTCTACACCATGACCGGCGCCGAGCATGCCTATCTGCCCGAAGGGCGCCTCAATAATGTCGATGTCCGCTACGGGTTTGACCTTGGGGACCGCATCGTCGACCTGGCTGCCGCGTCGGACCGGTCCAATGGCGGCATCGCCTTCTTCTTTATCGATCCGGCGTCGCGCGAGGTCACTTATGTCGGCGCTGTCACCGTTGCGGACGTGACCGAGCCCTACGGCTTCTGTCTCTATCGCTCGCCGGTCGATCAGTCGCTCTATGCCTTCCTCTCCGACAAGGAGCCGGGAACCTTCGTCCAGTACGCGCTTGGCTGGGACGGGACGGTTGTGACGACGCAGGAAGTGCGCCGTGTCACGCTGGGGACGATCGCCGAGGGCTGCGTCGCCGATGACCGGACCGGCCAGCTCTACATGAATGAGGAGAATGTCGGCGTCTGGACCATGGGTGCCGAGCCAACCGATCCGGCCGAGCCGCAACCCATCGCCGTCACCGACGGCCGGGAAATCGCCGCCGATGCCGAGGGCGCAGCCCTGTTGCCACAAGGCGAGCGCGGCGGCTGGCTGGTCGTGTCGAGCCAGGGCGACAACACCTATGCCGTTTATGATCTGGAAAGCCATGCCTTCGTGACACGGCTGCAGATTGTCGACGCCGTCATTGACGGCGCCACCCACACCGACGGTCTGGACATCTCGGCGGCCGATCTCGGCCCGGAATTCCCGGCCGGGGTGCTGGTTGTCCAGGACGATGAAAACGATACGGGCGGCCAGAACTTCAAATTCGTCGACCTGCGGTCGGTGATCGCGGCGATTGAGGCATCAACGCCGAGCGAATAAGACGGTGGCATGGCATTCCTGCTTCCCATCGCACTGGTCGTCATCCTCTCGATCCTGTTCCTCGGACACAGATCGCGCGATGGTGGCCTGCGAGGTGAGTTGTGGCGCATTGAACAGGCCCTGATCGGCGCGGCCGAAAATGGCGTTGTGCCCGACCCGGACCTGATGCGATCGGACCATCTGCGGGAAGCGCCCGAGCACCTTTATCGCCTGATCGTGGATGCCTTCGGGAAACGGGACGAAACAGCCCTGCACCGGGCGCTCGCCGGGATCCGTGAGTATCGCGCATTCCGGGGGTGGAAGGCGTGAGCCCGGTGCGGGCCGGTGTCGACGGACCTGATTGCCATCGTCAGCGACGGGGCTAGTCTGGCGCTATGATCCTGTCTGCCGTCAACCTCCTGCAATTCGCGTTGATCGCGGTCGCTGGCCTCGGGGTCGTCCTGACCATATCGCAGCCGAGGCTGCGGGCGGCGTCAGCCTTGATGCTGATGTCCGTGCTCTGGATGGTCTTCAATTTTCTGGAGGAGGTTGCCGGGTTTCGCGGCATCTGGCTGGTGACGCCGGCCTTTCGCCTCGCCTATCCGCCGCTGGTCTATCTGGTCGCCCGCGGCGTGATGCTGTCCGGGCCGGGTCTGCGCTGGCGCGACTGGCCACATGCGCTGCCCTTTCTTGTCGCCCTGTTTTTGACGCCGTGGGTGGGCCTGGTCGAGCATGCCGCCAGGCTGAGCCTGTTCGCCTATTCGGCGGCCACTATCGTGATGATCCATCGCTTCCACCAGGCCACCCGCGAAACACGCTCGGACGCCCAGACCATCCAGCTGAACTGGATGGTGGGGCTGATCGCGTTCTACGTCGTGGACGGCATATTCGACATGGCCCGCATGGATGCGCGCTGGCTGCATCCCTACTGGCCCTGGCTGGGGACCCAATCGGCCTATGTCTTTCAGATAGCGATCTCCCTGGTGTTCGTGTGCGTCCTGATCGTTCTCGCCGTCCGCCATGGTCGCTTGTTTACGGGGCTCGACGACGGGTCGCTCGTTTCGTGGCGTGGCAGGCCGATCAAACCGGTCGAAGCTGGGGCGGGCTCAGCGACTGACGCTGACCATGCGTCCACATACCAGCGCATCGACGCGGTCGTGCGAGGCGAGGCACTCTACACGGAACCCCGACTGACCCGGCAGGAGGTCGCCACGGCAGCCCGTCTCACCGAGCGGGCGGTGTCGGTGGCGATCAAGTCGGAGACCGGGCGCAATTTCAATGACTATATCAACGCGCTGCGGATCGAGGATGTGTGCGCGATGATGAAGGAAGATGCCGCCGGCCCGACCCGTAGCCGGTTGATCGATCTGGCCTATACGGCCGGCTTCAGTTCCAAGTCCGTTTTCAACTCTGTCTTCAAGCGGGAAACCGGTCAGACCCCCTCGGCCTATGCTGCTGCGCTGACGCCGCCCGGGGCGGGTCCGGCATCCAGTCCAGCCAAGCACTGACGGATTTCGGACGTCCGGAATCCGGATCCCGGACGACCGAACGGCGTCGCCGTGCTGCTGTCCTCCTGTCAACAAACGGGAGACAGACATGTTGCGCACAATCCTGGTCGTGGTGGCCGTTCTTCTGGCGGGTGTGACCGCCTTCATCGTTTCGGCCTGGCAGATACCCGCGGCCATGCAGCCGGACCGGGACGGGAACCGGTCCTGGTTGATCGAAAACGCCGTGCTGCTCGATCCGGCAACCGGCGCTGCGCGGCCAGAGGCTTCGGTGCTGGTTGTCGATGGCCGTATCGAGTGGCTGGGAAGCGGGACAGTTCCGGCTGCAGCGGACGGGGTCAACCGGATCGATGCGCAGGGCCGAACGCTGCTGCCCGGCCTCATCGATGTTCATGTGCATGTGTTTGACGAAACTGATCTCGCGGCCGGCCTGTCACACGGCGTCACCACCGTGCGCAATATGGGAGGCATGCCGTTTCACCTGCCCCTGGTCGAGCGGCTCGCACGGGACGATATTCTGGGGCCACGCCTGATTACGACGGGTCCCATTCTCAATGAAACCGGTGGCCGGAACGGCAATGACCTGCATGAAGCCGTCGCTGGTGCCGAAGAGGCACGGGCCGCCGTCCGGCGCCAATACGCGGCCGGTTTTCGCCACCTGAAAGTCTATTCGAACCTGTCCCGCGAGAGTTTTGCCGCCATCCGCGACGAAGCTGCCGCCCTCGGGATGACGATGAGCGGTCACCCGGTTGAAGGTACGGAAGCCGACCCGTTGGCTTTCGAGGCCTCGCTGGATGCCGGCCTGCGAACGCTCGAGCATGCCGAGTCGATCGTCTGGTACGGGCTGGACGATGACACGGACCCGGACCGCATGCGCGCCCTGGCCCGTCAGATCGCTGCTTCCGGGACGGTCGTGGACCCGACGCTTGTCGTGCACGAGAACCTGGCGCGGATCGTGGAGACCGGCGGTGCCCACATCACGCGACCCGAGATGGACGGCTATAATCCGGTGATTGCCGGATTTGAGCGCGAGGGGTGGGCGTTCTGGAGCGATTACCAGCATGATGACCGGACCCGGATGCAGGCCTTCTACGTGGCCTTCACCGGCGCGCTTCACGAGGCCGGCGTGCCGCTGACCGTGGGAACGGATTCCGGCGTGATGGTCTCGCCGCATGGCGTCTCGACCTTGCGAGAGATGGAAATCCTCGTGGAAGCCGGACTGACCCCGCTCGAAGCCATCCAGGCGGCCACTCTGAATGGCGCGGACGTGCTGGGGATGGACGGTCAGATCGGCTGCCTGGCGGTCGGCTGTGCCGCCGACCTCATCCTTGTGGACGGTGATCCGACGCAGGACATTTCCCGCCTGCATGATCTCGAGGCGGTGATGCGGGATGGTCGCTGGTTTGACCGGGACCGGCTTGATGATCTGTCCGAAGCGGCAACGCATCCGTCCTCGCTGCGCACCTGGTGGCGCCTGGGTCAGCACCAACTGGCCATCCGGTAAACGGTCCTGACCACGAAAAAGGCCCGGCTGCTGCAGCCGGGCCTTGGTCTGTTCGTCGTGTCGCTTGGTCTAGCCGAGCGCTTCGTCGAGCTCGGGCAGGGCGGTGAAAAGGTCCGCGACCAGGCCGTAATCGGCGACCTGGAAGATCGGCGCTTCCTCGTCCTTGTTGATGGCGACGATGACCTTGCTATCCTTCATGCCGGCGAGGTGCTGGATGGCACCGGAAATGCCGACGGCGATGTAGAGCTCGGGCGCGACGACCTTGCCGGTCTGGCCGACCTGGTAGTCATTCGGGACATAGCCGGCATCGACCGCAGCGCGCGAGGCGCCGACCGCGGCACCCAGCTTGTCGGCGATCTTGTCGAGCAGGTGGAAATTGTCACCCGACTGCATGCCACGGCCGCCTGAGATGACGATCTTGGCAGCGGTCAGTTCCGGACGGTCCGACTTGGACAGCTCTTCGGAGACGAATTCCGACTTGAACGGGCCGGAGGCGGCACCGAGATCCTCGATGCTGGCAGAGCCACCATCGCCGGCTTTCTCGAAAGTGGTCGGGCGGACCGTGATGACTTTCTTCGCGTCGGACGATTTGACCGTCATCATGGCGTTACCGGCATAGACCGGGCGCACAAAAGTGTCGGGCGCGACGACCTCGGAAATTTCCGAAATCTGCATCACGTCGAGCTTGGCCGCGACGCGGGGCATGAAATTTTTGCCGGACGTGGTCGCAGCGGCGAGCACGGCGTCATAACCAGCCATCAGCGGGGTGACGAGCGCGTCGAGGGCTTCCGCCGTCGGCTTGGCCAGCACATCGCTTTCCGCGTGCAGCACCTTGGCGACACCGTCCAGCTTGGCAGCCGCATCAGCAACAGCCTGGGCGCCGGAACCGGCGACGAGGACATGGATGTCGCCACCCAAGCCCTTGGCAGCCGTTACGACGGCGCGGGTGGCGTCGTTCAGCGTGGCATTGTCGTGTTCGGCAATAACGAGAACAGCCATGATCAGATCACTCCCGCTTCATTTTTCAGCTTGTCGACCAGTTCGGCGACGCTTTCGACCTTGATCCCGGCTTCGCGTTTCGGCGGCTCGGTGACCTTCACAACGCTCAGGCGCGGTGCCGTGTCGACGCCGTAATCGGCCGGGGCCTTGGTGTCGATCGGCTTGCGCTTGGCCTTCATGATGTTGGGCAGGGACGCATAGCGCGGCTCGTTGAGGCGCAGGTCGGTGGTGACAATGGCAGGCAGCGTCAGCGACAGGGTCTGAAGACCACCATCGATTTCGCGTGTGACGGTGGCCTTGCCGTCAGCGATGGTGACTTCCGAGGCAAAGGTGCCTTGCGGCCAGTCCAGCAGTGCGGCGAGCATCTGGCCGGTCTGGTTGTTGTCGCCATCAATGGCCTGCTTGCCGAGGAGGACGATTTCCGGGCTCTCCTCGTCGACCACAGCCTTGAGAAGCTTGGCGACGGCCAGCGGCTCGACGGCGTCATCGGTCTGGATCAGGATGCCGCGATCAGCGCCCATGGCGAGGGCGGTGCGGATCGTCTCCTGGGCCTGGGCCGGGCCGACCGAGACCACGATGATCTCTTCGGCCACACCCTTTTCCTTGAGACGGATCGCTTCTTCGACCGCAATCTCGCAGAACGGGTTCATGGACATTTTGACATTCGCGAGGTCGACGCCCGTTTGATCGGGTTTGACACGAACCTTCACGTTGTAATCGACGACCCGTTTGACGGGGACGAGAATCTTCATGCTGGGGCTCCGATTGGCCGCGCGCGGGATGGTCTGCGCACCTGACAAGAATAGGCCGGAAACCTGCCTTCGCCCGTGCGGTAAGTCAATGCGTCCAACTGGCTTACGCCAACGTCAATTCGCAGTTGCGGTATTGTTGGTATGGCATTGTGGCGCGCGCGAAGTGGACTGCCTTTCCAATAGGCGCGAGCGCATTGTGGCGGGTTGCGCCAGTGGCCCGCCCACTTTCGTCGTTTCGGTATGTTCCTGTCGCTGTGGCCTGACCGTCTTTGTCGCAGGCAGGTGCTTGCAGGTCAGGGCTTCATCCATCTGGCGACCGGCCCGCGCGGCGACAGGGCAAACCGCCACAACCCGTAAATCGCACCGCTCAGGATCGCGCAAACTGCCAGCATGACCGGAATGAAGCCGGCTCCAAGGATTTCATCTGCACCTGGCTGGGCCTCATAGGAAAGCGTAAGCGCGCTGTCATTGGGGTAAATCCAGAGCCCGACCCCGGCCGGGTTGATGATCTCCATGATGGCCATGTGCGCGAAGACGAGGACGATCAGTCCCGTCACGCCAATCACCATGATCGAAAGATAATGCCCGATCACGGCGGCAGGCTTGAGCCAGACGGGTGGCGGGGCTGGTGGGTCGCCGAACTCCGCTATGGCTGCCAGCAGCCGGTCGACTTCGTCGTCCGCCCGCGCGTCACCCATCGCTTCGCGCATGTGTGCAGCGGCCTCGGCCCGGGCTTCGGCCCGATCTTCGGCGCCAAGCTCGCGATTGGCCCAGTCCAGGCGTCTCAGGAAGTCGGCCCAGAGGCGGCGGGCTTCGGCCGTGGTGAGCTCCAGGGTCATGCGCATCAGGACGCCTCCTTTGCATGTTGTGCCAACAGGACCTCGTCCATGCGGCGCCAGATCTCGCGCATGGCATCTAGCGTATGGGCACCCAATTCAGTCACGGTGTAATATTTGCGGGGCGGGCCGGAGTCGTCGGCCACCCATTCGGCGGTGACGAGCCCGTCTTTTCTCATGCGTGTAAGCACCGGATAGACCGTGCCTTCGGCCAGATTTTCAAAGCCGGGCGCCTGCTTCAGTGCGGCGACAATCTGGTAGCCATAGGCCCGCCCGGCCTGCAGGCGCGCCAGAAGCAACATCTCGAAATACCCCTTGCGAGCCTGGGAGCTCCAGCGGTCGAGAATGTCTTCCATCTCCGTCCCGGTCATGAATCCCTGCCTCACTGATTGCACTCCCTTCCTATGGCTTGTATATCGGTTTAGCAAGATATATAGCAATGCATAGTAGTTGGTATCGCCAACGTTGCGGCGAAAGGATCGAACATGTCGCCCCTGATGAAATTGAGAGCCGTTTGCCTGGCTGTTCTGGTTGTGAGTGCGAGCTTGTCGGCGATTGGACTCCGGCAAATGCGAGGTCTTGAGCCCGGGAGTTCCGACGCTGAAATCGCGGCGCATATGGATGATGTTCTGGATCACGCGATGCAGCGTTACTCGATTGCCGGCGTCGCGGCCGGCGTGATCCGGGACGGCGAGATTGTCTGGCAGGCGCGTGAAGGCCGCTCGGATGGCGAGGGTGCTCCGATAACGGATGCGACGGCGTTCAATCTTGGATCAATCTCCAAGCCCCTGACAGTCTGGACAGTCCTCAGCCTGGCACAGGACGGGGTTGTCGACCTGGACGCGCCCCTGTCGACCTATGACCTGCCCTATGAGCCGGACTATGGCGAGCATGCGCCGGAGGCGGTCACCGTCCGGCGCCTTCTTCAGCATACGGCGGGAACCAACCAGCCGGGCTATGGCGGCTGGGGCGTTCACGAAGAACAGCCCGAAGACGCGGTGGATCTCAGCGAAAATTACGCGCCTCTTCGCGTCGCCTATCAGCCTGGTGAACACCGGCGCTATTCCGGTGGTGGATATGTCCTGCTGCAAATGCTGGTCGAAACCGTGACCGGGCAGGACTTTGACACTGTCGCCCGCCAACATGTTTTCGACCCGCTCGGCATGACGACGTCCGGCTTTGACCCGTCGCGACTGCCGACTGTGTCGCAAGCCTTCAATTACTATCGCCAACCCATCGAGGACTTGCGCGATGTCGCACAGACGGCAGCGGGCGGTTATGCCTCGGGCGGTGATATCGAAAACTTCCTGTTGGCGCACATGACGGGCGGGGGCGTCCTGACCACCGACAGCCTGGAACAGGCCTTCATGCCGACCGGCCCCAATCCGGGCTTCGCGATGAGCTACACACGCTGGCAGACCCCCGATGGCATCCTCTACGGACACGGGGGGAATAATTCTTCATGGAACGGGCAAATCTACATCCGCCCGCAAACCGGTGACGGTTTTTACTTTCTCACCAATGCCACGTCCGGTGCGCAGCTGGACTTCGATTTGAGCTGCGCCTGGCTGGGTCTGATGGAAAGCGAAGACGGCGCGGCGCGTTGTGATGAGGCAGTGTCCCTGACGCACCAGCTGGCCTGGGTCAGCTGGGGTGTCGCTGCCGCCGGCCTGTTCTGGGTCTATTGGCTTGTGGCGGGCGGTGTTGCCGGCAAGCGCGTTCTGACCTTGCGACCGACAGGCCGGGGGCCGCTGCGCCTGAGCGGGCGCCTCTTCCTGGCCTTCCTCACATTCGCAGTAACACTCTTCCTCATCTGGATGTTCTGGACGAATTCCGTGATCTGGCGGACCCAAACCATCTTCATCGATGAGGTGCCGATGGATGAGCTGGAAGGATTGTCGATTGCCGTGACAAGCCTGTTTGCCATCCTGACCCTGTGTCTCTGGTCCAGCCCGCGAAATCGGCGCTGAATTTGATCGGCCATGAAAAAAGGGGCCTGTCCGCCGGACAGGCCCCTCATTCTCATTTGTCAGGCCGTTGAGCTTATTCAGCCGCCGTCAATTCGGTCGAGATGAAGAGCTCGATCTCGTCGGAGACGTAGGGGACAGCAAAGCCCATGTCCCACTCCGAGCGCATCAGCGAACCGGTCGCCGTGAAGCCCAGCTTGGTGTTGCCGTCCCGGGTCTCGCCGACCTGGTTCAATGTCACGGCCAGGCTGACCGGGCTGGTCACGCCATTCATGGTCAGATCACCGGTCATCGTACCGGTTTCGCCATCTTCGGTCGCAAACCCGGTCGCCACGAAATGGGCCGTCGGATTGACCTCGGTCTCGAAGAAATCGGCGGAATTCAAATGGGTGATGAAACGGTCCTGATTGGCGCCGACCCAGAAACCGTCGATCAGGTTGAAGGTGATGTCGACGGCCGAATTCTCGGGCATGTCGAGATCGAGATCGAGCGTGCCGTCATAGTCGGTGAACTGGAGCGACATCGTCGAATAGCCCTGATGCTCCCAGCGGGCTTCGATCAGGGTGTGCGACTTGTCGAACTCATAGCTGACCGGTTCGGCCTGGGCGGCGCCGGCGATGAGCAGGGCCGTGGAAGCGGCGAGGAAAAGGCGGGTCATGCGGTAACTCCGTATGGACAGAACTGATGGGCCTACAGATAGGGAGTTGCGACATCTTGTCGACCGGGCTGACGGGAAGTTGATGTTTCCAACGCGGAAACAATGAGACAGTTCAGCGGTCTTTGCCCGGTACCCAGAGAACATCCGCGCGGCCTTCCTCATTGGCGGTGCGCGCCATCACGAAAAGCAGGTCCGACAAGCGGTTGAGATAGGTCAGCACAATCGGGTTGAGTGTCACGCCTCCCGCCATCAGGGCCGAGACTTTGCGCTCGGCACGTCGGCAGACGGTACGGCAGACATGCAGGCGCGCAGCCGCCTCGCTGCCGCCTGGCAGGATGAAGGAGTTGAGCGGCTCCAATCGCGCATTGAGCCGGTCGATCTCGGTTTCCAGCCAGTCCACTTGCGCTGCTGTGACCCGTAGCGGCTCATAGTCCGGCGGTGTGTCGCTTTCGGGAACGCACAGATCAGCGCCCAGATCGAACAGGTCATTCTGGATGCGGGCGAGGGGCGGATCGAGGGGGTCGTTTAATATCAAGGCGGCACGGGCCAGGCCGATAGAGGAATTGGCCTCGTCGACATCCCCGTAGGCGTCGACGCGCGGGTCGTGCTTGACTGTCTGCGACATGTCACCCAGCCGGGTCGATCCGGCATCGCCGGTGCGCGTGTAGATTTTCGTGAGACGGACCATGGCGCCAGTCTTAGCGTCAGGACGGCTCGGTTGAAAGGGTGGGGAATATGCTGAAGTCATTGGTCGTCCTGGTGACGAGCCTGTTCGCGGCGACGCTGTCTGTTGCCGACGCCCAGGGCGGTGGAATCCAGGCTGGCGCCGATATTATCCGCGAGCGTACCGGAGCGCCGGGTATCGGAATTCTCATCCGGCAGGGCGATGAGATCGAGCTTGGCCTCTCTGGGGTGCGCGCGATCGGCACTGACATTGCGCTTCAGCCTGACGATCTCTGGCACCTCGGCTCCAATACCAAGTCCATGACCGCGACCCTGGTGGCGCGACTGGTGGAGCAGGGACGCATCAGCTGGGACGATACGATCGTCCAGCACCTCGGCGAGGCGGTCGATGACATCCATCCCGCCTATCGCGACCTGACCTTCCGTCACCTGCTCAGTCACCGTTCCGGCCTTCCCGCCAATGTCAGCTCGACCGCCATGATTGGGTTCCTCGCCCAGGGCGCGCAGGGTGCCGACATCGCTCCGCAGCGCATCGCCTATGCGGCGCAGGTTTTGGCCGGAGACCCGGCGGCCGAGCCGGAGACGGAATTTCTCTACTCCAATGCCGGCTATGTCGTGGCCGGCGCGATGCTGGAGCAGGCGACGGGCGACGACTGGGAAGTCCTGATCCGGCGGGAGGTGTTCGAGCCCCTCGGCCTGACCAGCGCCGGTTTCGGTGCGCCGGGAAGTGCGGAGACCGTTGATCAGCCGCGCGGCCACAGGTCAGGCCTGCTCGGGCGGCGGGCGGCCTATGCGCCCGGTCCGACATCCGACAATCCGCCGGTTCTGGGACCGGCCGGTACGGTCCACATGTCGCTCGAGGACCTGTCGGGCTATCTGGCTGTGCACATGGCCGGGGCGCGTGGCGAGGACACGGGTTTCCTCGATGCTGAATCCTGGGAGATCCTGCATACGCCGCCGTTTGGCGAACACTATGCCATGGGCTGGGCGATCGATGGTCCCCGGTTGATCCACAACGGGTCGAACACACTCTGGCTGGTGCAAATGACGATCTGGCCGGATCGCGACCGGGCGGTGATCATTGGCGCCAATGACGGTGATGCGGAAGCGTTGGGGCCCTATTTCAACCGGGCGACCGGCGAGGCCATGAGTGAGTGACCTTGCCGTCAGCCGCCCAGATTTTCCTTCACCAGGAAGATCGCGACGATCAGCATCACGGCGGCAAACTGCAGCACCACGCGCAAACGCATCAGCTTGTTCGAGCGCGACCGCGACTTGTCGTCCGACTTGTACATGTTGAAGACACCAAAGCCGAGCGTCACGAGGACGGCCAGCATGGCGATGTAGAGCAGGCCTGTAAGGAAGGTATCCATCAGCTTCTCCAGCGCAGTTCGGATGCGCGCACGGGGTTTTTGAAGGGTTCGCCGGTCTCGCGATGCTTGTCCCAGGCGCGCTTGAGGGCGAAATACCATTTCGCTTGCACATCGCTGTCATGGATCAGCATCAGTTTGGGATCATAGGCCAGGCCCACCTGCTGCGCATTCACGGCATCGCGGTCCTGGCCGACAAAGGTCTCGATACCCTTGCGGATCAGCGGGTTGGGCACGATCGTCGGCAGCCAGTGATCCCAGTAGACGACGATGGTGATAGCGGTCGAGTTCTCGTTCGTGGGCGTGACGGCGGTGAAGCCGGTGAAATGCTTGCCGCCGGCCTTGACGTATTCGGTGCGCAGGCCTGGCAGCTGGAAGCGGATCTCGGTCTGCGGCTCGCCCATCAGGGAATAAAGGTAGGAATTCTTCGAAGGCACGTGCGGCAGCATGGAGAAGCCGCGCTCTACCGGTCCGAATTTCTTGGTCTTCTCGTGCACCGACTTGGCCGAACGCCACCACCATTGCCGGTGGATGTAAGGGATGTGGGCCGGGTCCATCAGGCCGATCACGGCATGATCGACATGGCAGTTGAAGATGTCGTGCACGACCAGTTTCGGCTTGTGGCCTTCCGGAATGTCCAGCTTGGGCGGGTCGATCGAAGGGGCCGTATCGGCCTGGTCCTCATCGGCATACCAGATCCAGATCAGGCCCTGATCCTCATGCACCGGGAAGCGGCGTACCCGGATCCTGGTGAGGTCCATCGCCTCGGCCTGGTCGGCGGTCAGTGAGGGGATGGCGGCGCAGGAGCCATCGGTACGAAAGCGCCAGCCATGATAGGGGCATTCGACCTGGGTCTCGCCATCATGGTTCTGCGCTTCGCCGCCGGACAGGAGGATGCCGCGATGCGGGCAGATGTCCTTCAGGGCATAGGCCTTGCCGTCATGGTCGCGGCCGAACAGGACCGGCTGACCCAGCAGCTCGCGATGGAGATGCTGGCCCGGTTTGAGCTCGCTCGACAGGGCGCCGAAATACCACAGGTCTTTGACAAACATGATCGCCACATAGCGCGTTGCGGCGCGCCTGCCTAGCGGTCGGGCGGGATCACATGTGCGGCATATGGACTTGTCGCACGACCGGCCCGGGCGCTAGTCTGACGGTCGCAAAGGGGGCGCGTTGGAGGAAAACGCGCATGCACGACACGCGATCCGGTGTTCATGTCAATCCGGTCGCCACGCTCTGCCTGGCGGCAGTGGTGGCCCTGTCTGCCTGTGCTGACGAGCCTGATCCACTGCCTGACGAAGCCCGCTTGCCGGGCGCGGCGGTGGCGGCATTGCAAGTCCATCTGACCGCCATGAGTGACGGTGACCTGACCTGCAGCGATGCGGCCATCGAGGCTGCGCCGCGGGCCGTTGGCTACATCAATGATGACCGACTTCCGGACTACGCCATCTCGACCCAGGATCTGCAGTGCCGCAGCGAGCTGGGGTCGGCCATCGGCTATTTCTGCGGCGGATCGATCTGCGCCTTTCCGGCCCTGATGTCGGACGGCGCGGACTATCAGGTCGTCTGGTTGATGTCGGGCAATGAGGTGACAACCCGGTCCGATTATCGGGAAGAGCGCTTCGTGGTCCGGCAGGCCGTGTTCAACGGTTCGGCGGGCAGTGGCGTGGCGGTACGGGAATATGTCTGGCGCGACGGGGCACTGAGGCGTGTGTTCGAGCGCGAGGAGCTGGAGAGGCGCATGCCCTAGGGGTTGAACTTCGCCCGCACCTCGTCCGGCGTCACGCCGCTCTCCCGCAAGGATTTGAGCGTTACCGACCGGTTGCGCTTGGCAAAGCGCTCGCCGTTTTCGTCCAGCAGCAGGCGGTGGTGCCGGTAGACGGGTGTCGGCAGGTCCAGCAGGGTCTGCAACAGGACATGGAGCGGCGTCATCTCGCGCAGATCCTCGCCGCGAATGACATGGCTGATGCCCTGCAGCGCGTCATCATGCACCACCGCGACGTGATAGCTGGTGCCGACATCCTTGCGCGCCAGGATGATATCGCCCAGCGGGTCCGGATCGGCGATCTGCTCGCCCTGGCCTTCTTCCAGATAGCGCATGGCGGCAAAGCGCGGTCCCAGCAGGTCGCGGCACCGTGCCAGAGACAGGCGCCAGGCAAAGGCGTCGCCCGCCTCGACGCGGTTCGACTCTTCGTCCCCGCTCATGGGAGCGACAGGGCCGCGATAGACCTCGCCGACACCGTGCGGCGCGCGGGCGATATCCGCCATGATTTCGCGTCGCGTCTTGAAACAGCGATAGACGACACCGAGCGCCTTTAGCCGTTCCAGCACACGCCCATAATCCTCGAAATGCTCCGACTGCCGCCGAACCGGCTCTTCCCAGTCCAGCCCCAGCCAGATCAGATCGTCCAGGATGACCTGTTCGTATTCTCGCTTGCAGCGGACCGTATCGATATCCTCCATCCGCAGGACGAACCGCCCCTCCGCCTCCACCGCAGCCTGAAACGCCGTCCAGGCGGAAAAGGCATGGCCGATATGCAGATGCCCGGTGGGCGAGGGCGCGAAGCGGGTGGTGAAGCTCATGCGGTGAGTGAGGCAGAGTCACGGCGATTTGTCATCCCGGACGGAGACCTGCGAAAGCAGGTTGAAGATCCGGGACCCAATGACGCCAACGCCGGCAGCTCTCGCGCGAATAGGTCCCGGATCTCCGCCCCGCTTGTGCGGGGCATGCGTCCGGGATGACAAACGGGCATTTCAATTGTAAGTTGTGTAGATGTACTACGTATATCTTCTGGCTTCGCGGCGGCATGGCACGCTCTATTGTGGCGTGACGAATGCGCTGTTGCGGCGGGTGTATGAGCACAAATCGGCACAGGTTTCGGGCTTCACGAAGAAACACCATGTGCATCGCCTGGTCTGGTGGGAGGCGCATGAGGATATCGGTGAAGCAATTGCACGCGAGAAACGGATCAAACGCTGGCGGCGGGACTGGAAGGTGGCCCTGATCGAACAGGATAACCCCGATTGGGACGATCTCTATCCAGGGCTCGGCGGAACCGATCCATCAGAGATTGCCGGCGAGGGCATCCGGCGGTCGGACTATTAGCAATCTCCCCCGCCTTTGCCTCACACGCCGCCCGAAGCGCCGTTCACGAAAACTCAATCCCCGCTTTGTCATCCCGGACGGAGACCTGCGTAGGCAGGTTGCAGATCCGGGACCCATTGACGCCTTTGCCGGCAGCTCTCGCGCGAATAGGTCCCGGATCTCCGCCCCGCTTTTGCGGGGCATGCGTCCGGGATGACAAGAATGGTGGGATGTAGCGCGCGGCCCACTCCCCCTTGCCCCCATCCCCCGCATCCCTCTATCCAGTCTGCTATCAATCCGGAGCCCTTTCATGACCCGACCCATTGACGGACCGCGCCTCGCGCCGCGCGACGGTTCGAAGCCGAAAAAGCTGGTGATTTTCCTGCATGGCTATGGCTCGAACGGGAAGGATCTGATCGGGCTGGGTCAGCACTGGGCGCGGGATTTGCCGCACGTTCAGTGGGTGTCGCCGAATGCGCCGGACCCGGTGCCGGGCGCGCCGGACGGGTATCAGTGGTTTCCGATCTCCAATCTCGATCCCGAGCGGATCGAGGCCGGTGCCGCCACGGCCTGGCCCATTGTCGACGCCTTCATCGACCAGGAACTCACCCGTTATGGCCTGACCGAGCAGGACCTGGTCCTGTGCGGCTTTTCCCAGGGGACCATGCTGTCGCTGGCGACCGGGCTGCGTCGTGAGCGACCGGTGGCCGGTATCATGGGGTTTTCCGGTGCCCTGCCGGGCGGCGGGCGTCTGAAAGAAGAGATGCGCTCCAAACCGCCGATAATGCTGGTTCACGGTGACCAGGATCAGGTCCTGCCGCTGGGTTTCATGTTTGATGCGCTGGAAAACCTGGCCGCCGCCGGCCATGGCGCGCAATGGCATATCTCCCAGGGCCTGCCCCATTCCATCGGCGAGGACGGGCTGGAAATCGGCCGCCATTTCATCGCCAACGCCCTGGCCGGGCGTTACCGCTGAGCCACACAGGCGGGGTGTCATCGAGGATTCGCGAGCTCGTCATAGGACTGACACGCGAACGGGAGTAGCCTTCCTGCAAGCGCTGGATGCGACATGATTCGGACCAACGGATCTGCCTCCGGCGTGCGACGGGAGGTGTGCTTTCAGGACGTTCGTCCGGAATACCCGCCCCCTCCCGATCTGTCCCATCCGGCCGGTTGGGACCGGTCGCAGCGAGGGAGGTCGCCATGCAGGTGCTTGATCGGGCACTGCA
The DNA here is from genome assembly GCF_000014745.1 of Maricaulis maris MCS10. Lineage (NCBI taxonomy): Bacteria > Pseudomonadati > Pseudomonadota > Alphaproteobacteria > Maricaulales > Maricaulaceae > Maricaulis > Maricaulis maris. The sequence goes on along the minus strand of NC_008347.1, from coordinate 2,564,215 downwards.
GGGATGGCCCTGTCTGGTCCTGAATGCGGACTATCAGCCATTGAGTTATTGGCCGCTATCGACCTGGCCGTGGCAGGAAGCCATCAAGAATGTCTTCCTGGAGCGGGTGGCCGTGGTCTCGCATTATGACGAGGTCGTGCATTCGCCCAGCTTCGAGATGCATGTGCCGTCGGTGGTCGCTCTGCGCGACTATGTCCACCAGGAGCGCACTCCGGCCTTCACACGATACAATGTCTGGCTCCGCGACGGCTTCAAATGCGTCTATTGCGGCAAGCATGGTGTCGAGCAGCTGACCTTCGACCATGTCATCCCGAGACGCGCCGGCGGCAAGACCAGCTGGGAAAACATCGTTGCCGCCTGCGGCCCGTGCAATCTGAAAAAGGGTGGCCGCACCCCGCGCGAGGCCGGCATGCCGCTGCCGCGCCCGCCGCAACGCCCCAACATGCACGAACTGCAATCCCAGGGCCGCCGCTTCCCGCCGAAATTCCTGCATGAAAGCTGGCTCGACTATCTTTATTGGGACATTGAACTGGAACGCTAGACGTCCGGAGCGCCTTCATGCCAACCCACATCGCCCTGCTGCGGGCCGTCAATGTCGGCGGTACCGGCAAGCTGCCCATGGTCGAGCTCAAGGCCATGGCGCAGCGGATCGGTTTCGACAATCCGCGCACCTATATCGCGTCCGGCAATCTGGTCTTTGAGAGCGAACTGCCAGGCGCCGAGGCTGGAGCGAAGCTGGAGGCGGCGCTGGCGGAATATGCCGGCAAGCCGGTCGGCGTGATCATGCGCACACCGGAAGCGATGACCGCGGTGTGTGACAGCAACCCTTTCCCCGAAGCGCCGGGCAATCGCTGCGTGGTGCTGTTCCTTGACGGGGCCCCGCCCGCCGATCTGCAGGATACGCTCAAACACCAGGCCAGCGAGCAGGTCGCCGCCGGTCAGCGCGAGATCTACACCCACTATGTGGATGGCATGGGCCGGTCGAAACTGATCATCCCGGCGGCAAGGGCCGGGACAGCGCGCAATATGAACACGGTCGCAAAACTGGTGGAGATGGCGACCGGTTAGTGCTCGCGGTTAGGGGCGGCGTCAGACCCGCTCGGAGACCTTGATCGCCACCCGGCAGCCGGCCTCGATGGCGCGCGACAGCAGGGCATAGCCCGGCGCTTGCTTGGCGCCTTCCTCGATGGCCAGGTCGCGGTGTTCGAGTTCTTCCTCGCGGAATTTGGCGAACAGGTCGGCCAGCTCGTCCTCGCCCATGGCGCGCAGCTCCTCGACCTGACCGGCATAGTGCTGCTCGATCACGCTTTCCACGGCTTCGGTACAGGCATGGGCGGCCTTTTCGCCCATCAGGGCCGTCGCCGTACCGAGCGCCCGTCCGGCGAGATTCCAGATCGGTGCCAGCGCTGTCGGGCGGGCACCATGTTTGAAGATCAGGCCGTCAAACGCGTCCAGGTGGACCTGTTCGTCCGCTTCCATCTCTTCCAGCTGGCGGGCAATGCGGGCCTTGTGGGGCAGGGCTTTGAACACAGCCCGCTGACCCTGATAGATGGCGACGGCGCCATATTCACCGGCATGATCGACGCGGATCATTTCCTCGATGCGGCGCGGCGAGCGACGATTGCCGGGCATGGGCGGGGTGAAGGATTTGCTCCGGTCCGACTTGGTCATGACTTTAGCCCCTTGATGCCGACCAGCGTGGCGATAATCGCCATGGCGGCCGAAATCAGGGCGTTGTAACCGGCCATCGAAATGCCCAGCAGGGTCCAGGCGGCTTCGTCGCACAGCACGATGGGGCCGCAGTCCGTGCCATTGATGATGCAGGACAGATCAACCTGCGGCGTGCCGCCGGTGGTGGTGCAGGTCGCAGGGCCGTCCCACCAGTCATACTCGATCCCGGCATGCCAGAAGGCAAAGCCGGCCGAATAGGCCAGCACCGCCGCGATGGCGAAAATCATCCACGGCGCGAATTTCGCCAGCGAGGGGCGCAGGGTCAGGGCGATGCCGAAGATCAGGCCCAGCGCGATCACGGTCAGGTGGATATGGCGCTGGTCCAGGCACAGTGCGCAGGGCTCATAGCCGCCGATATACTGGAAACCCCAGGCGCCCAGCATGAGCATGAGCGACCCTCCGGCCAGCAGCAGCGGCCAGCGGGTGAGGGGAAATTGAGTCAGCACGGGGTTCATGAAACGCATTCTTACGGGATCACCTCAACCACGCACCGCGACCAATGCGCACACAAGAGAAAACGGGTCAGATCAGCGACCGGATGAAATCCTTCAATACATCCACTGCCGCCGTGCCGAACACTAAAAACAAGGTAACCAGCAGCGCGATCCAGGCGATGCCGAGGATCAGGCCCGCCAGGACCAGCAGCCCGTCGCGGGTGAGAAGCCCGAGCGAGGCGATAACCAGCGCGATCCCCGGCGTTGAATTGGTCAGCGGCAGCGGGACCAGGATCGAGGCGCAGAACAGGACGAAGATGCTGCCGACAATCCGTTCGGCGGTCTCGCCAGACAGGCCGGTCAGGCGCGGCCGGGCCAGCGCTTCGAGCCAGCCGAACCATTTGCGGCCGCCGCGCGCCATGCGGGTCAGCCCGGCCTTTTCGATCCGCCGTGCCTTGAAGCCGGACGGCAACCAGGGCTCCGGCCGACCCATCGCCATCTGTGCCGAGAGCGCCATCATCGGCAGTGCCATGACCTGCGGGACGCCGTAGAGAAAGGGAATGCAGACGGGCAGCGCCATCGCGAACAGGATCACCCCGAAGGCCCGCTCGCCCAGTGCATCGACAAACTCGCCCAGCGAAAGCCCGTCATCGGGCGCCGTCCCGGCGATCTGTTCCAGCGTCCCGATCAGGCCGTGTGGCGAAGTCGTGTCGGTCATCATCCCATCCGTCGTGGAGCGGTCTCGAACCTAGCTGCATGGACAGGGTCGGCCAAGCGGAATGGGTTGTTGACAGGTTGAGGCCGGATGGGCAGCTTGCGCCTCCGAATTTCCCCGGCTCGAACCGCCTGTGCAAACAGGCCCGACCGGCGATCACAGGGCCCCTGTGGCGGAATTGGTAGACGCGACGGATTCAAAAGATTTTGTATTCAAAATAGCGGATCCAAAAAACATAATAAAAACAACGCGTTAAGCACACAATTATCAAACCGCATCTCCCCAAAACCCTTACGCATGTGTTACACATAAATTTGCTCAATTACGCAACTTCTGGTAATGTTGCTGTGTGACAAATAAACACACGTTGTTTGGTGGGAAGCTTCACCTCTATAAGCGCGAGAACAGCAAGCTCTGGCAGTGTTCTGCTTATTTGAAGGGCCAGAACCGGCGCAAAAGTACCGGCGAGGAGAGCCTGTCGCTCGCGAAGGAAATCGCCGAGGATTGGTATCTCGGCTTGAGGGGGCGTGCGCGAGACGGTCTCCTTAAAAACGAAAAATCCTTCAAACACGCTGCGGAGCAATTCAGGCGTGAGTATCTGGTCATCACGGAAGGTCAGCGAGCCGAAACGTACGTAACCGGAATGATGAGGAAGCTGGATAACTACATCATCCCCTACTTCGGCACCCGAGGGCTTTCTGAAGTTACCGCTGGGCTCATCCAAGAATACCGAATCCATCGGCAATCATTCTCGGTCAAACGGCACAATCAGAAGAAGGAGCATTCGGGGAAGCGGCCGCATCATAATACAATCCACCAAGAGATTGTCGCGCTGCGCCAAGTTCTCAAAACGGCTGTGCGCCATGGATGGCTCGATAGGTTGCCCGACTTGTCCCAGCCCTACGCGACGAACAAGAAAGTTACCCGACGAGCGTGGTTCGCGCCCGACGAATATAAGCGACTATATGAGGCAACGCGCCGGCGCATTGGTGCCGCGACGCGAAAGAACCACCGCTGGTCGGCAGAGCAGTTGCACGACTACGTATTGCTCATGGCCAATACCGGTCTTCGCCCAGATGAAATCAAGCGGCTGGAGTATCGGGACGTCGAGATCGTTGAAGACCAAGACACTGAAGAGGTAATTCTACTTATTTCGGTACGCGGTAAACGAGGCGTTGGGTACTGCAAAAGTATGCCAGGTGCGATCAGGCCATTTGAGAGGCTTCAAAAGCGAAACAACGGCGCACCCACGGAGCTGTTGTTCCCAAAGAGTCATAATGAGCTTTTGAATTCGATCTTGGATGAAGAGGATCTCAAATTCGATCGCGAAGGGCAGCGCCGAACCGCCTACTCATTGCGCCATACCTACATCTCAATGCGTCTTTCCGAAGGAGCGGACATCTATCAAGTTGCGAAGAATTGCCGAACGAGTGTCGAGATGATTGAGAAGTATTACGCCGCCCATATCGCAAACAGTATTAATGCAGCGGCAGTTAATGTGAGAAAAATCAAGAAAACCAGAAGCAAAGAAAACTAATTATTGCAATTTATTCTCACTAACATATATTGTTGCCTTCATTTGGAACTAGTGTAAACACGGTCCCACTCGTGCGGGTGTGGCGGAACTGGTAGACGCGCCAGACTCAAAATCTGGTGTCCCTAGGACGTGTCGGTTCGAGTCCGACCACCCGCACCATCTTCATTTCACTCAGAAAATTCAGGCGGAAAGAGAACCCTTTCCGCACCAGAGCTGCGCCGTTGGCGCGATGAAAGCTCTGCCTATGAACTCCCAGGTAACGTCGAGAATAGCTTTGAGGCATGCTCAAAGTCAGACGTTCAATCTGCCCCGCTATCGAGTGGATACATTTCCGATTGGCGAGTGGCGGCGGTAGCCGTAGCGGGTAAGAGAATCCTCCAGCATCAAGGCCATGCGGGTTCGGGGCTCTCCGGCAGCACCATCTCATTCCAAACAGCAATAAGATCTGGTTCCGTCGCCGTAAGCAGATCCGCTCCGTGAATCCGATTTCACCGGCCTCACAATTGGAAACCTGCCGACCCAGCTGAGCTGGGCGCAACGCCTGCGGAGAGGTTTCTTCGCCATGAGCTGCGCTCATTTCCCCGCCCACCCAAGAAACATCCCCTTCAACGTCGCTCCTTCGGAGCGCCTCTGACGAGGTGCGCCGCTCATCCGGTGTCGGCTGCTCGCTCTCCAACGGGCCGTGAATGAACACGGTCTCAAATAGGAGACAGATCAATGACGACCGATTTTGAACCACGAATTTATGTTGCCTGCCTGGCGGCATACAATAATGGCTACCTGCATGGGGCCTGGATCGACGCCACGCAGGGCGTGAGCGAGCTGCAGGATCAAGTGAACTCCATGCTAGCCGCATCGCCTATCGCAGGCGCTGAGGAATATGCGATCCACGACTACGAGGATTTCGGTGGTGCCTTCATTAGCGAGTATGCCGGCCTGCCAGACGTGTCTGAGATCGCCTCGTTTCTCGCTGAGCACGGCACGTTAGCAGCTGTCACACTCAAGGACTCGTTCGGTGACCTCTCAGCAGCCCGATCGATGCTTGAGCGCTATGCCGGATGCTACATTTCAGTCGCTGCCTTCGCCGAAGAATGTGCGGAGCAATGGTATGAGATTCCTGATCAGCTTGCGTATTACATCGACTACGAGGCCATGGCCCGGTCGCTTCAGCTCGGTGGAGAAATTGAAGTCGTCACTGAAGGGTTCGAGGAGGTCCACATTTTCTGGGGCCAATAGGCCTCTACCTCCTCATAGGTATGGCAGCCTAGAGATTGAGTCCCCATGCTTTCAGTATGATTAGATTGAATTATTGGCATCCGCGCAGCGCTAACAGGAATGCGCGTATTTACGTGTCCCGGCGGGACTACAATTCAACCAGCACGTCTGTCTGGCTTGAACAACAAACGCCCAACGCTAGTCGTCCGGACTGGCGCGTAGTCGTTACCTTGGCGGACAAAGAGGTTTCGCGGCGTCATGATGAAGTCGTTGCCGCTATCACCCAAGAAACCTGCGCCCACCTAGATTCCTATTTGACCAAGCACGGCCAACGAAATGCCAATCGTTTAGGCTGGGTTGATTGGGTAGCTATTGCGCGGCGAAACACTCCGTAAGTGCGTAGCGCCATGCTCGCAATTTTAACTAGATAATATGAGCTAATCTCGGTTAGATGGCGTCCTCATCCATTCCTTCGTGTTGAGGCGTTCCATGGAACTGGTACTTTTTGTTGTGTTTGTAGGCGGAGCCATAACGCTCTTTGTTCATCCGAAAACCAAAAAACACCCAATCATTCTTTGGTTGAAGCGGGCTTGGAAGAAACTCGGCGAGATGATGCCGAACGAGCCCGAGGCAGTGCCACCAAAGCCGGCACAGCCCGCACCGACGAACGCCGAACCTGGCAACGTTCCCCGGGTAAAAGCCGAACTCGGGAAGGAGCCGCCGACAAAGGGCGTGCACGTGTTCCCTGAGCCTCGTGACCCAGTGACGCGCTTCGAAGAGTTCAACGCAAAACTATTCCTCTACGAGAACGCCGAGGCGCCGCTTTGGAGCGGGAGCTTGGACAATGACTTCGGTACGAAGATATCTGGCGATTTTGCCTGGCTGGAAGGTGAGATCAAAAAGCGGCTACGTCCGTCATTCCCGGTTCTCTATGACCCGTTCGGTTTGTGGGCTGCAGCCTCCAAAGAGCTGGAAATGGATCCTCATTTCGCCGATCCGATTGCTAGCGCGTATCTATCGCTTCCGCGGGATGTTCGCCCTGTCGTGATTTCAAAGACCGGTGATGCTCCTCGCACCAACGCAACAGCTAAAAAAACACCGGAACCAAAACGTCTTAAACTCTACCGATATGGCTTTGTAGATTATCGTTTCGACCGCAAGTTTCTTGAAGACTATCCGGCTGATCTACTCACTGGCCTTCTGCGGGCGCTATCTGGACCTGAGGACGAATGGGAGGCGTTTTCGCCGGCCCGGCTTCGCGGTGCCGTGCTTGACGAAAATCGCGAAGAGGAAGCGCACCGGCAAGCCATGGCATCGCATCAACATGCCAATCGGTTTGCCGCTCTTTGGAGTTTACGCGAGGAAGACTCGCGATCGGAAGAGGCCCTGGATGATCTGAGCGAGGCGGAAGCAGCACAATGACTGCCTCCCTTTTCCAGTCGAAGACGAACGTCGAGCAATACGCAGATCTCTGGCGGGATTATTGGCAAACCCGCTGGCACCGAACACCCGATTGGCGTGAAACGCAGCGATTCAACGCGCTACTTGGAGCAAGTGAGGCGCGGTCTGAGGCCTCGCCTCTGGTTTATGACTACCCTCAGGGCAAGCGTCCGTTTCTCGGCGTATTGTCGATGGGTGAGGACGGGGCGCCGTCGCAAGATGCCGGGGTTCTAGAATTTCCTGACGCAGGCCACCTGCTGACGATCGCGCCAACGCGAACCGGCAAAGGTGTCAGCCAGATTATTCCGAACTTGTTGTTCTATGCCGGCAGCGCGTTTGTCATCGATATCAAGGGTGAAAACTACGACATTACCGGCGAGCACCGGGCACAGATGTTTCCCGGAGCCAAGGTGATCAAGTTCTCACCCTTCGAAGAACAAACGGATCGGTATAATCCGCTGGATTTCGTCAGAACTGCCGACAATGGTGGGCCGACGCCAGACACTTTCGAGGACTGTCGGCTGCTCGCGGAAATGCTGCTTCCGAAGACCGGGAAATCGAAAGACGAATACTGGGATCTAGAGGCCCGCAATATCCTCACATCCATCTTGATGTATGTGGTTTGCCGCAATGGTTACGCGTCAGACGCGCGGACGATGCGTTCTGTCGTCGATGTGCTTTATGTCGGTGATGACGAAGAAGATATGACCGGCATCGAACGAGAGTTCGTGACGATGCAGGTCTACGCGGAGAGCATCAATTATCGGCCTCTGCACGCACTCGCGACGGCGTTTTTGGGTCACCACGAAAAGGTGGCCAGTAGCATTCTCTCAACCTGTCGAGCAGGTATGCAGATCTGGTTATCTGATCGGCTGCTGAGCGCGACCGACCGGAGTGATTTTCGCTTCTCCGACCTTAAGAAGTCAATGTGCCGACCGATCGACGAGGGCCCGGCTCCAACGACGATTTATGTGATCATCCCCCCTGAGTATCTCAACGAGTATCGAAGCGTGTTGCGCATGATGACGGGACTTGCTGCGGTCGAGCTGACTCGTGTCGGTGATTGGGTGGAGGAGCCAGGATGGCGGCGGAAGCCACCTTGTTCGGTTTTGTTCCTGCTCGACGAGTTTCCGGCGCTCGGTGAAATGACGCCAATCGCCAATGGGCTTGCGTATTTGGCCGGGTATGGTGTTCAGCTATGGCCATTCGCACAGAGCATTGGGCAACTCAAATCGATTTACGGTGAAGCCTGGCAGAATTTCCCTGCCAATGCGGGGGCGACGTCATTCTTTGGCGTCAACGATCCGGATACTGCGGCTTACGTCGAGCGGCTTTTGGGGGAAACGAGCGAGACCCTTCAGCATTACTATGCCCGCGGGTACTACAATGCGGGATCGATCACCGACCAAACCGGCCAATCGTCCAACACTGGCTCTTCGTCAGGAAGCAATTCATCAAACCAATACTCATCCGGCTTCAGCACGAACCGCTCAGATAACAACTCGAGTGGTACAAGTAGCTCAAGATCGAGGGTCACGAACCTGGAACACGAAGCTGATCGTATCAATCACCGCTACACCAAGTGGAAGATCGCGACAGCGTCGGACGTCCGAGCATTGCCGGAGGAGCTCCAGTTTGTCTTCATCCGAAATCGGCGGCCGATCCTGGCCACGAAGCTACCGCACTATCAGTTTGAGCTTCTGGAAGGCCTCTACAGCACGTGGAAGCGCGGTTGAGGCCTAACGTTCGCGGTCGAAGCTTCTGCCGCGTCTGCGAAAGCCGCGTGCAGGTTTTCCTGCCTCTCGATGTTGAGTGTCACCGATCTCCTTGAGCTCGCGTTCTTTCTGGACCTCTTTCTGGCGCTTACGCGCTGCGATGCGGTCGAAGGTCAGCAGATTGAGTTCTTCAGATTTGGTTTTCTGCTGAGCCGCGCGATACTCGCGGGTTAGTCGGTCTTCCGTTTGTTTGGCTGCGGGGGTCTTCCCCTGAGCAGGATTTTGGCGGTTTGCTTCCATTGCCGCATTGAGATGATTGCGAGCTGTCTTTTCGCGTGTTTGGGCGACCCGGACGAGTTCTTCTAGATCTCTACGTGTGGTGTTTTTGTCAGCCAAAATCGACGCTCCCGTGTGAGCGTCGAAACTGCCATTTAAGCGTTATTCATTCAATGGTGGCAGCAGTACAGGGACTTCGCCGGTGTAGAAAATTTTGTCGTAGTGCATGTAGGTTTGATGTGGCTTAAGCGGCGGCACGCCGTGCTTGCGATAATAATTGCTAAACCAGGAAGGGCTGAACCAAATGCTCTGGCGTTGGCAAAGGCGGCGCGCAATTCGGAAGATGGCAAGGCGAAGCCCGGTTAGTTTTGGGTGGGGCTCAAACCATTGCGGTCGCCGCATATCGACGTATGCGAAATCGTCTGTGCCGGGGAGTTCATAGTATCCCCCGTATCGTGTCCCTATATGACCAGTCACTAGCCACTAACCTCGACACCATCGTCGTCAGCCAATGTGGCTTCGGCCTTCACCTCTGCAGAAGCAACGGTCTCAGGCGCCACGCCTCGAGCCTCAAGTTTTTGTAGTGCTCGTGCTTCAGCAGCAGTCATTCCTTCCGGAACGCCAAAGAATTTCAAAAAACCCATATGTCATACATCACCTATAATTGTTTCATCCGTATACGGATATTATTGGTGTTGTGCGTGGGAATTTCAAGTCTTCTCTTTGAAAATCAACTTTCTTTTCGAAAAAAGCCACCGCGCCGCGATGTATTCAAGTGCGCCGACGAAGCCGATATCAACAACAAGCGAAGCCAGCCCGGCAGTTAGATCCGACACCTCTCCGGCGACCAAGCCGACGGCTTCTGTAAGAACATTTAGTGTGTGAGTTCCGAGATTCTGTATCGCGTCCGACGATCCGCCGAGGAGGAGGTATGTGAAGGCAGCGTTTGCTGGTAGGGCAATTAGGGCGTACTCGAGCCACCTGCGCGGCGATGACGCTAAGAAATACCGGTTTAGATCCCCGATCGCTGAATCCCGCCAGCGGCCGGTCTCTTGATGATGCAGCCAGGATCCCTTGAAAAATCGGTACAGATCAAACACTGCCGCTGCCGCGATCATTGCAACAATTTGGCGTTCCGGAAAAAATGCTGCCGCGGCGGTGATCAGGGTGGCGCCCACAACGAGCGTTCGCATCTGAAGGAAAAAGTAATACCCGCGGTACTTTGCGATCAGCTCTTGTGGGGAAAGATCGTTGGAAGAAGCCTCGGCCATGGACGCACCTCGCACTCCGAACTGCAGTTCGGGGTTGAACAGAATGATGCATTTTGTTCAGCGGACAGCCTTCCAGGATTATTCTTGATACGGCGTGCTAACCCACATCTTTCGGGCAAGGTCTCGTTCTTCAGGACCAATTACATCCAAGTAGATTTCGGTTGTTTGTAGTCGAGCGTGCCCCATCCATTTTTTCACTAAGGTGATAGGCACGCCCTGGAGCATCGCGTGGGTCCCAAAGGTATGACGAAGCCCTTTGGGCGTGGCTTGGGGCCCAACGATCTCAGCCGCCGCCATGATTGTTTTGATGTGATTGTAAGCGGACGTTCGACCTATTGGCCAAAGCAAACTTGCGCCGGCGCCAAGGTGCTGAAGGGGCCGCAACCTAAAGCGCTTGTTCACTGCCAAAACGAAACCGCTATCCAAGGGAACTTGCCGCCAAATCCCTCTCGTTCTCTGCTTGAGGGTTTCGACCGCTACTAAATTGGATTCTAGATCAATGTGAGATGCTCGAACTGCAAGCGCTTCGGATATGCGGCATCCAGAAAATGTGAGGAACTCAGCAAGCGTGCGCCAGGGCTCGGCATACTCTCCAGCGACAATGAGAAAACGACGACGTTCGAACGGGGTCAGGTAAAGGCGATTGCCTTCACGATCCAAAAGCGAGCGCGGCGAAAAGCCCAATTATGTCCTTTCGGGAAGTTCCCGGTTGAAAGAGTTAAAATATGTGAACATTATGCATCATTCTGTCTGCGTCACGCAATATTAATATAATCGGTTTCTGTATTTAGTTTTACTGCAAATGTGACGATATTTTATAACACTTGAAGTGATGGTGCTGAAATTTTTCTTTTTATTGTTGTTCATCTGCGATAGGCTCCAAGAATGAATGGAGCCGTGAAACTGTTTTTGGTGCTGATGCTGTTCCTCGCCATGGGTGGCGAGGGCGTTGCTAGTGTTGCGCCTGAACACGACCATCATTCCGACCTCACCATGGTTGAAGAGCCAGCTGAAGCGCCCGACAGAGAGCATGGGAACCATGCGATCCATGGGTGCGGCGTTTGTCACCATATGGTCGACGGCCGTTTGCTCGTAATTGGTGTCGCGGCTAGTTCCTCCGATCAAAAATACTATTTTACGGGCGACCGAATGTCGTCACGGGCTCTTGAGCCGCCATTCCAACCACCGATTGAGAATTCAGTCTGACCACTTTGTCTAACTGAAACTAAAAATCGGAATCTGTATTAAATGAACTCAAAATTTGTCGCCTGGCCAAACTGGCTAGGGCGGAGCGCTGTGGCAGCAATTGTGCTAGCCGGAGTCTCCATTAGCGCTGCTGAGGCCCAAACTGCCTCGTCAGACTCACTAAACCTATCTGGTGCACTAAATCTCGCACTGGAAAACAATCCAATCACCAGCGCAGCTCGCGAGGAAATACGAGCTGCTGAAGCCGAGGCGCTTCAAGCCGGACTTTGGGATAACCCCACTCTTGGAGCAGAAGTAGAGGAGTTTGGGGGCGACCGGGGAGGCCTCGGCGATGCCGATACGACCCTGTCAATCAATCAAACGATCCCACTGGGCGGTGATCGCGGGCGTGCTCGCGAGGCAGCAAGCGCCTGGGCTCTCGCCGCAAGGTCAGATCTGGCACTCCAGCGCACTCGTCTCTTGGCGAGCACAGCGCAGGCGTATGTCGAAGCACAGGCGGCCTCTGAAACTCTGTCATTGCGAATGGAGTTGTTGGAGATAGCCAACAATTCGGCCGATGCGATCCAAGCAAGGGTCGAGGCTGGTCGAGCTTCGCCAATTGAGCGCAACCGTGCGGAAATGCTGGTTGGGTTGGCAACGATTGCGGCAAACGATGCCTCTGGAGCTCAGTTAGCAGCCAATGCGCAACTTGTTGCGATATGGTCCGGAGCCGTGATCAACGGTGAGCTGACGCCACCGCTTCAGGCTTTTGACCTTACCGCCTACTCCGACGCTCAGCCTACGGATTGGATCGCGAACAACCCGGAGCTCGTTCAGCTTAGAGCAGTAACCCGTGCGCGAGGCCAAGAAATCCGCCGAGAGCGCGCGGGAGCAATTCCCGACGTTACCGTAGGCGCAGGTGTGCGACGGTTTGGTGGTACTGACGAAACGGCTTTTGTCGCGACGCTAGAAATCCCTATTCCAGTCGTGAACCGCAATCAGGGCGGCGTGGCTGCGGCTGCCTCGCGAGAAAACGCGGCGCGACTGAACGAAGAGGTCATGAGACGATCACTGATCGCCCAGTACGCTTCGTCCGCAGGTCGTTTCGCACGTGCTCAATCGACTTACACTCAACTCAACGACAGCATCCTTCCTGCCTCGGAAAGCGCGCTTGGAGCCGCTCAAGAGGCGTATCGGGAGGGCGCGCTCGATGTCCTAAATTTCTTGGATATCCAGCGGTCGTATTTCGACGTTCGAGTGGACTTGATCTCTGCTCGCGCCGAGTTGGCGCGTGCGGCAATCGAGCTTGATGCCCTTGCGGGTGCTCCGCAACTCAATCGCCTGGTCGAAACCAACCCAGAGGAGGCAGTACAATGACCAATAACAAAATAAATCTCCTGCTGATTACGGCCAGCGTTCTGGCTCTAGCGGCATGTTCACCTGACAATCAGAGCGAACAAAACCAAAACAGGGAGCAGGCCAGCGCGGCTAGTGATCTGGCATCCGACCGCGGCCACGATGACCACGCTGAGGGTGAGGAACACTCGGACGCCGAGGACCTTGGCGACGAAGACCATGGCGATGATCATTCAGATGATGATGGTCATGAAGAAGGCAGCGACCATGAAGACGGTGCCGATCGAGCTGACGAAAATGATCATGCGGATGAGGACGAGCACAGCGAGAGCGTTGAAGTCCACCTCAACGCAAATCAAATATCTGAACTCGGTATCGTTGTTTCTGCGGTGACGAACGGTGCGGTCGACGGAATATTGGAGTTGCCCGCTGAAGTCGGTTTTGACCAAAACCATTTGGCTCACGTAACGCCCCGCGTATCCGGAATCGTCCGCAGTGTCGCGGTAGCAGAAGGTGATCGGGTTGAGGCTGGCGATGTCCTGGCGGTGCTTAACAGTCGCCCGCTCGCCGACGCGAAAGCGTCTTACCTTTCGGCACGGGCCAGACTGGATCTCGCCGAAAGCTCCTTCGAGCGAGAGGAGCGCTTATGGGAGCGCCAAATTTCAGCTGAACAGGATTTCCTGGACGCCCGACGAGCACTTGAAGAGGCTCGAATAGAGGTTCGAAGCGCCGGGCAGCAGCTTGATGCGCTGGGCGTTGATGTTTCGACTCTTCCTCGAATGGTGGCGTCGTCAGATGTCTCGCTCACACGATACGAGTTGGCCGCTCCGATCTCCGGTACGATTATTGAGCGTCACGCGGTGCTCGGAGAAGTGCTGGAAGAAGGTGCGCAACCGCCCGCGTTTATTGTTGCGGATACTGACTCTGTTTGGGTCGATGCAGCCATTTATGGCGCTGACCTGGGTCGAATTCGCGCAGGTGCACCGGTCTCAATTGACCCCGGTGATGGCGGTCAGCCAATTGAATCATCAATTGACTTCGTGAGCCCTCAAATCGGCGAACGTACGCGAACCGGTCGCGCTCGAATTGTGATCGATAATCCTGGCGACCGACTGCGGCCCGGCATGTTCGTGACGGTATTTGCTGCGGCTTCTGATGCTCAGCCGACCGTTCGAGTGCCTGTTACAGCGCTGCAAACCGTCAACAGTGAGACCGTGGTTTTCGTCCGTACATCTGATGGATTTGAGGTGCGTGAGGTTCGACTAGGACGACGATCAGATCGGTACGCAGAAATCTTAGCCGGCGTCAGCGTTGGCGAGATGATCGCGACGACGCAAGCGTTCTCGTTGAAAGCAGAATTGCAGAAGGGGGAGTTCGACGATGGACACGCGCACTAATCCTTCACAACAGGCCGGTGGCTTAACCGGCTTGCTTCACCGCATTGCCGGAGGGCGGCTTCTCGCAGCTCTCGCATTTGCTTTCGTTCTGATTGGCGGAATCGTCACATTCAGGACCATGCCAGTAGACGCATTTCCTGATGTCACGCCGACACTCGTGCAGGTGTTCACAGAAACGGAAGGCCTCGCACCGGAAGAAGTCGAGCGGTATGTCACGTTCCCGGTAGAAACGTCCATGAATGGACTACCTCGGCTCCGCGAAGTGAGGTCGACATCAAACTTCGGTTTGTCTGTCGTGAACATCTATTTTGAGGATGGCGTTGACATCTATTGGGCGCGCCAACTCGTTGGTGAACGTCTACAACAAGCCAGAGAAGAGATTCCCGAAGGGTTTGGTGATCCAGGAATGGGGCCTATCACCACAGGACTTGGACAAATTCTCTTCTATTTCCTGCAAACATCGGATGAAAACCTCGACGGCGTTCAGCTGCGTACCTTGCAGGACTGGCAGGTCAAATTCGACCTCCAGACAGTCCGCGGTGTGACAGAAGTTCTGTCTCTTGGTGGGTTCGAACAACAATATCAAATTAATGTTCGACCGGATGCATTGCTCCGATATCAACTAGCGATCGAAGATATTGTTACCGCTGTTGAGTCCAACAATGCCAATGCCGGAGCTCAGTTCCTAATTGAGAACAGTGAGCAATATACCGTTCGAGCCGTTGGTTTAGCACAAGGCATCCACGATCTTTCCGATATCATTGTGAAGGTCGAAGATGGCGTGCCAGTTCGCGTTCGCGATGTCGCAAACATCGATATCGGTGGCGCTCCTCGACAGGGCATGGCGACCATGGACGGGCAGGGTGAAGTTGTTGCTGGCCTCGTGCTGAAGCTGCTCGGTGCAAACACGAATGAAGTGATTGCGCGCGTTCACGATCGGATGGAGAGGATTAATGAAGCTCTCCCGCCCGGTGTGACGGCTGTTCCATACTATGATCAGTCAGAGTTGGTCGGCGCCGCTGTGCGAACGATGACCACAGCGCTTTGGCAGGGTGCATTGCTTGTGGCCATTATCCTGTTCCTCTTCTTGAGGGGTTGGAGACCAAGCCTAATCGTTGTCGCTTCAATTCCGTTTTCGGTCGGTTTTGCACTACTCGCGATGCAGTTTTTTGGCGTCTCAGCAAATCTGATGTCGCTTGGCGGTATCGCTATCGCCATCGGAATGATGGTGGATGGGGCGGTCGTCATTGTAGAAAACGCGAATCGTATCCTGACCGCGGCAAAGGAGGGCGAGGACAAGCGCGCGCTTATTGCGAGTGCCTGTGCGGAAGTGCTGCAACCGCTCATTTTCGCGATCTTGATCGTGGTCGTTGTGTTCGTTCCGATCCTGACTCTGGAAGGGGTCGAAGGCAAAATGTTTCGACCATTAGCGTTTTCTGTTGTCTTCGCTATGGCTGGGTCATTGGTTTTCGCCGTCCTTCTTGCGCCGGCGGCCTCAATGCTCGGCCTGAAGGTCGGGGAACGTTCGTCGGGTTCGGATAAGCCCGACTTCTATGAACGGAGTTTTGCACCTTTAGTGCGCTTCTTTGTGCACAAGCGATGGGCCGCGCTCGTACTTGCTGCGGCCATGCTCATCGTTGGCGGTGCGATCTTCCCACGATTGGGTTCTGAGTTCACGCCACGCATGAACGAAGGTGATTTGCTCGTACGGCTTACCATGGCTCCGTCAATTTCATTGCCGGAAGCCCGGGAGACTGTGACACGCTTTGAACAGCAATTGCTTGCCAATTTCCCGGAAGTTGAGCGTATCGTTACGCGTATCGGTCGCGGAGAAGTTGGTGCGCACGCTGACCCGGTTAACAGTGCTGAAGCTTTCGTGGCTCTCACACCTCGTGACCAGTGGGAGACCGCGGAAACGCAAGCTGCTTTGCTAGCGATGATGAGTGAGAGCTTCGAATCGTTCCCTGGGGCACGTTTCAACTTCACTCAGCCAATTGCGTCGGCTACCGACGAATTGCTGACGGGCACAAAAGCTGATCTAGCGATCAAGCTCTTCGGAGAGGATATGACTGTCCTCGAAGACTACGCTGCTCAGATTGCAGGCGTCATTCGTGACGTTTCCGGATCAGCTGATGTGCAAACAGATCAGGTTACCGGGGCACCCCAGCTTCGGATAACTGTGAACCGTGAAGCGATAAGTCGATTTGGATTGAACGTTGAAGATGTCCTGTCAGTCGTCCGAACAGCGATCGGTGGATCGCAAGCTGGGCAGGTCTTCGAGGGTGTTCGTCGGTTTGACATTATCGTTCGCTATCGCGAGCAAGATCGTCTGAATGCCGAGCGCATCAGCCGGATTGTTCTAAACGGTCCGGGGGATGAAATTATACCACTAAGCCAGGTTGCGACGGTCGAACGGATCGAGGGCCCTCGTCAGATCACGCGTGAAAACGGACAGCGGTACATCACTATCCAAACCAATGTCCGCGAACGCGACATCGGTTCGTTTGTGGCAGAAGGGCAAGGTGCTGTAGCAGAGAATATCGAATTGCCGCCTGGCTATTTTGTCGAATGGGGTGGCCAGTTCGAGCTGCAGCAACAAGCGAATGCACGTTTTGCAATCGTGATTCCGGTCACGCTTGGGGTTGTGTTCTTGCTTCTGCTTTTCAGCTTTGGTCGCTTGAAGAGCGCAGTGCTCATCATCGCGAACATTCCGCTCGCTCTCGTTGGAGGTATCGCGGCGCTGTGGCTGACCGGGCAAAACCTGTCCGTCCCAGCTTCTGTGGGCTTCATCGCGCTGTTCGGCATCGCTCTGGGTAATGGCATGGTCTTGGTGTCCTTCCTCGACCGGTTTGCCAAAGAGCGGCTGGATGTCGACGCCTTCAGTGTCGAGGCTGCGGTGCGCCGTGCGCAACCCGTCTTGATGACGGCAACGACCACCGGGCTCGGTTTGATGCCGCTGTTGTTTGCATCCGGTATCGGGTCAGAGGTCCAGCGACCTCTTGCAGCGGTGGTTATCGGCGGTCTGGTCACATCGACCGTCCTGACCCTGTTGGTGTTGCCGGCCGTCTACAAATGGTTCGCACCGCATCCACAAAGTCGTGCTCCCGAACGCCTGCCAACCTAATCGATGGCAGGTCAGGATCTGGTGGGGCAACTCCCTGTTCTCGCAACCACCAGATCCGCCGGCAGCCTCGGGCGTACTGCCCCCCCCTGTACGGGCGCCCGAGGCTGTTTGCTCGGCATTCGTAAGTCAATCCTCAACGAGGAGACTGAATTGATGAAACAACTCTTCCTCCCCATCGCACTCGTGCTCGTTCTAACTGCGTGTGCGAGTTCATCACCAAGTAATGATGACATCGGAAGCTCCCGCCTCGCGGATCCGCAATATGCCTACCAGGATGAAGGGTTGCGATGGTGGCGGCGCCACTGGGTGCAACCATATGCTTTTCTTCGGCGTGTCACGTACACCGGATCAAACTGGGTACTCCAGATAGCTCCACAGGCTCAGTCCCTGGCCACCCTGCAGTTAACAACCCAAGTCGGTGACAGGCCGGGGCCAGTTCTTGAGTTTAGGTGTCGAGATGGAGCAACATCATTCAATTTTCGAGATGTAACCGTATTCTCCCCGTTCCATTCGAACTTTGAAATGTTCATTGACGCGCAAGGTGAGCGGCGCTGGGTCACGATTGCGCGCCGAACGTCACCTCTAACACTCTCAATTGAAAACTCTGATCTCGTTGTGCGCATTTTGACGGAGCTGGAGCATGCGTCGAGCTTTACCATCGCCGTGCGTGATGCCACGCCGGTACGAGCCAGGTTTGTTGCTGATCCATCAGCTTCCACGTTTTCAGAGTTTCGATCTGCGTGCGCATCCCAGCGGCGTGGTCCGTCTGGAAACGAAGGTGATGTATGACCAAAAATTCAACGGAATGTTCACCGGCCAACCAGACTGGGCTTGAACGCGTGCTGCGGTCTCCGGCAATAGCCGGACTGGTCCTATTGGTGTCGATGCTCGTCGCCTTTTTCTGGGTGAACTCGCCATTTGCAGATAGCTATGAGGCCATCCACCATGCTCCGGCTGCAATATCGATCGGTTCGTTTGAGCTCGCAAAGCCGCTAATTTTGTGGATCAACGAAGGCCTGATGATCGTCTTCTTCTTTTTGATCGGATTGGAGATCAAGCGGGAGGTGTTCGAAGGCCAACTGTCCTCGCCAAAACAGATCGCACTGCCGGCGTTCGCCGCTCTTGGGGGGATGCTGGTTCCGGCTGCGATCTTTCTTGCGTTCAACAACGGAAGTGAGGAGTACGTGCGCGGTTGGGCCGTGCCCGCTGCCACCGATATCGTGCTCGCTCTTGCGCTGTTGGCGATGCTCGGGTCACGCGTGCCTATCGCGCTGAAAGTATTCCTAACTGCGCTAGCGATATTCGATGATTTCGGCACGTTGGTGATTATTGCGCTCGCCTATTCGGAGGGCCTGAGTTTGCCATCGCTGCTGATGGCGGCGTTGGGCACGTTGGCACTCATTGTGCTTAATCGACTACGTGTTGCAAGTCTCACAGCCTACGTCCTCGTTGGCGTATTCGTTTGGGTTTCAGTATTGGAGTCGGGCGTTCATTCGACGCTTGCCGGAGTGATTATTGCGTGGTGCATCCCGATGCGCGTCTCTGGCAGAGAGTTCCTCCATAAAATTGAGCATGATCTCAGCCCCTGGGTTGCTCTCCTAATCGTTCCGTTGTTCGCATTCTTTAACGCTGGAATCGACCTGGGCGGCGTCGACTTCGAGACATTCTTCGGCCCGTTGGGTCTCGGCATCATCCTTGGCCTTTTCGTTGGTAAACAGGTAGGTGTCATGTTGGGTGTGGGCCTCGCCGTTGTCCTCAGGATTGGCGCTAGGCCAATAGAGGTCAGCTGGGGGCACCTCTATGGTGCAGCCCTACTTTCGGGTGTGGGCTTTACGATGAGCCTGTTTGTGGCCGGGCTAGCATTTGAGCAACCTGGCGCGGTTCTGACGGTCAATCTTGCGGTAGTTGTGGGCTCTGTTTTGTCGGCGACCGGTGGGCTTGTTGTGCTCGCCAGATCATACCAGACATCCCCTTCCCTCGCGAACGCGCCTGACTAATCAATGGCCAGTCTTTTGGTCTCGCGTGCTCGAGCTCGCTAAAAGCCATCAATAGCCCATAGATTAGAGCGGATACTCGAGTGGTGCTGAAACAGATCTTGATGCTACAGCCACTAGAGACTTTACTGTCGAGACCCAGCCCAATTGAGAAAAGCCCAGAGCCGAAGTTTTGAGGCTAGGATAGTGGCCACAAGTGCACGAGGAAAGTTATGCCCTACACTCACAATCGTTTGTTCGAAAATGCTAATATGGCTGAGATTGAGGAGCGCACGCGACGTTCACTCGCTGAAGCTGGTTTTGGTGTCCTTACGGAAATTGATGTGAAAGCCACGATGAAGGCGAAAATCGATGTTGATCTTCAAGCGTATCGCATT
Organism: Maricaulis maris MCS10; assembly: GCF_000014745.1. Lineage (NCBI taxonomy): Bacteria > Pseudomonadati > Pseudomonadota > Alphaproteobacteria > Maricaulales > Maricaulaceae > Maricaulis > Maricaulis maris. Next base: position 2,544,448 of record NC_008347.1, on the reverse strand, counting down.
CTCGGAGCGTGCAATCCCACAATGGCGCATAGAGCCATAGAGCTTGAGCCTCGGATTGGAGCGATGCTGCCATGCAACGTAATCCTGCGGGAGGTGGAAAACGGCATCGAGGTAAGCGCTATCGACCCGGTAGCGTCGATGCTCGCGACTGAGAATGACGACCTTACGCGTTTGGCCATCGAAGTTCGTGATTTGCTAGTTCATGCGATTGATGAAGTGTGATCAATCTAATGCAATTTGTCTGTCTGTGGCGGCAGATGCCGCGGCTGTCTGAGCATTTGTCCCGGTGAACGCTATGGCCAATTTCTTTGTGCGTGTTGATCGGTACTTAGCGAAGCAAGCTGCTTTGAGCAGTAGGTTTTCGAAGATATCTCGAGCGGTGAGCATCGCGCAACTAACGGCGATATCGGTCTTGGTCGGTATGGAGTTGATCACAAAACAGGTGCTTGAAAGTAAGCTGGCCGTTTGGGAGGGCGCGACTTCCATATTCCCCGGGTTTAGGCTTACGCTGAACCACAATCGAGGCGTAAGCTTCGGGATGCTCGATAACGGACACTGGCTGATGCCCTATCTGCTTGCAATCGTGGCTTTGATCTTGGTCGTAGCGGTCTTGATCTGGACTGCGCAGCAGAAATCGAAGTGCATTAATGTCGCCGGCATTCTGGTTGCCGCGGGCGGATTGGCAAACGCGATCGATAGGCTTGGCGATGGAGCCGTCACAGACTATTTGGATTTTGGATGGCAAGCGCTCCGCTGGCCCACATTCAATTTGGCCGACGTTCTTATCTTCATCGGCGTCGCGCTGTTACTGATCGCATGGAGGAAAGGGTCTCAGAATTTGGAAGGCGGCGAGCAGTAGTCAACTAATGCTCTTTGAGAGCCTTTGATTTGTGATCCGATAAGCACTTGGAGTGGTCAAAGAGGCTTGTGACGATTTCACAGGAGCCGACCTTGCCACCGGCGCAGCCGTCGATCATGCGCATAAGTTCGCTTTCGAGCACACGAAGCTGCTCGATGCGTTTTTGCGTTTCAACTAGATGATGCCGCGCAAGTTCGTCCGCCTTGGTACAATCTGTGCCAGGGTTCTCCTGAAGATCGATCAGGTCTCGAATGGCTTCGACGGTAAAACCCAGATCACGCGCATGTCGGATAAAGCCGAGCAGGTCCACCGAGGCTTGCCCGTAGACGCGCCGTCCGCTTTCAACCCGCCTCGGCTCTGGCATTAGGCCGACGCTCTCGTAATACCGGATCGTCGTCACTTTGACGCCTGACGTTTCTGCCGCTTGGCCGATGGTGAATTCTTTTTGCATTTTTCTCTTGCTTCTACAGTCGCTGTAGAAATTAGACTCCATCTTAAACCTAGGAGTCAAGAAAATGAGTTGTTGCCCGAGCGACCAAAAATTCGATGGATCATCGGTCGCGTACAGACGCGCCCTGTGGGCCGTCATTTTTATCAATCTTGTGATGTTCGTCGTCGAAATCTCGGCAGGCTTCGCTTCAGGTTCGCAATCGCTGAAAGCCGATGCCCTGGATTTCGCAGGCGACACGATGACCTACACCATCAGCCTTCTGGTCATTGGCTCCGCCCTTGCGGTTCGAGCCAAAGCCGCTCTCTTCAAAGGTGGCCTATTGTTCGCGATCGCGATTGCCGTGCTGAGCATGACGCTGCTCCGCGCATTCTCTGGCGAGCCGCCAGTCGCAGAGACCATGGGCATTGTCGGGTTCGCGGCACTACTCGCCAACGCTATCAGCGTGCTGATCCTTCTCAAATGGAGAGACGGTGACGCAAACGTTCGTTCGGTCTGGCTTTGCTCGCGCAATGACGCCATCGGCAATGTCGGCGTCATGATCGCCGGTGGCCTCGTCGCCCTGACAGGGTCGGCCTGGCCTGACCTCATCCTTGCATTCGTACTCGCCGGCATTTTCACCCGCTCGGCTTGGTCCATCTGCTCGCAAGCTCTCTCAGAGCTTCGTGACCACAGCTCTACCGCCAACCCAGGAGAAGCGTAATGTTCCCTCTGCTCATCGGCGTCGTTGCTTACACTCTCATAACGGCCGCACTATCGATCCCGTTTATGCTTCGAGCGCGGTCTGAGTTTCGACAACAAGGTAAATGGTCGCCGCTGACCGCCGCCTTCTCGGGCCTCATCATGCACGGGCATTTCGTCGCCACGATTGCTCTCGCGTGGCTCGATCGCGGCAGTTTGTTCGCGCCGAACCTGATCTCACTGGCGCTCGGGGGAGGGCTCTTCCTGGGTGGCGCCTACGTCATATTTCTCGGGCGTTACGCCTATGGTTCACAGGAACGCGTTTACGGCTTGCTCGAAGATGAGCTAATCCAGCACGGCATCTATCGGCGCACCCGCAATCCGCAATATGTCGGCTACAGCGGCATGTTTCTCGGTGCTGCGATCGCGGCCGGATCCGGTCTCGCTATGCTATCCGCACTGGTGTTCACGGCGATCATCCACGTGTTCATTACCTGGGTGGAGGAGCCGCACATGCGCAGAACCTTCGGTGACGCGTTTGGTAAGTATGCGCAAAAAGTTCGACGATATGTCTGATTGAGACACGATAGTCGGGTGTGCTCCAGGCACTAATATTCGACGTCGGGGTAGCGCCAAGCATTGCGTTGTTGAGCCAATGCGAAAGCTTGAGATAGTGAGACGCTGATCGCGTTGGGACGATCCAAGCTCCATTCGTCAAAAGCCGATTGATCTGCGAACATGTTTACCTGATCACAAAAGGCTCCCCGGAGATCCTTGCAACAAGATTTGGTGTCAGTTTTGGCCAGTGACATTACCGGACTATCAGGTGCAATGGCGGCAACGGAGCTGCTAGTCACCTTTATTTCTATGTCTGTATGAGAGTTCGGACACGTTGTGTGCAGCGTGGCCGCCTGCTCAATCAATGATGGCAAGAACAGTGCATCAAAAACGCACCAAGTAAAAAGTGAGCGTTCGGCGGTTTCGAACCTGTGCGCTGTGGGCGCCAAACTCAGACCGACAAAGCCAATGATGTGCCCGTCATCATCAAGCTCGATCGCGCTTGGAGGAACAAGGTTGAGAAGCCTTGAAGCCGTTTCTAAAGGCGTTCCGAGGTGTTCTGCGATAGACGCAATTGAGATCGGTTTCCCACTGGCCAGCGCTCTATAAATGTAGAGCGACGCCCTCTGAAGATCTTTCGGATTTTCACCGATGTATCCCGCTTCTAGAACAGCAGTGATTTGTGCGAGATCTGTCATAGAGAAACTACCCCGCACAGCACGAGAGCTTCGCAACGTCTTTGTCGAAGCCCTGTGCCGCAAGCTTGAAACCTTCGACCGTCGTTAGATATGGAAATATCGTGTCGCCAAGTTCTTTGGTCGTCATGCCAAACTTGAGCGCCAGAACCAAGGTTTGGATGCTATCTGCGCCCTCAGGGGCCATGATTTGTGCACCGAGTAGCTCGTCAGTTTTGCGATCCGCCACGAGCTTTATAAGCCCGCGCGTGTCGGCAGCCGCGAGGGCTCGGGGTACTTGGTCCAGCGGGGCGACTGACGTTTTGACGTCATAGCCCGCTGCCTCGGCTGCCGCGGCGGTGAAGCCCACGCCAGCAACCTGTGGATCGGAGAACACGACCCAGGGCATCGCACGATTGTCATAGGGTTTGACGGGTTGAGACGTGGCGTGTTTGGCGGCCAATTTCGCGCCGTACGCTGCCATGTAGACATATTGGTCGCGACCTGTGACATCGCCTGCCGCATATATGGAGGGATTGCTACTCCGCATGAGCAGGTCGACGGCAATGCCGCCGCGCGCGTCGGTCTCCACACCAACGTCGCCCAGGCCAAGATGTTGCGTGTTCGGGCGTCGCCCCGCTGCAATCAGAACGCTCTGGGCGACGACGACATCCGTGCCGCCAGTCGTCTCGCAGTGGAGCTGGACGCCGGAGGACGATTGCTCGATGCGTTGATAGCCAACGCCAGAGCAGACCGTGATGCCCTCAGCTTCAAATGAAGCCTGGAGTGCCGCACTAATTTCGGGCTCCGCCTCCGGTATAAGACGCGTGCGACAGCAGATCGTTACGTGCACACCGGCGCGGGCAAACATCTGCCCGAGTTCACACCCGATGACGCCACCGCCGATGACAATCATGCTCTCTGGCAGCCGATCTAGTTCGAGCGCACTGGTCGAATCTAGTGTTTGAACGTTTTCGATGCCAGGGATCGGCGGGATGCTGCTGGAAGAGCCAGTAGCAATGATGATCTTCGCAGCGCGTATTGCCCGCCCGTCGAAAGCAACACCGCCCTCTACTAGGCGGGCAGGAGCTTTCGTTTCGATGTAGTCGATATTTTCGTATTCGGGCAGCAAGGCTTCGTATTTTTTGTCACGAAGACCCGAAACAAGTGCGTCTTTTTGCGCCTGGACCGCTGGCCAGTCATCGACCCTGGATGCCACGGACACACCCGCAAACCTGCGGGCAGCAGCGCCTGAGTGCGCCGCTTCCATAGCGCGGATCAGGGCCTTCGATGGCACGCAGCCAACGTTTACGCATGTGCCGCCAATCGTTCCGTGACCGATTATCGCCACGCGCGCGCCAGCTTCGGCGGCGGTGATCGCCGCCGAGAATCCAGCGGACCCGGCGCCAACAACGGCGATGTCGTATTCGCCATTGTTCCCATCTGAGCAGCAATCTTTCATTCGTGACTTCTCCGTCTGACCAGTGATCTGGCGGCGCTTTTAGTGTTGATGTTCTGCTTCGGAATGGTCGGCATCTTCGGCGTTGGAGGCATGTGCGGGATAACCAGCATCGGTGGATGCCTGACCAACAAGCGCTGCAGTTGTCACACTCGGATCAAATCGAACAATTGCGGTCTTGGTTTCGAAGTCCACTTCAACCGAATCCACGCCTTCAACACGGCTCATCGCAGTCCGAACTGTGATCGGGCAGGTCGCACACGTCATGTTCTCGATGTCGAATGTAGCGGTTTCTGTTTGAGCAACGACTATATTCGTCTTTGCTGATGTCTCTGACGGCGCATAATTGAATGCCGACAAACCGGCTCCTGCGATACCGAGCAGGGCTACGGATAGTATTACGGTGGATGTTCGTTTCATTGTGTGTCTCCTAGTAAAAAAATGGGGCCCACCAGTCGATCGTTGCGGCGAGCAGAACGATCGCCAAGCCGACCCAGAGGGCGATTTGGGTGATGATGTTGGATTGGGGTTTTGCGCAATATGAGCCGTCTTCGCATGGTGGCTCAGACTTGAAATAGACGTGCCAAAATCCCGCGCCGATAAAGGCCAGCGTCACCACTATGAAGTAGGGCTTGTACGGATCGAGCGCGGTGAGCGACCCGATCCACGCGCCACTGACGCCGGCGAGTACCAACACCAAAGGCAAGATGCAGCAGGATGACGCCACAATGGCGCCGATAATGCCTCCCGCTGCGAGCCAGCCTCGTTTTTGACGGGGGGCTGGTGTTTGGTCGCTCGATTGTTCGATTTCGGTCATTCGTTTTCTTGCTCATTCCTAGATTTTCAACTAGGCTAATCCCTGTAGTGACTACAGACTCAAGGAGAAAATGAACACGAAAACACACGCTCGCGTGAAGGCACTTACGAGAGGCGAGCTTGCACGTCTCACCGGCTGCCACGCAGAAACCATTCGCTACTACGAAACTCAGGGCGTGCTGCCTGCGCCTCGCCGCGCAGAAAACGGATACCGACTTTACGACCGCCGCCACATCGCGGTTCTGACCTTCATCAGACAATTCCGAGATCTAGGGTTCTCGCTGAACCAATGTCGTGCGCTGCTGCGTTTGGAGCGCGACCATTCTGGCCAGTGCCAGGCGGTTGCTAGCGAGATCAACGCCCATATTGAGGTGGTCGAAGGGCGTATAGCGGAACTGAAATCAGTCGCGTCCACGCTGCGCGCGGCGGCCAGAAAGTGCTCAATTGAACCGAACGCCGGCTGTCACGTTCTGGACGCGTTACTCCAAGTCGATGCTGATAAGTCCTCCGGCGCGAAGTCGTAGAGAGCATCAACTATCGGGCATTCCGGCACGACACCGCCGTCGCACTGTGAGGCCATGTCACCAAGAACACTTTCTAGACGTTTTAGGTCCGCAATTTTCTTACGCACCGATGCCAAGTGGTCGAGAGTTATATCTCGCACCTGACCACAGCTATAGGCGTTGTTGTCGACCAAGCTGAGGAGGTTCTGGACCTCGGCGACAGCAAATCCGAGATCGCGTGCGCGCATCAAAAACTGGAGCCGTCGAACATCGTCATCCGAATAGGTTCGAAACCCATTTGCCGCACGAGCAGGTTCGGGCATGAGGCCGATGCTCTCATAGTACCGCACAGTCTCTAGATGGCAGCCCGTGAGTTTGGCGAGTTTACCGCGGGTGATGTTCATCAAGTCGTCTCGGTTTGTTGCTGCGCTCAGTCTAGGGTTTTTGACCAAACCGCTTGCGTTCCCAGTTGTCGATGGCCCGGATTGGGCCCGGGCAATAATGATCGCGGGCGCGGCGCCCGGCCAGCCGACCAATCAAAATCGGGAGAGCCCGCATCTCGCAGCCAGCCGTCGCGAAGATCGCCGCGAGCACGAACGATATCCCAAGATGCCCGTAGACATAGATGTTCAATATCGCGATCGCGTTCCAGAGCGATGATGACGCGACTTCACCGGTTGATTGCCAACCCAAATAGGCGGCCGCTGCGATGCCCAGCGCTGCAAGGAGGCGTGGCCAGAACGATAGCTTAATGCCGAAGCCAATGTTCACCGTGTAGGGAATGAGCTGCAATGCGAAGAGCGTAAATCCAATCACGGAGAGATTGGTAAGCGCGCCGACGTCGCCAAAACTCACGATCTGATAGACCCAATAAAGTGAGCCGTAACCGAAGAGCGCGCGAGCAGCACGACCGATCCACCCTGGCGGTGGAATTGTGCCAGCGTCGTCGAAACGGAAAGTCGGTTTAGCGTCTGCCATATTACCTCCGCGTCCAATCCAAAACCCAACTTTGAAGTCTGAACTCGTACTGCGGCAGGATGAATGCGGCGATGAGGAACGTTGTTCCGATCACCCACCAGATCCAAAATGATCTTGATGCTTGGCCGCGCCATATTGCATAGGACGCTGCAACGGCGAGCAATCCTGCAGATGTCCAAAAGAAGGAAGGTTGCCAACGCGCGAACCAGCCGAGTTTCGCGACCAACCCACTCGCGAATCCGAAGTGCACAAGCAATATCGGGATGACGCAACACGACGCGCCCACGAAAGCGGCGAAGCCTCCGAGCACGCCGCCACTCGAAAGCGCTCTTGAGAGCCAACTTTGATCTGTACCCGCTACTGACATGTCGCCACAATAACATCTGTAGTTACTACAGATGCAAGTCGTTCTAGGGCGCAGATCGATCACGAGTTCGAGACTTCTCGCCCCTTAGGAGGGGCGAAACGCTGGCGCTATCCCACCCTTTCCCACCCTTTGGGCCTGCGGCCTGAAGCGAGATCCAAATTGGCCTCTGCCCGGCCAATTGTGTCTCCCCCTTCTTGAAGAAGAATCCGTCTTGTGACGGCTTCTTGGCGAGAGCCTTCCTAGAGTCCCCAGATGGGGACTCGTCAGGCCCTCGTGACACATGTGCCACGGTGCTTGGGGTGAAGCATCGGTGCAACGTCACATGTGTCGGTTGTGCTATAGCTCGGCGTTTCAACCTGGAGTATATTTCTGCGGATGAGATCGACTTGGGTGAGAGCAAGCAGGATGTATACGGGCAAAAATGCTCCGTTACATGTATACCATTCGAAGCACACGAAGTGTGTCCTCAAGGCATATCCTGCTTGTCCTTCAAGTGCCAGGAGGGCTTAACGAATGCCGCCAAAGGGTCATCGAAAGTCACGCGCCGAGGTTCGATCCGAGCGGATCGACGTCTATGTCACGCCAACTGAGTTGGCGGCCATAAACGAAGCGGCGGAGACTTGCGATCAGACCCGTGCGGCCTTCGTGCGTGCATGTGCGCTCGGGGCCCGTCCCCAAGCGAAACCTGCACGCGTCACAGCGGATGCCATTCGCCAGCTGACCTCGATTGGGAACAATCTCAATCAGCTCGCAAAGCAGGCCAACGCCGGCTTCGTGGTATCCGCTCCCGCGGTACACGCAACCCTGGACGCTGTCCTGTCCGCTGTGCGCCGGCTCGGCTGAGCTTTCTTGTGATCGGAGAAGCTCAGACCGGAACCGGCTTTGGCGGCCTTGCCCGATATCTCGCCACGGGGCAGCGTGGCGATCGACCTGAGCGGGTCGAATGGGCAGAGGCGCGCAATCTGCCGACAACCGATCCGGACACCTATCCTGCGATGATGCGTGCCACGGCGCGGATGTCGCGACGGGTTCAAGATCCCGTCTTTCATTTTTCTGTCAGTTGGCCAGTCGACGAGCAGCTCGAGCCGGACGCCATGGCGGGCGTTGCAGATCGAACGCTCTCAGATCTCGGTTTGTCGGAGCATCAGTCGGTGATCGTTTGTCACAATGACACCGAACACCCGCATCTCCATGTTCTGGTCAATCGGGTGCATCCGGAAACCGGTAAGGCCTGGCCGAAGTGGCGCTACAAGACCCGCCTTGAACGCTCTCTCAAAACCCAAGAGAGGGAGTTAGGCTTACAGCAGGTGCCTGGACGGCTCTCCCGTGTGTTGAGCTTTGGGGAGCGTTTGAAGAAGCGGGCTGAAGGCGGGTTTGACGTCAACGCGCTTGTCGCCTGGGGCAAAGATAAGATCGGTGAGTTGCGCCAGTTCATTCGGCCGCACTTCGATGAGGCATCCTCATGGAATGATCTTGAAGATCGGGTTTCCGAGCGCGGGCTCGGTATCCATGGCAAGGGCCAAGGATTGATCTTCAGCGATGGGAAGGGCTTCGCCAAGCTCTCCCAAGTCGGCGGCAAGAAGCATCGTCTAGCGATGCTCGAAGCGCGCTTCGGGGACTGGAAGAGCCATGAGGCGCAGCGGAAGAAATCCGGTGGCTTCGATCGTCAAGACGCTCTTGACCGGGACGAATTGAGTGAGATCGAGCGACGGCTGCGCCGTCAGCGTGAACGCGATCGTGATGATGATGGTCGGGTCCGGTAGTTAGCGAGTATGTGCGCGTCACTCAAGAACAAGGGTCTGCAATCAACCTGCCTCTAGTGAATTGGCAGCCGCCACGATTGAGACAATGTAAAAAAATTCGAAAACCGCTTGCTTCTACAGCCGCTATAGGAAGTAAGGCTTTTCGTAGTTCAATCTGAACGAATCCATTTTGCTCACCAAATTGGGTGTTGGATAACTGAGTAGAGGCGAAATCATAGCGGCATCGACCAATATACTCTTGCCGATCGGCCTGACGCTAAAACTTGCAGCCTCACTTCTCGTGGCCTGCGCGTTTTTGTTGGCGCACATAGCTGATGCCCAGCTATGTGACGACAAGTTCGCTATCGCTTGCGTGATTGGCCAAGAGGCGAACAGCGCCGAGCAGCGGGACGAAGGTCGGGGAGAACACGAAGACCGTGGGAAAAATTGCGGCCCCTGTCACGCGTTCAAAACGCGACAAGTATCATACGAGGCAGGTTTGGCACCGAGTGGCGCGCCCTCAGCTAGACCGCAGCCAGTCGACAGTTTGCGATCTCGACCGATCGGCAGTCTCTATCGTCCCCCTCGAGCCTGATCCTTAGCAGAACATCGGTCCGCACTTGCGGGCACGCTTTAGCTGGATCCGCTTGAGGAGCATACAACATGTCATTTTTTCTAAAGGGCGCTACCGCAGCCCTGGCGCTCGCCGCATTGACCGAAGGCGCGCTGGCCTCACCTTGCGATGGACGGATTGGCGGTTCGCCACAAATTTCGCCGGGAAGGCCCCTAACACTTTTCACCGTACTTTCAGAAGTTCGCCACGCCTCGCCTGCTGTTCGCGCGGCCGGATTGGAGGCCCGCGCCCTCGGTGCAGAGGCGGACCAAGCCGGGCGGCGGCTCAACCCGACCCTATCGCTCGAACTGGAGAATTTTGCGGGCAGCAACGCGTTGTCGGGTTTTGATCAAACTGAATCAACATTCGCATTAGAACAAACGCTCCGTCTTGGAGGGAAGCGAGCGCTCGAGGAACGAGCTGCGCGGGCTCGCCAGGCGCTCGCCAGCGCGGAATGCGCGGTTATCCTGAGGGAGACTGAACTAGAGGCCGCGATCGTCTTTGCTGAGTTGGTGGCAGCCGTCCAATTACGAAACCTTGCAGAAGAAAGTGCGGATCTAGCGGATGAACTGGTGAGCATTGTGGCGCGCCGAGTCGATGCGGGCGCTGCGGCACCACCGGAGCTCTCGCGGGCGCGGGCGGACGCGACCGCTTTGCGCGCGTCTGTCGAAACGGCGCAGGCAGGTATTGATCGCCGCAGATACGCGCTTGCTCTCCTGTGGGGCAGTGCCGAGCCCACATTCTCAGCACCGATGGGAGTGAGCTTTAATTCCACCATCGCGGAAGTCGAAGCAGACGTGACACACCCTGCGCTAAATGCAGCAGATGCAGCCGTTCGTGTCCGACAGGCCGAAACCAGCTTTGCCCGAAGCGCCATCATCCCAGACATAAGCGTATCGGCAGGAATCCGGCGGTTTGAAGAGACCGGCGATGAGGCTTTCGTCGCGGGTGTTAGCCTGCCGCTCCCAATCTTCGATCGCGGGCGGGATGCTGCGCGAGCGTCGGCGATCCGGAGCGATGCCGCCACACTCAATCGAGCAGTTACCGAACAACGCTTGTTAGCCCAGCAACGGGCTGCAGCTGCGGCTCAACGCACGGCACAAAGCCGATTGCAAATCCTAAAACACGATACGCTGCCCGCGGCGACGGAGGCCTACGAGGCGGCCTCGCGTGGCTATCAGATTGGTCGTTTCGATCTCACCGCCACCCTAAATGCCCGCGCGGCCCTGTTGAGCGCCCAACTCGCTGTGATTGATGCAGAGTTTGCCTTGCAGAGCGCAGAGCTGCGTCTGCGAGCTCTGATTGGGGCAGCCCCCTTTGATGGAGATATCCGATGATTGGTAAACCGCATCTATTCGCGGTCATCGCCGCTACTTTGGCCATTACCGCTTGTGGCAATGGTGGGGACCGAGACTCGGATCGTTCCTCCGCAACGGAAGTGGATCACGATGATGGCGAACAATCTGCCCAAGTTGAGTTAAGCCCGGAGGTGGCGTCAGAGGCTGGCATTGTGACCGCGCGCGCGACACGTACTCCCCTGAGACAGTTTCTCTCTCTCCCGGCCGAGTTGAGGTTTGATGCAGATCGCGTCGCCGCAGTCTCACCGCAAGTGAGCGGGCGGATCATCCAAATTACAGCGACCGAAGGCGATCTCGTCTCTCCCAATGAATCGCTGGCAATCCTCTCCAGTCGTGAACTCGCCGACCTGAAGGCTGAGTTTCTGACAGCCGCCACTTCCGAAAACCTTGCCCAGCAAGCCCTGGCACGTGAGGAAACGCTTTTTGCAGAGCGAATTACACCCGAGGCTGACCTGCAGGCTGCCCGCGCTGCGCTCATCGCGGCCAGCGCCGCACGCGAAGGCGTTGAGAACAAGCTCATTGCTGTGGGCGTTCCTCGCAGTGAGCTCGCATCTCTCGGCGATGCGCCCGACCTAACACTCGCCCAGGCCCGCCTTCGGGCTCCCATCGGCGGTGTGGTTGCGCGCCGAACAGCAATCCTTGGCGCAGCAGTATCGGCAGAAGACGCAAGCGCCCCAGCTCTCTTCACCATTGTTGATGACAGCGTCCTATGGGCTGACATAGCGGTCTACACGCAGGACGCAGCAATCGTTGAAGCCGGCATGGCCGTCGTCCTTCGGTCAGAAACGGGGGCTCAGTTAGCAGAAGGTGTGATTTCGACCGTTTTGCCGACGATAGACGAAACCTCGCGCATGGCGACCGCCCGCATGGTTGTGGACAATTCTGACCGGCGGATGCGCCCCGGTCAGTTCGCAACGGCTGAGATTGCAACCGGGGCCGACGAGAGCCGCCTCCAAGTGCCATCGGCGGCCATCGTTGAAGTTGCGGGTCGAACGAGTCTGTTCGTTCCAACTGATGACGGATTTGCGCCGCGGACCGTGGAGCCGGGAACTGAATCCGGCAACCAGACCGTGATCCTGTCTGGCCTCGATGAAGGAGAGTTCTACGTGTCAGAGGGTGCATTCACGCTCAAAGCACATCTCGAAAGAGACTCCTTCGGTGATGATGACGACTAGGAAGTTAGAGATATGCAAAACTTAATGCACCGCCTTGCCGGCGGCCGGCTGCTAGCCGCCATCGCGGCCCTAACCCTCACCGTAGGGGGGCTGTTTGCCTTTCGTGCGCTTCCAGTTGATGCGTTTCCCGATCCTTCACCCTCGCTGGTTCAGGTGTTCACCGAAACCGAAGGGCTCTCTCCAGAAGAAGTCGAACGCTATGTAACCTTCCCAGTCGAAACCGCGATGTCCGGTCTTCCAGATGTCGAGGAAATCCGATCGGTCTCAAATTTCGGTCTCTCCATTGTAAACATCTATTTCGAGGATGGCACGGATGTGTACTTCGCACGCCAGGTCGTAGGCGAGCGATTACCAGAGGCCAGCGAAGCCATCCCAGATGGTTTCGGGACGCCCCAGCTCGGGCCCATTTCGAGCGGACTAGGCATCATCATGTACTTTCGCGTCGTCGATGAGACTGGCGCCTATGATCTGACCGAACTCCGCGAAATCACCGACTGGATGATTAAGTACCCTCTTCAATCCGTCGAAGGCGTGACCGAAGTGCTAGCGCTTGGCGGTTTCGAAAAGCAATACCAAGTTCGTCTCAATCCCGATCTTCTGATCGCCTATGATTTAGAGGTGGCAGATGTAATCGGTGCTCTAGAAAGCGCAAATCGCACGACCGGTGCGCAATTCATCGAAGTAGGCGCGGAACAATACACCGTGCGTGGTGTCGGCTTGGCACGATCGGTTTCCGACCTCGCAGAAACGCCGGTTAGCACGGTCAACGGTCGTTCGATCAGAGTGAGCGATCTTGGAGAGGTCGTTATTGGCGGTGGTACGCGCCAAGGGCTCGCGACTGCCAACGGCAATGGCGAGACGGTCGCCGGCCTCGTTCTTAAACTCTATGGTACGAACACGTCTGATGTGATTGAGCGCACACACGCGCGCTTCGATGAGATCAATGCATCCCTGCCAGAAGGCGTACGCGCCGTTCCATATTACGATCAGGGTACACTGGTTAGACGGGCGGCCTCGACCGTCACGACCGCGCTCTGGCAAGGTGCTCTACTGGTCGCAGTTGTCGTGTTTATCTTCCTCGGTGGCTGGCGACCTAGCCTAGTGGTGGTCTTGTCAATTCCATTCTCGGTTGGCTTCGCCTTCATCTCGATGAGCGTGTTGGGCATTAGCGCAAATTTAATGTCTTTGGGAGGTGTCGCCATCGCCATCGGTATGATGGTTGATGGCGCTATCGTCATTGCCGAAAATGTCGACCGAGGTTTCCGGGAACGGCGGAATGGCGAGGACGCTCGCGATGTGGTCGCCAAATCGACCGCGGAAGTTATCGCTCCGCTAATCGCAGCCGTCGCAGTCGTGATTATTGTGTTTCTGCCTCTATTTTCGCTGGAAGGTGTTGAGGGTAAGACTTTCCGGCCGCTTGCTGCGTCTGCCGCCCTTGCCATGACAGGATCGCTCCTCTACGCCGCGCTAGTCGCGCCCGCCATGGCCTTTGGCTTAATCAAGCCACCCAAACACAATACGTCTGGCGAGGGCGCAATCGCCGGCGTGGTCAAGTCTGTCGCAAGCGTGTTCGTCCGCGCACGCCTTGCTGCGGTTGCGTTAGCGCTTGGACTTTTGGTCATCGGAGGGTTGGCGGGCTCAAGATTGGGCTCGGAGTTCACACCCGCTCTCGAAGAAGGTGATATCTTACTTCGGGTCTCTATGGCTCCATCAATATCGCTCACCGAGGGGCGCGAGACATCAACACGACTTGAACGTCGATTGCTGGCGGCGTTCCCTGAGATTGACTCCATTGTTAGTCGAATTGGCCGAGGCGAGGTCGGGGCTCACGCTGACCCGGTAAACAGTATTGAGGCCTTTGTCGCTTTGAAGCCAAGGTCAGAGTGGCGACCCGGCCTCACACCGACCGACCTGCGTGCAGAAATATCCGAAGATCTGGAGTCCTTTCCGGGAATCAGAGTGAACATCGGGCAACCGATCGCGATGTCGGTTGATGAACTTCTAACCGGCACGAAAGCTCAGCTCGCGGTAAAAATTTTCGGTCCTGACATGGATGTGCTGTTGGAAGGTTCGCAGGAACTACAATCAATTCTTCAACGTGTCAGCGGGGCGAGTGATGTGCAGGCTGATCAGATCACCGGCGCGCCACAGTTAGTCGTCTCGGTCGATCGCGCGGCCTTAGGCCGATATGGTCTTTCAGTGGAGGAAGCCCTTGATACGCTGAGCGCGTCCGTCGGCGGGGCGGAAGCCGGCGTCCTCTTTGAAGGGGTTCGCCAGTTTCCAGTGGTCGTCAGATTTGACGAAAACCGGCGTGACAATGCGCAGGCGATTGGCCGACTTATCCTAGAAAGCGAGAGTGGTGCTCGGGTGCCGCTTTCAAGTGTCGCCTCGATAAGAACTGTTGTCGGTCCTCGTCAGATAACGCGCGAAAATGGGGAGCGTTTCATAACGGTGCAGCTCAATGTTCGCGGGCGCGATATCGGCTCCTTTGTTGCCGATGCGCAAGCGGCGACCTCCAGTCAGCTAGACCTTCCGCCTGGTTATCGTGTCGAATGGGGTGGCCAGTTTGAACTGCAACAACAGGCCAATGCCCGCTTCGCCGTGGTGATACCGATTACGTTGGGAATAGTTCTTCTCATCCTGTTACTCGCATTTGGGAGGCTCAAGTCAGCGATATTGATCCTGCTGAACATTCCTCTCGCGTTGACCGGTGGCGCCCTCGCTTTGTGGCTAACAGGATTACCAGTCTCGGTGCCAGCCACGGTCGGGTTTATTGCGCTTTTCGGTATCGCCCTTGGTAACGGAATGGTGCTCGTCAGCTTTATGGACGACTTCGCGCGGCAAGGCCGCGACCACAATGCGCTCGCTATTGAAGCGGCAGGACTGAGAGCAAGGCCGGTGCTGATGACAGCGCTCACGACAGCGCTTGGTTTGGCGCCATTGCTATTTGCGACTGGAGTAGGTGCTGAAGTGCAGCGCCCGCTAGCGACCGTTGTGATGGGCGGACTCGTTTCGTCAACCGTCCTTACCTTGCTCGTACTGCCAGCGCTACATCGGTGGTTCGCACCAAAACCGGGCGGGCATGTTTCGGTATTGGAGACAGAGCACGCTCGTGACTGATGACAAGGCACTGTACTCCGCGGCTGTGCATCGAACGTCAATACGACGTTCGATTTCGAGGACCGGCACTACAGGCTCTGCGGATCGTAGCAAGGTATCAACGCTACGATCCGCGGGCTCGGCCCGGGGTTCGATGGAGTCAGTTGAAACGTTCAAGCCAACGGTATCGCCGCTCGCCATTATGTCGTTCGACAATCCTTGAACGGTGTATCAAATGAATGGAATTCGCTGGGTTTTGCGCTTGGGTTTTGTGCCTTTTGTTCTCTTGGGTGGCAACGCACTGGCTCTAACCCTTGTATCTATGGGGGCCCACCATGTCTGGCTCGCGGCCCTGATCGTCGGCGTGATCTTCGTCTCGTTTTTGGTCGAAAGACTCATCCCCTACAATCCAGATTGGAACCTCTCTCACCAAGACCGCTGGCGAGACCGACTACACTTTGTGGTCAATGAGGGCGCGAACTTCTTATCGATCTTGGGTTTGCCGTTTCTGGCCGCCCTGCTGCCGAATTTTGGGGTCTGGCCAAGTCACTGGCCGCTTTGGGGGCAGTTGTTGTTGGCGATAGGCATCGTTGATTTCGGGATTACGATGGCTCATTTCGCGAGTCATCGGATTAATTGGCTTTGGCGATTTCATGCGGTTCATCACAGCGTTAAACGCATGTATGGATTTAACGGTCTAATGAAACATCCGCTTCATCAATTGATAGAAGGCGTGTGTGGGGTGCTTCCTATAATTTTACTAGGTGTGCAGCAAGACGTAGCCTGGTTGCTAGTGGTCGCCATCGCGCTTCAGCTCCTGTTGCAGCACTCAAATGCGGACGTGCGTGTCGGACCGTTCAAGTACGTTCTTGCGCTGGCTCCGGCGCACCGTTTCCATCATCTCAATTCCGCCCGTGAAGGTGATGTCAACTTCGGCCTATTCACTATGGTATGGGACTGGTTGCTCGGCACAGCGTCCTTTGATCCCAACCGCACTTTCACATCGGACGATCTCGGCATTGAAGGCGAGCCAGACTACCCTACCGATTATTGGAGTCAGCTTATTCGACCATTTAAGTCGATGCGCTAGATACTAATTCGCGTTAGCGGAGCGATGCCTTTGCTTAAGCTCACGCCGAACATCGATTTCATCGTTCGAGCCAGATGAGCAGAATCTGAAAACCCTGCTGCATAAGCTGCACTAGTTAGGTCGCTTCCCGAAAGTATGACGCTCAACGCCCGTTGTAACCGAGACCAAAGCACCCACTGTCGAAATGGTAGTTTCATCTCGGCCCGGAACAACGCGGAAAATCGCGACGACGAGAGATTGATTTGCCTTGCGGCATCACGAGCTGAATAACCTGGTGCTAGCTCCTCCATTTCGTCGAGCTCCCGCAGGAGTTCTGCGATGCGCAAATCTTTGGGTTTTGCGGTGGCGGATCTGATATGCGAGATCCAGCTATCGACATTAGCGCACGCTAATGCATCGGCACCGTGGCTTTCTGCCAGGTGCTGGTATCGAAGGGGGTCGACGAATAGCACGTCCGTCACATGCGATGACGAGGTGACCTGGTGCGGTTCCATTGAGGAAATTATCGTCACCCTACCCTTGGAGGCGCTCTTCGTTCCAGCACTCTTGACCCGATCGTCTTTGGCCGAAAACATGATCTGCACGGCGTAGTGCTTATGGAAGGTCGCGTGTCCCGTCTGTCCCCGGAACAGGGCCCACCCTGGCTCGAGAACTACGCGTCCGGACCATGCCGGATCAGGTCTATCTTTTAGAGCCAACCCATTCCTCCAAGCATGGCAAATTTACAAACCAATTCGTTTCATATGCCAACGTAGGGTTTTCGCTAGTGCGAGCCTATCGCATTTTTGATGCTGTGCCCGATGTCGCAAGCGCACGAGTGTTTTGTCTCCCCTTCTGGTCGGGGCGACGATCTCTAGCGCAATTTTGCGGACCGGCTGGGACGTCTGTTTGTGGCATAAACGGGTGTCTCAAGCTGTGCGCGTTGCGATGGCGCTCCACGGTTCTTGGCGTCCCTCATCCGTTCGTCGTCCAAGAAACGCAAATCTAGGTGCGTGGGGTTTGCTCCGCTAAGCCCCGGCTAACGCCGCCTACGGTTACAGGGCAGCAAAGCTCCCTCCCATCGACCTTTGGTGATCCGCGATTGGAACACGACGGACGTGTTTCAGCCCAAAAACCAAAGGAGACACAACTATGACAAACTTCGCTCAACCCGCTCTTCGCGCCTTTGCTGTACGCGATGGCGATGAAGCCACCGGCCGGAAATCATTCTGGCGTGAGATCGGCGCAGCCTGGACCACGAAGGGCGGCCACATCCGGCTCAAGCTGGACGCATTGCCACCGGACGGCGTCGTAATGCTCTTGGATGACGCAAGAAGCGCCAAGAAGCCATCTCGCAAATCAAGCAAGAAGGCCGCGTTATCAGCGCGGCCCTCTCATATGCGGACAAGCGGACCGCATTCGAAATCGCGACCAGCGCGCTTTTGCGCTGGTTCGGTGACGAACTCGTCAATGGGGCAACCGATGACCAACTTCATGCGTTTCTTGAAAAGGTTCTTGGCATCGCAGGCGGTTCCTGTGGACCTGGTCGGATATCCGTATCCTATCGGGGGTCTGGCTTGCGCATCTGGGCTGGTTGGGACCATCCAAATGAAGTTCGAGATAAGCCCATTTTCTCGGGCTCTCAAACCATCTCGATGGCGCGAGAAGTGTACGGAATCCCTGACCCGAGCGCTCAACAGCTTGCTTTAATTTAGCGCTATGAGCCGATTAGAAACCCTAATCGGCTCATAATTAGTTTGTTTTGTGAGCCGATTAAGTGGTACAATCGGCTCATGAAGTACAATTGGCAGCAAAAAGATTGGCCTGAATTCCGCTTTGAAGTTGCGGAAATACAGGGGCTTTTATACGAATTCGCCGAGAAAGCGGGGCGTGTAAGTGGTGCCCTTAGCGGCCTGCCTGACAGCATGCAAACCGAAACCATCATCGAGCTGATGGTGGCCGAGGCTGTGAAGACCTCCGAAATCGAAGGTGAGTTCATCAGCAGAGAGGACGTTCGCTCCTCCCTGATGAAGCATCTGGGTGTTGGACCGGAACCAGAGGAAGTCAGTGATGAGCGCGCCAAAGGCGTGGCGCAGCTGATGCTTCGTGTTCGTGACGAGTATGCCGCCCCTCTCACCGATCAAATGCTTTTTGATTGGCATCAGCTTCTCTTAGGCGGCGTTGCTGATCCTGAAAAACTGAGCGTTGGGCAATGGCGATCCAGCGATGAGCCCATGCAAGTCGTGTCTGGTGCCTACGGCAAGTGGAAGGTCCACTATGAAGCGCCGCCATCAGATCGCGTCCCCGACGAGATGGCGCGCTACATAAGTTGGTTCAATGACAGTGCGCCAGATGGGCCAGCGGCTATGCAGCCGGCACCGGTTCGCTCCGCGATAGCGCACGTCTACTTCGAGAGCGTCCACCCGTTCGAAGATGGTAATGGTCGTGTCGGACGGGCTCTATCTGAGAAGGTGTTGTCCCAAGGGCTCGGGCGCCCGGTTGTGCTCAGCTTGTCTGAGGCAATCGAGCGAAAGCGCAATGACTATTACGATGCGCTGAAGCGCGCGCAGCGTTCCAATGATGTCACCGAATGGGTGCACTACTTCGTCAGCACCATCGTAGAAGCTCAAGACAGGGCGGATGAGCAAGTTAGCTTTATCCTCGCAAAGGCGCGGTTCTTCGATCGCCATGGTGACGCGCTATCAGAGCGTCAGAACAAGATCGTTGTGAAGATGCTGGAAGCTGGACCTGACGGGTTCCAGGGCGGCATGAATGCGCGCAAATACATGTCCATGGCCAAGGTGTCCAAAGCGACGGCCACGAGGGATCTGCAGCATCTTGCCGAGATAGGTGCGCTGCTACCTGTCGGAGCCGGTCGAAGCGCCCGGTACGAAGTCAACCTAGCCAATGAACAGCTAGCCTGACCAAGAGGCCTAACTGTCAGCACAGCGTCGCCCTTGCTCGGTCAACCCCGCTTCGGGGGTATGATGATCGCTGCGAAGCGATGCTGGTTGGATGCGTGTCGGCTCCGAGGGAATGTCAGCTTGGTTTCTCACCAAGGGAATAGTGACGGAAGTCACGCGCGTATTAGCCGATCAATAGTAAGTTTAATCGCTAACCGCCCGAAGTCGCGCAAAATTTGGTTTGATATTTCGGCAACCTGTGATGGAATTTGCGCATGTGGTCAGATAACGAGTCAGAAAACGATTACCTAAATTACTCTGAGACAGCAGAGTTGGTGGTCAATATACTGGAGAAAGAGGAGCTTCGCCCTCTCTCCGTAGGTGTTTTCGGAGGTTGGGGGGTTGGCAAATCCTCGATGGTTCAACTCATCGAGGCGAGGCTCAAAGACGACGAAAATGTCATACTAATAAGCTTCGATGCTTGGCTCTTCCAAAGTTACGATGACGCAAGAGCGGCGCTGCTGGATACAATTGGCGGCGCACTTCGCGATGCCGTAAAAGACGACGAAACACTTCTCGAAAAAGTTAGCGACCTACTAGGCCGAGTGAACAAGCTTCGCGCCCTTGGTCTGATAGCCGAACTAGGCGCCGCCGCGGTCGGTTTGCCAGCGTTTGGGACAATTAATGCCGGGATTGGTGCTGCTGCGAAAGCAATGACATCCGGAGGCGATCAATCCGACCTCACGGCCATTCACGATGCGGCGGGTGATGTTGCTAATCGCGGAGCGGGTCTGTTCCAACCGGCTGAGACCTATTCGCCTCCCGAAGAAGTACGCGCGTTCCGACAGGAGTTCGAGGAACTTCTTGGTCAAATGGGCAAAACGCTCGTTGTGGTGGTGGACAATCTTGATCGATGCTTGCCGCGAGATGCCATCCATACGCTCGAAGCGATCCGGCTCTTCCTGTTTGTGCCTCAAACTGCATTCGTCATCGCAGTCGACGAAGAAATGATCCGGCATGCCGTTAGTGAGCACTACGGAGCTCAGCAAACACGCTTGGTAAGCGATTATTTGGACAAGTTTGTACAAATTCCAGTCCGAGTTCCAAAGGCCGGTTTCCCGGAAATGCGGTCTTATCTCTTCATGCTCCTTGTAGCATCGCCTTTTGATGGCGACGGCGTTCTGGCAAAGAGTCAATTCGAAGCAATCAACAAGCACTTCATCGACCATCTGCGAAAGAGCTGGCAGTCGATAGAACTAAAACCAACTGACCTTCTTGATGTCGCGCAGGTGGCCGAAGCGCTCAGTGAAGCCCAACGTGCAAACATCAAAAATAGCTTCAGACTGGCTGAAAGTCTGGCGCCCCAATTGGCAGAAGCTCAGCGTGTCTCGGGCAACCCCCGCATCGTAAAACGGATGCTCAACGCGGTGCGTCTTCGTTCTCAAATCGCCCGAACTCGTGGGATGCCACTGAGCGAAGCAATAATCGCCAAATTGGTTTTGTTCGAACGGTGCGCGAGCTCGAAAGCTACGGCAGCACTACTCAACTTTATCGCAGCTTCGAACGGTGGCCGCGTCGATGAAATTGGGACTATCGAAGCCGCCTTGAAGAAGAATGAAACACCGAAGCTTCCTACCGAATGGAGCGACGATGCAAAGTTCATTTTCGAATGGGCTGCATTGGAACCCAGTCTCGCTGAGGTCGACCTTCGGCCCGCAGCCTACCTGGCACGTGATCTCGCGCCTACCAAACTGACGACGACAGATCTTTCCCCTACGGCAGAGGGAGCTCTCCGCGTGCTGCTAAAGGCAACGAAGCAAACCTCACCAGCGGTGAGAGCCGCTCTTAGCGAAATTCCAGCGGATGAACGGGGCGCAGTCCTCGATCAAATTATCGGCCATTTGAGCCAAGTCTCGGATTGGTCTTCGGCGCCACCAGGATATGTCGGCGCGCACCTACTGGCCGATCAGTCTGAAAATTGCGGTGAAGCGCTTTCCGATTTCATCAAGCAGCACATACCAAAGCCAGCGAGATGGCTCACACTTCGGCTGAAAAACGCGAATTGGTGGGAGACAAAATAAGATGGGTACTTCTACCGATAGCAGAGGCGCTCGCCCTAGCTCGAAGCTCGTTCCCGATCATGCTGATGCAACGCCGCAAGCCAAACAACCCGAACCTGAACCGTCTCGCTTCCGACAGTTCCGAACATCCATGCGAAAGTACGCTGCCTCCGGAGATTCCGAGCACCGTAGTCGCGCGCTCGGTGGATACGCTCGATCAGCTGCCGGAGGTGCGGCGACGGGGGCACGCAAGTTTGGCGCAGTCGCGAGATCTGGCGCCGCTGCGGTCGCTGGCTTGTCCAACCTCGCAGAAGGTGGAACCGCAACGGAGGAAACGGGTTCCGATCTATCGGGGGCTATTGGTGCTGATGTGGATGTTGCCGCGCAACTCATCGCGGAGGCGATCGCCCCACACTCCGAGAGTCGCGACTATGTGCGTAACGCGATTATCGAGGCTGTCTGTACAGCACTTGAAGGCGAAGACACGTTTGAGACCAGCCATATTACAGAGGAAATGCTTAGTGATGTCCTGCACCTTTACCTAGCGGAAGCTGTGTTTCAGGAGGTTTGGATACAAGCCGGTGATGCCACTGACGGTGCTGAAACATCAGAGCATCTCCAAACTAGAGAAAACGATATGCGCGAGGTTGTGAAAGCGGCCATTGACGACGCACTTGATAGCGCAATCACCGGTCAAATTTCGCAGATGACCCAGAAGGGTATCGAGAAGGTTCAGCTTCAAGCGGTCAAAGTGACCCTCGAACACTGGGAGGAAGCCGATGACTAGAGTCTTCGCCCATCCGGACCAGGCCGCCTTCTCATCTGCGAAATATGAGATCCCCGTACTGTTATTCGGCCGTGTCCAGGTTGGCGGGCCGCCCAACGCTGTGGGGAACCAAGTACGGCGCCAGTTGGCTCGGTTAGATTTACCGATCGAACAATCTGCGTACGATTTCTTGGCTATAGCGCTTGCCGTCGCTGCGGCAGACCGCTTCGCACTCAGATCCGCCGCGGACGATGGATTTGGACGAAATATTGAAGTAACTGTCGGTCTGGCAGATCCGGCCCGATGGACCCCGGTCGCGAAAAAGCTCGAACGGGCACTCGGGTTTCTAAGTGGCGACCAATGGCATTTCAACTTCGTCGCTGGAGGGGACACAGTTCCCAGCCACAAAGAAAGATCTCGCCTAAAAAACAAAGTCGATCTGGAGGGCGCTGACGAGGTTTGTCTTTTTTCTGGTGGCATGGACAGCCTGATCGGGGCGATAGACAGGATCGCTGACGGACACCGGCCGTTACTTGTCAGCCGGTCTACTCGCGGCGATGGCGGGTATCAGACGTACCTCCACGGAATGCTCCCAGAGGTTCCAAGTCTTCGCATCAACGATGACATCCGAGGGGAACTGCAAGGAGAGCCCTCGACACGAACAAGAAGTATCGTGTTTCTAGCCCTAGCAGCCTGTGCTGCGTCGGCGATATCAAGGCTGCATAATGATAGTATCGTCCCTCTCATTATCCCAGAGAACGGCTTTATTTCTCTAAATCCACCTCTAACTGTGCGCCGAATTGGCGCGCTTAGTACGCGGACGGTGCATCCGCATTTCATTTCTTCGTTGCAAGCGATTTTTGATGAGGTCGGAATACCCGCGGCAATCGAAAACCCTTACTTTTTCAAAACGAAAGGTGAGGCTTTGCGTGAGTGCCGCGATCAACCTCTTGTGACGAAACTGATATCCAAGACGACATCCTGCGGTAAGTGGAAGCGTTACTGGCAACAATGCGGGCGATGCGTGCCGTGTCTTATTCGTAGGTCGGCGTTCCATGCCGCGGGCATTGCCGACGAAACTGCTACGAGCAAGCACGTGGGTTATAGGTTCGATGATTTGAACGACGCACTGAGAACGGATCGAGACCGAGCTGACATCAGGGCTGTTTCCGCTGCAATTCGCCGCGTAAATGGTGGCGATTTCGGCAAATGGGTGATACGTGGCGGCCCTCTACCGTTGGACCCAACGGCGCGTAACGAGCACAAGGACGTGGCTCGGCGTGGCGTGTTCGAGATCGATCAATTTTTGAAAGACCTGGGCATCGATGCATGATCGACTTTCACTGTCATATAGATCTGTACGACAGTCCTGCACTGGCTCTTGATCGCGCGCTCACCAGCAACACCTTCGTTTTATCGGTGACGACCACCCCGAAAGCATTCTTGGGGACGCAAAAACTCGCGGCGGGAAACAAGAGCGTGCAAACCGCTTTGGGTTTTCACCCGCAGCTAGCTCATGAAAGAGCTGATGAGTTGGCGCTCATTGATTATCTCATGCCGCAAGCTCGATTTGTTGGTGAAATCGGCCTCGATGGTTCGGTCGACTTCAAGGAGTATTTGGAACTCCAGAAAATGGTGTTTCGTCGCATGTTGACTGCAGCGGCGCAGTTCGGCGGGAGAGTGATGTCGATCCATTCGCGGGGCGCCGCCACAGAGGTGCTCGACATGCTGGAGCAACATCCAAATGCAGGCACTCCAGTTTTGCACTGGTTCAGCGGGACTAAGGCAGAGTTGTCGAGAGCGGTTTCGCTTGGGGCTTGGTTCTCTGTGGGGCCGGCGATGTTGAAGTCTGCGAAGGGCCGGGAGCTGGCTCGACTAATGCCCAAGGGCAGGGTTTTGACTGAAACGGATGGTCCGTTCGCGACTTTGAAAGGCCGCGTGTTGTACCCCAACGACGTTCGGCTCGCGATAGACGCGTTGTCGGACATATGGGGAGAGGGCGACGGCCCTGTCGGCGCTCAAATAACCTCAAACTTCCATAAGCTTAACAGCATAGCGGACGCGATTTTCGTCCAGACCGAATTCGCTTAGCTAGTCCACACCAATTCGCAAGAACTAGACGCGAAGTGTGTATGCAAAATTACACATAAACTTACACATAAGAAATTTCATGTAGAATAAAACCACTAATATCAATGACTTGACATGTAATTATTGTAAACAAAATACATTCAAAATCCGTTTTCTTCGGAAGTGCCAGTTCGAGTCTGGCCAGGGGCACCATTTTTTATCTCACGGCTATTCGCTTCGCGAACGCCTCCGATGGGGCAGCGCATGAGCGCTGGCGCGCGGTCGCGCTTGCGGCCCTGTCAGGGCCGGGTCTTGAACTCACGGCTCTTCGCTGCGCTTGCGCCTCCGATGGGGCGGGCTGACCGCCCGGCGCGCGGTCGCGCTTGCGGGCCTGTTGGGGCCGGGGGTGTCATGACACTCCTTGTTCCCTACCTGACTGAACCGTCATCAAGCTCTTGAAATCTGCGCTCGTCAGTCGCGGTGGCCGGTGCTAGCCTTTTGCTTCGAGCCTGGACGGAGGCCTGACCTTGGTGTCGCCTGGAAACGCGTTATTATTTGCCCGCCTGTCGCTGGCGGTGATGTTCCTGTGGTTCGGGGTGATGAATTTCACCGCGGTCGGGACGCAGATCACCGGCAGCTGGATTGGTGGCCATGCCTTCCTGTCCGGTTTGGCCGAACAGGCTGGGTCGGCTGCCAAGACGCTGGGGGTTTATCAGATTATTGCCGCCGTTCTTGTCGGCGCGCCGATCCCGTCGGGCAGTTTCCGGCGCATCGGTTTTGCCATGACCGGGCTGTACGCCTTCATCGCGCTCACGGTATTGCTGACCAATCCGGTCTGGATCGAGGCGGCCGGTGGCTTCCCGGCCATCGGGTCCGGCCAGGGCATCCTGAAATACATCGCCATCCTGGGCCTGTCCCTGTGGGGCGGGAGTTTCGAGAACTCGCGCATGTTCGCCCAGCGCCACACCGACATGCGGATGTGGAGCCAGCCGGTGATGTGGCTGGGACTGATCCTGGTTCTGGGCTGGATCGGCGGGATGAAGTTCACCGCGGTCGAGGCGGCGGGCATCGAGCCGCTGGTGCAGACCAGCCCATTCTTTTCCTGGCTGCTCGGGCTGATGCCGTTGCAGACCGTGTCGAACCTGATCGGCATGATCGAACTGATCACCGTTATCGCCCTGGTCGGTTACTGGTTCTCCAATACTCTGTTCCGCATCGGGCTGGCCCTGGCCATGGTCACCTTTGTGCTGACCCTGAGCTTCCTGTTCACCTTCCCCGGGAGCTGGTCGGCAGAATTGGGCGGCTTCCCGGCGCTGGGGCGGGCCGGTCACTTCCTGCTCAAGGACCTGCCCCTGCTGGCGGTATGCCTGGCACTGATGTCAGAGACGGGCCGCGAGGGCACCATGCGGCGCCGATAGGTCTGTCGGGGACGCGCTCGCTTGACGCAGCTTTCGCCGGTAATCTTCTGAAACATGTGTTCACACTTCCCGCACAAGCGGGCGCCTCAGCTTGACCGTATCGGGGCGGGCCATATCGTCACGCGCAAAGAAACAAGGGAGGTTTGGTCAAATGGGCATGCTGGGCGCCATCGCGCGCGAGTTCAACTATGTGACGAGCATGCTCTCGGTGCTGAAGAAGATCGGCAAGGTCGGCCCCGGTTCGGGCCTGCGCGTGCCCGATCATATCGAGGCCACTGTCGACCGCTTCCCCGACCGCCCGATGGCCATCCTCGATGAGGGCGAAATCAGCTATCGGCAGTTTGATGCTTTCGCCAACAGGGTCGCCAACTGGGCGCTGGAGCAGGGTTTGAAGCCCGGCGACACAGTCGCGCTCTTCATGACCAATCGCTGGGAATATATCGCCGTCTGGTTCGGCCTGTCGAAGGTTGGGATCGTCACCTCGCTGATCAACAGCCAGTTGTCCGGGCATTCGCTGGCCCATTGCCTGACCATTGGTGAGACGCGTCATGCGATCGTTGAAGGAGCGCTGTCGGAGGCCTATGACGCGGCGCGGTCCTGTGATCTCGGCGACATCCGGGCCTGGTCCTTCGATGGCGGGTTTTCCGACGCGGAAGGGCTCGACGACGTTCTCGCCGGGATGAGCGATAGCCGGCCCGAGCGGGCGCTGCGCGAGGCTGTCGTGCCAGGTGATCCGGTGCTGAAAATGTTCACCAGCGGAACGACCGGCCTGCCCAAGGCTGCGCTGATGACGCATGTCCGGGCGCTCTATTACCTCAACATTTTCGCGCTCATCGCCAAAGCCGCGCCGGAAGACCGGATGATGATGGTGCTGCCGCTCTATCATGCAACCGGCGGCCTGTGTGGCGTCGGCTGTGCCCTGTCATTCGGTGGCGCGCTGGTGATCCGGCCACGCTTCTCCGCCTCGGCCTTCTGGCCTGACGTGCAGCGCTTCAAGGCGACCCTGTTCATGTATGTCGGGGAGCTGTGCCGCTTCCTGGTCAATTCCGACCCGGTTCCCGAAGAGGCCGGGCACACGCTGCGCTGCGCCATCGGCAATGGCATGCGCCGCGATGTCTGGGATGCCTTCCAGGCTCGCTTCGACGTGCCGGACATTGTCGAGTTCTATGGTTCCACCGAAGGCAATGTCGGCCTGGTGAACGCCTACAACCAGCCCGGTGCCGTGGGCCGTGTCCCGGGCTATCTCAAAAGCCGCTTCAATATCGATCTGGTGAAGTTCGATCTCGATAGCGAGATGCCGCTGCGCACCACTGAGGGACGTTGCGTGCCGTGCGAGCCGGGCGAAGTTGGCGAGGCGATCGGCCGGATTGACCCGTCCGATGCCCGTTTCCGCTTTGACGGTTATGGCTCGCAGGAAGACACCGAAAAGAAGGTGTTGCGCGATGTCTATGAGCCGGGTGATGCCTGGTTCCGGACCGGCGATCTGATGTCACGCGACAAGCTGGGCTATTATTATTTCGTCGACCGGGTCGGCGACACCTTCCGCTGGAAGTCCGAGAATGTCGCCACCGGCGAGGTCGCCGAAGCCTTCTCCTTCAAGGGGATCGAACAGGCCAATGTCTATGGTGTCGAGGTGGCGGGGCATTCCGGTCGTGCCGGAATGGCGGCCCTGGTCACGGAAGGGGCCAAGGCACTCGATCTCGACGCCCTGCATGCCCATGTCCACGACTCGCTGCCAGCCTTTGCCCGTCCGCTCTTCCTGCGTCTCCAGCAGCAGACCGACACCACCGGCACGTTCAAATTCCGCAAGGTCGACCTGGTCAAGGATGGGTTTGATCCGGCCAGGGTCGACGACACGATCCTGCTCGATCATCCGGGTGAGGGTCGCTATGTGCCGATGACACCGCAGCTGTACGAGGCGATACAGTCAGGTAGCCTGCGGGTATGAGCATTCAGCATCCCACCATCGACGACGTTCTCGACTTCTGGTTCGAGACGGCGGGTCCGGCCCGCTGGTATGCGTCCTCGCCCGCATTCGACGCCCGTGTGCGTCGCCTGTTCGCGCGGCCCATCGAAGACCATGCGCGGCTGTGGTGGGAGAGCGAGCACCCCTGGGAAGACAGCGCCTTTGGAGGCCTGGCCCTGATCGTGATGTTCGACCAGTTCACGCGCAATGCCTGGCGCGGTTCCGGTCACGCCTTCGCCCATGACGAGATTGCCCGCAATGTCGCCTGGACCATGCTCGAGCGTGGCTATGACTGGGCCATCCCGGACGACCGGCGGGCCTTCGTCTATATGCCCTTCATGCATTCCGAGGACATCGAGGACCAGGATTTGTGCGTCGCCCTGGCCGCTGACCGGCTATCGGGTAGCGGAACGCTCGACCACGCCATCAAGCATCGCGATGTGATCCGTCAGTTTGGTCGCTTCCCCTATCGCAATGAGGCGCTCCAGCGGACCTCCACGCCGGCCGAAACCGCGTATCTGCAAGGCGGCGGATATGCACCGGGCCGCAAACGCGCCTGATACTGCCCGGACAGAACGACTCGGCAATTTCGACCGCAGGGCAGGGCGCGCCGATCTGTGGAAAACATAAACACTTGATTTAGTTGGGTTTAGTTGCGGTATCTTGTGGCCCGGGCCTTGCTCTTAACGGGGCAAGACACCCCTTCCGGCAGGAGCCCAGAATGACCCCGCATGTGCAAATCACCGCCCAAGACATCCACCAGATTGCCTGGACCATGGTCGATCTGCACGGCGCACAGGCGATCGGTTATGCCGACGAGGCGGTGACCGATCTCGACGGGCAGGGCCTGCCGGAGAGCGCCGATGCCTGGCGTGCCCTGCGATCGGTAATGGAAGACGCCCTGGCCGGCCGGCTCAACCGCGACGGCGCGGTCACCTTGCACTGACCCCGGTCCAATCTGCCGCGTTTGCCTCCGCTCGCAGCCATGCTAACCCGACGGTATGGACACGCCCGCTTGGCCTGAGGCCCTGACAAAATTCGGATTGCCTGACCCGCTCGAACCGGCCCGCGCCGCGCCGCGCATGCGCGAGACCTTGCGCAATGCCGCGCCGCACATGGATGTGCGCCCGCCGGAGGTCGCCGAAGTCCGCGATCTGATGGTTCCCGGAGCCGAGGGTGAGATCCCGGCGCGCCTCTATCGTCCCAACGGTGCCGAGGCCGAGGGGCCCTGTACTTTCTACATGCATGGCGGTGGCTATGTGATCGGTGATCTGGAGAGCCATGACCGGCTTTGTCGGCGCCTGGCCGCCCATTCGGGCGCGCGGGTTCTGGCCGTGGATTACCGTCTGGCGCCGGAATATCCCTGGCCCGCCGGGGTCGAGGACTGTCTGGCGGCCTTCGACTGGGTGGCCGGACCCGGCGCGAGCGAGGTCGGGGCGCAGCCTGCCCGTCTCGCCGTGGCTGGCGACTCGGCGGGCGGCGGCCTGGCAGCAATCCTGGCCCAGTCACGACGCGACGCCATCTGTTTCCAGCTCCTGATCTATCCGCTCCTTCAACTGGTTGAGCGCCGCAAGGCCAAGCCGAAACTGCTCGAGGGCCATCTCCTTTCGAGTTTCACGCTCGACCAGATTGTTCGCGCCTATCTGACCGATCCGGATCATGCCCGTGAGCTCAGTGTTTCACCCCTGCTCAATAATGACCTGGCCGGCCTGCCACCGGCTCACATTGTGGCGGCTGAACTCGATCCGCTGCTGGATGAGGGGCAGGCCTATCGTGACCGGCTCGCGGCGGCCGGCATCCCGGTCAGCTATGCCATCGGCAAGACCTTGCCGCATGGCTATTTCAATCTGACTGCGGTCCTGCCCGGCGCCCGGGCAATCATCGATGAAACTGCGGTCATTCTGGGTGATGCGCTGCGCGGGTGAGGTTTGCAATCGGCGGCGGGCGCGCTTAGCTGCCTCCCATGAGCTTTTCTCCCGCCTACCGGCCCGATCCCGCCTTTTCGAAACTCGGCGATGAGTTTTCCGACCCGGTCGACCCGGCGGACTTCCCCGCCGCCATCGAGCGCTTCTGGAATGATCGCTGGGATGGGGCCATCGGCCTGGACGGTCTCAATGCGGCCGAGCGCGAAGCTCACTTCCAGCGCTTCGAGCCCCTGCCGGACAATCAACCCCGGCCGCGGGCCATGCGTTATCATGGTCATCAGTTCCGGACCTATAATCCGGATCTGGGCGATGGCCGCGGCTTCCTCCATGCGCAATTGCGCGATGATGCTGGACGACTGCTCGACCTCGCGACCAAAGGGTCCGGCCAGACGCCCTGGTCGCGCGGCGGCGATGGCCGCCTGACCCTGAAGGGCGCGGTCCGCGAAGTGCTGGCGGCGGAGATGCTGGAAGCGCTCGGCGTGCAGACATCCAAGGCCTTTTGCGTGTTCGAGACCGGTGAGCAGCTGGCCCGCAATGACGAGCCCTCGCCAACCCGGTCGGCGGTCCTGACCCGTCTCGGCCATTCGCATCTGCGTATCGGCACTTTCCAGCGCCATGCGTCTGAGGGCGCTTCCGACCGCATCGACGCCCTGATCAGCCACGCGATAGAGCATTACTACCCGCACCTCGCTGGTGAGGCCGACGCACCGGCGGCGCTGCTGTCTGCCGTGGTCGAGGCCAATGCCAGGCTGGCTGCCAGCTGGATGGCCGCAGGCTTCGTGCACGGTGTCCTCAATACCGACAATATCAATCTGACCGGCGAGAGTTTCGACTACGGGCCCTGGCGCTTCCTGCCCCATTACGAGCCCGGCTTCACGGCGGCCTATTTCGACGAGCAGGGCCTGTATTGTTTCGCCCGTCAGCCCGAAGCGGTGTTCTGGGCCTTGCAACAACTGGCCAATGCGCTGGCCCTTGTGGGCGAGCGTCCCTCGCTCGAAGCGGCGCTCAATACCTATCCCGAGCTTTACCGCACCGCGCTGCTGGAGGCCTTCCTGTCCCGCTTCGGGCTGGCTTCGGCGGGCGAGGCGGCGGATGAAGTCCTGGTCCGCAGCTTCCTGGCTTTCATGGAAGCGTCCAAACTGGTCTGGGAAGCGCCGATGCATGACTGGTTCTGTGGCGACGCGTCGGCTGACCGCGCCTTGTCCGGCCCGCGCGCCGCTGCCTACACCGGACCTGAATTCGAGGCCTGGCGCAGCGCGTTTTCGGCTCACCAGCCCGTCCGGCCGGAGCGACTGTCGCACGCGCTGTTCGAACGGCAGGAAGCGGTGGCAATGGTGATCGATCAGGTTGAGGCGATCTGGGCCGGTATTGCCGACCGGGATGACTGGTCGGGCTTTGCCGACGCAATCGGGTCCATCCGCCTGGCCGGAAAGGGCTTTGATCTCGGGCACAAGCGCGTAGGGTTCCGGCCATGACACTCGATCTCATCCGGGCTGCAACGCTCGACCATCCCGATCTCGTTCATGTCTTCACCACCCGCCCTGGCGGTGTCAGCGAGGGGGTGTATGCCTCGCTCAACCTGACCCGCTCTCGCGGCGATGAGGCCGCACACGTGGCCGAGAACAGGAAGCGGGTCCGGCAGGCGCTGGGACTGGATGCGCTGGTGTTTGCCACCCAGGTCCATGGCCGCACGGTGCTGCGCGTCGGCGGCCCGCCCAAGGGCGACCAGGCGGCCGGGGAAGGTGACGCCCTGATCACCGACCAACCGGGCCTTGGACTGGTCTGCCAGACGGCCGATTGCACGCCGATCCTGCTGTTTGATCCAGTTCGACGGGCCGTTGGTGCGATCCATTCGGGCTGGCGCGGCACGGTTCAGGACATTGCCGGGGCCACGGTGGAAGCCATGAAGGATGCCTATGGCAGCCAACCGGAAGACCTGCGCGCTGCCATTGGCCCGTCAATCTCGGCTGTCAATTACCGGGTCGGGCCGGAAGTCGTCGCGGCCTTCGAGGAGGTTTTCGAAGTCACCGGCGGCATCCTCTCGCCGAAAGACCCCGAGGGTGGGGCCCATCTGGATGTCGGTGAGGCTTGCCGGCGGCAATTGATCATGGCCGGGCTGGCGGAAGACGCGATCTGGCGCTCGGACGTGTGTACCTATGCGGCGGAGGCACGGCTGTTCTCGGCCCGCCGCTCGCACCATCAAGGCCAGAGCGGATTGTTTGGCGGGCAGGCGGGCATCATTGCGCTGGCCAGGCCGGGCTGACCGGCAAGCCCCCTTGGATTCCGGTGCGATCACTCTAAACTTCCATACCGAAGCATCGAAACGGAGCCAATCATGCCACAAACCCTCGGCTATGCCGCCCAGTCTGCCGACGCCGATCTGGCGCCGTTTTCCTTTGACCGGCGCGAGCCAGGCCTGGACGAGGTCCTGATCGAGATCACCCATTGCGGGGTCTGCCATTCCGATCTCCACCAGGCGCGCAATGACTGGAAGAACACGGCTTACCCGTGCATTCCCGGGCACGAGATCATCGGCACGGTCGCAGCTGTGGGGGCCTCGGTGACGCGCTTCAAGGCCGGCGACACCGTTGGCGTCGGGTGCCTTGTCGACAGTTGCGGCTCCTGCGGGCATTGCGATGAGGGGCTGGAGCAGTATTGCGATACCGGAGCGACGGGGACCTATAATGGTCGCCTGCCGGATGGCGGCCATACCTATGGCGGCTATTCCCAGAAGATCACCGTCAAGGAGAGCTTTGTCCTGCGCATCCCCGACACGCTGGATCGCGCCGGCGCCGCGCCGCTCCTGTGCGCCGGCATCACCACTTACTCGCCACTGCGGCACTGGAAGGTCGGGCCGGGTCAGCGGGTCGGCGTGGTCGGGCTGGGCGGGCTGGGACATATGGCCGTCAAACTCGCCAGGGCCATGGGGGCCGAGGTTGTGCTGTTCACCACGTCTCCGGGCAAGGTCGAGGATGCCAAGCGCCTCGGTGCATCCGAAGTGGTGATCTCCAAGGATCGCGACCAGATGAAGGCGCAGCGCAACACGCTCGATTTCATCCTCAACACGGTCGCCGCCTCGCACAATCTCAACCCTTACCTCGATTGCCTGAAGGTCAATGGATCGCTGGTGCTGGTCGGTGTGCCCGAGGAGGCGCACCCGTCGCCTTCGGTCGGCCGCTTGTTGTCCAAGCGTCGCTCGATCGCCGGCTCGGCCATTGGCGGGATCGCCGAGACCCAGGAAATGCTCGATTTTTGCGCCGAGCACGGCATCCATTCCGACATCGAGATGATCGCCATGGCCGATATCAACCAGGCCTATGAGCGGATGCTGAAAAGTGACGTGAAATACCGCTTCGTCATCGACATGGCGACGCTGGGCTAGAACAAGGCAATCCGTACTGATCGCCCGGACCCGCCGGGTCCGCCAGCGCGACCGCGCGTCGGGCCCTGAAGGCCTGCACGTCGGAGGCGTCCGCGAAGTGGCTTGCCGCGAGAGCAAAATATGGTGACCCCGGCGCGATTCGAACGCACGACCTACGGATTAGGAATCCGTTGCTCTATCCTGCTGAGCTACGGGGCCGACCAGAATGCCTAACTGGAATAGTTGATTTGCCGACGCAAGTGCGAACTTCGGTCTGTCGACGGCTTGCGGACATTGCGCGGTCCTGTCTGTCGGCAACCCATTCTTAACCAATGGCTCAATTAAGCGTTTGTTTACAACGTTTGTTAGAGAGGGCGAAATGTAAGAGGGCGATATTGGTCGCATGTAAATGGGCTGGGAGGCTCCTCATGCGTCAATATTTCAAATCCGGAGCTGCAGCGATTGCACTCATGTCCGTGACCGGGGCCATGACTTCTGCATACGCGCAAAATTCCGACGAGAACGCGGGTGACGGGTACAATTTCCTTCACCCGTATCGCGGAGACATCAATCCGTTTTTCGGTGATATCAATCCCTTCCGCGGCGACATCAACCCGTTCCGCGGCGACATCAATCCATTCTACGGCGACATCTCGCCCTTCTGGGGTGACATCAATCCCTTCTGGGGTGACATCAATCCCTTTGGCGGGGACATCAATCCCTTCTTCAGTGACGACATCAATCCGTTCTGGGGCGACATCAATCCGTTCGGCGACGACATCAATCCCTTCTGGAGCGACATCAACCCGTTCTGGCGGGATGTCGGCCCGGTCTGGGGTGATCTCAATACAGCGTGGAATGAGGCGGCGGCCGGCGGGGGCGACTTCACGATGATCGCCAATGACATGGCGTCAGTCATTGCACGCGCCGAAAGCGTGTTTGGCGGCGCCATCCAAGCGCGCACCGGCCTGAGCATGGACGAGGCCTTCCTTGCCGCCCTGCTGGCCCGCTTCGGTATTGATCTGGACAACCCGGACAGCCTGGCCTCGGTCAGTGCCGGCCAGCGGTCGGAATTCTTCCTGACCTTCTATGACAGCCTGATGGGCTTTTCCGGCGTCGATCATGTCGATCACTGGATGCCGGCCATCAATTGGTCGCCGGCCCTGGCGGCCAGCTATGACTGGGGCCGCTCGCCGCTGGTCGGCGTGCTCGATTTCAGCGTCAACACGGTCGAGGGCAGCAGCTTCCGCGGACAGCGCGGAGAGCGCGATTATCTCAACGTCAATCACGGCAATGCTGTCGCCAGCCTGATCGGCGCGCCGGTAGATGGTGTCGGTGTCATGGGGGTCGCCCCGCATGCGGCGATGCGTTTCTACAATCCGTTTGATGCATCCCATACGGCCAGCTGGGACGATGTTGCCGCCGGGGTGGAATCCCTGGCCAATGGCGGCACCTCTGTCATCAACATGTCGCTGGGCGTCCCCGGCTGGACCCTGCACCAGGACTGGGCCGAGGTCTTCCGCCAGGACCGGGTGGCGCGCCATGCCGATGATCTGACCTTCGTGGTCGCCGCCGGTAATGACGGTGTCACGCAGACGGTTGATCTGGACTGGACCGGTGTCTCGGTGCTCGACAATCTGCTGCTCGTTGGATCGGTCGACCCGAACGGCAATATCTCGTCCTTCTCCAATACTCCGGGCGAAGCCTGCTTGCTGACCAATGGCGTTTGCGAGACCGGTGCCCGCCTGATGGACCGTTTCCTGGTTGCACCGGGTGAGCTCATCCTCGTCGATGATGGCGAAGGCGGTGTGACCCGTGTGTCGGGGACCTCCTTTGCGGCGCCGCTGGTGTCCGGTGCGGCGGCCCTGGTCAAGGGTTGGTGGTTTTGGCTCGATGGCAGTGAAGTGGCGGATGTCCTGTTGTTGTCGGCCCGTGATCTCGGCGAGCCGGGTGTGGACGCGGTCTATGGCCACGGCATGCTCGATGTGGCCGGTGCCATGTCACCGCTGGATCCGGCCAATCTCTATGGCCTGGACAAACGCAATGATCCGGTCGAAGCGGCGGAATTGATCATCACGGGTGGTCGCCTGTCCCTGCGCCATTCCAACAAGCATTACGTCACGGTGTTTGAGGATGTCGGCAACAGCTTCCGCGACTTCACGATCGCGGTGGACGATCTGATAGTCGGGAGTTCCCTTTCGGAATCGGTCGCCAATGCCTATGCCGAGCAATATATCTACGAGCGGACCAGCGCTTCGCTGACGGGCTCACACTTCTCGGATGTCTCCAGCGCGTCGCAAATCCTGTCCCAGCGCGGCAATCTGATGGTGACGGCTACGGCCTCCACCCTGGATCCGTCCAATGTCGGCTATGCCCGTGATCTTGGCTTCCATGCCGGTGTCGAGCTGACCGATACGGAAAGCGGCCGGTCCATGAAATTCGGTGTCGGTGAGGGTGCCTTGGCCTTGTCCAGCCAGACCGGTTTCAATCTCTTCTCGGACCATCGTCCGGAAAGCGGTGGGGTGAACCCGGTTCTCGGCTTCGCATCCGGCGGTGCCTATGCAGCCAGCACGTTCAATATGGACGGCGATCTGCAGGTCTCCTTCGGTATCACGACGACCCATGAACAGGCGATCTATGTGATGCCGGGTACTGGTGAGGAACAGGCCCTGTTTGACGGTGTTGCGCCTTACCAGGCCTTCGCGGCCAATCTCGACCTCAGCTATCCGCTGGGTGACCAGGTCACGATCAATGGTTCACTGACCCAGCTGCACGAGGCGACCGGTCTGCTTGGTGCCCAGGGTGGCAGTATTCTGGCCCTCGAGGGCGGTGCGGACACGACCGCGCTGACCGTTGGTCTCGACGCCCGGCCATCCTCGCGCATCTCTCTGAGCGCCTCGATGACCATGGCCCAGACACGGACCACCGCCTTTGATGGTGGCCTGCTGGACATAGCCGAGCGTATCGACAGTACGGCGGCACAGGTCTCGGTCCGTTACGAGGCCCTGTTCTCGAACAATGACGGTGTCCGCTTCAGCATGGTGCAGCCGCTCCATATCGAAAGCGGAGCCCTGAGCTATACCGGCATGGCGGTCACCGATCGCGAGACCGGTGAGCTGGGTGTCCAGAGCGACACCTGGGAGCTGGGTGGCCGACGCCCGGTCTATGCCGAGGTCATCTATGCAACCGAGCTGGGGTCATCGAACCGCCGCCTGAGCGTCTTCAGTCGCCAGCAATTGTCCGGCGACGAGCAGGTTTCGGAGTTCTCGGCCGCGACCAGCGGTATGCGTTTCGAAATGCGTTTCTGATCCCCGCGGCAGCGCATTGAAAGAGGGCCGTCGACGAAAGTCGGCGGCCCTTTTCATTGGTCTCGCCTCGCGGGTGGCGCCCTTAATTAGGCATTCCTTTAACGGGGACTGGTAGAGTCAGACATCATCGCCGTCCAAAGCGACGCGTTCGGAGAGTGTTTGTGCGTTTGCCTGCAAGTCCATTGGCGGTTGTTGCGGTCGTCCTGAGCCTGGTTCTGGTTCTGGTGCCGTCCGCTGTGCGCGCGCAAGGATCTGAAAGAGTTCATACTTTCTCGGAAGCAGTTGATGCGGCGCGCTCCGTGATGATGGCCGATCCGACGGCCGCCCTTTCCCTGGCCGAGCGTGCGGAAGTCTTGGCCGGTCAGCTCATAAATAATGAACGTGATGAAGCATTGGCAACGGCCGAATGGCTGCAGTCTGAAGCGTTGACCCGCATGGGGCGCGCCGAGGATGCCCATCCGCACGCCCTTGAGGCGCTGGCCCGTTTGGGCGCGGCACCGGCCGAGACAAAACTGCTGGCTGACATCTTCACCTCGCTCGGGCGGATCGAGAAAGTGCTGGGCGAACATGGCGAGGCGCTGGAGCATTATCAGCGTGCCTACGAGATATACCGCGATCTGGACGAGCGTCGCAGCGAGTCGATTGCCCTCCAATCCATGGCCTCAATCTATTCTGACGCCCAGCAGTTCGAGCGGGCGGTAGAGTATTTCAGGAGTGCACTCGAGCGCTTTCAGGATCCGTCTCTGGATCTTGCCGCCCACAATAATCTCGCGAACGCACTGACCCAGATCGGGCGTTATGATGAGGCTGCGGCCTCGTTCGAGCAGGCGCGGACCCTCGCGCAGTCGATGGGCAGCGCCATCCTCGAGGCCCGCGTGCTCAACAATCTTGCCAATATGCAGCTTGAGCAGGCCGATCATGACGCCGCCGAAATCTCGATCGATGCGGCCTTCGCCCTGGTCGAGGATGATGGTACGTTCGAATGGCTTCGCTTCTTCTGGGGCGTGCGGGCCCAGATCGCTTACGGCCGCGGGGAAACCCGTCGCGCGGTCAACTTCCTCAGTGTTGCCTTCCATGATGTCGAGGTCGAAACCACATCCCAGAACTATATGGAGTTGCATGGCCGTGCCGCCGAGATCTATGCGGAACACGGCGATTGGGTTTCGGCCTATGCCCATTTGCGGGCGTTCAAGCGTCTGACGGATGAGCGCGCGGCTTTCGCGACGTCCGCCAACAGCGCTCTCGTTGGCGCCCAGTTCGATTTCACCGAACAGGAACTCGAGATCCAGCAATTGCGATCGGCCGGCCTCGAGCAGGCGCTCGCCCTGGCCCGGGCCCGGCAGAGCCGGAACCTGATGATCGCCTTCGGCATCGGAGCCGCGTGTCTGTGCCTGGCCGGCTTCGTGTATGCGAGAAGCCGGGTGGCGCGCGCCAAGGCACAGGCCCTGTCCGAAGTCCTCTACACGGATGCCAGTACCGGACTGCCCACCCATGCCGCCATGCTCCGCGACCTGGCTGAGATCACTGCCAAAACCGGTGCGGCGCCGGCCGTCATCGCGGTTCAGATCAAGCGCCGCAAGCATTTGTCCGGTGCCCTTGGCTATCACATCTATGCCCGCTTCGAGGCCGCCATCGCCGCGCGCCTTGCCGGTGGAAATTATCCGGTGACAGTGTACCGGCTCCTGCCCGGACTGTTCGGACTCCTGCAGCCATCCGAAGATACGCGCGACGCAAGTGTCGTGGCTCGCGATGTGACCGGATTGTTCGACACGCCGGTCCAGGTTGACGATCTCAATATAGACGTCGGCATCATCTGTGGCCTGGCGCAGGGCGAGGATGCGGAGACCGCCATTCGTCAGGCCCATCTGGCGATTGATCAGGCGCGCCGTCTCAATCTGACCCAAGCCGTGTTCGACAAGGACATGTACGGCAATCCCGCTGCGAACCTGTCATTGATGAGCGAAATGATGCGGGCGACGGAAAAGGGTGAGATGTCGCTCTATTACCAGCCAAAGCTGAAAGTTCGCACCGGGCGGTATGAATCCGTGGAAGCGCTCAGCCGCTGGTTCCATCCCGATCGAGGCTTCATTTCGCCGGATCAATTCATTCCACAAGCCGAGGAAACCGGGCATATCCGGCCCTTCACCGAGTGGGTTATCCGGCAAAGCATCGAGGATCAGAAACGTCTGCTTGCCGAAGGCAAGCCGATTGCCGTCGCCATCAATATCTCCGGCGCCCTGGTCGGCGATCCGGAATTCGCGCGCAAAGCCCGTTCCATGATTGTCGGTGCCAGCGGACCGATCACGCTCGAAATCACCGAGACAGCCGTGATGACCAATCCGGAGAAGGCGATCGAGCACCTCAATGCGTGGCGTGAATCCGGTGCCCGGATCTCCATCGATGATTATGGTACCGGCCAGTCCTCATTGGCTTATCTGCAGATGATCCCCAGCGATGAGCTGAAGCTGGACCGCCAGTTCGTGTCCAACCTGAATGCCAATGCGCGCGGCCGCATGCTGATAAAGTCGACCATCGACCTGGCGCACAATCTTGGTTTGGAGGTTGTGGCTGAGGGGGTCGAGACAGAGACGGATCTCGCCGCGCTGAAGCTCCTCGGCAGCGACTGGATCCAAGGTTATCACCTGTCCAGACCCTTGCCGATTTCCGAGCTGGCCGAGTTTCTGGCTGTGCCGGAAGAGACGATGCTGAGGTCTCAATCCTCCTGACGGCCCGGCGGGAAAGTGGTGCCTGTCTCGGGCCTACACTGTCACGGGCCTGCAGGCTGAACCCCGTCTTGCTTCAGGCGCCAGACAAGCAGGTCGATTCTGTCTTGTCCGAAGAAGGGCTCGCCCTTGTAGGCCAGGGTCGGGACACCCCAGTGTCCGGCGGCCGTGAGGGCGGCTTCATTGGCCATGAGGATGGCATCGAGGCGGTCCGCGTCGGTTTCGGCGGTCGAGATCAGGGCGCTCGCATCCAGGCCGCAGCCCGTCAGTGCGGTCTCAAGAACGCCATCCGCGGTCCAGTCCTCGCCGGTCCAGATTTTCGACGACATGGCGTGCAAGGCGGCGAGGCCGGCCCCGGTCTCCGCTGCGGCCAGTCCGATCCGTGTCAGGCGGTGGATATGCGGCTGGTCGGGCGCGGCGCGCTTGCGGTCGGCCTGCATCAATA
Source organism: Maricaulis maris MCS10 (assembly GCF_000014745.1). Taxonomy (NCBI): domain Bacteria; kingdom Pseudomonadati; phylum Pseudomonadota; class Alphaproteobacteria; order Maricaulales; family Maricaulaceae; genus Maricaulis; species Maricaulis maris. Next base: position 2,505,104 of record NC_008347.1, on the reverse strand, counting down.
CCGGGTCGGGCGAGGGCAGGCCGATCGGCATGCCGAGATAGTCGGCCAGGCGCAGGACATCGGTGAGTAAATAGCCCATCCACATCGGGTCTTCACGTTCGAAGAAGTCCGGCTGGCGCAGGGCCAGTGGCCGGACCGGCCGGACATGGATGGTGATATCCCACTCCGCTTCCAGCGCCATGAGGCGCGGCAGGGCGAGATAGGAATAGGGGCTGCGAAAGGACCAGAACAGGTCGACAAGATGGGTCATGCCGGCAGTCTAGGCTGCACTGGCGCCCACACAAGCAAAAGGGCGGGGCCTTGCGGCGCCCGCCCTTGCTGTTCGGCTGTATGGCCGGGTCTAGCGGACCTGGTCGCGCAGCGTGTTGAGCTGGCTGGCCACTTCCTGGGTCGCCTGGGTCATCTGGTCGACGGCTTCCTTGCCGCGCGCCACCGACTGGCCGGAACCGCGAACACCGTCGAGGATTTCCTTGACCTCATTGTCGAGCGCCGAGATGCGCGAGGCAATGTCTTCGGTAGCCTTGGCGGTCTGGCCGGCCAACGCTTTCACTTCACCGGCAACAACCGCGAATCCGCGACCGGCATCGCCGGCACGGGCGGCCTCGATGGTTGCGTTCAGGGCCAGAAGATTGGTCTGGCTGGCAATCGCTTCAATCGTCGAAAGGATGGCGTTGATGCGCTGGGAAGCGTCGGTGAGGGCTTCGACCCGGCGCTCGAGCACCTGGCTCGATTCCTCGACCTGGTTCATCGCGTCACGGGCGACCTGTGCGGCCTCGGCACCCTGTGACGCGCGGGCAGCTGATTCGCCGACGGCTTCAGCGATGGCATTGGCGTCGGTGGTGGCGCCCTCATGGGCAGAAGCATCGTCGGTGTAAGCGTAGGCGTTCATCGGAGGGGTGTCCCTGATTGAAATGTCAGCCATCAGCATTAGCCACAGATGGTAAACGGAATGGTAAACGCCGGGGAATTTTCCAGAACAGGTAAGGGTGCCGTATTGCATCTTGCAACTTATAAGTGCATTATGGGTTTCTTCAAGGAGGCCGTTATGAGATTGCTCGTCCTGTCTTTGCTTTGTCTGGCAGCCTGTGGACCGTCGGCAGCGGTCCAGACCGGTCAATCCGGCGGCGAGGCGGCCTCTGGCGGAAATCCGCCGTCATCCACGCAAGCGCAGGATGTCTCACCATCCGGCCAGGCCGGCGAGGCCGGGTCTGCTGGCAATCTGTTGCCACGCGGTGGGGAACAAGGCGAGCGCGGGCGTATCCTGTCGACCTCCGGGGCACTCACGCTGGTGGTCGAGACTGCGGCCGGCCCGATAGAGGTCCGGCTCGCCGAGATAGACACGCCAGTGCCGGAGCTGACCCAGGCCTGGCTGGCGGACCATGTTGTCGGGCGGGAGATTGAACTGGTCTATTCCGGCCTGCGCCGGGACCGGTATGAGCGGGCCCTGGCCCATGTCCTCATGCCGGATGCGAATGTGGGCGAGGAGCCCGCGCAGGACGCTGCATGGCTGCAATATAGGCTGATCGATGCCGGGTTGGCACGTGTCATGAGCCATGCTGACAACCAGGCGCAGGCCGCCCTGTTGCTTCCCGTGGAAGCCGGTGCGCGTCAGGCCGGGCGGGGGCTGTGGGCCGACCCGGCGCATCAGGTGCGTGATCCTCACCCTGATGCCCGGGCCCAAGATGTCGGCTCGGCCCAAATTGTCGAAGGCCGCGTGCTGGACGCCGTCCAGCTCAATTCCGGACGCATCTATCTCAATTTCGGCAGCGACTACCGGACCGACTTTACCGTCCGGATTGACGCGGCGGACAGTCAGGCTTTCCTGGATGCGGGGCTGACGCCAGCGGCGCTGTCCGGCCAGCGCATCCGGGTCCGTGGATGGGTGACCGATGAAAACGGCCCGATGATCGCCCTGGATCATCCGGCCCGTCTGGAATTGCTGGGAGAAGACGCCAGTGCCGCGCGAGCGCGATGAGCCTGCACCGAATGATTGGCGAAGAGGCGGCAGGATTGCCGCCTCTTCCAGTACCAGCGAGTTATTCCTGTCCGCCTGCAGGCGTCGTGGTCACTTGGCCAGTCGGGCCGGATGGGTCGCCGGATCAGGCATCGGGAAGCAAGCCGGCTTCATGAGGGTCGCCGACGTTTGCGGTCAGATGGTCGCGCAACTTGGCGAGTGCGGCATTTTCAATTTGACGGACCCGTTCCTTCGAAATGCCCAGGCTGTCGCCGAGGCTTGCCAGGGTAGACCCGTCTTCACGCAATCGCCGTTCCCGGATGATGAATTGTTCCCGCGAGTTGAGACCATCAAGGGCCAGTCCGAGCCAGGCACTGCGGCGTTCGCTATCGGTCCGGTTCATGACTTCGGTCTCCGGAGCCGCGGTGTCGTCGACCAGGAAGTCCTGCCACTGGGAATCCTCGGCGTCGCCGACCGGGGCATTGAGAGAGCGGTCTGACGCACTCAACCGAAGTGCCATGTTCTCGACATCCCGTTCGCGTACCCGCAAATCCTTGGCAATCTTCTGACGATTGTCGGGCGTGATAGAGCTGCCGTCGAGATCACCGATATTCGCGCGTATCCGGCGCAGGTTGAAAAAGAGCGATTTCTGGGCGGATGTTGTTCCGGTTCGCACGATCGACCAGTTTCGCAGCACATAGTCCTGGATGCAGGAGCGGATCCACCAGGTCACATAGGTCGAGAAGCGTACATCGCGCTCGGGGTCGAAACGGTCGGCCGCTTTCATCAGGCCGATATTGCCTTCCTGGATCAGATCGGAAAACGGCAGGCCGTAACGCTTGAATTTGGCGGCCACGGCGATGACCAGACGCATATGGGCTTCGGTCAGTTCGTGGAGTGCCTTTTCGTCGCGATCATCTTTCCAGCGGCGGGCGAGATCGGCCTCGTCCTCGCGGGACAGCAGATCCCGGGCCATGGCCGATTTCACAAAACGCTGTTCGCCGGCATCGCGGGCGGCAGTCGGGTGGGCAGAACGTGCAGTGGCGGCCTTGGCGGTCGTCATGGTGGTCCTCCTTGGTTTCAGGAGGAATACGCCCGTACCGGATGTTCGGATCACATGGCGGGAAAGCCGGGCAGATCACGGGCGCATCATTTTCCCCGGGCGCAGACCCGGGGCCGACGAAACCGTCCAGCCCGCGATGAGCCTCGCGTCGGTCCCGGATCGCGCTGACGCGCGTCCGGGAAAAGTGGACGGAGGCGCTAAGAAGGATTGGCGCCGCGGCGCCCACTAAACCATACATCCCTTGCCGGGATGTCGCCGTATCCGGTTTTCCAGGTCAAGGGCCGCGCAGCGGCCGCTTCGCGGTTTCACCCTTGAGCTGGAAAACCGGATACGGCCCGCTGGCTGACAAGGAATTTATGGACGGCTCCCGCGCACCGTGCGCGAAAAATGGTGCGTGTCCCCATTTATTCGAGAAGCGGGGATGGTGAGGCGAGGGCGGCTTCCCGGGTGGTCGAGGTCCCCCGGATGTCCGCTTTGCGGCCACCGGGGGATGACGGCCAGATTGTGCGGAACGCGTTGAAAGCCACGCTCAAAACGAAAACGCCCGGCCAATCGGCCGGGCGTTTCGTGTCAGTCTCGCGATTTGGTCACCTGGATCAGGCGGCGACTTTCTTGGCGAGGGAGGTCGACAGCATTTCGCGGGCAGCCTCGTGCTCGATTTCCTCGACGGCAGCCAGTTCGCGGACCATGCGGTCCAGTGCCGACTCATAGAGCTGGCGTTCGGAATAGGACTGTTCCGGCTGGTCTTCGGCCCGGTGCAGGTCGCGAACGACTTCGGCGATCTGGATCAGGTCACCGGAATTGATCTTGGCTTCGTATTCCTGGGCCCGGCGGCTCCACATGGTCCGCTTGACCTTGGCCTTGCCCTTCAGGGTCTTCAGCGCGTCCTTGACGATCTTGTCGCTGGAGAGGGGCCGCATGCCGGATGCTTCGGTCTTGGCTGTCGGTACGCGCAGCGTCATCTTGTCCTGCTCGAAGGTGACGACATAAACTTCAATGTCGAAGCCTGCAACGCTGTCTTTTTCAACACCCGTCACCCGGCCTACGCCATGCGCGGGATACACAATAAAGTCGCCCTTTTTGAAAGACTTGTCGTTTTTCGTCATGGATGCTCTCTCGTTGGGCCTTGCTGCCACGGAAACACAAAAAGTCGCAGATCGCTCTCAAAGGAATTCCGGCACCCACCCGGCTCTGAGATCGAATTTTCTGCGCGCAAATCACCGTGTAGAAAGGCGGGCGGCGCGACAGGCGCCTCCCATCAATGTGTCCAACATAGCATAAAATTCGGCTATTTCCAAACGGTAGCGCTTGGTTAACCCGAAACGGCTAGTCGCCGCTTCCCGGTTTCTCGGAGAAATATTTCTCGTATTTGCCGGTTTCATCCGCCATCGCATCAGCGTCGGCCGGGGCGTCCTTGCGGAGCGTGATATTGGGCCAGGTCTCGGCGAATTTCGAGTTGATCGCCAACCACTTGCCGTCCTTGTCGTCCTCGGTGTCGGGCTTGATCGCCTCGACCGGGCATTCCGGCTCGCAGACGCCGCAATCAATGCACTCGTCCGGATGGATCACGAGAAAGTTCTCACCCTCGTAAAAACAGTCAACGGGGCAGACTTCCACACAGTCCGTATACTTACAGCGCACGCATGCGTCGGTGACAATATAGGTCATGTTGGCCGGGACTTCGTTTGGGACAAGGGCAGAGGCAGGGTTGCTGGCGGGACATGGGCCGCGAGGGCGTTTTTGTCAACGGGTACGCAGTCGCGCTTCTGCACGTGTGCGGGCAAAGATACGGTCCCGATCATCGACCGCCAGCAAGGGTCCGATACGCCGGATGAAGGCGTCCTCGAAGGGCGACTTCTCGCCATCGGCCAGGGCCACCAGCCATAATTGCTCGACCAGGGCGATCCGTTCCTGGCGGGACAGGCAGGCTTTGACAACCTTGGTGAAGCGGTGGTGGTCGACGGCGCTTTCGGCCAGCTCCTCGCCCTGCTCCAGGACATGCGCAACGCGCGCATCAGACAGGCCGAAGGCGCCGGTCAGGATGTCGCGAATCTGGTCCTGCTCGCAATCGGCATAGATGCCGTCGGCCAGGGCGGCTTCCACCAGCAATGTGCAGGCGGCGACATGCGGATCGGTTTCGGGCCGCAGATCGGCTTCGGCCGAGGCGAAGAAATTGCGGATGGCTTCAAACATGGCTCGCGTCCATTGGTCAGGCGGGTGTGCGTGTCTGTGCAGTCGGTCTTGTGGCGGCCTGGGCGTCATCGATCAGGCGATAGAGCGCCTGCGCTTCACTCGCCGGGCCGCGCCGCGTGCCCAGCGCCAGGATCTCCAGCCGCACGATCCCGCCATTGCGCGGCAGGGTCAATGTGTCGCCTGCGCGCACCAGTGTGGACGGCTTGCTGATCTTGCGGGTCAGACCGCCGCTGGTTATCCGCAGGCGTCCTTTCTGGACGATCGCGGTCGCGAGGCTGCGGGTCTTGAACTGCCGCGCCTGCCACAGCCAGACATCTATCCGGATTCCGGTTCCCGCTTCGCTCACTGCCCAGCCTTCATGCTTCTTTGTCCGTTGCTGGTTCGACAGCCGGCGCCTCCGGGGCCTCCGGGGCGGCTGTGGAGCCGGCCTCGGCCCGGGCATCGGCCTTCATCTGGGATGTCGCTTCGGCGGCCTGTTCCGGCTTGGCGTCGGCCTTGGCGCCCGCCTTGCGACGTTTGCGGGGCGGGCGGGGCTTGCGTTTGGGGGCTTCGGGCAGGGCCAGTGCCGCCAGCGCCGCGAACGGGCTGTCGGACAGGTCAACCGCAGCCGGCGCGGCGGCGACCGGCTTTCGGCCGCCCTGGTGCTGCCCATCTTTTTGCGACCCGCCCTGACGGCCCGCGCCGGGATGTTTGTTGCGACGCCGGTCCCAGCGTTCGCCTTCAGCCTTTTCCGGGTCCGGGCCCTGCTGGATGCGGCGATAGCCAAGCGCTGACAATGTGCCGCGCAAATCCTCCACCGAGCAGCCAAGAACCGCCGTCATGTCGGCGGTCAGCGGAAAGCCCTTGTCCTCGTCCTTGCCGGCTTCGCGCAGCGTGTCGGCCAGGCGTTCCAGCATGTCGAAGCGGACGGCGCGCGGACCGCAGGGATGGAAGCCGACGGCGGCATAGTCGGCCCGGGTGCGCGAGCGGTCATTGGCGATCGAGGTCAGACCCGGGGCCGGCATCCAGGCCAGGTCCGTCCGACCGGCCGCGACCGCGTGCAGCAATGCGTTGAGGCGCGCCGGTGCCGGTTTGACCAGTTCGGGGACATAGATCATGTGCTCACCGATGCGCACGCCGGCGGCGCGCAGGGCGCGTCGTTCGACCTGGGACAGGTTGCGGACATCATCGCTGACCGTCAGGCGGGCCAGGGCGCCGCCTGCCTCGTACAGACGCCAGGCGAGACCGCGGGCGAGACCGGGCATGTCGTCGGCCTGGCCGGCATCACGCAGCCGGAACAGCGGTGCCAGCCGGGTTTCGATATGGGTTGTCAGACTGGCTTCCAGGCCGGCCCGGGCGCGTGACTGGGCTTCCGGGGCGCCAAGGTCGCCGCCGATCAGCTTGATGGCGGGCTTGAGGGGCGTCGGGCCGGCAATGAGCTGGGCGACGGCTTCGCCGCCCACGCTGATCTGGCCGTCATCGGAGAAAGTAAGATCGTCCATGGTGATTGTCGCCAGCGCTCCCAGCCGTCGGTTTATTTCAGGGCGCAACGCGCGGAGCGCTGCCGATTTCAGGGTCCGGGCCGCGAGCTCGCGACCCTGGGCATCCGGTTTGAATGTAAGGCCGACCAGACGGCCGACGAAATGGCCTTCTACCGTAACCTCGCCATTGCTGGCGACCCCTGCCAGCAAATCTCTCTCATCGCGCAGCCCTTTCACAAGGGCGCTGGTGCGACGGTCAACGAAGCGCTGCATCAGGCGTTCGTGCAGGGCGTCGGACAGGCGGTCCTCGATTTCGCGGGTGACGCCGCGCCAATGGGCCGGGTCGCGGGTCCAGTCGGCGCGGTGGGCGGCATAGGCCCAGGTGCGCACATGGGCGAGCCGTGCGGCCAGGGCGTCGACATCGCCGGAGGTCTTCTTGAAGCGTTCCAGCTGACCGGCCATCCAGTCATCAGGCAGGCGCCCGCCGGGCCCGGTCAGGTGCAGATAGATCGACTTGATGAGCCGGGCATGGGCGTCGAGCGTCGCCTTGCGGAAGTCGGGCAGGCGGCAGGCATCCCACAGCCGGCGCACGGCGGCGGGGGAGGTGACGCGGTCGCGGATCTCGCGATCGGACGCCAGCACGCCCAGCGCCTTTTCGTCAGACGCCTCTGCGACCCGTTCCAGCAGGCGGTCGCGCGACGGTTTTCCGAGGGTGAACTGGAGCGCTTCCAGTGATCGTTCGTCGAGGTCGGGATTGCGCCATTGCAGCTTTTCAACCGGCGCGAAGCGGTGGCTTTCAATGGCTTCGACCAGATCGGGATCGAAAGGGCGGCAGTCGGCGGTCTCGCCGAACGTCCCGTCATTGCGGAAGCGACCGGCGCGGCCGGCGATCTGGGCCATCTCGGCGGCGGTCAGGCGGCGACGTCGGCGGCCATCAAACTTGCGGCTCTCGGCGAAGGCGACATGGTCAATATCCATGTTCAGCCCCATGCCGATGGCGTCGGTGGCGACCAGGAAATCGACCTCGCCGGACTGGTAGAGCTCGACCTGGGCATTGCGGGTGCGCGGTGACAGGCCGCCCATCACCACCGCTGCCCCGCCGCGGCGACGCCGCAGCAATTCCGCGATCGCATAGACCGCCTCGGCCGAGAAGGCGACGACGGCCGAGCGGCGCGGCAGACGGGTGAGGTTGGCGGGGCCGGCATAGGTCAGTTGCGAGAAGCGCTCGCGATAGGTGATCTCGGCCTCGGGCACGAGCTCGCGTACCATGCGATACATGGTGCCTGCACCCAGCAGCATGGTCTCCTCGGTGCCGCGGGCCCGCAACAGCCGGTCGGTGAAGACATGGCCGCGCTCGGTGTCGGCCCCCAGCTGGATCTCGTCGACGGCGACAAAGGCGACCCGTTTCTCCACCGGCATGGATTCGACCGTGCAGATGAAATAGCGGGCATTGGGCGGGACGATCTTCTCCTCGCCCGTGATCAGGGCGACCGCCGCTTCGCCCTTGGCCTTGACTACCCGGTCATAGATCTCCCGGGCCAGCAGCCGCAGCGGCAGGCCGATCATGCCGGAGGCGCGACCCAGCATGCGCTCGACAGCGAGATGGGTCTTGCCGGTATTGGTGGGGCCCAGGGCAGCCGTGACCTGGCCGGGCTCATTGCGGTGAAGCGCCATGTGGCTACTCCTCACACACAAGACCCGGTCCGGGCAATCCTGCGCGACCTTGCGGGCCGCGCCGGGATCAGTGTTCGGCGATCGAGCGGGCGACGATGGTCACACCGCCAAAGCCGGCATTGGTGCGAATCCGGACAGGGACATGGATGTCGCCGCCATGCACGGGGGCCATCCAGAAGGTGATCGGACGGGAGATGTCGTCCTCGGTCGGGAATTCATCGGCCTCATAGCCAGATACCGGCTCGTAATAGGCGTGACAGACCACGGCATCGCCTGTCCAGGCACGGGTGCGGACACGGTCCGTGCCGCCATCCTCGAAGCGCAGATTATAGCGTGCGCGGCCATCAAAAACCGGAAGGGTGCCATCGCAATGGGAGGTTCCGCGCTCAACCGCGCCCAATCCCATTGCCAGAAGGGTCGACAGCGGATCAGCGGCGCCGGCACGCTCCTCGTCGGTCGCCGGTGGCTCGCCCATCGAGCCAAAGGGCGGTTCGATGTCAGGCGTGGCGACGCCTTCAGGGAAATCGATCGCGACGACCCGGTTTTTCGAGCTGGCGTGGTTGAGATGGCTGTAACGCCAGGGCTGCAATTGTTCGCCTTCGCGATAGCCGCTCACACCGGCCTCGATGTCGGCATCGGTGAAAAGGGCGGCCAGTCCGGCGGCAGTGAAACGGGCCGAGGCCTGGTAGGTCTCGTCGGCAAACTGGCTGGACACGACGATATTGGCGACCTGGAACACCATGACCGAGCCGGCATACTGGACTGTGACACCCTGCATGGTGGCTGCGGAATCTGTGACGGCGGCGTCATCCGCCGCTGCGGTCGCGGGGACAGCCAGGGCTGCCATGGCCATCGCCCCGTAAATCCAAGTCTTTTTCACGCGGTACTCTCCCGATCTGAGCCCCCAAGGCCCTAACCCATATGGTGGTTCAACTGCAATAACTGATCCAAACCGGCTGCAAGATGAACGCGGCAAGCTTGACGGCCCGCAATACCTCCTTTATTTCGCCCGCTCTCGCACTGGTCGCAATACCGGTGCGCACGGATTTTTATATTTGAAAGGTGCGATTATGGCGCGTCGTTGCGAACTGACGGGAACTGGCGTTTTGACGGGAAACAATGTTTCTCACGCTCAGAACAAGTCCCGCCGCCGTTTTCTGCCGAACCTGTGCGATGTGACCCTGGCTTCTGAAAAGCTCGGTCGTGGCTTCAAACTGCGCGTTGCGGCCAAGGCCCTGCGCTCGGTTGACCATGTCGGTGGTCTGGACGTCTATCTCCTCAAGGCCCGTGACGAGAAGCTCTCGGACAAGGCCCTGAAGATCAAGCGCGACCTGAAGAAGGCCATGGCTGCCTAGGCACCGGACGGTCTGACGGATTTACAACGCCCGCGGCTTGCTGCGGGCGTTGTCGTGTCTGGCGACGCGATATAGCCTCCCGGCGACAAGCGGGGAGGCTTTCTCATGAGTGCCAAGACATGGATGATTTCGCTGGCCGTTCTGGCCGTGGCCGGGTGTGGCCAGACCGAACCGGTTGAAGCGGTCGATGAAGGCGGCGACGAAGCGCCAGCCAGCAATATTGCGGACCTCGTGATCTGGGGCGGCCCGATCTACACCGCCGTGGATGATCAGCCCATGGTTCAGGCCGTCGCCGTGCGCGGCAACCGGATTGCCTTCGTCGGTGACGACGCTGCCGCCCAGGCCTGGATTGGCGAGGAGACCCGCCTTGTCGATCTCAATGGCGGCGCGATGTATCCGGGTTTCACCGACAGCCATATCCACGTCTATAATGTCGGTCAGCGCGAGCGCACGCTCAATCTGGACGATGTGACCTCGGTGGCGCAGCTGGTCTCGCGTGTTGAAGCCGCGATTGCCGAAACGCCCGCAGGCGAAACACTGGCCGGTCGTGGCTGGATCGAGACGCACTGGCCGGAAGGCCGTTTCCCGACCCGTCAGGATCTGGACCCGGTCTCGCCGGACAATCCTGTCATCCTGCGCCGCGCCGACGGGCATGCCCTGATCGCCAACAGTGCGGCTCTGGACGCCGTGGGCATAACCCGCGACAGCGTCGCTCCATCGGGCGGGGAAATCCTGTTTGACGAGGCCGGTGAGCCGACCGGCCTCCTGGTCGACACCGCCATGGGCGCGATGTCCTCACTGGTCGAGGCGCCGTCTCCGGAAGTCGTCCGCGAGACCTATGCCGAGGGCGCGGAGCGTCTGGTCAGCCTGGGCTGGACCGGGGCCCATGACATGTCGGTGCCGTGGTCCATCGTGCCGATCATTGAAGACCTTGCGATCAGTGGCGAGCTGCCCCTGCGCAGCTATCTTTCGGTGGGGCCGGAAGGGTATGCGCCGCTGGCGGCCGGTGGGCACCGTGATGTCGCCAGCGGGCGTGTCATCACGCGCGCGGTCAAGCTCTATATGGACGGGGCGCTCGGTTCGCGCGGGGCGGCCCTTCTGGAGCCCTATGCCGACCGTCCGGAAACCTCCGGCCTCGCCATCGCGGAAGCCGACGAGACGATCGGCCTCTTCACCGACGCGCTGCGTCAGGGCATCCAGATGAATGTCCACGCAATCGGTGATCGGGGGAATCGCTACCTCCTGGACTGGGTCGAGGAAGCGCGCGCCCAGGTGCCGGAGGAAGAATGGGCGCTGGCTGATCCGCGCTGGCGTGACGAGCACAGCCAGATCGTCGATCCGGCCGATATTCCCCGCTTTGCCGAACTGGGCGTGATCGCCTCCTTCCAGCCCAGCCACGCCATCGGCGACTTGCATTTCGCACCGGACCGGCTGGGTGATGACCGTCTGGTCGGCGCCTATGCCTGGCAGAGCCTGCTCGATGCCGGTGCCCATCTCACCGGCGGTTCGGACGCGCCGGTCGAACAGGGTGATCCGCGGATCGAATTCTACGCCGCCGTGGCCCGCGCAGACCTGTCCGGTTTCCAGGGCGAAAACTGGCACGCGGAAGAGGCGCTCTCACGTGAGGACGCGCTCAAACTCTTTACCGCCTGGCCGGCCTATGCCTCCTTCCGCGAGGACGATCTCGGCACGATTGCCGTCGGCATGCGCGCCGACTTCACGGTCTTCTCCGCTGACATCATGATCATCCCTGAAGCGGAGATCCTCACCGTCGAACCTTGGATGACCGTGGTCGATGGCGAGGTGGTTTATGAGAGCCCGAACAGCTTTCATCACGGTGAGTAGGGCGCGAGGTCCTCGCCCGGACAAGGCGAGGTGGCTGGGCGCGTAGCGGCCAGACGGAGTGGGTGAGGGGAGGTTGGTGCCGGGACGCTGGCGCGTCTCACCCGATCCGACCCGAGGCTGCGCCTCGGCCCACCTTCCCCATCAAGGGGAAGGACCTGGATGCACGCTTTATCCCCGCTGCGCACGCCCTTTCCTTCTCCCTTGGGAGAAGGTGCGCGTAGCGCGGATGAGGGGGGATTCCTCCTGCATTCACCGGGATTTACCCCTAACCCTGGCCCTTTCCCAAGGGAGAGGGAAAATGCGCTCTGCGAAAAAATCCAGAAAACTTATCCCCACCCCCTCGGTCCCGACCGATAATCGCCCCGTTCCCACGTCACCTGAGGCCCGGATTGGTTATCCGGGGGCGTGGGGAGGACGGAGCTCGTCCGGTTGGGTGGAGTTGACCATCACCTGACCCGGCGTGGCCATTGGCAGGACGGCGGCACAAAGCTCGACCGTTTGATCCTGTCGGTTTCGAGACGGGACCCGTAAGGGACCTGAGTAAATCTCCGTGTGCGAGGTGCCCCCGGCGCCACCCACAAACATTTACATAGCTAGGCACCGGCAAGGCACCTCGCACCCCTCTACTGCCCAAACCGCCAGGCGATCTCGCCGTGGCGCGGGCAAGCCTGTCGATCACTTCAAACGCATGAAAGGAGCTGTTCGGGCGCGCCTTCCCGCCTGTCATCCGGGCATTGCGGTCTGACGCGCTTGCGTCGCCAGGCGGGCGGGAAGGCCGCTCAATGGGGAATAGGGGCGGGCCTAGTCGAGCTGGAAGGCCAGAAGCAAAGTCCGCTGGGAGCCGCTGTAATTATCGTCGGACATCAGCAGGAGGACGGTCCGGCCATCGCGTTCGGTGATGGCGAGGCCCTCGAAATTGTCGACTGTCATGCCGGCCTCCAATGTCCCGAGCAGTTCCGCTTCGATGGGGGTGCCGGCTTCCAGGGCGTCGACCGCAAAGCGCAGGATACGGATCCGGTTGCCGATGCCGGACTGCCAGAAGCGTTCAAGCGCGTAGACATGGCCGTCATGATAATCCAGCGAGGTCAGGCCATAATCCGGCTCGGCCGCCAGATCGGACCGGGACCAGTCCCCGTCCCGACGCAGCCAGAGCGGATAGACGCCGTCACTGCCATCCTCGATGCCCGCCAGCAGGGCGCCATCGGGCAGGGTGGTGAGCCCTTCCATGCCGCCATTATCGGTGAATTCGGCCGCACCCGGCGGCGCCGGAAACGCTTCTCCTACACTGTCCAGCTGGCTCCAGTCCTCACCCAGCGCATAGGTATTGATCCGGTGTTCGCGTTCGAAACTGACGGCGTAGGCGCCGCCACCCAGATCGGCGATGGCCTCGCTGTCGGCGGCCCGTCCGCCCAGCGGATCGCCGGTGCGGGAAAGGATGGGGGCGATCGAGAACCCGCCGACATGGAGGTTCCCGTCGGTCCCGCTCCAGTCGATATTGGCAGTTACCCAATAGGCGCTGTCGGACACGGCGAGGATGCGGGAACCATCGGCCGAAAGCGTAAGGGCCGAGAAACCGCCGAAGCGGTCATCCGGATGGTTCAGCACGACCCCGCCCAGATAGCTCAGCCGGTCCAGATCCGTCCGATCCGGTGATTGCTCATAGAGCGGAACGGCCTGACTGCCGGCTTGGGTCATCTCCACATCGGGCGAGCAGGCCGCCAGACACAGCGGGAGTAGGGGGAGAAGCAAAGAGCGCATGGGGCCGGCCTTGTTCGCAGCTACGAGGATAGGGCCTGTCTAGACCGGTGCGGCGGGACGGACCAGCCCCCTAGACTCGCCCGGCAATCGACGAGAAATCGACCCGGTTGAGACCCGGCTTGCCGCTGGAGAAGCCGGCTTTGCCGCCACCATCCTCGTCGAACAGCGCCGCCAGCTGGTCGGTCATGGCGCCGCCGAGTTGCTCGACATCATTGATGGTCACCGCGCGGCGATACCAGCGGGTGACGTCATGGCCGATGCCGATGGCGAGCAGCTCGACTTCCGAACGGGTCTCGATCATGGCGATGGTTTCGCGCAGATGGCGTTCCAGATAGCCGGCGGAATTGGCCGACTGGGTGCCGTCATCGACCGGGGCGCCGTCGGAGATCACCATCATGATGCGGCGTTGTTCAGGGCGGGCGGCCATGCGCTTCCAGGCCCATTGCAGGGCCTCGCCATCGATGTTTTCCTTGAGCAGGCCTTCGCGCATCATCAGGCCGAGATTGACCCGGGCGCGGCGCCAGGGCGTATCGGCGGCCTTGTAGATGATATGGCGCAGATCATTGAGCCGGCCCGGATGCGGCGGCTTGCCGTCGGCCAGCCATTTCTCCTTCGAGCGCCCGCCCTTCCAGGCCTTGGTGGTGAAGCCGAGGATTTCGGTCTTCACGCCGCAGCGTTCCAGCGTGCGGGCGAGGATGTCGGCGCATGCCGCCGCGACCATGATCGGACGGCCGCGCATCGAGCCGGAATTGTCCAGCACCAGGGTGACGATGGTATCGCGAAACTCGGTATCGCTCTCCTGCTTGTAGGAGAGCGGCAGGGTCGGATCGGCGATCACACGGGCGAGCCGCGAGCCATCGAGCACGCCTTCCTCGAGGTCGAATTTCCAGGCCCGTTCCTGCTGTGCCATCAGGCGGCGTTGCAGGCGATTGGCGAGGCGGCCAACGACCTGGTCGAGGCCTTTGAGCGTATTGTCGAGATATTTGCGCAAGCGCTCCAGCTCTTCGCTGTCACACAGGTCGGAGGCCTGGATGACCTCGTCGAACTCGCGGGTGAAGACCTTGTAGGACTTGGCATTGTCATCGCCTGACGGCTGCCAGTTCGGCCGCATCGCGGTCTGGGCCGAGCCTTCATCGTCCATGGCATCGATGCGGGTATCGGCATCGTCCGTATCGGCGTTGATTTCTTCCTCATCGCCGGCTGTTCCAGCCGCGTCCGGGGTATCGGGCTGGTCGCCCTGCTGGTCATCGCCCTCGGCATCGTCGCCGGTGCGTTCCTCGCGATCGACGCCTTCATCCTCGTCATCAGGATTTTCGGACTGTTCGGGATCGCCGCCCAGCTCGTCCGAAAGGTCGAGATCGTGGATGACGGTCCGCAACAGGTCGGCGAAGGCGGTCTGGTCGTCGGCGTTTTCGGCGAGCGCGTCGAGTGAGAGGCCGGCGACAGCCTCCATCTGGTCGCGCCATAAATTCATCAGCCCGTCGGCTTCTTTCGGTGAGGGTTGCCCGGTGATGCGTTCGCGGACCAGAAGGGCGAGGGCTTCCTCCATGGGTGCAGCCTGCCGGTCCTCGACCCGCTGCCAGCCTTTCTGCTTGCAGCGTATGGCAAGGGCGGCGTCCAGATTGCCGGCCATCCCGCGCATGTCACGGGCACCGAGGCCCTCGACCCGGGCCTGTTCGGCGGCGTGGAAGATGGCTCGCGCCGTGGCACCAGGCGGCAGGATGCGGGCGTGGGCGGCTTCATCGTGATGGGCCAGGCGCAAGGCCAGCGCGTCGGCGCGTCCGCGCACGGCAGCAGCGGCTTCGACCGACGGTTCGGTCCCCGGATTGGGCAGAACCATCCGGCCGCCTGACAGGCCGGCAATCTCGCCGCCAAAGCGAACGTCGAGGTCCCGGTCGCCGGCAATGGCGCGGGTGGTGATGGACAGGGCGCGCTTGAAAGCGTCGGGATCGGCAGGGGGCTGACTCATACCGGTAAACCTAGCGGATCGGGCGTGGAAATCGAGCCGTTCTGATCAACCTTTTCCAGTCGCCCGCGCCATCACCCAACCGCTGGCGTAAACGTCTCGCTAACCCAATCGTGGAAAACTGGAGCGAGGTCCCGTATAGGCAAAAATGCCAAGCCGGGCCGACCAGATGGTGGTGAGAGTCGACGAATGACCTTTTCGGTCCATTCCATGGCCTCAGTGAACTCCGCGCTGCAGCATATGAGCATGCTGCAATCGGAAAGTGCCAAAGTGCACGACCGGATCGCGACGGGGCTCAAAGTGGGCAGTGCCAGCGATAATGGCACGGTCTGGGCGACGGCCCAGGTCATGCGCTCGGACAATGAGTCCCGGCAGAGCGCCCTCACATCCATTGATCTGGGCACCGGCGTGGTCGAGACCGCGCTCGCTGCCGCCGAAGGCATTTCCGATTTGATGGTCGAAATGCAGTCCAAGCTCGTTGCCGCGACCGACACCACGCTGGATGAGCAGAGCTGGCGCAGCCTGATGACCGACTTCATCGAATTGGGCAATCAGGCGACGCGTCTGGCCGAGAATGCCAGTTTCAATGATCTCAACCTGCTGGAAAGTGGTGGCGGGGACCTGTCGGTCCTGATCGGCAAGGACCCAAGCAGCACCATGACCATCGCCGCCGAGGACCTGACCGATGGTGGCGGAATTTTCGACGCCGGACTGGCAGCCAACCTGCCGCAGAGCGATAACGCGATTGTCGCGACCCAGCCAACCAGCGCTGACGTCGTTGCGTTCGAGGCTTCGCTGGTCGATGTGACATCGGCTGTCTCCCGATTGGGTGTCGGTCTGCGGTCTCTGGAAATCCAGAAAACCCTGCTGGTCAAACAGATGGACGTGACCAGCGCCGGGATCGGCAATCTGGTCGATGCAGACCTTGGCCGCGAGAGCGCAAAATTGCAGGCGCTTCAAGTGCGGGAACAGCTGGGCATCCAGGCGCTGGAAATCGCCAATCGCTCGCCGCGCGTGATCCTGAACTTCTTCCAGTAAGGCAGGCTGCTTGCCGTCTCCGGCGTAGCGCCCTAATTGGGCTTGCAAGCAGGCGCGGGGTTCAGCGTGACATCAAGCATCGTAATCGGAGCCGGCATGGCCGGCCTGGCCTGCGCCCGGCATCTAGCGGATTCCGGCGAGAATGTCATTGTGCTCGACAAGGCGCGCGGCCTGGGCGGCCGTCTGGCCACCCGGCGGACGGAATACGGACCTTTCGACCATGGCGCCCAATATGTCACCGCCCGCGATGCCGGCTTCGCTGCCTGGCTCGATCAGGCTGCGGCGACGGGATTGGCTGCGCCCTGGGAACAATTGGGAATGGAGCAGACCTGGTGGGTCGGCGCGCCGGGAATGAGCAAGCTGGTCGCGCCATTGGCCGAGGGGCTGGAGATTCGCAATCCCTGTCGGGTTGAGACGGTGGGGCAAGACGGTGAGGGCTGGCTGGTGGCCTGCGAGAATGGTGAGATGTTTCAGGCAGACCGGCTCGCAGTCGCCATTCCCGCTCCCCAGGCCAAGACCTTGCTTTCCGGTGTCACGCCGCTGGCTGACCGGCTCGACGCCGTGCGTTACGCGCCTTGCTGGACCTTGATGCTCTCGCTGGCTGAACCGCTCGAACAGGCACCGCGCGTCTATCGCGCCTCGGATGGGCCCTGTGCGTGGATCGCCTGCGACTCGACCAAGCCGGGCCGGTCAGGTGAGGGCGAGAACTGGGTCATCCAGGCCGGTCCGGGCTGGAGCGACACCCATCTCGAGGAGGATCCGGAAACCGTTCACGGTTTGCTCTGTAGCGCTTTCGAATCCTGGGCCGGTGCCCTGCCGGAGATTCGGTCGAGTCAGGTCCACCGCTGGCGTCATGCGCGCGTCCTCAAGGCACTCGAGGCGCCCTGTCTTTGGGATGGCGAGGCCGGTATCGGTCTGGCCGGCGACTGGTGTCTCGGGCCTCGTGTCGAGGCGGCCTATCTGTCCGGCCGGGCACTCGCCGGGCGGATGCTGAAAACTCAGAGCCGATAGTGCTTGGCCAGCAGGCCTATAAGTTCGTCCATCTTCGCTCTTTGAGCGTCGGTATCGCCGCTTTCGATGGCATGGGCGACGCAATGGCCGGCATGATCACGCAGGATTTCGCCTTCGACTGCCGCCAGGGCCGATTTGACGGCTGACAATTGCGTGAGCACGTCGATGCAATAGCGGTCCTCTTCCAGCATGCGGCCAATACCGCGCACCTGACCTTCCACGCGCTTCAGGCGGGTCAGGGATTTTTGCCGGGCGGGCGTGAGCGGTATTTGGGTCTCAGACATCGAACTTGTATACCCCCGGGGGGTATGGTAGCGCAAGCGTATGAAACGAACGCGCTTCAATGCCCTGCCCGTCCTGGCAATCCTTCTTGCGGTTTCCGCCTGCGCAACGGTCGATCCGGCTGCCGTGCAGGCCAATGTGATGTCCAGCCTCGCCGAACGGAGCGGGCCGGTCGCCGACACGGTCCTGCCGCGCGAGGAAGGGACGGTCAGCGAAGACATGGCGGTCAGTCTGGCGCTGGCCAATAATCACCGTCTCCTGGCGCGCCTGAACGAGGCCGGCCTGGCCCGGGTCGACCAGGTGATGGCATCGCGCCCGGTCAATCCGCTGGTCGAGGTCATGACCTTGCCGGGTGATGGCCATGGCCGCGTCTGGGATGTGGATCTGCGCGCCTCCCTGCTGGGCATTGCTGCCACGCCCTGGCGAGCTGCGGCGGCGCAGGATCGCTATGAGGCCCGGCAGGCCGAGACCGTATTGGCGGCCCTGGACTTCGTTGCCGACACTCGCCGCGCCTGGGTCGATGCCGTCGCCGCCCGTCAGCGTCTGGACCTTCAGCAGCGCATCCGCGATGCCGCAGCGGCAAGCCTCGTTGTGGCTGAGGAAATCCGTGCGGCGGGCAATTCCCCGGCGCTCGAACTGGAGCGTGAACGAATCTTCGCCCAGCAGGCCGAGCTGGACTATCTGGAGGCGGAGCACGCTGCCCTGCAGGCCCGGCTCGCCCTGGGCCGTCAGCTGGGTGTTCCCGTTTCAGCAGACCAACTGCCCGTGCGGCTGGAGCCGAGACCGGCTCCGCTTGCGGCGATTGATACACAGGCCGCACTGAGCGCAAGCCTGCCCCTGGCCGCTGCTCGCGCCAGTGTCGAAGCGGCCGCCGGAGAGGCGGGGCTGGAGAACTGGGCCAGCCTTCTCGAACATGTCGAGCTGGGCGGCGTCTTCGAGCGCGAGGATGGTGACTGGTCCCGCGGCTGGATGCTGGAATTTGCCCTGCCGATCTTCGATACCGGCTCGGCCCGTCGCACAGCCGCACAACTGCGGACGGAACAGGCCATTCATCAACACGCCGCCCTGGCCTATGAGATCCGCAATGCCTTGGAGGCGGCCGAGGCCATGGCGATGTTGGCGCAACGGCGTGTCACCCATATTGAAGATGACGCCCTGCCGACCAGTGAGCGTCTGATGGATGCGACGATGCGCCAGTATAATGCCATGCAGGTCAGCGTCTTTGATCTGATGGCCGCTGTGCAGATGCGCAGCCGGACCGGTCAGGCCTATGTCGAGGCGCTGGCCGATTGGCACCGGGGGCGGATCGCGCTCGACCAGATCCGCGCCGGTGGCTCGCCCGCGATGGTCGCAGCCAGCGATAGCGGTGACACAGCCCCGACCCGGGGCGAGGGAGGCCATTGATGGGTATTTCCAGACGCGATGCCTTGCTGGCCGGGTCTGCCGGCCTTGCCGCGACGGGTCTCGCCACCGGTTCGGCCTCGGCCCAGCCGGTTGCGCCGCGGGCCCACAGCGCCTCGGTATCGCATGACCGGTCTTATTCACCGGGACGGCCGGGCCGCGATTACACGCCCGTGGTTACACCGGACGGGGCGACCTTGCCTTACCGGATTGTCGACGGGGTGAAGGTCTTTCACCTCATTCCCGAAGAGGTCGAGCACAGTTTCGCGCCCGGCCTCAACGCGAAAACCTGGGGCTATAATGGCCGCACCCATGGCCCGACCATCGAGGCAGTCGAGGGCGACCGGGTGCGGGTCTATGTCACCAATCGCCTGCCCGCACCGACGACCGTGCACTGGCATGGCGTCATCCTGCCCTCGGGCATGGACGGGGTGGGCGGTCTCAACCAGCGCGCCATCCATCCCGGCGAGACCTTCGTCTATGAGTGGACCTTCCGCCAGCACGGGACCTTCATGTACCACTCGCATCATGACGAGATGACCCAGATGGCGCTGGGCATGATGGGGATGATCGTGGTCCATCCGCGCCAGCCGACGGGACCGCGCCCGGATCGCGATTATGCCATCATGCTGTCGGAATGGGTGCTGCATCCCGGGGCCGAGCGGCCCGATCCCAATGCGATGGGCGATTTCAACATCCTGACCATGAATGCGCGCTGTTATCCGGGCACCTCACCCCTGGTCGCCCAGCGTGGCGAACGGGTGCGGATCCGCTTCGGCAATCTCTCAGCCATGGATCACCACCCGATCCATCTGCACGGCTATGCCTTCACCATCACCGAGACCGATGGCGGCGTGATCCCGGTCTCGGCGCGCCATCCCGACACCACCGTGCTGGTCCCGACCGGGTCGACGCGGACAGTCGACTTCGTCGCCGACAATCCCGGCGACTGGGCCATGCATTGCCACATGACCCATCACGTCATGAACCAGATGGGCCATGGCGTTCCCAATCTCACCGGCGTCAATGCCCGCCGTATCGACCGCGCCGTCGGCGCCCTCCTGCCGACCTATATGACGATGGGTCAGGACGGGATGGGCGAGATGGGCCAGCATATCGAGATGGGCCATATGCCGGTGCCGGAAAACTCCCTGCCCATGGTCGGCGCCCCGGGCCCGCGCGACTACATCACCATGGGCGGCATGTTCACCATTTTGAAGGTCCGCGACCGCCTGACCGGCGATGGCGATCCGGGCTGGTATGATAATCCGGAAGGCGAGGCCCGCCCGGCCAGCGCCGATGAACTCAGCCGCGACGGCATAGACACGACTGCTTCGGAGGCGCCCGCCTCCTCGAACCCGCATCAAGGACATCACCCATGATCACCCTTCTCGCCACCAGCCTCCTGCTCGCCACCGCCACCACTGCCAGCGATCATCATGGCAACCACGATCATCATGGCGGTCACGCCATGGCCGATGCCGAAGCGATGGCGCAATCAATCGTTTCCGCCGATGTGCGCACGGTCGACACAGAGGCCCGCACCACGCTCCTGCGCCATGAAGCCATGCCGGAACTGGGCATGGGCGCCATGGTCATGCCGTTTGCGATCGATGATGGCGTGGATATCGCGCTGTTCCAGCCGGGAGCCGCGCTGATGGTCACGGTGACGCGCCGTGACGGCGAATTGGTGGTGATCGCGGCGGAGGTGGACGAGAGCGCGGGTTAGGCCGCGCTCACACTCTTCACCGGCGCCTCCGGCAGATCCACACCAAACACCCGCTGATACATCTCCGCGATGACCGGGCGTTCCAGCTCGTCGCACTTGTTCAGGAAGGTGAGGCGGAAGGCCATGCCGAGATCGCCGAAGATTTCCTGGTTCTCGGCCCAGGTCAGCACGGTGCGCGGGCTCATCACGGTGGAGATATCACCATTGATGAAGGCTTCGCGGGTGAGGTCGGCAACCTTGACCATGTCCTCGACCTGTTTGCGGCCCTCGTCCGAGCCGGCCAGTGACTTCATCTTGGCCAGCACGATGGCGTTCTCGGTCTCGCGCGGCAGATAGTTCAGCGTGGCGACAATCGACCAGCGGTCCATCTGGCCCTGGTTGATCTGCTGGGTGCCGTGATAGAGGCCGGTCGTATCGCCGAGGCCGATCGTATTGGTGGTCGCGAACAGGCGGAAGGACGGGTGCGGCCGGATGACCTTGGTCTGGTCCAGCAGGGTCAGCGAGCCCGAGGCTTCCAGCACCCGCTGGATCACGAACATCACGTCCGGACGGCCGGCGTCGTACTCGTCGAACAGAAGGGCGACCGGGCGCTGCAGGGCCCAGGGCAGGATGCCTTCCTGGAATTCGGTGATCTGCTTGCCATCTTTCACCACGATGGCGTCCTTGCCGACCATGTCGATACGGCTGACATGACTGTCCAGATTGACCCGGACCATCGGCCAGTTGAGGCGCGCGGCGACCTGTTCGATATGGGTCGACTTGCCGGTGCCGTGATAGCCCTGGATCATAACCCGGCGATTGAAGGCGAAGCCGGACAGGATGGCGCGCGTCGTCGCGGGGTCGAAGACATAGTCCGGATCGAGGATCGGCGTGTGTTCGTCCGGTGTCGAGAACATCGCCACCTCAAAGCCGGGATCAAAGCCGAACAGGGCCTGGCAGTCGGCTTTGGCATCAGGCACGGAAAGGGGGAAACTATCGCTCATCGGACCGGTCTTTATGGCTGGACGCGCCTGTTCTTGTCAGCGACGGGGCTGCGGCGCGTGGGAGGTGACGTACCGGAGGTATCGCACGCCTGACGCGGCTTCAAGTCAATGCCGGGGACTGCATACGATTTAGATCAGTCGGCGGCCCCGTGTGGCGAAGTGGGTGAGGGTGATCGCCAGCATTTCCAGCAGGATGACAATCATCCCGAACTGCCCGGAATAATACTGGCCATCGGTGATTTTCAGCCAGACGATGATGTGGATAAGGCTGCCTGCGATCATCAGGTGCAAGCCCAGCCTGCGCTGCAAGGCCACACCGGTCATGCCGGCCAGCCAGGCCAGGCTCATGGCAGCGAATCCCATGATCTCGCTGGGGGCGGACCGCCGGATGGCCGTGCCGACATCGAGATTGCCGATCTGTGGATGCCACAGTCCGGAAAACGTGCCGACGATCATCATCAACCAGAGCATCATGTAGAGCAGGGGGAGGCCGGCGAGACCGATGGACAGCCACCGGATCGGCAAGCCTGGTCCGGAATTGTCAGACATTGGCAGTAAAACTCATTGCTGTACGGACCCAAAATCGCCCGGGAAGGCAAAGAAGGTGTTTGGCGTGCGGCGTTAGGCCATCCCGGCGCTTTTGAGGATCTGGTAGGAGGCGATGACCCGGCCCAGCTGCTCCTCGCTGGAGCGGTCGCCGCCATTCGCGTCCGGGTGCAATTGCTTGACCAGCTCGGCATAGCGCTTGCGCACGGTTGACGGATCGACATCGGGTTCCAGGGACATGGTCTCCAGGGCCTTCGTCTGCAGCCGACCCATGGATTTTTCGCGCGGCGCTTCCTTGTGAGGGTCCTTGCGGTCTCCGAACATGCCGTAGGGATCATTGAAGCCGTCGGCAAAATCGCGACTGGCCCTGGCGGCCTTCGCCGAGGCGGAATGGGTGTTCTTCCAGCCCCAGGTCGGACGGTGACCATAGGCGGCGCTCTCGCGGAAGGACTGGGCCGCGTTCTCGCTCATGCCCTCGAAGAAATTCCACGACTTGTTGTATTCCGAAGCGTGGCTCTGGCAGAACCAGTAGAAATCATTCAGCCGGTCATTGGCCTTGGGAGCCCGACTATTGCCATGCTTCTTGCAGCCCGGCCATTCGCAGACACGCTCTTCCGGCGCCGGCTGGTCCTTGGGCGGCTTGATGCGGATGTCTTTGAACCGCGGTTTGTAATTGTAAGCTTCCGACATGATCCCCAATTATGGTCATGCGTCTGTAAAGCGGCAATGAAGCCGGTGAACAAAGAGGTGTGAAAATGGTTGATGTTGCAGTCCGGATCGAGACCAAGCTGCAAAAAGCGTTCACACCCAGTGCCTTGACGGTCACTGATGATAGTCATCTGCATGCAGGTCATGCTGGCGCCCGGCCGGGTGGCGAGAGCCATTTCACGGTTGATATCGTCGCCAGCCGCTTTGACGGCCTGTCTCGGGTTGCCTGTCACCGCCTGGTCAACGAGGCGCTGGCCGAGGAATTGGCCGGCCCGGTGCACGCACTGGTGATCCGGGCGCGGGGTACCAGCGAATAATGACAGGACGCTCCCGATTTCGGGACCTTTTGCGTCTGGTTCAGGGGATGACATGAACATTGTTTGCCTGGGCCGCATTGCCCGACAGGTCTTCGTGCCGATTGGTCTCGCGGTCGCGATCTCAGCCTGTTCGACCCGCTTTGACGCGCCATCCTCGCTGTCATCCTCCGAACAGCTGATCGCTGGCGAGCGCCGCCTGCTCGCGGTTGAGGAATATGCCGACCGGCCGGCCCTGGCCCGTATGGAACGACTCTATCTCCCACCGGTCGCGCTCGCGGTCGGTGCTGATATCGACCCGGACATCACACCGGCTCGGCTCGATGATGTCCGCCGCCAGCTGTCACGGGATTTGTGTCAGCGCCTGGCCCGGGCCGGTTTTGATATCCGTCCCGTGGCCGATCCGTCCGGCGACGAGGTCGACGGTGAGGTCAGTGCGTCGATCCAGGGACTGCGACGCAATAATGTGGCGACGACCGGACTGTCGCGCCTGATAGGCGTTGCCGTTCCGGGGCCGCTCAATCCGCGCGTCCCGTTGGGCATCGGGGCATTGGGGATGGAGGCCGAGATCCTGGACCGCAATGGTCAGCAGGTTGCGGCGATCCGGTGGGCCTCACAAAACCACCTGGCATCAGGTGGCGGCGTAACGACGATTCTCGATGGTCCCGACGCGTTCTCGGACCTGGCCGACGTGATGGACCTGTCGAGTGTCTTCGCCGACGCCCTGGGTGATCTCGTCGAGGAGGCCCGCGCCGACAACGAGACCGACAGGGCTGAAACGCCGCGCGGAACCTGTGATGCCTACCGAGACCTGATCGCGGGCGAGGCTGCTGACGGGTCCTGATCTGCGCCCGTCTACTCATGCGGGCGGATCAGCCTAGCTGCCATTCACCACAACATCATCCGGGCTCACCGAGACCCTTAGCTTGGTGATCTGGTTGCGGCGGCGTTCGACGACTTCAAAACGGGCGCCGTGGAAGCCGAAAACCTGACCGCGTTCCGGTATGGTCTGGGCCTCATGGATCACCAGGCCGGCAATGGTAACGGCCTCTTCGTCCGGCAATTCCCAATCAAGCGCCCGGTTGAGATCGCGGATCGGCAGGTCGCCATCGACCAGCCAGACGCCGTCGCCGTCAGGCTGGATGCCTTCCACCGCCACGTCATGCTCGTCTTCGATCGCGCCGACGATTTCCTCGAGGATGTCCTCCAGCGTCACGAGGCCCATCAAGGCGCCGTACTCGTCGACCACCAGGGCGAAGTGCTCGCGCTTCTCGCGGAAAGCGTTGAGCTGGTCGAGGACCTCGGTGGTTTCCGGCACGAACCAGGCGTCCCGCCGCAAGGCGTCGATATCAATGACAGAGGCATTGCCGTCAGCCTCGTGAAGGGCGCGGGCAATGTCACGGACATGCAGGATGCCGATGATATTCTCGGTATCGCCCTTGTAGATCGGCAGGCGGGTATGGGGCGAGTGAAGTGCCTCGGTGACAATCGCTTCAGACGGTTTGTCAGCGTCGATCATCACGATGGATTTGCGGTGTACCATTATGTCATCGACGGTCAGGTCGCGCAGGTCGAGCACGCCGCCGAGCATGTCGCGGTCATCCTTGACCACCCCGCCTTCCTCGTGGTGCAGCGCGATCGCGCCGCGAAGCTCGTCATGTGACGACAACACCGGACCATCCACATTGGCGCCGAACAGGCGCAACACATTGCGGACTACGAACTGGACAGCTCCGACCAAGGGCGCAAATACGCGCACCACGATCAGGATAGGCCTGGAAACAGCCAGCGCGAAACGTTCCGGATTGGACAGGGCGTAGGTCTTCGGCATCACCTCGGCAAAGACGAGGACGAGAACCGTCATGACCAGGGTGGCCCAGACCACACTATTGCCGCCCAGCAGGGTCTCGAACAATTGCCCGGCGATCATCGAGGCCAGGATATTGACGAGATTATTGCCGAGCAGGATCGAGCCGAGCAGGCCTTCGCCGTCCGAAATCAGGATGTTGACCCGCGCTGCGGCCGGATCCTTGTCGCGTTCGAGCTGCAACATTCGGGCGCGTGATGTGGCTGTCAGCGACGTCTCCGAGCCGGAAAAGAAGGCTGACAGCAAAAGCAGGCCGACAATGGTGAGGGCCGGTCCGATGATCGTCCAGTCGAGGCTCATGAGAGCTGGGTCTCCATAAAGGCGAGAAGGTCGGCTTCGTCGGCCGCCGGGTCAATGAATGCTGCGCCGATGGCGCGGGCGAGGATGAGGGTGATGCGGCCGTCGCGGTTCTTCTTGTCGTCGCGCATCCGGGAAACGAGGCTGGCGGCATTCCAGTCGCTGTGCGCAAGTTCGGCGGGACTGGCCGGCAGCCCGACCGCGCGCAAATGGGCCGCGACGCGTGCCGCGTGGTCGGCGCTGCAATCGCCGCGATGGGCGGAATAGGCAAAGGCCAGCGCCGTGCCGACCGCGACCGCCTCGCCATGCCGGATCACATCCTTGGGCGCATCGGCTTCAAAGGCATGGCCGAAAGTATGGCCCAGATTGAGCAGGGCGCGGACGCCTGTTTCGCGTTCGTCCTCGGCGACGATCCGGGCCTTGAAGGCGACCGCCGCTGCAACAGCCTGATCCAGGTCGGCACCGTCCAGCACGCCAGCGCCAGCGGCTTCCAGCTGCGCGAACAGCGGGGCATCACCGATCAGCGCGGCCTTGACGATTTCCGCATAGCCGGCACGGCGCTCGCGGTCCGGGAGCGTTGCCAGCAGATCGCGATCGGCGATCACCAGCTTTGGCTGGTGGAAACTACCGGCGAAATTCTTGCCGTGGGTTGTATTGATACCGGTCTTGCCGCCAACCGAGCTGTCGACCTGGGCGAGCAGGGTGGTGGGAATCTGGATGAAGTTGACCCCGCGCTTGGTCACCGCCGCCGCAAATCCGGTCAGGTCGCCAATGACACCGCCACCCAGCGCGATCACGGCTTCGGATCGCTCGATATTGCGATCGAGAAGCGCGTCGACGACCTGTTCCAGCCCGGCCCAGCTCTTGGATGTTTCGCCGGGGGCGATAATGACCGGCTCGACACGCAGGCCCAGCCTGCTCAGCTGTGCGGTCACGGCGTCGAGATGCAGGTCGGCGACATGCCGGTCGGTCACCAGGATGGCCCGGCCGCGCGGGAAATGGGCGACCAGTTCCGGACCGGCTGCGGAAAGGGCGCCCGCGCCGACCAGCACGTCATAGGCCCGGTCTCCCAAGCCGACGGTGACCCGCAGAATGTCACTCACGTCCTTGCCTCCCGGCCTTCCAGTGCCTGCAATATGCTGTCGAGCGTGATCTGGTGTGACCCGCCCGACGCATCGACATGGATATCGGCCTCTGCATACGCGGCTTGCCGCTTGTTGAGCAAGGTCCTCAGCACGGTTTCCGGGTCTTCGTCGCGCAGCAGGGGGCGCGTGTCGCGGCGGGCGACGCGCTGCACCAGTGTCTCGACATCAGCCTGCAGCCAGATCGAAGTCGCCATCGCCTTGACCCGTTCGCGGGTTTCGTCGTCAACAAAGGCACCGCCGCCAAGCGCCAGTACCATGGGCGGCTCCTCCAGCAGGCGGGCGATGACCTTGCGCTCTCCATCGCGGAAAGCGTGCTCACCGAAATCTTCGAATATCTCCGACACGCTGCGTCCGGCGGCCTTCTCGACTTCCTCGTCGGCATCGCGAAACTGCAGTTTCAGGGCATGCGCCAGGCGGCGACCGACAGTGGTCTTGCCAACTCCCATCAATCCGATGAGGACGAGCGATTTCCGCGGTTTGAAGGCGTAGGACATGCTAGCGGTATAAACGGTCTGGAAATCGCCGCAATCAGGGTTAGGCTCGCACGCTGATCGACCCGCAGCTGTGTGGCGGGTTTTCAAAGGATTGAGGAGTCGGATTCATGCGTGGTTTTCTGGTGGGTGTGGCGGTTATCGCCGGTCTCGTCGCGATCGGATTCGGCACGCTGGTCATGATCGCCAATGGCCTTGAACCGACCCGGGAGAATGTGCGTGTCGAGCTGGAAGATGATTTCCCGCGCTAGCCTGCTGGCAGCGCTGCTGGGCGGAGCCGCCTCAGCCCAAAATCCAATAGAGGTCGAACGCCTTGATGCGCTTGATCCGCTCGAGGTCTCACTGACCACGCGCGGCCTGGATGAGCGTCAGTGGGCCGGAACCGGTCGCGACATGGCGGAAGCTGTACTGATGCGCCTGCCCGGTACCGGCGATGGTGGTTATGCCAGCGAAGCGCTCGGTGAAACCGCCCGCCTGATCCTGCTCTCCGGTGGACAGCCGCCGGCTGGTGGGCGTGGAGACGCCCGACTGGCCGAACTTCGGGTCGACCGGCTGCTGGCAGCGGGGGGCGCCTATGATGCCTTTGACCTGCTCGAGCGCACACCGAATGTGAATCGCCGCCCGGAGCTGGCCCGCTGGCATGCCGAGCTGGGCTTTGCCACCGGCGAGAGCGAACGGGCCTGCCAGACCGCCAATGCCCTGATCGAAAACCGCGATGCGCCGGACTGGTTGCGCCGCCGCGCTTTCTGCCTGGCCCTGGAGGGGCAGGGCGCCGCGGCCGAGCTTACCGCCGAGCTGGCCCGGGCCCATTCCGAGGATGATGATTTCGACGCCCGCCTGTTTGCCTACACCCTGGCGACGCCGGTCGCCGATACGGTCGGGCCGGCTGACAGCGGTCTCGACCTGGCCATGGCGCGGGCCCTGCTCGATCAGGAAGCCGACATGCCTCCGATTGCTGACACGGCTCCGGCCTGGCTCATCGCCCTCGGCCATCGTCCACCCTACGAGACACCCTACATCACCGATGCCGCCGCCGCCCTTGAAGCGGCGCTGGAGCTGACCGGTCGCGAACGTCATCACGCGCTCGAAGATGTCCTCGCACACGGCGAGGATCGGGAAGTGGCCGCCCTGGCGCTGGGGCACCTTCTGGCCGATACGAGCAGTGCCGCGCGTTTTATCCATGTGGCCCGCCATCATGGCAGCGAGGTGGAAACCCTGCCGGTAAACGAAGCGACGCTGGCACATGGCTATGACATTGCCCTGGCGTCGATGATCGTTGGCGATTTGCGGGCCGCTGCCCGTTGGCGCAACGCGCTGCTGGACGGCCCGCCTCGCCGCCCCACGCCATCAAATCTTGCCGGTCAGCCGATCGTCGAGATGGCGGATGGCCGGCTGGCCTATGCGGATGGAACGCCGGTCGAGGCCGTGCAACCGGAATGGGTTCCGCCTTCGCCGCAGCGCATGGTCACGCTCGACCTGTCATTGGCGATCGCGCGCGATGCCCTGTCCGGCGGCAATTTCGACGCGGTGTTCGCAGCCTGGCTCGAGAGCCAGGGTGAGGCGGCGCTCGGTGAACAATTGGCGCTCGCCGAGCTGGGAGCCGGGCAACCGAACACCTCCCGGATGGCGGTGCTCGGCCGTGAAACCGTTGCCGCTGCACCGGAATGGCCGGTGATGGAGATGGCAATGCGTTCAGGCGCCCGGGCCGAAACGGCTCTGCTGGCTGTCAGCCTGCTCAATCGCCCGGAGACTTCGGCGGACCCTGTGGTGTTCAGCCGGTCCATAGCGGCGCTCGACGCAGCCGGCCTTCGCGACAATGCGCTGGCACTGGTGCTGGAGCGTGTGATCACGAGGTCGCGGTGAGCCAAGCGCCGTCCGGTGCCGGCCATGCCAATGGCGTCCTGATCGAGCTGTTTCTCGACATGATGGCCGCCGAGCGCGGTGCGTCGCCCAACACGCTCGATGCCTATCGCCGCGATCTGGTCGATGTCGCCGCGCGCCTTTCCAGCCGCAATCTGGAAGCGGCGACCACGCCGGATCTCGAGCATGTTCTGGCCAGCATGGCGGCCGATGGTCTGGCGGCTTCGACCGCAGCCCGGCGTCTGTCGGCGATCAAGCGCTTCTATCGATTCCTGCTGTCGGACGGGGTGCGCGAGGACAATCCCGCGACGCCATTGCGGGCCCCGAAACAGGGCCGTCCGCTTCCGAAAATACTCACCGAAGATGATGTCGACCGCCTGTTCGACGCGGCATCCGGACTGTCCGGTCCGGCCGGGTTGCGCACCCGGGCTCTGATGGAGCTTCTCTATGCCGGGGGGCTGCGCGTGACCGAGCTTGTCTCCCTGCCACTGGGCGCCTTCGTTCGGGCCGAACGCTGTATCCAGATCACCGGCAAGGGTGGCCGTGAGCGCCTGGTGCCGCTGACCGAGGCGGCGCTCGAGGCGGTTGCCGCCTACAAGGTTGTCCGCGAGGCTCATCTGCCGGTCGACCGCACCAAGTCGGGCAAGGCGGCGCGATACCTGTTTCCGTCGCGCACGGCAAAGACCGGTCACCTGACCCGCGAACGCTTTGCGCAAATCCTGTCCGAGCTCACCCTGGCGGCCGGGCTCGACCCGGCGAAAGTCTCGCCCCACGTCCTGCGGCATGCCTTTGCCACCCATCTGCTGGCGCGCGGTGCCGACTTGCGCAGCGTGCAGATACTGTTGGGCCATGCCGACGTCTCCACGACACAGATCTATACCCATGTGCTTGACGAGAGACTGAAATCGCTCGTCCAGTCCGCTCACCCGCTGGCCCGCAGGACTGATGACGACCAGCTGGATTGACGTATGCGTAAGCACGGTTTTTGAGACTTGTGGCGCCGGGACCGGGTGGTTAGGTTGCCTCCCACTTTGGTGTTCACAGGCGTTGGCAGGGCATGTCCGACCCCACACGTACCTATCTCGATTTCGAACGGCCGCTGGCCGAATTGGAAGCCAAGATCGAAGAGCTCGAATCCCTCGCGGGTGAAGACTCTCCGGACATGGCGGAAGAGACTGCGCGCCTGCGCCAGAAAGCGGCCGAGCAACTCGCCGCGCTCTATTCCAAGCTCGATCCCTGGCGCAAGACGCTGGTCGCCCGTCATCCCGAACGGCCGCATTTTCGCGATTACCGCAAGGCGCTGATCGAGGACTTCGAGGAAATGTGCGGCGATCGCCGTTTCTCCGAAGACGCAGCCATCGTTGGCGGTCTGGGGCGTTTCCGGGGGCGTTCTGTGGTCGTGATCGGCCATGAGAAAGGCCACGACACCGAATCCCGCATCAAGCACAATTTCGGCATGGCCCGCCCGGAAGGCTATCGCAAGGCGATCCGCCTGATGGACCTGGCCGAGAAATTCGACATGCCGGTCCTGACCTTTGTCGACACGGCAGGCGCCTATCCCGGCCTCGGCGCGGAAGAGCGCGGCCAGTCCGAAGCCATTGCCCGCTCGACCGAGCGCTGCCTGACACTGGGTACGCCGCTGATTTCCACCATTACCGGCGAAGGCGGGTCCGGCGGCGCCGTGGCCCTGGCCAGCGCCAATGTTGTGATGATGCTGGAGCACTCGATCTATTCGGTGATCTCGCCGGAAGGCTGTGCCTCGATCCTGTGGAAGGATTCGGCCCGGGCCAAGGACGCCGCCGTGGCCATGAAGGTGACCGCGCCGGACTTGCTGGCGATGAAGATTGTCGACCAGGTCATCCCCGAACCGATCGGCGGTGCCCACCGCCACGCCGCCGCGACCATGACCTCCGTCGGCAATGCCATCGAGAAGCATCTCGGTGAACTGGAACAGATGGACGCCAAGGCCCTGCGCCAGCAACGCCGCGAACGCTTCCTGGCGATCGGCCGGACCTTGCCGGGGGGATAGTCGGTCGCGGCACTTCTTCGCAGGATTTGGCCAGGAAAACGAACATCCAGGTCCTTCCCCTTGATGGGGAAGGTGGGCCTGTGCGCAGGGCTGGGTCGGATGGGGTGAGACGCGCAAGCGTATCGGCACCGGCCGTCCATCACCCACTCCGTCAACGGCCGCTGGCGCGTCCCTAGAGCACCACTTCCAGCCAGGGCAGCTCCCGCCCCTTGAAGACGTCGCTCGGTCGCATGGCCACGCGTTTTGCGCCCATGTGGATGTAGGCGGCTTCGGCATAGGGGTCTGAGAGGATGGTCATGACCGTCTCGCCGCGGGCCTTGAGCTTGGCCTTGGCGTCTTCGAACAGGTCGCGGCCGACGCCCTTGCCGATGGCTGCCGGCGTGATGAAGAGGAGGTCCAGCGTGCCGTGATGGCCGCCCGGATCGATCTGGCAGACGCCGAGCATCGTGCCGTCATCAAGCTCGGCGACAGTCGTCAGCCCGGCCTCGATCGCTTCGGTGGTGACCTTCAGATAGGGCGCGACCTCGGCCATGAAGACCTCGTCATAGCCCCAATGCGCCTTTGACTTCAGGCACAGGTCTGACAGCACGTCCTCCTCGCCGCTACGGGCGGGACGAAGGCATACCTCGCTCACCGGGTCAGGCCGTCGGAGCGCCGTCGATGGCGCCGTGACACTGCTTGTATTTCTTGCCGGAACCGCACGGGCAGGGGGCGTTGCGAGCGACGCGGCCCCAGGTTTCCGGCTTGTTCGGATGGGCCGGTGTCGAAACGCGGCGCTGGGTCGGAGCGACTCGCGGTGCGACCGGGCCATCGCCCGGATCGGCCATCTCATTGCGGCCGGTGCGCGGATCGATATGGGTTGCGGTCAGGCCTTCCGGCTCCTTGGGCGGCGCCGGTGCGCGCTCGAAGCGGATCAGCATCAACTGCTTGGTCACTTCGCCACGCAGATTGTCCATCATGCGCTCGAACAGGTTGAAGGCTTCGGTCTTGAATTCGTTCAGCGGGTTGCGCTGGGCGTAGGAGCGCAGGCCGATCATCGAGCGCATGGCATCGAGGTTTTGCAGGTGCTCGCGCCAATTGATGTCGATGGCCTGCAACAGGATCGATTTCTCGATCCGGCGCATCAGCTCGGGACCGGCATTGGCAGCCTTTTCGGCATAGGCCTTGTCGGCGGCTTCCGACACGCGTTCGAGGATTTCCTCGTCGGCAATGCCTTCCTCGTCGGCCCAGGCCTCGACCGGCAGGTTGAGACCGAAGGTTTCCTGCAAGGCTTCCTTGAGGCCGCTGATGTCCCACTGGTCGGCATAGGCTTTCGGCGGGATATGGGCACTGACCAGATCTTCCGCGGTCGACTGGCGCATGTCCTTGATGACGTCGGCGACGTCATCGGAGACCATGAAGTCGATGCGCTGTTCGAACACCGCCTTGCGCTGGTCATTCATCACGTCATCGTATTTGAGGACGTTCTTGCGGATGTCGAAATTGCGCTGCTCGACCTTGCGCTGCGAGGTCTCCAGTGCCTTGGACATCCACGGGTGCTGAATCGCTTCGCCTTCCTTCATGCCCAGCGTGCGCATGATGGTGTCGAGGCGTTCCGGCGCGAAGATCCGCAGCAGGTCGTCCTGCACCGAAATGAAGAATTTCGAGCGGCCCGGATCACCCTGACGACCGGTCCGGCCGCGCAGCTGGTTGTCGATGCGGCGGCTTTCATGGCGCTCGGTGGCGAGCACGTAGAGGCCGCCAGCGTCGAGCGCATGGCGTTTCTTCTCGGCGATTTCGGACTTGATGGCGTCGGCCTGGCGGTCGATCTCGGTCTGGGTTGGGGTCTTGCCGGCGGCTTCCTGTTCAGCTTTCCAGGCGTCGAGGCGCATGTCGGCATTGCCGCCGAGCTGGATGTCGGTACCGCGGCCGGCCATATTGGTGGCGATCGTCACCGCGCCCGGCACGCCGGCCTCGGCGACGATGAAGGCTTCCTGCTCGTGATAGCGCGCATTGAGCACCTGGTGCTCGATCGGGATCAGCTTGAGCATTTCCGGCAGGGTCCGCTCGACCGGGCGGGCCGATTTCTCGAACTCGGCCTTGGCGGCTTCGTCTTTTGGATAGAGATGGCCCAGCATCTTCTTGAACAGGGCCTTGTCGCTCATCAACCGGTCGATGATTTCCGACTTCTCGATCGAGGCCGTACCGACCAATACCGGCTGACCGCGCTGCTGGCAGTCAACAATCTCGTCGATAATGGCGGCGTATTTTTCTTCCAGCGTGCGGTAGACTTCGTCTTCCTCGTCGATCCGGGCGATCGGCTTGTTGGTCGGGATTTCCATCACCGCCAACTTGTAGATGTCGAAGAATTCGTCGGCCTCGGTCAAAGCCGTACCGGTCATGCCGGCCAGCTTGTCATAGAGGCGGAAATAATTCTGGAAGGTGACCGATGCCAGCGTCTGGTTTTCCGGCTGGATGTCGGTGCCTTCCTTGGCCTCGATCGCCTGGTGCAGGCCATCGGACAGGCGACGGCCCGGCATCATCCGGCCAGTGAACTCGTCAATCAGGACAACGGCATTGTCCTTGATGATGTAATCCTTGTCGCGCACGAAGATCTTGTGCGCCTTGAGGGCCTGGTTGACGTGGTGAACGGCCTGGATGTTCTCGACATCATAGAGATCGCCCTCCGCGAGCAGCTCTCGCTCATTCAGCAGGCGTTCGATCTCTTCATTGCCCTCCTCGGTCAGGAGGATGGAGCGGGCTTTCTCGTCGATCTCGTAGCAATCCTCGCCGAGAAGCGGGATCAGCTCGTTGATCGTCTTGTAGAATTCGGTGCGATCCTCGGTCCGGCCGGAGATGATCAGCGGGGTGCGCGCTTCATCGATCAGGATCGAGTCGACCTCGTCGACGATGGCAAAGCCGTGCCCGCGTTGCACCATCTCCTCGGTCGAGTACTTCATGTTATCGCGCAGATAATCGAAGCCGAGTTCGTTATTGGTCGCGTAGGTGATGTCGCAGGCATAGGCCGCGCGGCGTTCCGGATCGGTCATGCCGTGGGCGACCACGCCGGTGGTCAGGCCGAGTTGTGCGAACACACGGCCCATCCATTCGCTGTCGCGAGTGGCGAGATAGTCATTGACGGTGACGACGTGCACGCCCTTGGCCGGCAGGGCGTTGAGATAGCAGGGCAGGGTGGCGACCAGCGTCTTGCCCTCACCGGTCTTCATCTCGGCGATCGAGCCTTCGTGCAGCACCATGCCGCCCATCAGCTGGACGTCATAGGGGCGCAGGCCCAGGGCCCGCTTGGCGGCTTCGCGGACAGCGGCGAAGGCCTCCGGCATCAGCGCGTCCAGTTTCTCGCCCTTGTCCAGGCGTTCGCGGAACTCCACCGTCTTGGCCTTCAGCGCATCGTCGGACAAGGCCTCGAAGTCGGGCTCGAGCGCGTTGATTTTCTCGACCATCGGCCGCAGGCGGCGGATTTTGCGGTCGTTCTCGGTTCCGAAGATCTTGCGGGCAATGGAGAGCATCTGGATCAGGCTTTGCGAACTACAGGGCAGCTGGTGTCCGGCGCCCGAGATTCGTTCCGTTCGCCGGGGACGACAGCATTGCTTTGAAACGTCAGGGTGACTTAAGGATGAGGGGTGTAACTGTCAATCAAGCGGCGCGGCGGATCAAGCCCGCTCCTTTAACAGATGGAGCGCTATAGGTGTCTGTTTTCAGGGTCTTTTGCATTTTGGTGCTGACTGCAACTGGCACAGCTTGCGGTCCCGAACCGCGGCGGACCGCCGATGATTTCGAATCCGGGCAGCCGGTCCTGTCTCTCGATGAGGTCGATCCGGTGGTCGCGCGGGTCGAGAGGACGATGATCCGGCGCTCTGATGTCGAGCGTGAAGCGCTGGCCCAGGACGGTGAGGAAGCATCCCCCGTGCCGGCGATGGGCAGCGCCGAGTTTGACCGTGTACTGGAAGAATTGATCGACCAGCGGCTGTTGGCGCTGGAAGCGCGCCGGCGGGGGCTGCACCAGTCCGAGGAAGCTCGGCGGCGCCTGGCCCTCGCCGAAGAGCGTATTCTCGGCAATGTCCTGGTCGAAACCGTGATTGATGATGCGGTCACCGACGAGACGATTCAGCGCATCTATGAAGAGCAGGTCCGATTGATACCGCTCGGCGAGGAAGTGCGTGCCCGTCACATTCTGGTGCAGACCCAGGAGGAAGCGGTGGCGATCAAGGCCCTGATCGACCAGGGTCGCGATTTCGCCGAACTTGCCGTGGCAATGAGCGAAGACCAGGCAACGCGCCTGGAGGGCGGTGATCTGGGCTATTTTTCGCGCGAGGGCATTTTGCCGGCTTTCGGCGCGGTCGCCTTTGCGACCCCGGAGGGTGCGGTTT
Source organism: Maricaulis maris MCS10 (assembly GCF_000014745.1). Classification (NCBI taxonomy): domain Bacteria; kingdom Pseudomonadati; phylum Pseudomonadota; class Alphaproteobacteria; order Maricaulales; family Maricaulaceae; genus Maricaulis; species Maricaulis maris. The sequence continues at coordinate 2,469,768 of NC_008347.1, read as the reverse complement.
CCGAGCCGTTCCGGACCGAGTTCGGATGGCATTTGCTGACCGTTGTGGATCGTCGTCGCCAGCCGCCGCCATCGCTTGAGTCGCTGCGCCCCAACATAGCCCGCTTCTATACATTCGATCAGCTGGAAGCCCTGATTGATGGCTTGCGGGATCAGGCGGAAATCGAGCGGGCCGATCTGACGCTGGTGCTTGCGCCGGCGCCTGAGGGTGGCGAAGAAGGCGGGGTGTCGATTAGTGATGATGACAATCTCGATCCGGACGAACCCCAGTAGGCGGGCATTAACCGTGTTTCTGCACCCGCCCTTAAGGGAGATATGGGACCATGACTGCTCGTAGCCCCAAACCGGTGCTCTTTGTCGCTGCCTGTGCCTTGCTGGATGCCGATGGTCGCATCCTCATCGCCAAGCGGCCGGAGGGAAAAGCCATGGCGGGGTTTTGGGAATTCCCGGGCGGCAAGATCGAGCCGGGAGAGACGCCGGAGCAAGCCGTGGTGCGTGAATTGCGCGAAGAGCTGAGTGTCGAGCCGTGCGAACGGTGCCTGCACCCCTTTGCCTTCGTCTCGCACCCCTATGACGACTTCCACATCGTCATGCCGCTTTTCCTGTGCCGCACCTGGGACGGCTTTCCTCACCCCAATGAGGGCCAGGAACTGGCCTGGGTCCGCAAGGAACGTCTGCGCGACTACCAGATGTCCGGCGCCGACGTGTCTCTGGCCGCCGAGCTGAGAGATCGTCTTTGATGCGCGCCCTTGTCTCCCGCTTCCTCCGCGAACAGAGCGGTGCCACCTCGATCGAGTATTCGTTGATCGCCGTGGTCGTCTCGATCATCTTCATCGCCGCCCTGGCGGTGATCGGACCGGCCGTCAGCGACATGCTAAACAGCGCCGCGGCGCCCTTCTAGGTGCTCGGTCGGGATTAGCGCCCGGCTTTCTCACCCAGCGATTTTTCCTGAACACCCAGTGCATCGGCGAGCCGGTGCGTGGCCGACCCCGGCCGTTTCGGCTTGGGCTGGTCGGGATGCGGGGCCCAGCCGGCGGCGTGGACAATCTCGAAAGTGGCGCGGATGCGACCATCCGGATCGGCAAAGCGCTCCGCATAGATCTGGCCGGCTCGGACAAACAGCGCGCGGGCCGCCGGATTGCGCGGCCGGTCGGTCAGCACCGACGTTTCGCCCATGCCGCGCAGATCCGCCATCAGGGCGAAAATGGTGTCGTAACGCACGGTGATGCGGTCGACATCGGCGACCGGCATGGCAAAGCCGGCCCGCTGCAGCAAGGCCGCCATGTCGAAGGTGCCGGCCAAGGGCGATACGCGCGCCGCAGCGCCGCCGGTCAGCTCGCTCTCGGCCGCCATCACGCATTGGCGCAGTTCGGTCAGGGTTGAGCCGCCCGGTAGGGCGCAGGCGAAGAAACCATCCGGCTTGAGCGCGTGATTGATCTGGACCAGAACGCCCGGCAGGTCATTGGTCCAGTGCAGGCCCCAGGGCGCCAGGACGAGATCGAGGCTTTCGGAGGCGAAGGGCAATTGCTCTTCGTCCAGCGCCAGGGCCGGTCGCTCCAGCGTGGCGACGACAGAAGGGGACAGGTCGGATCGGCACCACCAGCCAACCTTGCCGGCCAGCAGCTCAGACGTCGCTTGCGTCGCCAGGCCTGGGCCGCCGCCGAGGATCGCGGCGCGGTCGAAATCGCGCATGATGCTGGCGATCCGGTCGCCCATATCGTCGAAAGCGCGTTGCGCGAGGAAGTTGTGTTCTGCCAGAATGCCCGCGATCCGGTCGCGGCGGCGGCGCAACAGTGTGCGGTCAAACAGGGCGGGCGGAGCGGCGGTCGTCATGGGGCGGATATGCCCGCCAGGGCGGCGCAGGGAAAGGGGAGGAGACAGAAAAGATGGCGGGTGTGCTGGTATCCGGACTGAACGAGGCCGGTCGCCGCCTGGCCGATCTGGCCTGGCCACCGGTCTGTCCCCTGGCCGGCGATACTGTCGATCGGGCGGGGCATCTGACGCCGCAGGCCTGGTCGCGCCTGACCTTTCTCGATGCACCCTGGTGTGACACGTGCGGCTGGCCCTTTCCCTATCCGGCCGGGTCGGGCGGCGCGTCGCTGGCCGTTTGTGCCAATTGCATCGCCAATCCGCCGCGCTTCGACCGCGCCCGCGCCCCTCTGGCCTATGATGCGCGGGTCAGCCCTCTGGTGGTTGGCTTCAAGCATGGCAGTCGGCGCGAGATGATCGGCCAGTTCGGTCGCTGGATGGTCCGTGCCGGCAAGGACTGCCTGGACGAAGCAGACGCCATCATCCCGGTCCCGCTGCACTGGCGCCGCCTGGTCGTGCGCCGTTACAACCAGTCGGCCCTGCTGGGCCATGTCCTGTCGCGCGAGAGTGGCGTGCCGATGTGGACGGATGCCCTGTTGCGGCAAAGAGCCACGCCGAGCCAGGCCGGGCGGACGGCTCGGCTGCGACGGCGCAATGTCGCGGCGGCCTTCACGGTTCCCGATCGCAATGCAGTTGCCGGGAAACATCTGGTTCTGGTCGATGATGTGATCACCACTGGCGCAACCGTGTCGGCATGCGCATATCAGCTGAAACGGGCCGGTGCCGCCTCGGTGCGTGTTGTGGCATTGTGCCGGGTAGTCCGCGAAACCGATCCGACGGTATGAGCGGTGCGCAGTGACTTCTGGAGTGAGTGCATGACTGACATTACGATCTACACCCGACCCATGTGCGGCTATTGCGCCCGCGCTGTGTCCCTCCTGAAACAGAAGGGCGTGGCATTCACCGAGATCGACGCCGGTTTCGATCAGGCCAAGCGCCAGGAAATGATCCAGCGGTCCAATGGCGGTCGCACCTTCCCGCAGATCTTCATCGGCGACATGCATGTCGGCGGTTGTGATGACCTGATGGCGCTCGAGCGCGGCAACAAGCTCGACGCCCTGCTCCAGGCCTGATCCGCATGGACGTCGCCCTCGTCCAGATGCGCTCGGGCATCGACCCGGCGGAAAACCTCGCCACAGCCAGCGCGCTGATCCGCGCCGCCGCTGCGGACGGGGCGAGATTTGTGGCGACACCGGAGACAACGCATCTGGTGCAAAAGGATGCCGACGCCGCCTTCGCGGTGATGTGCACGCCCGACGATGATCCGGCGATCCCGGCCTTCGCCGCCCTAGCGGCCGAACTCGGCATCTGGCTGTTGATCGGCTCACTGGCCGTGCGTATCGGCGAACGCCGGGCCGCCAATCGTAGTTTCCTTTTCTCTCCGGCGGGCGAGATCGCGGCGACCTATGACAAGGCCCACATGTTCAATGTCGGGCTGGGTCAGGGCGAGACCTATCGCGAAAGCGATAATTATCAGGCCGGGGACCGGCTTGTGGTGCATGACATTGCCGGCGCGAAGCTGGGCCTGTCGATCTGCTATGATGTCCGTTTCGCCTATCTCTATCGCCGCCTCGCCCAGGCCGGCGCCGAAATCCTGACCGTCCCGGCCGCCTTCACCAAGCCGACCGGGCGTGCCCATTGGGACGTTCTGCTGCGAGCCCGGGCGATCGAGACAGGCAGTTTCGTGCTGGCGCCGGCGCAGGGTGGTTTGCACGCCGATGGACGCAAGACCTGGGGACACTCCATCATCATCGGACCCTGGGGCGAAACCGTCGCCGAACTCGAGCATGACAATCCCGGACTGCTGCGCGCCAGCCTCGACCTGCGCAAGGTCGCCGAGGCCCGCCGACGGGTTCCGGCGCTTGAGCATGACCGTACGCTCACAGGCCCGCTCTGAGGCAAGGCCATGATCCGCTATGCCCTCCTGTGTGATGACGACCATGATTTCGAGGCCTGGTTTTCGGACTCGGCGGGTTTCGACGACCAGAATGCCCGCGGCCTGGTGGAATGTCCGCAGTGTGGCTCGACCCGGATCCGCAAGGCGCTGGCCGCGCCGGCGGTTGCCACATCGCGCAAGCGCGAGGCCAGTCCAGAGCGTCAGTTCGGCGAAATCGCCTCGAAAGTGCGCGCCCACATCCGCAAGAATTACGATTATGTTGGCGAGGATTTTGCCAGCGAGGCGCGGGCCATCCATGACGGCGACAAGCCAAAGCGCCTGATCTATGGCGAGGCATCGGCTGACGAGACCAAGGCGCTGAGTGATGACGGCGTGCCGGTCACCCCGCTGCCGGACGCGCTGGCACCGACACCGCCAAAGAAGGCGAACTAGTCGCGGTCGCTCTGGCGCCGTCTGTCCTACCGTTGTGAAAATCAGCCAGCCGGCTTTTCCGCGACCATCATGTAGTTCACGGCAGTGTCCTCGCCGAGCGAGAACTGGTCGGTGAGCGGGTTGTAGCTGACGCCCACCGGTGCGCGCAGGCTCATCCCGCCTTCGCGCAGCGCGGTGCGGATCTGAGACGGTTTGACCAGCTTGTGGAAGCGGTGCGTCCCGCGCGGCAGCCAGCCCATCACCCATTCGGCGCCGACAATGGCGAGGGCAAAGGCTTTCGAGGTCCGGTTGATCGTGGCGCAGATCATCAACCCGCCTGGTTTCACCAGTCTGGCGCAGTCGACCAGGAAGGTGTGCGGATTGGCGACATGTTCCATGACCTCCAGATTGAGGACCACATCAAATGGTGCCTCGTCCTGCTCGATCAGTTGTTCGGCGACGCCATGCCGGTAGTCGATCTCCAGACCCTGCTCGTCAGCGTGGACACTGGCGGTCTTGATATTGGCTTCGGCCGCATCGACGCCGGTGACATGTGCGCCCAGTCGAGCCATCGGTTCGCAGACCAGGCCGCCGCCGCAGCCAATGTCGAGAATGCGCAAACCCTCGAACGGGCGCTCGCCGGACAGGCCGAAATGATCGCAGATCGTGTCGCGCATGAAGCCCAGGCGGATCGGGTTGAACTTGTGCAAGGGCTTGAACTTGCTGTCCGGGTCCCACCACTCGGCCGCAATGCGGGAGAATTTCTCGACTTCCTCCGGATCAATGGAGGGACGGTTGAGCGTGTTGGGCGCGGCGGCGCTGGTCATGAATTTCTCCTCGCGGGCGAAGCCGCGGCTGATTGCGTTCAGGCGTTGCACGACGGACGCTTCGCGCTTACCTAACCGCCAGCGCGACGCCCCGCAACTGCCTCAATATGGCCCCAACGGTGCGTCTTATCGAGCCGGGTGCGACGTTATGGTCGTGCCGGACTCACCGGGGAAGCGCGAGGGACAGGTTGCATGACGCGCGTCGTGGCGAAATTCGGTGGCACGTCGGTCGGGACGATCGAGCGAATCCGCCACGCGGCCGGCCTGGTCGCCGACGCCGCCCGGCGCGGCGAAACCATGACCGTTGTCGTCTCGGCCATGGCCGGTGAGACCGACCGCATTCTCGGCCTCGCCGGCGCCTTCGGCAGTGGTCTGGGTGACCGTGAAACCGATGTCGCCCTGGCGGCCGGCGAGCAGGTGTCCTCGGCGCTGATGGCGCTGGCCCTGCGCGAAGCCGGCCTTGAAGCGCAGTCATTCCTCGGCTGGCAATTGCCGGTCATCACGGATGGACCGCCGGGTGCTTCGCGCATTGCGGGCATGGATGTCGCGGTTCTCGAAGCGGCGATCGATGCTGGCATCATTCCGGTGGTTGCGGGCTTCCAGGGCATTACCGAGACGGGTGAGGTTCGCACGCTGGGCCGCGGCGGGACTGACCTGTCAGCTGCCGCCCTGGCCGCGGCGCTGCAGGCTCGGTGTGACATCTATACCGATGTTGACGGCGTCTACACGACTGACCCACGGGTCGAGCCTGACGCTCGCCGCCTCGACACGATCAGCCATGACGAGATGCTGGAACTGGCCGCCCAGGGCGCCAAGGTGTTGCAGACCCGGTCGGTGGAATTTGCCAAGGCTCGCGGCGTGCCGATGCGGGTCCTGTCCTCCTTCCTCGAGGCGGGAGCAAGCCGCGGCACTGATGTGGTGTCCGAACAGGCGATCGCTGAACGCCGGCTGGTGTCCGGTGTCGCCTATGCCCGCGACCAGGCCCGCATTGCCCTGCATGGCGCGTCGAACCGGTCGGACATGGCGGCGCGCTGTTTCGCCAGCCTGGCAGAAGCCGAAGTCGGCGTTGACATGATCGTCCAGGCCCATGCCCGACAGCCCGGTACCGTGACGTTGGAGTTTTCCATCGCTCACCGTGATCTGGATCGCGCGCAAGCGGTGCTGGAAGATGCCATGACCGGGGTGCGGATATCGGCCGAGACCGGTTTGGCCAAGGTGTCAGTGGTTGGTGCAGGTCTTCGCCAGCGAGCTGACGTTGCCCGGTCCCTGTTTGCGGTGCTGGGAGATCAGGATATTGCGGTAAAGGTCCTCGCCACCTCCGAGATCAAGATCTCGGCCTTGATCGAGAATGACGCCGTTGAACGCGCAGTCCGGGCCTTGCATGCGGCCTATGGTTTGGATCAGGTGTAGGCATGGATGACATGACGACAAAATCCGCCCGCGATCCGCGCAACCTGCTCAAGCGCATGCGCCTGCTCATGGCGGTGCAGGAGAATGCCCAGGCGCGTCTCGACCATCTGACGGCGCTGATCGCCGAAGAGGCCGGTTGGGATGTGTGCTCGATCTATCTGGCCCGCCCGTCCAACGCACTGGAATTGTGCGCCACATTCGGTCTCAAGCGCGAAGCCGTCCACTCGGTCCGCCTGCGACCCGGCGAGGGCCTGGTTGGCCTTGTGGCCCGCCGCGCGCGCCCCCTTGCGACGTCCAATGCCCGCCAGCACCCGTCTTTCTCCTACAAGCCGGAAACCGGTGAGGAGCCATTCGATACCTTCGTCGGTGTTCCGATCCTGCGCGGCGGACGCATGGTTGGTGTCCTGACGGCCCAGACCTCGGTCGAGCGCCAGATTGCGGCCGATGAAATAGAGACGCTGCAGACCGTCGCCATGGTGTTGGCCGAGATCGTCGCCTCCGGCGATATTGTCGATGCCGCCGAAATGGCCGGGCTGGATGTGCGCCAGTCGCGCCCGGAACGCTTCCAGGGCGGAGCCTATTCCGGCGGCGTTGCACAGGGCGTCGCGGTGTTGTTCGAGCCCCATGTCGAGTCGACCCGCCTGATCGCTGATGACCCTGCCGGCGAGGAAGAGCGCCTGGAAACGGCCATCAAGTCGCTGCGCAGTGCGATCGACGAGATGCTGGAAGGTGGCCGTATCCCCTTTGGTGGTCCGACCCGCGACGTGTTGCAGGCCTACCGCATGTTCGCCCATGACCGTGGCTGGATGGAAAGACTGCGCGATGCGGTGCGCCGTGGCCTGACCGCTGAGGCTGCTGTCGAACGGGTGCGAAACGAGAACCGCGCCCGGCTGATGAAGGCTTCGGACCAGCTGTTCCGCGAGCGCCTGCATGATCTGGAAGATCTCGCCAATCGCCTCTTGCGTCATCTGGACGGGAGCGGTGCGGCGCTCGAACTGCCGGACAATGCAATCATCATCGCTCGCAATATCGGCCCGGCCGAACTTCTGGAGTTTGATCGGGACAAGCTCAAGGGCATAGCACTGGAGGAGGGTTCCGCCTCGTCCCATGCAGCCATTGTCGCAAAGGCGCTGAGAATTCCACTGGTCGGGCGCCTGGAAGGCGCGCTTGACCGGGCGGAGAATGGTGACCCGGTCATCCTTGATGGCGAGTTCGGCGTTCTTCACATCCGGCCCGAACCGGAGGTGGTGGAAACGTATGAAGTTCGGGTGGCCGCCCTGTCGGAGCGCCGCCAGGCCTATGCCGAATTGCGCGGCCCCTCAGTCACCGCGGATGGCCAGCGCATCGGTCTTCACATGAATGCCGGCTTGTTGATCGAACTGACAGCGCTCGAGGAAACCGGCGCCGACGGGGTCGGCCTGTTCCGGACCGAGTTCCAGTTCATGGTCGCGGAAACGCTGCCGCGCCTGTCAGCGCAGGCCGCTGTCTACAAATCCGTCCTTGATGCCGCGGGTGAGAAGCCGGTCATATTCCGCACGCTGGACCTGGGCGGTGACAAGGTGGCGCCGTTCGCGCCCTCGACCGTCGAGGCCAATCCGGCGCTGGGCTGGCGCGCCATTCGCATGGGTCTGGATCGGCCGGGCCTGCTGCGCTACCAGCTGCGCGCCCTGATCCTGGCGGCCGCCGGACGGCCCCTGAATGTGATGTTCCCGATGATCGCCGCGCCCTGGGAAGCCCGGGCGGCTCGCGAGATGCTGGACCGGGAGCTGAATCATGCCCGTCATGCCGGTCATGAAATGCCCTCTGATGTCCGCTGCGGCATCATGCTGGAAACGCCGGGCATGGCCTGGGCGCTCCATCACGCCATCGACACGGTCGATTTCGTGTCAGTCGGTGCCAATGACCTGATGCAGTATTTCTACGCCGCGGACCGCCAGAATACGCGTGTCTCGGAACGGTACGATGTTCTTGCCCCTGCCGCCCTGGATCTTCTCAAACATGTCCGCGACCTGTGCGCGGAGCACGACACGCCGATCTCGGTTTGTGGCGAAATAGCCGCCAAGCCGCTGGAAGCTGCGGTGCTGATCGGGCTTGGTTATCAAAGTCTTTCCATGGCCTCGGGAAACATCGGACCGATCAAGAAACTGGTCTCCGGTCTCGACGCCGGCAAACTTGGCACCTGGCTTGCGAGCCATCTTCAATTGCCCGTGGACAGTTTGCGCCCGCTCCTCATAGAAGCAGGAGAAAAGGCCGGATTGCCTCGCGAGGCCATTGATAATGGACGAGCAATTTGATCTTATAAGAAAGTGTTAGGGAATTTTTCCTGACCGCGCTTTGAGTGACGATCGCTCCGGCAAGGATGAGCGGCGGTATGGTGATGGTGAGTCAGACGCCCAGTACGGACTTCGTGCCCGTTGATGCCGTCTATTCAGATGACGGTGTCGGCTATGTGCATCTGTCATCCGGCGAACGCCTCCGCGAAGCCCGCCAGAAACTCAATCTCTCGATCGCACAGGCCGCCGAACGCACCCGTGTTCGCGCCGACTATCTGGAAGCCCTTGAAACCATGGATCCGCGCGGCCTGCCTGCTCGCGCCTACACCATTGGCTATCTGCGCACCTATGCCGGTTTCCTGAGTCTTGATGCCGCCGGCATGGTCGACCAGTTCAAGCGCGAGGTCGACACTGAAACCGGTCGGGCCCAGCCAAGCGCAGCGGCCAAGACCCGAGAGCCCATCAAACTGCCCCGCGGTGCCTTTGGCGCCCTTCTGATCCTCGCGGCGGTCGCCGGTACGGCGTGGTGGTATTCTGAACAATTCTCAAGCGGTACAGGCCTGACCAACATGCCATCGCCGCCGGATGCGGCACCGGATTGGGCCCGTGCCGATTTCCAGACCGGGCGGGTTGCTGTCAGCGTTGACGATATCTGGTCCGGACTGCCCCTGGGCGAGGCCGCGACGGCGTCCGGCCAGGTGGTCATGCGGGCCGTTTTGCCAACCTGGCTGGAAGTTAGGGATTCATCCGGTCGCATCCTGTTCGCCCGGGAACTGGCGGTTGGTGAGGTCTATCGGGCGCTGGAGCCGGGCCTGACCGTGTCCGCCGCCAATGCCGGTGCGATCGAGATTGAGCGCAATGGCGAACTGGTCGGCCTGTTGGGCGATGCCGGCATGCCTGTTGAGGACTTGCCTGTGATGGCGCAAGCCGATCCGGTTGACGGGGCGCCGCAATAGGCCGCCGCAGCAATACGCCGCAGTCTTTTACCATTCACCCGGTCGCACACCCGACACATTGACGCTATATCCAGCCGGTATCGCGGCGTGTCCCTGTCAGACAGGTCCGTGAAGGGAAGGTGTCCGATGTCACAATCCAGCTCCGATCCGCGCAGTGTTCGCCCGTGGCGGATGATTGACCGTCGCAAGAGCCGCAAGATCAAGGTTGGCCCGCTTGAGGTCGGCGGTGATGCGCCGATCAGCGTGCAGACGATGACCAATACCCCCACCTCCGATGCCGGTGCCACGATCGACCAGATCCGGCGCTGCGAGGAGGCCGGTGTCGATCTGGTGCGCGTGTCCTGCCCGGACGAGGACTCAACCGCAGCCTTCAAGACGATTGCCAAGGCGGCCAAGGTGCCGCTGATCGCCGACATCCATTTCCACTACAAGCGTGGCATCGAGGCTGCCGAGGCCGGCGCCGCTTGCCTGCGTATCAATCCGGGCAATATCGGCTCGATGGACCGGGTCAGGGAGGTCGTCCAGGCCGCCCGCGATCATGGCTGTGCGATCCGGATCGGGGTCAATGCCGGCTCGCTCGAGCGTCACCTGCTGGAGAAATATGGCGAGCCCTGTCCCGAGGCGATGGTCGAGAGCGCGCTGGACCATGCCCGCATTCTCGATGATCTCGATTTCCGAGATTACAAGATTTCGGTGAAGGCCTCCGATCCCTTCCTCACGGTTGCGGCCTATCAATCCCTGTCCGAGGCCACTGACGCGCCCTTGCATCTGGGGGTCACCGAGGCCGGGGGCACGCGGATCGGCACGGTGAAATCCTCGATCGGCATCGGCTCGATGTTGTGGGCCGGGATCGGCGACACCATTCGGGTCTCACTGTCGGCGGAGCCGGAAGAAGAAGTCCGGGTCGGCTTCGACATTCTCAAATCGCTGGGGCTGCGAACCCGCGGCGTCAATATCATCGCCTGCCCGTCCTGCGCCCGCCAGGGCTTTGACGTGATCCGTACGGTGGAGACGCTGGAAGCCCGGCTGGCCCATATTTCAGAGCCGATCTCGCTGTCCATCATCGGCTGTGTGGTCAACGGGCCGGGCGAAGCCCTGATGACCGATCTGGGCTTTACTGGCGGCGGTGCCGGGCGCGGCAAGATGTATGTGTCCGGACGCCCGGACCACAATGTCTCCAATGAGGAGATGGTCGATCATATTGTCGAGATGGTTGAAGACCGGGCTGCCGAGATTCGGGCTTCGGAGTTGTCCCCGGAGGGTGACTCGGTCGAGGCTGCCGAATAGGCGTGTTGTGCTGCAAAAGCAGGAGTTTGATGTGACGGGACTGACGGTTTACGGCCTGAAAAACTGCGACAGCTGCAAGAAGGCCGTTTCGGCACTCAACGCGGCCGGGTTGGCCCACACTTTTGTCGATATCCGTGAAGAGGCGGACCGGGTTGTCAAAGTCCCGGACTGGCTCGATGCCGTAGGCGCGAAAGTGCTCGTCAACACGCGCTCCACAACCTGGCGCAACATGGCCGAGGAAGACCGTGAAATCGCCGCGGAGGATCCGGCGGGGGTCCTGATTGCCAATCCGACGCTGATCAAGCGCCCGGTCATCGAGGCGGGTTCAACAGTGCTTGTGGGGTGGTCGACGACCAGCCTGGATGCCCTGCTGGCCGGCGCATCGGAATGAGCGACTCATTGAGGGCGCGTTGCGACCTTGACCTGACTTTCCCCTTCCATCACGAGACCCATCCGGCCGACCGGTTGATGCGGGTCGCATCCTGGATGCGCGAGCAGGGCCTGGGGGGCGAGGCCTATCTGACCGGCGCGTCCGTGGACCGGCTGGAATCCCGGATGGCAGAGCTACTGGGCAAGCCGGCTGCGGTCTGGTTTCCGACCGGCACCATGGCCCAGGGCGTTGCTGCCCGTCTTCACTGCGAGGCCAGCGGCGACAACCGCCTGGCGCTGCACCCGACCTCTCATCTCGCCCTGCATGAGGAAGAGGCCCATGTGCACCTGCACGGGCTGGAAACGCTGGGCATGGGTGAGTGGTCGCGCACCCTGCGATCAGACGACCTGCCCGCCGCCGCAGGCTGCGCCTTCATCGAGCTGCCGCAGCGACACAATGGCGGGGCGCTGCCGAGCTGGGACGAGCTGGTCGCCCTCAAGGCCCTGGCGGTCTCGCGCGGCATTCCCCTGCACATGGATGGAGCGCGCATCTGGGGGCTGCCAGAGGCCTGGCCCGGTCATGACTGGCCGGAGATCTGTGACGGTTTCGCCTCGGTCTATGTGTCCTTCTACAAGGATCTCGGCGCCTCGGGCGGGGCTGTCCTGGCCGGTGATACGGATTTCATAGACGCGGCGCGCCTGTGGCTGGCCCGGATGGGCGGACGTCTTGTCTCGGCCTGGCCGATGGTCCCCGACGCCCTTTACGCGCTGGAACACCGCCTGCCGCTGCTGCCGCGATTTGTCGAACAGGCCCGCCGGATCGCGGCCGACCTCGGCGACTGTCCCGGTGTCAGCATCACGCCTGACCCGCCTCAGGTGAACATGATGCATGTCCGGCTGGACTGTGATGTGGCGACAGCCGAGGCGGCTCGTGATGCGGCGGCCGAGGCGACCGGTGTCTGGCTGGGCAACCGCTTCTGGCATTTCGACGCCGATCCGGTTCCGGCGCTGGAAATCGCGATCGGTGAACGTGCGCTCGCCGCCGACCCGGCCCGGATCGTCGCGGCCATCCGCGAAATGTCAGCCTTTCTGCAGGGCGATCAGTCGACCAGCGCGTAAAGGTCCAGTGTCATCTGCAAGGTTTCGCCGTCGCGGATCAGACTCAGATCCAGCCTCGCCGGCGGTTCGCCCCCCATCTCACAACTGCGGGTTCGCATCTGCGTGCCGTTGAAATGAGTGATGAAATCGCCGCTCTCGACGCCGGCATCAAAGGCGGGCGTATCGGCGATCACGGTGGCGACCCGCATGCCGTCACCTTCAGGGACCAGGACCATGCCGTGGGTCACCATCGGTTCGAAGGTGATCGGTGTGTCCGGGTCATTGCGCGTGACGCGGACCCGGTCATTGCGCTGGTCAAAGGTCCAGCTGAAATGACGCATCGCCTGACCGCCCAGGATTTCCGTCTCCGGCGTTGACTGGATGACCGGTTGTTCCAGCTCGTGGCCACCAATCCACAGACTGCCACTCATCCGCGCTGAGGAGCGGCGCTCGACCTCGGAGAAGCGGACTGCGGCGCCGGTGGCGCGCGGTGGCCGGACGGTGTCGTAGCGGTGGATATTGCGCAGGATGATCGGGCTCAGCGCGGCGCCGCTGTCGATCAGCAGGCGGCGGCTGCCGGTTGGAAAGCCGACCTGCAACCAGGGCCGGGTGTCCGGTCCCCTGGATGAAAACACCGTCTCGCCGTCGGCGCGGGGCAGCTCGCCGGACACGATTCGCATCTCACTGTTGGCGTAGTCGAGGGTCAGCAGCACGGCCGAAAACGCGTCAAATTCCAGGATGCCGTCGATCTCGCGGCCCAGGGCGATGGAGAGGTGATCGAGGTCGCGGATGCGGGCCCGCAGGCCGGTCAGTCTCAGATCGCCGATGGTCGAGACACCGAAATTGGCCCGGACTCCCCTGGCCAACCTTTGCCCGGAGACCCGCTCGACACTGTCCGGGTCGACAAAACTGGCCGAGGCGCCGGTGTCGTAGAGGAACCAGAGTGTCCGCTCGTCGGCAGTCTCGCCATCGCGTACTTCCAGCGTCACCGGGACGAAGAAATAGCCGCGACACATCTGCGAGGGCAGGACGACCGGCTCGGCAATCTGGGCGCCAGCCGCCGCCAGCGGCTTGCCCAGCGCGAGCAGCGCGATTATCAGGATTGTGATCCGTTTCATCCTTGGCTCCCGCAATTCTGATCGCAGGATAGGGCAGGAGCGCGTGTTTCCAAATTCTGGACCTGTCATGAAATCCATTTGTGTGTATTGCGGCTCCAATGCCGGCAAGGATCCGGCCTTCATCGCCGCCGCCGACCGGCTCGGCGAAGTGCTGGCGCTGCGCGGGATCGGAATGGTCTATGGTGGCGGGCAGGTCGGTCTGATGGGACGCATTGCCGATGCGACCCTCGCCGCCGGCGGCCGCGTCGTCGGGGTGATCCCGGAATTCCTGGCCCTCAAGGAAATCGCCCATATGGGACTTTCCGAACTCCACGTCGTGCGCTCCATGCATGCCCGCAAGGCCAAGATGGTGAAGCTGTCGCAGGCCTTCATCGCCATGCCCGGCGGCATCGGCACGATGGAGGAAATGTTCGAGGTCTGGACCTGGGCCCAGCTCGGTCAGCACCGTAACCCGGTCGGCCTTTTGAACGTCAATGGCTATTATGACGAGCTGGTGGCCTTTCTCGACAAGATGACCGACCAGGGCTTCCTGGCTCCGGAACATCGCGGCGCATTGATTGTCTCGGACCGCGTGACCTCGCTGCTGGATGCGTTCGAGCGCTACAGGGCGCCCAATTCCGATGTCCGCCTCAAGACCGGCCAGACCTGAGCGAATGTCGTTCTGAACACCCTCGACCCCAAGCACCGACATCGCCACGACGAGCTCGCCTGGCGTTTTGGGCAGTAGAGGGGTGCGAGGTGCCGTTCCGGAGCCTTGCTATGCGAGTGTGTATGGGTGGCGCCGGGGGCACCTCGCACACGGAGATTTACTCAGGATCGTTACCGACCCCGTCTCGAAACCGGCTGGGAGAGGCAGTCGAGCTTTGTGCTGCCGTCCAACCGATGGCCACGCCGGGTTGGTCTGGCGGTGATTCCAGGCAACCGGACGAGCTCCGTACTCCCAACGCCCCCGGATCACCAATCCGGGCCTCGAGTGACGCGGGACAGGGGGATTATGCGGTGGGTCTGATGGGCGGGGATAAGTTTTCTGGATTTTTTCGCAGAGCTCACTTTCCCTCTCCCCTGGGAGAGGGCCAGGGTGAGGGGTAAATCCCGGTGGGCGCAGGAGAAATCCCCCTCATCCGCGCTGCGCGCACCTTCTCCCCAGGGAGAAGGAAGGGGGTGCAGGAGGGGGGATAAGCTGCCTCTCCCCGGCCGGGGAGAGGTCCCGGAGCGCGGCAGCGCGCAGGGGGTGAGGGGCGCGCCGCGACGCGGCGCCAGGGAAAGGTTTTGAATGGGCGCCGACGCGCCGCCCCTCATCGGCCCTTCGGGCCACTTCTCCCCGGTCGGGGAGAAGCGAGGGCGGTGCATTCTTCAAGCGTGATAGTCCGTCATCCCGGACGCAGGCCCGTCGCCCGGGGTGACAAGCGAGCGGCGACCGAAGTCACCCCAGCTCAATCCCCAACTCGCCCCAGATCGCGTCCACCCGCGCCTTCGTGGCGTCATCCATGTCGAGTTTTTCGCCCCATTCCCGCGTCGTCTCATGACCCGTCTTGTTGGTCGCATCAAGCCCGATCTTCGAGCCGAGGCCGGAGACCGGGGAGGCGAAGTCGAGATAGTCGATGGGGGTGTTTTCGACGGTGACGATGTCGCGGGCCGGATCCATGCGGGTCGAGACGGCCCACATCACGTCTTTCCAGTCGCGCGCGTCGATATCCTCGTCCACGACGATGATCCATTTGGTGTACATGAATTGTCTGAGGAAGGACCAGGCGCCCATCATCACGCGCTTGGCATGGCCGGCATAGGCCTTCTTCATGCTGATCACGGCGATGCGGTAGGAACAGCCCTCGGGCGGCAGCCAGAAGTCGAGAATTTCCGGGAATTGCTGCTGCAATAGCGGGATGAAGACCTCGTTGAGCGCCTCGCCGAGGACGGCCGGTTCGTCCGGCGGACGGCCGGTATAGGTGGTCAGGTAGATCGGGTCCTTGCGCATGGTGATGGCGCTGATCTGGAACACCGGAAAATGCTCGACGGAATTATAATAGCCGGTGTGGTCGCCATAGGGGCCTTCCGGGCCGTACTCGTCGAGCAGGACATGACCTTCCAGGATGATCTCGGCTTCGGCGGGGACTTTGAGCGGAACCGTCTTGCAATCGACCAGCTCGGCCTTCTTGCCGCGCAAAATGCCGGCGAACTGGTATTCCGACAGCGTGTCGGGGATGGGCGTGACGGCCGCCAATATGGTGCCGGGATCGGCACCCAGGACGACGGCGGCGGGCAGCGGGTCCGGCTTCTTGTCCTTCCAGCGCTGATAATGCTGGGCGCCGCCACGATGCTTGAGCCAGCGCATCAGGGTGCGGTCCTTGCCGAGCTTTTGCATGCGGTAAATGCCGAGATTGAAATCGTCCTGCTTGTCGTCCGACGGTCCCTTGGTGACCACCAGCGGCCAGGTGATCAGCGGCGCCGGTTCGCCGGGCCAGCAGGTCTGGATCGGCAACCGGTCGAGATCGATGTCGTTGCCTGTGAGGACCACGTCCTGGCAGGGGGCTTTCTTCACAGTCTTCGGCCGCATCGACATCACGGTTTTGGCCAGGGGCAGGAGTTCGGCGGCTTCCTTGAGACCGCGCGGCGGTTCCGGCTGGCGCAGGAAGGCGAGCAGCTCGCCGACTTCGCGCAATTCCTCACCCGTGGTGCGCGCCTGTCCGCCCAGCGTGACCGCCTGGGCAACGCGTTTGACGGTGCCGAACAGGTTCACCAGGCAGGGCATTTCGCTCTTTTCGCCGCGCTCATTGATGACGTTTTCAAACAGGATGGCCGGCCCGCCAGCATGCAGGGTGCGCTTGTGAATCTCGGTCATTTCCAGCTCGGTCGAAACCGGCGTGGTGACCCGCACCAGATCGCCCTCGGCTTCCAGCTGGTCGATGAAATCACGAAGGGATTTATGGGCCATGGCCGTGGTCCTGCATTGTTGTGTGTCTGAAACTGCAATTTCGCCGCTGAAAGTCCAGCCCGCTTTCCGTCGCAGGCTCAGGGAGATGGCGGGAAGCGCTGACAATTTGAGGCAATATCGCGAAAAATGCCGGCCAATTCATTGAAAGAAGCTTCAGGTCTGGCGCTTAGAGGGCGACACATAATTGCTCCAACCGGATGTCCGCATGCTGCACAGAATGGTCCTCGCTGCCCGATCAAAAATCGACACTGGTCCCGGCGCACTCAACGGCGCGTTCGGGTCAGTTCTGGCAAGCTGCATGCGGACCAGTGTGGCCGAAGGCGTGACGGGTGGCATGGTGGTCGAGGCCGGACATTTCCTGGAAGTCCTGGAGGGCGGTGACGAGGCGCTCTGCGCCTATCATGACCGGGCCGCCAATGATGACCGGGTGGACGGGCTGCAGGTGCTGGAATTCGTTCCGGTCCTGCGGCGTGAATACGCGACCTGGGCCGTCGCCGTGTCCAAGCCCGGCGTGACACAGCCGGACCTGATGGTCGCCATCAATGAAAAGCGCGCCGGCCCCTTTGCCGTCAGCCAGCATGTAAGGCGGGTGTTGAAGACCGGCGTACTCGCTGAAACCCCGCCGCTCTGCGTGGCGGCCTAGCGGATATCACTGATCGGGTTCGGGCAGCGATTCCGGCGCGTCTGGCTCAGCCGCGGGCGGCTGCAAGGCGGCCCGGACGGCATTGGCGAGCCCGCCGGTCCGTGAGTTGACACCGGTTGTGGCGCCAAAGCGCACGATGACCAGCTCCTGCTGCGGCATGACATAGCCCCATTGGCCCTGGAAACCGCTCATCATGATGGTTTCCGGCGGCAGGGTGCTGCGCTCATTGGGCAACCAGAAGCCCATCCCGTATTCGCCATTGGACCCCGGGGTCGGCTCGGCGACGATCGAATACCAGTCTTCCGGCAGCAGGCGCTCGCCATCGACGACGCCATTGTCGAGATAGAGCTGGTTCAGCCGGGCCCAGTCATGGGCCGTGGCATACATGTAGGACGAGCCCTGGAAGACGCCGTTCTCGCCCGGCTCCATGATCGCCGAATAGATGCCCAGCGGCTCGAATATCCGGGCGCGAAGTCCTGCGACCTGTTCGGGCAGGCTGTCGCCCAGCAGGCGCTGCATGGTGTCGGTGGCCAGGATGGTATTGCCGCTCATGTACTGCCAGTGCTCACCGGGCGCATGCAGGCGTTCGCGGGTAGCGGCGTAATGCGGCATGTCGGACTGGGTGAACAGCATCTCCGAATTGGGGTCCATGCCGGTATTGGTCTCGGCGATGGCGAGGCCGCCGGCCATGCGTAGCAGGCTTTCGATGGTGATCTCCGACAGGCGGATATCGTCGATTTCGGCAAGGGCGGGGACGGCGCCTTCAGCCTCTATGTCGAGCAGGCCGTCATGGACCAGCGTACCGGCCAGCGTGGTCATGGCGCTCTTGGTCATGGACCAGCCGTGGAAGCGGGTCTGCTGGCTGGCGCCGGGTGCATAGTGCTCGGCGACCAGGCGGCCCTGGTGCAGCACCGCGACAGCCAGGGTCTGGCGACTGTCGTCCTCGCTGTCGTCAAAGGCATCCATCACCGCGGCGTCCAGGGCCTCGGTGTCGAACCAGGCGTCGCGGTGGGTGGTGTCGAGCGTCATCGGCTGGAAGTCGCGCGTGACCGGGACAGTCAGGTCGGGGTCGAAATCGCCCGAACCATGGACCAGCGTACAGCCCAGCCCGTCGCGCCAGACCGCTCGTTGCTGCCAGAACAGGCCGAGCACGGATGAGGTGACCTCGCGGTTCTCCTCATCCATCTCATAGCCGATCACGCTGGCCGCATCGCCCAGCAAGGGGTTGAGATAGAAGTCATAGGCCTGGTCCGGATCGAGACCGGACACCCAGGTCAAAGAGCACATCTGCTTGGCAACAATGCCGGTGCCGGAGGGCAGGTAGACCCGCCCGATCGGCGACAGGTTGAGTGCCGTGATCCCGGCGGCCAGCAGGACGGCCAGGGCGGTCCCGGCGATATAGCGCTTTTTCATGTCAGTCCCCCGCGTGTCGTCGATTTGTGGGTCAGCCCAGCTTGTCGAAATCCGGTGCCCGGCGTTCGAGGAAGGCGGCCGCTGCTTCGGCAAATTCCGGCGATTGCAGTTGCGAGGCGAAGATCGCGTTCTCGCGGTCCATGCGGTCCTCGATGCTTTCGACCGGCTGGCGCATCAGGGCCTTGGACGCTTTCAGCGAGGTTGGCGCTTTGGCGGCAAGGATGGCGGCGATGAAGCGGGCGGTCTCGTCCAGCTTGCCCGGCTCGGTGACGCGATTGACCAGGCCCGTCTCGCGGGCCCGTGTCGCGTCCCAGGTCTCGCCCAGCAGCAGGAGTTCGGCGGCGACTGCATGGCCGAAAATACGCGGCATCAGCTGGGAGGAGGCAAATTCCGGTGCCAGGGCCAGGTCGACGAAAGGCGTCTTGAACACGGCCCGGTCCGAGGCGACGACCAGGTCGCAATGCAGCAGCAACGTCACACCGATCCCGATGGCGAGGCCATCAACGGCGGCGACGACCGGCTTCTGTGCATTCAGCAGCGCCAGCATGAAGCGGCGCACCGGCGGGACGTCGTGCTCGTTGAAATCCGGCGGGCGCTGGGTGAAGTCGACTATGTCATTGCCGGCGGTGAAGACGCCATCGGTACCGGTGATGATGCTGACGCGGACCGACGGATCGGTGTCGGCGCTTTCCAGAGCCTCGGCGGCGGCGTCATACATGTCCTGGGTAAGGGCGTTTTTCTTTGTTGGACGGTTGAAGCGTATCGTGCGGATACGGTCTGCGGTTTCGACCAAAACCTGTTCGCTCATGCGAGCCTCCCTAATGGGTTTGCCCATTCGGGCTTGTGGATATGGCGGGAGCCTAGAGCAAAAGCGGGGCGCTTGAACACCGTTAATCAGTTGACGTAAACGTCACCCGGGCCACTTGGCCGGCCATCAGAAATCCACCGCGATCCGGGTCAGGACGCGGTGCAACATGTCGGCATCCTCTTCGCCCAGCCGGTTCTCCAGCTCGGTATTGAGGTCACGCAGGATGTGGTCGGCGGTATCGCCCAGGGCCCGCCCCTTTTCGGTCAGCGACACGATCGCCGAGCGCTTGTCGCTGGGCGAGGTCTTCTTGGTGACAAGGCCCAGCGCTTCCATGCGATTGACCAGGCCGGTCACGGCCGGCGGGTGCAGGGAGAGCATCTCGCCGATATCACCCATGCGGCGCTCGCCGCGGCGGGCCAGCAGGAACAGGACGGCAGCCTGGGCAGAGGTCACGCCAGCGACGGATTTCAGGCGTGCGTCGGCGTCCCGGTTGAGCTTGCGGGCGGCAATTTCGAGCAGCAGGAATAATCGCCGGTCAACGGCGCGAGCGCGGGCCATGCTCGGCAGACTGGGTTGATTCTGCGGGCGAGGGGAGCGTCAGCGATATTTCCACACCTTGGCCTGTCTTACCTCGCGGTCCTCAAGGTCGCGGGTGACGGGAACCGTGTATTCGGCCAGCCTTTCCAGCCGGTCCTGGGGCAGGAAGGAGCGTCCCGGGTCGCCGATCAACACGGTCGCGCCACGGGCATTGAGGGTCTCCAGCCAGCCGCCGATCAGGCGTGCCGGTTCAGCCTCGTAGAAGACATCACCGGCCAGCACCACATCCCACCCGTCATCCGTGCCGACCAGATCGCCGAGCCGTGTGGTCAGCGCGACGCCATTGGCCTGCGCGTTTGTCTCGATGGCGGCGATGGCGAAAGCGTCCAGTTCGCAGGCTTCGACCGTGGCGGCGCCGGCCTTCATCGCGGCAATGCCGGAGACCGCGCCGCCGGCGGCAAAGTCGAGCACGCGCAGGCCGGAAACAATGGCCGGATTGTCGAGGCAATAGCGCGCCAGCGCTTGTCCGCCTGCCCAGGCGAAGGCCCAGAATGGCGGTGGCAGTCCCATTTCGCCGAGCGCTTCCTCGGTCTGCTCCCAGATCGCGACTGTCTCGACCGCCAGGTGCAGTTCGACCTCGGGCACCATTGGCGGCGCCATCAACGCCGTATGCGCGCGGATGAAGGCGTGGGGGTCATCGAGCCGGGGGGTGCCGGTCATGGCGCTTCCTGTCAGTATGGGGCGACCCCGGGTTATGCGTCCGGTGGCGAAGGAGCAAGCCATGACCACACGCGTGACACGGTCCACCTATGTGCTGGCCGTCAATGACCTGGACTCAACGGCCCGCTGGTGGGTGGAGAAGCTGGGCTTCGAGCACTGGCTGCGGGCGGATGGCTGGGCCTTCCTGCGCCGCGATAATTGCTATCTGCGCATCGGTCATTGCGCCGATGCCATCCCGCCGGCGGAGCTCGGCGATCACCAATTCTTCGCCTATGTTGAGTTTGACGACGTCAGGGCCTTCCACGACGAGATCAAGGGGCCTGGTGTCAATATCATCCACCGTCTCACCGATCAGCCCTGGGGCATGCGCGAATTTGGCGTGCAGACGCCGGACGGCCACCGGATCATGTTTGCGCAGAATATCGGGTAGAGGGGGACGGGGCGGCTCGTCCTTCGGGCAACTCGTCCGCCGGACCTCCGACTGGGATGACAACCGGTTTGGCGACGGGCGGCAGACCTTGCCCGACCTACTCCGAAGACCGTACGAATTCCGCCTGCCCGAGCGCTGGCATGGCCCGCAACCCGTCCTCGAACCGGGTCAGGTCGCCAACCACGACCAAGGTGAACCTGTCCTCGCGCAGATAGGCCCCGGCGACGGCGTTGACCTCGCGATCGGTGACCGACATCAGGGCCGGGACGCGGCGGTCGAGATAGTCGTGATCGAGGCCGAAAGCGTCGCGTTGGGCCAGGTTTTCGAGCAGGCCATAGGTCGAGCCGGTCGACATCACGAACAGGCTGGCCAGCCAGCGCCGGGTCCCGTCCATGTTCCACACTTGATCGCGCGCCGAAGCAATGGTCGCGAAGACTGACGTCAGCGCCTCAACTGTATGCGGCGTATCGATATCGTCGGTATAGGTCCACATCCCGCCGCCGCGGGTCCACTGGATGAAACTGCTGGGTGAATAGGACCAGCCGGCTTCGCGCATGCGTGCGGAGATGGCGCCGCCCAGGGAGGCGTCCATTACCGACAGGGGCGTCGCATCCTTCGAGGTGATGCTGCCGACCGGGAAGACCAGGTGGACCGTTGTCTGCAACGAGCCGGGCCGGTCAACCAGATGCACGACGGGGCCACGGGCCGGTATCGCCAGCGGCGCGCTGTCAGGCTCGCCGCGCGGCCAGTCACCAAAGGCGTCCCGCACCGCCGCTTCCATGCGGGCGGTGTCGAACCGTCCGGCAATATAGAGATGGGTCCGGCCGGCCCCGAATTTGGTGGCGTGGAAATCGCGGATATCAGCAATTGCATAGCTATCGACCTGGCCCGGACGTGGAAGACCGAAATGGAAGGGATGGCCAGGCGGGAAGAGCGACTGAACGGCGGTCGTGAAGGCCATATAGTCGGGCTCCTGCCGGCGCAGCTCGATATCGCGCGACATGCCGGCACTGATCCGGGCAAGCGCGTCTGGCGGGAAATCGGGGCGGCGCACCGCGTCGGCGATCAGGGCCAGCGCGTCTTCGCCATGATCAGACAGCACATGCGCACCGACCAGGGTGTGGGTCTGGGTCACCGTGGTGTTCAGCGCGCCTCCCATGGTTGCGAAGCGTCGGCCGATCTCGGCCCGGTCCAGTCCGGCAAAACCTTCCTCGATCATCGCCGTGGTCAGGTCGGCAATCCAGGTCTGCTCGCCATCATCAATATTGCCCGATCTCACCGAGACGACGATATCCATGGTCGGGGTCAGCCCCCAGGGAATGAAGGTCACGGTCAGGCCGTTTTCCAGCATCAGCGATTGCGAGGCCGGCAGTTCGAAGGGCAGGGGCTCGCCCGGTGCCGGCGGCAGCAGTCCCCGGCCCGGCCCGTCGGCCAGCCCGGCGGTGGCCAGCGAGACCAGGCCTGCCAGCGCCATGACAAGGGCGAGGCTGAAACAGCGAAGGGGGCGAAGCGGATTCATGGCAGATCCTCCGCCTTGACCGGTGGGGCAAGCGGCGCGGCGGGCGGACGTCCGTCGCCGGGCACCAGTTCAAGGATGGTCCGGTTGTCCCGGCGCAGCCAGTCACGCGCCACGCGCTGTATCATCTGCGGGGTCACCTGTTCGAAGCCGTCCTCGATCCGGTTGATACGGCCGGGATCATCGTCAAACAGGGCGAAACTGGCCAGCAGGTCGGCCACGCCGAAACGGGTGCCATAGTCGAATTGCAGATAGAATTCTGCCAGGAATTTGTTGCGCGCGCTGGCGAGTACAGCGTCGCTGACGCGGGTCTCGCGCAATTCGTCGATCACCCGGTCGAACTCGGTCAGCACCGTGTCGGGCGCGATCTCGCCATCATGGATCAGGCTGGCCGTCCACAGCATCGGCCCGTCATAGTTGAAGGCATTGCCCAGAAGGTTGATGCCGCCACCCACGCCGCTGCCATAACCCAGATCATCGACGAGATGTTGTTGCAACCGGGCATCGCCGCCGCGGGTCAGGATCTGGTCGATCAGGATCATGGCGAAGTATTCCGGCGTGCCGCGTTCCGGCATGTGATAGGCGATGGCGAGGCCCGGTTGGGTGGCCAGCGGGTCGGTCAGCCGGGCGCGTTTTTCGATCGTCTGGGGTGGCTCGGACACGTCGATCTCGGGCAGGTCCGGACCGGCGGGAATATCGCCGAAATACTGCTCGACAGTGGCCAGGGTGGCGTCGGTGTCAAAACTCCCCGCGATCACCAGGACCGCGTTGCGCGGCGTGTAGTATTGCTCGAAAAAAGTCCATGCCTCCTCGACCGTGGCGGCGTCGAGATCGCTGAGATCACCGTAGAAATTGTGCGCATTGTGCCAGTTTTCATTGGCCGCCATCGGCAGGTCGACCCAGGTCCAGTCGCCATAGGCGCGGTTCTGCACATTGACGAAAATCTCGTTGCGCACGACGTCACGCTCGCGCTGGAAGACGGCCTCATCGATGGTCGGGGCGGCCATCCGGTCGGCCTCAGCCCACAGGAAAGCGTTGAGGGCGTTGGCTGGCACCACACCGAAATAATTGGTGAAATCGAGCCGGGTCGAGCCGTTGGCGATGCCGCCGAGGTCGGCGATGTAGTAGTAAAAGACCGGTTCGGGCAGGTTCTGTGAGCCGGCAAAAAAGATATGCTCGAACAGATGGGCAAAGCCGGTCCGCCCACGTGGTTCATTGCGATAGCCGACGCCATAATAGACCGCGACGGTCGCGGTCGGCACGGTATGGTCTTCGGCGAGGACCACCCGCAAGCCATTGTCGAGGGTTTCATAGCGTAGCGGGATGTTCACCCCGTTGCGGGCGGCCGCTGTCTGGCCTGATGCCGCTGCCGCAAAGAATGCACAAAGCGGCAGGACGAGCGCGGCAATGGCCCGGACGATGATACGCATGACACTCACCCTGTCTGGCTGGTCACCGGCTGCAAATCGGCGACCGGACTCGTCCCATCAAGCCCGTCACCGGGCGACGGGTCAAATCTCCAGGGCAAATGGCCGGCCATTTGCCGCAGTCAAAATACCGCAGTCAAAACACCGCGCCGGTGAGCAGGGTCGCTACCAGCAGCAGGCCAGTGGTGCGGTTGGCCTTGAACAGGTCGAGGCAGCGCGGCCCGTCGCTGATGTCGAGGCGCCGGACCTGGTTGAACAGATGCGCGGTGTAGAGCGTGAAGGGGATGACAATCCACGGCTCGGCCCGGCTCAGCCAGATCACCAGCGCGACGAGGATGGCATTGGCGCCGTAAAAGCCAGCCACCCAGAATTGCGAATTCTCGCCGAACAGGCGGGCGGTGGACTTCACGCCGACCAGCGCATCGTCCTCAGCGTCCTGATGGGCGTAGATGGTGTCATAACCCAGCGTCCAGAATACCGCTGCCACATAGAGCACGATCATCGCCGCATCGATGCGGCCGGTGGCGGCGGTGTAGGCGACGGGGATGCCCCAGTTGAAGGTCAGGCCCAGCCAGGCCTGCGGCCACCAGGTGATGCGCTTCATGAAGGGGTAGGCGGCGACCAGCAGCAGGGCGGTGAGACCGACCAGTATGGCAATCAGCGGCAATTGCACCAAAACGATCAGGCCGACCAGCGCCTGCCCGGAGAGGAAAGCCCAGGCCTGTTTCAGGCTCACCGTTCCCGCCGCCAGCGGCCGCTCGGCGGTGCGGGCGACGCGGGCGTCCAGTTCGCGGTCGATGATATCATTATAGGTGCAACCGGCGCCACGCATGGCAATGGCGCCGATGGCGAACAGGAAAGCCAGCCAGATGTCGTAGGGCGCAATCCCGTCGCCGATACGGGCCAGCATCAATCCCATCCAGCAGGGCAGGGCCAGCAGCCAGAAGCCGATGGGCCGGTCATAGCGGGCCAGGCGCAGATAGGGGCGCAGTGCCAGCGGCGCTCGGTCGACCCAGGATGTTGGCAGGCTGTCGGCGACTCGCCGGTCGAAATTCAGTTGCATCAAGGGTGTTTGGCAAAGGCTGACGGCCAATTCAAGGCAGGAATGCGGGATTGGCAGCGGGACTTGACGTCCCGGGTGCGCGCGGTCAAAGCGGTGTCATGTCGACCGATCCCCGCCTTTTCATCGATGCTCCGCTGTCTGCGAGCGCCGCCATTCCGCTGGCACGCGAGGATGCGCACTACCTGATCAATGTCATGCGACGCGGCGAGGGCGATGTCGTGCGGGTCTTCAATGGCCGGGATGGCGAATGGTCGGCTGTAATCGCCCACGCCTCGCGCAAGGGTGCGGGACTGACGGTGGCCGACCAGACCCGGCCGCAACAGGGCGTGCCTGATCTCTGGCTGATGTTCGCTCCGGTCCGGCGCAGCAAGACCGAGCTCATCGTCGAGAAGGCGACCGAGCTGGGCGCTGCCGTGATCGCGCCCGTGGTTACCGAGCGCACCCAGTCCGACCGCATCAAGTTCGAGCGCCTGCAGGCGATCACCAAGGAGGCAGCCGAGCAGACCGAGCGTCTCGACCTGCCGGAACTGCGTACCAGCGAGAAACTTGCTGCTGTACTGGACAACTGGCCGGACGACCGGCTGCTGATTTTCTGTGACGAGAGCGGCGATGAGGCCGATGCGGCCTGGGGCGGTGCGCGCGGGCGTGGTCAACCCATGGCGGCGGCGCTCGCTGGCGCTGGCGACAGGCCGGCGGCGATCCTGATCGGTCCCGAAGGTGGATTTTCCCCGGCCGAACGCGACCGTCTGCGCAGCCTCCAGCACGTCGTCCCTGTGACGCTGGGGCCGCGGATCCTGCGTGCAGAGACGGCGGCAATTGCAGCGCTGACAATCTGGCAGTCGACCTGTGGTGACTGGCGCTAGCGGGGATTTGCGCGTCACAAGGCCGTGATTCTCAGAGCCAAACCCTTGTTACCGGGGCAGTGCCCCCATATCTGTTGCGGACATTTTGAAACGGCGGGGGCGCTTGGCATGAGCGGCACGTATAATCCGGGCGGCGAAGGTGCTCCCATTGAAAGCCTCGACCAGCTGACGGCCTATTTCGCCGCCGGTGAGAAGCCGGACACGGCCTTCCGCATCGGGACCGAGCACGAAAAATTCGGCTTTGCCCTGGGCGATCACACGCCTCTGCCCTTCCGCGCCGAGGGGCCGAGCGTCGAGAAAATGCTGTCGGGCCTCGAGCGCTTCGGATGGCAGCCGGTGCGCGAAGGCGGCGAGCTGATCGCGCTGAAGCGCGACGGCGCCTCGATCACGCTGGAGCCGGGCGGGCAGTTCGAACTGTCCGGTGCGCCGCTGGAAACCATCCACCAGACCTGTGCCGAGGTGAATTCGCATCTGCGCGAGGTGCGCGAAGTCGCCGACGAGATCGGCGCCGGCTTCCTCGGCCTCGGCTTTTCGCCGAAATGGTCGCTGGAAGAAACACCGATGATGCCCAAGGCCCGCTACGGGCTGATGAAAGCCTATATGCCCAAGGTCGGCACGATGGGTCACCAGATGATGTTCCGTTCGTGCACGGTGCAGACCAATCTCGATTTCTCGACCGAA
The DNA here is from genome assembly GCF_000014745.1 of Maricaulis maris MCS10. NCBI lineage: Bacteria > Pseudomonadati > Pseudomonadota > Alphaproteobacteria > Maricaulales > Maricaulaceae > Maricaulis > Maricaulis maris. The sequence goes on along the minus strand of NC_008347.1, from coordinate 2,443,221 downwards.
GCCGACATGGCCAAGAAATTCCGCGTCTCTCTGGCCCTGCAGCCGCTGGCGACGGCCCTGTTCGCCAATTCGCCGTTCAAGGATGGCGGGCTGCACGGTTTCCTGTCCTACCGGGCCCATGTCTGGACCGACACCGACAATAACCGCACAGGCATGCTGCCCTTCGTCTTCGATGAGGGGTTCGGTTATGAGCAATACCGCGACTGGGCGCTCGACGTGCCGATGTATTTCGTCAAGCGCAAGGGTGAGTATCTGGACGCCACCGGCAAGTCCTTCCGCGACTTCCTGGACGGCAGGCTCGATGTCGTCCCTGGCGAGAAGCCGGTGCTGAGCGATTGGGAAGACCATCTCTCCACCGTCTTCCCGGAAGTGCGGCTGAAGACCTTCCTGGAAATGCGCGGCGCCGACTCAGGACCGTGGAACACGCTGTGTGCCCTGCCGGCCTTCTGGGTCGGACTGCTCTATGACAACACGGCGCTCGATGCCGCCTGGGACCTGGTCAAGGACTGGACCGAAGCCGAGCGCGACGCCTTGCGCATCGGTGCGGCGAAGACAGGCCTGCACACGCCCTTCCGCGACGGCACGCTGCAGGATATCGCCCGCGAAGCCCTCGCCATTGCCCGCTCCGGCCTGCGCGCCCGCGCCCGGCAGAATGGGCATGGCGAAAGCGAGACGCTCTTCCTTGATGATCTCGACGAGATCGTCCGCACCGGACGCACCCGCGCCGAGGACCTGATCGACCGCTTCAAGGGTGAGTGGGACGGCTCGATCGAGCCGGTCTTCACCGAGTGCGCCTACTAGGCCTGGCGCCGTAATTCCGTGCCCGGATGAACGCTGCACACCCAAATGTGTAGCGCTCCCATGCATCAGGCCGCCGCCGAGGCTTGAGCCTTGCCCGCGCGCGTGGTCAATTGCGCCCCTATTTAAAGCCCGCGTGGGGCGGGTACTGGGGAGAGACGCGTGACGGACACCACCGCAACGCCGGGCAATGCGCCCAATCAAGACAACAAGGACACCTCCTTCTTCGGGCATCCGAAGGGTCTGGCAATCCTGTTCCTGACCGAGATGTGGGAGCGCTTTTCCTATTACGGGATGCGCGGCCTGCTGATCATCTATCTGACGCAGCACTTCCTGTTCTCGGACGAGAGCTCGGGCATCATGTATGGCGCCTACACGGCGCTGGTCTACATCATGACCATCATCGGCGGCACGCTTGCCGACCGTTATCTCGGGCAGCGAAAGGCCGTCACCTACGGGGCGATCCTCCTTGTCATCGGTCACGGCCTGATGGCTTTCGAGGGCAGTGGCTCGCGTGAGGTGTTTGACTATGAGGGCGCGGAATACCAGCTGACGCTGGACGGTCGCGGCGGTGACGCCAACCAGATCGTCGTGGCAGCGGACGGTGCGATCTCGCAGATCAGCTTCGTCGAAAGTGGTACCGTGATGCAGGTTGCAGAACCGGACCTCGTCGGCCTGCCGGCTGAAATGCCCTTCTCCAGCGACATGACCCGGATCGAGCGCGAGGAGTTGTACGTCAACATCCTCTATTTCGCCCTGGCGTTCATCATCGCCGGCGTCGGCTTCCTGAAAGCCAATATCTCCACCATTGTCGGCTCGCTCTACGGGCTGGGCGACACGCGTCGGGATTCGGGTTTCACGATCTTCTACATGGGCATCAATCTGGGGTCCTTCCTGGCCTCCTTCTCGGTTGGCATTATCGGGATCTACTGGGGTTGGGCCTGGGGCTTCGGTCTGGCCGGTATCGGCATGTTGGCCGGCCTTTTGACCTTCCTCTTCTTCCAGCCCTGGCTTGAAGGCCGCGCCGAGCCGCCCAACCCGGCCAAGCTGAAGGAAAAGGTCCTCGGCTTCATGAATGTCGAATGGGCCTGCTATGCGACCGGTATCGCCATCGTCCTGGTGTCGATGCTGATCGTGAAATTCCCGGACATGTTCGCCGATGTGGCGGGCTGGCTGGGCATCGCCATGTTCCTGGTCCTGATCGGCTATGCCATCACCAAGACCCAGGGCGATGAGCGCAAGAAGATGTTCGCGGCGATCTATTTCGTCCTCGCGCAGATCCCGTTCTGGGCCCTGTTCGAGCAGGCGGGCTCCTCGCTGAACCTGTTCACTGACCGTCTGGTCGACCGCACCATGTTCGGCTGGTCCGTTCCGGCGCCAGTCTTCCAATCGCTCAATGCGGGCTTCATCTTCCTGTTTGCGCCGATCATGGCGTGGCTGTGGATTTCGCTGGCGAAAAAGGGCTGGAACCCGTCGACACCGGTCAAGTTCGCGCTGGGTGTCTTCCTCGCAGGTCTGGGTTTTTACACCCTGGTCGGCGGCATGGGTGCCAGTGGGGCGACGGGCCTGACGGCCGTCTACTTCATCTTCCTGATCTACTGGATCCACACCATGGGTGAGCTGATGGTGTCGCCAGTCGGCCTGTCGGCCGTGACCAAGCTGGCCCCGGCCCGTGTGGTCGGCATGACGATGGGGGCCTGGTTCCTGTATTCAGGCCTGTCCAACTTCCTGGCCGGTGTAATCGCATCCTCGACCGGTGCCGACACGATCGGCGGTCAGCTGACCGACGTCGCAGCGGCCAAGGCGGGCTATGTCGAGGTCTATTCCAATGTCGGCCTGGTCGGCATGGGTATTGCCCTTCTGATGCTTCTGATCTCGCCGCTCATCAAATGGCTGATGGCGGGTGCGGACGGCACGACGATTGTCGCGCACCCGACCGAGACCGAAGCTGGCGGACCCTCCGTGGACCGCTAGACCGGCGTACGACCCGATCCAAAAGAAGGCCGCGGAATCCTTGTTCCGCGGCCTTTTTCTTTGCGCTTTTCTGAGTGGATCAGAGCCCGGGCATCTGCACCCGGTTGCCATTGCACCGGGTCGCCTCGGTCGTGCCGGATATCTCGAACACGCCGGCGGTGCGGTCGACCCGGATGCGGGCATGGCGCAGAGTGTCCATGCCGAGGATCATGGCCGGCTCGTCGGCCCAGCCCAGCGCGTCGAACACGTCGAGATCGGATTGCAGGGCCGGGGCCTGGTCGACGCACAGCCCGCCGATCTGCAGCTGGCGGATGAGGACCGGGCGGGCCTCCTCGCCATCGGCATCCTCGATGCCTGTGACAGCGACATTGACGTTGAACTGGATGCCGGCATCAAACAGGTGCCGGCGCAGCTGGCGATTGATCAGCGTGTGCGAGCTGCCGGTGTCGATGATGACATGAACGGTTGCCGAGCGCCGGCGCAGCCGGGCTTCGCCGATCAGCAGGCCGCGTCGCTCGATCTGCCCGTCCGGGTGTCGGGCGGGCTCACTGTCGAGGATCAGCTGCAAGCCGTCGAAGTCGATTTCGTAGCGGTCGGCATCGATGGCATCGGCGCCGAGCAGGCCGGCCACCGGCAGCGGGTGATCGGCCGGAACCGGGATGATAACGCTGTAGACGCTGACCGGGTCGAGACCGGGTACGCGCAGCTGGTTGATCTGGTGGCGTTCGGCGTCGAAGCGGGCATTCAGTGACTGCACCAGGTCATAGGTCTGCCACTGCGACACAAAGCCGATTTCCTCGGCCACGGTCTGGGCGATGGCGGTGTGGCTGGCGCCGGTGTCGAGAATGAAGAGGCGTGGTTCGCTGTCTTCCAGCGTCACTGGCAGCAGGAGATGGCCGCTGGCGGCCCTTTGAAGCGGCACGGCTGTCTGGGCAGCGGCTGGTCCTGCCAGGGCCGTCCCGGCCAGCAACAGGGCAAGGGCCAGGGATGGAAACGCCCTGGTTTTGGACTGGTATGATTGGCTGGGCATGCACGCTCCTGTGCCTGGACGCGGCGCAAGGGGCGCCGCGAAATGATGCGCCAGCAGCCCCCACGCCGACACAGGATGATCAACTCGCCCGGCCCGCATTTGGGGGATGGGCAGGTGATCAGCCTAGCCGCAGGATTGGCTCATCGCTACCGGATCACAGCCCACTCTCCCGATTGTGATCGGCAGCGGCGGGGGGCCACCGCTGCCGTCAACATCCGCGGCTCGTTGTCTAGAACGTGCTGCGGGCGCTGATCTGATAGGTCTGACCCATCGTGAAGTTCCGATAGTCAGTCCCGTTGATGATGCCGCTGGCCCGGGACCCGTCATAGAAAACGCGCTGACGGTCATCACCGGTATTGAAAACACCATCGACCTGGGCGCGGAGCGTGACGCCGAAGAAGCGGGTGGTCTCGACATAGATGTCCAGATCGCCATCGGTATTGTCGTGCAGCTGGTATTCTCGCGATCGGAAGACTTCGCCGTCGGTGATCCAGTGATAGTCCCAGCCCCAGGCCATCTGGCTCTGCGGGAAGGTCTGACGGAAATCGAGCGACAATTCCCACTCACGATAGCCCGACCAGTGCCGGTCCTCGCCGGTCAGCGGATCCTCGACATTGGTATTGTACCACTCGAGGAAGATATCGAGCACGGCATTGTTGAGGCCCAACGAATCCAGCGGCGTGGTCATGTTGCCGGTGACACGCAGATTGGTGCCGTCACCGATATTGCCGGGTGCGTCGAACACGCCGGTCGGGGTGACGATGGACACCCAGCCGTCGAGATCCTCGACCCAGTCATAGCCGATCTGCAGCGAGAAGGAGCCGGCATCGCCGAAGCGTCGCTCCCATTCGCCTTCCAGCGTCCAGGTGCGTTGCGGCACATAGTCCGGATTGCCGAGGGTGGAGTTGTTGTCGGTCACGTCGACCGAGGAGGCGAACTTGCCGAACTCCAGCTGGTCGACATCACGACGGCCTGTGAACCGGAAGCGGTTGCGGTCATCGGAGCGGTAGTTCAGCGTCACGCTGGGCTTGGGATAGGTGAAGGAGCGCGTCTGCTGGGCATCACCTGTCTGGGCGATTTCCGAGAATTCGTAGCGCAGGCCGCTTTCCAGGCTGACGCGATCATTGATCTGCCAGACATGGTTGGCAAACACTTCGCTACGGCTTTCCTCGACCCGGGTTTCGGCGACCGGCAGATTGATCGGCGTGATGGTGACGCCGTCATTTTCCGACAACGCCAGATGGGTGTCGCGGGAATTGATTGCGTGTTCGCCGCCGATCTCAAGGGAATGACGTTCATTGGGGTCCCAGGACAGGGTCTGCCGTATGGCGGTCTCTTCCATTTCAGCGCCGGCGCTGACGATGACCGAGTCGGTGAAACCGGCGACAGGGTCATAATTCTCATAGGCTTCCGGCCCGTCTTCCCACCGATCCCGTGTGGCCAGCAGCATGGTCTCGATCGAGATCTGGTCGGTCAGGTCGCGTTGGTAGGACAGGGTGCCGGAATACAGGCTGCCATGGTTTTCGGTCTCGTTGTGCTCGAGCCGTTGCGGCGTCAGCGTGTTGCCAGCAACCGAGTCATAGGCGGCATGGCGGACGCGGGTCCAGGTCCAGATATTTGCGCGGGCATCCATCCGGAGACGCGAATTGTCATCAATGTCCCAATTCATCGACCAGCTGGGCGCAAACTCTTCGTATTGACGCTGGTCATTGTCGGAACCGCGCGAGAACTCGACGCCATTGGCATCGTGGCGCGACTCGCGGCGCTGGGCGCGGTTGCCGGACATGCCGGTATCAATGCCGAAGGTCATTTCAGTCGGGCCGACGGGGCGGGAATAGGAGGCGATCAGGCGCGGGCCGAGCCGACCGCTGTCGGACACTTGCAGGCGGGCATCCCAGGAGCCGGACACGCCAGCGCCTTCACGCAGGACCACATTCACCAGGCGCGAATGACCGCGCATGTCGTATTGCGGCAGCGCTTCCTGGATGAGTTCGATGCGCTCCACATCGTCGACCGGGATGCGTTGCAGCACGGTCTGCAATGAGAGCGACTTGTTCGATGGACGGCGTCCGTTGATCAGGAGATTGCCGAAGCTGTCACCCAGGCCGCGGCGGCTGGTATCACCGTTCGACAGGCCGAAGCCGGGAACGCGTGAAACCATGTCCAGCGCCGTGACTGGCGCGAAATCGGTGAAATAGGTCGGCTGGTATGCGGCGACCCCCGCCTGCCGCTGGACCTGTACCGTATTGTTGGACGCTGGTCCGTCCTGCATGGCGCCTGCGGCCGTGCTTGCGAGTGTGCCGATGAAAACACCGGCCACCCCGTTCATGAAAGTCCCTCGCATAATGTCCCTACGCTTTGTGCCTGCCCAACGCCCCGTGCCCCACCGTGTAGGGGTGACGTAGCCCGGGCGAAACGTAAGCTTCGGTAAGGTTGCTCACGCCCGCGTCATCTGGGCTCCGACCGGGACCGGGCCTTGCGGCGCTCAAGACCTGTCAGGCAAAGGCGATGTGGCCGCCGCGGATTGTCCGGCGGCAGCCATTTCGGGAGTTCATGAAATTTTGGTCAGGTTCTGCCGGGACGGCGATTGACGGCCGATTGGCGGCTATCAGCCGCCGGAACCGCCCACGGTCAGGCCGGAGATCCTCAGGCTTGGCTGCCCGACGCCGACCGGAACACCCTGTCCGCCTTTGCCACACATGCCGACACCGGGATCCATCTCGAAATCATCACCGATCATGGTGATCTGGGTGAGGGCGGTCGGACCGTCGCCGATCAGGGTTGCGCCCTTGACCGGGGCGACGACCTTGCCGTCCTGGACCCGATAGGCCTCGGTGCACTGGAAGACGAACTTGCCGGACGTGATATCGACCTGTCCGCCGCCGAAATTCACGGCGTAGATGCCGTCCTTCAGGCTTTCGACCATTTCCTCGCGCTTGTGCTCACCGGCCAGCATGTAGGTGTTGGTCATGCGCGGCAGGGGCGGGTGGGCATAGGACTGGCGACGGCCATTGCCGGTCGGCTTGTGGCCCATCAGGCGGGCATTCATCCGGTCCTGCATATAACCGGTCAGGATGCCGTCCTCGATCAGGACCGAGCGTTCGGTCGGCGTGCCTTCATCATCAATGGTCAGCGAGCCGCGCCGTTCCGGCATGGTGCCGTCATCGACCACGGTGACGCCCTTGGCAGCGACCTGCTGGCCCATTCGACCGGCGAAGGCAGAGGAGCCCTTGCGGTTGAAATCGCCTTCCAGACCGTGTCCGACAGCCTCATGCAGCAGTACGGCAGGCCAGCCCGGTCCGAGCACCACGTCAAACACGCCGGCGGGCGCGTCGACGGCATCCAGATTGACCCGGGCGATACGCAGGGCTTCGTCGGCCAGCGGCTTCCAGGCGTCGGGTGTGATCCAGCGATCGAATTCGGCGCGGCCGCCGGCGCCGGCGGATCCGGTCTCGCGGCGACCGCCGCGTTCCACCGTGACCGATACATTCAGGCGCACCAGCGGACGGACATCGCTTTTCAGGTCGCCGCCCGCGCGCAGGATCGAGACCGAGCGTTTGGCACCGGCAATCGAGGCGGAGACCTGGACCACGCTGGCGTCCTTGGTGCGGCAGTAGGCATCAATTTCCTGCAGCAGGGCGGCCTTTGTCTCGAAACCGGGGCGGGCGACCGGGTCGATGGCGTCATAGAGCTTGCGATTGGTTCCGGCCGGGGGCGGGGCGAGCACGCCGGCATGACCGCGCTTGACCGCAGAGGCCGCCTCGGCGGCGCGGCGAACCGCGTCCAGGGTCGGATCGGAGGAGTGGGCATAGCCAAAGGCATCGCCGGCCACGCAGCGCAAGCCGAAGCCGCGCGAGGAGTCCAGATTGGCGGCTTTCAGGCGGCCATCATCGAAGACCAGCGATTCCGACACTTCCGTCTCCAAAAAGAGCTCGCCATCATCGGCGCCATGCAGGGCGTCGTGCAGGATGGGCTGGACGCTGTCGGCATCAAAATCGAACTGGCTGATCGGATCATCGGACATGATGCGTGCACTCCCGGAGGCTTCTCGACTTCATACATAGTCGAGCCGACCCCGGGCGTGAACACAATCGCGCCGGTCGAGCACAGTGCAGCGCGGGTGCGGCTGCTAAGGGTCGGTCAGCGCGAGGAGATGCGAAAGCGCGACAACTCGCTTACCGGCCGGTCCCAACCCGGTCGCAGATGTCGCGCCTGCCGGTAGGAGTCATAGGCGGCAGCGAGCTCGTCCAGGGCTTCCAGTGCGATGCCCCGATTGAGCCAGGCGTCGGCCTCGCGGGTATCATGGTCGCGAATTGCCAGGTCGGTCTGCTCGATGGCTTCGTGGTAGCGGCCCAGCCCGATCAGCGCGCAGGCGCGGTTCACGGCCAGCGCACTGGGCGGAAACCCGCCCATTGATTCGGCCGTTTCGAAATCGTCGAGCGCGTCGACATGGCGGTTCTGGTGGATCTTCAGGATGCCCCGATTGACCAGTGTGGCCGCGCGATCCCGTCGGGAGACACGGCTGTCGCGCAGTGCAATGTCGCAATCCTGCATGGCGCGCACGTCATGGCGTTCGGCCATGGCGTGGCGGTAGCAGGTGGCGGCGGGGGATTGGCCCAGTACCTGCAGTTGTGCGGCGGCCGGACTGGTACTCATACAAACCATCAGGGCAGCGAGTGAGACGAATGGACGCATCGGTCGCTCCTTTCCGTTGCTATGAACGGTCCGATGCTACTACAGCTGTCTGGTAACGCCTGATCAGAACTTCGCGAGCTGGGGAACCGGTCTTTACGTCGCCCGTCATTCTCCTGTAATGCGGCGCCCAGTGTAAAAGACACGAGAAAAAATACCGTTGATGGCCTGACAGGGCACGAGACGCTCTCTATATTCCGCCGCCATCGGTGGGGGATTCCCACCTTAATGCCTGACTTGTATGGGGAAGCCATGCGATTCCTGACCGCACTTGCGCTCACTTGGACGACTTTCGCCGCCGGCGCGTTTGCCACGCCCGGCCAGCCGACGGACGGAGCGCTGGGTTTTCAACCCGCCGTGACGCCGATCATGGAACGGATCACCTGGTTCCACGATATCTTGTTGCTGCCGATGATTACGGTGATCACGCTGGTCGTGATGGGCCTGTTGGTCTTCGTCATGTTCCGCTTCAACCGCAAAGCCAATCCGACACCGTCGAAGAACAGCCACAACACGCTGCTCGAAGTCGTGTGGACCGCGGTTCCGGTCTTGCTGTTGATCGTCATCGCGATCCCCTCCTTCCCGCTGCTCTACATGCAGGACGAGCTGCCGCCGGAAATCGACTTCACGCTGAAAGCGACCGGCAACCAGTGGAACTGGTCCTATGAGTATCCCGACCACGAGGTCGCGGAATACTTCTCGAACATGATCGAGGAGGAGGACCTCCAGCCGGGTCAGCTGCGAAACCTGTCGGTGGACTATCCGCTGGTGGTGCCGGTCGATGCGACCGTCCGCGTGCTGGTGACCGCAACGGACGTCATCCACAACTGGGCGATGCCGGCCTTTGGTACCAAGATGGATGCCATTCCGGGACGCATCAATGAAGCCTGGTTCCAGGCGACCCAGGAAGGCGTCTATTACGGCCAGTGCTCCGAACTGTGTGGCCTGCGCCATGCCTTCATGCCGATCGAAGTCCATGTCGTGCCCCAGGACGTCTTTGACGCCTGGATCGCGGCCAAGGCCGAGGACGAGTACTCCGAAGCCGCTGACGCGATCATCGCTGAATACACCGCCGCGCGGGAAACGCGCCTGGCGCAACTCGACTAGGGATGGGCTGAACCATGTCTGCTGACGCCGCAACGCACGACGATCATACTCCCAGCATGTGGGACTGGCGCCGCTGGGTGCTGTCCACCAACCACAAGGACATCGGCACGATGTACCTGGTCTTCGCGATCTTCGCGGGGATCATCGGTGGTGCCCTGTCCGGCATGATCCGCCTCGAGCTGATGGAGCCGGGTGTCCAGTTCTTCACCGGTGAAGACACCGGCTGGGGTGCCTGGTTCGGCAATGCCCACAACTACAATGTCGCGACCACCATGCACGCCCTGGTCATGATCTTCTTCATGGTCATGCCGGCGATGATCGGCGGTTTCGGCAACTGGTTCGTGCCACTGATGATCGGTGCGCCGGACATGGCCTTCCCGCGCATGAACAACATCTCCTTCTGGCTGCTGCCGGCCTCGTTCGGGCTGGCCCTGATGTCGATGTTCGTTCCCGGCGCCGGTGCCGATCTGGGTTTCGGCGGCGGCTGGGTGCTTTACCCGCCGCTCTCGACCTCCGGCCATAACGGTCCGGCGATGGATCTGCTGATCCTGTCGCTGCACATTGCCGGTATCTCGTCGATCCTGGGTGCCATCAACTTCATCACCACCATCTTCAACATGCGCGCTCCGGGCATGACCATCCACAAGATGCCGCTCTTCGTGTGGTCGGTGCTGGTGACGGTCTTCCTGCTGCTGCTGTCGCTGCCGGTTCTGGCTGGCGCCCTGACCATGCTGCTGACGGACCGCAATTTCGGCACGGCCTTCTTCGATCCGGCCGGTGGCGGTGATCCGGTGATGTACCAGCACCTGTTCTGGTTCTTCGGTCACCCGGAAGTCTACATCCTCATCCTGCCCGGTTTCGGCATCATCTCGCACATCGTCTCGACCTTCTCGCGCAAGCCGATCTTCGGCTATCTCGGGATGGCCTATGCGATGGTGGCAATCGGCTTCATCGGTTTCATCGTGTGGGCACACCACATGTACACCGTCGGCATGCCGGTTGACCTGAAGGCCTATTTCGTCGCCGCGACGATGGTCATTGCGGTGCCGACAGGGATCAAGATCTTCTCCTGGATTGCCACCATGTGGGGCGGCTCGATGGAGTTCCGCACGCCGATGATGTGGGCAATCGGCTTCATCGTCCTGTTCACCGTGGGTGGTGTGACCGGTGTGGTGCTGGCCAATGCCGGCGTCGACCAGTCGCTGCACGACACCTATTATGTGGTCGCGCACTTCCACTACGTGTTGTCGCTGGGCGCCGTGTTCGCGATCTTCGCCGGCTGGTACTACTGGTTCGAGAAGATCTTCGGCGTGAAGTACAATTCCTTCCTCGCTCGCGCCCAGTTCTTCTTCTTCTTCATCGGCGCCAATGTGATCTTCTTCCCGCAGCACTTCCTCGGTCTGCAGGGCATGCCGCGTCGTTATGTCGACTACCCGGATAACTTCGCGCTGTGGAATTACGTCTCCACGATGGGCTATTTCATCATGCTGATCGGCATGGTGCTGTTCTTCGCGGTGCTGATCGACGCCATGATCCGTCGCCGCAAGGGTGAGGCCAATCCGTGGGGCGAGGGTGCCACGACGCTGGAGTGGACGCTGTCCTCACCGCCGCCCTTCCACCAGTTCTCTGAACTGCCGAAGATCAAATAGGACGGACTCTTGGACACCATCGTGACCCCAAGCGACCATCGCGCAGAGGGCGAGGCTGTTTCGACAGCCTCGCCCCGCGACTATTTTGACCTGATGAAACCTCGGGTGATGACGCTGGTCGTCTTCACCGCCTTTGCCGGCCTCATCGCGGCACCGGTTGATGCCGATCCCTTCCTGGCCTTCATGTCCATCCTCTGCCTGGCCGTCGGTGCCGGCGCGGCCGGGGCCTTGAACATGGCCTATGACGCCGATATCGACGCCACCATGCAGCGCACGCGCAAGCGTCCGATCCCGCGTGGCGTGGTGTCGGTGTCGAACGCTTATGGCTTCGGTGTTGTCGCCTCGATCCTGTCAGTCTTGCTGATGGCGCTGGCGAGCAATTATCTCGCCGCCGGCCTGCTGGCCTTCTCGATCTTTTTCTACGCGGTCATCTACACGATGATCCTCAAGCGTTCGACGCCGCAGAATATCGTGATCGGGGGTGCCGCCGGTGCCTTTCCGCCGATGATCGGCTGGGTCGCGGCGACCGGCGAAATCTCGCTCGATGCGGTGATCCTCTTCATGATCATCTTCCTGTGGACGCCGCCCCATTCCTGGGCGCTGGCACTCTACAAGTCCGGCGATTACGCCGCGGCCAATGTGCCGATGATGCCGGTCGCCAAGGGCGCCAAATCGACGCGTCTGCAAATCCTGCTCTATTCCATCGTGCTGGTTATCTTCGCCGGCGCACCGGTCCTGACCGGGCTGGGCGGCGCCGTCTATGGCGCGACCTCGCTCGGCGGCGGAGCGCTCTTTCTGCTGCTGGCCTGGCGGATTTTTCGTTCGCGGGCCGGTGAGGCGGGTTCGGCCGAGGAGGGCGCGCTGTATGCCGTGCGCGCCGGCGACAAGGCAGCCCGTGACCTGTTTGCCTACTCTATCGGCTATCTGACGGTGCTATTTGCCGCATTGATTGTCGAGCACGCATTTGGTGCATATGTGGCCATTCCCGGAGTGAGCCCATGACCCAAGACAATGATCTGATGAACGCCCGCGAAGGCAAGCCTACCGGCGAGACGCTGAAGCTGACGCCCGAGCAGGAAAAGGCTCGCAACAAGCGCAATATCGTGATCGCCTGGTCGCTGGTCGGTTTCATGGTCGCTGTCTTTGCGATCACCGTCGTGCGCCTGAGCCAGAATGCGGCGGGAGCGGGCGTATGATGCGTCTGCCAGCCAACAAGAACACACGCGTCGCGGCCTTTGCCGCGCTGGGTGCGGTTGTGATGGTTGGCGCGGCCTACGCCTCGGTGCCGCTCTATAACCTGTTCTGCCAGGTGACCGGCTATGGCGGCACGACCCAGGTCGCTGTCGGCGAGGCCGGCGAAATCCTCGACCGGGAAGTCACTGTCTTTTTTGACGCCAACACCAATCGCAGCCTGCCCTGGACCTTTGAGCCCGCTCAGCGATCTATGACGGTCCATCTGGGTGAAACGGCGCTCGCCTATTACACGGCGACCAATAATTCGAGCCAGCCGGTCACCGGCGTCGCGACCTTCAATGTCGCGCCCTACAAGGCAGCGAGCTATTTTTCCAAGCTGGAATGTTTCTGCTTTACCGAGCAGACCTTGCAGCCGGGCGAGAGCATCGAGATGCCGGTCCTGTTCTTTGTCGATCCGCTGATGGACGAAGAACGGCGCCTGGATGATGTCACCGGCATCACCTTGTCCTATACGTTTTTTGAGTCCCAAGACGGGGCATCGGCCAGCGCCGACGCCGCGCCTTAGCATTGAACCTTTCGGGTGCGCCGCGTATCAGGGGCACACTTCGCTGATTTGAGATCGCAGGAGATTCGCGATGGCTGGGCATGCTGCCAAACACGACTACCACCTGGTTGACCCGAGCCCGTGGCCGTTTGTGGGCTCTGTGGGCGCCTTTCTTCTGGCTGTCGGCGCTGTCGGCAACATGGCCGGCCTTGTCGATGCCGACCACCCGCTGGCCTTCATGTATGCCGATGGTGCCTGGGGCGGTCTGATCGTCGGTTTCGCCCTGGTCATCTACACGATGATCGGTTGGTGGGGCGACATGATCAAGGAGTCCAAGAAGGGCGACCACACCGCCGTTGTCGACATCGGCATGCGCTATGGCATGATCCTGTTCATCGCCTCGGAAGTCATGTTCTTCGTGGCCTGGTTCTGGGCCTTCTTCGAATACGCCATCTTCCACGAGGTCCGCATGGACCCGGCGCTCGCGACCTGGCCGCCGGCCGGAGTCGAGACCTTCAATCCGTGGCATATCCCGCTGATGAACACGCTGATCCTGCTGCTTTCGGGCACCACGGTCACCTGGGCCCACCATGCCCTGCAGCATGATGACCGCAAGGGCGCCATCACCGGTCTGATCTTCACGGTTGTTCTGGGGGCCTGTTTCACGGCGCTGCAGATTGTCGAATATGCCGAAGCCGGCTTTGCCTTCTCGATGGCCGATGGCGGCAATCTCTACGGCTCGACCTTCTACATGGCGACCGGCTTCCACGGTGCACACGTGCTGATCGGCACCATCTTCCTCGCAGTCTGCCTGATCCGCCTGCTGGCCGGTCAGATGAGCGCGAAGAAGCATTTCGGTCTCGAGGCAGCGGCCTGGTACTGGCACTTCGTTGACGTGGTCTGGCTCTTCCTGTTCGCCTTCGTCTACGTCGTCTATCAAGGCTGATAACTGACATGGACAAACCCTCCCCGTTTTCCACCGGCGCCCAGGGGCGCTGCCCGGAATGCGGGGAGGGGGCCATGTTTGACGGTCTCCTGAAGATCGCGCCGCGCTGCGATGTCTGCGGCGCGGATTTCGAAATCGCCGATGTCGGTGACGGTGCCTCGGTCTTCGTGCTTTTCATCGTCGGTTTCCTCGCGATGGTGCTCTTCCTGCTCGTCGAGGCCGCCTTCCACCCCGCCTGGTGGGTGCATCTGATGTTGCAGCTGCCCTTTGTGCCGGTCGCGTGCATTGCAACACTGCGACCGATCAAGGGCCTGCTATTTGCCCTGCAATACCAGAACGACGCCCGGGAGGCGCAACTGGACGATTGAGGCCGATCCGCCCCGGAGATGGCCCGCTCCTGGCAAGGACACTGATCGACATGCCCCGCTTCCGGCCGTTGCCCGTACTAACCGTCTTCACGCTGGCCAGCCTGGTCTTGCTGGTGACGCTGGGCGGCTGGCAGATGCAGCGCATGGCCTGGAAGTCCGATCTGATAACCGCCTATGAGGCGCGAGGCGCTGCGGTGAGTTTCCGCGAGGCGATCTGCTCTCCGGCCGAAGGCGTGTTCTCGCCACCTGTGACCGGGCCCGTCCCGCTCACTGGCCAGACCCTGCGCCTTTACACCCTGCGCGACACGGCCGGCTGGATGCGGCTGGCGCTGATGCGGGCGCCGGCCTGCGCGGCGGGAGAGCCAGTGCGCTATCTGCTGGTCGAAGTGGCCTTCGAGGACTGGGCCACCGGCGAGCGGACACCGGTCCAGAACTGGCGGGTCGAAACACCGCCAACTGCAGGTCTTTTCACTCCGGGAAACGATCCGGATACCAATGCATGGTATAGCCATGATGCAGAGACGATGGCGACGGCTCTCGGGGTCGACCCGACGGCCCTGCTGGACGTCTGGGCACGAGCGGACAATGGCATGCCGCTGTCGCTGAGCCAGACACCGCCGGCCAAGCATCTGGGCTATGCCCTGACCTGGTACGGTCTGGCGCTGGCGCTGATCGGGGTCTATCTCGCCCTGCACGCCAGCCGCGGACGGCTGCGACTATCAAAGCCATCGCAAGGTGGCGACAAGGACAAGAAGGCGGAATAATATCCGCCCCGGGACGGAGATCGAATTTGGCAGTCTGGCGCGAAACTTCGTGGGACGAAACACTGACCGGACAGGGCATACGCCTCCGGGCTCCGACACTGTCGGACTATGAGGGCTGGGCCAAACTGCGCAGCGCCAGCCGCACTCACACTGAGCCCTGGGAGCCAGCCTGGACCAGCGACGAGTTGTCCAAGGGCGCCTTTCGGCGCCGGATCGAGCGCTATCAGGCCGACCGCGAGGCGGGGCTGGGCTATCCATTCTTTGTGGTTCGTTCGCGTGATGATGTCTTGCTGGGGGCCTGCAATCTCAACAATGTCCGACGCGGCGTGCTGCAATCGGCCGATATCGGCTATTGGATCGGCTCGCCCTATGTCCGCAAGGGGCATACGCGCGGCGCCGTTCGCCGGGTCCTGGCCTTTGCCTTCGATGAGCTGCGACTGCACCGCGTCGAGGCCGCCTGCCAGCCATCCAACAAGGCGTCGCGCCAATTGCTCGAATCGGTCGGTTTCATCCATGAGGGGCGTTCGCGCTCTTTCCTCAACATCGCCGGCGAATGGCGTGATCATGATCGCTTCGCCATTCTTTCGAGTGATTTGCGCACATGACCGAAACCGGATTCGAAGCCGGCGTGAGGGCCGCCGGAGCGGTCGCCTTTGCCTGTGACCCAAAGGCGGATCAGGTCCGGCTGACCGGCGACACCGCGGCATTCGGCCTCGACGCCGAGACCATGGCCTGGCAGGGCTTTCTTGACCGTCTGGGACCGGCCGATCAGTCCCGCCTTGTCGCTGCCATGGAACGCGAGCTGGTTGACCTGAGAATCCGTTTGATAGGCGGCGATGACCGCCTGGTTTATGTCCGGTTGCTGGGCCGGCGAGGCGATGATGGTCGTGTTGAGGGCCTCATGACTCCCGCAGGCGCCACGCGTGAACTGCCGGGACGGATCGGCGAGGAACACACGCTCGCCAATGCGGTCGAGAACGGCGAGTTGCTGGCCTGGTACCAACCGATCATCGCGCTCGACAGTGGCCGTCTGGCCGGGTTCGAGGCCCTCGCGCGCTGGGACCGACCCGGTGTCGGTGTGCTGGCTCCGGACGACTTCCTGGTAATGGCCAGTGAGCTGGATCTGCTCAACCGGATTTCGACGACAGTACGCGGCCATGCCGTGGCTGACCTGTCGTCCTGGCGCAAGGCCCATCCGGCCGCGTCCGGCCTGTTCATCTCAGCCAATGCGACGGTCAGTGAGCTGGTCGACCCGGATTTCGTTACGGCACTGCTGGGCAATGTTGCGGACGCGAAGCTTCCGCCAGGCGCCTTCAAGCTGGAGATCGCCGAGACCGAGATCATGCACGACCCTGACCCGGCTGAGAGCGCCATGCAGCGCCTGTCTGCAGGTGGTGTCTCGCTGGCGCTGGATGATTTCGGTACGGGCTATTCCTCACTGGCCCGGCTCGACATGCTGCCTTTCGACGTGGTCAAGATCGATCGCTATTTCGTGCGCGCCATGGTTGGTGACGAAGCGGCCGGGACGGTGGTGCAGTCGGTGATCCAGCTGGCCACGCATTTCGGGATGAAGGTTGTGGCGGAAGGCGTGGAGAATGCCGCTGCCGCGGATCGGCTGGCAGCGATGGGCTGCCAGTATGCACAGGGCTATCGCTATGCGGGTGCGCTGGCGCCCGATGCCGCCGAACAGGCCCTGGTCGATGGCATGGCCGGGCATTTCAAGCCGCCTTTGCCAGCCTGACCCGACTGGAGCCGTCAGCCGCGCAGGCGTTTCAGAGTGCCGGAAAAATTCAGACAGGCCTCGCCGTCACCGGTGATCAGTCCGCGCACGAATATCAGTGATCCGCCGGCCCGCAGGACTTCGCCACGCGCCTCCATCAAGGCTCCTTCCTTCGCGCCCGAAATGAATTCCGATGTAAAGGCCACCGTGACGCCATAGCCGGACGGGGCCAGGGCTTCGTGGGCGATGCCGAACAAGGCGAAATCGGCAAAACTCATCAGGCATCCGCCATGCACCGCACCCATTCCGTTGAGATGACGTCGCTCGGCCCGGAAGGCCATTTCGGGCCCATCGGCGCCAACCCGCATGTAAAAGGGTCCGACCGTCTGTTCGAACGGGTCATCGGGCCAGATGCGCCAGCCGGCGAATTCACCGGTCTCAACGATTTTGGGAGCCATGGGCAGTTTCCGGAGTGGCGACGGTCAGGCGTGACCGGACAGGGCGGAGAGATGTTCGGGGCTGATGCCAAGGCATTCAAGCGCGCGGGGCCATTTGTCCGCGTCATCGGTCTCGAACACAAGCTGTTCGTCCATGTCGCAGACCAGCCAGGCATTGGCGACCAGCTCGTCATCCAGCTGCCCGGCGGCCCAGCCTGAATAACCCAGGGCCAGCAGGCTGCGCTGCGGCGGGCTGTCGGATGCCATGGCCTCCAGCACATCCTTGGTAGCGGTCAGCCCGATGCGGTCATTGATCGGCAGGGTCGCCTCGTCATTGGCGTAGTCGCGGGTATGCAGGACAAATCCTCGGTCCTTGTCGACCGGGCCGCCGACCAGCACCGGACCGTCCGGCGCGGGCTGGCTCGAATCGACCTCCAGCTGCTCGAACAGCTCCGGCAGTCGCAAGCCGGCGGCGGGCTTGTTGATGATGATTCCCATGGCGCCTTCGGCTGTGTGATCACAGACCAGGATGACGGCCCGGTCGAAGCGCGGATCGCCAATGGCAGGCGTTGCAATCAAAAGCTTGCCGCCGAGGAAGGTCTCGTCCACATGTGTCGTACTTGCAGGGGCCATGCGGGCCATGTTCACCCCAAAAGGGGGACGCGTCCAGCCGGGTTCCCGCTATCTTGCCGTGCGGATTGCCGCCATTACTGATCTACAGGAGAAATGCCATGACCATCTCGGTCGGAGATCGCCTTCCCGCCGCCAGCTTCATGACCATGACCGCTGACGGACCGAACAAGTTGAGCACGGACGATGTGTTCGCCGGCAAGACCGTGGCCCTGTTCGCGGTGCCGGGTGCCTTCACGCCGACCTGTTCGGCCAAACACCTGCCGGGCTTTGTCGAAAAGGCCGCCGAAATCCGCGGCAAGGGCGTCGATACGATTGCCTGCCTGTCGGTCAATGACGTCTTCGTCATGGACGCCTGGGGCAAGTCCCAGAATGCCGGCGATGATGTCGTCATGCTGGCAGACGGCAATGGCGAGTTCGCCAAGGCGGTCGGTCTGGAAATGGACGGCACGGGTTTTGGCATGGGCGTGCGCGCCCAGCGCTTCTCCATCCTGGTCAAGGATGGCGTGGTTGCTGAACTCAACGTCGAAGCTCCGGGCGAGTTCAAGGTTTCGTCGGCCGACCATATTCTCGGCCAACTCTAGTCCCGGCCCGTTCCGGGCTGGCCATCAACAATAAAAGGGGGTTCGCATGGACTTTGGATTGATCGGAATTGGTGTTCTTTTCATCCTCGCACTGTTCATCATCGCATCGGTGATCAAGACGGTGCCACAGGGCAAGGAGTTCACCGTCGAGCGTTTCGGGCGGTTCACGCGGACCCTCAAGCCCGGACTTCATTTCCTGGTGCCGTTCATCGACACCGTTGGCTACAAGATGAACATGCGCGAGCGCGTCCTCGACGTGCCCAACCAGGACGTCATCACCAAGGACAATGCGACCGTCTCGGTCGACGCCGTTGTCTTCATCCAGGTGCTGGACGCGCCGCGGGCGGCGTATGAGGTCGACAATCTCGACTTCGCCATCATCAACCTGTCGCTGACCAATGTGCGGACCGTGATCGGTTCCATGGATCTCGACGAGACGCTCTCCAAGCGTGACGAGATCAATGCCCGTTTGCTCGGGGTGATCGATGCCGCCACCAACCCTTGGGGCGCCAAGGTCACCCGGATGGAAATCCGCGACCTGTCACCCCCGGTCGACATCACCGAGGCCATGGCCCGGCAGATGAAGGCGGAGCGCCTGAAGCGGGCCGAGATCCTCGAGGCCGAGGGTGCCAAGCAATCCGCCATCCTGCGAGCCGAAGGTGAAAAGGAAGCCGCGATCCGTGAGGCCGAAGGCCGCAAGGAAAGTGCCTTTCTCGACGCCGAGGCCCGTGAACGCGAAGCCGAAGCCGAAGCGCGCGCGACCCAGATGGTGTCGGACGCCATTTCCAAGGGCGATGTGTCGGCGATCAACTACTTCCTTGGCCAGAAATACATCGAGGCCTTCGGCAAGCTGGCAACAAGCGAGCAGCAGCGCACGGTGATCATCCCGGCTGAATTCTCCAACATCCTGTCGACGATTACGGGTGTCGGTGAGCTGGGCAAGGCGGCGCATGACGCCGTATCGGAAGCCACGCGCAAGCCATAAGGGCTGCGCGGTCGTAAAGGAGGTCTCATGATGGAAATGTTGCTGTCGGTCTTTGACCGCATGAATCTCTGGGCCTGGTGGGCCGTCTCCGGCGTGATTCTCATCGCCGAGCTGCTCACCGGCACGACATATCTGCTGTGGCCGGCGGCTGCGGCCTTCCTGACCGGTTTCGTGGCTTTGGAAGTGCTCGGTGTCAGCTGGCCGGTTCAACTGGCCGTATTTGCCCTGCTGTCCTTCGTTCTTCTGTGGATCGGCGACCGCTGGGTACGCCCGTCCATGCGGGCCGGCGCTGGCAGCGGGCTGAATGACCGATCAGCCCGCATGGTCGGGCAGCGGGTCCAGGTTGTCGCTGACTTTTCCTCGGGCCGCGGACGGGTTCGCTATGGCGACAGTGAATGGGCCGCCGAAACGACAGACGGAACAAATCCGGTGGCCGGATCGACCCTGAAGGTTGAAGCAATCAACGGCGTCATCCTGACCATTGTTTCGTAAGCGAAGTTTTTGGGCGAGCCCTGCGCATATCATATGACAGGGTTCGCTCAAATTTTAGCATTCGGCGAAAGCCTCCAGCAATTTGATCATCCTAAACCCTCGCTCGCATAAGCAATCAACAACGCCTGAGTGAGCGCCATGACCAACCAATTCCTCTCCGCCCTTGTCTGTGTTTCCGCCCTTGTCGCCCCGGTCGCCCTGAGCGCACCGGCTTTCGCCAATAACGGCCCCGATCGCGAAAGCGTCGAGCTGGTTGCCCCGGAATACCCGCGTGGCGCCGAGCGTCGCGGCATTGAGGGCTCAGTTCGCATTGCCTATTCGATCGACGCTGACGGCAATGTCGTGAACGCCCAGGTCGTTGAAGCCAGCCCGGAAGGCGTGTTCGACCGCGCCGCCCTTGCCGCGATCGAAAACTGGCGTTACGCCCCGGCCGCCGGCCAGACCGACGGTCACTCCCGTGAGCTGGAATTCCGTCTCGGCGAGTAAGCTCGCACAACCCAGCCGTGACTGAAGAGCCGCCCCCGCCCGGGCGGCTCTTTACGTTTTCTTGCCCATTTCCCCCGAAGTTGAACGTTGCGACTGCCAGTAACGCCAGCCACGGACCCCCGTCATGCCGGAAATTTGCGAAGAAGATCGCCTTGCAGCACTGCACGCGCTGGGACTGCTCGACACCGGTGTAGAGGCGGGATACGAGGCGATTACCGATCTGGTGACAGCGGTGACCGGTGCTCGCATGGCGGCCGTCTCGCTGGTCGATCGTGATCGGCAATGGTTCAAGTCTGCCGTCAACCTGCCGGCCCCGGAGACACCGAGATCCTGGGCATTTTGCCATTACGCGATCCAGCAGGATGATATCTACGAAGTGCACGACGCGCGGGCCAATCCGCTGTTTGCAGACAATCCACTGGTCACGGGCGAGCCCCATATCCGCGGATATGCCGGCGTGCCGATCAGTCTCCCGACGGGGGAGAAACTGGGCACATTGTGTGCGATCCATGATGAACCCCTGACCCTGGATGAGACCGCACGAAACCGCCTCATATCATTGGCGCGGCTGATCGAGGAACTGATCCGGGAACGCGTCGGCGCGCGTGAACACGAGCGCCTCGCACTGGTTGCCCGCCACACCCACAACTCGGTCGTGATCACGGACCGCGATGGCGTGATTGACTGGGTCAACCCGGCCTTTGAACGCTTGTCCGGCTACAAGCTTGCGGAGGTCCGCGGTCGCCTGCCCGGCACTTTCCTCCTGTGCCCGAATTCCGATTCCGGGGCCGTAAAGGCGCTGGCGGAAGCCGTCCGGGACGGCAGGGAATGCCAAGTGGAACTCGTCAATCGCGCCAAGAATGGTGCCGAGTACACCATTCTCATCGAATTGACGCCCATTCGGGACGAAGACGGTTGTTGTACCGGTTTCATGTCCGTCCAGACGGATATCACCGCGCAGATCGAGACGCGTGAACGGCTGAGCCGGGCGCTGCGGGAAAGCCAGTCCTTGATGGACGTCATCCGGCAACACACTGTGTTCAGTGTGACCGACCCGGCGGGTGTCGTCACCGATGTCAATGACGCGTTCTGCCAGCAAAGCGGTTACACGAAAGAGGAAATTCTCGGCAAGACGCACCAGACCCTGCTGAGCTCCGGCATGCATCCGGACGCGTTCTGGGTCGAGATGCGGTCGACGATCAAGGCCGGCCGGCCCTGGCGCGGGGAAATCTGCAATCGCAACAAGTCCGGCGAGCTGTTCTGGGTCGATTCCATCGTTGCGCCGCAGATGAATGCGGGCGGCGAAATCGAACGCTACATATTCATCCGCTTTGACATCACGAACCGCAAACACATCGAAGCTGGCCTGGCCGCCAGCCAGAGGCAGCTTGAGGCATCGCTGGAACGACTCTCGGCAGTCACCGAATTGGGCGGAATCGGGAGCTGGGAAGTCGATCTCGACACGATGACGCCGATCTGGGACGACATCACCCGCAAAATCCACGAAGTGGATGGGGACTACGTTCCGAACATGGATACCGCGATCAATTTCTATGCACCGGAAAGTCGCGGGCCGATCTCGGACGCGGTTGCACATTGCGTTGAAACCGGCGAGCCGTGGGATCTGGAGCTGCCGCTCATTACAGCAACAAACAGGCGTATCTGGGTTCGCGCGGTCGGTCGCCGCGTGCTCCGGGACGGGAAACCGATCCGCTTGGTCGGCTCGTTCCAGGACGTCTCCGAACGTCGTGAGCGCGAGGAAGAATTGCGCCTGATTTCGACCAGGCTCGAAGTCGCACTCGAAAGCTCAGGCATCGGCGTCTGGGACATCTGCCCGCCAACCGGTGAATATCACTGGGATGACGGCAGTCGTCGCTTGTTCGGAATCGATCGTGATTCGGCCAATCCTGCGCCGGACGACTGGTTCAACGGCATACACCCGGATGATCGTGAGGCGGTGTCCGCCGGCCTGGCTAACGCCTACGCAACCAAGACCCATGTCCGTCGGGAGTATCGTTATCGCCGGTCCGACGGTGGCTACCGGCACATCCGCTCTTTCGGTGTCTATCGGGAACGCCTTGATGCGCCGCCGATCATCACCGGCGTCCATTTGGACGTGTCAGCCGATATCGAGCAGGCCGCCGCCCTGGAACTGGCCCGCGAACGGGCTGAGAGCGCCAGCTACGCGAAATCCCAATTCCTGGCGAATATGAGCCATGAGATCCGGACGCCGCTCAATGGCGTTCTGGGCATGACGCAGGTCCTCCACATGACCGAGCTGACAGAACAGCAGTCACGGCATGTCGAAACCATTCGCAGTTCCGGCCAGGCCTTGGCGGACCTGATCGACGATATCCTGGATATCTCGAAGATTGAGTCCGGCATGATCGAGCTTGAGCAGCGGGCGTTCGAGATGCCGGAATTGGTTGCAATGGTCAGCGACATCACGCGGCTGCGTGCGCAAGAGAAACAGCTCGCGTTGGATATGTCCCTGGCGCCGGATGTCGCAAAAGTTGTCGTGGGCGATGAAAAACGGTTGCGGCAGATCCTGATCAATATCGTCGGCAATGCGGTGAAATTTACCGACAGTGGCCGGGTCAGTATCGATATCCGTGCCGGGGCCGAGGACGTCGTCGAGTTTCGGATCAGTGATACCGGGCCGGGTATCGAGCCGGATCATCTGGCCAGTATTTTTGACCGCTTTGCCCAGGCAGATAATTCAATCACGCGCCAATATGGCGGCACCGGGTTGGGACTGGCAATTTGCCATGAACTGGTGACCTTGATGGGCGGCGAGATCGGTGTCGAGAGCGTGCCCGGCGAAGGCTCGACCTTCTGGTTCAAACTTCCCCTTCCAGCCGCCGATGACAAAAAATTGTCCAAGAAGCCGATGATGACCTCGGGCCGGTCCGGTGACGACAATACCGGACGCCGGATACTGGTGGTCGACGATGTGCCAGCGAACCTGATGGTGCTTACCGCCCTGCTGCAGAACAACCAGTATGAGATCATGACGGCGTGCAATGGGCGTGAAGCCCTCGACCTGCTCGATGCCAACCATTTTGACGCCGTGTTGATGGATATCCAGATGCCTGTAATGGCGGGAGACGAGGCGATCCGGCGCATTCGGGCGTCCGATGCCGACCATGCCGAAATCCCGATTTTTGCCCTTACCGCCGACGCGACCCGGGCCACACGTGAATTGTGCACACGTATCGGCGCGACCGGCTATTTCACCAAGCCGCTGAATCTGCCGGACGTGCTGGACGCCTTGCGGCGCGAGACGGCGGACGCGCCTGGCGCGGGGACAGGTGGTGGGCGGTCGCGCTACGGCTGACGCCCGCGCGCTTCGGCCAGGCCTTCGCGGGCCAGCTCGTCGGCGCGCTCATTGCCGGGATCGCCGGCATGCCCCTTCACCCAGCGCCAGTCGATCGTGTGTGAGCGGGTCAGCTCATCGAGACGCTGCCACAGATCGACATTCTTGACCGGTTTCTTGTCGGCGGTTTTCCAGCCGCGCTTTTTCCAGCCATGGATCCATTTGGTGATGCCGTCGCGCAGATAGACGCTGTCGGTGATCAGGATGACCGAGCGGTCGGCCTTCCTGAGCGCTTCCAGCGCCTGGATGGCGGCCATCATCTCCATCCGGTTATTGGTGGTGTCGGCTTCGCCACCCTTGAGCTCCTTGCGGTGGCCATTCCATTCCAGGATGGCGCCCCATCCGCCCGGCCCGGGATTGCCTGAACAGGCGCCGTCTGTGTGTATGGTGATGGTGCTCAAAGCGGGTACTTCTTTGCCATGTCGTCGAGACCAGCCTGGATGATCTCCTCGAGAACAGCCATGTCGATATCGGCCAGCTTGTTGATGTACAGACAGGATTTGCCGAGCTTGTGCTTGCCGAGACGGGCCAGCTGGTCGGAATAATTGCTGTAGCCGGGAATGATGTAGAGGACGAGATTGGCCTTGCGCGCGGAAAACCCGGTACGCATGAAGTCGCCCTCACGGCCGCTCTCATATTTGTAGTGATATTCGCCGAACCCAATGATCGATGGCCCCCACATCCGCGGCTCCCATCCGGTGATCCGTTGCATGATGTCCAGAATGGTCTCGGCGTCAGCCCGTCGGGTCGGGTGCTCGATGGCGGCGATGAAGTCGGCTGGAGACATGGCGGTTGGCTTGGTCTTGTTCTCGGACATGTCGTCTATCCTCAGGCTACGGCGCGAGGCAGTTTGAACACGACATCCTCGTCCGTCACGCGAATATCCTCCAACTGGACGTCAAACCGCGTGCGGAAGGCCTCGATCAGTCCTTCGACCAGATCCTCAGGCGCCGACGCGCCGGCCGTGATTCCAACCGTGCGAATCGAGCCGAGCGAGCTCCAGTCGACATCATCCGCGCAGGAGACAAGGGCCGCCGCGCGCGCGCCGGCTCGCTGGGCGACCTCGACCAGCCGCACGGAATTGGACGAGTTCGGCGAGCCAATCACGAAGACGATATCACTGCGCGGCGCCATCGCCTTGACGGCGGCCTGGCGGTTGGTGGTCGCATAGCAAATGTCTTCCTTGTGCGGCGCCTTCATGTCCGGGAAGCGGGCCTGCAATGCCTGCACGATCGCCGAGGTATCGTCGACTGACAGGGTGGTCTGCGTGACGAAGGCGATGCGACTGGGGTCATTCGGCTCGAAGCGCTCGGCGTCGGCCACCGTCTCGACCAGGCTGATGGCCCCATCCGGCAGTTGCCCCATCGTGCCGACAACTTCGGGGTGCCCGGCATGACCAATCAGGATGATCTCATCGCCATTGGCGAAATGGCGTTCCGCCTCGACATGGACCTTGGACACAAGCGGGCAGGTGGCGTCGACATAGATCATCTCGCGGCGCTTGGCTTCGGCGGGCACCGCCTTGGCCACGCCGTGGGCAGAGAACACGACCGGGCGGTCGGTGGGGCATTCGTCCAATTCTTCCACGAAGACAGCGCCCAGCGCTTCCAGGCGCTCCACGACATGCCGGTTGTGAACGATCTCGTGGCGCACATAGACCGGTGCGCCGAAGCGCTCGATCGCGCGCTCGACGATCTGGATTGCACGGTCCACACCGGCACAGAAACCGCGCGGAGCCGCGCGCAGGATGGTCAGCGGGGGGCGGGGTGTCGCAGTCACGCTCGTCTCTCCTTCAGCGATGGCGTTGCGGAAGCGGCATCGCCATCGTATGACCGTCGTAACAAAGAGCCCGGTCCCAAGCCAGCGGCCGGGACTGCTTCCAGGACAGGTAGTACATAATGTTGTTCAAATCCGTGCGTTCTTTTGCCGCCATCGCCGCGATGGCGGGCCTGCTGACCTCCTGCCAGAGCGTACAAGAAGTGCTGTCCGAACCGGAGCCGAATGCCGGCCCGTGCCCGTCGGCCCTGTCCCTGTACGACGCCCACCGGATCGTTGAACTGCGCAATGACGAAGTCATCTACGAGAATGTCGGTTTCACCGGCGAGATCCTGGCTGTCCGTTCGCTGTGCAGCTATTATGGCGAGCGTCCGATCCTGGCCAATCTGGAGATCGATTTCGGCTTTGGTCGCGGCCCGGCAGCGCAGGGCAGCGAGCGGACCTACGAGTTCTTCGTCGCCGTCACCCGCCGCGACATGGCCGTGATGGCCAAGGAGATTTTCCCGGTCAGCGTCCGCTTCCCGGCCGGGGAAGACCGGGTCTTCCGCACCGAGACGATCGATGCCATCTCCATCCCGCGCGCCAATGAAGGCACGTCGGGCGTCAATTTCGAGATCCTCGTCGGCTTTGAGCTGACCGAGGAACAGATCGCTTTCAATCGCTCCGGCCAGCGTTTCCGCGTGGCAGCCGGCCAGGACTGAACCCATGCCGTCTATTGCCGATCAGCTCAGCGCCGTGCTGGGCGACGCGTTTGCTTCCCTTGAGCTTCCGCGTGAGCTGGGCCGTGTGAGCCCGTCCAAGCAGAAGCCGGAAGTCTTTCCCTTCCAGTGCAATGGCGCCATGCCGGCGGCCAAGCAGGCCAAGACCAATCCGCGCGAATTGGCGGCCAAGCTGATCGAGGCGCTGCACGGTATTCCGCAGATCGGTGCCGCCGAGATCGCCGGTCCCGGCTTCATCAATCTGCGTCCGGCCGAGCACTTGTATGGCGAGCGCGCGGCCGAGATCGCCGGCGATGACCGCGCCGGCGCGCCGCTGGCCGCTGCGCCCCGGACCGTGATGATTGATTTCGGCGGACCCAATGTCGCCAAGCCGATGCATGTCGGCCATCTGCGCTCCTCAGTCCTGGGGGACAGCCTGCAGCGCTTGTTCCGCTTTCGCGGCGACACGGTGGTCTCCGATATCCATCTCGGAGACTGGGGCCTGCAGATGGGCCATCTCATCACCGAGCTGCATGAAGAACAGCCGGACCTCGTCTATTTCGACGCGGCGATCACAGATGGTTATCCGTCCGAACCGCCGGTCACGATCGAGGATCTCGCCCGCCTCTATCCGCAAGCCTCGGTCAAGGCCAAGGCCGGTCCGGAACGGCTGGAAATCTCGCGCAGTGCGACCGCCGAGCTTCAGGCCGGCCGCCCCGGCTATCGCGCCCTGCTGCGTCATTTCATCGATGTCTCGGTCGCCGCCCTGAAACGCGATTTTGGTGCGCTGGGTGTGCATTTCGACCTGTGGAAAGGCGAAAGCGATGTCGATCCCCTGATCCCCGGCCTGGTCGAGGACTTCAAGGCCCGCGGCGTGGCCGAGGAGAGCGAGGGTGCCCTGATCGTCCGCGTCGCCCGCGACGGCGACAAGAAAGAACTGGCACCGTTGATCCTGGTCTCCAAGACCGGCGCGGCACTCTATGGCACCACTGATCTGGCTACCATTCTCGACCGCAAGCAGTCGGTCGATCCGGACCTGACCCTTTATGTCGTCGATCTGGCCCAGGGCGATCATTTCGAGCAGGTCTTCCGCGCTGCCGAGAAGGCCGGCCTCGCCGAAGAGGGTGCGCTGGAACATGTGAAATTCGGGACGGTCAACGGCACGGATGGCAAGCGCCTGCGGACGCGCGATGGCGGGACCTTCCGTCTCGCCGACCTGATCGCCAGTGCCATCGAGCGGGCCGATGAACGCCTCAAGGAGGCGGGTCTCGCGGCCGATGTCAGCGCCGAGGAACATGCCCGTGTGGCCCGCATGGTCGGGCTCGCGGCGATCAAGTTCGCCGATCTGCAGAACTACCGGACCACCAACTACGTCTTCGATCTCGACCGTTTCACCAGTTTTGAAGGCAAGACCGGTCCTTATCTCCTTTATGCCGCCGTGCGGGTGAAATCCCTGATGCGCCGGGCCGCCGAGGCTGGTGTGACGCCGGGTGAGATCCTCGTCGATGCGCAGGAGGAACGTGATCTTGTCCTCTGCCTCGATGCCTTCGGTGCGGCGCTCGACAACGCGGCCGACAATCGGGCCCCCAACGCGCTGTGCGACCACGCCTTCACCCTGGCCCAGGCCTTCTCGAAATTCTATTCCGCCTGCCCGGTACTTGTCGCCGAAGACGATGCGGTGAAAGCCTCCCGCCTGGCCCTGGCCGAAGCGACGCTGAAACAGCTTGAGCTCTGCCTGGGCCTGTTGGGACTGGAAGCGCCGGAGCGGATGTAGCTCGCCGGATTCTTGACACCTTGATGATATCTGACTATCCAACAAGACATTCCGTTACGCTCGTAGGCGGGCATGTATTTCGGCCCTCGCACTTTGTGCGGGGGCTTTTTATTGCTAGCCTTGGCAACCTTAAGTAGATTCATTTTGCGGAGGGCAAAATGAAGGTTGCGGTTTTGATCGATGGTGGCTTTACCCGCGTCCTGGCCCGCAAGGACGGTCATTCCTACAATCCCGACTTTATTGAGAATCTGGCACATTGCGTTGTTTCAGACCGTGAAACGCTCTTGCGCGCGCTCTATTATGATTGCGAGCCATTTACCGGCACCGTTCAGCTTCCAGTGTCCGGCGAAGACAAGGAGTTTTCGAAATCCGGCAAGTGGCTGGACGACCTGGCGCGGAAGGACTTTTTCGCAGTGCGCAAAGGCGTGTTGAAGTTTCGCGGCTTCAAACCGCGGAAAATTCCCGTGTCCGGAAGGGCGTTGAGTGATCAGGATTTTGCGCCGGATTTTGAGCAAAAGGGAGTCGATATGAGAATCGGACTCGATATGGCGACCCTCTCGAATGGCCCCAAGGTCGAACGGATCGTCCTGATTTCAAACGATACTGATTGCGTGCCGGCCATGAAGCATGCGCGCAAGGCGGGCGTCCAGCTGGTTCTCGGAGTGCCGCCAAATCAATCGCCTGCGCATGAGCTGGCGATGCATTCTGACCTCACCCGGACCTTCGCATGGCCGGGCCGCACCCAGCCGAAAGCGCCACAATAGCAAAACAAATGGAGAGGGCCGCTTCCCCCCGTGAGGAGCTGCTCCCGGTTCGCCAGCCTGATCGCAGACCCTGCCGCGTTGCCGCAACCGATTTCACCGCCGCCGGACATTGACTCTCGGTCGCGGAATCATAAAGTCCGCTGCAACTGCGAAACCCGCATGAAACCGGGTCAAGCGGGACCAAACTCCCCGCGGGAGAGACCGGCGAATATGCCGGCGCCGAAGGCGCAACCGCCCCGGAAACGCTCAGGCCAAGGGACCGCGGGAGAGACAAACGCTGGAAAGCGGGTGAGGGATCAACACCTTCGCCCCACCGACGGAGCAAGTGCGGCCGGTCCCGATCGGGGGGCATCCACGGCGCGCACGGAATCTCTCAGGTATTCGGGACAGCGGGGGCGATCAGCTTGCAGGCCTTGCCGGGCGTGCAGGATCGCACCCTTGCAAGGACCCGAGATGACCGAAACGCTTCACAAGACACCGCTCCACGCCCTCCATGTCGAGCTTGGCGGCAAGATGGTCCCCTTCGCCGGCTATGACATGCCGGTCCAATACCCGCTGGGTATCATGGGCGAGCACAAGCATTGCCGTGAACAGGCCGGCCTGTTCGACGTCTCCCACATGGGCCAGGCGCGCTATGTCGGTGATGAGGCGGCGCTGGAAGCCCTGCTGACTTGCGATCTCTCCGAGATCGGCGCCGGCGAACAGAAATATACACTTTTGCCAAATGAGCGTGGCGGCATCCGCGACGACCTGATGGTCTCCCGCCCGGACGGCAATGGCATCTATCTGGTCGTCAACGCGGCGACCAAGGACGCCGATTTCGCCCATATCGAAGCGGCAACGGCCGGCAAGGGCACGCTGACCCGCATCCCCGAGCGCGCGCTTCTGGCGTTGCAGGGGCCAGCGGCGAAGGACGTCATGGCGCGGCTGTGCCCTCAGGCCTGCAAGATGGTCTTCATGCAGTGCGGCCTGTTCACGCTGGACGGCGTCGAAGTGATGATGTCGCGCTCGGGCTATACCGGCGAGGACGGGTTCGAGATTTCAATCCCCGAGGCTGATGCTGATCGCATTGCCCGCCTGCTGCTGGCCCAGGACGAAGTCGCCGCCATCGGACTTGGCGCCCGCGACAGCCTGCGTCTGGAAGCCGGGCTCTGCCTGTATGGCCATGACATGGACGAAAACCGCACCGCGGTTGAAGCCTCCCTGATCTGGGCCCTGGCCAAGACCCGCCGCGAGCGCGGCGATTTCCCGGGCGCCGACGTGATCGCCACACAGATCGAAGAGAAGACCTGTCAGAAGCGGGTCGGCCTGACGCTGACCGGCGCTCCGGCCCGCGAAGGCGCCGAGATCGCCGACAAGTCGGGCAATATCATCGGTATCGTGACCTCCGGCGGCTTCGGCCCGACCGTGAGCGGTCCGGTCGCCATGGGCTATGTGGATCGCGACTTCATGGCACCGGGCACCGAAGTCGACATTCTTGTGCGCGGCAAGCCGCGCGCCGCCATCATCACCAAATTGCCGTTCGTACCGGCGAATTTCTATCGGGGCTGAGGCCCGATCATCTTTCTGGGGCAGGAGATTTAACCCATGACCACGCGTTACACCGAAGACCATGAATGGATCACCGTTGACGGCGATATCGCCACCGTCGGCATCACCGCCTACGCTGCCGGCCAGCTCGGCGATGTCGTCTTTGTCGAATTGCCGGAAGTCGGCAAGACCCTCGCCAAGGGCGATGAGTTCGCCGTTGTCGAATCCGTGAAGGCGGCTTCCGAGGTTTACGCCCCGGTCGATGGCGAGATCACCGCCATCAATGACGCCCTCGAAGGCGAGCCGGCCAAGGTTAATGAAGACGCCACCGGCGAGGGCTGGTTCGTCAAGATCAAGCTCACCGACGCCTCCCAGCTCGACGGCCTGATGGACGAAGCCGCCTACACCGCACACACGGCTTAGGGCGCGAAGATGCGCAATCTGCTCCGTTTGAAGCACCTCTTCCCTTCGCTGGTCGTTGTCTTTGCGATCTTCGCGTTTGCGTTGAGGGAGAGTCCTGCGGTGTGGTTTGCCATCCTTCTCGGCATTGCCGCCGCCATCCCAGTCATTGTCATGCTGTACAGCCGTCATTCGGAAACGGCTGATGAATCATCCTCCGATAAAACCAAGCCGGAGTAGCTTGATGCGATACCTCCCCCACACAGATACCGACCGCAAGGCCATGCTCGATGCGATCGGCGTGGCCTCCATCGACGACCTTTTCACCGATGTGCCGGAAGCGGCGCGTCTGGATGGCCTGATTGACCTGCCGACCAAGCAGACCGAGCTGCAGGTCGAACGGGCCTTGGCGGCCATGTCGTCGCGCAATGTCGCGGCCAGCCATGCGCCTTTCTTTGTGGGGGCAGGCGCCTACAAGCACCATGTCCCGGCGACCGTGGATCATCTGATCCAGCGCTCGGAATTCCTGACCGCTTACACGCCCTACCAGCCGGAAATCTCACAGGGGACGCTGCAGACCCTGTTTGAATTCCAGACCCAGGTGGCGCTCCTGACCGGTATGGATGTCGCCAATGCCTCCATGTATGACGGTTCCACGGCCTGTGCCGAGGCGGTCATGATGGCGGCCCGTGTCACGCGGCGGACCAAGGCCGTGATGGCGGGTTCGGTTCACCCGCATTATGTCGAGGCCTCGCAGACGCTGGCCAAGTATTCCGATGTGTCGATATCCGTGACGGACGCGGCCCCGGCCGATCTCGACGCCGTGATCGCCGAGATCGATGACACGACTGCCTGCGTCGTCATCCAGACGCCCGACATTTTCGGTCGCTTGCACGATCTTCGCGAAGTCTCGCGCATCGCCCACGAGAAGGGTGCGCTGGTCATTGCCGTCTTCACCGAAGCGGTGTCGCTGGGCCTCGTCGAGGCGCCCGGCCATATGGGCGCGGACATTGCCGTGGGTGAGGGCCAGTCGATCGGTGTCGGCCTGAACTTTGGGGGGCCCTATGTCGGCCTGTTTGCCTGCAAGGATGATCGCCGTTTCATCCGCCAGATGCCGGGCCGCCTCGCCGGCGAGACCATCGATGCCGATGGCCGCCGCGGCTATGTGCTGACCCTGTCGACCCGCGAGCAGCATATCCGGCGCGACAAGGCGACGTCGAATATCTGCACCAATGCCGGCCTGTGCTCGCTGGCCTGGACCATTCACATGACGCTGCTCGGCGAAAAGGGGCTGACCCAGCTTGCCCGTCTCAATCACGAGACCGCCTGCGAGCTGGCTGATGCCCTGTCAGCCGTGCCGGGTGTCGAGCTGGTCAATGAGACCTTCTTCAACGAGTTCACCATCCTGCTGCCGAAGAATGCCGACCAGGTGGTCAATGACCTGGCGCGCTTCGGCGTGCTAGGCGGGGTGCCCGCCAGCCGCCTCTATCCGGGCCGGTTCGAGAATTATCTCATCATCGCCGCCACTGAAACCAATACGCCGGAAGACATCGCCGTCTTCGCCAAGGCCCTCGCGGGAGTGCTCTGATCATGTCGATGAACACCCAAGGACGCCCCACCCGCATGGCCGAGAACATCGCCCCCGATAATCTGGCAACCGGCGGCTATGCCGACACCATTTCCGGCAGCCGTGGTCTCGATCAGGCCGAACCGTTGATCTTCGAGCGCGGTGGCATGGATCGCTGCGGCGTTGACCTGCCTGAGCCCAAGGGGCTCAAGACACGTCTGGGCGGTCTCGAGCGCAAGGATGCGATCGGCCTGCCCGGTCTCGCCGAGCCGGAAACCATGCGCCACTATGTGCGCCTGTCGCGGAAGAATTACGCCATCGATCTGGGCCTTTACCCGCTTGGCTCGTGCACGATGAAGCACAATCCGCGTCTCAACGAGAAGGTCGCGCGGATGCCGGGCTTTGCCGATGTGCACCCGCTGCAGCCGGCCTCGACGGTGCAGGGCGCCTATCAGGTGATGGGCGAGCTGGCCCATTGGCTGATGACGCTGACCAACATGCCCGCCGTCGCCCTGTCGCCGAAGGCCGGTGCCCATGGCGAGTTCTGCGGCATGATGGCGATCCGCGCCAAGCTGGATGCCGATGGCCAGACCGGCCGTCGCCGCATTCTCGTTCCGGAAAGCGCCCACGGTACCAATCCCGCAACCGCCGTACAGTGTGGTTTTACCGTTGACGAGATCCCGGCGGACAAGACCGGTCGTGTCGACATGGAGGCCTTCAAGGCCAAGCTCGGCGAAGATGTCGCCGGTATCATGCTGACCAATCCCAACACGTGTGGCCTGTTCGAGCGGGACATTCGCGAGATTGCCGATTTGATCCACGAGGCCGGCGGGTATTTCTACTGCGATGGTGCGAACTTCAACGCCATTGTCGGCCGGGTCCGCCCGGGTGATCTCGGCGTCGACGCCATGCATATCAATCTGCACAAGACTTTCTCCACCCCGCATGGCGGTGGTGGCCCGGGTTCCGGCCCGACCGTGCTTTCCGAAGCGCTGGCCCCCTTCGCTCCGGTGCCTTACGTCGTCGCGACGGAGAAGGATGGCTGGGACCTGGTCGAGCACATGGACGAGGCCGAGGGCACGCCCTTTGGCCGCATGGCGGCCTTCCACGGCCAGATGGGCATGTTCACCCGCGCCCTGACCTACATGATGAGCCATGGCTCGGATGGTCTCAAACAGGTCGCCGAGGATGCTGTCCTCAATGCCAATTACATCCAGGCCCGCCTCAGCCATGTCATGACCGTGGCCTTCGAGGGCACCTGCATGCATGAGGCCCTGTTTGACGATCGCTTCCTCAAGGATACGGGCGTCACCACGCTCGACTTCGCCAAGGCGATGATCGATGAGGGCTATCATCCGATGACCATGTATTTCCCGCTGGTCGTCCATGGTGCCATGTTGATCGAGCCGACCGAGACCGAGTCGATGAGCGGTCTGGATCGCTTCATCGAAGTGCTCGATGCGCTCGCGACCGCGGCCAAGGCCGGTGACACGGGCCGCTTCCTGGCGGCTCCGGTCCACGCCCCGACCAAGCGTCTCGACGAAACCCGCGCTGCCCGCCAGCCGGTCCTGCGCTGGACGCCGTCGGCAGACGCGGCTGAATGACGATATCGTTATCCGGGACCGCGAGCTGCGCGGTCCCGGATGACAGGGCACTGCCAATCCGATTAATTTATGCGTGTCGTCGCGGTCGATATCGGTTCTGGCGGCACAGCAAGCGGGCGGGATGCCGGACATCCCTGTCCTGCAAAGCCGGTTCATCAAACCGGTGCGCAGATGCAACATCCTGCAGCCGACTGTAGGTGCCGCCTGAATTTCGGCGCTTTTGTCTCGCATTGGGGTGATGTTTACGCGTTTATGGTTGTCTGTTCGTCCGCGCATCCCATATCGGTGATGCGCCCCGACGGACGGGGTTGGAGATGGTCGCAGCGATGAATGAGAGCCTGAATGGCTGGGCGAGAAGCCATCCGATCGGCGCCTTTGTGGTGCTGATCATCCGTGGCATCTGCATCGCTGTCGGCTTGTTGTTGATGGTGATCTCGGTTCCCGTCGCAATTCTCACGCCTTTCCCGCTTGTTCCGATCGGCGCCTTTGTCGGCCTGATGGGCCTGATCCTGGTCGCCGGTGCTTCCAAGACGCTGCACGGCAAGATCACCGAAATGCTGCGCAAGGTGCCCTGGCTCTGGAAGCGGGTTCGTTGGGCCTTCGGCGAGAAAGACGCAGATCCGGCCGAGTAGTCAGTGTGGCTGACGACCGGCCCGCACGCGCCCGGGTGCCATTCCATAGTATTTCTTGAAGGCGCGGCTGAAGGCCGCATCCGAGCCGTAGCCATACCGTTCGCTGATATCGGCGAGGCTGTCCTGGGTCTGCACGAGGGCTTCACGGGCGCGGGCCAAACGGTGACGGGTGACGTATTTCATCGGGGCGGTGTCCAGCATCGTCGTGAAACGGGCGCAAAAGGCCGAGCGTGACATGGCAGCTATGCCGGCCAGGCTGTCGAGTGACCAATTGATCGCCGGGTCAGTGTGGATGGCGGCGAGGGCGCGTCCGAGGCCCGGCTCGTGGAGGGCGGCCAGCCAACCGCGCTCGCCCGGTCCGGCATGTTCGAGCCAGCGCCGGATCAGCTGGATCACCAGAATGTCGGCAAGCCGGGTAATCAGCGTCTCGCTGCCGGGTCGCATCAAGCGCGCCTCTTCGCTGATCAGCTGTACCGTCGAGCGCAGCCAGGTTTCGACCAGCGCATCCCATCCATTGACCTCGATACTCTCCGGCAGTTCGCGAAACAGTTGCCGGGTAGTCGGGTCCTCGATCTTCATGAGGGCAAAGGTGAAGCGCGTCTCGGCCCCGCCGCCGCCATGAAACACGCGCTCGAAGCGGCGGGTGACGGGTTCTACCGGCAAATCCTCAAGCGCTGTCAGACTGGCGCCTGGCGCACTGGCCAGCTGCATGGGCTGGCCCCGGGTCAAAAGTGTGAGGCTTCCCGGCTGCAAAAGGCGTGTCTCATCCGTTGCCGTGGCCAGATGGGCCGTGCCGGCGGTGATGATGAGCAAACCCACCTGATCGTCGAGCGAGGGCACATCAATGCCCCAGGGCGCCGTCATCACGCCCTGGCAGTACAGCGTGCCGGATAGCTGCAAGGCCTGCAGGGCGAGCGCCAGGGGGGCGTGGGTGTCATCGATGATGCGGGTTGGTCCGGCCATGATCCCAGCTTGACCAGGCTGCGAGCAAAAATCCAGACCTTTGGACGAATGATCAAAAAATACGGCCATATTGTAATTCAAATACGCAACCTGGCGCGTCAGAAGGATGGGCAAGCAAGTTTGGCTAAAGGAGATCCTGATGACTGCAAACCTGATGACCCGTATCGTTCTCGCGCTGGCTGGTCTGGTCGCCCTGCTGATAGGCGCCACCCTGCTGCTCGACCCGCAATCCCTCTATGCCGGATCCGGGCTGGTCCTTGACGGCGGAGCCAGCCAGCTCAGCGAAATCCGCGCCCCGGCCGGGCTCCTGGTGCTGAGCGGGCTGGCCGTGCTGGCCGGATCGATCTGGCTGAAATGGGCGACCGCTGCCCTGCAGCTGACGGTTCTGGTCTTTCTCGGCTACGGCGTTGGCCGTGTGGCCAGCCTTGCGCTGGACGGCATGCCGTCCGACTCCCTGGTCATGGCCATGCTGATCGAGTTGGGGATCGGGGTTTTGGCGCTGGTCCTGCTCATGGTCCGCAATCGCTCCGGCGCGTCGGCCTGATGCCCGGTCTGACCCTCACAGGCACAGGCAAACGAAAAGGCCCGCAGCAGTCGCTGCGGGCCTTCTGGTATCCGGGCAAATTGTGACCGGCCTAGTTCAGGCGCTGACCAACCGTCTTGATGTCGGCATCAACGAGCTTGTTGAGGTCCGACTTTTTGAGCTGGGTCTTGAGGATTTCCTCGGCGGCCTGGGCAGCCAGTTCGGCCGCGGCTGCCTTGACGTCGGCAGCAGCCTGGGCTTCGGCCTGGGCGATGCGCTGCTCGGCCATGGCGGTACGGCGTTCGAGGCGTTCCGTCATTTCCTTGCGGGCTTCCGCCTTCAGTGACTTCGCTTCGGTCTTGGCCTGGGCGATGATGGCTTCGGCTTCCGCTTCCGCTTCACGCTGCTTGCGCTGGTAGGAGGCCAGCATTTCGGCGGCGTCCTCGCGCAGGCGCTTGGCTTCGTCCAACTCGTTGGAAATACCCTCGGCGCGGTCATCCAGTGTTTTGGCGATCGTCCGGTGCACACCCATGTGCAGCAGCAGGCCGAAAAAGATCAACAGTGCCAGGAAGGCGTAGAAGGACGGGTCGCCCGGTTGGGCGGCCAGCCATTCCAGGAGGGTCTGCTCTTCGCCGTGACCGGCGTCTTCAGCACGGATCATCATGGCTTACGCCTCCTTCGCCTTGATCAGGCCGTCGACGGTCTTGCCGGCATCAGCCTCAGAGACCTCAACCCCGGCCAGCGCAGAGACGACTGCGGCGGTTGCCGTGGCGGCAATGCCGCGCACTTCGGCGAAGGCCTTGTCCTTGGCCTTGCGGATGGCGGCTTCCGACGCTTCCTGCTTGGCGCTCAGCTCGGCTTCGACTGCAGCGGTTTCCTTGGCAATCTCGGCGTCCAGCGTCTGGCGCGTCTTGGCGGCAAGCGCGTGAGCCTTGTTGCGGGCTTCGGCGAGCGATTTTTCATACGCTTCGCCGGCGGCCTCGGCATCAGCCTTGGCCTGGGCGGCAGCGTCGAGATCGTCGGCGATACGGTCGCGACGGTCTTCGATCGTCGTCTTGATCTTCGGCAGGATGAGACGGTCCAGCGCGATGTACAGGATCACGAAGGCGATCGTCAGCCAGAAGAGCTGGGACGCGAAATAGGTCGGGTCGAAGGGCGGGAACACACCCGAGTCTGCATGATCGGCAGCAGCCTCGGCGACGTGTTGGGCCACTTCTGAATGCGGTGCGTGCGTCATGGGACGCCGGCTCCTCTAATCAGGTGGAGCGAAGAAATGCGGCCGCATCCGGTGATGCGGCCGCAATCCGAAATCAGACAGCGAAGAGCAGCAGGATCGCGATGAGCAGCGAGAAGATGCCCAGGGCTTCCGTCACGGCGAAGCCGAAGATCAGCGTACCGAACTGCGCCTGTGCTGCAGACGGGTTGCGCATGGCACCCTGCAGGAATGCGGCGAAGATGTTGCCGACGCCAACAGCTGCGCCGAGCATGCCGAGACAAGCGAGGCCGGCACCGATGTATTTGCCCATGTCTTCCATATCAAAAACTCCTTTGAGGGGCTGTATCAGGTATTCGTTGGTGGTGACGCCTGCAGGTCAGTGACCCGGGTGCAGGGCATCGTTGAGGTAAATGCAGGTCAACATTGCAAACACATAGGCCTGCAGGAAGGCGACCAGGAATTCGAGGGCGGTCAGGCTGACCGCCATGGCCAGCGGTGCGATGCCCGCGAGGTAGCCGAAGCCACCCCATGCTGCTGCCAGGGTCACGACAAAACCGGCGAACACTTTCAGCAGAATGTGACCGGCCAGCATGTTGGCGAACAGGCGGACCGAATGGCTCAGCGGGCGTGACACGAAGGAGATGATCTCGATCACGACGACCAGCGGCAGAACGAAAATGGGCACGCCCGAAGGTACGAACAGCTTCAGGAAACCAAAGCCGTTCTTGAACACGCCATATATAATGACGGTCAGCCAGACCAGCATCGCCAGGGCGACGGTCACGATCAGATGGCTGGTGATGGTGAAGGAGTGGGCACCCGGCGCCGGGAAGTAGGGGAACATGCCGAGCATGTTGGCGACCAGGATGAAAATGAAGAGGGTAAAGACGAAGGGGAAGAAGCGCAGGCCTTCCTGTCCGGCGGTCGAGCGGACCATGTCGGCGACGAAGCCGTAGATGATCTCGGCCACCGACTGGGCGCGGTTCGGCACCAGGGCGCGGCTCGACATGGCGACCATGAAGAGCACGATCGTCAGGACCGTCGTCAACACCATGAAATAGCTGGAGTTGGTGAAAGCCAGATTCAGACCGAATGCCTCGAAGGGGAAGACTTCGTGGACTTCGAACTGTTTGATCGGGTTGGTGTCTGCCACGCCCGGCCTCTTTCATGTCTTGCGGCTTGCGCCGTCTTGAACCCGTGAAACCGTCAGGCGTTATCGCCGTCCGATTCCGATGTTATCTCGCGCGCGGACCGGACCACATTGAGTGTACCGGCCGCAAAGCCCAGCAAGGTGCCGACGATCAGACCGAAAGGACTGATTCCGGCGAGCAGGTCGAGCACATAGCCCAGTACGCCCCCGACCAAAACCCCGCCGAAGAATTCCGACCCATATCGCATGCCCAGTGACCATGCGGAGCTGGGCGGCTTTCCGGCCGGTTTCTGGTATTTCGCGCGCTTCGCATCAATGCGGAGCTGCAGCGCGTCCAGATCGGCTCGGGATTTGTTGCGTGGGCTGTCGTCTTCGCCTGACATGTTGGACCGGTCTGCCTACGGAAGAACAGCCCCCCACAGGCGCGCGCACACTATCCACGGCCCTGCGGCAAGTCAAGCAAGGGTGCGGGTGCGGTAAGTAACTGAAAAATAAGTCCGTATAAGCTACTCAGCGGCAATCAGCTGTTCCGCGCCGACAAGGTCGACCGAGACCAGCTGGGAAACACCGCGCTCAGCCATCGTCACACCATACAAGCGGTCCATGCGCGACATGGTCAGCGCATTGTGGGTGATGACCAGGAAACGGGTCTCGGTCAGACGGCGCATTTCCTTGAGCATGCGGCAATAGCGGTCGACATTGGCGTCATCGAGCGGCGCGTCGACCTCATCGAGGACACAGACCGGCGCCGGGTTGGACAGGAAGACGGCGAAGATCAGGGCGGAGGCAGTCAGCGCCTGCTCGCCGCCGGACATCAGGGCCATATTGTCGAGTTTCTTGCCCGGCGGGCAGGCAAAGATCTCGAGGCCGGCTTCCAGCGGGTCATCATGTTCGGTCAGGCGCAGCTCGGCATGGCCGCCTTCGAACAGGGTCTCGAACAGGGTCTGGAAATGGTTGTTGACGATGTCGAAGGCTTCCAGAAGACGGGCCCGGCCTTCGCGTGACAATTCGTCGACGGCCTTGCGCAGGCGGGCAATGGCCTCGACCAGATCGTCGCGCTCGCGGGTCATTTCCTCAATCTTGGCAGAGAGTTCCTCGGCCTCGTCATCGGCGCGCAGATTGACCGCGCCCAGACGTTCGCGGGACTGGCGGGCTTCGTCCAGCCGCCGTTCCAGCTCGCTCGGACTCAGTTCGGACATTTCGTCCTCGTCGAAGCGGGTGCTCAATGTGCCCGGCGCTTCACCGGTCGCATCCTGCAAGCGCTCGGTGGTCTCGGCGAGGCGCTCGCGGGCGGCGGTCAGGGTTGCTTCGGCGGCGGCGCGCCCTTCACGGGCTGCAGAAGCGGCAGCCTCGGCCTGGCGAGCGGCGCTGTCGGCGGATTTGACTTCGCCTTCATTGGCGGAGGCGGCCTGGCGGGCGTCCTCGGCGGTCACCTCGGCGGCGCGCAGCTTCGACGCCAGCTCGAACAACTGATCCTCGATCACCTCCGGGCGGGCGCGGGCGGTTTCCAAGCGGGCTTCCGCTTCGCTGCGCTCATTGGCAATCTCTGCGAGGCGGGCCTCGGCCGATTTGCAGCGTTCAGCCCAGGCGTCATGGTCGCGCTTGAAGCCCATGCGCCGCTGACGGCGTTGTTCGCGCTCTCGTTTGAGGCTCTCCAGCGCCGCGCGGGCATCTGCCGCGGCGCTGCGGGCCGTGTCGGCAGTGTCTCGCGCGGCGTCGAGCGCATCGGTATCGCCCTCGGCGGTTTCGGCTTCGACCAGCAGGGCGCGGGCATCATCAATGGCCTTGCGGTTTTCAGCCTGTTCGGCGGTCAGCCGGTCGAGACGCTCCTCCAGCGCGGTGGCGCGGGCGGCATCCTTGGCGGCACTTTCGCGCAGGTCGGAGATCCGGGCCATAGCGTCGCGGGCCTGGCGCTCGGCGGGTCCGACAGCGGCGCGGGCGGCGGCTTCGGCCTCGCGCGTGGTGCGGGCGGTTTCGCGGGCGTCGGTCTCGGCCTCCCGGGCCGTGTCGTGGTCCGTGAGTGTGTCGTCCAGCTCGACCCGAATGGCGTCGAGGCGGTTTTTCTGTTCCAGCCGGGCCACGGCGGCGGAAGGGGCATCGGCCCGCGCCACCAGCCCGTCCCAGCGCCAAAGATCGCCTTCGCGGGTCACCAGACGCTGGCCGGGTTTGAGCTTGGCGGCGGCCTCGATTGCCTTGTCGGCCTTGATGACGCCGACTGCATCGAGTCGGGCCTTCAGGGCTGGTGGGGCCTGGATGTGATCGGACAGCGGGACACAGCCGCCCGGCAGCGCCTCGGCATGGCAGGTCGTCTGCGCCCAGTGACGAGCCGCGCTGGCGTCAAGCGAGGCCTCCAGGTCATCTCCAAGGGCGGCTGCCAGGGCGTGCTCATAGCCCGGACGGGCGCGCACGGCCTCGATCGCCGGTGACAGGGATTCTGCCTGGGAACCAGCCAGCAGGCGTTCCAGGGCGCGCAATTCCCGCTCCAGCGTCTCGCGCTGGGCTGAGGCCTCACGCCAGCAGTCGGCGGCAGCTTCCAGCGTCTGGGCGGCAGACTGGCGGGCTTGCTCGGCCTGTTCCAGCGCGCCGCGGACGTTTGCCAGGCTTGTTTCAGCGGTTGCGGCCGCTGTCTCGGCCGTTTCCAGTTCGGCCAGCGCCGTCGAGCCACGCACGCGATCAAGCTCGGAGCGGGCGCCGTCAATCTCGCGCTCGATCTGGACGAGGCGGGCTTCATGGCGTGACAGGTCACGGCGGGCGCTGTCGATGGCGGCGCGCTTGTCGGCGGCTTCGCTGGCCCGGGCGTCAAGCCCATCCTCGGCAGCCTGACGAGCGGTTTCAGCCTCGACCGACGCCAGTTCGGCAGCATCCAGCGCCGCTTGCTCGTCCTTGGTTTCGGTGTCGAGTCTGGTGATCTGGGCTTCGGCTTCGGCGCGGCTGGTACGGGCATCCTCGGCGATGTCGGTCTCGCGCCGGGCGGCATTGGCCAGATCGTCGAGCCGGCGTTCCAGTCCGTGGATGGAGCGCTGTACGTCTTCCGCATCGCGTTGCAGCCGATCGCGCTCACGTTCCAGCAGGCGCAAGGCGGCGGCAGCTTCGGCTTCGGCCTGACGGGCCGGTTCGCGGGAGGCGGCAAGGACTTCGGCGCGCGTGCGCGCTTCGGCAGCTGCGAGACTGGAATCCTCGGTCGCGGTCCGTTTTTCGGCCAGCACGGCCTCGGCAGTCTCGACCGCGCTGGCGGCTTCGCGCCAGCGATTGAGCCAGACGGCCGCTTCCAGGGCGCGGATCGAGGCGGACAGTTTTCGATAGCGCGAGGCCTGCCGGGCCTGACGCTGAAGCGAGCCGTGCCGGGCGGTGATCTCGTCGATCACTTCCTGCAACCGGTCGAGATTGGTCTCGGCGCCCTTGAGCCGCAGCTCGGCCTCGTGACGGCGGGCGCGTAGTCCGGAGACGCCGGCGGCCTCTTCCAGCACGCGGCGGCGGTTTTGCGGCTTCGATGCGATCAGTTCGGAAATCTGGCCCTGACGGACGAGCGCCGGGGAGTTGGCCCCCGTACCGGCATCCATGAAGAGAAGCTGGACATCCTTGGCCCGTACTTCCTCGCCATTGATCTTGTAGGCCGAGCCGGCACCGCGGGTGATGCGCCGTGTCACGTCGAGCGTGTCGGCGTCGTTGAAACGGGCCGGGGCGAGCTTGTCGGCATTGTCGACCGAGAGCACGACTTCGGCGAAATTGCGGGAGGGGCGGGCATCGGTCCCGGCGAAGATCACGTCTTCCATGCCGTCACCGCGCAGCGATTTGGCGGAGGTCGCCCCCATCACCCAGCGCAGGGCTTCAAGCAGATTCGACTTGCCGCAACCGTTGGGTCCGATCACGCCCGTAAGGCCCGGATCAATTCTCAATTCCGTCGGTTCGACGAATGACTTGAATCCGGCCAGCCTCAGCTGTGTGAACTTCACCCGGTCTCCCTTGCGCCGCGAAACATGTTTTTCGCATCCAATTGCGGCGCTGGCGTGAAGGCCTGCCTAGTCAGCCGAATCGGACTCATCGAGGAAGTGAAGGATGATTCGGCGGAAAGAGTCTTCGTCCAAACGGCCCGGCACGGTTTCCCCATCAATCATCAGGGGTTCGCCACCATGCAAAAACACGGTCGGACCGGCAGTCGCATGATTGTGGCCAGCCTCGCCATCTCCCGGGTGTCCGATCGCCAGCAGGTCGCCGGCAATGATGAAGGCCGGTGTCGAGCGGATACCGTCCTCTGACGCCTGCACCGCAACGGCATTCACGTGTTCATTGGCGGCCGTGTCCTGGAAGCAGGCCAGCAAGGTTTCAGCCGAGCCGCCGGTCGCCGCCGCGATGCGGTTATAGACCGCCAGGACATCGCCGCCCTCGCGGGCCGTCTCGAAGATGTTGGCCTGCTCGTGGAAGAGCAGGTCGACGGCGTCGAAATAGCGATCATCGGGCACGCATTCCGACAGGATGACACCGGCTCCGGCGATTTGTGGCGGCGAGGTCAGCATCGGCCGGACCGAATAGCGGATCAGCCCGGTCTCCACGAATTCCGACCGGATCATCGGCCAGACTTCGGTCTGGAAATGCGCGCAATGAGGACAGGCAAAGGAGGCGTATTCAATGATCAGCAGGTCCGCATCGGCGCCGCCAATGACCCGGTCGGTCGGGCGCAGCTCGGCTGCGCCCTCCGCGAGTTGGGCCTGTGCAATGCTCGGCAGGGCCAGGCCGGCGACGAGAAGGAACAGGCTGGTCAGGATACGCGTGACTGACATGATCGGGACTACTCCTCGCCGCTTGTCGCTGCGTCATCGCCCGGCATTGCGGCCTCGGTGTTTTCGGCGATGAGATGGTCGAGAATGCGGCGGAAGGTTTCGGCGTCCGAGAAGTTCGGGACCGGCTCGCCGTCGATGATCAGCTGCTCATTGCCGAGGAAATAGGTGTAGGCGCTTTCGCCCGGCGCGCGGCGCGAGTCGAGCATCTCACCATTGAAGATGAAGCGCGGCGTGCCGGTAATGCCTTCGGCGCCGGCCCGGTCATTGGCGTCCAGGATATCCTGGGTGATGGTCTCGTCGGACAGGCATTGGGTGAAGTCGGCTTCGCTCATGCCCATGGAACGGGCAATGGCGAGATACTGGTTGCGGGCGCTGCCTTGCGTCTGGGCGGCCTGGAAGATGGCGTTCTGCTGTTGGAACAACAGGTCGACCATGTCGTAATAGCGGTCTTCCGGCACACAATGGGCCAGCGAGAAGCCGGCAATGGCGAACTGGGCCGAGCCGGTGATCATTTCGCGCAGGACAAAGCGGACCTGGCCGGTCTCGATATAATCGCTTTCCAGCATCGGGTAGACTTCGTTGTGCCAGGTGGCGCAGTGGCCGCAGGCGACCGAGGCGTATTCGATCATGGTGACCGGCGCGTCCGGGCTGCCGAGGCCGCGATCGCCGGCGCGTTCGAAGCGCGACTGGCCATCGACGGGCGCATCGCTGCTGCCACAGGCGGAGACGGCGAGAACTGCGGTCATGGCCGCGGCGGAGAAAAGTCGTCGGGTCAGGCTCATTCAGGATCCCCCTGGCAGATGGTCACGATCCCTCACGGGCCTTGACCGCACGTTCAAAACGGTTGAGCGCGGACAATAGACGCGCCTCGGGTGTTTGCTCCACCCCTTCGTTCACTTG
The DNA here is from genome assembly GCF_000014745.1 of Maricaulis maris MCS10. NCBI lineage: Bacteria > Pseudomonadati > Pseudomonadota > Alphaproteobacteria > Maricaulales > Maricaulaceae > Maricaulis > Maricaulis maris. Next base: position 2,399,171 of record NC_008347.1, on the reverse strand, counting down.
TGACGATGTTTTCATCGGCTTCACATCCGCTTGATCAGCAGGCTTGGCGCGTTTGAAGCTGGCGCTCGCCTGACCTTGCAGGATGCGCAGACGGGTCGGGGCCCGGTCGCCGGCGAAGGTTCTTACCCGCTCCAGAATGCGGCGGGATTCGGCTTGCAGGATGGCGGCCGCCGCGCCCCTCGCGCGGATGACCAGCGTGTTGACCCCACCGGCACGCTGCACGGTTTCCGGCTCGCTCCACTTGGCCAGGCGCTCGCCGACAATCTCGGTCCAGTGCTCGCGCAATTGTTCGACACCGACGCCGAAACGCCGCGCCAATGGCCGCAGCACGCGCTCCATCGCCCGTGCGGTGGAGGGCAGGGGCCGGGCCGCGGGGCGACCGCGCCGACTGTTGATGAAGTCGGTTGCAGCCTGTTCCATCGTTGACGGGGGCGGTTTGCGCATCATGCTCTCAGTTTCGCTTCGAACGTCTCCGCCTGCAACCGGTCAGCCCTTCAAACCATGACAATCGACATCGCCCGTCTCCGCCGCCAATTGCTGGCCTGGTACGATCAGGAGGGTCGCACGCTGCCGTGGCGAATCCGGCCGGAAGACCGGATCGCTGGCGGACCGGTCGCCGACCCATATGCGATCTGGCTGTCGGAAATCATGCTGCAGCAGACCACCGTGCCCCATGCGACGCCCTATTGGCACCGCTTCCTTTCGCTCTGGCCCACCGTCCAGGATCTGGCAGTCGCGCCGCGCGATGATGTGCTGCGGGAGTGGGCCGGGCTGGGCTATTACGCCCGCGCTCGCAACCTGCATGCCTGTGCGATCGAGGTGGCGACCGATCATGACGGGCAGTTTCCCGACACGCTGGACGGATTGCGGTCCCTGCCGGGTATTGGTGATTACACCGCCAACGCCATTCTGGCGGCCGCCTTCGACAAGCCGGCCAGCGTGGTCGATGGCAATGTCGAGCGGGTGATCACCCGTCTCCATCGCGTCGAAACGGCGATGCCGAAAGCCAAGCCGGAGGTCCGCAAGTTGGCCGCGGCGATCGCGGATCCGGACCGGTCCGGCGATTATGCGCAGGCGATCATGGATCTCGGCGCGACCGTCTGCACGCCGCGAAAGCCGGACTGCTCGGCGTGCTGCTGGTCATTTGCCTGTGCTGCGTCGGCTGTCGGCGACATGGAACGCTATCCGGTCAAGGCACCCAGGAAGGTCAAGCCGGTCCGTCGCGGCACAGCCTGGCTGGTGCGCCGGGCCGGGCGCATCTGGCTGCGCAAGCGCGGCGATGCCGGACTGCTGGGCGGCATGACCGAAGTTCCATCCTCGCCCTGGCTCGAAACCGGACACGCCAGTGAAGCGCCGCCACTCGAGGCCGAGTGGGCCGATCGCGGCGAGGTGCGTCACGTCTTCACCCATTTCGAGTTGCGATTGGCGGTGCGGGAAGGTGAGGCATCACCCGGATGGGAACCGGACTCGGGCTATTGGGCCGATGAGCGTGACCTCGGCAATGAGGCCCTGCCCAGCGTCATGCGCAAGGTCCTGGCCGCCCGCCGGAGCTAGGCGGGGCGGTAGGGCCTCAGCTCCCGCGCCCGGCGCATGGCGTTGAACAGGCTGGCAGGTTTGAGCGGTTTGGAGGCGAAGGAATCCATGCCCGCCGCGAGGCAGATATCGGCATCCTGATGTGACGCGTTCGCGGTCAGGGCCGTCACCGGAATGTCGCGCCACGGGGCGTCGCTGTCGCGCAGGCGGCGGGTCGCCTCGAGCCCGTCGAGGATCGGCATCCGCACATCCATCAATACGATGTCGAAAGGCGCAGCCTCCAGCGCCGCCAGGGCTTCCAGCCCGTTTTCCGCTTCGGTGACATGTACTTTCAACGGTCCCATGAAAGCCTGCACGACCTGCCGGTTGATGTCATTGTCCTCGACCAACAGGACACGCAGTCCGAGCAATCCGGCATAGCCCGGATCGTCGGCGAGCTGCGTCGGCGTGCGCTCTTCCGGCGCAGCCGGTCTGGTCTGTGCGGGTTTCGCCGTGAAGGTGAGGGTAAAGGTGGAGCCCTGACCTGGTGTCGCTTCTGCGGTGATGTCACCGCCCATCAATCGGGCCAGATCGCGGGCAATGGACAGGCCCAGCCCGGTGCCGCCAAATTCCCCGGCAATGGCGGCATCGGATTGTGTGAACGGCGAAAAGAGCGTGTCGAGCTTCTCGGGTGGAATGCCGATTCCGGTATCGCAAACCTTGATCTCGAGCAGGCCGGCCTGGTCCGTTTCCCGGTGCCAGCGGGCGGACAGCTGGACCGAGCCCTTGCTGGTGAACTTGATGGCATTGGACAGAAGATTGGACAGGCACTGGCGGACGCGAAGCGGGTCAAATTCCAGCCGTTCGGGCAGGGACGGGTCGATCTCCACCGAAAAATCGAGCGATTTGGCCTCGGCGGATGCCTGGAAGAGGGTGTGCATGTCCCCAAACAGGCGGGCGGGATCGACGACCTGTGGCGACAGCTCCATCTTGCCAGCCTCGATCTTGGACATGTCGAGGACGTCGTTGAGCAATTGGGTCAGCGTCTCGCCGCTCTCCTCGATCATGCGGGCCTGGTCCTGCCGCTGCTTCGACCGGGACGTTGTCCGCAATACCTGAGCCAGACCGAGGATGCCGTTCAGCGGCGTGCGGATCTCATGGCTGATATTGGCGAGGAATGTGCTCTTGGCCTGATTGGCGGCTTCCAGCTCACGCGTCCGCTCGGCGACGCGGGCTTCGAGCAGGTCGAATGCGTCCTTGTTTGTGGCCCGTTGTTCTTCCAGCGTGCGGGCCAGCATGCCGATCTCGTGACGGCTCCCGAGAAGTGGTTGCAGCGCCGGATTGGTCGCCGCGGCGCGCGGGCGGGCTACGCCGAAATGGCCTGTCAGCGCTTCAAGCGGGCGCACAAACCGGCGATAGAGAATGAAGTAGGCCAGCACCGCTTGCAGCGCCACGCCAAGAATTCCCAAACCCAGCGCAATCGAGAGTTTGCCGGCGATGCTCCGCCGCTGGATGTTGCGATCGACCAGTGAGACACTGAACCAGCCCGGGCCCTGCAAACGTGAATACGCTACCACCCACCGGCCGTCCCGACTGATCAGCGTGCCGAGTGTGCGTGTCGCCGGCTCCGCCAGCAGGAGTTCGGTAATCGCTGGCAGGTCGTAGGTGGCGGAAATTGCGTCGATCTGACCGTCTGTCACACGATCATGGATGAGGTCGGGGTGAGCGATCAGATGGCCGGCCTGGTCGAGCAGGATATTGACGCCATGCGCCGGCGGGCCCGCCATTGCAGCCTCGAAATAGGCGTGCAACTGGATCGTGGTTCCAAAGGCACCAACCGGAGAACCATCCAGATCGTAGGGCGTATAGCAACCGGTGGTCAGGGACTCTTCGTCGCGCACATAGATCAGCTGGGTCAGCTCGCCGCAGACGAATTGCCGGCCTGGATTGATGGCGGGCCGCATGAGTTCAACAAATGTCGCCCCGGTGAAGTCGAAATCGGCGGTGGCATCATGCCGGTAGAAGCGCAACTGGTCGTCGCGGTCGGCCGCCGAGATCACCAACTGATTGCGGAAGGTGAAGTAGTAGAAGTTGTCGACCAGCCCGTTTAGCGCCTGGCCCGTGCTGTCAACGACCTCATAGGCCGATACCAGTTGACGTCGTTCGAGTGGCGTCCAGTCTCCGGGCGGGTTCAGATAGGCGCCGACACCGGAATGGTGATTGCCCTGTTCGTCAAGATAACCGTCGAACATGTCGTCGCGGCTGCGTCGCGTGCCGTCCGGGCGGAGCGGGAACAAGGCATTGAAGCGCTGTTCGATCTCGTCGTCGGGCAAAGCGCCCAGGCGGCGTTCAAAGCGCTCGATCGCGGTCGCTTGCGCACGCTCCACGGTGTCGAAAATCGCGGCGTTCCGGCGGCCGCGTTCGTCGACATAATTTTCCAGCTGGATGAGTTGCTGGTTTTCGAGGTCGGTCCAAAAGGCCAGCGCTGCGACAAGAATGCCGGAGCCGGACACCAGCAGGGATGTCACCAGGATCACACTGAGCAGGGTCCAGGCGATGGAGCCACCCGTCCGGCGCGACACGCTTGGCCGAGTGATGCCTGTGCCTTGATCCATGCGAACGACCTCAGTTTTCCAGCGTGGCCCGGATTTCTGCCCGCATCACATCAATTGGGGCGAGACCCTGCTTGGTGCGGATATGCCAGTAGGTCCAGCCATTGCAGGACGGTGCGCTTTGCAGTTGGGCGCCGACCTGGTGGATGGAACCGGCACTGGTGCCGGCAATCAAGGTGCCATCTGCGCGCACCCGGGCCGTGTTGCGGCCCTTGGGACAATACAGCGTGTCGCCCGGCTTGAGCATGCCGCGCTCGACCAGGGCACCGAACGGAATGCGCGGCTGGGCGCGCTTGGACTGGGTGACATCGAGCGTGTCACTGGCGCCGCGCGTGATGGCGGCGAGCCGCTTGCGGGCAACATCCAGATATGCAGTGTCCCGTTCAATGCCGATATAATGGCGTCCCAGGCGCTTGGCGGCAGCGCCTGTGGTGCCGGTCCCGAAGAAGGGATCCAGGACCACATCGCCCGGATTGGTGGTCGACAGCAGGACGCGGTGCAGCAGCGATTCCGGCTTTTGCGTCGGGTGTGCCTTCTTGCCGTCCTCATCCTTCAGGCGTTCGCCACCGGTGCAGATCGGCAGGGTCCAGTCGGAGCGCATCTGGACACCGTCATTGAGCGCTTTCATGGCGGCATAGTTGAAGGTCGGGCGGGCGTCCTTGGTCTTGGCAGCCCAGATCAGGGTCTCGTGCGCATTTGTAAAGCGCGTTCCCTTGAAGTTCGGCATCGGGTTGGACTTGCGCCAGATGATGTCGTTGAGCACCCAGAAGCCGGCATCCTGGAGAATGCCGCCGACGCGGAAAATATTGTGATAGCTGCCGATCACCCAGATGGCGCCGTTCGGCTTGAGGACGCGGCGAGCCTCCTCCATCCAGTTCCAGGTGAACAGGTCATACTCGTCGAAGCCACCGATCTGGTCCCAGTCATTGTCGACCGCGGAGACTTTCGAATTGTCGGGGCGATGCAGATCGCCACCGAGCTGGAGATTGTAGGGCGGGTCGGCAAACACGAGGTCCACGCTTTCGTCCGGAAGTGACTTCATCACCTCCACGCATTCCCCTTCGAGGATCTGGTCGATCTTTGTTTTGGCCATAACGCGCCGCTCCACTCCCGATACAGAGGCAAGTTTTTCGGCTTTTAGGGCTAACGGGCCGTTAACCCTGCTTCAAGTTATCCACAGCGATTCGCATTTGTGGAAAACCGGGATTCGAGCGCGGCGCGGACCGGTGCATAGGACCGGCGGTGGATGGGGCAGGCGCCGGACGTCTCCAGCGCAGCCTTGTGTGCAGCGCTCGGATAACCCTTGTGGCCCTCGAAACCATAGCCGGGGAAACGGCGCGCGGCCTGTTCCATCAGGTCATCGCGCACGGTCTTGGCGATGATGGAGGCGGCGCCGATACAGGCTTCCTTGGCGTCGCCCTTGATTATGGCCTCGGCCGGGCAGGGCAGGCCCGGCGGAAGTCTGTTGCCATCGACCAGGACAAGGGTTGGCCGGACCGGCAGCCGGGCCACGGCGCGGCGCATGGCGGCCATGGTCGCGTGCAGGATGTTCAGGCGATCGATTTCGGCCGGTTCGGCTATGCCGATTCCGACCCAGGCATTGGCGCGGATCAGCCGGAAAAGTTCCCGTCGCCGTCTCTCGGAGAGCGCTTTGGAGTCCCCGAGCCCGGTGATGGGACGGGTTGGGTCAAGGATGACCGCGGCCGCAACAACCGGTCCGCTGAGGGGTCCGCGCCCGGCCTCATCGACGCCGGCAATCCGGACCGTATTGCCCATGCCGGCCTTGTTAAGGCTCTGATTGTCTTTTTGTGGAATGGTTACGCTCAAAGCAGATCCTTTGGGGCATTTGGTGTATCGCGTTTATTACTGCCTGACGGTTGAGCACGATCTCGGTCTTGTAGCGGTGGCGGCTCTTTTGTGTGCGCTATCCGGCCTCGCCGCAATGTCCATTGTCCGTCGGGCCAGAGAGGCGGACCGCGCGCGGCAACCCGCCTGGTTGCTGTTTGCCGGATTCGTAACCGGCACGGGCATCTGGGGCACACATTTCGTTTCCATGCTGGCCTATGAAAGTGTGGTGCCGATCGCTTTCGGGCTTCTCGAGACCGTGATTTCACTCGCTCTTGCGATCATTGTATCGGCCTGTGGCTGGGCATTCGCGATCCGCTCGGAGACCCGTTTCGCCGCTCCGATCGGTGGTGCGCTGGTCGGCGGCGGCATTGCTGCCATGCACTTCATGGGCATCGAGGCGATGCGGACCAATGCTATTTTCACCTGGGATGCTGGCCTGATCATCGCCGCCATCGTGCTGGCAATCCAGTTTTCTGCCGCGGCGTCGACCGTGGCTATGGGAAAGTCCCTGAAGCCAAGCCTGATCGGCGGCACTTTGCTTTTGGTCTGTGGCGTTGTCAGCCTGCACTTCATTTCGATGGGCGCCATGCAGCTTGTCCCTGACATGACCGTTGCCGAGCCGGAAGGCGGGCTGTCACCCAAATTATTGGCTGTCACGGTCGCGCTGGGCGTGGTTTTCGTCGTGAGCGTCGGCTTGGCGACGGCGGCGATTGATTTGCACCTCGGAAAGCGCCGGATGGCAGAAGGCGCCCGGATGCGAGCGCTGGCCGAGGCGACGTTCGAAGGCATTGCGGTCGTGCGCGACGGGCAGATGTACGACATGAATGGCCGCTTCTGTGAAATGCTGAACCTGGCGCGTGAGGATCTGGTCGGCACGCCAATCATGAAGCTCGCAGTCGACCCGGAGGATATTCGGGTCCTGCAGCTGGACCAGGATGATGCACCGACGACCTGTCGTCTTCGCTGCCGGGATCGCGCGCCGATAACGGTGCAGGTTCGCGCCCGGGTCATGGACTTTGATGGGCAATCATCGCGGATATTCACATTTCGCGACGTGTCATCGGAGGAGCGCGCCCGCGCCCGCATCACCCATCTCGCACACCACGACACTCTGACCGGCTTGCCCAACCGCCTGAAATTCCGCGAAGCACTTGAGGCCGAGCTGAGCAGTGCCTGGGATAATGACAGCCAGGTCGCGCTGATGTTCTTCGATCTGGATCGGTTCAAGGAAGTCAATGACGTTCACGGTCATGCGACGGGTGACCGCCTGCTTGTTGCCGTGTCCGAGCGATTGCTGGATGCGCTGCCGCGCAATGCTGTGGCCGCGCGCCTGAGCGGCGACGAGTTCGCCGTGATCCTGCCGGACGTGGACAGCCGCGAAGACGGGCTCAACACGGCCCGGCGCGTCGTCAACAATGTCGGTTCACCGCTGAGTATCGGCTCCCTGCACCTGAAGGTTTCAGCCTCGGGCGGCGTGACCATGTTCCCGCTGGATGGTGAGGACCCGGACCGCTTGATGAACCAGGCCGATCTCGCGCTCTATCGGGCCAAGGGGCAGGGCCGTAACCAGGTCTGTGATTTTGATCCCAAGCTCGGCATGATGATGCAGGAGCGCCGGATGCTGGAGGCCGACCTGGCCTTGGCCATTGAGGACGATCTGCTGACGCTGAACTATCAGCCGCAGGTAAGACTCGGCGACGGCTCCATTGCCGGCTTCGAGGCGTTGGTGCGTTGGCATGACGATCGCCGTGGCGCGGTTGCGCCGGCGGAATTCGTGCAGATTGCCGAAGAAACCGGACTGATCCTGAAAATGGGGGAATGGGTTCTCGAAACAGCCTGCCGGGAAGCGGTGAACTGGCCGAATGATCGACGGGTGGCCGTCAATGTCAGCCCGGCCCAGTTCAAGCAGGGCAATCTGGTCTATTCAGTCCAGCGTGCTCTGACCAATTCCGGGCTTGATCCGGCCCGTCTCGAGATCGAAATCACCGAAGGTGTGCTGATTGATGACGAGGCGCGGGCGCTGAAAGTGCTGCGCGGTCTCAAGGATCTGGGAGTCGGTCTGGCAATCGACGACTTCGGGACCGGTTACTCGTCGCTCAGCTATTTGCGCGCCTTCCCGTTCGACAAGATCAAGATCGACCGGTCCTTCATCACGGGCCTTCAAAATGACCAGGAAGCGCAGATCATTGTACGCGCGACCATAGCGCTGGCCCGTGATCTGAACATCGCCGTTGTTGTCGAGGGGGTCGAGGAATTTGATGAGCTTGGTGCGCTTGGTTATCAGCCGGACCTCGTCCTGCAGGGCTATTTGCTGTCCCGGCCGCTGACCCGGGGCCTGATTTCCGGGTTCGATGAGGCGTCGAAAGCCATTCGGGCCGAAATGGCGACCCTGGTCGCGTCGGCCAGGCCGTTGCGGCAGCGCAGCGCCTAGCGACCTGCCGGCGGGCGTCCTTCCCGGGCAAACGGGTCAAAACAGGCTTGGCTGTCCGGCCGATCCAAGCGGTCGTGCGAACCGGCTTGTGTCGAGCGCCTGACGCGGCACATCCAGACCGAAACGCTTGATGGCATGGCGAAAGCGGCTGGCGATCAACTTCGCGTAAGGGCCGGTGCCGCGGCCGCGCGTTCCCCAATTGGCATCATAATCCTTTCCGCCCCGCATCTGCCTGATCAGCGACATGACATGGTCGGCGGCATCTGGGCGCTTGTCGGCAAGCCATTCGCGGAACAGGTCGCGGATTTCCAGCGGCAGGCGCAAGAGAACATAGGCGGCATTGTCGGCGCCGGCCTCCGCCGCCGCTTCGAGCAGGGGCTCGATCTCGTGATCGGTGAGAGCGGGTATGACCGGCGCCATCATGACGGTGACCGGGATGCCAGCCTGTTTGAGGGCGGTGATGGTTTCCAGGCGACGATGCGGGGCTGCGGCGCGCGGCTCCATGTCGCGGGCGAGTTTGCGGTCCAGCGTGGTGATCGAGATTGCGGCCCTGACCAGGCCGTCGGCGGCCATTGGAGCGAGAATGTCGAGATCGCGACGGATCAGGGCTGATTTGGTGATGACGCTGATCGGATGCTTGTAGCGGGCGCAGACCTTGAGAATGTCACGCGTGTGCTGGCGCTCACGCTCCAGCGGCTGCCAGGCGTCTGTATTGGCGCCGATCATGATCGGTTTCGGTTGGTATCCGGCCTTGTTGAAATGGGCTTCCAGCAGGGTCGGGCCGTTCGGCTTGGCAAAGATCACGCTCTCAAAGTCGAGACCGGGCGAATAGCCCCAATAGGCGTGGCTGGGGCGGGCGTAACAATAAATGCAACCATGCTCGCAACCCCGATAGGGGTTGATCGACTGGTCAAAGGAAATATCCGGCGACTGGTTGGTCGAAATGATCGATTTCGACGCGTCTCGCAATACCAGGGTCGCCAGCTTGGGTGGCTCTCCGTCGGCGTCTGTCCATCCGTCGTCGAAAGCCTCTCGCCCCTGTGCCTCGAAACGTCCCGAATTGTTTGACCGAGCGCCCCGACCTCTCGCTCCGGGGCGGTGGAGCGGGGAGGCCTCCTGAGGGGCATTAAGGGCATAGCCACCAGGGCGCTCGGTCATGTCCGCATCATGACTCGAAAATGGAACAAATCAAGAACATTTTTCAGAAATCAGGTGATCAACACGTGCGCCGCCCTGATGTCATGATCCGTTCGGGGTGCCGAGTTGGTCGGCCAGGGCCAGCATGTCCTGCCAGGCGAGGCGCTTTTCGACAGGCCTTGCGAGCAAATAGCGCGGTGAGAACACCGGCAGCGCCTTGATCGAGGTGGATGTCGGATTGCCCTCGGCATCGCGCAAGACATAGTCGACCCATCGGCCGCGCAGGCGGGTAATGGCTGTGTCGCTGCGCAACAGGGCTCGCGCGCCCAGCTCGCCGGCCAGCACCAGTATGTCGGGCTTCTTCAGGGCAATATGCCGTTCGATGAAGGGCAGGCATTGCGCGATCTCGTCCTGCGTCGGCGCGCGATTGCCCGGCGGCCGCCAGTTCAGCATATGGGCGATGTAGGCCTGGTCCCGCTCGATACCGATTGCGGCGAACATCTGGTCAAGCAACCGGCCGCTCTGGCCGGCGAAGGGTTCGCCGCGCTCGTCCTCGTCCCGGCCCGGGGCCTCTCCGACCAGCATCACCCGGGCGGCGCGTTCACCGCGAGCAAAGACCGTATTGCGGGCGGTACGTTTCAGGGCGCAGCCTTCGAAGGCCTCGATCGCCTCCCGCAGCGCGTCGAGACTGTCCGCCTTGGCGGCGACAGACCGGGCACCAGGCCCGGTCGCCGGGCTGTCGCCAAATCCGGCCGCCCGTGCCGCTTGCGGCGTCGCGGCCCGGACCGGTTCGGCGGGCGCCTGACGCCTTGGCTCGGTCGTGTGGGGTGATACCGGCGCTGCCGCCGGGCGGGGTGTGACAATCGGCTCGTCCATCTCGATCCCGGCATCCGCCCACCAGGCAATCAGCGCCTGTAGCGCTTTCTCGTCTTGTAGGGTCAGGGTGGGTCCGGAATCGGTCATGGTTGACGTGCACGTTAACGTAATAGCTTTGATCCCGACGGCGGGACGCGCTAGATGGGTATTCGATCCTAGGGTATGACCGAAGACCTGCAAGCCGAACACCGCATTAAACAGACGCAGACCACGAAACGGGAAGGGTGCCAGCGAGATGACCGACGCCGCAATCGAACGCGAATCCATGGAATATGACGTCATCATCGTCGGAGGTGGCCCGGCCGGCCTGTCCGCCGCGATTCGTCTCAAGCAGATGGCCGCCGAAGCCGGCAGCGAGATTTCCATCGCCCTGCTGGAAAAGGGCGCCGAGGTCGGCGCGCACATCCTGTCCGGTGCCGTTGTCGATCCCAAGGCGATCAACGAGCTCTTCCCGAACTGGAAAGAGCTGGGCGCCCCGCTCGAGGACGAGGTCAAGACTGACATCTTCGAGGTCCTCGGCGCAGCCGGCTCGATCAGCCTGCCGACCCTGATGTTCCCGCCGCTGATGAGCAATCATGGCTGCTACATCGTTTCCCTGGCCAATGTCTGTCGCTGGCTGGCCGAGCAGGCCGAAGCGCTGGGTGTCGAGATCTATCCCGGCTTCCCGGCCGCCGATCTGATCGAGGAAGACGGTGTCATCAAGGGCGTGCTGACTGGTGATTTCGGTCTCGCCCGCGATGGCGGCCACAAGGATGGCTATCAGCCCGGCATGGAGCTGCGTGGCAAATACACGCTGATCGGCGAGGGCGTGCGTGGCTCGCTGGCGAAGAAGCTGATCAGCCGCTTCAACTTGTCAGAGGGCAAGGAACCGCAGAAATTCGGTATTGGTATCAAGGAACTCTGGCGCGTGAAGCCCGAGAACCACAAGCCCGGCATGGTCAAGCACACCATGGGCTGGCCGCTTGATGGCAAGACGGGCGGCGGCTCCTTCATGTATCATTTCGGCGATAATCTCGTTTCGGTCGGCTATGTGGTCCACCTGAACTACAAAAACCCCTACCTGTCGCCCTTCGAGGAATTCCAGCGCCTGAAGACGCACCCGGTGATGTCACCGGTGTTCGAGGGCGGCGAGCGTATTTCCTATGGTGCCCGTGCGATCACCGAGGGTGGCTACCAGTCCGTTCCCAAGCTGGCCTTCCCGGGCGGCGGGCTGATCGGCTGTTCGGCCGGTTTCGTGAATGTGCCGCGCATCAAGGGCAGCCATAACGCCATGAAGACCGGCATGCTGGCCGCGGAAAGCGTGTTCGCCGCCATTACCGACGGGCGCCAGCATGACGAGCTGAGCGACTACCAGATCGCCTATGAGAATTCCTGGGTGGCCAAGGACCTCAAGCGGGTCCGCAATGTCAAACCGCTCTGGTCCAGGCTGGGCACTTTCTTCGGCGTCGCTTTCGGCGGGCTGGACATGTGGTGCACCACGATCTTCGGGGGCTGGTCGCCGTTTGGCACGATGGGACACGGCAAGACCGACGCGGAAAGCCTTGAGCCGGCCTCCAGGCACAAGCCGATCGACTATCCCAAGCCGGATGGCGTGTTGACCTTTGATCGCCTGTCCTCGGTCTTCATCTCGAACACCAATCATGAGGAGGATCAGCCGATCCACCTCAAGCTCTCCGATGCCGAGCTGCAGAAACTGTCCGAGCTGGGCGAGTTTGCCGGCCCGTCGACCCGCTATTGCCCGGCCGGGGTGTATGAATGGGTCGAGGACGAGACGTCGGGCGACAAGCGCTTCCAGATCAACGCCCAGAACTGTGTTCATTGCAAGACGTGCGACATCAAGGATCCCAACCAGAATATCAACTGGACCACGCCCGAAGGCGGTGGTGGTCCGATGTACGCGAATATGTAGCGACAACCGCCTCCGGCCCTTGCGCCGGACGGCCAGCGGGGCGAGCATGCGGGCATGAGTTTTCCTGTCCGCCTGCTTCCGCTGTTTCTCGCCGCCACGGCCTTGTCTGCCTGTGCCAGCCCGTCCGATCCGCCAGCGGATGACGAGGCTTCGGTCTATGGCGCATTCCTGGCGGCCCGCTACGCCGGTGTGAACCGTGATGTTGCCGGCGCGGCTGCCAATTATGCCAGGGCCCTGGATCAGGCACCCGGCGACCCGACCCTCGCCGACCGGGCCTTCATCACGGCCTTGCTGGCCGGTGACCGATCACAGGCAGCGCGGCACGCTCGGACCACGGTTGAAGCCGGCGATCCAAGCCGCCTGGCCACGCTCTATCTCGCTTCCGACCAGATTGCCCGGCGCGAGTATCGGGCCGCGATCTCCAGCCTCGAAGCGGCTCCGGACTATGGGCCCTTCAATACGTTGATGCGTGACCTGCTGATGCAGTGGGCCCTGATGGGCGATGGCCGCGAGCTGGCCGCCATGGACGCTGCCAATGCGACGGCCGCCCCGGAATTCCTGTCGGCGCACCTCTGGCTTCACAAGGCCATGCTTGCGGACATTGCCGGTGAAACCGAGGCGGCAGACGGTGCCTATCGAACCGCTGCCTATTCGTCGGTCTTTCCGCGTCTGGCGGCGGAGATGTACGGCAATTTCCTCGAGCGTGAGGGGCGTGTCGACGAGGCGCGGGCGCTGTACCAGACCAATCTCGATGCCAGTCCTGACGAGCCTTTTGTGCTTGATGCGTTGCGACGACTGGACGCGGGTGAGCGTCCGAAGCGTCGTCTGACCGTTCCGGAAATGGCGTCGCGCTCCCTGTTCGGTCCCGCCTCGGAGCTCGCCGCCCAGGCTGATATGGATCTGTCGGTGATCTATCTGCGCATGGTCGAACGACTGGACCCGGCCTATGCGCCGACGCGGATGAGCCTGGCCGGTACACTTGAACGCATCAGCCTGCCCGAGGCTGCACTGGCAGAATATGCGGCCGTAGCCGAAGGGCCTTTCCGGTTTGCCGCCGACATAGATCAGATTTGGTTGCTCGGCCGGCTGGCCCGGACCGAGCAGGCGACTACCTTGGCACGGCGTCTGGTCGATCAAAGCGGTGATATCGAGGCGCGTCTGTTGCTGGCCGACCTGTTGCGGGTACAGGGGCAGTGCCCGGAAGCCATCACGCTGTACGAGCAGGTCATTGCGGACCGCGATGCTGCAGGCCAGGCTGGCGACTGGCGCTATCATTACTACGCCGGGGCCTGTCATTACGACGCCGACAACTGGTCCGATGCCGAAGCGCATTATCTTGCCGCGCTGACGCTGTCCCCGCGGGAAAGCCGCATCCTCAATGATCTCGGCTATTTCTGGATCGACCGCGGCGAACGCATCGATGAAGCTTTCGAAATGATCATGCTGGCAGCGGAACTCGATCCGGAAAACGGCAATGTGATCGACAGCCTTGGCTGGGCCCATTACCGGCTTGGCCAGTATGAAGCGGCCGTGCAGGCGCTGGAGCGTGCGGCAGAACTCTCTCCGGGCAATGCCACCGCCAACTATCATCTGGGCGATGCCTATTGGCAGGTCGGTCGCGAGCTGGAAGCGGGTTTCCAGTGGCGCAGGGCCGTCGATCTTGATCCGCGTCCCGAGCAGCTGGAGGGACTGGAATACCGCATCGCCCACGGCCAGCCGCCGGCTGACGACGAGGCTGTCGCGGCCACAGACGCTTCGGGCGAGCCTTGAACGCCGCACCGGTCATCGAAACCGCCGCCGCCAAGGTCAATCTGACCCTTCGTGTCGGGGCGGCCCGTGCTGACGGCTATCATCCGCTCGACAGTCTCGTGGTGTTTGCGGACTGGGGCGACACGGTCGAGGTGAGGGCAGCGCCCGGCCTGTTGCTGACCATGTCGGGCGAGGCCTCGAGGGGCCTCGCCGGTGACCATTCCAATCTTGTTCTCAAGGCCGCGCGGGCGTTGCAGGTGGCCGCTGGTACGGATGCGGGCGCAATGATCCGGCTGGACAAGCAGATCCCGGTCGAGGCCGGCCTTGGTGGCGGATCGGCCGATGCTGCGGCGACCTTGCGGGCCCTGAACCGGCTCTGGGGTCTGGACTGGCCGCTCGATCGTCTGGCTGAGACCGGCCTGACGCTGGGGGCGGATGTCCCGGCCTGTCTCTATTCGCGGCCGCTGCGCATGCGCGGCATTGGTGAGTGGATCGACATTCTGCCCCGCTTCGGGGCTTTCGATGCGGTGCTCGTCAATCCGGGCGTCAACGTGCCGACCGGACCGGTCTTCAAGGCTTTCGACAGGTCCGACCCGGCACCTCTGGCCGAAGCCGAACCGATGGGCGAGGACCGGCTGGATTGGTTGCGAAGCGAGCAAAATGCACTCGAGGCCGTAGCTTGTGCCCGCCATCCCGAGATTGCCGCGACGCTGGACTGGCTGCGCGCTCGCGACGGGGTCGAGCTGGCTCGCATGTCCGGCTCCGGTGCCAGCTGTTTCGCCCTGTGTCGCGACCGTGTCGCGGCCGAGCGCGTGGCCGAAGCCTTTGACGGCTTTGCTCGCGTCGTATGTCTGGGCGACCCGGTGTGATGATGGCGGCCGGTCTCCCGCTGGTGCTCGCATTTGTGTCGGGCCTGGTCGTTTCCGGCCTTGTGATGCGTGCCGGCATTCTTGACCATCCCAATGCCCGGTCCAGCCATGTCCAGCCGACCCCGCGCGGCGGCGGGCTGGGGATCGTTGTCGGCTTTCTTCTTGCCCTGCTTCTTCTTGTTCCGGTCGCGGCACCGACCGATCAGGCGGCCTTGGCCGGGATTGCCCTGTGCGCGCTGCTGGCGGCCGGCCTGGGTTTCATCGATGACCTTGTCACGCTGGGCGGGGCGCTGAAATTCGCAATTCTGGCACTGATCTCCCTGGCCCTTGCCGGGATGGCCGGACCGGTCACCGAGCTGGGCCTGGCCTTGCCGTGGATTCTGGGATGGCTTGGATCGGCCTTGTTCGTGTTCACGCTGGCCAATGCGGTCAATTTCATGGACGGGTCGGACGGGTTGATGGCCTCCAGCCTGATCCCGGCATCGCTGGCGCTGGCTGTGCTGGCCGACGGACCGATTTCCATCGCCGCGCTGGCCCTGGCCGCGGCGACAGCCGGGTTTGCGGTCTGGAATGCGCCGATACTGGCTGCTCGTGGCAAGCTGTTCAGCGGCGATGTCGGGTCTCTGGGCGCTTCGGTCATTCTGGCCGGACTGTCGCTGGCCTGGGCCTCTACCGGACCGGCCGGATCGGTCTGGCTGGTGCCGCTTCTGGTCCTGCCCCTGCTGGGCGATGTGCTGTTGACGATGGCGGCACGAGTGCGGGCGGGGCGTTCTCCCTTTGCGGCTCATCGGGCGCATGCCTACCAGCTGCTCATCTCGATCGGGCTCAGCCATCGCCGCGTGGCGCTGATCTGGGGTGTGATGGGCATGGGCTGTGGCGTGCTGGCCCTGGTCGGCACCGCCTTGCCGCCGAGCGGCAAGGCGGCCTGCCTGGTCGCGGCAGTCCTCATCTTCACGCTGGCACATCGCCATTGGCGCAAGCTGGCCGCTTCAAAGGGCTTGGATACCTACCAGTAGGCGTGATCAGTAGGCGCGGTCGGCGACGAAGTCGGCGAGGTCTTCCAGTGCGGTCCGCCATTTGTTGGCGGGGAAGATGGCCAGCGCCTCGCGCGCACGGCGGGCATGATTGCGGGCTTGCGTGACCGTCGCGGCCAGAGCGCCATGCGTATTGACCAGGCTGATCGCCCGCTCGAAATCGCCTTCGACCTGTTCGCCCCTGGCAATGACACGGTCCCAGAAGGCTGTTTCCTCTGTCGAGGCCGCCGCAATGGCGAGCGCGACCGGCAGGGTCACCTTGCCTTCGCGGAAATCATCGCCGGTCGACTTGCCCAGCTTGGCCGAGGCGCCGCTATAGTCGAGCGCGTCGTCGACCAGCTGGAAGGCCAGGCCCAGTTCGCGGCCATAGGTTTCCAGCGCCGTTTCCTCATTTGCCGGACGGTCGGCGACAATGCCCGACACCTGGGCCGCGGCGGCAAACAGGGCGGCGGTCTTGGCGTCGATGATCTGCATATAGGTCTCGACCGATACACCGACATCCTTGACCGCGGAGAGCTGGCGCACCTCGCCCTCGGCAATCGTCGAGGCCGCATCGGAGAGCACGCCGAGCGCTCGCATCGACCCGGCTTCGACCATCAGGGAAAAGGAGCGGGCGAACAGGAAGTCGCCGACCAGAACCGACGAGGCATTGCCCCAGACCAGATTGGCGGCGGCCTTGCCGCGCCGCATGCCGCTCTCGTCGACGACGTCGTCATGCAGCAGGGTCGCGGTGTGGATGAACTCGACGGCGGCAGCCAGCTTCAGCGGCGCAATGTCGGAATGGCCGATCATGTTGGCAGCGGCGACCGTGATCATTGGCCGGACGCGCTTGCCGCCGGCCTCGATCAGATAGCGGGCCAGTTCAGGGATCAGCTCGACATGGCTGTCCAGCCGTTCAAGAATGAGGGCGTCGACCCGGCGCATGTCGTCATGGGCCAGTCTTGCGAGCGCTTCGGCCGCATTCGGCCTGTCGGCGCTGTTCGCGACCGTTGCCGATTTGACACTCACCATGCTGTCCACGCCAGCTGTCCTCTTGATGCAGGCCCGATTGGTTCCGACAATAGAAATCGAGCGACCGCCCGGCAAGCGCAAGGGGCGGTGACGAAACAGCACAGGTCCGGCGGGAAGTTCCGTCCAGGCCGATCAAGACCAATCGAAGCGGAGGCGTGCCCACGTGAAAGAAGTCCTGCGGACCAATGATCCGGTCAAACTTTCCTATGCCCAGTCGCTTCTGCGCGATGCCGATATCGAGCCGATCGTGCTCGATCAGGGCATGTCATCCATGTATGGCGGCGGACTGCCGATGATCCGCGCCCGCATCATGGTGATCGATGAGGATGCCTGGCGGGCCGGGGAATTGCTGGCCGAGTTGCGCGAGGACGAGGCATGAGCACGACGCTCGACCGGCTGCTCGATGGCCGGGTCGTCCTGCGTCAGGGCCGGGACGGCTATCGTGCCGGCATGGATGCCGGCCTGCTCGCGGCGGCGCTGGATGCCAGTGAGGGCGAGATGCTGGCGGAATTCGGCTGCGGTGCCGGTGCAGCACTGCTGTGTGCCGCCTGGCGTCTCACCGGAGCGAGCTTTGTCGGTGTCGAGCGGGACCCCGAGGCGGCGGCGCTGGCCGGCGAGAATGCGGCAGCCAACGGCATGGGCGCGCGGGTGCGGGTGCAAAATTCCGACATCACCCAGCTGGGCACCTCATTGAAGGTCGACCAGGTCTTCTTCAATCCGCCCTTCTTCGACGACCCCGCCGCCCTGCGCCCCCCGAAGGACGAAAAGCGCGCCGCCTGGCTGACCGGCGATGTGCCCTTTGCCGACTGGGTGCGCTGTGCCGCCCGGGCGCTCAAGGCCAAGGGCAAGCTGACCCTGATCCATCGCGCCGACCGCCTGGCCGACATACTCACCGCGCTCGAACGGTCCTTCGGCTCGGTGGTGATCAAGCCGATCCATCCGCGTGCCGGCGAACCGGCCAAGCGGGTCATCGTGCGGGCGACGATCGGCGGCAAGTCGCCGCTTGTCCTGCTGGCCCCCTTGATCCTTCATGATGGTGAGAGCCATTCGGCCGAGGCGCACGCCATCCTGCGCGGCAAGGCGGTTCTGGAGATGACGCCATGACACTGACCCTTCTCCTCGTCCTGCTCGCTGTCATCCTGTGGCTGGCCTTTGCCAGTCGCGGTCGCCGGAAGCGGGACAATGCCGCCGAGGCGGCCCGACGCGCTGTCGAGGCCCGCTTTGAACCACCCGAGCGCGATGCTGCGTCGCACAAAGACGAGGACTCGCGTGCTTGATTACACGGGCCGGCTTGCCTAGTGTCCGCGCGATTTCTTGATCTCGATTTTTCCAGCGGGAATTAATGCCATGACGGCCGAAAAAGCGCCCTCCTTCCAGGAGCTGATCCTCCGTCTGCAGAGCTATTGGGCGAGCAAGGGCTGCGCCATCCTGCAGCCCTATGATGTCGAGGTCGGTGCCGGAACCCTGCACCCGGCGACCACGCTGCGCTCGCTCGGCCCGCGTCCCTGGAAGGCGGCCTATGTCCAGCCCTCGCGTCGCCCCGGCGATGGCCGCTATGGCGAGAACCCCAACCGGCTGCAGCATTATTACCAGTTCCAGGTGCTGCTGAAGCCGTGCCCGACCGATTTGCAGGACCTCTATCTGGGTTCGCTCGACGCCATCGGCATTGATCGCGACCTGCATGATGTCCGCTTCGTCGAGGACGACTGGGAGAACCCGACCGTCGGCGCCTGGGGCCTGGGCTGGGAAGTCTGGTGTGACGGCATGGAAGTCAGCCAGTTCACCTATTTCCAGCAGGTCGGCGGACAGGATGTCGAGCTGGTCTCCGGTGAGCTGACCTACGGGCTCGAACGCCTGGCGATGTATGTCCAGGGCGTCGAGAATGTCTATGATCTCGACTTCAACGGGGCCGGCATGACGTATGGCGACGTTTTCCTGGAAGCCGAGAAGCAGTATTCGGAATTCAATTTCGAGCATGCCGATGTCGACATGCTGATCGAATGGTTCAAGGGCGCGGAAAACCAGTGCATGGCGCTGCTCAATCTCGACAAGCCATTGCCTCTGCCGGCCTATGATTTCTGTCTCAAGGCCTCCCACCTCTTCAACCTGGTCGACGCCCGCGGCGCCATCTCCGTCGCCGAACGCGCCAGCTGGATCGCCCGCGTGCGAGAACTCGCCAAGGGCTGCGCGGATGCCTGGGTGAAGTCCGAGCGCGCGCTGGCGGAGGCGGCTGAGTGATTTCGCCGATCCAATCCCTTGTCATCCCGGCCGAATGCCCCGCGTATGCGGGGCGCAGAGCCGGGACCTATACGCATCAGTCTCAAAAGCGCCCAGCTCTGCCGTCCGTGACAGCGCGCCGCACACCGGGGATCTGGGTCCCGGATCTTCGCCCGGCTCAGGGCCGGGCATCCGTCCGGGATGACAATGGGATGCCGGGGCTGGCAGGAGGCGCACCATGAACCTCGTTCTTCTCGCAAGCCTCGTGAGTTTGGCAGCCAGCAGCGAAGTCGTTGCTGATGCTGACATCCCAAGGTTCCTGCCTGGCGGCGCGACGGCCTGGGTGTTGCAGGTCGATCCTGACGGCATTCCGATCGCGTATATTATTGAATTTCCGGTCGACGCCAGAGCGGCACTCGCGGCCAGCCTGCGGCCCGTGATCGCGGCGTCGACTCCCGCGGATGCCATCTACGGCCCCGATGCCCAGACTGGCGTGCACTTCGACGGTCGCGAGGGCGAGCTTTGCGTGGATGGTCGAGTGTGGCGGATCGGTTGGGCCCCCTCCGGACAGAGGGGCGTCGCGCGCCAAATGATGTCCGACGTCGATTGTGATGTTTGGAGGAGGCCACAATGAAACTCCCCCTTCGCGGTGGCTGCCAGTGCGGCGCTGTTCGCTTCGAGATCACGGAAAACCCGATGGCGCTGTATTGCTGCCATTGCACGACCTGCCAGCAGCAATCCTCCTCGGCCTTCGGCATGTCCATGCTGGTGCCGCGGGACGGGTTCAAATTCACCAAGGGCGAGCCGGCCTCATTCGCCATCCCGACCGACAGCAAGTCGAAGAAGCAGGGCCATTTCTGCGGTGAGTGCGGTACAAGGATCGCCAATGACACGGTCGGCAAGCCAGCCCTGTCCTTGAAGGCAGGTACGCTGGATGACCGCGCCCAGTTGAAACCGGTCGGTCATATCTGGGTCAAATCGGCCCAGGACTGGATGATCTTTGAAAGTGACGCGCTGATCTATGAAGGTCCGCCCGATGACGGTTATTTCGCGCTGATGCAGCGTTATGCCGACCAAGAATACGCCTCCTGAGCGGAAAGCCCGACACGATGTCTGAACTCCTGTTTGAAATCTTCTGCGAGGAAATCCCGGCCCGCATGCAACCGCGCGCCGAGGCCGACCTGGAAAAACTGCTGGGCGACAGGCTCAAGGCGGCGGGTCTGGCGTGGACCTCGCTGCGGACCTTTGCCGGTGCGCGTCGTCTTGGCCTGGTGATTGACGGCCTGCCGGTGAAGACCGCCGATGTCAGCGAAGAGCGCAAGGGCCCGCGCGTCGGTGCGCCGGACAAGGCCGTGGAAGGCTTTTTGCGCGGGGCCGGCGTGGCCTCGCTCGACCAGTGCGAAAAGCGCGCGGACAAGAAGGGCGAATTCTGGGTCGCCCGGATCGAAAAGCCGGGCCGGGCCAGCGCCGAGGTGATTGCCGAGTCCATCCCCGACATGATGAAGGCCTTCCCCTGGCCCAAATCGATGAAGTTCGGCGAGGGCGAGAAGGCCCAGCGCTGGGTCCGTCCGATCCAGCGTCTCCTGTGCGTGTTTGACGGCAATGTCGTGCCGGTCGAGGTGTTCGGCATCACGGCCTCCAATGTTACCGAAGGTCATCGCCGCATGGGCCGCGGGCCGTTCACGGTGTCGAATTTCCTGGAATATGCGACGGTCCTGGAAGGCGAGGGGCATGTCCTGCTGGACCGCGCCGCGCGCGAGTCGCTGATCCTGAATGGTGCCCGCAAGGTCTGTGTCGATGCCGGGTTTGAGCTGGTCGAAGATGCCGGTCTTCTGACCGAGGTCGCCGGCCTGGTGGAATGGCCGGTGCCGGTGCTGGGCGAGATGGATCCGGACTTTTTGGACCTGCCTCCGGAAGTCATCACGCTGACGATGAAGACGCACCAGAAATATTTCGCGGTGCGTGATCCGAAGACCGGTGAGCTGGTCTCCAAATTCGTCACCATTGCCAACCAGGTCGCGCCCGATGGCGGTGTCGCGATCGCCGCCGGCAATGCCCGCGTCCTCTCGGCCCGCCTCTCGGACGCCCGCCATTTCTGGGACAATGACCGCAAGACGCCGCTCTCGGACATGGCCGCACAGCTGTCGAAAGTGACCTTCCACGAGAAGCTGGGCACGGTGGCCGACAAGGTCGAGCGCGTCGCTGCCCTTGCTGAAGAGTTGGCTGATGTGGTCGGAGCGGACAAGAAGCTCGCCCGTCGCGCAGCGGAGTTAGCGAAGGCCGATCTCGTTTCCGAGATGGTCTATGAATTCCCTGAACTGCAAGGCGCGATGGGCCGCTATTATGCCCTCGACCAGCGCGAAGACGCCGCTGTCGCGGACGCAATCAAGGATCACTACAAGCCGCAGGGGCCGTCCGACGAAGTGCCGACCGCGCCGGTGTCGGCCGCTGTGGCGCTGGCCGACAAGCTGGATACGCTGGTCGGCTTCTGGGCGATCGATGAAAAGCCAACGGGGTCGAAGGACCCGTTTGCGCTGAGGCGGGCGGCACTGGGGGTGATCCGGATTTTGTTAGAGGCTGGAACGCGTGTTCCGCTTCTTGAACAAATTTTGGAGCATGTGCGAGTTCTGGCTTTGCGGGATATCCGAGACGCGTTGGAGGTCAGTCGCGAAATGGGTCTAGTTTTGGGCGCGAAGTATGCGGCGCGTTGGGTCCCGATTGAAGATGTAACTATTGGTGCGTTGGAGTTGGGGCTTGAGAATTATTCAGCCCCGGGGGCGCGCACGCGTGAAACCTCGCGTTTAGGCGCCGATCTCCTCTCCTTCTTCGCCGACCGCCTCAAAGTCCATCTCCGCGATGAGGGCACCCGTCACGATGTCATCGACGCTGTCTTCGCACTCGGCGATGACGACCTCGTCCGGGTAACCCACAAGGCGCGGGCGCTGCAGGCCTTCCTCGACACCGAGGATGGCGCGGCGCTGCTGGCGGGGAATAAGCGGGCGTCGAACATTCTCGCCAAGTCAGAGGGTGATCTGACCGGTGAGGCGGATGCGGGCTATCTCGCTGGCGCGCCAGAATCAGCCGAGCGCGATCTCATCGCGGCGCTGAACACGGCGGGACCGGCGGCGGAAAAAGCGCTCGCAGATGAGGACTTTGCTGCTGCAATGCGGGCATTGTCGCAACTTCGTGCACCAATTGATGCTTTTTTCGAGCAAGTGACCGTTAACACGGACGACGCTGCGTTGCGCCGTAACCGTCTTCTCTTATTGTCCGCCATTCGCACGGCCATTCGCGCCGTCGCCGATTTCGACAAGATTTCAGGCTAGGGGCCCTTTCCATGACTGCAGATACCAAGTGGGTTTACGCCTTTGGCGGCGGCGACAGTGAAGGTGAAGCCGGCATGCGCGAGCTGCTGGGCGGCAAGGGGGCCAACCTCGCCGAGATGGCCAAGCTGGGCCTGCCGGTCCCGCCGGGCTTCACTTTGACCACCCAGGTCTGCACGGCTTTCTACGACAATGATCAGGCCTATCCTGACACGCTGAATGGCCAGGTCGAAGCGGCGCTCGCCAAGCTTGAAGGGGCCGTCGGCAAGGCCTTTGGTGACCCGTCCAACCCGTTGCTGGTCTCGGTCCGCTCGGGCGCCCGCGCCTCCATGCCCGGCATGATGGATACGGTGCTCAATCTGGGTCTCAATGACGAGACGGCAGAAGGTCTGGCCAAGCTGTCCGGTGATCGCCGCTTTGCCTATGACAGTTATCGTCGCTTCATCCAGATGTATTCGGACGTGGTTCTGGGTGTTGATCACAGCGTGTTCGAGGACATCCTCGACGGCTTCAAGGACGATAATGACTACTCCCTCGACACCGAGCTGAGCGCCGATGACTGGGTCAGTATCGTTGCCGAGTACAAGGCCGCCGCGGCGCGCGAGCTGGGCCGTGATTTCCCGGCCGATCCGCGCGAGCAGCTGTGGGGCGCCATCGGGGCCGTGTTCGGCTCCTGGATGACCGATCGCGCCAAGACCTATCGCCGCCTGCACGACATTCCGGCCAGCTGGGGTACGGCGGTCAATGTCCAGGCCATGGTGTTCGGAAACATGGGCGAGACCTCGGCCACCGGTGTGGCCTTTACCCGTGACCCGTCGACCGGTGATACGGGCTATTACGGCGAATACCTGGTCAACGCCCAGGGCGAGGACGTGGTCGCCGGCATCCGCACGCCGCAATGCCTGACCGAGGCAATGCGCGAGAAGATGGGTGATGAAAACCCGTCGATGGAAATGGCCATGCCGGAGAGCTATGCCGAACTGGCCGCTGTCTTCGACAAGCTGGAACGCCATTATACCGACATGCAGGACATCGAGTTCACGGTCGAACGCGGCCGGCTGTGGATGCTGCAGACCCGCAATGGCAAGCGCACCGCCAAGGCAGCGCTGAAGATTGCCGTCGACATGGCGTCGGAAGGCCTGATCTCGACCGATGAGGCGGTGATGCGCGTCGATCCGGCCCAGCTGGACCAGCTGCTCCACCCGACCCTGGATCCCAAGGCCGAGCGCGATGTGCTGACCTCCGGTCTGCCGGCGTCGCCGGGCGCCGCCTCGGGCACGGTCGTGTTCGACAGTGACGAGGCCGAAGAGCTGGCCAAGACTGGCCATAAGGTCATCCTGGTCCGCATCGAGACCTCGCCGGAAGACATTCACGGCATGCATGCCGCCGAAGGCATCATCACCGCACGCGGTGGCATGACCTCGCACGCCGCCGTGGTGGCGCGGGGCATGGGGCGCCCGTGCGTGTCCGGGGCCGGCCAGATCAAGATCGACTATGCCGCCAAGCAGTTCGCGGTCGGTCGTCGCATCGTCAAGCATGGCGAGATGGTGACGATTGACGGCGCGTCGGGCCAGGTCCTGATGGGCGAAGCCAAGATGATCAAGCCGGAGCTGACCGGTGATTTCGGCAAGCTGATGGTGTGGGCCGACAAGGCCCGCCGGATGAAGATCCGCACCAATGCCGAAACGCCCGCCGATTGCGAGACGGCCGTCGAGTTCGGCGCCGAGGGCATCGGTCTTTGCCGGACCGAGCACATGTTCTTTGATGCCGACCGGATCGCCGCCGTACGCGAGATGATCCTGTCGAATGACCAGGACGGCCGCGTCACGGCGCTGGACAAGATCTTGCCGATGCAGCGCGATGACTTCGCCCAGATCTTCCGCATCATGGGCGAGCGTCCCTGCACGATCCGCCTGCTGGATCCGCCGTTGCACGAATTCCTGCCGCACACCGAGGAAGACGTCGCCGACGTTGCCAAGGCGACCGGTCTGCCGGCCGATCAGTTGATGGCGCGGGCGCGGGACCTGGCCGAGAGCAATCCGATGCTCGGTCATCGCGGTTGCCGTCTGGGCATCACCTATCCGGAAATCTACGAGATGCAGGCGCGGGCCATTTTCGAGGCCCAGGTGGCGGTCGAAAAGGAAACCGGCTTCCAGCCGCTCGCTGAAGTCATGATCCCGCTGGTCGCAGCACCGGCCGAGCTGGCCATCCTCAAGGCGCGTGTCGCGGGTGTTGCAAAGGCGGTGGCCGAGGAAAGCGGTGGCGAGCCGAAATACCTGATCGGCACCATGATCGAACTGCCGCGTGCGGCGCTGATGGCCGGCCTGATCGCCGAGGATGCCGAATTCTTCTCCTTCGGCACCAATGACCTCACCCAGACCACGTTCGGACTGTCGCGCGACGATGCCGGCAAATTCCTCAGCGAGTACATCGAGGCAGGGATCTTCGAGAAGGATCCTTTCGTCACACTGGACCGCGATGGCGTCGGCGATCTGGTGCGAATCGCGGCGGAACGCGGCCGTTCGACTCGTCCGAATCTCAAATTGGGCATCTGCGGCGAGCATGGTGGTGACCCGTCTTCGATCGATTTCTGCGAGGAAACCGGGCTCGATTATGTGTCCTGTTCGCCATACCGCGTGCCGATTGCGCGTCTGGCAGCAGCCCAGGCCCGCTTGCGTCGCCAGTAGCATCTGATTGGAATCACGTGTGAAAAACTCGCCCCTCTCGGCAGGGGCGAGTATTTTCTTATTTGTAACCAAGCGGGTGTCTTGACCGTTATCTTGCCCTCCCATAGAGAGGCGCGCTCGTTTCACGAAGGATTCAGGTCCGGCGCGTCATGATTGTCAGGTCGCTGGGCGGCATGATTCGTGAAAGGCCGAATTTGACGCTGAACAGGAAATACGGAGACCGAATGGACCTCGACGCGGCACGCAGCCAGCAAAAGCAGGTAGCGACAGCATTGCATATGCTGGCGACCCTGGTGCTGTGCGCGCTTACCGTCCTGCTCCTGAACTCCGCTTCCGACCGGGCCCGGCAACAGGACGAGACACTTGTCTGGCAGGCCATGGCCACGCGCTATCTGCACGCCGGCGATGTCGATGCGGCCTGGCAGGCGCCGGAACAGCTGCGAATTGCCTCCCTCATGCTGGAGGCCGACAGCGAGGTCGGCGCCGTGCTGACGGCCCGTCCGCTGGATGATCTGCGCACCTTCGACAGCTCGCACTTTGAAAACGCGGCTGGCATCAGCGCTCAGGTCGATTGCCTGGCCCAGGCGATCTATTATGAAGCCCGCAGTGAGGGTTTCGTCGGTCAGCTGGCCGTTGCCCAGGTGATCATGAACCGGGTTGATAGCCGCCACTATCCCAACACGATCTGCGGTGTCGTGTTCGAGGGGTCTGAGCGCACGACCGGTTGCCAGTTCACCTTCACCTGTGACGGCTCGATGGTGCGCGAAGCGCGGGGCCGGTCCTGGCGTCGCTCGCAGCTGGTTGCCCAGCATGCCTATATGGGTTTTGGCCGCGACGTCACCCGCCGCGCCACGCACTACCACACCGTTGCGGTGGATCCGTACTGGAACTCCAATCTGGTGCGCACGCGTCGTATCGGTACGCACATCTTCTACCGTTTCGCCACGCGCCGCGAACGCGCTGCAGGCATTGTGCGCGAGCGCGACGCGTAGGCAGTGTGTCTCCGGCTCTCCGGTCCGGCCTTTCCGCTTAAACCGCTTCCAGTTCAACCGGCAGGGTGTCGGCGAACGCCTTCACCTCGCACAAGCGGGCATACCAGGCCTTGATGCGGCCGCCGGCCGGGCGCCACCCGGCGAGACCGAGCTGGGTGATATTCGAACCCAGCACCAGGTCAGCAATGCTCGGACCGGGCGTCGCGGCGATCCAGTTGGCTTCGCCAAGCGCGGTTTCCATGAGCGGTACCAGCTCGGTCATCACAGTCTTGCCAAGCTTGACAGCGTCCAGGTCGCGGGCGTCCGGGGCGGCGAACACCGAGTTGAAAACAATGTCGAAGACCGCCGGGGCCATGCGTGACTGCCCCCAATCGGTCCACTGATCGACCATCGCTCGGCGACCCAAACCGGTTGGGTACCAGTCGTCCAGCCGGTGGCGATTGCACAGATAGCGCAGGATGGCGGTCGACTCATGCAGGACGAGATCACCATCAACCAGGGTCGGGACCTGGTGGTTCGGATTGACCGCGAGATAGGCGTCAGACATGTGCTCGCCGTTTTCCAGCGCCACAAGGCGTGGTTCATAAGGCAGGCGACAGGCATCCAGCAAAGCGACGACCCGGCGCGAATGCTGGGAGTAGGGATGGAAATAGAGCGTATACATGGCGGAGCTCCGCAAGGCAGACCGCCCTGTGCGGCCCGTTCGCCGAATGTTCTAAGCCAACCCTCCTGACAGCCTTGTGGCAGCAGTCTTGCCGGTGCATCGGACTTGGCGGCACCAAATTCATTGTTAATGTGTTGTTTCTAGTGTGCGTGTTCTGACCGAGTGCTTTTCAAGTCCCCGTGGAGACCGCATGGCGATCGCCCAATCCGGCAACACCCCTGACCGACTTTGGCTTTGCATGGCCGACAGCAACCGTACGCGCGTGTTGTCGCGGGCCCTGGCCAAGGGTTTGGGCATGACAGTTTACCTGGGCCCGACCATGGACCAGGAAGGTCCGGTTGCGATGATCGTGGCGGATGACGCCCATGCGGCCCGCATTGCCGAAGCGCGCACCAATGCCGCGCCCCGCCAGCGCTCCTTGCTGGTGACGGCGGGCACGCGCCGTTCCGGAGCCGATATTTTCCTCGATCATGATGCCGATGCCGGCACGGTCGCCAATGCGATTGACGGTCTGCGGGCCTTTCGAGCGCATGAATTGGCGATCCCGGATGATGCCGCCATCGGCCTGGGCGCAACCCAGTCGCTCGAGGCGGGCGAGTTCTCGATCCAGACACGCCAGCAGGCCAGCGATGTCGCCATTCTTCTGGGACGGGCAACACCGCGGCCGTGTGCGACGGCCGTTGGTCTTTATGTGCTGCTCGCCAATGCGATCGAGCATGGCAATCTGGGCTTTGACGCGACCGAGAAAGCCAAGGGCCTGGCCGAAGGCAATTGGGACCGCAAGCTCGCCAAGCGCATGTCCGAACCGGAGTTCGAGAATCGCCGGGTCAGCCTGCGCTTTCAGCGTGGCGGCCGGATCCTGTCCTTTATCATCCAGGATGACGGCGAGGGTATTGATGCGGAGACCGCCGAGATGGCGGATCCGTCCCGCGCCGGGTATCGCGGCAAGGGCATCAAGCTGGCCAAGTCCATGGGATTTGCTCAGGTCACCTATCTGGGTGTCGGCAATACGGTCGAGGCGGCAATTCTCCTGCCGCAGACAGCCGAAGACGGACAGGCTGCGCGCGCAGCAATGGCCCGCTGACCCGCGTCTTGCGCATGAACAGCGTCTGAACCGTCCGCTCAGCCAAGCCTCATCCGCGCCGCGCTAATGTCTGCTCCACAACGGAAATTCATCCGGAAGGGAGCCGCACATGACCCGCCTCAAAGCTTTTGCCAGTATATTCGCCCTGGGCGCCGCCCTGACGACCGCCTTGCCCGCTTCTGCCCAAGCGCTGGGTCCGAACGGGATTGATCTTCAACCGGGCCGCGATTGCGGTATCCAGGTCTATCTGTCCAATTCCTCCGGCATCGCCATCCCCAAAGCGGATGTCCAGCTGAACGGTTCATACGTGTTCCGCCTCTACCAGGCGATCCCGACCAGCGACCTCAATTTGAGCCTCAGCGGCCGTTTCAACAGCAATGGTGCTCGCGACACGCCGCTGGCCCGCAGCAATTTCGTACTCGGCTATGTCGTGCCCGGCGGCTATCGCGGCATGGATGAATTGCGTGATG
Organism: Maricaulis maris MCS10; assembly: GCF_000014745.1. Classification (NCBI taxonomy): domain Bacteria; kingdom Pseudomonadati; phylum Pseudomonadota; class Alphaproteobacteria; order Maricaulales; family Maricaulaceae; genus Maricaulis; species Maricaulis maris. The sequence continues at coordinate 2,370,746 of NC_008347.1, read as the reverse complement.
CCGAGCTTGGCCAGGATGCCATGCTGGTGGGCTCGCTGGCCGTCTATGACCAGGCAGGCCGTCTGACCTGTTCGACGCAGCAGGTCGATATCATGCCAATGAGCCTGCTCACTTTCAGCCGGCCGACTGTCCGGCAAAACCGGAACCGTGTCGCTGTCAGCGGACCCACGCCAGCCGAACAGGCGCAAGCGCGAAACGCCGAGGCGAATGCTGCCCGCGCCGCCAACCCGTCGGCCTCCATGCGTCTGACCGCGGCGCAATGCGCCCGTCTCCGGGCCGCGCGACCGGCTCAGTGCACCTATAACTGACCTGACTGCCCCGACTGATCTCTTTGACCCCCGACTGGCCCGCCCTGCATGCAGTGGCGGGCCTTTTTCTGTTTGAAATCGGCAACATGAACAAGAACGGCCGAAACGTTCATCTACCTATTCTGACTATGAATATCTCCCTCAGCATTCGCTCATCACGGTCTCTTTAAAACAGGTGACAGGCTTCGATGCATCGGGCGTCGGCCAGCAAAATTGGAGTAGTCAAATGAAGACCCGCTTTCTCATTGCCAGCGCCCTCGCGGCAGTTTCCATCCTCGGCACGGTCGGTGCAGCTGAAGCTCAATCGCGCAATCGCGTTTCGGTCGCCCAGCAGGGCTATCAGAACGATATTGCCGGTCGCCAGACGGGCCACCGCCAGAGCATGGTGATCAACCAGCGTGGTGAGCGCCAGTATGTCACCGTCATCCAGGACGGCGCCCGTAACGGCACCACGGTCGGCCAGAACGGTCGCTACAACGAAGCCCATGTCGACCAGTACGGCCGCAATAATGACGCCGTGGTCGGTCAGCAGGGCTACAACAACTACACGCGCAACATCCAGACCGGCCGTCGCAATATCGTGGGCGTGTCCCAGATGGGCCGCAACAACACCGCGGTGACCGATCAATACGGCAACAACAACGCCGCTGGTGTGATCCAGGTCGGCAATGGCAATAACGCCAATGTCCGCCAGACCGGTTCCGGCAATGTGACCCTGGTTATCCAGGGCGACCACTAGGACGACCCCGCCTGACGCAGCGGCGCCTAGCCGCTGCGTCGACCGGGCCGCCCCCAGCCAAGGAGGCTGACATGGGTATTAAACTGATTTCCTTGAGTTCTCTGGCGGCACTCGCCAGCATCTGGTTCGCCGTAGAGGTGGACGAAGCCCCATCCGAAGCACGGTTGGCCCAGCTCGGGTCCGGTCCGGCTTGCGGGATTGACCTGACCGAAACGGTCGATGGTCTTGTGGTGACAGCGTGGAGCGCGCCCGATGCCGGCGCGAGCTGGGACATGATCATCACCCAGCGCACAGGTGGCGGCTCGTTCGACATCTACCAGGGCGGCGATATCGATGCCCGCGGTGAGGGCGCCGTCATCCTGTCCGACATTACCCTGGACATGGAGACGGACTTCAATGCCCGGCTCTCGACCTGGAGCCAGCAAGGTGAATTGCTTTGCCGCTGGGGACAGGACGCCTGACCGGTGAAACTGGGTCGCGGCCTGGCCGTGACAATCAAGCGAGCGTGACCGGGATGCCGCCGAGCGGATCCCGGTCGGCTTGTATCCGGACCTGGCTGTTCGGGCGGGCCGGCAATGTCTTGTGCTTGTTCGCGGGACACCCCATTTGAGCCACACCAATCAATGGGGAGACACCAAAATGAGCCTGACCCTGACATCCGTGGCCCGCGCACAGCTGGACCAGGTCTACCGCGCCCTCGATATCATCCTGACCAAGGGCGAGGCCTTTGCCCGCAGCAAGGATGTGGAGGATAGCGTCTGGCTGAACTGGCGCCTCGCACCCGACATGTTCGCTCTCGCCCGTCAGGTTCAGTTGGTGTCTGACTTCACAGTGCGGGGCATGTCCCGCCTCGCGGGTGTCGAGCCTGTTTCGTTGAGCGATGATGAGACGAGTTTCGCGGATTTGCGGGCCCGTATCGCGAAGGCCCGGGAGGTTGTCTGGGCCCTGGACTCGGCGGCCATCGATGCCGATCCGCATGCGGACATCACGTTTCCGGCCGGCCGGGGTCGCGAAATGACCCTGCCGCGTCAGGCCTATCTCCAGAATTTCATTCTGACGAATGCGCTTTTCCACGCCTCGACAGTCTACAATATCCTCAGGCAACTCGGTGCGCCTGTGGGCAAGGCCGACATGATGGGCATGAGCCCACAGGGCTGACCGGTCAGGCATGAGGGGGCGGGTCGGATAGCGGAACACCGCATATCCGACCCGCTCCGGCCTTGGCGTAGGGGCGGTGCTGCCCTATTTCCAAGACATGAGCCATCCAATCGACCCGCCTGAAGACCTGCCCCTGTTCCCGTTGCAGGGTGTGATCCTGCTGCCCGGCGAGATACTGCCCCTGAACGTGTTCGAGCCACGCTATCTCAACATGCTTGACGATGTCCGGCGTGGTTCAGGTCATCTCGGCATTATCCAGTCGCGTTCCGGCACGGATCTGCAACAACCGGTGCTGGCGGGAACCGGGAGCGTCGGGCGTCTCAAGCAATGGCAGGAAACGGGTGATGGCCGCTATCTGATCAGCCTGGTTGGCATCAGCCGCTTCCGCTTGGTCCGCGAAGTGGAACGACAGACGCCCTACCGGGTCGCCACGGTGGATTACTCGCTATATCGCGATGACCGTCTGCCCCGCGCCGCAATTGAGGGCGATCATGATCGGCTCTTGCAGTTGCTGCAGGCCTGGTTCAAGGCCGAGGACCTGACCGCCGACTGGGACAGCGTGCGGGCGACCCCGTTGGCGACACTCGTTGATCAGCTGTCGATGTCGGCGCCGTTTCCATCCGATGACCGACAGGCCTTGCTGGAAGCGCGTGGCCCGGCGCAGCGTTTGACCTTGATCCTGGCGCTGCTCGCCGAGCGGATTGCCGGAGAGGCAGGCGGCGCCATGCACTGAGCCAAGCCGGTCGCCTGCATGGGGACCCTTGCCCCCGTTGTGGTCAGCCGGTCGGGTTGGTTTCAGTGAGTGTGTCGATCCAGTCACGGGCCGATCGACGCGAGCGACAGGCCAGCGCCATGCCGCCCCGTATTTCGATCTGCTCGACGATACGGGCGATTTGTGCGGACTGGTCCGGGCGGCTGATGATCGCTGTCGGGACATGGTGGCACAGGCGCCCCAGCAGTCGGGCGCGTTCATCCCACTCTATGTCGGTGAACTTGTAATGGGCGCCGCGAACGTCAAACAGGATGCCGCGCACATCCGTATTGTTCAAGAAGGACTGGAATGACCGCCCTGGATCGGTGGCCATTTCGGACGTGCGCATACCCTCCGTCCGCATCTCCAGCACATTGCCGTCGATACGGATTTCAAAGCCTTCCATGGAATAGGCCTGGGCCACGCGCTCTCCTTGAAATTGCAGAAGGGGCGGTTATGGCGACAATCATGCCGACAATAAGGCGATTTGACCAATTGCGGGCCAATCGCGCTCAGAGCGGAAATGCATATTCGGGTAGCTAGCAGGCCTTCCGCGCCAGCGTTGCGAAGCTGGTTGGCATGAAGGGGTCAAGTCGGGTCGCTTCGGGCGACCACCGGTCCTCATAGAACCCTTCAATGACAAATCCCGCATCGATCTGACCGCCAATCTGGTCCTGCATGCTGTGCGAATACTCCAGCGCTTCCCTGTTCTTGATGCGGGCCTCGCGCAAATCGGCCGGCAGGTCACGGGCTGCTTGGAAGGGGAGTTTGTGCCGGACGGTCAATGGGCCACCGGCGTCCACCTCGTCATGGTCGAACAGGAAGAAATCCGGGTTCATGAAGCCGGACAAAAGACGGCCACCCGGCTTCAGGACCGCGGCGCAATCGCGCCAGACCGGGGCGAGCCGGCTGGCGAAAACATTGGAGGTCGCGTGGAAGATCAGGTCATAGCCGCTGTCCACCGCGCCGGCGAAGTCGGTCATGTCGGCTTCGATCGTCGTCAGGGACAACTGCTCTCGGGCCGCCACTTCGGCATCCTTGGCGAGCTGGGCCGGGGACAGGTCAACGCTGGTCACCTCGGCTCCGGCGGCGGCCAGAATGGGCGCCTGCTGGCCGCCGGCACTGGCGAGACACAGGACCCGTGCTCCCGAAATACTGCCGAACCAGGCGCGGGGCACAGACTTGTTCGGTGTCAGGATGACCGACCAGTCGCCGGCTCGCGCGGCGGCGATGGTGGCTGCATCGACCGGCTGGCACCATTCACTGGTCCCGCTGTCGCTCTCGGCGTTCCAGGCGTCGCGATTATGGTCGTGTACATTCATGGCCGGGCCTCCTGAGGCAAGGGCGATAGCGCCCCGGCCCCGGCCCGGCAAGGGGTCAGCCTGCCTTGCGCGCTTTCAGGCAGGCACAATCCTTCATCTCCGACGTGCACAGCCGGTCCAGCCATTCATCCAGGGCGAGGGCGAGAATGCGCTGTTGTGACCAGTTCATCTGTACCGAGACCGTGCCCAGCCGGCGCTTTTGCTCGGCCGTCAGCCGCACGCTGGCGCGATGGGTCAGTGGGGCATCAGGACCGGGCAGCGGGGGCGGCGAATTGGGGGGCGCCGCCCCGCTGCAACACCCGCCCAGCGGCGAGGCGGGAGCGGGTGTGTCCACTGCCGGTTGGCCCGGCTTTTCGGGACCCGTGTTCACGCGTGCCGGTTGACAGTCCGGCCCGGTCTTGCGGGCAATCATGGGTGTGTCTGCCCGGGGCAGGTCGGCGTCGCGCCGTTGCGGCTGGTCGGTATAGGAGACCGGTCCCGCCGGCGAAGGCAGGGCCGGGGAGGCCTCGCCCTTGCGGGCCAGGAGACCGGCGTGAAGGCTCGCATATCTGGCGCTCATGGCGGTGTCCTCTTGCTGGGGTTCAGGCCGTGAAACGGCGACCGAAGGGCTGGTGGGGGACGCGGCGGCGGTCGGCCTTGCCCGGCGGCGGACCGGCATCAGCCTGGCGTCGTTCAACCCCATCCCAGTTGGAGTTCGCTGACGGGGCGGCCGGTGGCGGCGCGCTGCCGGCGAGGGCATAGCCGGGCTGGTTTTCCAGCGCCTCCTCATCCTCATCAACCTCCTGGCCGGACATGCCGGCCGTTGCCGGTGAGAGAATATCGGCCTCGAAGGTCGAGCGCGGCGGGCGGTCCAGCAGATCGCGCGATCCATCCGACCGCATCCGCATCAACCGGTCATCCAGATAGGCCCACAGATTGGCGACCTCGACTGCCGAGCGGCTCGTCTCGGACACCTCGCCGACCGTGCGGCCGTCGATCATCGAGGCGGCAAAGTCGACGCGGTGATGCAGGGTGACCGGCGCGACGGTGCCGTGTTGTGACAGGGCGACCGCGGTTTCGCCGGTGATCCGGGCCCGTGCGGTGGCCGAATTGATGACGAAGACCAGTGGCTTGCCCTGCATCTGCACGATATCGACCGTCGGACCGACGGCGCGCAGATCGTGCGGGCTGGGGCGGGTCGGCAGGACAACCAGATCGGCATGGGTGATGACCTCGGCAATCGTCGAGGTCACCGCTGGCGGCGTGTCGATGATGATCAGGCGGTAGCCGGCCTCTTCGAGCAGCTGGATGTCGCGACCCAGATCGGGCACCGAGATGCGGGCGAAGGCCGGCACGCTGCTGGTCCGGGCATTCCACCATTTGGCCATCGAGCCTTGCGGATCGGTATCAACCAGGGCGACCGGGCCGGCGCCGGACAATTCCGCCTGTACGGCCATGTGGGCGGATACGGTCGTCTTGCCCGACCCGCCCTTCTGCGACGCGAATACAACGACTTGAGCCTTGCCTGTCATGAGGTGACCTCTCCCGTCCGGTCGCACGAAGGCGACCTGTCAGGCCCCATGAAAACAGGGATGTCTTGCCCGAGGTCTAAGCAGGGTCCCCGGATTTGAGTCGAAATTTCGCTGAATTGTCGGGGTCGGACATCGTCGGCGGCGGGCATGGGGGACGGTCTCACAGACAGTCCCGCCCGGCCAATGGGCCCCTTCATGCTAGGCTGAACGCCTGCAATGGAGGCTGTGACATGACCGAGACCGCGCTGAACCGCTATATCGCCCTGTTCGAGGCGCTTGAGCGTGCCCGGCCAAAGCCGGACAGCAGCGCCCGTCCGTTCGCGGCGTCAGCCCTGGTGCGCGCTCCGGCCGGTGAGGGCGGTTTCAATGTCCGCGCCCTGACCACCCGCACCCGCGAGATATTCCGCATCCTCAAGGAGGAATCAGGTGGCTGGCGTGCGCCCAGTGGCACGCTGCGCTGGATCTATGCGGCAATGATGGCGGCCCAGTCGATTGACCCGCAACGCTATTTCGCCATCCGCAATGCGTTGAAGGACGCCGCCAAACCCTCCGGCACCGGCTCGCTCTATGCCGGCGGTACGCGCGCGGCGCTGGTCCTGTCCCTGTCGAGCGAAAACATCGACACGCTGATCGCCCGTTTCTTTGCCATCAAGGAAGCGATCAAGCCGCCCTGGTATCGCCGCGACATGTCGGTCACTGACATGTTTGCCGCCGCTCATGCCGCCGAAGGCGCGACACCCGGCGAGGTCGTCGCCCGTCGCGACCAGGCCGAGGCGGTCTTTGCCGCCGACCGCGTGCTCAAGGGGAACAAGCACGAGGGCGCCCGTCTTTGCGCCCTGATGGGCACCAGCCCGCACCAGGTCGTCGCCGGTTTCGGCGCCCTGCGCGAGGCCGTCCGCGCCCAGCGCAAGCTGCGTCATGACCATGACAAGTCGATGCTGGTCGCCTGGTCCTGCGAAGGCCTGACCGCTGCCGATATCCCCGCCCTGGCCGAGATCCGCGAAGCCCTGCCGCGCCAGTGCAATGGTGCCGGCGGTGCCCGTACCCGTCTGGCGCAGCAGATCCTGGTCGCCGACCGGCCCGCCCCGCCGGCCGGCAGCCTCTCCGCCCTGACCGCCGTCATCGCCGCCCAGGCCGCCATGATGGCCGCGGTGATTGCCGGCAGCACCGTGGCGACGACGAGTGCAGCGTCCAGCTGACGCCGGGCACGCCTGTGGCTCCGCACGCTTTCGCGCCGGAGAGTTGGGAGGGAGCGGGATGTCGGCCGGAGCCGATAAAGCGCTGATTGAATAACGGTAGGCTTCGACAAGCATCCCGCTCGCGGAGATTTCCCGGACGCTCTCGCCCCCGATTCCAATGCGCCAGGTACTGAGGGTCGGTCGTTTAGTGCCCCTGGACCTGATCGCACGCCCTGCCGGAGTGTCGGGATGTCATCCCCGAGACGCGGACAGGCTCCGCAAGTTCCCGGGCACAAGTGACAGGGCCCGTGCCTCCCATCCCGAAAACCGAGGGCATTATCGCGCTGGGTGAAGGGGGGAGGATAAGTTTTCTGGATTTTCTGGCAGAGCGCACTTTCCCTCTCCCTTGTGAGAGGGCCAGGGTGAGGGGTAAATCCCGGTGAGTGCAGGTGTTTCCCCCCTCATCCGGCCTCCGGACACCTTCTCCCGAGGGAGAAGGAAGTTGGTGCACAGCGGGGATAAACGACGTCCGGAAGGGCGCATCCGCGCTCACCCACCCATACAATCCTTGCCGAGAGTTCGCCGCATCCGGTTTTCCAGGTCAAGGGCGCGAAGCGCCGCTGCGCGGTTTCACCCTTGAGCTGGAAAACCGGATGCGGCCTGCTGGCTGACAAGGACTGTATGGCTCAAACCGCGCGGTGCGCCTGTTTTGTCGGGAAGTGGCGGATTCCTTTCTGCCCCCGCTTGCGGGGGAAGTGGGCCGGTGCGCAGCACCGGGTCGAAGGGGGCGGGTGCCGCGAACAGACGCCCCCGCCCGTCACCCATTTGGCTCATTGTACAGTCATCTTCGCCTCGCTAGCTTGAGCCGACAGACAGGGGACCCTCATGACATCGACCACACGCACACTTGTCGCCAGCCTCGCCGCCCTGGCCGCCCTCGCCACACCGGCCCTGGCCCAGAAAGGCCCGGCGGCTGCGGCCCCGGACGATTGCGACCATGTCGCCATGGCCCATTGGGGCGGCGATCCCGACAGCGGGCTGGTCGCCGAAGCGGTCACGATCTGCGGCGAGGATGGCCGCGTCCGCGCCACGCTCACCCTGGTCGCCAGTGATGGCGAGATCCGCTTCCAGCGCCAATATCCCACCGACGAGGTCATGCTCCTCGCCTCGCCCGCCGACGGCGACATGCCGACCCGCCTCGGCTACTGGCTCGCCGCCTTCACCGACCTCGACAACACCACCCACATCCCCGGCGAGGACGCCGAATTCCCCTTCCTCCCCGCCGAAGGCCTCACCGACGCCGACATCAACGCCCTGCGCGCCGAAGCCCGCGACATGGCCTGCTACGTCCAGGGCCTGGAGAGCGCGAACTGCCTGGTGCGCGACGGCAAGGATGTGCGCGAGATCGGCCTGATGCTGTTTCCGGGTTAGTTTCTGCCTCTCCCCGACCGGGGAGAGGTCCCGGAGCGCGTTAGCGCGTAGGGGGTGAGGGGCGCGCTGCCCTGCGGCGCATGGGAAGGCTTTTTATTGGCGCTGCCGCGCCGCCCCTCATCGACCCTGCGGGCCACTTCTCCCCGGTCGGGGAGAAGCAATTGAGGTCCTTCCCCTTGATGGGGAAGGTGCCCAGAAGGGGCGGAAGGGGCGAAACGCGTGAGCGTTCCGTCGCTGGCCGCCGATCACCCACTCCGTCTGGCCGCTGACGCGTCCAGCCACCTCGCCTTGTCTGGGCGAGGACCCACCGCCCCATCTCCCACCGTCATCCCCCGGTCGCGGCAAAGCCGCGATCCGGGGGACCCCATCCACCCCGCCGGTCGTTCTGCCTCCGCCAGCGCGTCTAAGCGATCAACCCGGCGAGCCGAGGTCCCCCGGATGCCCGCTGCGCGATCCCCGTGGGATGACGGAGTGTTTGGGGCGATGTAGAGAGATGGCCGGTCGCCACCTGCTCGCGCGCCCACCGATGCAAAGTCGTAACCGTTACCTCGGCTGTCTCCGCCATCGACACGGTGTCATGCCCCGTTCGACGTATGGCAATCGCCATCCACGCTGGAACCGCACGGCGCTCAGGAGTGTTCTTGAATCAAGGCATGGGCGCAGTTTAGGCGCTGTGAGGTGGGGGATAAGGTAGTTTACTCGGCTGCCAGCGGCAACGCGTTCTTCGAGTCCAACTTGCTTGCTATCACACTAAAAATCGCTTCCGAAAATATCGGTGAGACGCTATTTCCGATCATCCTGTGGCTGTGCCACTTGGTCGGGTGAAACAGAAACCAATCAGGAAAGCCTTGAAGTCGAGCGGCTTCTCGAATTGAAATCACACGCGGCTCGCGTGGATGTATTGGGCGAGCGGCTTGATAGGAGCCTTTGTCTGATCCTGTGCCAGCGCGCAGTGTCGGAGCGATACCCTCCCAACTGAGACGTTGATACCGACTGACGGATTCTTGCTTGCCTGGCAGGGTTTCCGAGAAGCGTTCAATAGTCTTGGCGGTATGCTCGGTCGGTTGAAGCCCGGTTACATAACCCTTGGCGAACAGCTGCCTCGCGTATTCTGGCAAATAGCCTCGCGGTGGTGGAGTGCGCATCTTTCGAGCGTACGCACTTTTGGGTTCAGTTGTGTACTTGACCCAGTCGTATCCGCCGTCTTTACGAACGCCCGCGCTAGGCGAAGGTAGATCGTGAATGGCTTCTCGAACAGACGTGGAGGGTAACTTCACCCGATCGAAATCGGCCACTGAAAGGGCATCCATTTCACTGGGGTTGAAGCCAACAATTAGGACGCGCTCTCGACTGGTCGCGGCGCCAAAATCCGCCGCGTTCAGTTTGATTGGCCCGAGTACCTCGTAGTGGTCAGGGATTGATGAAAGCACGGCATCGACAGTGGATTTATGTCGCGGTGCCAATATGCCGGGGACGTTCTCCATCACGAAAAACTTGGGGCCCAAAGCTGCCGTGAGTTCAATGAAACGGACCGCCAAATTGTTTCTGGGATCATCATCAATTGAACGCCCCATAACGCTGAACCCTTGGCAGGGCGGGCCGCCGATCACACCAACAGGGCGCTCAGGCCCTGATTTGCGCTTTAGAGTAGCCGCCTTCGTTTTGGCGAGATCGAGTTTCTCAGCGTTTCCGACGCCGAAATTGCGGCGGTACGCAGAGCGGAGGTCGTTGTCGACATCGACCGCCAAAGCGGTGTTGAACCCGGCGTAGTGGGCACCGAGTGAGAGGCCACCGCAGCCACAAAAGAGATCAACAATGTTCAAAGTGCGTCCACCTGATTCCAAGCGCCATTCTAGCTCGATAGCTGAGCGAAGTGAGGATAGTAACGGTAGAATTCCTGAAAAGATCGAATTTGCTCCTCTTTCAAATCGAAGCCAATTCGTTTGAGGCTACCTCTGGTCATGGGGCGTGTGCGAGGCAGTGAAGCTTGAAGAGCCGCACTCTCTTTGAGGGTCAGAGGTGGGGTCTCGATTTTGAGATCGGGGAAACCTCGACGATCATTGTGCATATGAGCTTTCGCTGCTTCACGCGCTGCAGGTTCAGGAAAGCAACCTCCTACAGTGACCATCGGTGCTCCATCACGATACGGGAGCAAACAGCTTGGCACAAAGCCTCCCGGTCGACCGTTTGCGATTGCAGCTGACTGGAGACTGTCCAGTGTTAGTTGTCCTAGAAATCGTTGTAGGCGATCTGCACCAAGCAACTCTCGGTCGACATCATCAGGGTACCCGTCCCCGAACAATGCTCTTAAATTCTCATCGATCTGCCTTGGTTTGCCATACTTGTGCGGCACCGCATTAAAAGTTACGAATAGTTGGCTGGAATGCGGCAAAATCGTTGTTAAATCATATATTTCCTGAAGTGAATCCTCAGAGAGACGGTCATCGTAGTCCAGCCACACAATCCAAGGTCGGTTACCGTATCTCGAGTCTGCACCGATCTCGGGGATTACGTCGCAACTCCACCCATGCCTTACGTCTATGCACTTGAAGGGTTTATTGAATTTTGCTCGCTTGTACCCGATTTCATCGGCTTCGATTGAGACTAGGTCGCCTATTTCCAATGCTTTATGGGCTATGTGAAAATCGGTGAACCAGACGGACCCGAATCCAATGTAAACTGGATTAGAGACCTCCATTGCGGCTACTGTCGAACGGACAATCTCGAATACGATCGAACGCTGGATGGCCTTGTTGGGCCTCAGGCTATAATTCACAGTGTCAAACGTGGCCATTAGTCTTCGCCGACGAGCTCATTGAACGCTAGTTCAAAGGTATTTATTCCGACATCACGATAAGGCAGTCCTACATTGCCCATAGCCGCGGCGAGCTCTCGAACCCTATTCTTCGGCATCTGATAAGCGATGTTTGCGACCGGCTCGCGGGTTTTGGCTGTAAAGCTTGGCAATTTTGCAGTTTTAGAATGTTCGATCTCGAATATCGAAATGTTGTTAGTTGCACTTTCGCTTTTATATGCGGCATCTCGCTGCGACTTCCGCGCATTTGTGTATTCAATCCAGGAGGTTGACGGCTTCCTCATCTGAGCCAACGCTCGGCGGAACATCGGCTGTGTTGCATCCACACTTCGCTTGGTTGTGGTCAACGGAAGAGATTCTGCATTCTCAGCTGAGAATATAACGATCCCGAGAAATCCACTGTACTGTGGGTGCCATTTCGGCCAATTGGGCGTGCCCCATCCAGTAATGGTAGATTTGTCTGCGGCCACTACTACTCTACCATTGCAGATGACATACCAGCCTGATCGCTGCTCAAAGTCTTTTCTTCGTTCGCCTGGTTCGAGGTCATCAGGAGGTGGGGCGCCCATTCCTGCAAGAATTTCAACAAAGACTTCCTCGCCGTTCACTTCGTCGACGTACGAGTCGCGCATAGGTGTGAATTCCGCGCTCTCCCGCAGTTCAATCAACCAACCCGTGACCGGCATGCCATTTACGGATATCTGAAGCCCGCGATGAAGATGTATACTGTAGTCTCTCGAGATCACCCGTATTAGCTGTTTCACAAAATCCGGGTTCGAAAAATCAGCTTTGGTGTTGTCAGTTAGATTATCTACGCTGATCTGGACGCCGGGCTCTGGTAGAGGGTTGTCGCTTTCTATATCGAAATCCCAATCTTCTTTGTCGCCGTGCGCTAGCCATCTGTCCACGTCGATGGGAACTCGGAATGCTTCAATTTCGCCATTCGCTTCCGAAGTGCTGCGAACTAAAATTTTGCGCCCAATCTTGAAGACGGCACGTTTCATTCCAATGCCGTAGATGCCGATACTATATGATTCTGCGTCTGCGTTGGCTGATCGCCCAAAAGTGAATGCGTATTCGACGGCATCATCGAAGGATATTCCGCCGCAATTGTCGCTTATTGTGAATCCATCTTCAGATAGGCTGATGTCAATTTTGTACTGATCGAGCTCAACGTTGTTATTCAGCGTGAACGCGTTTCCACCGGCTCTTTCCCAAGCGCCATCGATACAGTTGTCGATCAAATCCAATATGCAATCAGTGAGCGTAATGTCTCTTGTCAGCATTCTGACAAAAAACGCCCTAGTTGGATTAGCGCTCGCGCTGCCTAGCTTTTTCATTCCAATCCTCATGCGCCCCTAGATTGCGGCATGATGGGAATTTCTCTTGGAGCCGTCAATTTGTATGTGGGGTGATCGCGGTATCGCGTTCACTATCGCCCTCCGCTCGCCGATTCTAGTGTGCCCGGAGTTGCTAGTTAGCGAATTCTGTGGACGTTGACCCCGAATGTGAGAACACGATCCCGCGCACAAATTCCGGATTTCATCTCTGACCTTAGACTTTTTCCCACCTGCTGTCCCTGGCGCTGCGGCGGATGAAGCCGTCTACTCCCCCCGCAACTTCAAAACCTCATCCCTTAACCTCGCCGCTTCCTCAAACTCCAGATCCGCAGCCGCCTCGCGCATCCGCTTCTCAAGATCCGCAATCACCGCGACCACATTATCCCCCGCCACAAACGCCGCCTGATCGGCCTCGCGCAGGCCTTTCGGCTTGCCATCGCCCTTCTTGCGGCCCTTGGCCGCCACGCCGCGGCCCTTGGCTTGGGACTCCATCACTTCTTCCAGGATGTCGCTGATGCCCCTTGTGATCGTCGTCGGGGTGATGCCGTGTTCTTCGTTGTGGGCGATCTGTTTGGTGCGGCGGCGGTTGGTTTCGTCCATGGCGCGTTGCATCGAGCCGGTGATGCGGTCGGCATAGAGGATGACCTTCGAGTCGGCGTTGCGGGCGGCGCGGCCGATGGTCTGGACCAGGCTGGTTTCTGACCTGAGAAAGCCTTCCTTGTCGGCGTCGAGAATGGCGACGAGGCCGCATTCGGGGATGTCGAGGCCTTCGCGCAAGAGGTTGATGCCGATCAGCACGTCATAGACGCCGAGGCGCAGGTCGCGGATCAGTTCGATGCGTTCGACCGTGTCGACGTCGGAGTGCATGTAGCGGACCTTCAGGCCCTGCTCATGCATGTATTCGGTCAGGTCCTCGGCCATGCGCTTGGTCAGCGTGGTGACCAGGGTGCGGAAACCCTTTTCGGCGGTGGCGCGGGCCTCGTCGATGACATCATCGACCTGGGAGGCGCCATCTGTGGAGACCGGGCGGATCTCGACCGGCGGGTCGATCAGGCCGGTGGGGCGGATGACTTGCTCCGTGAACACACCGCCAGTCTGGTTCAGCTCCCACTGGCCCGGTGTCGCCGAGACCGAGATGGTCTGCGGCCGCATGGCGTCCCATTCCTCGAATTTGAGCGGGCGGTTGTCGAGACAGCTTGGCAGGCGAAAACCGTGATCGGTCAGCGTCTTCTTGCGGCTGAAATCGCCCTTGTACATGGCGCCCAGCTGCGGGATCGAGACATGGCTCTCATCGGCGAAGACGAGGGCGTCCTCCGGAATGTATTCGAACAGGGTGGGCGGCGGCTCGCCCGGCTTGCGACCGGTCAGATAGCGGGAATAATTCTCGATGCCGGCGCACGAACCGGTGGCGCCGAGCATTTCCAGGTCGAACTCGGTGCGCTGCTGCAGGCGCTGGGCTTCCAGCAGCTGGCCATTGGCCTCCATCCAGGCGAGGCGTTCCTTGAGCTCGGCCTTGATCTTGACCACGGCCTGGTTGAGCGTCGGGCGCGGCGTCACATAGTGCGAATTGGCGTAGAACTTGACCGATTTGAGCTCGGTCATGGTCTTGCCGGTCAGCGGATCAAACTCGGTGATCTGCTCGACCTCATCGCCGAAAAAGCCGATGCGCCAGGCGCGGTCGTCATAATGGGCCGGGAAGACTTCCAGATTATCGCCGCGAATGCGGAAAGTGCCGCGGATGAAGGCGGCGTCATTGCGGGTGTATTGCAGGTCGACCAGCTGGCGCGTGATGGCGCGCGGATCGACGATGTCGCCGGGCTTCAGCTCGAAAGTCATCGCCGTATAGGTCTCGACCGAGCCGATGCCGTAAATGCAGGAGACCGAGGCGACGATGATCACGTCATCGCGTTCGAGGATGGAGCGCGTCGCGGCGTGGCGCATCCGGTCGATCGCCTCATTGATCGACGATTCTTTCTCGATGTAGGTGTCGGTGCGCGGCACATAGGCCTCGGGCATGTAGTAGTCGTAATAGGAGACGAAATACTCGACCGCATTGTTCGGGAAGAAGCTCTTGAACTCGCCATAGAGCTGGGCGGCGAGGGTCTTGTTGGGCGCCAGGATCAGGGCCGGGCGCTGCACCGCCTCGATGATCTTGGCCATGGTGAAGGTCTTGCCGGTACCGGTGGCGCCCAGGAGGACCTGGTCGCGCTCCTCATCCTTGAGCCCGGCGACCAGTTCCTCGATCGCCTGCGGCTGGTCGCCCTTGGGGGAGTATTCCGAGACGCACTGGAAACGCTGCCCGCCTTCGGACTTTTCCGGCCGGTCCGGGCGGTGGGGCGTCCACTCGCCGGCGGTCGTCACGCTGGTCAGCGTGTCGAGCACGAAGTCTTCCGGGGCGGTGAGGGTGTCGTCGAGGGTCAGCTTGGCCATGGGGGGAATATGTGACGCTGCGCGCGCGAGGGCCAGTGCCGCACTGCGACCTCCTTGCCAGCATGCTGTCAGGAGGCCGCATAGCGCATGAGCGGGCGTTAGGCCGGTGTTCAGCGGTTTGTGGTTCACTGGTGGACGAGGAGATGAGGATGACCGCTCATTCAATACCATCACCGGCAATACCATCACCGGCAATACCATCACCGGATCGTCTCACCGTGCTGCTCGTCGATGACAGCCGCCCGGTCCGAGGTGTCATCCGGACCCTGCTCAACGGCATTGGTTTCGCCCGTGTTTTCGAGGCGGCTGATGGCGATGAGGCCCTTGTCCTCGCCCGCACCTGCCGTCCGGATCTGGCCCTGGTCGATTATGATCTCGGCCAGGCGACCGGTCTCGATCTTGCCCGCCGCCTGCGCGATCCGCTGCAATGCGCCCGGCCGGACCTGCCGGTGTTTCTGCTGGCGGCGGACGGGTTTGCCCATCTCGTGCGTGGCGCCCGGGCGGCGGGTGTGTCCGCTGTCCTGCCAAAGCCGGTCAATCCGCGCACCCTGCTGGCCGGACTCGCCGCGTCATTTTCCGCACCCGGCTTATTGCCGGAATCGACCGCCATGTTAGATTCTGCGACCAGAGAGGGTTGATGCATGTCGAATTTACCATTGGCCGGGCAGCGAATCCTGATCGTCGAAGATGTCGCGTCCATCCGGACCCTGGTGGCGAAACTGCTGGAACGGCTGGGCTGCGAGGATGTGTTGGAATCGGCCGACGGCGAAACCGCCTGGCAACACCTGCAACGTCAGAAAATCGACGCCATGCTGCTCGATTATGAGCTGCAGGGCGATGACGGCATTTCGATCGCCTGGCGCGTGCGGGCGGACAAGGATTTGCTGAACAAGGATGTGCCGATCATCCTGCTGACCGCCCATGACGAAATCCGCATCGTCGAGGCGGCGCGGAAGGCCGATATCGACGCCTATCTGGTCAAGCCGGTCATGCCCGACCGCCTGGGCAGGCGCATTCTCGAAGCGATCAAGCATCGCCAGGAAGTTGTCGGACTGCCGCCCGGCGCAACGGAAGTGTCCTGGTAGGGAGACGTGTCCTGGCAGGGGCCGGCAGGCGTGGCCCGGTCAGGCGTCGTCGAACACGTCCGCCTCGATCACCGAATCCAGACCCAGCTCCAGATAATCACCCAGCATGGGCGCGCCGAGCAGGTAGTCCTCGGTGGGGCCGCTGCGGCGGCTGCGGGCCTCGCGGACGGCGCGACGGAAATCCGGCCCGTCATAATCACCGCGACCGATCCAGTACAGCGCCACCAGTTCGGCCTGGGCTTCTTCGTCGAGCGAACCCAGCCAGTCCTCGATTTCGGTGCGGATCGGATCCCTGTCGCCGGTGAGCAGGCTCTCTACAGCATCGGTCTCGCCGCTATCAGCGTCGCGCTCGAAATCGTCGATCTGTTCCTTGCTGTCATAGGCGCGGGCCCGATCAATCAGGGAGCGCACCATTTTCTCTGCGATGTTCATGACCATGCCCTCTTCAAGCTGCCAGATTGAACGCAACGCAACGAAATGAGCCTAGCACGGATCGGGTGGTTTGTGACCTGTCGACCCGGCCGCCCGCGTGCGGCAGTCTGTCGCCATGCCTGCCCAGCACGGTCAAGACTTGGTTAAGGCCGCATGTGCACAATTGGGCTGACCGTTGATTCCCTTTCGCGATTGCGAGAATTCATGTCCGGCAGTTTCGACCGCATCCGCGTTCTCATCGTTGAGGACAATGCGCACATGTCGACCATCCTGCGCACCATCCTGCAGGGGTTTGGCGTGCGCACGATCGTGGAAGTGCGCGACGCGGCTGATGCCTTCGAAACCATGCGCGATGTCAATCCGGATTTTGCCCTTGTCGACTACATGCTGGGCGATCTCAACGGGCTGGAATTCACCCGCCTGGTGCGCACGGCTTCGGACAGTGCCAACAAGTATCTGCCCATCGTGATGGTCACCGGTCATACCGACCGCTCCAAGGTGATCGAGGCGATCAATGCCGGCGTGAACGAATACCTCGCCAAGCCGGTGCGTCCGGTCGACCTCTTCCATCGGATTTCTGCCCTGATCGAGCGGCCGCGCCGCTTCATCAAGGCACCGACCTATTTCGGTCCCGACCGCCGTCGTCGCCAGGATCCGCGCTATGCCGGGCCGTGGCGCCGCGAGGGCGATGAGGACAAGGCCTAGCTGATGTAAGGTCCGGTCGGCGCGGGCCTAGTCGCCCCCGGGGCCGTTCAAGATGGTGATCGTGCAGACCGGGTTGGCGCTCATCGTGTACTCCAGCTCTGACGACACTGTCACCGCCTGAAGGTTTGTGCCATTGGCTGTACAGCTGGCGTCGCTGCCAAAGCCCCACTCGAATTCGATCAGGATGGAGTCCCCGAAAGGCAGTAACAGCCTGATCATGCCTCCCAGCGCGTCATACTGATTATCGACCCCATTTCGATAGCTCACGACATCGCCCGGCTCGACGGTTGAACCCGGGATCGGGGTTTGTTCCCATACACCGCCGGTCAGTTCGGCATAGCCCAGCTCCACCGGGTTCGCCGAGGCGGATTCGATCTCGATCGTCAGGCTGCGGGCAAACTCGTCCAGCAGGACTTTCCCCCGGACGGGTTTGGGCGCGGACTCGACTGCAGACGTCATGACATCCGGGGCGGGCGAGGCGGACGACAGGGCGGCGGCAAAGACGATCGTCGACAACATGGGTGGCTTTCTCCGGTTGATCGCCCGAACGCTGGCACGCCTGGCGCTAAGATTGTCTGAATCGGAAGCGACCGACTCGGCCTTCAATTCGACTCGGCCTGCAAGTCGGCACGGCCTGCAATTTGGCGCGGGGGCTGGGGCGGCAGAGCATTGGGGCGCATTTGCGTTGGGCTGTCAGCCCGTCAGGCTCGCTCTGCCGCGATCTGCTCGATCCCGACCCGGCAATAGGTCGAAAACACGATCACGGCCTCCTCGGCCCCGACAGCCTTGCGCTTGCGGATGATGGTGGCGAAATCTGCATTGTTGACCAGCAGGTCGGGCCCGACGCTGGTCAGTTCCTCGCGCAGGATGAGGGCCGTGTCACAGCTCAGCGGCGCGCCACAACCGGAGCGGCAGGCGATGGCATCGGCTTCGGCCAGCAAACCCAGCATGCGCCGCGCGGCTTTCCTGTCAGCGACAAGCGCCCGGCCATAGGCGTCAAAGCGGACCGCATCGAGGTGAAACAATACTCCCCACTCGGTCGACATGTGGATCTCCCTGCTACACGCAAAGAGTGTACTTGTTTTGTTCCACGCCTGCAAGTGGCATCAGATGGCGGCCAGTGTCGCCACGATTTCCGCTTTGGTGGTGCACCAGCTCGTCACGAAGCGGGCCGAACCGTCCGGCCATTGGTAGAATTGCGCGCCTGCGTCCCGCATCTTCGCCGCAATGGCCTCGTCGAGGCGGACGAAGATCTCGTTGCCATCGACCGGATGCAGCACTTCGGCACCATCGACGCAGCGAAAGCCGTCGGCCAGGGTCTTGGCCCGGGCATTGGCGGTGCGTGCGAGATCCAGCCAGAGATCATCCCTGAGCCAGGCCTCGAACTGGGCTGCCATGAAGCGCATTTTCGGCGCCATGTGGCCGGCGCGCTTCTGGCGCGCCTGCAACTCTTCGAAACGGTCCATGACCGACGGGAAGAGAATGACGGCTTCGGCGCCCAGGGCGCCATTCTTGGTGGCGCCAAAGCACAGCGCATTGACCCCGGCCTTCCAGGTCAGCTCGGCCGGGCTGCAGCCGAGTGTGACCAGCGCGTTGGCAAAGCGCGCGCCGTCCATGTGCACAAGGGCGGGGCGGTCCTTCACCCGACCCGCCCGTTCGCGGACCTCTGAAGGGGTATAGGCCGTGCCGCTCTCGCTCAGATTGGACAGGGACAGCACACGGACCGGGCTGGTGTGGACGAAGCCTTCAGGGATTTCCGCCAGCGCCCGTTCGAGCCCGTCCATCCCGATTTTTGCATGGTCGCCGGGCAGCGGGATCAGCTTTCCGCCGCCGGTAAAGAATTCCGGCGCCCCGCGCTCGTCGCGATGAATGTGCGCCTCGTCATGACACAGGATCGCGCCATGGGACGGACACAGCACTGACAGGGCCAATGCGTTGGACGCCGTTCCCGAGACCGCGAACAGGACCTTCAGATCGGTCTCGAATATCGCTTTCAATTGTGCTTCGACCCGGGCCGAGACCGGATCGGCGCCATAGGAAGGGGCGAAATCGCGATTGGCAGCGGCGATCGCTTCGATCAGGTCGGGATGGGCTGGCGCGGTGGTATCGGACAGAAAATTCATGGGTCGCAATGGACAGAGGAAGACGCCGGTCGTCAATCACCGAAGGCGGGGTCGGGGACCAGCGGCGGCAGGCTGTCGCGCATCTGGTCGGCTGACGAGGTCGGTCGTCCAAGCACATCCGCCAGCGTCGCCTGACCGCCCAGATCGCGGCCGGGATAGGCATTGCGCTCGAACAGGGCGCGGATCTGGTCGGCGGTGAATTGCGCCATCGCGGCGCGGCCGCGGGCGATATTCTCTTCGCTGGCATATTGCAGCATGGGCAGTCCGTCGTCGGACCTGAACGGGGTGCAGGCCAGTGCCCGGCGATTGGCATCGGACGTCGACAGGCAGAAGACCGAGCGGACGGCGTATTTAGTTCCGCCTCCGCCGCCCGGGAAAGGTATCGCCGTCCGGTCATCATTGAAGGGATTGGTGTCGCTGAGAATGTTCGGCGCCTCGACGGCGGATGCCGCACGATCGGCAGGGGGCAGCTCGTCTGACGGGGCGACCACAGCCGCCGTATCCAATGGCGGCTCGGGTGAAGGGGCCGGCTCGGGTTCGGCAACAGGCTCTGGCTCAGGATTCGGTTCGGGGGTGCTCTCGGGTTCCGGCTCCGGCTCTGGCTCCGGCTCTGGCTCCGGCTCTGGCACGGGCTCCGGCGCTGGCTCGGGCAGGGACACAAACACGATATCGAGCACGGCCGGCTCGGTCTCGACAGGTTCCGGGCGAGGCGCGAACAACAGGCCGATGATGATCAGGAGGTTGGCGGCAAGCGCAAGCGCGCCGGCGGTCAGACGGCGGCGCAAGGCTTCGGAAAGGGGCGTCAAAAACACCACGCCCGGTCAATCCTTTCACTCGGCCCCCGCCGTCACCTCACCTGCTTAGACCAGTGTGATGACGGAGGCCAGAGCCATGATGCGACGGCCGGATCAAAGTGACAGAACCGGCTCGGCCCAGACCACATAGCGGTCCGGGCCAGGTACCAGGCTGCCAAAGGGCCAGCATGTGACCAGGGCCAGCCTTGCCGGTCCGAGCGAGGGTTCGATTCCCGAGCGGGCGGCGTCGACGATCTGGGTCGAGGTCACTCGAAAGCGCATCGGACTTTCGCCGGCCTGTTCAACGATCACGATGTCGCCGGGGACAAGTCTTTCCAGGAAAGCGAAATGGGTATCGCGATGGGCGGCGATCACGCTGACACCGGCTTCGCCGGGCCGGGCTGATGTGTCGAGCAGGGCCGGACCGAAGGCCAGTGCCTCGCCGCCGCCATCCGACAGGATGATAGCGTGCTCGCCAAGAGACGGGACGGAGAGCCGCGCCACGGGCCGAAAATCGGCCCAGGGCCATGGTGTGGACGCGGACTCTCCGTCGATTGCGCGGGTCCAGGACTGTGCAAGGAGGACCTGCGCAATGTCGGCCTTCACGCCCAGCCAGGCGCCTTGTGCGAAGACAACAAGGCCGGTCGCCATCAGGCCGAGGGCCAGCAGGCGGGAGGCGGGAAGGCGGGATGGAAAACGGATCACCACAGGCGCTCCTCGCGGCGGGTGATCAGCCAGATCAGGGCGAGCAGCATCATCAACGCGCCCAGTATCATCAGGACCTGCCGCGGTGTGGCGGTGGCGGGCAGGGCCAGACCGGCGCTGTCAGCGGCGGTTGCGCCAGCCATGGGGGCGGGCCGGGCAGCGAACAGGCGGGCATCGGCGGCGGCATGGCGGACAAGAGGCGCCGCCTCGCGCTCAACAGCATCCAGGTTCCAGCCGTCCGGGATCATGGTGGGGACGTCGCGGCTGGCCAATGGTGTTCCATCCGGTCTTGCCGGGGTGATATCGACCGCGACCAGGCTGGTCAGGCGGGAGACCAGGCTGAAATCGAGCGCGGTTTCCAGTACCGCCGCGTCGATCCGGCTGGCGGCCACACCCTGGAAGCGGGTCTCTTCGAGGGCGCGGATCCGGTTGCGGCCAAACAGGGTGGCGATGCCGTGTCCCTCATGGGCGTCGGCGAGGGAAAGGGTCTCGCGCCAGCGCGCCCCGGCGGTCTCGCCTTCGATGACCATGTTGCCGTTGCGGCTGGCCAGGCGGGCGGTCAGGGTGACCGGTTCGCCGTAATAGAGATCGGGCAGCGGCGCCGGCCAGATTTCGCTCAGCGCCCCTTCAGGAAAGAGGGCGTCGAGATCGGTCATGACCGGACGTTCCAGCGCCGTGAAAAGCTCTTCCATGCGGGCCTCGACTTCGCTGACCTGTCCGATCTGGGTCGAGGTACCTCGTCCCAGCCGCGCGGCGCGGCTCATGAAATAGCCGTTCGGGGCCGATCCGATTCCGACCGGGAACAGGCGCGATCGCCCGAGGCCGGCCTCGATGGCGGCGAAGAGTTCGGCCTCATTGCCGATTGCACCATCGGTCAGGAAGACGATCTGGCGGACCCGGCTATCATCGTCGGGGCTGGTGTCGCGCAGCGCGGCGTTGAGAGCCGGCAGCATCACTGTGCCGCCTTGCGCTTCCAGCCGGCGGGCGAAGGTCAGGGCGGTCGCGACATTGTCCGGCGAGGCATCCACTGCCTGCGGAAAGACCTGTTCCATCGTATTGTCGAAGCGGATGACATTGAAGCGGTCACCCGGCTCCAGGCGTTGCAGGGCCGTGATCAGGGCGGCACGGGCCTGGCGCATGGAGGCGCCGCCCATCGAGCCGGAATTGTCGATCACGAAAATCGTTTCGCGGGCCCGGCGCGGCGTATCGGCGCCCAGCTCGGCGGGCGGCAGGATCTGGGCCAGCAGATAGGTCTCCCCCTGCCATTCCTCGATGAAGAGGGCGGCGCTCGCTTCGCTCGGGTCGGCGGCGCGCCAGGTCAGGACAAAGTCGCGATTGGCCGGGATGGGGCCGTCGGCGAGGCTGATGCGGGCCGTTCCGTCGCTTCGCCGCTCGACCAGCGTGGCGTGGTAGAGGCTGGCGATCTCGCCCAGCGCATAGCCGGCGTCCAGATCGGCGGTGATCGTGACCGGCAGACGCAGCTGGTCTCGCGGCTCCAGCGATGCCGGCATGACCGGCGGGGTAATGCGCGACGCGTCAGGGACTGACGAGCTGTCGGTCGAAACCATCTGGAAGTCGCCCCCGTCCGGAATGTAGCGTGGTGTCAGGCCGAGCGGCTGGGTCAGCTGGAAGCGTCCATCCACGAAGCGCGCCACATCCTGGTATTCGAACTGGACGATGATGGTCTCGCCTGGCCCGATATTGGCGACCGAGGTGGTGAACATGTTGGGCCGTTCCTGCTCGACCAGGCTGGCGCGCTGGCCATTGGCGCGGGCGGCCTCATAGGTGCGGCGGGCGGCCTGGCGTTCCTGGATCTCGCCCTCGATGAAGCGGTCTCCGACCTGCATGCGCAGCCGGTCGACACCGCTGTCTTCGGGCATCGGGAAGACATAGGTCGCCTCGACCCAGGCGTCGGTCGGATTTTCGAAGCGCTGGGTGATGGTGGCGCGCACGACCGGTCCGGAAATGTCGAAGTCGATGTCGGTGGCGACCATCGGGGCGGGAATATAGCGGCCGGGCTGGATGGTCTTGATCAGGAGGGCGCCCTCATTGATCTCGGACAGGCGGACCATGTCGCTTTCGCCGATCTCGACCGGCTCCGGCACATCGGCGCGGGCCTCCGACCAGAGCAGCGCCGAAGCGGCCAGGGCCGCGATCGCCAGTGTGAGTGCGAACCAGGCCTGTGAGCCTGCCGAGTGGTGAGTGTGTGCGGTCGCCATGCGAACCTCCCCGAAATGTGCCGGCCGCCCCCACTTGCGAGGGTGATTGCGCGGCGACCGACCTCCCTGTCCACGGTCACGCTGTGCCCGGATCGAGAGTGTGACAGGGCGGCAATGCGGCGATTGCGGGGAAAATTGGGGCGATGTCAGGGCGGTTCGGGCGGGTCCGCAGGGCGTACAGCCATGCAGAAACGCTGTCGCGCATTGGCGATCTTGCATAGCTGGGGGATTGGCCTGCCGGTCGAGCGGGACTAGGCTTTTTCCTTCCAGCCAAGCTCTACCGGGACATCATCATCATGACATTCACGCCGTCCGCCGCGCTCCAGCGCGTCCAGCCTTCTGCCACGCTCGCCGTCACCCAGAAAGCGCGCGAACTCAAGGCCAAGGGGATTGACGTGATTTCGCTTGGCGCAGGTGAGCCGGATTTCGACACGCCCGACCACATCAAGGAGGCGGGAATCGCCGCCATCCGGCGCGGTGAGACGAAATACACCAATGTCGACGGGACGCCGGAGCTCAAGGATGCGATCATCAAGAAGTTCCGCCGCGACAATGGTCTCGACTATGCCACCAACCAGATCCACGTTTCCACGGGAGGCAAGCCGGTCATCTATAATGCCCTGCTGGCCAGTCTGAATCCGGGCGATGAAGTCATCATCCCGGCGCCGTATTGGGTGAGCTATCCGGAAATGGTCAATTTGGTCGGCGGCACGCCGGTCGTGGTCAAGGCCGGGATCGGGAACCGCTTCAAGATCAGCCCCGACCAGCTCGCCGCCGCGATCACGCCGAAAACCCGCTGGCTGATCCTCAACTCACCGTCAAACCCGACCGGTATGGGCTATACCCGCGACGAGCTGCGGGCATTGGCCGACGTGCTGCTGGCCCATCCGCATGTCTGGATCATGACCGACGACATGTATGAGCACATTGTCTATGAGGGCTTTGAATTCGCCACCATCGCCGAGGTCGAGCCGAAACTCTACGACCGCACCCTGACCATGAACGGGGTTTCGAAGGCTTATTCCATGACCGGTTGGCGGATCGGTTATGCCGGTGGTCCCGCCGCGCTGATCAAGGAGATGGGCAAGGTGGCGTCGCAGACGACCTCAAATCCATGCTCCATCTCCCAGGCGGCGTCGGTCGAAGCGCTCAATGGCGACCATTCATTCCTGGAGGCCCGCAATGCGGCCTTCCTGCGCCGGCGTGATCTGGTGTTGGAGGCGATCAACGGGGCTGAAGGGCTTATCGCTCCCACGCCGGAAGGGGCGTTCTATGTGTTCGCCGACTGCTCCGGCACGATCGGCAAGACGGCGCCGGACGGGACGATGATCAATAATGACACGGATTTCTGCGCGGCCCTGCTCGGAGCGGAGGCCGTGGCCGCCGTTCCCGGTGTCGCCTTCGGGCTCGAGCCCGGTTTCCGCATCTCCTACGCCACCTCGGATGAGGCGCTGGTCGAAGCCGGCAAGCGTATCCAGCGGTTTTGCGCGTCGCTCCGGTAGGTATAAATTCGGCCGATATCTGTTCCAGTAAATACTGATTTGAACTATGAGTCCTGCCGGCCTACACAGGGTCCAGAGACAGTGGTTGATCCGCTGGAAGGCAAATTGAGGAGAACGACATGGGCATCAATATGGGTCTGTCCGACACGCAGCGCGAAGCCATGGCCAACGCGGTGACGGCCGTCCTGGCCGACACCTATGCGCTCTATTTCAAGACGCATGTCTATCACTGGAACGTCACAGGTCCGCGCTTCCATGACCTGCACGCCCTGTTCGAGACGCAGTATAATGAACTCTGGATGGCGACGGATGTGATCGCTGAGCGCATCCGCGCGCTCGATGTGGTCGCTCCGCGCTCCTATGACGAGATGACGGACGCGGCCACGGTCAAATCCGGCGGGGAAGCGACCGAAGCCAATGACATGTTGCGGGACTTGCTGGGCGGACACGAGACCGTTGTCGCGACCATCCGCAAGGCGCTGACCCTGGCGGCCGAGCATGGCGATGAAGCGACGGCCGATGTCCTGACGCCGCGGCTGACCGAGCACGAGAAGTCCGCCTGGATGTTGCGCTCCACGATCGGCTGAACGACCCGGTCGGTTCGTTAACGAGAGCCTCGACGCCCCCGGTGTCGGGGCTTTTCTCTGTCTTGATGCCGGCTTTCACCGGACAAAAAAAGCCCCGGCTCGATGAGCCGGGGCAGTGATGGTTGTGCGGGCCGGGGAAGCCCGAAAGATATGGCGCCGGGTCCTAAAGGGGAGGAGAGGGACCCGGCGCGATCTTGCGCGCCCAAATGGGGAGGAGGGGCGCACAAAACTCAGAAAGGGGAAATCTGAGGAGCGGCGTGATCGCCGCGTCGGGTGGGTATATGTGTGATTATTGCCCGTAACAGAAGTGTCATCGCGTCATGTCTGGTATGCAAAAAGCGAGATTTGACACATTGTTGCCATGCAATGCCGGGTAGGCAGCGGCGCTGTCAGGCAAGTGCCTGAATTCCCGAACCTGATGCGGCAGAAATGTGGCTAGCTCTGCCAGCGACGCGCTTGTTCGATCAGGAAATCGCGGAAGGCAACGATGCGGCGGGACCCTCGAAGCTCACTCGGATAGACAAAGAAGACCTCGAAATCCGGCCCGTCCAGGTCGGGCAGAACGCGGACGAGCTTCGTATTCTCGCGCGCCACATAGTCCGGAAGGGCGGCGATGCCCATGCCGGCCTCGACCGCTTTCATCACGCCATAGATCGTATTGACCTCAATGACGGCCGGGCGCGGCGTGGCACCGTCGGCCCGACCGGCCTTGGCGGCCCAGTCGAGGCCCGGGATCGGGGCCAGTTGTGGCGGGCCATAATAGATGATGGCGTGGTCGTCGAGTTCGGACGGCGCCTTCGGGCTGCCCTTGCGCTCGACATAGTCGTGGCTGGCATACAGATGCTGGCGCACCGACAGCAGCTTGCGCTGGACCAGGTCATTCTGTGTCGACGGCCAGGGCCTGATGCCGACTTCCGCTTCCAGGCCGGCCAGGTCGAGCTCGTGGTCGTCGAGCATCAGGCGGATGCGGATATTGGGATATTCGGTGTTGAATTCGGCCAGACGTGGGGCCAGCCAGATCGCACCCAGCGCCGTCGGGGCGGTGACCTTCAGCTCACCGGACGGTTCGTCGCGGGCGTCCTGGACATGCGCTTCGGCAATCGCGACCTTGGAAGCGATCTCATGGGCGGCGCCGTAGAGGAGGTTGCCCGGTTCGGTCGGAATCAGCCCGCGCGCGTGACGGTGGAACAGGGTCACACCGAGATCGTTTTCAAGCGCCGCGATCTGCCGGCTGACCGCCGACTGCGACAGGCCCAGCATTTCAGCGGCCTTGGTCAGGGACCCGGCCTGTGCGGCCGCATGAAAGGTTTTCAGCTTGTCCCAGTCCATGCCCGGCATCTCCCCCGAATGGAATCATTGCGGGCAGTCTAGACACATAGCGTCAAAGCGCGAGCCCGCTAGTTGGACTCGCCGTCGTTGTCTTCGGCGTTGTCTTCGGCGTTGTCGTCGGCGTTGCCTGCAGGCAGGTCCGGGTCGATGGTCGGAAGATCATTGGTGAAAACCTCGCCATAGCGGCCTTCATTGATCAACTCGATCCGACGGGCACGAACCGCCGTCAGCAAGATCGCGGCATTGGGCGGCAGGCTGGCACAATTGGCCACGACGCCCGTCGGTTGGTCCTGTGGACCACTGTCAAAGGCGAAGGATGACATGGTCGAAGGTCCGGCAACACCCGTACAGCGCCGCGACCCGTTGATCATGTCGGCGATCTGCCAGTCCGAAACCTGCGCGGAGACAGGGCGATCAATATCGATCTGCTCGGCGGTTTCGTCATTGGCGTATTGGCGCAAATGGGTCCGCAGATCGGCCTCGAAATCCGGGAACAGCACACGGGCCTCGTCATAGGCTTCCGACACGCGCAGTTCGCGATTATTGACCTCAACGCCGCGCAGGGAGTTGACGAATTCACGGGCGGTGGAGTCTAGCTGCTGCCAGATCGCGTCGCCGGTATAGGCCGAGCGGCGCAATTCCGGGCTGCCGACGGAGCCCTTGAAGAAGCCATACATGACCCGCGGATCGTCCCAATTGGCGTAGACAATGCCATGGCGGATGTCGTTCAGGCTGAGGCGCTGACCTTCGACGGTCAGGATCTTGGCATCGAATACATTGTCATCGGTGCCATGAGCCTCCATGCGATTGATCCAGTGAACCGGATAATTCAGCATCGTCTGTTCGATGATGGTGACGTTGTAGAGATTGAACCAATAGGCCAGCTGCTCGTCACGGCTGAGCCGGGCCAGGCCGCCGAACTGGTCGGGCAGGGCCTCCAGGTCTTCGCGCATATAGGTGATGGCATCGCGATATTCGTCATTGAGGACGTGATAGACGACGCGATTGCCTTCATGGCGGTAGCGGCTGGTGCTGGCAGTATTGATCCGGGTTCCGGTCAGGACCGGTCGGTCACGCTCCGGCATGCGGTCCATCGGTGGCACATTCAGGACAATGCCGCGCAGGATGACGGACCAGCCCTCATGGTCGATCACCATGTTGGAATTGTCGTTTGCCTGCGAGAAGACCGACAGGTCGGTCATGGTCTGTGCCTGGGTCACTCCGACGGGAAGGGTGGAGACGGCGATCAGGGCGATGCCGGCAAGAAAGGTACGACGCATGGACTTGGCTCCACTCACGGAATGAACGCGACAGGCACGGATTTGCTGGCGCGAAACTAGCCCCGCAAGCCGGCAAGACAAGGGGGACGCGCGTTAAATGAATTCCATGTTCCGGTCAGGCCGGGCCTGATAGGCGCGGTTTATTCCTGCGACGCCAGGAAGCGTTCAGCGTCGAGCGCGGCCATGCAGCCCATGCCGGCGGCCGTGACGGCCTGGCGATAAACATCGTCGGTGACGTCGCCGGCGGCGAAGACGCCGGGGATGGAGGTTTTCGGCGTGCCCGGTTCGACCACCAGATAGCCGCCATCCTTGGTTTCCAGCTGGTCCAGGAAGAGCTCGGTTGCCGGCGCGTGGCCGATCGCGACGAAGAAGCCGTGCGCCGGTATGTCGGTGGTGGCGCCGGTCTTCACATTCTTCACCCGCACCGCGGTCACACCGGCCGGATCGCTGTCGCCGAGAACTTCCTCGACTTCGCTGTCCCAGACGATCTCGATCTTCTCGTGCTTGAACAGGCGGTCCTGCATCACCTTCTCGGCGCGCAGGCTGTCGCGGCGGTGGACCAGCGTCACCTTGGAGGCGAAATTGGTCAGGAAGAGCGCTTCCTCGACAGCCGTATTGCCGCCGCCGACCACCACGACTTCCTTGCCGCGATAGAAGAAACCGTCACAGGTCGCACAGGCAGACACGCCGAACCCCTGGAATTTCTGTTCGCTTTCCAGACCCAGCCATTTGGCCTGGGCACCGGTGGCGATGATGACGCTGTCGGCGGTGTAGACCGTGCCGCTGTCCCCCTTGAGGACGAAGGGTCGCGCCTTGAGGTCGGCTTCGACGATGATGTCGGCGACCATGTCAGTGCCGACCTTCTCGGCCTGCTCGCGCATCTGGTCCATCAGCCACGGCCCCTGGATCACGTCCGCAAAGCCGGGATAGTTCTCGACATCGGTGGTGATGGTCAGCTGGCCACCCGGCTGCAGGCCGGCGATCAGGGTCGGCTCGAGCATGGCGCGGGCAGCATAGATGGCGGCAGTGTATCCGGCAGCGCCGGAACCGATGATGATCAGGCGCGAGTGGCGCGTCTCGGACATGGTCGAACCTCGAAATCGTGGAAGGGCAGGGCCCCGGCAAGGAGTGATTGTCGTCTATATAGGCAATCGGCCGGGCTTTGCCTGCCTGTCGTTGCAGTCCGGCTATTCGTTGGCGGGAGGCAGAAGGGCTCGCACCAGATTGGTGTCCCGCCCACCTGGCCAGTTCATGGTGGTGAAGGGGTCTTCGCCGGCCGCGTCGGTTGACACCAGATAGGCGGCATAAAGATGTGCTGAGCGGGTACCCGAGCGGCAATGCATCACCACCGGCCCGTCCTGCGACGCCAGGATCTCCGTGAGGGCGGTCGTCAGTGACGGGTCGGCTCCATGGGCGCCGCCGATCGGCATCTCGACATAACGCATGCCGCGAGCCTCGACCGCCGCCGCGAGATCAAAGGGCAGGCCGGCTGTCTCTTCCGGTGTGCGTGAGTTGATCACGATGCCGGCCCCCGCCTGCGCCCAGGCATCAAGATCGGATTCGTCCGGCTGGCTGGCAAACCAGACCTGGTCGTGGCGGGCTACGATGGAAGCGTCGTCCTGCATGGTCATGGTGACTCCCAAAAGGGTGAGAAAAGCGATGAATACCGGCATCAGGCGGCCTCACTGTCTGCGGCGCCACGCTGGGCGCGGTATTGGTTGAGAAGCGCGTCGGCGACACGCCTGGTTTCGTCGAGCGGGACGTAGGACCAGTGGTCCAGTCGACCCAGATAAGGGCGGACAGCGCCGCAGGCCTCCAGCTCGGCATGGAGCAGGGCGAATTTGCCCGGCGTGCCAACCAGCGGCAGGACATAGACCGGCGCGCCGGTCGCGCTCGCCTCCACCAGCATATTGGTCGATTCCTCGGTGACGAAGATCCAGTCCGCCGCCGCCAGAAAGGCGAAATACGGATTCTCGCCTTCGCCATCATGATACCAGACCCGCTCGTCGGCCCCGAAATGCTCCCGCAGGATCTTGCGCGCGCTTTCCGGCGTCCGCCTCGAGACCGTGACCATCAGGGAGGCCCCACCGGCGATCAGCGTATCCATGCGGTCGGTCAGATAGCGGACACTGGCGGTGTCCAGCTTGAAGCGTTTGGAATTTCCGCCGATCAGCACAGCAATGCGGCGGCCGGCAAGCGTGTCGAGCCGGTCGGAGAAGCTGTCCTTCGCGGTCGCCAGGACCTCGGCCGTCACCCGGTTCGGAGAACCGGTCATTGAGATGGCATTGGGTTTGACCAGCCGGTCATGGGTGGGCGCGACGATCAGGTCGAAATCATCGTGCCGGGTGCGCGGATCCTGGACATAGGTGAAGTGGCAGTCCGGGAAGATGCGCCTGTGCCGCCGGGCCAGGGGAATCGCGGCGCGGCCGCACCCGATCCAGAAATCCGGGTGTGAGTGCGAGGGCAGGGTGACAAAGCCATCCTTGCGGACCGTGACCCGCTCGATGTGGTGCGGGGTTCCCAGCCCGCGACCGACCGCCTCGGCCAGGCCGAGGGCCTGGTTTTCGATGCCGCGACGTCCGTCGGAAACGACCCAGATTGTCGTGTCATGGCTTGCAGGATCAGACATGGTGACAGTTAGAAGCCGCACGCCCGGAGCCGTCAAGCACGGGCCTCGCTTGACAGGGCGTGTTACGCGTGTAGCGTAGTGTGACATCTGTAGCGTCGAACGATGCCGCAATCCCGGAAACCCGGGCGAAACATGGACAGGAATTGATCGCATGACCGCAACCGCGCCATCGCAAGCCGAACTGGCCATCCTGAAACATCTGTGGACCGCCGGTCCCCAGGCCGCCCGCGAGGTCCAGGACCGGATCGCCGGCCCGACCGGCTGGTCCTATTCGACCACGCGCACCTTGCTGGCCCGGATGACCGAGAAGGGTCTGGTCGAGCGGCAGGACGTGCACGGCCTGTCCGTGTTCAGTGCCAAGGTCGAGAAAGTCACCCTGATGGGCCGGTTGATCCGCGATTTCGCCGCCAATGTGCTGGACATGGACGGGCCGATGCCGGCCACGACCTTCGCCAATAGCCGCCTCTTCTCCGAGCAGGAGGCCGAGGCATTGACCCGGCTGCTCGAAACGTCTGGCGAAGACAGCGAGGGAGAGTCGAAATGACCGGCCTGCTCGACGCCATCCTGATCGGCGGCGCGTTATCGCTTCTTTCGGGTCTCGTCGCCTTGTGTTTCGCGAGCTGGCAGACCCGCCGCGGTCGGGGCGGTTCCGGGCTCTGGCGCGCTGCCCGCTGGGCCGCCCTGGCACCGCTGCTCCTCGCTCCGGTGATCTTTGTCATTCCGGAAACAGGAGTCGCGCCGATGCACGCGCCGCTTCCGGACGCCCTCCTTCCGGCAACGCTTGGCGGTCCGGCCGCTGGCACCGCCAGCTTTGACCCCTTTTCCGTTTTCATGGCCATCGAGTGGCTGCCTGTCCTGGTGGCGCTCTATGTCGCCGGCCTGCTGGTCGCCCTGGCCGGTGCCGGTTTGCGCCATCTGCGGCGTTCGGCCCTGCTGCGGAGCAGCCGCGCCGCTCCGGATCTCGCGCAGGATTATCTGTCTATCCTGGCGTCGCGGGTCGGGGTGGAGGCGCCGGACTTCCGCCTTCGGGACGGCCTGGCGTCGCCTCTGCTTACCGGTTGGTCGCCGGTTATACTGGCAGCGCCCGATCTGCTCGATGACACCACCGCCAGTCGCTACGCCCTGACCCATGAACTCGTCCACTACCGCCGCGGTGATGAACAGGACCGTCTGTTGGGTGCGGCACTGGTGGCGGTGCTCTGGTTCCACTGGCCGCTGCGCCGGATCGAACGTGAACTCCACGAAGCCCGTGAAATCGACTGCGATGCAGAAAGTCTGGAAGCGCTGGGGGGCGCTGAGCGAAAGCCCTATGCGGCAACGCTGATCACCATGATGCGAAGCCCGGCCCAGCTGGTGTCGGCCTTCGGTCCCGATGACAGGAGACATCGAGAAATGCGTATCAAAGCCATCCTTTCCGGCCGGTCCGCCCGCCCGTCCTCACGCTTGCTGGCGGTCATGCTGGCTGGTGTGTCCATCCTGCCTGTTGCCTGCGCCCAGGCCGCCATGACCGAGCGAAACCAGCTCGCGGTCAACCTGTCCAACCCGGCCGAGAACCATTTTGTTCTTCGCCACGTCGAGGCCGGCGCCGATGGCGACCATTCGGTGAAACACGACCTGCATTTGGGCGAGGATGTGGATGTCGAGCATGATTTAGAGGCGGAGTACGGCCATGACGGTGAGGACGGCCACATGGTTTTCCGCACCGAAGACGGCAACGAGCTCCGTTTCGATCCGCGCGAGCTGCACGTCGACGAGTCTGTGATGTTCATTCCGCAAGACGATGAGACCGAGACCGTCATCTTCACCTCACGCGAGGGCGCGGCAGGCGGCTATGCCTTCATCGATGAAGACGGCAATGTCACCCGCTTCGATCCGGCACCGGGTTCGGTCTGGGAGAGCGATGACGGCACCTTGCGACCGTTGGCACCGCCAGCTGCTCCGACAGTTGCCGAGCCGTCCGCCGAGCCTGCACCCGCTGCTCCGGCGAGCGAGCCGGCTCCGGTCCTCGACCGGGTTGAACCCGCCGCAGCACCGCGGCCTGATGGCCCCAAGCGCGATGTCCAGCCCGCCGCGGCCGTGGCTCCGGTATTCACGCATCCTGTCGCCGATGGTCGTATCTCAAGTCGCTACGGGACCCGTCCTTCGGCGCCGGCCGGCATTCCGCGCAATCATCGCGGCACCGACATCGCCGCTCCGACCGGGACCCCGATTCGCGCACCCGGTGCCGGCACGGTCACCCACGCCGCAGCTGGCCTGAACGGCAGCGACGCCTGGGGAAATACGGTGGTCATCGATCATGGTGCCGGCTGGCAGACCGTCTATGCCCACATGGACGGGTTTGATGTCGAAGTTGGCGATTTCGTGGATGCGGGCGAGCAGATCGGCCGCGTCGGCTCCACCGGGCGCTCGACCGGCCCGCATGTCCATGTCGAACTGCGTCATGATGGTGAACGGATCGATCCGGCAACCCGGCTGCCCGGCCTGCGCTGACATCAGGTCTGGCTGGCGGTATGGGAAATGGGAGCCGGTCCGGCAGCGGGCCGGCTCTTTTCATGGTGTTCGGAAAACTGGACCTTCGACTTGCCGGTATGGACTGGATGGGCCAATTATTCCGGTAATCTGAAACCCAAAGAAGAGTTTCAACGGTCGGGGATGAAAAAATGGCAGAGCGTGAATTTGATGTGGTCGTCTTCGGGGCGACTGGTTTTACCGGGCGCCTGGTCGCCGAGTATCTCGCCGCCGAACATGGCGCGATTTCCTGGGCGATGGCCGGTCGGTCCCAAAGCAAACTCGCGGAAGTGCGCGATCTGATCGGGGCGCCGGCCAACACACCGCTGATCATTGCTGACAGTGCCGATACGGCATCACTCGACGCGATGGCGGCTCGCACACGGGCCGTCATCACCACGGTCGGCCCCTATCAGCTCTATGGCGAGCCCTTGGTGAAAGCCTGTATCGCGGCGGGGACGGATTATGTCGACCTGTGCGGTGAGCCGGCCTGGATGCACGACATCATTGCCGATCATGACGCTGCGGCGCGCGCGAGCGGGGCGCGGATCGTCCTGTCCTGCGGCTTCGATTCCATCCCCTTCGATCTCGGCGTCTATCACCTGCAGCAGGCCGCGATCGCCCGGACCGGTGCCCCGATCAGCCGGGTGAAGGGCCGCGTCCGCAAGATGAAGGGCACATTCTCGGGCGGCACCGCGGCGAGTTTTGCCGAAACGATGAAACGCGCCGGAAAACAGCCCGAGATCATCGGCTGGCTGAAGGATCCTTTCTCACTGGTACCCGGCTTTGACGGTCCCAAACAGCCCAGCGGAGCCAAGGTCATCTTTGAGGACGATCTCAACTCCTGGGCCGCGCCCTTTGTCATGGCCTCGATCAATACCAAGAATGTGCACCGCTCGAACGCCCTTCTGGGCCATCGCTGGGGCGAGGACTTCGTCTATGACGAGATGTTCCTGACCGGACCCGGCGAGCAGGGCGAAGGCTTCGCCAACATGATCGCCAATGACAAGTCGATGTCGGAAAACCCGCCCAAGCCGGGCGAGGGACCGTCCAAGGAAGAGCGCGAAACCGGCTTTTACGACATCATGTTCACCGGCCTGACCAAGGATGGCAAGCGGATGACGGCCAGCGTCTCCGGTCAGAAAGACCCGGGTTACGGTTCGACCTCGCGCATGATCGCCGAAGCCGGGCTGTGCCTGGCCTTTGATGTTGATCGCGAGACCACGCCGGGTGGAGTTTACACCACGGCACCGGCGATGGGTGAGGCGTTGATCGACCGCTTGCAAAAGCATGCGGGGCTGACGTTTGCGATCGAGGGGTAGGGCTCGCGGACTGCAGCACCAAGCTCACGAATCTCGGGGTCCGGCGTCGCATTCAGCGCGGCCGGATCCTGAGTGGCGAGGCGAGCGACGCTCGATCCGGACCTTAAATCCCATGCCAGCCAGCGGGCCTCAGAGGTTCAGTCGGGTCAAGGGCCGCGCAGCGGCCGCTTCGCGGTTTCACCCTTGACCCGACTGAACCTCTGAGGCGGAATCCCGGCAAGAGAATTAAGGGGAACTCCGCTTGCGCGCACGGAATGACGGTTCGTCCTGATCGGGGAGAGGCGGGGCCTCGCTAGACCCCAAACACAAAACCGGCGCCCCATCGGAGCGCCGGTTTGGCAAATCATCGGGTGGCGAGAGCGGGCTACCCCCAGCTCACCGACATGATCTCATAGCTTTTCAGGCCGCCGGGTGCGTTCACTTCCGCGACGTCACCAACTTCCTTGTTGATCATCGAACGGGCGATTGGCGACGAGATGGAAATCTTGCCGGATTTCACATCCGATTCGTCCTCGCCGACGATCTGGTAGGTTGATTCCTGCTCGGTATCCTCGTCGAGCACGGTGACGGTCGCACCGAACTTGACCGTGTCGCCGGACATTTTGGTGATGTCGATCACCTGGGCGCGAGCGAGCTTGTCTTCCAGCTCCTGCACCCGGCCTTCGATCCAGCCCTGGCGTTCCTTGGCAGCGTGATACTCAGCGTTTTCAGACAGATCGCCATGCTCGCGCGCCTCCGAAATCGCCGCGATCACGGCCGGGCGTTCGATGGTTTTCAGACGTTTCAGCTCTTCGTCGAGGGCGATCTGCCCGGCAACGGTCATCGGGATCTTGTTCATGCGACCACTTATCTTCGGGAAAGTGGAGACAGGCTAGCCTCCGCTTTATTGACCATCAAGAGTAGGTCTGCAGCGCCTGCGGTTCAAGCGCTCCCTCATCAATCCGGCGCAGCGATGCAATTGCGGCCCGGGCGGCGGAAGCGGTGGTGTAGCAGGGAATGCGGGCTTCAAGGGCAGAACGGCGGATGGAATAGCTGTCCAGATGTGACTGGCGGCCTTCGGTCGTATTGAAGATCAACTGCACTTCGCCATTCTTCATGGCGTCGACAATGTGCGGTCGGCCCTCAAAGACCTTGTTGACCCGGGTCACCGGAATGCCTGCATTTTCGAATGTGCTGGCCGTGCCGCCGGTCGCGAGGATGGTGAAACCCAGCATTTTCAGGACACGGACCGGCTCGATCATCGCGGCCTTGTCGCCTTCCTTCAGCGAGATGAAGACCGCGCCCTTGCGCGGCAGGGCGATGCCGGCCCCCAGTTCGGCCTTGGCAAAGGCGGCCTCGAAAGAGGTGTCGATGCCCATGACCTCGCCGGTCGAGCGCATTTCCGGTCCCAGGACCGGATCAACGCCCGGGAAGCGCGACCAGGGCATGACCGCTTCCTTGACCGAGATATGTTTTGGCGCCGGCACTTTCAGGCCGAACTCCTTGAGCGGCGTTCCGGCCATCACCTTGGCGGCAATCTTGGCGACCGGCTGGCCGATGGCCTTGGCCACGAAGGGCACGGTGCGCGAGGCGCGCGGATTGACCTCAAGGACGAAGATCTCGCCATTCTTGACCGCGAACTGGACATTCATCAGGCCCTTCACGCCGATGGCCTTGGCCATGGCGACGGTTTCGGCCTTCAGTTCGGCAATCATCTCGTCGGACAGGTTGTAGGGCGGCAGCGAGCAGGCGCTGTCGCCGGAATGCACGCCGGCTTCCTCGATATGCTGCATCACGCCGGCGACCCAGACATCGGTGCCGTCGCAGATCGCGTCGACGTCGATTTCGTCGGCGTCGGTCAGATAGCGGTCGAGCAGGAGCGGCGACTTGCCGGAGACATTGACGGCCTCGCGGATATAGCGCTCGAAACTGTCCATCTCGCGGATGATTTCCATGGCCCGGCCGCCCAGCACATAGGAGGGGCGCAGGACCAGCGGGAAGCCAAGCTGTTCGGCCGCGGTGCGCGCTTCGGCGTCCGAGGAGGCAATGGCATTGGGCGGCTGTTTGAGACCGAGATTGTCCAGGAGGTCCTTGAAGCGCTTGCGGTCTTCGGCGAGGTCGATGGCGTCGGGCGCGGTGCCCAGGATCGGCACGCCTTCATCTTCCAGTTCGCTGGCCAGCTTGAGCGGCGTCTGCCCGCCATACTGGACGACCACGCCCAGCAGGGTGCCGTTCTGGCGCTCGGTCTCGATCAGCTCGAGCGTGTCCTCGATGGTCAGCGGCTCGAAATAGAGGCGATCGGCGGTGTCGTAATCGGTCGAGACGGTCTCGGGATTGCAGTTGACCATGATCGACTCGATGCCCATCTCGCCGAACGCAAATGCGGCATGGCAGCAGCAATAGTCGAACTCGATGCCCTGGCCGATCCGGTTCGGTCCGCCGCCCAGGATGATCGCTTTCTTCGCATCCGTCGGATTGCTTTCGCAATCGGTCTGGCCACCAAAGGCCGGCAATTCGTAGGTCGAGTACATATAGGGCGTCGCGGCGAAGAATTCGGCGGCGCAGGTATCGACGCGTTTGAA
This sequence comes from Maricaulis maris MCS10, assembly GCF_000014745.1. Classification (NCBI taxonomy): domain Bacteria; kingdom Pseudomonadati; phylum Pseudomonadota; class Alphaproteobacteria; order Maricaulales; family Maricaulaceae; genus Maricaulis; species Maricaulis maris. Next base: position 2,333,982 of record NC_008347.1, on the reverse strand, counting down.
CACCGGGCGGACACCCAGGGCGCGGCGGGCCTTGCGGATATCGCCCTCTTCGACCTTGACCAGCTTGGCCAGGCGAGCGTCGGAAAAGCCCATCGCCTTGAGATCGCGGAAGGCCTCGGCGGTATCAGGCAGGCCCAGCGTGGCGATGTCTTCTTCGGTGGTCACCAGTTCGGCGATCTGGCGCAGGAACCAGGGTTCATACAGGGAGGCGCGCTCGACCTCGTCAACCGTCAGCCCTTCGCGGAAGGCCTGGGCGATGACGCGCAGACGGTCCGGTGTGGCCAATGCGAGTGCGGCACGGACAGCCTGTTTGCGGGCGTCCAGGTCCGCGGCATCCTCGACACCGGGAATCTCGATTTCGTCGAACCCGGTCAGGCCGGTTTCCATCGAACGCAGGGCTTTTTGCATGCTTTCCTGGAAGGTCCGGCCAATGGCCATCGCTTCGCCGACAGACTTCATCGAGGTCGACAGCTTGGCTTCGGCGCCGGGATATTTCTCGAAGGCAAAGCGCGGGATCTTGGTGACGACATAGTCGATCGTCGGCTCGAAGGCAGCCGGGGTGGCGCCATCGGTGATGTCATTGGCGATCTCGTCGAGCGTATAGCCAACGGCCAGCTTGGCGGCGACCTTGGCGATCGGGAAGCCGGTCGCCTTGGAGGCCAGGGCCGAGGAGCGGGACACGCGCGGGTTCATCTCGATCACGACCATGCGGCCGTCAGCCGGATTGACGGCGAATTGAACATTCGACCCGCCGGTCTCGACACCGATCTCCCGCAGCACGGCGATCGAGGCCGTACGCATGATCTGGTATTCCTTGTCGGTCAGCGTCAGGGCCGGGGCGACAGTAATCGAATCGCCCGTGTGAACGCCCATCGGATCCACATTCTCGATCGAGCAGATGATGATGCAATTGTCGGCCTTGTCGCGGACAACCTCCATCTCGAACTCTTTCCAGCCGACAATGGATTCCTCGACCAGGATCTCGTCGACCGGCGAAGCGTCGAGCCCGGTGCCGCAGATATGACGGTATTCCTCGACATTATAGGCGATGCCGCCACCGGTGCCGCCGAGCGTGAAGGATGGGCGGATGATGGCCGGCAGGCCGATCTCGCTCATCACCGCTTCGGCTTCGGCCATGGAGTGAACCGTGCGCGAGCGCGGGCTTTCCAGGCCGATCTTGTCCATGGCGTCGCGGAAGCGTTCGCGGTTTTCCGCCTTGTCGATGACATCGGCCTTGGCGCCGATCATCTCGACCCCGAACAGGTCCAGCACACCGCGCTTGTCGAGTTCGAGCGCGCAGTTCAGTGCCGTCTGGCCACCCATGGTCGGCAGCAGGGCGTCCGGGCGTTCCTTCTCGATCACCTTGGCGACCATGTCCGGCGTGATCGGCTCGATATAGGTCGCGTCGGCCAGTTCCGGATCGGTCATGATGGTGGCCGGGTTGGAATTGACCAGGATGACCCGGTAGCCCTCGGCCTTCAGCGCCTTGACCGCCTGAACTCCTGAGTAATCGAATTCGCAGGCCTGTCCGATGACGATGGGACCGGCGCCGATGATCAGGATGGACTGGATGTCATTGCGTTTGGGCATGGGCGTGGCCTTCTTTTCCCGTCTCGTGCTTGTCGCGGCGTGTCTGTCATGCGCGCGCGCTCGTCGCGGCCTTCCGGGTACGGAGTGCCGTGCGAGCGATCAGTTTTAGTGCTGAAGCGGGTACCTATCGCGGAATCGGCGTCATGGCGAGAGGTAAACTGTGTGAATCGGTGCATTCCCGGCAACGGTCTGAAATGACGTACTTATTCCGGCTCATAATTGATGGCTTCGCGAGCGGTTCAGGCGTCGCGCAGGGCCCGGGTCAGCGACCAGATCGCAGCTTCTGCCGGGACGTCGCGGTCATTGGTCATGGCGGCGATGATCAGATCATCCTCGGCCAGCCAGGCGACACCGGCGGTAAATCCGGTGACGCCGCCTGAGTGGTGGACCAGCAGGCCCGGCCCTTCGACCTGCGAGACCTGCAGGCCGCGGCCATAGGCGGCATTGGCTTGTCCGAACATCGGGTAAAGCGCTTGGGTCATGCGTGTGAGTGCGGCCGTGGAGGTGATCCGGGCGGCCAGGAGGGCGGACCAGTAGCGCACCAGATCGCCGGCCGTGCTGCTGACCGGTCCGGCGGCAAAGGGTGTCGCGTAATCTACCGGGCCGACCGGCTCGCCGCCTGTATGGCCGGTCACCATCAACGGATCGGGCGTGCCCGCTTGCAGGACATGGGTGGCATCCAGTCCGAGCGGTTCCAGGATCCGGGCCTGCAGGCTGTCCCCATAGCGGCGTCCGTCAACCGCTTCGATGACCCGTCCCAGCAATTGATATCCGACATTGGAATAGGCCCAGTTGGTGCCCGGGCAAAAGACCGGGCCAGTGTCTCGCAGGCGTTCGAAATCACGTTCGGGCGGTGTGTAAGGGCCGCCGAGGGGCGCCGTGGCGGGCAGGAAATACCCCGAGGTATGGGTGAGCAGCTGATCGAGTGTGACCAGGCCTGACGACGGCAGGTCGGGAAACCAGCGATCAAGGGTATCACTCGCCTGCAACCGGCCTTCGTCAGCCAGCTGGAAAATGACAACCGCCGTCATCGACTTGCCGATCGAAGCCGCTGCAAAGCGGTTGCCGGGCGATGTGCCACGGACGCTTTGCCACAGTCCCAATTCCGGATGCGCGATGGCGAGGGACAGGGCCGGCGCGTGGGCCGCAATCCTGTCGGCCGCGCCTTCCAAAACGGCGATGAAACCGGGGTCGGTCGCGGTTGCGAGTGATCGCGACGGGCGTGGCAACTGATCCAGCCCGGCTGGCGGGCTCATCAGGGGCGGGCCGTCATAGCGCAGGCCGGGTCGGCAATCGGAAGCAGCTGCCCAAGCGGATCCCGGCGTGAGGATCGGGATCATTGCGAGGGTGGCCAGACATATACCGCGACGGCTGGGGGTTGGGTTGATCACGGTGGGGCTTCCGATTGCCGATGGGCAACCCTTCAACTAAGATCGCTATAAATTCAAGTTAAACTTTAATTCAGGAACTGAAATGGTGTCTGAAACCAGTCCCGATCTCACCCGGTCCGACCGCCACATCAGAGGGTTGAGCCAGTTCATGATGTGGGCGGTGACGCTATTGGCCGGCCTGCTGCCGATCATTGTCTGGGGCATGTGGCTGTTTCCCGATATCTCGGGAATTGCCGCTCAACCGGCACCGGGCGGCGGTTTCGGGGGCGGCGATCTGGGCTGGTATGTCTGGCCTGTGCGGCTGGGCGCTGCCGGCCTGTCGACGATCGGCATCGCCATCACGGTTTATGGCCTGTTGAATTTGCGGACCCTGTTCCGGCAAGCCATGCAGGGCCGGTATTTTTCCGCCGATGCCGTGATCGGTTTTCGCCAGTTCGCCCTGGCAAGCCTGGTGGGAGCGCTGTGGCAGCCGCTCGAACATACCCTGACCGGCGTCTATCTCACCGTCAGCAATCCACACGTCCCGAACGCGCTGGAGATTTCGCTCGGTTCCGGCAATCTGGAAGCCATCGGCGCGGCGTTGCTGTTCTTCGTGATCGCCTTCATCCTCGCCGAGGGGCGCAAGCGGCATGAGGAGCTGGAGCTGATCCTGTGACCGCCGACCCCGACCTGCCCCCCGGGCTTCCTGGAGAAATCATCGTCCATCTCGACGTGCTGCTGGCCCGTCGCAAGGTGCGCTCGAAGGAGCTGGCCGACCGCATCGGCGTGTCCGAGCAGGCGCTGTCCATGATCAAGACCGGCAAGATCAAGGGCATCCGCTTTTCCACCCTGATCGCGATCTGCGACGCGCTGGACTGCCAGCCGGGCGAGTTGTTCGAATTCAGGCGGTTGCCGGACTAGAGCTTGCCGCCCAGTGCCAGGAATTCGCGCCGCATGTTGGCGCGGGCCTTGTCGTCGAGTTCAGTTTCGAATTGATCCGTCAGGAAAGTGCGTTCTGCCGCCTGGGCGTCCTTGAGGAAGGCACGCCGGCCCTGTCGGTAGAGCAAGCCGGGTGCCCAGCCATATTCGTCCCGCACGCCCTCGGCATAGCGGTCATAGACATCCTCTGGAGCGCCTAGGATGGAGTAGTCGACGTCGAGAAACAGGGCGTCATCATTGTCCCGCCCACCATCCTGATGGCTGGCGGTGGCCCGGATCAACGCATCCACCCGCCCGACCAGGCCGGGATCGGCACCGAGACCAGGCAATTCGGCACTCGCCCGGTCGGCGCTCCTGGCCTCATTGTCCTTGCGATGGGTGTCGTACAGGATGTCGTGATACCAAGCCGCCATCCACACCCGCGCCGGTTCGGTCAGCGTGTCGTGCAGGCCGTCGAGCCGGTCGAAGATATAGATCAGATGCGACAGGCCATGATAGCGGCGATGGGGTTCGCTGTAGGCGGACAGGATGCCGGCGATTTCCGTGTCGCCGGGCTTCCAGCCGAGTGCGGTCATCTGCGCGTGCCAGCGTTCCTTCAGCGCATGTGACAGGTCAGCCATCGATCAACTCCAGATCCCGCCACAACATTGGTTGTATGTCTCTCCGTGTGCCGATGACACGCTCGCCGACCAGCCAGTGAGCGCGCTCGTGAAGGAGCGGGATGACCGCCATCTGGTCGTGGATGCGCGCCATGGCCGCCAGGTAGAGCTGGCCGCGGGCGCCCGGTTCATTCTGGCGCCGGGCCGCGGCCATCAGCTCGGCGAAGATTTCGTCATCCCAGTTGAAATTGGCGGCAAACCCGTCCGGCGCGAACGGGTCGAGCATGAAAAACGGATCGGACTTCAGACCGCGATTGAAGCTGGCAATGGCGATGTCGAAATCACCCGTATCGACGGCCTGGTAGAGGTCGGTAGGATAGCTGACCAGCAACTCGGTCTCGATCCCGAAGCGCGCCCAGTCGTCGCTGATCGCCACGGCGAGGCGCTCGCCTTCGCCGGTCGTGGTACGGATCTGGAGCGGTCTGGAGACGCCGCCGGCCTGCGGGGTCAATTCGGAGTGGGTAACGACGCCGCCTGGCAGGACAAACTCCGTGGCCGCCGCCGTATCGGCATAAAACTCGTGGGCCAGGAAGTCGCGGTCGATGGCCCGCGACAACAAGCGTCGCACCCGCACATCTTCCAGCGGCGCCCGCGCATGATTGACCTTGAGATAGCGCAGGATCGGCGCGTCGAAGCTCTGGAACTGATCGCCCAGCCGCTCGCGCCAATAGTCGATCTGGTTGGCCGGCGGCCGGTCGGCGAGGTCGTAATCGCCGGCGCGGAACAGGCGCATGCGGGTAGCATCCTCGCGCACGCCGTCGATGCGGATGGCCGGGATGGAAACCTGTTCCACAGCGTAGTGGCGGGGATTGCGCACCAGATCGAGGCTCATCTGGCTCTCGGCAGTCACCGTATAGGCGCCCGCCGTGACGATGTGTTCGGGGCGGACCCAGTCCAGCCCGACACGCTCGATGACATGGCGCGGGAAGGGGTAGAATTCGCGCATCAGGGTGGGCAGCAGGCCCAGCGGCGTGTCGAGCCGGAATTCCACCGTGCGATCATCTGGCGCGCTCACGCCGAGCTGGTCCGGCGCCATATCACCGGCATGGATCGCCCGCGCATTCGTGACGGCATAGAAATCGCCCAGAACGGCAAAGCTCTGGGTCGGATCGACAATGCGCCGGGCCGACCAGGCCACATCTTCAGCTGTCAGCGGATGGCCATCCGACCACATCAGCCCCTCGCGCAACCGAAAGGTCCAGACGAGGCCGCTCTCATCGACCGACCAGCTCTCCGCCAGTCCCGGCCCAACCGATCCGTCCGGTGCATACTCGGTCAGGCCGGCATGGATCTGCTTGTAGACCAGCGCCGCGGCTGCGAACTCACCACGGGCGGGATCTAGGCTGTCCGGCAGGCCGCTGGTGGCAACGCGCAGGAGATCAGACGGCGGGCCAGCGCGCCCACAGGCGGCGAGCGATGTGGCGGCGGTGGCGGCGAGAAGGGTGCGTCGGTTGAGCATCGCGCCATGATGGCGCGATTTGTGTCGGGGTTGTCCAGTGAAAGTACGAGTTCATGTTTGAAATGCGGCGCGCAGCGCAGACCCAGCCATAGGCCACTTGCCAGCCAGCGCGCCGTATCCGGATTGTCAGGTCAAGGGCCGCGCAGCGGCCGCTTCGCGGTTTCACCCTTGAGCTGACAATCCGGATACGGCTGAATGCCGCCAAGTGGTGTATGGCCAGCTTTGCGCATTGCGCGAGCTTTCAATCGATCTACGGTCGATGGGGGCTTGTTTGCCTAGGCCTCAACCCGCCCCTTCAACTCACCCACAAACCGGTCAAACACGCCGAAGCTGTCCTGCGGGCCGGGGCTGGCTTCGGGGTGGTGCTGGACGGCCCAGACGGGCTTGTCGGTCAGTTTGAAGCCGGAATTGGAGCCGTCGAACAGCGAGACATGGGTCTCCGCGGCATTGGCGGGCAATGTGGTGCCGTCGACGGCGAAGCCGTGATTCATCGACACGATCTCGACCTGGCCGGTCTCGTGGTTCTTGACCGGGTGATTGGCGCCGTGATGGCCCTGGGGCATTTTTGCCGTCTTGGCACCAATGGCGAGCGCCAGCATCTGGTGGCCGAGGCAGATGCCCAGGGTCGGGATGTTGGCGTCGAGCACGGCCTTGATCGTCGGCAGGGCGTATTTGCCGGTCTCGGCGGGATCACCCGGACCGTTGGAGACGACGACGCCATCGGGATTGAGCGCCTTGATATCGTCGATGGAGGCCTTGCCCGGCAGCACGGCGACGCGGGCACCGGCCCCGGTCAGCAGGCGCAGGATATTGGCCTTCACGCCATAATCGAGCACCACGACGCGAGGTCCGTCTTCCGGCCCGACCGCATAGCCTTCGCCCAGTGTCCAATTGCCCTCGGTCCAGTCTCCACCCTCGGTGCGGGCGACGTCCGCGGCCAGTTCGCGGCCTTCCATGGTCGGCGCGCCGGCAGCGGCGGCCTTGAGGGCCTCAATGTCGATATTGCCGGCAGCGTCATGGGCAATGGCGCACATCTGCATGCCGCCTTCGCGGATCTTGCGGGTCAGGGCGCGGGTGTCGATGCCGGTCAGCGCGACAATGCCACGCGTGCACAGCCATTCCTCGAAAGTTGTATCGGCGCGCCAGCTGGCCGGCGGGGTGATCTTGGCGCGGGCGATCATGCCGACAGCCGCTTTGCGGGCCTGCGGCGAGGCGGCTTCCTCGTCTTCCCCGTTGGCGCCGACATTGCCGACATGGGGGAAGGTGAAGCAGACGACCTGGCCGGCATAGGACGGGTCAGCCAGGATTTCCTGGTGCCCGGTCATCGCGGTGTTGAAGCAGACTTCGCCCAGGGCGATGCCGGTCGCACCCGTGCCATGGCCCAAAAAGACGCTGCCATCGGCCAGAGCCAGCGCGCCGGTCGGTGTGGGGGTCGGCGTGGACGTCATGGCTATTCTCCAAGCATCTGGCTGGGCGCGTCGGAGCCGACCGGAATCGGTTGGCGGCGAGGGGCGGGTAAACGGGCGCTCTGCTAGTCTCTAACGCGGGTCGGGTCAATAGCCCAGCGTCGCCGCGACAGGTCGGTTCTGCCACCTGCGCGCCCGGCTCGAGCGAATCGCCAATTTTCATGCGGCCTGTTTCGATCACTGGGATCGGTTTGTGACCTGGCGCAAGCCGTGGCTCGCTGAAGTCAGGCATGAAGCGCTGAGCGATGATCTGCGGTCAGAGGTCGCCCCGGTGATGTCCATGCTCGGCCTCGAATGGGAAGACGGGCAGGCACTTTTTTCGAGACCGAGCGGGCACGAGGCCGGATTTTGAGGCCCGGCGCTGATCCGGTCACCCGGCCGCTCTGCACACGCTCCTGCGAGCGCGGGCGCAAGTATGAGTTGGCCCTGTCCGATCCGTCGTGTGAGCCCTTGTGCAATCGTACCAGAGCCTGGGGGTATGACACCGGCCCCCGGCCCGAAGACGGTTGATTTGTGGTGGTGAGCGTCGAATATGCAAACCGGACATTCGATCACGATTTACAAACGGGCTTGATTCTTCGCCGCCAACGGAATAATTCCCGGCCCCTCGTTTCGGGGGCAAATGTCGCTCACGCGAGTTGCCATCAACAAAAGGCCCGGCATTGTTCGAAACAATTGGCACGCGATCGCGTGCAATCGACAGGTTCTTCTCCCCGGAGACCCCGTCACAAAGCGCCTCCCATGGCGCCCGGATAGGTTTGATTGCCATCATGTCGCTTCGCGAACGCATCATTACGGATATGAAAACGGCCATGAAGGCCCAGGACAAGGCGCGTCTGTCGACGCTTCGCCTGATCTCGGCTGCCATCAAGGATCGTGATATCGCCGCCCGCGCGGAAGACCGTTGTTCCGGCTGTGGCGACACCGAAATCATGACCCTGCTTACCAAGTTGGTGAAGCAGCGTGAGGAAAGCGCCGAGACCTATGAGAAGGCCGGCCGTCTCGACCTCGCTGAAGCCGAGCGCGACGAAGCCGCCATCGTCCGCGAATACCTGCCCAAGCCGATGGATGATGGCGAGATCGCCGATGCCGCCCAGTCCGTGGTCAGTGAGCTTGACGCCACCGGTCTCAAGGACATGGGCCGCTGCATGGGCGAGCTGAAGTCGCGCTATGCCGGTCGCATGGATTTTGCCAAGGCCGGTGCCAAGGTGAAGACCCTGCTGGCGTCAGCCTGATCCCGACACCTTTTGCGGCCCGATGGTGGTCGCGGATTGAGGACGTGACGCGCGCGGCTTTCGCGCGCATCATGCACGGCTGATCTGTGTGGGGCGGGTCGCGGTCACAGGGTATTCGACGGTCATGCGTCTCAATGAGGACTTCATCGACGAGATCAAGGCGCGTGTGCGCCCGTCGGACCTCATTGGCCGCTCGGTTCCCCTGAAGCGCCAGGGCCGCGAATTCGTCGGCCTCTCACCCTTCAAGAAAGAACGCTCGCCCTCGTTTTTCGTCAATGACGAGAAGCGCTTCTATCATTGTTTTGCCTCCGGCAAGCATGGCGACATCTTCACCTGGCTCGAAGAGATGGAGGGCCTGTCCTTCATGGAGGCGGCCGAGCGTCTGGCCGGTGAGGCGGGGCTGCGCCTGCCCGAGCCGGATCCGGAGAGCCAGCAAAAGACCCAGCATCGCAAGTCCCTCGTCGAGTGGATGGGGAGCGCCCAGGCCTTTTTCCTGCGCGCCCTGCGGTCGCCGCAGGCCGAGGAGGCGCGCCTCTATCTCAAATCGCGTGGCCTGACCGGCGAGGATTGTGTCCGCTATGGCATCGGCTATGCGCCGGATAGCCGGACGGCGCTGAAGGACGAGCTGGTCACCGCCGGGGCGCCGGTCTCCGACCTGATCGAGTGCGGCCTGTTGATCGAACCCGATAGCGGCTCGCCCTATGACCGCTTCCGCGACCGCATCACCTTTCCGATCCATGATCCGCGCAATCGCCTGGTCGGTTTTGGCGGGCGGGCCCTGTCGAAAGAGGCGCGGGCCAAATATCTCAACTCGCCGGAGACCCCGATTTTCCACAAGGGCTCGGTGCTTTATCGCTATCCGGAAGCCCGCAAGGCGGCGTCCGATCCCAAACAGGATATTCGCGGCCTGATCGTCGCCGAAGGCTATCTGGATGTGATCGCCCTGTCGCGCGCCGGGCTGGAGCACGGTGTTGCCCCGCTGGGAACCGCCATCACCGAAGAGCAGATACAGCTGCTCTGGCGTGCCGGTGGTGAGCCGGTCATGTGCCTGGACGGTGACAGTGCCGGCCGCGCCGCGGCGTTCAAGGCCGCCGACCGGGCGCTGCCGCTGCTGCAGCCGGGCAAGACGCTGCGCTTTGCCTTCATGCCCGATGGCAAGGACCCGGATGACATTTTGCGCGAGGAGGGCGCCAACGCCCTGCGCGCCGTGTTCCGCGAGACGCGCTCGCTGGCCGATCTGATCTGGGAGCGCGAGGTCCTGGTCGAGCCGCTGGATGACCCCGACCGCCGGGCCGGCTTCCGTCGTCGCATCCGGGCGCTGGTCAGCCAGATTACCGATGGCGATATCCGCGAGGAGTACAAGCGCGAATTCGACCAGCGCATGGATGCCCTGTTCGGTGCTCGTCCGCAGTCGGGGCAGCGCGGTCAGCGCGGACCGTGGAAGCCGGGCAAGGGCGTGGCGCTGGGGGCCACGGCGGAGCTGCGCAACAAGCAGTCCAGACAGGCCGATCCAACCGCGCGGCTGGGACATCTGCTGCTGGTTGCTGCCATGGAATACCCGGAAATCGCCGCCTCGCAGGTCGAAACCCTCGCGCTTTTGCGGTTGGGATCGCTTGACAGGCTGCGCGACGCCGTTCTAGACGCCTGCTCTTCTGGGCAGTTTGTGCAGACCGACACGCTAAGGGCCGAATTGGCCGATGCCGGATACGCGGCAGAGATAAAGCGGCTCGACGGTGAGCGCAGACCCATGCGAGCGGAACTGGGCGGTATGGAGGCGTCTCCAGAGGTGAGGGCTAAGGCTTGGATGAGGCTGGCTCACGCCTATATGGAACGAAGCGAAGCACAGACACGTCGTGATGAGGCGCGCGCCCGTCTGGACGAAGAACTCAAGCAGGCGGATTCGGAACGCTTTCGGCAGGTAGTTGACGCCTACCGGCATGAAAGCTCTCGTTCAGAATCATCCTGATGCGTATAATTCTGATTGCGCGCCCCGTGGGCGGCGCGACAAGGGACGATTAGATGAGCAAATCGGCTGAAGCCAACGACGCGACGGAAAACTCGGACGGTCCGCTGCTGGACCTGACCGACCAGTCCGTCAAGAACATGGTGAAGACCGCCAAAAAGCGCGGTTATGTCACCCATGATGAGCTGAACGCGGTGTTGCCGAGCGAGGAATTCTCGTCCGAGCAGATCGAAGACGTGCTCGCACAATTGTCCGAGATGGGCATCAATGTTGTCGACAATGACAGCGATGTGGACGACGACTCCGCCGAAACGCCGAAGCCGGCCAAAGGCGCAGCCTCCGCGGCCACCACATCATCGGATGATGATGAGGAAGACAGTGATGACGAGGAGGAGAGCGACAGCCGTGCTGTGGCCGGCGCCTCCAAGACAGCCGTCACCGGTCTCAACACCCCGTCCTCCGCCGATCGCACCGATGACCCGGTCCGCATGTATCTGCGCGAGATGGGTTCGGTCGAGCTCCTGTCACGCGAAGGCGAAATCGCCATCGCCAAGCGCATCGAGGCCGGTCGCAATGCGATGATCCGCGGCCTGTGCGAGAGCCCGCTGACCTTCGAAGCCATCATGGTCTGGCGCGACGAGCTGCAGGAGGGCCAGGTCCTTCTGCGCGACATCATCGATCTCGACGCCACCTATGGCGGCCAGCAGGCCGAGGCTGCTGAAGATGACGATGAAAACGCCGACGGTACGGGCGAGGGCGAAACCCCGACGCCGGCCGGTGGCACAACGCCGAAACCCGAATCCGATGACGAGGACGACGGCGAGGATGGCGAAAAGAAGTCGGAAAAGTCCGGCGATGACGATGAAGAAGACGGTGAAACATCATCCAGCGATGATGATGACGATGATGATGAAGACGGTGTCTCGCTGTCGCTGTCGGCCATGGAGGCCGAACTGCGCGATGGCGTGATGGAGACACTCGATTCCATCGCCACCGATTTTGCCGCCTTCCGCAAGCTCCAGGACAAGCTGGTTGCCGCCCGCATCGAGGGCAAGGACCTGACCAAGCAGTCGCGTGAGAAATACGAGGGCTTCCAGAACGCCATCGTGACCAATCTCAACACGATGCACCTGAACAATGCCCGGATCGAGGCGCTGGTCGAACAGCTCTATGCGATCAACAAGGAACGCATGGCGCTGGAAGGCAAGCTGCTGCGCATGGCCGACGCCCATGGCGTGCCGCGCGCCCAGTTCATGGACAGCTATTTCGGCAATGAGCTGAACCCGGAATGGCCGACCTCGATGGCGTCCACCTCCAAGGCCTGGGCCCGCTTCATCGACCGCGAAGGCGTTGATGCCGGCAAGATCCGTGATGATCTCGCCGACCTCACCCAGCGCGCCGGCGTGCCGATCGAAGACCTGCGCCGCATCGTCCGCACCGTCCAGAAGGGCGAGCGCGAGGCCCGTGTGGCCAAGAAGGAAATGGTCGAGGCCAATCTGCGTCTCGTCATCTCCATCGCCAAGAAATACACCAATCGCGGCCTGCAATTCCTGGATCTGATCCAGGAGGGCAATATCGGCCTGATGAAGGCCGTCGACAAATTCGAGTATCGCCGCGGTTACAAATTCTCGACCTATGCCACCTGGTGGATCCGTCAGGCGATCACCCGCTCGATCGCCGACCAGGCGCGCACCATCCGTATCCCGGTGCACATGATCGAGACGATCAACAAGATCGTCCGCACCAGCCGCCAGATGCTGCACGAAATCGGTCGCGAACCGACCCCGGAAGAGCTGGCCGAAAAGCTCGCCATGCCGCTGGAAAAAGTGCGCAAGGTGATGAAGATCGCCAAGGAGCCGATCTCCCTTGAAACGCCGATCGGCGATGAGGAAGACAGCCATCTGGGCGATTTCATCGAGGACAAGAATGCCGTCCTGCCGATCGATGCCGCCATCCAGGCCAATCTGCGCGAAACCACGACCCGCGTCCTCGCCAGCCTCACCCCGCGTGAGGAACGCGTCCTGCGCATGCGTTTCGGCATCGGCATGAATACCGACCACACGCTGGAAGAAGTCGGCCAGCAATTCTCGGTCACCCGCGAACGCATCCGCCAGATCGAAGCCAAGGCGCTGAGGAAGCTCAAGCATCCGAGCCGGTCTCGGAAGCTGCGGAGTTTCCTGGATAATTGATCCACGCCAAGGCGTGGATCATCCCGCACGGTATAACGCGGCGATCCGGGATCCGGACATGACAAGTTCAGACATTGAAAAAGCCGGCCCCACGGCCGGCTTTTTTGTGATGTGGGTCTCAAATGAAACAGGGTGAAGCGCTGCGCGCGCTGTACGCAAAAATCGAGACCCAGGAAGTCGCTTGTGCCTTCTGGTGTGCTGTCTTGGAGATGCCCCGCATCCCGGATATCGCTATCGAAGCGGAAACGCACGGATATATGAGCTCTCTACGTATAAAGCGCGGCGGGGACTGGTGTTTTTCCTTGGCCCCTGCTCGAGAATGGCTCTTGTTCTATGTTCGGAGACCTGAGCTAAAGCGCTCCAAATTAGATTATGCAAGGGTCAAAAGCGTGCTTTCTCAATCTGAAGAGCGGGGTGATGGTGAAATCACTGCCCGTGTGTCGAGCGAGCATGAAATCTTGAAGATTTGCGATCTCATTCGGGATACTATTTAGCAGGCGGCCCGCTTGCGATGAGACGTGCTCCAAAGCTACATGTTCCTCTAGGTAGAGGTTCTGACCTATGCCCCTCCACCGCCTCCACATCCAGACCACCGGTCCCGGCCTCTACGATGTCACGCATCAGGTGCAACGTTTCGCATCCGAACTAAACCCGTCCGACGCCCTCCTCACCGTCTTCGTTCGGCACACTTCCTGCTCGCTTGTCATCCAGGAAAATGCCGATCCGGACGTCCAGCGGGACCTGCAGGCCTTCTTCGCCCGGCTGGTGCCGGCCGGTGACGACCCATCCATGTCCTGGCTGGCGCATACGGCGGAGGGGCCGGATGACATGCCGGCGCATATCAAGGCGGCGCTGACCCAGACATCGATCGGGATACCGGTTGCCGACGGGCGGCTCATGCTGGGAACCTGGCAGGGGATTTATCTGTTCGAGCACCGCCATCGGCCGCACCGGCGCGAGATTGTCCTGCACCTGACCGGCTGATGATAGCTGGCCCCTGAAAGGATCAGCGCGGCCGGGCTGTGGCCGGGCGGGCAGATCGACGAAGATTGGTGCCCATCAACAGGCGCCGCATGGTGCGTTCGAGGCCTTCGGGGCTCAGCGGCTTCTCGGTGTGGGCATCAAAGCCCAGCATGGCGTAACGATTGACCTGGTCGGCCATGACATTGGCGGTGAGGGCGACCACGGGGGTCGGCAGCCGGCCCTGATCGCGTTCGAAGGCCCGAATCTCGCTCAGGGCATCCTCGCCATTCTTGATCGGCATCTGGATGTCGAGCAGGACGAGATCGTAGTCTTCGTTGAGGAAGGCCGTGACTGCCTCGGCCCCGTTCTCGACCATGGTCAGGTCGACCGCCAGCTTGTCGAGATAGGCTTTCAGGACGAGCCGGTTGGTGAGGTTGTCCTCGGCCGCGAGAATTCGGACCGGCCGCCCATCCATCGTCATGGCTCCGCCGATCGTGATGAGGTCAGGCGAGCGTGGTGAAGCGGTGTCCGCAATGACCGGTGCCAGGGGCAGTCTGACCGTGAAAGTGGTGCCCTGGCCGGGATTGCTGGCGACATCGATGGTGCCGCCCATCTGGTCGGCGAGGCCCTTGCAGATCGCCAGCCCCAGGCCTGTCCCACCGAAACGGCGGGTGGTTGAGCTGTCAGCCTGCACGAATTTCTCGAAAATCGACTGGCATTGCGCCTCGCTCATGCCAATACCCGTATCGCTGACGACAAGCTCGATCATGTCGCTGTCTGGCCCATCGGCAGTCGGGCCGAGCGTCATGCGGACCTTGCCGCTGGCTGTGAACTTGATTGCGTTGGCGACCAGGTTATTGGCGATCTGTGACAGGCGCAGCGGATCACCATGGCGCGACACGCCATCGCGATCGGTGACCTCGACTTCCAGCGTCAGGCCCTTTTTGTCGGCTGTGTCACGATACAGCGCTTCGACGCGTGACCCGATGATCTCCAGATCGAAAGGAGCCTCATCGAGTTCGATCTGGCCCGCCTCGATCTTGGACAAGTCCAGTATGTCGTCGAGCAGGTGCATGAGTGTGTCGCCGGAACGGACGATCACATCCAGCTTGCTGTTCACGTCGTCGGGCAGGTCCTTGTCGGCCAGGACGCGCGCCATGCCGAGAATGCCGTTCATCGGGGTGCGGATCTCGTGGCTCATATTGGCCAGAAAGTCGGACTTGGCGCGGTTGGCCGCATTGGCGCGATCGCGAGCCTCGATCAGGTCGGTGATGTCGGTAATGGAGCCTGCCATCCGCACCGCCCGACCATCATTGCGCTGGGCGATGCCGCGGGTCCGGAACCAGCGATATTCGCCATTGGCGCAGCGAAAACGGAGCTGAAGGTCATAGTCGGCTCCGGTCTTGATGTGGGCGGCCAATGCACGTTCCGAGCGATCCCTGTCGTCCGGATGGATGTCGTCCGCGTATTCGGCATCGACAATATGGGCCGCCTCTTCCGGATGCCCCAGCAAGGCGCGCAGGCGTGGCGAGTGATAGAGAACATTTCGCTCCAGATCCCAGTCCCAGAAACCGTCCGAAGATCCGCGCACGGCGAGCGCAACGCGTTCACGATTGCGTTCGAGCGCCTCGTAGGCAGACTCCCGTTCCTCAGCCAGTTCTCTCTGGCGGATTTGCCCGCTGGCCAGGAAATGAGTGCCAACCCCGACGGCAATTGAAAGCAGAACGCCAAGACCTAGCAGGAAGATCGGGATCGACGAGAATTCCTCGGCGTACAAGGCTCCCGCCGGAAAGAGATTGACCGTCCAGACCGATCCTGGCAGCGCGACGGTCCGTTCGGCAGTCAGCTGCAGGCTGACCGGGGTTCCGGCCTGGTGGATCAATCCGCCGCCTTCGCTGACCTGGATGGCGACGTAATCGGCGTAATCCTCGGGCAGTCCGGCAGCGACCATGTTGGCTGCGTCGAACACGCCGACGATCAGGCCGTCGAAACGATCGCCATCATAGAGCGGGAAATAAGCCAGGAATCCTGTGCCGCCCTGGATGAAATCAATCGCCGCACTGTTGTTGGCGCGACGGGAATTGACGGCTTGCATGACCGCGCGGGCCCGGAACTCCTCGAACAGGATGTCGAGGCCGATCACCGCTTCATTGCCTGCCACTGGCTCGACCCATTCCAGGACGAAGTCCGGATTGGCCCACTGCACCGAACGCAATTCGGCGTGGTCGCCGACATAATCGAGTGCGTCGGCCCGCCATTCGGTTTGATCCGTGCCGCCGACCCGAATCCAGCGCTCGGCCATTCGCTCCAGGCCGTTCAGATTCATCTCGACGCGTTCGGTCAGATTGTATTGGAGATTGGTGGCGATCTCTTCGAGGTGCACGCGTACAGCGTAGTGCTCCTGCGAGCGGACATGCAGCGACAGTGACGTGAAGACGATCACGCAAAACAGGGCCGCGCTGAGCGGGATGAGAAGTCGGTAGCGTGGCATGGGGAACCTCGGCTGGTCCCAAGACACATCAGTAGGGTTAACTCCCGCTTTACAGGGCTGCCGACCGCATCTCGTCTGCCCCCCGTCAGGCCTTCTTGGCGCCTTCGCGACGACGTTTCATCATGCCGCCAAGCCAGCGGGTTAGGATCCAGCCGGCCGGCACGATCACGATCAACCAGGGCAGGAAGCCGGCGAGGAAGGTGAGCATGTTGGCGAGTCCGCGGGCGAAATTGCCGGTCAGATTGCGCAGGGCGCGATTGAGCGGGTCAAAGGCGCTGCGAGACACCGGGTCGACACGTGACGTGTAGTTCAGCGTCAGCGAGGACATCGACACCCGACCCCGCATGGCCCGGATCTGCGCTTCCGAACCTTCGATATCACCCTGTACCCGAGCCAGCTCGCGCTCGACCTGGACCATCTCCTCGACCGAGGCGCCGGGCCGCTCCAAAAGGGCGGTCAGGCGGGTGCGCAAGGTGCGCTTGGCCTCGAGCCGCGCTTCCATGTCGTAGATGGTGGCGGTCAAATCCTCGGCCGACTGGGACTGGTGGCGGATGCGGCCGTCGGCGGCATCGACTTCATCGAGCAGGCCATCGCGAAAGCTCTCAATCCATACCGGTAGCGCGCGCAGGGCCAGACTCCCGGCGACGCCATTGCCCTGCTCATAGACATTGGCACTGATGACCTGGCATGTGCCGGGACCGGCCGCGAGACAGGCCTCGCGGTGGCGGTCGATCAGGCCCGACGTCGCGTCGGACGGAGTTTCCAGCTGATAGTTGAAACTGTAGGCGATCAGCCGTTGCACCACATCGTCGATCTGCGGGGTGTCGGGCGATTGCGCCATGTCCACCGAGGGCGGTGGGGGCGGAGCTGGTGGCGGGGCGCTGGCCATGAACCCGTCTCGGGCCTGGCGCGAACCGGTGACGGTGACCTCATCGGTGATCGCGTACATGCGGTCCCCGGACTCGGCCTCGTCATAGCTACCATTCTCGCAGCCAGCCAGAAGGGCGGCGGCCAGCAAGCCGATCAACGCAACATGTTTCATTCAATATCCCTTTGACCGTCGGTCGTTTCAGGTTTCATCGCCGGCGATCAGCCGTTCATAGCTGTCGACGAGCGCCAGATAGGGCGGCACCGGCGTGTTCTGGATGCCCGACCCGGTATCAACCGCCATCTTTATCTCGAAATGCAGATGAATTGTGGTCGCTGTGTCACCGAATTCGTTGGAGACATAGCCAAGGCGTTCGCCGCGCTCAACCGTGTCACCGGGTTCCACCAGCAGCGTGTCCTTGTCGAGGTGGAGATAGGTGTAGCGGATGCCGTCATCGGTCATCAGCCGGACCGAATAGGTGCCGATCGAGGTGATGGTTCCGGCTGCGGTCGCAACCGCCCAATGGGTGTCGTCCTGGCAGCTGGCCGGGCGGATATCCTGGCCCTGGTGGCCGACGCCGGCCGGGCACATCGGTGTGCCATAACCGCGCGTCTCGCAGAAATTGTCGCGCCAGGCATAGGCGTAATTGCTCGCATTGCACTGGCCGCCCGCCGGTCCGAGATAGCCGCCATACCCGTAGACCTGGCTGTTGGCATAGGCCTGTCCGGCTTCCATCGGAAAGCGCATGTCGGGGGCATAATTGATCTGGACCGTCTGGCCGGTGCCGGAGTCCTCGACCAGGTCACCGGCCGGCATGTAGGCGAAGGGGTCGCCAGCATCATCCACCGGGTCTGCCGGAGGTTCCGGCTCAGGCTCCGGCTCGGGTTCCGGTTCTTCGGCTTCGTCGGCTTGCGGTTCCGGCTCGACCGGCTCAGGCTCGATGACCTCGCTGTCAGCAGGCGGTGCCGGGGCATCGTCGATCGGCCACCATATCATCGCGGCGATACCGGCGGCGGCGACGGCAGCGGCGAGGGTGAGTTCGGTTTCGCGTGACATCACTGGCCTCCCGCGTCGGGCGTCCCGGCGGCGATGATCAGCGAATTGGCGAGGTTGCGGACATAGGCGTCGGACGCGCAGCGCGCATCGCCGGTCGGCTGGTCACATTCCACCGTGATGGAGTAGGCGGCGCCGTAGCGATTGAAGCTCAACTCGCGGCCGTATTCAGTTTCGCTGATGCGATAGCCATCACCATTGGTGGCGTTGAGGCGTCGTGTGCTGAGCGGATCGGGTGCTCGGGCATGCGCCAGGCGGGTGCCGAAGACCTCGACCACAAGGCCGGGCGCGATGACCGATAGCGTGTAAAAGTTTTCCTGCGGAAACAGCAGGGTCCGGGCCTCATCGCCAACGCCCAGGGCGGCGCTGCCGGGGATAAGGACCGGCAGTCGGGTTGCGACCACGCCGGCGGCTTCCGGATTGGTCGGACGAACAAATGGCAGATTGCCTTGCGACACGGCGGCGACCGTGTCGAAGCGCCGGTTTTCGCGCGCCTGCAGCTGGGCATCCTCGGCTGCTGCGCCCCAGTTGATCGCCATGGGCACAGGCGCGTCAGGCCGCGGCTCCCGGCCTGGTTGCTGCAGGGTCAGGCGGCGAAGAGCCGACGGGTCGATCTGGCTCGGCACGGTCTGGCCGGTCGGTGCCGTACCCGGCGGCGTACCTGTCGGTTGTTGCTGTGCCGGCGAGCCGGCGGTGACCAGCACCATCGCGGCAAGCGGGGCCATAAAGGTCAATCTGGACGTCATGGTCATCTCTCCAGCACAAGAGTATAACCGGTTTTTGCACGTCCTGCATGAACCTTCGATGAGGCCGCACGGGGATCTGCGTTCATGAACCGCCGAGGCGAACGCAGCGCAGGACGCATTGGCACTTGAAATCCAACATTGTTGTGATCCGCGCATACGGCGGCCAAGCGTTGAATTTTGTCACGCCAAGACGTATGTGCAGCGCAATATGTTGTTGTTGGAGGAGCGCCATGCGCCTCACCATGATGAAATGCAAACTGCACCGCGCCACGGTGACCCAGGCCGATCTTCATTATGAAGGCTCGATCTCGATCGACCGCGACTATCTCGAGGCGGCTGGCATCCTGCCGCACGAGCAGGTCGATGTGCTCAATATCAATAATGGCGAGCGTTTCACCACCTATGCCATCGAGGCCCCGCGTGGCAGCCGCACCTTCGGCATCAATGGCGCCGCCGCACGTCTGGCCCAGGTCGGCGATCGCATCATCGTCGTTGCCTACGCCGAGATGGAGGCCGCCGAGGCCGAGCAGCATGACCCGGTCGTGGTCCTGCTGGACGAGCACAACAAGGTCATCGCCAAGCCCCAGGCGGCCTGATCCGGTTTCGCTTACTGATTGATGCAGAAATCGGCACTGACCGTGGCGGTGAGCGTGAGCTCGCCGGCCGCGACCGGCGTGGACGCACTGTCGTCAAAGCTCATCATGCGCGCTTCATAGACCGGCTGCGGCCGGTAGCTGCTTTCGCCCATGCGCCGTATGCCGCACAGCTCGAAACCGGCCGCATCGGCGAACAGTTCAGCCTTGGCCAGAAGGGCCGCAATCGCTTCGCGGCGGGCATTGTCCAGAGCGTCGTCAGTGTTTTCGGCACCGAAGGTCACGCCATTGATATTATTGGCCCCGGCCGACACCATCGCATCGATGACCTGACCGACGCGGCTTGTGTCACGGACCTTGGCCGAAACCTGGTTGCGGGTCTCATAGCCGATAATCGTCAACTCGACCTGGTTGGGCTGGCGGCGGTCGGCATAGACCGGAGACACTGACAACTGGGAGGTCTGCATGTCTTCATTGTCGACGCCGGCACGGCGCAAGGCATCAAAGACCTGGCTCATCGCCGCCGAGTTGGCGCGGACGGCCTCCCGGGCCGTTTCGGCGCGGGTCACCACACCTGAGGATACGGTCGCGAACTCCGGCGCGATCTGAACCGTCGCGCTTTCCGACAGGGACAGGGTCGGCTCGCTCTCACCGGCCTGGGCGAAAGAGGGCGCGGCGAGGCTGGCGACGAGGGCGGTGGAGGTGATGAGGGCGCGGATCATGAACAATACTCCGTGGCGAAATGTGCCGTCTGCTCCGGGACCGGAGGTGTCGGCTTGTTGGCGTTGAGGGCGACACTAGCATCTTCGCGCCTGAGCGCACGCTGAACGCGTGCGGTCCATTTTGGCCATCATGATGTCAAAGCCGTAACATTGCCTGCACACCCGTCTTGGCGCGCCCGCGAAGAGCCAGTAACCATGGGCCACGCTTTAACAGCGGGGCCTGTAGCTCAATTGGTTAGAGCCGGCGGCTCATAACCGCTTGGTTGGGGGTTCGAGTCCCTCCGGGCCCACCATTTCCTGATCTCACGGCAGTCCGCATCGCGGACGCCTCCGATGGGGCGGGCTGGCCGCCCGGCGCGCGGTCGCGCTTGCGAACCCTGCGGGTTCGGTTTTGGTCCTTTCGGCTCCACCATTTTCTTGATCTCACGGCAGTCCGCATCGCGGACGCCTCCGATGGGGCGGGCTGGCCGCCCGGCACGCGGTCGCGCTTGCGAACCCTGCGGGTTCGGTTTTGGTCCTTTCGGCTCCACCATTTCCTGATCTCACGGCAGTCCGCATCGCGGACGCCTCCGATGGGGCGGGCTGGCCGCCCGGCCCGCGGTCGCGCTTGCGAACCCTGCGGGTTCGGTTTTGGTCCTTTCGGTTCCGCCATCGGCTTGATCTCACGGCCGCCCTTGATGGGGGCACCCGTGTCAGCCTGTCGTCTCCTGGCCTCGATAGTGCGGCATGAAAAGGGTCTCCTTGGTTTCGATACGGGCATGATCTGCCGTGATCGACTTTGCTGGCTTGCGACTTGTTGCGCGCCCCGAACCCCGTTAACGGTGCCGCTTGAAGGGTGCCAGAGGCTCATCCGGCCGGCACATCTCCAGGGGGACACTATGAAACGAAAATTTTTGACGTTGGGCGTGAGTGCATTGACGCTTGCGGCGGCGGGACCGGTCGCATTCGCCGATGACGAAGCCGATGCGCGTATCGAAGCGCTGGAATCCCGGATCGAACAGCTCGAGGAGACCAATCGTCGCCTGCTGGCCTATCTCGAGAGTCAGGGCGCGCCGGCTGCGCACCAGGCGCCGCATGCCGGCCATACCGGTCATGCCGGTCATGGGGGCCATGGTGCCGATACCGTCCCGGCCAGCGATGCGCCTGCGCAGGTGGCGCATGCGGACCATCATGTGGCGCATCATGGCGACAGCATGAATGACCGCTTCGTCGGTCTCAGCACCGATTACAGTTTTGCCATGCTGGATCATGCCGAAGGCATCAACCAGCGTCAGTTGATCCAGTTGCGGGCGATGCAAAGTGGCGAGCTCGACAATCGGGTCACCCTCAGCGGCGGCATCACGGTCCTGGCCAACTATCAACGCTCGAATTCGGACACCAAGTTCGGCTGGCTGATGCGCCATCCGACCTCGGCCAACCAGATCGGAGAAGAGGTTTCCGAGCTGGTGGTTCACTCCGCCCAGCTGGCGGCAACGGCGCGCATTTCCGACAATGTGACCGCCTATATGGAATTGCTCTACAATCCGGAGCAGAGCTTCGGGTCGGGCACGATCACCGATCTCAACCGCAACCAGGTGCAGGTCCGCAAGGCCTGGGTCATGTATGGCAATCTCGACAATTCACCGGTCTATGCGGCGATCGGCAAGATGGATACGCCCTTCGGCCTGAACGACACGGTCAGCCCGTTCACCAACTCCACCACCTGGCACTCCTTCGCCGGCCTCGCCTATGGCGGGTTGGTCGGATATTACGCCGACGGCCTTCATATCCGGGCAATGGCGATCCAGGGCGGTGCCCAATTCCGCGCCGCAAACACCCCGGTGAACGGCACCAATGTGCCGTCACGGGTGAATAATTTTGCCGTCGACGTGAACTATACGGCCCCGTTGGGTGAGGATGGCAGCGTGCTGGTCGGGGCGAGCTATGAGCATGGCAGCCCGTATTGTCAGGCCTATCCCGTCTTCCATTTCAACCCGTGTGCCGACAATAACCCGGCCTATGCGGTCTACAGCCGAGTGCGCATGGGCGCGTTTGAATTCCTCGGCGAATTCCAGGAGACGACGGATGTCTGGCCAGGTTCGGCCGTGCCTGACCCGTCAAATCCGCTCAGCGTGTATGAAGCCCGCGAAACCCGGTCCTGGGCTGTTGGTGGTCGCTACGGGATGGATATCGGCGCCGAGTCCCTGCTTGACCTGTCGCTGGAGTTCAGCCGCTTTCGCGCCGGCGCGGATGGTGCGCCCTGGGAGCGTCAGGACCAGTATGTGGCCGGTCTGTCCTACTTCCTCGCTCCGGGCGTGAACGTGTTCGGCGAATACATTCACACCGATGGCTGGGTGCCGCTGAACTTCCTGAGCGGTGGCAATCTGCCGGGTGGGGCAACCTGGTCGGAGTTCGATGCCACGACCGATATCCTGGCGTTCGGCGTCCAGGCGACCTTCTGATCGGCCAATCTGCCGTGCATTCCAGGCGCCGTGCTCCCAGTGGGCACGGCGTCTTTTTTGTGGCGTTGACGGTCAGGCTCCCAGCCCGGCTTTCGCCCACATTTCGCGGATCGTGTCGCCCAGGCTGATCGGGTCGAAGGGTTTGGCGATCACGCCGAGGATGTCCATGTGGGCGTATTTTTCCTGCTCGTGGGCTTGGGCCTTGGCAGTGATGAAAATGGCCGGCATGCCGGCATGACCTGCGGTGGCGCGTATCTGGCGGAGTGTCTCCGGGCCGTCCATGTCGGGTACCATGACGTCGAAGAGGCAGAGTTGCGGCCTGAAGCTGTCCAGAGAGGCGAGCGCCTTGGCGCCGCGGTCTGCGTGCCGGACCTGAAAACCGGCTATATCCTCAAGGGCCATGACTGCGAGATCGGCGATAGCCTGCACGTCTTCAAGATAGAGAATCCGTTCCAGGGGCTCCGGCATGTCCTATCTCCAACGCGGCCTGGCAGATCAGCAGATGACAATGGCAATCCGATCCTTGCCCGACCACAGTGTCGTATTTGATCGTCCCGTCAAAGGCTTCGATGCCGTGTTTTCCTCCAGGCTGACCTGTTGAGCGAGACCCTCGCGGGGCAGTCGCTCAGTCGT
Organism: Maricaulis maris MCS10; assembly: GCF_000014745.1. Classification (NCBI taxonomy): domain Bacteria; kingdom Pseudomonadati; phylum Pseudomonadota; class Alphaproteobacteria; order Maricaulales; family Maricaulaceae; genus Maricaulis; species Maricaulis maris. Next base: position 2,310,602 of record NC_008347.1, on the reverse strand, counting down.
CGCCGCGGTATCAAATATGGATCTGCGATTTGATGGTCGGCAGGGCCTTGCCAGAAACGCATTGCCGAACGCAGTCAAAGGTGTGAATTCTTCGATGGCACGCGGATTTATTAACCCTACGGTGCTAGCCTCCAATGGCGTTCGAGGAGGGAAACGGCGACATGCTCTGGAGACGGATCGACCGCTGGACGGGGGCAGACCCGCAAATTGATTTTGATTATGCGGTCAAGTCGCGCATTGCCGTGGCCTACACCGCGATCTTTACACTTATGGGTCTGGTCAATGCCGGCGTCCTCGCCTTTGTTCTTGACGGGCGTCCCGGCATGGCAGAGCTGGGTCTCGTTTCGGCGGCGATTGCCGCAACGGTCGGCATTGTCGGCCTGCGCCTGCGTCGTCCGAACCTGACGATTATCGTCATGATCGCGTTGGCGTCACTGGTGCTTTACGCGGCCGCCTGGGCCAATCGTGGTTCGTTCCCACCGGCGACTCTGTATCTTCCCGGTATTGTTTTGGGGGCCTATATCGCTTGGGGCGCACGGGCCGCTTTCATCGCCATTTTACCGCTCGCTGCCTATTTCGGCCTGATCCTGGGAACCGCTGATTATTCGAGCACCGGCCCGCTGGGCTTCCGTCCAACGGAATTGCTCAACATGCTGGTCGCAGCCGGCTCGCTTTCCTGCGTTTGGATCGTGTTGTTCGGGTCGAGTTTCCGCTCCGCGACCACAGATGCCCAAAAAGCGCTCACCGAAGCCAATCAACAACTGGAAACGGCGCTGATTTCGGCCCAGCAGGCCAGTCGAGCCAAGTCAGACTTCATTGCCAATATGAGCCATGAAGTCCGGACGCCGCTGAACGGCGTTCTGGGCATGACCAATGTGTTGCAGGCGGATGCCACATTGACTGACGAGCACCGCCGCAGCCTCGGTCTCATCGATGACAGCGGCAAGGCGCTGCTGGATTTGCTCAATGACATTCTCGACCTGTCCAAGATCGAGGCCGATGCGGTTGAGCTTGAGACGCGCACCTTTGATCTGGCGGCACTCATCCACAACACATCCGAACACTGGCGCTTGCAGGCAGAGACCAAGGGCGTGGCATTGACGGTCAGCAATCAACTGGGCGAACCGGCATTCGTGACCGGCGATCCGATCCGTTTGCGCCAGGTGATCAACAACCTGTTGGGCAATGCGGTGAAGTTTACCCATAATGGCCGCATCAGTGTGTCGCTCGCGGCTGTGGGTGAGGTGCGTGACGGGAAGACCCGTGTGCGTCTGGCTGTCCGGGATACCGGCATTGGCATACCCGGCAACAAGCAGGCTGCGATCTTTGACCCGTTCAGCCAGGTCGACGCAACGGTGACGCGGCGTTATGGCGGCACCGGGCTCGGATTGGCCATTTGTCGCCGTCTCGTGTCGAAAATGGATGGCAAGATCACCCTGTCGAGCAAGATGGGTCGCGGCTCGACCTTTACGGTCGACTTGCCGCTCGAACGCGTTGCGGCGAGCGAACCGGAGGCTGCAAAGCGCGGCGTGGTCGAGCTCACGCCCATCGAAGCACCGGGGCGAATTCTGGTCGTCGACGACGTGATAACCAATCAATTGGTGATCAAGGCCATGGTCCAGCAGATCATCAAGGCCGACGAGTTGATTGTCGATTGCGCCTCTGGCGGCCGGGAAGCGGTCAACAAGGCGACGTCCATGGCCTATGATTTGGTGCTGATGGACATCCAGATGCCGGAGATGGACGGCGTCAGTGCCATGCAGTGCATTCGCGAGACCCGCAAATCGGCCGATGCGCGGATCATCGCCGTCACGGCGCTGGCGTCGGACGATCATCGTCGCGAATTCCTGGCCGCAGGCTTTACCGACTACCTGCCCAAGCCGGTCGAGATCAGCGAACTACGCCGTGTTCTCAAGTCGGCCCTGGTCACCGACCGCCGATCGGAAGATGTCCGGCCGGACGAGAGCCGGGCGATCCGTAACTGACGGTCAGATCTCCGCAACGATCATTTGTGGTCCGCCGGCGGCGAGTGCGCGCGCCAGTGCGGAATCGAACTCGCCGGCAGTCCGGGCTGTCTGACCCGGTACGCCAAAGCCTTCCGCCAGCTTGACCCAATCCATCTTCGGGTTGTCCAGCGACAGCATCTGCTGTGCCGCCGGTCCGGGATCACCCGCTCCCACTCGCGCCAGTTCAACATTCAGGACCAGGTAGGAGTGGTTGGCGAAGACGATATTGATCACATCCAGCTTCTCCCGCGCCTGAGTCCACAGGGCCTGCAGTGTATAAGCGGCGGCACCGTCGCCGCAGAGCGCGAAAACCTGCTTGTCGGGGCAGGCCATGGCGGCGCCGATGGCCTGCGGCATGCCGGATCCGATGGCGCCGCCGGTCAGGCACAGCCAGTCATGACGCGGGCCGTGCTCGATCCAGGGAAAGACGCCCATGCCGGACGTGGTCGCATCGTCGCAGATGATGGAGTCCTCGGGCATGTGCCGCAAAAGGGAAATGCCCACATAGCCGGGATTGAGTGGTTCGTCGGGGAAGAGTTTGGGCGCCTGGGACTGGGCCGGCAGATCGGGCTCCGTCTGACCGGAGCAAAGCGCTTCCGCTAACGCTTGCAGGCCAGCGATCACGTCGTCTGCCGGCCCGGCCAGGATCTCGGTTCTGGCACCTGGCGGGGTCAGTTCGCCGGGCTGGTCGGGATAGGCGAAGAAGGCGACCGGCGGCTTTGAGCCGGCAATGACCAGCAGGTCGGTTGCGCCAAGTTCTTCCAGCGCCTGTTCGCCGAAATATCCAAGCCGCTTCGCAGAGACCCTGCCGTGACCACGCGCGATGCGTGGCACGAATGTGTCCATGAACAATCTGGCGCCGGTGGCCGCGGCGATCCTGCCCGCGGCCGCCAGGCCGTCTTCACGGCAGGCATCATTGCCAAGGAAAAGGACCGGGTCGGTTGCCGCGCGAAGGGCTGCGGCGACAGTCTCGACCGTGGTGGCGTCTACCGCGTTGGGCGCGGGAACTGGCTGAGCCTCGATCACGCTGGGTTCAGCGTCCGACCAGGCGCAATCGGCCGGCAGGATGAGGGAGGCGACGCCGCGCTCCGGACCGTAGGACTGCTGCACCGCCTCGACGGCCATTGTGGAGACCTCAGACGCATCAGCGACGCATCCCACCCAACGCGACATCGGTCGGCAGACCCCGGCAGCGTCCGAGGTCAGCGGTGCGTCGAGCTTGATGTGGTCGCGGGCATGATCGCCGACAATGTTGACGACCGGGGCGTAGGCCCGGCGGGCATTGTGCAGGTTGGCGAGGCCATTGCCGGCGCCGGGACCCAGATGGAGCAGGGTGCAGGCCGGCTTGTCCGCCATGCGGGCATAACCGTCCGCCGCGCCGGTCGCGACGCCTTCAAACAGGCACAGGACCGAGCGCATGCCCTCAGTACGGTCGAGCGCGGCGACCATATGCATTTCGGATGTGCCCGGATTGGTGAAGCAGACCTCGACGCCCTGGTTGATAAGCGTTCGGACAAGGCTTTCAGCAGCAAACATGGATCGACCCCGTTGAGATGGTTTGTTGGCTTGTTGGGTGAGAGCCTAGCGCGGCATGCGGACAAAGTCCGGTGTCAAATCCGACAGGCGCGTGGCGCCGACCAGGGCCATATCGCGCTCCAGCGCCGACACCAGAATGTCCAGCGCCCGTTCGACACCAGCCTGGCCGCCCGCTCCCAGGCCGAACAGGTAGGGCCGCCCGACCGCGACGGCTGTGGCGCCGAGTGCGAGAGCCTTGATGATGTCGGTCCCGCGCCGGATGCCGCCGTCAAGGATGACCTCCGCCTGACCATCAACCGCCGCGACAATGTCGGCCAGCGTGTCGATGGTCGCCGGGGCGGTGTCCAGCTGACGGCCACCATGATTGGAAATCCAGACTGCGTCCGCGCCCGCATGGACACAACGCAAGGCATCGTCCGGTCGGGCGATGCCCTTGATGGCAAACGGCCCGCCCCAGGCCTCTTTCATCCATTTGGCGTCCTCCCAGGTCACCGTGCGGTCGAACTGGCTGTCGAGAAACTGGATGATACCCATGCCGCCGGTATCCATGTCGGCCCAGTTGGCGGCGAGGATTTTCGGCGTGGTGGCCATGTCCCAGAGATAACCAGGCCGGGCGAGCACCTGGCTCACCGTCTTGGCATTGATCTTTGGCGGGATGGTGAAGGCGTTGAGATGGTCACGCTCGCGATTGCCCGCGACGGGGACATCGACAGTCAGGATCAGGCCGGTAAAGCCGGCCGCCTTGGCCCGCTCCATCGCCTTCTCAACGATCGCCCGGTCCTTCCAGACATAAACCTGGAACCATTTGGGCCCGTCCGTGTGCCGGGCGATATCCTCGATCGTGGTCGAGGCGAGGGTTGAAAGGCAATAGACCAGCCCGGCCTTGCGCGCCGCTCTTGCCACAGCGGCTTCGCCGGCGCGCGGATTGAACAGGCGCTGGGCTGCCGTCGGCGTGACGATGATCGGTGCCTTGCTGGTGGCACCCATGACCGTCGTTTCCAGCTCGATCTTCGAGATGTCAACCAGGGATTTGAAGTTCAGCTCGTAATCGCCATAGCGGCGGTCATTGCGACCCAGCGTGATCTCGTCATCGGCGCCGCCATCGATATAGTCGAACACCATGCGCGGCAGCCGCTTGCGGGCCAGCGCCCGCAGCGCCTCGATATTGTGGGCATTTTCAATCGCTGTCATGGGCGGGAGCGTTGGCCGCTTCCCGCCCCAGCGTCAAGCCTCGACGGGCTCTGGCAGCGTGTCATCCTTGCGACGTTTTTCCGGTTTGATGCCGAAGAAGAGCGCGTACAGGACCGGCACGGCGATCATGGTCAGCACTGTGGCGAAGGTCAGCCCGCCGATGATGGTCACCGCCATGCCCTGGAAGAAGGCGTCGCTGATCAGCGGCGTCATGCCGAGGATCGTGGTGCTGGCGGCCAGAAGGACTGGCCGGAGACGACTGATCGACCCATCGCGAACCGCCACCAGCCGGTCAGACCCGCTGCGGATCCGCATGTCGATCTCGTCGACCAGCACGATCGCATTCTTGATCAGCATGCCGGACAGCGACAAGAGGCCCAGAAGGGCGGTGAAGGAGAAGGCGACATTGGTGGCCAGAAGACCGATCACCACCCCGTTCACCGACATTGGGACAACGGCCCAGATGATCAGCGGCTGGCGGATGGTCGCGAACAGCAGGAAGGAGATGGTCAGCATGGCGATGAAGGTGAGCGGCAGCTGTCCGCCCAGCGAGGCGTTGGCTTCGGCCGAGGCTTCATACTCGCCGCCCCATTCCAGCGAATAGCCGCGCGGCAGGTCAATGGCCTCGAGCACCGGCTGGAAGCGGGCAAAGCCTTCCGCGGCGGTTTCCCAGCCATGGGGATTGGCCCGCACCGAAATCGTCCGGGTCCGGTCACGCCGTTGGATCAGCACATCCTCGAATTCGAGCGCGAATTCGGACACGATCTGACTGATCGGGACATAGGCCGCCTGTTGCGGGCTCCACACCAGGCGGTCACCCAGATAAGCCGGATCGGCGCGTTCGGCTTCCGGTGCGCGGGCGAGGATCGGGATCAGGGTCTCGCCTTCGCGATAGACGCCGATCTGATTGCCGTCCGTGGCGAAGCGCAACGCATTGGCGATGTTCTCACGGGTGACACCGATGGTCTGCGCCGTCTCCTCGATGATGACCGGGCGCAGGACCGGGGTGCGATTGCGCCAGTCGGTGCGGATGTCGATGACATCGGCCTCGGCTGCGAGGGCGGCCATCGCCTGTTCGGCGAGTTCCCGCAGGATATCGGCGTCCGGACCCGAAAAACGCGCTTCCAGCTTGGCACCAGAGGGCGGGCCGAAGACGATCCGGTCGGTGCGGATTTCGGCATCCGGGACTGTGTCGCGGACATGGGCCAGGATGCGGTCGGCCAGGTCCGGTATGGACTCAAGGTCGCGGGCCCAGACGATGATCTGGCCATAGGCGGTATTGGGCTGTTCGGCGGTGTAGGTCAGCATGAAGCGGGTTGCGCCGGCGCCGACAAAGGTATCGATGGCCGTGGTTTCCGGTTGATCGGAAACGAAACTGCCAATCTCACGCATGGTGGCGTCGGTGGTCAGGATGTCGGTGCCCTCGGGCAGTTCGACATTGACGTAGAAGACCGGCGTGTTGGTGGCCGGGAAGAAGGAGTTGCGGACGGACCCGAAGCCGGCATAGCAGACAAAGGTGATGACGATCAGCAGGGCCAGCACGACCCAGCGCCGTGACAGGGCGAGGTTCAAAAGCCCGCGATAGCCATTGAACAGGCGACCGGTGTACAGGCTCTCCTCATCATGGCTGTGATCGCTGACGGCCTGCGCTGCGGCGCGCTGGGCGGAGAAGAGGTGGAAGCCCACCATCGGCACGACGGTGACAGCGATGACCCAGCTCAGCAGCAGCGAGATCGCGATTACGGCGAACAGGGAGAACAGGAATTCGCCGGTCGCATCCGGCGACAGGCCGATCCCGGCAAAGGCGAGGATGCCGATCACAGTGGCGCCCAGCAGCGGCCATTGCGTGGTGGCGACGGCTTCTTCGGCCGCCTGCATGCGCGGCTTGCCCCGCATGACGCCGGTCAGCATGCCCTCGGTCACCACGATGGCATTGTCGACCAGCATGCCCATGGCGATGATCAATGCGCCCAGGGAGATGCGCTCCATCTCCAGCGAGAACAGGCTCATGAAAAAGATCGTGCCGGCGATGGTCAGGAAAAGGACAGCGCCAACGGTCAGGCCGGCCCGCCAGCCCATGAAAATGCACAGCACGCCGATCACGATGGCGATCGACAGGGCAAGGCTGACCAGGAAGCTGTTGATCGCATCATCGACGACCTGGTGCTGCTGGTAGATCGGATGCAGCTCGACACCCAGCGGCAGGCTGGACTCAAGCTCCGCCAGGCGCGCTTCGACCGCATGGCCGACATCGACGATATTGGCTGTTGGCAGGCCGGCCACGCCGATCGTGAAGGCGCGGACATTATTGTGGTAAATCAGTTGCGTCGGGCGCTCGACCGTGTCGCGGCGGACCTCGGCAATGTCCGACAGGCGGATCGCCTGGTCGCTATCGCGTGGCGTGATCAGCAGGTTGGAAATCGCTTCCGTTCCGCCGAGCGTCTGGGGAATATCGACCCGGACGAGCCGGTCATTCAGCGGCGCCGATCCGGCGGCGACGACGGCATTTTCCTGTTCCAGATCTTCGAGGAGATCGGCATAGGACAGGCCCAGGCGGGCGAGGTTTTCCTGCGGGATCTCGATATAGATGCGCTCGTCCGGCTCGCCCTCGACGGCGACCTTGGCGACGTCCTCGACGGTCAGCAATTCGCGCCGCAACATGCGCGCCACATCACGGATGCGACTGTCGGAATAGCCTTCCGCGGTGACCGCATAGAAAATCCCGTAGGTATCGCCGAAATCATCATAAACGACGGGCGCGCCGGCGCCGGGCGGCAGGCTGCCGACCGTGTCCCTGATCTTGGCCCGCAGCCGGGTCCAGACGGCCGGCATGTCGCCGCTGTCGATCGTGTCGTCGATCGTGACATGGATTTCCGAGATTCCGGGCGAGGATTCCGACCGGATTTCGTGGACTTCACCAAGCTGCTGGATGGCGATTTCCAACGCTTCGGTGACTTCCTGTTCGACCTCTTCCGCGGTCGCGCCGGGATAGGCCGTGAAAATGATGGCCTCCTTGACGGTAAAGGCCGGGTCTTCCAGACGGCCGACATTCATGAAGCCGGCCAGCCCGCCGAGCAGGCAGAACAGGATGACCATCCAGGTCAGGACGGGCTTTTCGATCGACAGTCTTGCAAGGGCGCTCGACGGGGTGGATGCGGTGCTCATTGCGGTTGTCCGAAGCGGGTATTGTCGGCGAGTGGGCGGACGGTCATGCCTTCGTGCAGGGCTGAGACCCCGGCAGTGACAACCTGGTCACCGGCAGCAAGGCCGGTTTCGATGATGATCATGTCGCCCTCGAAGCCGTCGCTGGTGACAGGGCGGGAACTGACCGTGCTGGTGTCCGGATCAAACACCCAGACACGCTGCGAACCGTCCGGTGCCGCCGCGACCGCATTGAGGGGGACACGCAGTCCCGTGCCGGAATTGCCATTGTTGGCGAATTCGGAAAACACCGTCGCCGTCATGCCGGGCAGGAGATTGGCCGGCATGTCACCGGGCAGGGCCGCGATGGCGCGATAGGTGCGCGAGGCCGAGTCCGGTTCGGACACCAGTTCGCGTGGCTCCAGCGGAAAGGTCTGGCCAGGCAGGAAGGCAAATGCCGCTTCCAGCGATACCAGGTCCTCGCGGTCGAAGGTGGCGACCATGCTCTCGGAAATCGGGATGGAGACGCGCAATTCCGACACATCCATCAGGCGCACCACCGGCTGGCCGGGCGAGACGATGGTGTAATTGTCGACGAGACGGCGGCTGACCAGCGCGTCGAAGGGCGCGGTCAGGGTCGCATAGCCCAGATTGCGGCGAGCCGTCTGCAGCGCCACTTCACGCAGGTCGTAATTGGTCTGGGCGCTGTCGAGGGCGGCCTGCGAGGCGATGCCGCGCTCGTGCAGGGTGCGCTGGCGTTCCAGCTCGGTATTGGCCTGCTGCAACTGAACCCGGGCTTCGCGTTCGGCGCGCTGGAAATCTTCACGGTCGAGGGCAGCGACCAGCGTGCCCTGTTCGATCAGTATGCCCTCATTGAGCGGCAGGTCGGCCAATTGCCCGCCGACCTGGAACGCCATGTCGACGCTCAGACGGGCCTCGACCCGGCCAACAAATTCGTGCCGCGTCTCGCCGCTGTCTGCGACCACTTCGGCAAGCTGGACCAGGCGCGGCGGCGATGGCGGCGCGACAATTTCCTCGGCGCAGGCCGCGAGGAGGAGGCTGGTGCCGAGGGCGGCGAGGAGCGGGATGCGGGTCATTGATAAAGCTCGTGGGTCAGGCGCACCAGCCGATCGCGGATCTGGGTGAGCTGATTTTCAGGAATGGTGTCGAAGCCAAGCAGGGCGGAAAGTTTCAGCCCGTCCATGGCGAGAAGAAGGAGCCGGGCGCCGACCGGGTCCGGCGTGTCGTCGCTGAGGCGCTGGAAGGTGGACGACAGGAAGTCGCGGGCCGGGTCCAGCAGATCAGGGTGTTCGGCCGAGGCGGCCAGAAGCGCCATGGACAATGCCTTGCGCTCGTCGTGCCGGTCGAACATGGCGTTGAAAACATGGACGAGCGGCGGCTCGCCGGCGGCATGGGCCGCGGCTTCGCAATTGGCGAAGTCCTGACTGATATCCGCCATCATCCGCTCCACCATGCCCTTGAGCAGGGCGATCTTGTTGGGGAAATGATAGAGGACACCGCCCTTGGAGACACAGGCTTCGGCGGCGACCGCGTCGATCGTCAGACGGCGTGAGCCGTCGCGACCGACCACGGTTTCAGCAGCGTCGAGAATGGTGTCCCGGGTGGAAGGTTTGCTCGCAGTCATATGGGATTGGTCCTGGATTGTTGCGCTGCACATAAACCGTCCAGACGGTACAGTCAATACCGTCCAGACGGTAAAGATTGAGCGCGTCAAGAAAACAAGCCGTCGCATTCTGCCGCCAGACCAGGTGCGAGGAAGATTACAAATTCCGATTATTCGACCAGGGGTTGCGCTGATGGAGAATTGCCAGCCCTGACTAGTGGAGGTGTCGCGCCGCCTCTTCTACAGACCGGGGATGGCACCGGGCGGGTGCCGTCGTCCGGAGCAACCCATGTCCAGTTTCCTGCGCCTTTTCTCGGCTGCCAGCCTGATGGTATCCGTTGTCACAGTGGCTCCCGCTGAAGCCTATGGACCAGACGGTCATCGCATCGTCTGCGACCTTGCCTGGCGCTACCTCTCAGACGAGACCCGCACCGAGATAGACCGGCTGGTCGCCCAGGACCCGGAATTCGACCATTTCCGTGATGTCTGTTCCTGGGCCGATGACGTGCGTGGTTCGACCCACCGCCACACGGCGCCCTGGCACTATATCAACCAGACCCGTGACGATCCGCATGTCGACGCCGAGGACTGCGCCGAGGATGGCTGCATCACCTCGGCCATCGACCTGCATGCCGGTATCTTCGTGGATCGTTCGCGTTCGGATGAGGACCGCCTGGAAGCGTTGAAATTCCTCGCTCACTGGATGGGCGATATCCACCAGCCTCTGCATGTCTCGATCGAGGGTGATCGCGGCGGCAATGACATCAATGTGCTGTGGCGCGGCGAGCGCCGGACCAATCTGCACCGGGTCTGGGACAGCGAGATCCTGCTCGATTACATGGCCGAGACCTGGCCCTATATCGATGACGGGGACCGTTGGGCCCAGCTGGCCGACCAGCTGGCCGCCGACATTCCGCTCAATGGCATCAGTGTCTACACACCTCTGGCCCCGGTCGACTGGGCCCAGGAAAGCCACGACATCGTCCGCTCGCGCGGCTTTGCCTATTACTGGGCGCGTGCCGAGGAAATGATCGAGCCGGGCGATGCCTACTACGACCGCAACCTGCCTGTCTCGCTGCAGCGTCTCAAGCAGGGCGGGGTGCGCCTGGCTGGCCTCCTCAACCAGCTGGTCGAGGAGCGTCAGCTGTCCGGTACAGGCGCCGTCACGGGTTCCGGGGCGCTGAACTGATCAGGCTGCGCCAGGTGTGTCCGGCCGGACACGTAGCTGAAGCGATCGGACACCACCTCCGGTTCTGCTTGTCGCACTTGTTAGGCTTTGGTTAATATCCCGCCCGTGCAGCGTGCGCGTGGGGGTGAGTATGATCGACGGTGTGGACAATACGGTGCTTTACGGTGTGGCCGGGGCCGGGCTGTTTGTCCTGATCGTGGCGGTCAGTGCCATATCCATGCATCTCAACCGCCAGCGCGCCGTGTCGGACGAGCGCCAGGTCCACAAGCTGCGCCGCAAGCGGGTGGCGCGCTATGAGGACGCCAAGAAGGACTACGAGAAATTCCGCAAGAAGATCGAGAGCGGCAATACCGTCCTGATCGATCTCATCCATGATCTGGGCGATGATTTTGTCGGTCGCGACAGCGCCCAGCAGCAGATCGCCTTCGACGAGGCCTTCGAGGCTGTCGCCTCGGTCAGGCAGGCCAATCCGCGAGCCCGGATCATTGTCGTGCTGCACACGCTGGGTGGCTATGCCCGTCCGGCTCACATGATCTCGCTGGCCTTGAAGCAGCACCTGGCGAAGGCCAAGGCCAAGGGGCATTACAATCCCAAGCGGGAACCGCAGGTGATTGCCTATGTGCCCTATGTGGCCATGTCCGGCGGCACGATGATCGCGCTGGCTGCCGACAAGATCGTCATGGATCCGACCGCCTCGCTCGGGCCGATCGACACCATCTATGGCGGCTTCCCGACCGAGGCCTACAAGGAATTGCTCGCCCAGAAAGGCCCGCTGGCGACCCAGGACGTGCTGGTCATGCTGGCCCATGAAGCCGAGAAATATGATCGCTATGCCGGCAAGGTGGCGCGCGACATCGTCAATCCGGTGCATCGGGTCGACGAGAAGGTCGAGCATCACATCGCCGACACCCTGTCGGCCGGCACGCTCTCGCACAGCCAGGCGATCACGCCTGAAGACGCCAAGGCGCTGGGGATGAACGTCAAGACCAAGATCCCCGATCTCATCTACGGTCTGGTCGATGCCCGCATCCGCATGATCCATACCCGGCTCGAATTCGAGGCGCGGCGGATGGAGGATGAGGACGGGCACGGCGAGGGCAAGGGCGATGATGCGGAACAGGCCGTTGGGCAGGTCATCGAACGCGCGATCCGCCAGTCGCTGCGCGGCAATGTGCGTCTTTGACCGCTCGCGCTGCCGACACCCCTTGAACCTTTGCCGTCGCGCTCCGATCTTCCCGGGCAGCCAGCAAGGGAAGATCTGATGAGCTCGAAAGCCGACGCCTACCAGGATGTGCGCAAGCAGATCGCCGCCGTGATCGCTGGCGAGACCAGCCGCACCGCGCGTCTGGCGACCGCCAGCTGCCTGCTGCGGGAGATGTTCGGCGAGCGCTTTTTCTGGACGGGCTTTTACGAGGTCGACCCGGCCAAGCCGACCGAGCTGGTTGTCGGCCCCTATCAGGGCACGATGGGCTGTCTGCGCATTCCTTTCGGTCGCGGTGTCTGCGGCGCGGCGGCGGCGACCGGCGAGACCCAGCTGGTCGAGGATGTGCACGCCTTTCCGGGCCACATTGCCTGTGACAGCCGCTCAAACTCGGAGATCGTCGTTCCGGTGCGCGACGCCGCCGGAGCGCTGGTCGCGGTCCTCGACATCGACTCGACCGAGTTTGGTGCCTTTGATGAGGTTGACCAGGCCGGGCTGGAAGCGATCTGCGGCGAGCTGCTCACAATCGATTGAACGGGCTGACCAATCTCAAGAAATACGGGTGGTCGCGCCTTATGGGTTTGGGCATGACACGACCACCCTGTCCCGCCCGTTTGGGGTCCGCGTTTGACGGCGGCGTGCGGGATGTTGTGTTGCGGCTCCCCTAGCGGGCCACGATCTCGACGCGCCGGTTGAGTGTCCGGCCGTCGTCGGTGCCATTGCTGGCTTCCGGGGCAAGGGGGCCGACGCCGGCTGCCGTCAGCCTGTCCATCCTGATCCCGTAATCCTCGACCAGCGCCGTGACCACGGACGCCGCGCGTCGCTCTGAGAGTGACATATTGTAGGTCAGCGATCCGGACATGTCGGTGTGACCAACCACGTAGAGCGTCAGCGACGGGCGCTCGGTGAGCAGGTCGCGCAGGGCTGTCAGCGCCGTCGCGGAGTCCGGCAGCAGGACGTCACTGTCATGGGCGAAGAGCAGGCCGTCGACACGCACATGCCCATCGGCATCGAGGCCAGCGGCGAGCGCTTCGGCGGAGATCGAGACCATGCCGCGGTCCATCTCGTCAGTCTCGACAATGACGATCGAGGTGGTGTGGCGACCGACGCCGATCGCGACATAGGCGAGATGGCCGTCAAAGCTCAGCGTGCCGGCGGTATAGTGCGAATTTGGCCCGTTGATCGCCCGCATGCCATTGGCCTGGTAGAAGGCGTTTCGGGTCGAGCCGGTGGTGCAGGACCCGTCGCGGGCACAGGACCAGATCGGCTGATAGCCGGCGGCGTCGAGCGCTTCGCGGTAATTGGTGAAGATCTCCAGCTCGGACCGGTCGTCGGGATTGTCGTAATCCAGCTTCGTGACCCGTCCCTGGACTGGCGTGGTGATCGCCTCGCGGGCGTCGAAATCAAAGCCGGTAACCAGGGCGTATTCGTCGAACCGCCAGAACTCGCCGTCTCCGGTCGAGCCTTCATAGGGGGTCACCAGCGGGTGTCCGTCGACGCGCTCCTGGGCGAGTACGGCGGTCGCCGTGGCGGCGAGGATGAGGGCGAGGGTCAGGCAGGCGGCGATGGCGCGGATCATGGTCATCCTCCTTCACATTGGCTCATGGCAGCAAAGCTGTTGGTCGGGGCGTGGTAGCAATGGATAATGCGATTATCGCCCTCTGCCGTTTCGGCGATCCGGTTGGTGGCGTCGAGCACCGCTTCGATCAGCACATACTCGTAGCCCTGCCCCCAATCGCCTTCCAGATCATCGCCGGCACCAAGCAGGTTGGCATCAATGTCGACAGGCGCGACGGCATTGGCGGCGATGTCGGGGAGGCGAGCGACGTAGGGCGTTGACCAGCCGTCTCCGCTACGCTGGCCGGGGCCTTCATTGAGGCGCAGATGGATTTCGACGGGACACCGGTGCAGGGCATGGAAGTCGCGACCGCCGGCATTTTCCACCCGGATGTGATTGGTCAACCGGTTCAGCGTCATGGCGCCGCCACCATTGGCCCGTGTCTCGACGCGCAGGGCCATGTCCGGCGACAGCGGGCCTGGTTCCGGCGGCATCTGTCCGAAACGGAACTCGATATCGAGATCGATCGGCAAGCGATATACGTGGCACGGATCATCCTGCAGCGTGGCGACCGGCTGGTCAGGGTGTTCATCGTCATCGTCTTCCTGGCCATCATCGTTTGGCTGCCCTGTTCCATCATCGTCGACGCTGGTCCAGGTGACCGGCGGCTCGCCGATATTCTCGATGAAGATCACGCCGCCGCCGCGAAACTCGCCGTCCAGGACCAGATTGCCGATCGTGACAGCGTGAACGGGAGCAGGGATGAACAGGCCCAGATGATCAGCGTGCCCGGAGGTCGATTGCTGGTGCACGGTGCGCCAGTTCATGCCTGTGTGGAAACTGCGGACCTGGACACGAAATTCCCGGGCGGTCTGGCAATCCGGGTCGGCGAAGGCGACGGCCGATGTGATCTGGACGAACCCGTTCGCGTCTGAAGCGGTCTCCGGCCAGTTGATACTATTCCACAATCCGCCGGGGGTTCGGGCCTGGACCCGGGTAGCCAGCGCTCCCAATGGCCAGGAGCGGGCGGCGAAATTTCCAACAGCTGGCTGGTGCCCGACCAGGCGCGTGGAGACCTGCCAGTGGCAATTGGCGTCAGCCGGCGCCGCCATTGCCAGCGCAGTCATCAAGCTTGCCACAAGTACCAGAATCCGCATCGCGTCCTCCCATTCGTCCTCCGGGACAGAATACATTTGCTGAATGTTTATTCAATGAATATATTTTCAGCCAAGGTGATTTGCGTGTGGAGTGGTGATTTGGCGAAAGGACGGCGCGAGCAAAAGGACGAGACCCGGGCCAAGCTGGTCCGGGCCGGCAGCGTCGTGTTCGCGGCCAAGGGCATTGAAGGTGCCCGGATCGGCGACATTGCCCGCGAGGCCGGCGTCGCCATGGGGACGCTCTACACCCACTTCCCCGACAAGGAGGCGCTGTTTGTCGAAGTGATGCGGGCGGGCAAGGATCTGGTCCTGGCCGGACTGGCCATCGCCCAGCAGACCCCGGGCTCGCGCGAGGTCAAGGATCGCGCCGCGATGGAGGGTGTGGTCGCCTTTGCCGGCGAGTTCGGCCCGCTCTTCCGTCTGCTGCTGAGCCGCGGCGCCGGCTCCGACCCGATGCAGCGCGAAGTGGTTGATGCGATCGCCGGAATCCGTGTCACCGAATTGCAGGCCGGCCAGCGTGATGGCTGGGCCCGTTCGGACCTGGACCCGCAAGCCACTGCCCGTTGCGAGGTCGGCGCCGTCTTCCACCTGCTGGACTGGTGGCTGGACGATCGCAGCCGGCTGAGCGATGAGGCGGTGGTGGAGCAACTCTGCCTGATCCGCCGTTTCGGGGTGGAAGGTTTGATACCGGATGGCGCGGTCTCATGACGGATCATACAATCGAGCTGGACGGTCGTGTTGTTGACTTCACCCTGCGCCGGTCGGCCCGGCGCACGATCGGTTTCACAATCTCCCGCGACGGCCTCACGGTCGCTGCGCCTAAACGGGCGAGCGAACGGGAGATCCGGCGCGGGCTGGAAAGCAAGGCCGGCTGGATCCTCGCCAAGCTGGACGCCTGGGCCAGCCGTCCGGCGCCGCGAGAGCTGAGCTTCCAGACCGGCGAAACTCTGCCCTGGCTCGGCGATGACCTGACCCTTGACCTGCGCGGCGAGGGTGTCCGAACAACAGTGCGCCGCGATAGCGGAACCCTGATCGTCCGGCATGACCCGGACCTTGCCGGTGAACTGCGTCAACGCACTCTGGGCCAGGCCTTGCAGCGTTTTTACAAGCGCGAGGGCACGGCCTTCATGACGCCCCGCGTCGAGCATTATGCCGCCAGGCTCGACCGCCCGGTCCGCAAGGTCATTGTCCGTGACCAGAAACGCCGCTGGGGATCGTGTGCCCCGGACGGGACGATCCGGCTCAACTGGCGCCTGATGGGCTTTCCACAAGCGCTGATCGACTATGTCTGCGCCCATGAGGCCGCCCATCTGGTCGAGGCCAATCATTCGCCGGCCTATTGGCGTGTGGTGGAAAGCCTGATGCCCGACTGGAAACCGCGCCGCCAGCGCATGCGCGAGGAGGCGGATCGCTGGGTGGCGCTCTAGGGGCTTCGCCAACCCCTCACCCGACCCTTCGGGCCACCTTTCGTCGTGTCAGACAGTCCACAGGACTGTCCTTTGGCTCCTCAACCCGCAAGGGGAGAGGGCGTTCTTGCCCGCGGCAGGCTCATACGCCTTCTCCCCTTGCGGGAGAAGGTCCCCGCAGGGGGGATGAGGGGGCCTACCCCTCATCCTTCAGCTGGTGATTGAAATAGTTCACGATCATCGTCCACAGATGGACCGACCGGTCCTCGCCGCGTACGCCGTGGCGCTGGCCGGGATAGGTCATCATTTCGAAATCGGCGCGTTGCTGCTGGAGTTCCGAATAGAGCCGGACCGAATTGGCGAAGATGACATTGTCGTCGGCCATGCCGTGGATCAGCAGGAGCGGGGTCTCGTAACTGTCCAGATGGGCGAAGACCGAGGATTGCTCATAGCCGTCGAAATTGGCGTCCGGGTGACCCATGTAGCGCTCGGTATAGGCGGTGTCATACAGCGTCCAGTCGGTAACCGGTGCTCCGGCAACGCCCGCTGCCCAGGCGTCCGGTGCCTGCAAGGTCGCCATCAGCGTCATGTAGCCGCCATAGGACCAGCCCCAAATGCCGACGCGATCCGCATCGACGAAGTCGAGGCTCTTGAGATAGTCCAGCCCGACCAGCTGGTCCTCGACCTCGACCGAGCCCATGCGATGGCGCAACTGCCCCTCGAATTCACGTCCGCGATTCCATGAGCCGCGGTTGTCGATGGTGAAATAGACATAGCCGCGCTGGGCGAACATCTGCGCCCGCAGCGATTGCCAGCCGCGGTGGACCTGCTGGCTGTGCGGGCCGCCATAAAGATACTGGATCGCCGGGTATTGCCGGTTCGGATCAAAATCGGCCGGCAGGAAGATCTGGTAGTGCAGCTCGGTCCCGTCTGCGGCCGTCAGCGTGCCGTATTGCGGCGTGATGTGATCGTCGAGATAGGGGGCATACGGATGTCCCTCGACCAGGGCGTTTTCCTCGATCCAGCGAATGCGGCTTCCGTCGACCGCATAGAGGGCGGTCTGCGGCGGGGTTTGCGGGTCGGAATAAGTGCCGATGAAGCGTGTCGCATCACGTCCGAAGCGAGCCGACCAGCGACCATCACCCGACGTGATCCGCGTCGGAGCGGCCGAGCCGTCCAATGGCACCGAATAGATGTGTCGTTCCAGCGGCGTCTCGATCCAGCCGGTGAAATAGACCAGGCTGTTGTCCATATCGACTGAATTGATACTGCCGACCACCCAGTCACCCGAGGTGACCTGATTGATCAGGCTGCCATCGGCGGCGCGGTGCTGGATGTGACGGAAACCACCCGGCGTGTCCTCGCTGGTCCACAGGACCGTGCCATCAGACAGGGCGCGGAAATCATTGGTCAGATTGATCCAGATATCGGTGTTTTCAACCAGCCAGGGAGCGGCCTCGCCGGTCGCTGGATCAGCGGTCAGGATGGTGAGCTGGTCCTGCATCCGGTTGAGCACCTGGACATAGGCCGTAGCGCTGTCGGAGGCCCAATTGACGCGGGCGAGGTAGATGTCGTCGGTCTGCGCCAGCTCGACCTGGCGGCGTGTCCCGGTCGCGCGCTCGGCGATGAACAGCTCGACGATCGCATTGTCAGTCCCGGCGCGCGGATAGCGCTGGTCGACAACCCGGGCCGAGCCGTCGGCGCCGATTTCCATGCGCTGGATATTGTCGACCGGGCTTTCATCGACGCGGGCGAGGGCGATGTATTGCTCGTCCGGTGACCACCAATAGCCGGTCCGGCGTCCAAGCTCTTCCTGGGCAACGAATTCCGCCATGCCGAAGGAGACCAGGCCGCCGCCTTCAGAGGTGATGGCGGTCTCTTCACCGCTTTCCAGATCGATGACGTATAGATTTTGTTCGCGCACAAAGGACACGAAATTGCCGCGCGGGGAGATGCGGGCGTCGGTCTCGTATTCCGGTGTTTCCATCAGGCGGCGCGCTTGCCCGGTCGCCACATCGACATGGAACACATCGCCGTCCAGCGGCACCAGTATGGCCTCGCCCTGGCTGTCCCAGTCATAGCGCACGATGCCGGTCGAGGAGATTCGAGCCCGCTCGCGCAGCTGGCGTTCCGCCTCGGTGAGTTCACGCTCATCCGGGGCGAGGACCTGGCTATCGACCAGAAGGTAGGGCTCGCCGCCATCGATATCCATCGCCCACAGATCAAGCACGCTGGCATCATCGTCCTTGGCCCGCAGGAAGGTCACGCGCGATCCGTCCGGCGAGAAGGTCAGCGAGCGCGGCGTGGCGCCGGTCAGGGAGGGGCTGGCATGGAGGCGCTCGATCGTGAGCGCCGGCTCGGCAGTCTCGGTCTCGCCCGGCGCTTCGGGCGCAGGCTGGCAGGCGGTGAGGGCGGTGACGACAGCCAAAAAGCTGGCAAGGCGAACAGACATGAGAACTCCCCGGATGGCGCGGGCCTCATTTTAGGAGTGGCGGCATATACTGGCCAGACCTGAGTCAGGCGCCGCCGTATGCGGACAACACCATTCGCGCCACGGTGTTTCCACCTGGCGGTTTGGGCTGTAGAGGGGTGCGAGGTGCCGTTCCGGAGCCTTGCTATGTGAGTGTGTATGGGTGGCGCCGGGGGCACCTCGCACACGGAGGTTTACTCAGGATCGTTACCGACCCCGTCTCGAAACCGATGGGTACAAACGGTCGAGCTTTGTGCCGCCGTCCCATCGATGGCCACGCCGGGTTGGTCTGGCGGTGATTCCAGGCAACCGGACGAGCTCCGTCCTCCCAACGCCCCCGGATCACCAATCCGGGCCTCGAGTGACGCGGGACAGGGGGATTATGCGGTGGGTCTGATGGGCGGGGATAAGATTTCTGGATTTTTTCGCAGAGCTCACTTTCCCTCTCCCCTGGGAGAGGGCCAGGGTGAGGGGTAAATCCCGGTGGGCGCAGGAGAAATCCCCCTCATCCGCGCTACGCGCACCTTCTCCCAAGGGAGAAGGAAAGGGGTGCGCAGCGGGGATAAAGGCACAAAATCTTGTCAGAACACATCCCATTTTTCCCGGCCGCAGCCCCGCAAAAGCGGGGCGGAGAGCCGGGACCAACGAAACCCTCCGGCAAGCGATGAGTCCCCCGTCGGTCCCGGATGGCGCTGCGCGCCTCCGGGAAAAATGAAAAGGCGTCAATGGGAGGCACCCCGCGGCGTCGGCGCGCCAACGCCAAGCCGCACTCCCTTCCCGCATTGCCCTTGCAGCCGCTCTCCGCTACACGGTGCGGCTCAAGATTCCCTGCCAGACAAGAGAGCCTCTCCCCCATGGCCGCTTACAAATTCGTCTATCACATGGACAAGCTGTCGAAGACCTATCCGGGCGCTGCCAAGCCCGTCTTTGACGGGATTTCCCTGCACTTCCTGCCCGATGCCAAGATCGGTGTTGTCGGCGTCAACGGTGCCGGTAAATCGACCCTGCTGAAGATCATGGCCGGCATGGACACCGAATTCTCCGGCGAGGCCTGGGCTGAAAAGGGTGTGAAGGTCGGTTATCTCGCCCAGGAACCGCAGCTCGATGAGAGCAAGACGGTCTGGGAAAACGTGATCGAGGGCTCGGCACCGAAACAGCTTCTGGAAGAATTCAACGCCATCTCGATGAAGCTCGCGGAAGACTATACCGACGAGCTGATGGAGGAGATGACGGCGCTCCAGGAAAAAATCGACAATGAGAACGCCTGGGACATCGATAGCAAGATCGAGATGGCGATGACGGCGCTGCGCTGCCCGCCCGCCGACTGGCCGGTCACCGACCTGTCCGGTGGTGAGCGTCGCCGCGTGGCCCTGTGCCGCCTGCTGCTGTCCGACCCGCACATGCTGCTGCTCGATGAGCCGACCAACCATCTCGACGCCGAGAGTGTGCAGTGGCTGCAGAACTATCTGGAAGACTTCAAGGGCGCCGTCCTGGTCGTCACCCACGACCGTTACTTCCTCGATAGCATCACCACCTGGACGCTCGAACTCGATCGCGGCCGCGGCGTGCCTTATGAAGGCGGCTACTCGGCCTGGCTGGAGCAGAAGTCCAAGCGCCTGGCCCAGGAAGATCGCGAAAAGAGCGCCAAGGACCGCGCCCTGATGCGCGAACTGGAATGGATCCGCTCCTCGCCGAAAGCCCGCCAGGCCAAGTCGAAAGCCCGTATCAAATCCTATGAGGATCTGCGGGATGCGGCCGAACGCGCCGAGATCACCACGGCCCAGATCACCATTCCGCCGGGCCCGCGCCTGGGTGGTGTCGTGGTCGAGGTCGAGAATCTCAAAAAGGGTTTCGAGGACAAACTCCTCATTGATGGCCTGTCCTTCAAACTGCCGCCGGGCGGCGTGGTCGGCGTGATCGGTCCGAACGGCGCCGGTAAATCGACCCTGTTCAAGATGATCACCGGGCAGGAAACACCCGATGCGGGCACGGTCCGCCTCGGCGACACGGTCAAGCTGGGCTATGTCGACCAGTCGCGCGACACGCTCGACCCGAACAAGACCGTCTGGCAGGAAATCTCCGGCGGCAATGACATGATCGAGCTGGGCGGCAAGGAAGTCCCGTCGCGCGCCTATGTCGGCACGTTCAACTTCAAGGGCGGCGACCAGCAAAAAAAGGTCGGCCTGCTGTCCGGTGGTGAGCGCAACCGCGTCCACCTCGCCAAGATGCTGCAGACCGGCGGCAATCTTTTGCTGCTCGATGAGCCGACCAACGACCTCGACGTGGAAACCCTGGCGGCGCTGGAACAGGCGCTGGAAGCCTATCCGGGCTGTGCCGTGGTCATCTCGCACGACCGTTTCTTCCTCGACCGTCTGGCCACCCACATCCTCGCCTTTGAAGGCGACAGCCATGTCGAATGGTTCGAAGGCAATTTCGAGGACTATATCGAGGACAAGAAGCGCCGGTTGGGTCCGGACGCCGACATGCCCAAGAAGATCAAGTTCCAGAAATTCGGTCGGTAATGTGCTGAGCGAAGACGAACGCCGTGAATTGAGGGCCTGGCGGTCACGCCAGGTCTTCTTCATGTTCGCGCTGTTCGTGTTTGTTCTGCCGTTTCTCGGCATGTCGATCTACGGCGCCGTGCGCGACCCATCGACACTTTTCAACAGCCCTTCCGGGCTGGTCTTGTTGCCGTTTCTTGGCGTCGCCATCTTTCTTTCCAGGTCACCATTGCGCTGGCGACAGGCCCGACGCGATGAAGACAATCGTCTGGTCAAATCTGTCAGGGGCCATGCAGATGTACGCTCTCGGCTTGGTATCGGCCTCATTGCGCCAACGCATGATGTGCTGCACATCGGGGGGGAAGCCTTCCCGCTGGCGCAATATTGGCGCGACCAACTGATGCCGGGCCTGGTCTATGAGGTCCGTTTTGCGCCCCTGAGCCGCGCTATCCTGTCGATCTCGGCGGTTGAAAGCAGGGCCGCCCCGTCCGGGCATGAGCCATTGCCATCTCATTTCGCCGAGCTTTCGGAGCGCGAGCACGCGCTGATACGCCTGCTCGCCCGGGGCCTGACCGACAAGGATATTGCCCGCAAGCTCAATCTCTCGCCTACGACGGTGCGGACCTATAATTCCGATCTCTATCTGAAGCTGGGCATCCAGCGCCGCGGCCAGGTGCGGGCAATCGCAGAGCGCTTCGGCCTTCTGGACGAACCGGCCGAAAAGGCCTGACATCTGTCGACTGACAGATTGCCAACATCTGTCGATGGTCGGCTGGCCAGCGACCCGACAGCCTCTCTGTAAATATTCAGGGAGGTAACATGTCCGCAAAAACCGCAAGCTTTGACAGTCCGTGGCGTTTCTGGCCCGGCGTCGCCATCCTCGCCGCCGCCATGACGGGATACATGCTGCTCAGCTGGGCGCATATGGAGTTCGTGCGCCAGACGGTCGGTCTGGACGCTTATCTGGGCGAGGGGCCGCGTCTGCCGCCTGAAGTGCTGATGATCGGTCAGATCAACAAGGCAGTCGCCTTATTGGCCGCCGTCGCGATCGGGGCACTGGCGCTGCACCGCGTCGGGCCGAGCCGGGTCGGTCTGACAAGGGTAGCCTGGCGCTGGATCTGGCTGGCGGTGCTGGTGGGGGCGGTCGCCTTTGCCCTGCGCCTGGTTCTGGCCAAGTTGATGGTTGTCGTCATGCCCGACTGGATCGCCTTCATGGGCACACCCTTTGCGCTCGACCCGGCCAACGGGGTGTGGATGAGCGTCGGGTTTCTGGTCATGACCATACTGGTCACTCCGTTTGCCGAGGAAGTCTTCTTTCGCGGCTTCCTGTTTCGCTGGATGAGCGGAAACCGCCCGGTCTGGCTGGCGGCGCTTGTGTCCTCGGTGATGTTTGGCGTCGCTCATATCCTGCCGCCACAGGCCATCTCGGCGGTGTTGATGGCGCTCATACTGTGCTGGCTCTACTGGCGCACCGGCTCGATCTGGCCGGCCGTTGTCGCCCACATCACCAATAATGCCTTGGGGATCTCGCTGGGGCTGATCTGGTCTCCGGCTGTTTAGAACCGCCGAGCCGAGAACGCCTCCGCCGGCACTGGCGGCGTCTCGCCATCCAGCAGCGAAGCCAGCAGGCCGGCCGAGCCCATCGCCTGCGTCCAGCCGAGATGGCCGTGGCCGGTGTTGAGCCAGAGGCCGGGCGCCCGGGTTTCGCCGATGAAGGGACGGCCATCGGCAGACATCGGACGGAAGCCGCACCAGGCCTTGTTGTCGCCATCCAGCAGGCTGTCGGCGAGGGTCGGGTAGAGGCGGCCGAGCAACATGCGCAGATTGTCGACGCGCTCGCCGCGCAGCGTGCGGTCCTCACCGGCGAACTCGGCCGTGCCGGCGATGCGCAAAGTGTCGCCGAGCGGTGAGACGATGGCGTGTAATTGCTCGTCTACGACCGGCAAGCCGGGGCGCTGGTTCAGTTGCGACATGTCGAGACTGAGCGAATAGCCTTTCACCGGACGCACCGGCAGATGCAGGCCCAGCGGCGCCAGGAGGCGGCGCGTGGCATGGCCGGTGGCCAGGACGACCTGGTCGGCCTCGATTTCTTCGGTCGCCGTGCGCACGCCGGAGATGCGCCCGGCCCGGTCGATCAGGCTGTCGACGGGCGAATTGTATTCAAAGCGCACGCCCATATCGGTGGCGACCGAGGCCAGCGCCTTGGTGAACAGGTGAGCGTCACCGCTTTCATCGTCCGGATAGAAAACCGCTCCGGCGAGATCGCCGGCGACGTCCGCCAGCATCGGCTCACGTGCGACCATTTCTGCCCGGTCGAGCACTTGCCAGCGCAGGCCGGCATCGGTCAGGGCCTGACTGGTCTGGCGGTCCGGCTCAAGTGCCCGGGCATCGCGGCACACTTTCATCGTACCGCGGGCGAGATTGGCGAAGTCCAGCTTGTGGGCATCGCGCACTGCCTGTGTTTCGGTCAGCGAATAACGAGACAGGGCGAAATTGGCGAGGGCGGCGGCCTCGTAGCGTTTGCGGGTCGAATTGGCGAGGAATTTCAGGCCCCAGGGGATGAGACCGGGCAGCGGCGCCAGGCGCAGCTTCATGGCAGAATGCGGGTCGGGCAGGGAGGCCAGCAATTGCCAGTGCACGCCGGGCGCATTCCAGGGCTCCGGCTCGGACGGGGTCAGCGCGCCGGCATTGGCGAAACTGGTCTCACGGGCCGGGCCGTCATGGCTGTCGAGGACCAGGACATCATGACCGCGCTGGCGCAGCGCATGGGCCGCGGCGACCCCGGCCAGTCCGGCGCCGACAATGATGACATCCTGATGGCTCACGAAATACTCCTTCACAGCCAGCCTGAGCGGCTTGGTTTGAACTTCGCGGGGATGCAGATAAAAGCAAGGCATAATCTGCACTTCTCAACCGGGATTTCATGGACGCTCTCGTCACACAGCTCAAGGCGCTCGCCGAACCGACGCGCTTGCGGATCATCGCCCTCCTGTCGCGAGGCGAGCTGACCGTGTCGGAGCTGGTCTCGATCCTCGGCCAGAGCCAGCCGCGCGTGTCGCGGCACCTCAAATTGCTGACCGATGCCGGTCTGGCCGAGCGCTTGCCCGAGGGCGCCTATGTCTTCTACCGGCTCACCGATGCCGGCGGCGGTCGCAAGCTGGCGCAGATGGCCAATGAGCTGGTGCCTGAAGACGATGCCGTCCTGACCCGCGACGTGTCGCGGCTCGAGGCCATCAAGCAGGCCCGCGCCCAGGCGGCGCAGGCCTATTTTGAAAGCGTCGCTGAGGATTGGGACACGATCCGTTCGCTGCATCTGGCTGACCACAAGGTCGAGGCCGCCATGCGCGAGCTGGCAGGGGCGGGACCCTTTGATCTGATGATCGATGTCGGCGTGGGTACCGGTCGCGTGCTCGAGCTTTTTTCGGACCGGGTCGAACGTGGCATTGGCGTCGACATCAACCATTCCATGCTCAATGTGGCGCGCCTGAACCTGCAGGCCGCCGGGCTGAAGCATTGCTCGGTCCGCCATGCCGATGTTGGTGCCTTGCCGTTTGATACAGCGGTCGCCGATCTCGTGACCGTGCACCAGGTGTTGCACTATCTGGAAGATCCGGCGCTGGCTGTGGATGAGTGCGCCCGCGTGCTGAAACCGGGCGGCAATCTGGTCATTGTCGATTTCGCGCCGCACCAGTTGGAGACGCTGCGGGAGGACCATTTCCATCGTCGGCTTGGCTTTGCCGACGAGGAAATGGCGGACCTGATCGGCCATGCCGGCCTCGAGCTGGCGCATCAAACTGCGCTGCATCCCGAGGACCCCAGCGGTCAGCTGACCATGAAAATCTGGATCGCACGGCGCAAGCCCGCCACTCCCTCCTGACGCGAATGCGCTTCCCGCCATCGCTGTGTCGGTGTAGCGTCTGCCTTGTCTTGCAGGGGGGCAGACATGAAAACCACGTTGAATCTTATCAGTATTGCTGCGCTTGGCGCGCTTGCGGGTGGCCTGTATCTGGGCGCCGGCAATGAGGTCGGTGACACGCAAACGGTCGTCGACGACCTTGCCGCCATCACGCCGGATCCGGCACCGTCGGCCGATACGGTCCCGGCGGACCCGCTGGCAACCGGCCGCGAAGGTGACGATAGCGTCGTCATCGATCCGATCGACGACACTATTGTCCACACCGTTGCCGGGACGCAGTCGGGCTATTTGATCGCAACCTCCGAGATCCGCTTCGGCGATATCATCCTGGAAAATGTCGAGCTGTGGCCGGCCATGCCGGAATGCGATGAGCCCGCTTTTGTGCGCCTGGCTCTCGAGGATACGGCCGACCAGCTTGGCGAGAATGAGTACGGACCGTATTACCGGCTCTACGCCATGACCATCGACAGCGCGTCCATCACGGATGGCGGCGTGAGGATCGAGGCATCGGACCCGGATCTCGGCACGCTGGTCATTGAAGCGGATTATGCCGCTGGCGCACTGGCGCAATGGCAGGCGGGTGCCGATGCGATCGACACGCTTGTGACCGGCACGGCGACCCTCAACGGCGACACCCAGCCGGCGAGCTTTGCCTTCTGGATCGGCGACTGATCAAACCGGCATCATCGTGAAAGCAAGCGGGGCCGGTATGTCCCGCTTGCCTTTTCATCAGGCCGGGTGCTTGCATGGGCTGAACACCTGTCAGGGACGCCAGCGCCATGGTTCGCAAGACAAAATCGAAATCGTCCGGCCCGTCCGGTGCGCCATCCATCGTCGTCGGTTGGCGTGAATGGGTATCTCTGCCGGAGCTGGGCGCTGTCCGGGTGAAGGCCAAGATCGACACCGGCGCGCGCACCTCGGCCATTCATGCCTGGAAAATCCAGCCATTCGAGAAGGACGGGGCCAGCTGGGTCCGTTTCGAGCTGCATCCCAACCAGGACGACAACAAGACGCGGATCGCCTGCGAAGCCCCGGTCCATGACAGCCGCCTGATCAAGAGCTCGAACGGGCAGGAACAGCGCCGCTATGTCATCAGCACGCCGCTGCGGATGGGGCCCTATGTGTGGCCAATCGAGTTGACGCTGACGCGCCGGGATGAAATGGGATTTCGCATGCTGGTCGGACGCACCGCCTTGAAGCCGGGTGCGCTGGTCAATCCGTCAAAATCCTTTCTCTGCCCGACCCCGGCTTAGGCCGCGGCGGGTTTCGTGCTACCCGTTCCCGACAACCGCCACCCTGGAGACCGTTCTGATGAAACTGCTCATGCTGGCCCGCAATCCGAACCTCTACTCGCACAGGAGACTCGTTGAAGCGGCTGAGGCCCGGGGCCATGAACTCGACATCTATGATACGCTGAAGATGTACATGAACATCACCTCGCATCGCCCCGAAGTGCGTTATCAGGGCCGTGTTCTGAGTGGTTATGACGCGATCATCCCGCGGATCGGGGCCTCGATCACCGGTTACGGCATGGCGGTGGTCCGCCAGTTCGAGATGATGGGCGTCTGGGCGCTCAACGAGTCGGTCGCCATCGGCCGCTCGCGCGACAAGCTGCGCTCGCTGCAACTCCTGTCGCGCGCCGGCCTCGGCCTGCCGGTGACGGCCTTTGCCCACGACACCTCGATGACCGATGACGTGCTCGACATTGCCGGTGGTGAGCCGGTGGTGATCAAGCTTCTGGAAGGCACGCAAGGCGTTGGCGTGGTACTGGCGGAAACGCGCCGTTCGGCCAAGTCCGTGATCGAAGCCTTCCGCGGCGCCAAGGTCGATATCCTGGTGCAGGAATTCATCAAGGAGGCCGGCGGCGCCGACATCCGCACCATCGTGGTTGGCGGCAAGGTTGTCGCGGCGATGAAGCGCCAGGGTGCCGAGGGCGATTTCCGCTCCAACCTGCATCGCGGCGGCTCGGCTTCGAAGATCAAGCTGACCCCGGAAGAACGCTCGACCGCCGTCCGTGCCGCCAAGGTGATGGGGCTCAATGTCGCCGGTGTCGACATGCTGCGCGGCAATCACGGCCCGTTGATCATGGAAGTGAATTCCTCGCCGGGCCTGGAAGGCATCGAAGCCTCGACCGGTGTCGATGTGGCCGACAAGATCATCGATTTCGTGGAAAAAACGGCGGTGGCCGGCAAGACCAGGACACGTGGTACCGGATGACACGCGACCATTTCGAGATAGCTGGCGAGACCGTCGCGCCGGGCACGACGAAGATTGTCCAGATTCCGGTCTCGGTACTCTCCGATCACACGCCGATGTCGCTGTCCGTGCAGGTCCTGCATGGCAAACGCCCGGGGCCGGTCATCTTCGTGTCCGCGGCCATCCATGGTGACGAGATCATCGGCGTGGAGATGATCCGCCGCCTGATCCGCACGCCGCAAATGCGCTCGATTGCCGGTACGCTGATCTGTGTGCCGGTGGTCAACACCTATGGCTTCATCACCCATTCGCGATACCTGCCCGACCGGCGCGATCTCAATCGCTCCTTCCCGGGCGCCCCGACCGGCTCGCTGGCCGCACGCCTGGCCGATATTTTCATGACCGAGATTGTCGCCCGCTGCGAGGCCGGGATCGATCTCCATTCGGCCGCCGTCAATCGCACCAACCTGCCGCAGATCCGTGTCGACACCAAAGTGCCCAAGGCGCTGGAACTGGCCCAGGAATTCGCGGCACCGGTGATTGTCCACTCATCCTTGCGCGACGGATCCCTGCGTGAAGCGGCGCAAAAGCGCGACATCCCGGTCATCGTCTATGAAAGCGGCGAGGCGCTGCGCTTTGACGAGACGGCCCTTCGCATGGGCGTGAAGGGGATTCTTCGCGTGCTCGGCAAGCTCGGCATGATCCGTTCGGACAAGCGTATCAAGGCGACCCTGCGCTCGGAGCTCGGCAACAAGTCGAGCTGGGCCCGCGCCTCGATGGGCGGCGTGTTGCGCATGCACCGCGATTGTGGCGAGCATGTCGAGGAAGGCACGCTGATCGCCACCTTGTCCGACCCGCTGGGGACGACCGAGGTCGAAATCTCTGCCCCGTGTGACGGCCTCATCATCGGCCGTACCGTCCTGCCCATCGTCAATGAGGGCGACGCCGTCGTCCACATCGCCGAGATCATCAAGCGCCGCAATGAAGAGCCGATGGTCCAGCTCGGCGAAGCGCTGAGCAATGATCCGCTGTTTGACGAGGACGAGATTATCTAGCGGGGTGGGTGGGGGTGCCTCGTATATAAACAATGTTTGTCATCCCTGATGGACGCCCGGCGCAGGCCGGGCGAAAGTCAGGGACCTAGCTGGTGGCCGACACATGGGTCCCCGCCCTGCGTCCCGCCTCCGCGGGACTTTCGGCGGGGATGACAAACAGGTGAGCCTTGTCGTGGATCGCGCCAGGCGCGGACTGATCCATAGATCGCTTGTCAGCCAGCGGAGACGGCTTTCTCCCGGCAAGCGGTTTGGGAATAATCAGCGCGTACATGGCAGAAAAACGGTAAGCGTCTTCACTTGTTTCCAGTGACCCCGCTGACTCCCCGGTTCGGGTGAGGCGGGCAGGCCGCGATGGCCTGCCCGGTCTCATCGAGGCGATATCAACCGTTCGGGATGATCACGCGGTCGACGATGTGGATCACACCATTCGACGTGGCAATGTCGGCCTGGATGACCTGGGCATTGCCGACGCGGACGCCGTCAGTTGCATCGATCACCACAGTCGAGCCTGACACGGTCTCAACAGCCAGGATTTGACCGGCCAGCTGGTCGGCGGTGATGGCACCGGAGACCACGTGATAGGTCAGCAGGTCGGTCAGTTCGTGCCGGTTTTCCGGCAGCAGGAGACGCTCGACTTCGCCATGGGGCAGGGCTGCGAAGGCAGCATCAACCGGTGCGAAGACCGTGAACGGGCCGTCGCTCTTGAGTGTATCGACAAGACCGGCGGTCTGGACCGCTGCGACCAGCGTGTTGAACTGGCCGGCAGCCACTGCGGTGTCGACAATATCGGCCTGGGCCATCGCGTGGCCTCCGCCGTGATGATCCATCTTGGACTTGACCGGGGCATGGTGGTCCGACGCGAGGGCCGGGGCGGAAATCAGGGCGGTCGACAGGGCGACCAGAGAGACGAGACGCATGTGTGCGCTCCCTTGTTCGAGTGAGTTGAACCAGTGGTGGCCGCCGCCGGTTCACTTGAGGGTCGTCTCATGCATGTGACAGCCAGAGGTACGGTCAGCGCCCGGTTTCGGATCAAACCTGTCCGAAGCTTAATCTTGCGGCTCGGGGGGCGCCGCGGGCGCCTCTTGTTCACGCGCTCCTGCCATTGGTCGACTATGCCGCGATCTCGCGCCGGGCCAGGTCGGCCAGGAAGGCCGAACGCGTGATGCCACGCTCTCTGGCGGTCTCGTCGATGGCCTGAAGCAGGCCGGCATCCATCGTCAGGTTGGCCTTGACCGTGCGGCCGGTCATCGAGACGACCGGGATGGACATCAAAAACGAGCCGCTTGACATGAGGTCGATATAGCCGAGGTCATTGCGGATTTTCTCGTGCACGTCGGCGAGCGAGCTGGGCGCGATCATCGCCTCGTCCTCGAACCATAGGGATAGCGCCTCACGCGCCTTGGCGGGAACCTCGTCAAGCGTATCGGCTGCCGAGAAGCAGCCAGGGAGATCGGGGAAATGGATGCCATGCGCACTGTCACCCTCCTGGGTCACAATGGCGTAGAAATTGGGCATGGTTGAGCCTCCTTCCTAGTCGATCCAACCGGCTTGCCGGTAGATCGCGCGGACCAGGCCGGTCGGCAGGTCCTTTTTGGGGTGCGGCACGACCAGCGTGATCATGCCCTTGCGATATTTGTGGTGCGATCCCTTCGTGGAGACGAGTTCGAAACCGTCTTTCTCAAGCAGCTTGATGAGCTTGCGGCTATTGGTTTCGAATTCCATCAGGATTGCTCCGCGTATGCGTATTAATATGCGCCTTCTGCGCGCCGTGGTCAATCATGAGTGCGCCTAATAATGCGCCTTCTACTCGGGCGATCCGGGAAGCCGGGAGAAATACGGATCAAGGGCGCTAAGCGCGGATCAGGCCTTAAACCACTTGTCAGCCAGCGGGCCGTATCCGCTTCTTGAGGTCAAGGGCGCCGCAGGCGCCGCTTCGCGGGCATGCCCCTTGAGCTCAAGAAGCGGATACGGCTTTCTCTCGGCAAGCGGTTTATGGTGGGGTGAGCGCGGGGCGCCATCCCTTATAAGGGATGAATTTAGGCTCGGATGCTGCGCGCCTGCCCCTTTGCATGGTCTGGCGCTTCCAGAATACAAGTCTATTCAGCATTTTAAGGTGTCGTGCGGGGGTTTTAGTGGCGAGCGGTTTATTCCTTATAAGGGATGGAATGCCTTATAAGGGGGAGGTGGTCTTGGCGAGCGCTAGGCTCGGCCGGGGGTATGGCTGGCTTTTCCGGCTGTACCGACTTGTGGTGGCTTGCGGCCTGTACGGTCTTCACGGTCTGCACCGGCCTGGAACGGCTTGCGGCCAGCACATCCAGCACATCCAGCACCGCCCTGCACCGGCATGTCCGCGCCCTGTACTGATTGCCGGGCGCTATTGTGGTGATCAGCGTTGTACGGGGTCTCAGCCCATCCCGCCACCGCCCGGCGTCTCGATTTCCACGCTGTCGCCCGGCTCAACATCAATGCGGAAAAGGCCGGGCAGGTCCTCGCTTTCACCGCTCGCCCGGATCACGCGCTGTGTGCCACTGAGGGCCTCGCCGCCGCCATCCAGTCCGAACGGGTGCTCCACCCGGCGCGAGGAGAGGAGGGCGACTTCCATGGGTTCCAGAAAGGTCAGGCGGCGCACAGAACCATCGCCGCCGCGCGCCTGTCCGCTCCCACCCGAGCTTGGCCGGATGCGGTGATGCTCGACGCGGACCGGGAAGCGGCGTTCCAGCACTTCCGGGTCGGTCATGCGTGAATTGGTCATATGGGTGTGGATGGCATCGGTACCGGCAAAGGATTTGCCGTCTGCGTCCTTGCCGGCACCGGACCCGCCGCAGATGGTCTCGTAATACTGGTGCCGGTCATTGCCGAAGGTGAGATTATTCATCGTGCCCTGGCTGGCCGCGAGCCTACCGGTGGCGCCAAACAGTGCGTCGACGACCAGCTGGCTGGTCTCGACATTGCCGGCGACCACGGCGGCGGGCGGTTTCGGATTGAGCAGGCAGCCCTCCGGCAGGATCAGCTCGATCGGCTTGAGACAGCCTTCATTGAGCGGGATCGCGTCGCCGACCAGACAGCGGAAGACGTAAAGCACGGCGGCGCGGGCGACCGAGGCCGGGGCGTTGAAATTGCTGGGACGCTGGGGCGAGGTGCCGGTGAAATCGACCACGGCCGAGCGCGCTTCCCTGTCGACCCGGATGGCGACCTTGATCCGGGCGCCGTCGTCCAGCTTCACCGTGTGTGTCCCGTCCGACAAGGCGTCGATCACCCGGCGCACGGCGCGTTCGGCATTGTCCTGGACATGGCCCATATAGGCTCTGACCACGGCCAGCCCGTTGTCCGCGACCAGCCGGTGCAATTCGCCCGCCCCCTTGGCGCAAGCGGCCAGCTGGGCCTTCATGTCGGCAATGTTCTGGGACGGTTTGCGGGCCGGCAGCGGACCGGAGGTCAGCACGCCCAGAACGACGTTGTCGAGGAAGCGGCCCTTCTCCATCACCTTGATATTGCGGAATTGCACGCCTTCCTCCTCGATCGAGGTCGAGAAGGGCGGCATGGAGCCCGGCGCGATCCCGCCGACATCGGCGTGGTGGCCGCGGGCGGCGACATAGAAGATGCGTGTCCCGGTCTCCGGATCATGCACAGGCGTGACCAGGGTGATGTCCGGCAGATGCGTGCCGCCATCATAGGGCGCGTTGACCGCTACCGCGTCGCCGGGGCCGAGATCGGGATGGGCCTCGGCCGCCGACCGGACCGAGGCCGACATCGAGCCCAGATGGACCGGCATGTGCGGCGCATTGGCGACCAGCCCGCCGTCGGCGTCAAAGACCGCACAAGAGAAGTCGAGCCGCTCCTTGATATTGACCGAGTGGGCGGTGCGTTCGAGCGCCACGCCCATCTGTTCGGCGACCGACATGAAGCGCTTGTTGAACAGCTCCAGCCGGATCGGGTCGAGCCCGGTATCGCCGCCGGTCTCGACTGCCGCTGCAGCGCGTTGCAGGGACAAGGTCCCGTCCGCAAGACGGGTTGCGCTCCATCCCCCATCGACGACGATGGTGGCGTTGGGGTCCATGATCAGCGCCGGTCCGAAAGCTGCGCTGCCATCGCCCATCTCATCCAGCATGTGGACCGGCACGTCCTGCCAGTCGCCTCCATCATAAAGGCGGGCCGTGGCGGTAGCCTGACTGGTGTCGCCGGAACCCCGCGGCATGTCGATGGTCCAGTCTCCTGAGCCCGGCGGGGCGCACTCGGCCTCTGCCGTCACCGACTCGATCACCAGCCCGCCTTCCGGGACAAAGCCGAACAGGCGTTCATGGGCGGCGGTAAAGTCGGCTGTCATGGTCGCTGCCGGTGCCTCGGCGACCGGGATGGAGGTGTCCGATCCGGCCACTTTCAGGCGCCATTCCCGCGACACGCGGACGCCGTGACCGGGCAGGCCCTGCGCGGCAAGCGCTTCGCGCGCTTCGTCGGACAGGCGTTCGGCGATGGCGCTGGCGGTGTCGAAGGTGTCAGCGAAATCGGCCTCGACCGCCGCCATGCGGGTCTCACGGATGTCGGCCAGGCCGATGCCGAGTGCCGAGAGCAGGCCGCCATAGGGATGGATCAGCACCGTCTTCATGCCCAGCGCATCGGCGACCCTGCAGGCATGCTGGGCACCGGCGCCGCCAAAGGCGGCGAGTGCATAGCCGGACGGATTGACACCCTGGCCGATGGAGATCTGCTTGATCGCCTGGGCCATGCTCTCAACCGCGACGGCGAGAAAGCCCTCGGCGGCGGCTTCCGGCGTGTCCAGTCCCATCGCCTCGGCGAGCTCAGCCAGCGCCGCACGCGAGGCGTCGACGTCGAGCGGCTGGTCGGAGGTCTCGCCAAAGACATGCGGGAACCAGTCCGGCTGGACCCGGCCGAGCACGATATTGGCGTCGGTGACGGCGGCCGGTCCACCGCGGCCATAGCCGGCGGGACCCGGCATGGCGCCGGCACTGTCCGGCCCGACCCGGGCCCGTTCACCGTCAAAAGTGAGGATCGAGCCGCCGCCCGCTGCCACCGTGTGGACCGCCATCATCGGTGCGCGCAAGCGGTGACCGGCGACCAGCGTCTCCTGGACCCGGTCGTAGGTGTCGCCATCATAGCGTGAGACATCGGTCGAGGTGCCGCCCATGTCGAAGCCGATCACCCGTCCATGGCCGGCCTGCTTCGCCGTCTTGGCCATGCCGACCACGCCGCCGGCCGGGCCCGAGAGGACCGCGTCGCGGGCATGGAAGGCGCCGGCCGGAGCCAGGCCGCCGGAGGATTGCATGAAGAAGAGCGGCGTCCCCTCCAGCCCGCGATCAACCCGGTCGACATAGTCACGAAGAACCGGGGTGAGATAGGCATCAAGAACGGTGGTCGAGGCGCGCGGTCCGATCTTGACCAGCGGCGAGGCGATGGAGGAGCGGATCACGGTGGCAAATCCGGCTTCGCGGGCGAGCGCCTCCAGGCGCGCTTCGTGAGCGTCATTGCCATAGGCATGCATCAGCGCGATGGCGACCGTGGTCAGCCCGTCGGCCCTGGCGGCTTCCAGCGCAGAGCGGGCGGCATCCTCGTCCAGCGGCTCGAGAACCCGCCCGTCCGCGTCCAGGCGTTCATCGACTTCGACAATCCGGTCATAGAGCGGTCGAGGGCGGGTGAGGTCGAGGGCGAATATGTCCGGACGGGTCTGGTCGCCTATGACGAGCAGGTCGGCAAAGCCCCGGGTGACCAGAAAGAGCGTGCGCGCGCCCTTGCGTTCCAGCAGGGCATTGGTGGCAACCGTCGTGCCCATCTTGACCGCACTCACCGGCGCGCCGGCCGACAGGCGGCGCACGCCCTCGGTCGCCGCATCGGGATAGTCCGGGCTTTCGGAGAGGAGTTTGAGCGCGTGCAGGCGTCCGTCAGGCGCCCGACCGATCACATCGGTGAAGGTGCCGCCGCGGTCGATCCAGAATTCCCAAGCCTCCCGTGTGCGCTCGCTCATATGTGTGACCCCGATTTGCATCGCTGCGGAGGTTAAGCATGGCATGGCAAGGTGCAACCGGCTTAAGCTGAGAGCGAACTGCTCAAGGTCGCCGTCGCCCCCTCGCACACATGGCGCGCGCTTCCTACATGGGCGCCCGGAGGGTGACGCATATGGGATTTTGGCGAAATCTGGCCGACCGTATCAGCGGTCGCGATTGCTTCCTGGAATGTGATGGCTGCGACGAGCGCGCGGCCACACACCAGGTCAATGATGCCGATTTCGCCATGGCGCTGATCGGGCTGGGCGCCAAGATGGCCAAGGCCGATGGTGTCGTTTCACGCAGCGAAATCCGTGCCTTCTACGAGGTGTTCAGGCCGCCGCCGGAAGGCCGCGACGCGCTTGACCGGGCGTTTGAACTGGCCATGCAGACCACGCTCGGTTTTGACGGCTATGCCCGCCGTCTGGCCCGCCGCTTCCGGTGCTATCCGGCCATCCTCGAGGATGTGATCGATGGCCTTTTCCATGTCGCCAAAGCCGATGGCACCATCACGCCCGACGAGATGGATTACCTGCAGCGCGTCGCTGACATTTTCGGTTTCTCGGAGACCGAGTTCCGCCGCATCCTGGCCGGCCATGTCGAACCCGACGACAAGGACCCTTATGTGATCCTGGGAATCGAGGCGGGAATCTCCGATCTCGACCTGCGCAAGGCCTATCGCCGGATTGCCTCACAAAATCACCCTGACCGGTTGATCGCTCGCGGAGCTCCGCTCGAAATCCAGCGGCTGGCCGATGAGAAAATGGCAGCGATCAACGCGGCTTACGGTGAAATCCTGTCGCAACGCGGATTGGTCGCACCTCTGGCCAATTGACCTTTGGGGCATTGATGCCAACATATGGGTCTGCGGGGGCGAACACGGAAAGAGGTTCATGACGGACGCTCGACACACATTCGCATCAGGTTTCTCCGGACGCGCCAGCCGGGTGGTACGCGACATTCTCGCGGCCCTCATTGCGCTCGCCGTGGTCGGACTTGTGATCTTCCTCGCTGCCATGCTGACGGCGGCCTTCCTTGTGGTGGCCGGTATCGCCGTACTCGCTGCAGCCGGTTTCTGGGTCTGGCGCAAATTGCGGGGTGGACGGGTGTCTGCCGCCGGTTCGGACACCCAGGACCGGTCATCCGGACCGGAAATCCTCGTCGCCACCCGCGGACCCGAGGGCTGGACCGTGGACGGCGTTGGCCCGTCTTCACGCTGATTGAGCGTGAGCGACGCGTCAAAGCAGTGACCCACAAGATTGTGATTGGGATGATCCGGGCGTCCGGCTAGGGTCGTTTCATGTCAAATCCGACCCGATATCCCGCCCCGTGATCCGCGCATTCCTTTTCCTTGTCGCCATCACCCTTCCGATGATGCTGATCGGCTGTGTGTCGATGGTGTTGCCTCTGGTGCCGACCGAAAATGACGGGTCGCCGGCCCGTCCGGCAATTGATACCAGCGGCCTGGTGCCGGACGAATGGGAGGCCGGGCGAGCGGCCCTGCGCCGGCGTTTCGAGGTAGAGGTCTATGGCGACTGGCCCGGCGTCGCTCCGGCCTCGGTGTCCGATCAAAGACTGGTGGAGGCGGGAGCCTATGACGGCCTGGGGCGGATCGAGGAATGGGACCTCGATCTCGGCACTGTCCAGGCGCGCCTGGTTGTGATCCTGCCGGAAGCCGCTGCCGCGCCGGCACCCGTCATCGTGATGCAGACATTCTGCGGAACCCGGACGGCGCTGGGTGGTCGTGGTGACCTGTCTGCGCCACTCAATCCGGCAGCGCGTGAGTGCAGTGAGGTCAATGGTTGGCAGGGCCATCTGATGACAGGTGTCTTTGGCCGCCACATTGCCGAACCGCCAATCGAGACCATCCTGGCGCGGGGGTATGCGCTCGCCTTCCTGCATCCCGGCGAGATCGTGCCTGACAATCCGGATGATGCCCCTGCGGCGCTGGATGCCTTGATGCCTGGCCGCGAAAGCGGCGCCATCATTGCCTGGGCCTGGGGGTATTCACGCGCCATTGACGCGCTGGAGAGCGATCCGCGCCTTGATCCGGCACGGATGGCCGTGTGGGGGCATTCGCGCAATGCCAAATCAGCCCTGGTCGCCGCAGCTTTTGATACCCGGATCGACCTTGTTCTGGCGCACCAGGCCGGGACTGGCGGCACGACACTGACCCGCAGCTTCGCAGGTGAGAGCGTGGCGCAGATCACCGGGACCTATCCCTACTGGTTCAATGAGCGCTACGCGTCCTACGGCAATAATGAGGACGGGATCCCGCTCGACCAGCACGAGCTGATCGCCCTGATGGCGCCGCGCCCCTTGCTGATTGGCGGAGCCTGGCGCGATGCCTGGTCGGATCCTCAGGGCAGTTTCCGCGCCGCCTTGGGCGCCAATCCGGTTTATGCGCTTTACGGGTCCGAGGGTTTGCGCCAGCCCAGCCTGGGCGCCTTTGACCCGGAAGCCGACATCGCCGTCTTCATGCGGCGCGGCCTGCACGGCGTCCAACCGTCTGACTGGCACGCCTTCCTGGAATTCCTCGACGCGCATTTCCACCATTCGCAATAAGCGCTTGCGAGCAATGGCCTGGGCGTCCATGAGTGTCTCATGCGTCTCAAGGATTTCCTTCTGCTCGTGGCGGTCTGCGTCGTTTGGGGTTTCAATTTCGTGGTCGCGAAGTTCGCCGTGACCGGCGCACCGGGCTGGATGCCGGGCTTTGACGGCGTGCCGCCGATCTTTTTCGCCTTTCTGCGCTTTGCCCTGCTTTATGCCTTCCTGGCCCCCTGGTTGAGGCCGCGCCCGGCCGACATGAAAACGATGATCGGGGTGGCGCTGTGCATGGGCGCGCTGCAATACGCGCTGATGTTCCTGGGCATGCGCTGGGCAACGCCTTCCGGCATGGCGATCGCAGTGCAGATGGGCGTTCCCTTCGCCACCATACTGTCTGTCATTTTCCTCAAGGAGAGGGTCGGATTGCCGCGGATCGCCGGCATGATGCTGGCCTTTGGCGGGGTAATGCTGGTGATCCTGAACCCGGCGGCAATGGACATGTCGATCGGCATGTTGCTCGGCGTCGGTGCCGCCTTCGTGGCGGCGCTGGGGATGATACTGGTCAAGCGCCTGCCCATGGACTCGATCCGCATGCAGGCGTGGATCGGGCTGCTGTCCTGGCCGCCGCTGCTGTTATTGTCACTCACCTTCGAACAGGGGCAACTGGCCTCGGTCGTGTCGGGCGGATGGGCTTTTGGCGCAGCGCTTTTGATCACCGTGGTGCTGGTCAATATTTTCGGGCATGGGGTCTTCTACAATCTGTTGCAGCGCTATGACGCGACCCTGATCGCGCCGATCACCTTGCTGGCGCCGCTGGTCGGCGTGGTGTCGGGCATTCTGCTGATGGGGGATCCGATGGGCTGGCGCCTGTTTGTCGGTGGTGGCCTGACCCTTGCCGGTGTCGGCATTATCGCCTTGCGCCAGAACCAAAAACTGCCTGCCGCCGCGCTGGCCCGGGAGAAAACGCTGTGACGCTGGACGTGATCGCGGTGCCGTCGCCCAATTTCAATGATCGCAAGACACCGATCAGCCTGATCCTGCTGCACTATACCGGGATGGAAAGCGGCGCTGCGGCGATTGCCCGCCTGTGTGACCGCGAGGCCCAGGTCAGCGCCCATTATGTTGTCGAGGAGAATGGCCGGATCCTGCAGCTGGTCGGCGAAGACAAGCGCGCCTGGCATGCCGGCGTGGCGAGCTGGCAGGGCGAGCGCGACATTAATTCTGCCTCGATCGGCATCGAAATTGTCAATGGCGGCCATGATTTCGGCCTGCCGGCATATCCGGCTGTCCAGATCGAGAGCGTGACCGCCTTGGTGGGCGATCTGATGGCGCGGCACGGGGTTACCGCAGACCGTGTGATCGGGCATTCCGATGTCGCGCCGGGCCGCAAGCAGGACCCGGGCGAGCACTTCCCGTGGGACGTTCTGGCCAGGGCTGGGTGTGCCCTGGGGCGCCCGGAGGGCGGCGACCTTGAACGCGATGCACGGGATGATCTCGCGCGGATCGGCTATTCGTTGGAGGCCGGCATTGAGGCCGTGGTCGAGGCGTTCCAGCGCCGCTGGCGGCCGGCCTGCTGTGACGGTGTTCTCGACGACGAGACACGTGGCCTGATAACCGCCGTCGCGGCGATCGCCAGCCGCTGACCGGTGCGTGACGCTTGACGCTCCGCCCCGTCTGGACGATCTAGATCGCGATCAGGTGGCTGGGCGGTCGCGGCAACTGGGCCGGAAACGGTGTTGTCGAGGAAAGTCCGGGCTCCACGGAGGCAAGGTGCCGGATAGCGTCCGGCGGGGGTGACCCCAGGGAAAGCGCAGCAGAGAACAGACCGCCGGGCCTTCGGGCCAGGCAAGGGTGAAACGGTGCGGTAAGAGCGCACCGCCCCGACCGCAAGGAAGGGGGCTAGGCAAGCCCCACCTGGAGCAAGACCGAATAGGGACAGACCGCAGCCTCGGCTGCACGTGCGCCTCCGCATGCTGTCCGGGTAGGTCGCACCAGGTCGTGCGCAAGCACGATCGCAGATGAATGACCGTCGCCCCGGATCTGATCCGGGGGACAAGACCCGGCTTACAGGCCGCCTGATCACTTATTCCCTGCTGGCACAGACGAAGTGGGCCCCGGTTTTGCGGAGTCGCTCGACCGGTTGCTTCGTGCATCTTTTTCCTGATTGGCACAAATCCACACAATTCGGGATTTCGTGGGAATTCATG
This sequence comes from Maricaulis maris MCS10, assembly GCF_000014745.1. Lineage (NCBI taxonomy): Bacteria > Pseudomonadati > Pseudomonadota > Alphaproteobacteria > Maricaulales > Maricaulaceae > Maricaulis > Maricaulis maris. Next base: position 2,271,705 of record NC_008347.1, on the reverse strand, counting down.
GGCGTGGCTGGGACCTGCCTGTGGATATTAACTTAATGTTCCGCGTCTGTTCTTCAGTTTTGCATATTTGAATACTTCGATTGGCCTGTTAATCCATGAAAAACGGCCTTCTCGTCATTGTTTCCCATCCAGTCCCATGTTATCCCATAATTAACCATGCGGGGTAGGTTGCAGGGTTTGGGGAGCCAGCAAGGCGTGTTTCTGTCCACCACCATTAACGGCGTCGATGCCAAGGGACGGGTTTCCGTTCCGGCCGATTTCCGTGCTGTGGTGCGAGGCGGCCCCTTTGACGGCATCATCGTCTGGCCGTCCTTCGATGGTCCCTATCTGGAAGGTGGCGGTCAGGCCCTGCTCGAGCGTTACCAGGCGCTGATCGAGGAAATGGACCCCTATGATGATGCGCGCATCGCTTTCGAGCGCGCCATCTTCGGTGCCGCCCGCCCATTGGCTTTCGACGCCAATGGCCGCGTCACCTTGCCCAAGGAATTCGCCGAACATGCCGGCCTCGATGCCAAGGCGACCTTTGTCGGTCTTGGTTCGCGTTTCGAGATCTGGTCTCCGGAGCGGTTCGAAGAACATAAGTCCAATGCCCAGAGTTTTGCCCGTGACAACAAGCGAGCCCTGAAGCTGCCGACCCGTCCGGGAGGGGTGTGATGAGCGTTGCCCCGCACATCCCGGTCATGATGAGTGAGGTCCTGCATGCGCTCGAGCCGCGCAGCGGGGCTTTGTACATTGACGGGACTTTCGGCGCCGGTGGCTATTCGCGCGGCATCCTTTCGGCGGCCGATTGCAAGCTGATCGGCATTGATCGCGACCCGGCCGTCCAGCCCACCGCGACCCAGCTGGTCCAGGCATCCGGAGGCCGTTTTGCCTTCGCCGAAGCACCGTTCTCGGCGATGGGCGAGGTCCTGGCGTCTCGCGGTATCGACCAGGTCGACGGCATCGTGCTGGATATCGGCGTCTCCTCGATGCAGATCGATCAGGCCGAGCGTGGCTTTTCCTTCATGCGCAAGGGCCCGCTGGACATGCGCATGGCGGCGAGCGGCCCGACCGCGGCCGACGCCGTCAACCGTCTGAAAGAAGCAGAGCTCGCGGACATATTTTATGTGTACGGCGAAGAGCGGCGTTCGCGGCGGATCGCGAAATTCATCTGCACGGCCCGTGCCGAGGCAAAAATCGAGACGACGGATCGGCTCGCTGAAATTGTGACGCGCGCAACTGGCGGAAAACATTCGAAAATTCATCCGGCGACGAAAGTCTTCCAGGCGCTGCGAATTTTCGTCAATGACGAGCTGGGTGAACTGGCCCGTGCGCTGGAGGCGTCCGAGCGTCTGCTGGCGCCGTTGGGCCGGCTTGTCGTGGTTACCTTCCATTCACTGGAAGACCGCATGGTCAAGACCTTCCTGCGGAGCCGTGCCGGTCTCGCAGGGGGAGGCGGCTCGCGTTACGAGCCTGCGGTTGAAGCCGGTCCGGCGCCGAGCTTTTCATTGCTGACCCGTCGCGCCGTGTCGGCCAGCGATGAGGAGGCTGCAGAAAACCCCCGTGCCCGCTCAGCCAAGCTGCGCGCCGCCATTCGAAACGAAGCGCCGGCCTGGTCCGACAGCCCGTCGCTGCACACGAGTATTGTTCCGCTTGCCCGTCTGGAGGCCGCGCTATGATCCGCACGCTCAATGCGATTGCGTTCGTCGTTGCCGCAGCTCTGGCGGTCGCGCTCTACATCGCCAAGGCCGAGGCGAAGAGCTCGCAGGAACGTCTCGAGGATATCCAGGCCCAGCTCGTCGAGGAGCGCCGCCAGATCAATGTGCTCAATGTCGAGATCGCCCATCTGGAAGACCCGGAGCGCCTGCGCGCCCTGGCCCGGCGCTATCTCGGATTCGAGCCGCTTGATCCGTCACGGGAGGTGGCCTTGAGCGATCTGCCACTGCTCTCTGATCCGCGTCCCGATGACAGTGGTGTGCGCCGGGATGGCCAGTTTGTGGCCCAGCCGGACGACGCCCTGGCCATGGCCGAGCCGACACAGGCGGGAGGCCCGGACTGATGCGTCTGTGGCCATTCCGCAAACAGATATCCTCTGAAGCCCGCACGCTTGCGCCGCCACCGCTGGCCGAGGCCGCGCCGGCGGACATGTCCCGCCTGCTGCGGATCGAGAGTGATGAAACCCGCGCGATGGACGCCTCGCGCGGGCGTTTGCGTGTGATGGGCCTGTCGCTGGCACTCGGTTTTGCCGTTCTCGCCGGTCGCGCGGTCGAGCTCGCCATAACCGGACCTGCCGATGCGGCGCCGGCCCGGCAAGTGGCCGAGGCGCATAATCGTGGTGATCTGTTCGATCGCACCGGGCAGGTGCTGGCCACGACGCTGGAAACCCACTCGCTCTATGCCGATCCGGCCCTGGTCTGGGATGCCGCCGAAACAGCTGAAATGCTCGCCACCGTCCTGCCGGACGTTGATGTTGAAGGCCTGACCGAAGATCTGGGCTCCCGCCGCCGCTTTGTCTGGGTCCGCCGCAATCTGACACCGCGCCAGCGCCAGGCCGTGTTTGCCCTTGGCTTGCCAGGACTGGAGTTTCGTACCGAGCCACGCCGCGTCTATCCGCGTGGTCGCCTGGCCTCGCATGTGGTCGGCTACACCAATCGCGACATGGACGGTCTGGCCGGGGCCGAGCGCGCCTTCGACGGGGCGCTGATGGCCGGTGATGGCCGTCCCGTCGCCCTGTCGATCGACATGGCGGTTCAGTTCCATGTCGATGAAGTCCTGCGCGCGACCATGACCGAATACCGCGCCCTGGCAGCGACCGGGATCGTGATGAATGTCCGCACCGGCGAAATCCTCGGCATGGTGTCATTGCCCGACTTCGATCCCAACCGTCCCTCCGATGCCAGTCCGGGTGAACGGCTCAACCGTGCCGCCCAGTCGGTCTACGAAATGGGCTCGACCTTCAAGGCCTTCACGGTCGCCGTCGCGCTGGAGGAACAAACCGCGACGCTGGAAAGCCGTTATGATGCGCGCGCACCGCTTGATGTCGGCGGTTACCGGATCTCCGACTATCATGGCGAGGAGCGCTGGCTGACCGTGCCGGAGATATTCACCCACTCTTCCAATATCGGCTCCGGGCACATGGCCCTTGAAGTCGGTGCCGAGGCCCAGCGCGGTTTCATGGGTGATTTGCGCCTGCTAGAGCGCGCGCCGATCGAGCTGGCCGAAAGCGCTGACCCTTTGCTGCCGCGCAATTGGGGGCCGACCGAAACCGTGACCATTTCCTATGGCCACGGCATCGCGGTCAGCCCGATCGCGACCATTGCGGCTTTTGCCGCCATCGCCAATGACGGCGTTTATGTGCCGCCGACCCTGCTGCCCGTGGCTGCTGACGAGACCATTCTGGGCGAGCGCGTGATGCGCTCGGATGTCGCCCGCGACGTGCTGGCGCTGATGCGTGAGAATGTGGTGGGCGGAACAGGCGGCAATGCCGAGGCCGTCGGCTATCTGGTTGCCGGAAAGACCGGAACGGCCGACAAACCGTCGCGCGGTGGCTATGACACTTCAGCGCTGATTTCCTCATTTTCGGCGGTTTTCCCGGCCAATGATCCGCAATATGCGATCCTTGTGCTGCTGGATGAGCCGCAAATGCCCGAACCGACCTATCTTCGTCCGACCGGTGGTCGCGTTGCAGCTCCAGCGGTGGGAGAGATTGTGGCGCGGATCGCCCCCATCCTTGGCGTCGAACGGTCCAATGAGGATCCGGATGCCCGCACGGCGATGGTCCGCGCTGCGCTGATGCCGGAGTTGATCCCGTGACATTGAATGACCTGTTGCTCGATGAAGGCCTGGTTGTTGAAGGCGGCGAACAGACCGTGCGCGGCCTGACGCTGGACAGTCGCAAGGTCGAGCCGGGTTTCGTCTTTGCGGCCCTGCCGGGCGTCAAGGTGCATGGCCGGGATTTCATCCCCAAAGCGCTGACCGCCGGGGCATCCGTCATCCTGACCGATGAGCCGGTCGAGGCGCCGGTCCCGGTGATCGCCGTTCCCGAACCCGCCGCCTTGCTGGCGCGGATGGCGGCACGCTTCTATCCGCGCCAACCCGGGCACATCGTCGCCATCACGGGTACCAATGGCAAAAGCTCGACCGTGGAATTCCTGCGCCAGATCTGGGCCGGTGCCGGTATCGAGGCGGCCTGCCTCGGCACGCTCGGCGTGACCCGCGGCAATTCGGTCGAGGTGACCGGCTATACGACCCCGGATGCCGTCGCCTTGCAGGCGGCGCTGGACCGGTTGGCCGGTGAGGGCGTGACCCATCTGGGCATGGAGGCGTCCAGCCATGGCCTCAAGCAACACCGGATGGACGGTGTGCGCCTGCAGGTCGGTGCTTTCACCAATCTGACTCAGGACCATCTCGACTATCATCCCGATTTCGCCGACTACTTCGCATCCAAACTGAAACTGTTCACCGAGCGCCTGCCGGCCGATGGTCGGGCCGTGATCAATGTCGATAGCGAGTGGGGTGGCAAGATGGCCGCCTCCGCTCGCGAACGCGGCCTCGAAGTTCTCACCATGGGTTGGCGCGGCAGCGATCTGGCGATCCGGGAAATCACCCCTCGTGCGGCCAGCCAGAGCGTTATCTTTGCCTGGAAGGGGCGCGAGCATGCGCTGGACATCCCGCTGGTCGGTGAGTTCCAGATCCTCAACGCGCTCGGCGCCGCGGCCATTGCCCTGTCGGACGGCGTGGCTGAGGCCAGCGTCCTTGATACCCTCAAGGGTTTGGCCGGTGTGCCGGGGCGTCTCGAGAAAGTCGGGGAAACCGCAGCCGGAGCGCCGGTGCTGGTGGACTATGCCCATACCCCGGACGGGCTCGACAAATTGCTGCGCGCCGCACGCCCCCACACACGCGGGCGCGTGATCGTCATCTTTGGCTGCGGTGGAGATCGCGACGCCTCGAAACGGGCCAAGATGGGCGTCATCGCGGCCAACCAGGCCGATCATGTCATCGTCACCGATGACAATCCGCGTTCCGAAGATCCGGCCGCCATCCGCAAGGCGGTTCTGAAAGGGTGTCCGCGGGCCGAAGAAATCGCCGACCGGGCCCAGGCGATCCGGCACGGGGTCGCGATGCTGAAGGCCGGTGACTGTCTGCTGATTGCCGGCAAGGGGCATGAAACCGGACAGACCGTCGGCGATATCGTGCATCCATTCGACGACCGCGAGCAGGGCCGGGCGGCTCTGGTCGCCAGGGAGGCCGCCAATGTCTGAGGCAAGCGCGAACCCGCTGTGGACGTCCGGGCAGGCCATGGCTGCAACCGGCGGCATGCTGATTGGGGAACCCGGCTGGACCGTCAGCGGAATTTCGATCGATACCCGCACGCTGCAACCCGGCGACCTTTTCGTGGCCCTTCAGGACGCTCGCGACGGGCATGATTTCGTGGCGGCCGCGATGGAGAAGGGCGCTTCGGCCTGCCTGGTCGAGCGCGGTGACACCGGGGTCGAGCCGGCGCTTATGGTCAAGGACGCGCTGGAAGGCCTGCGAGCCCTCGGTGCAGCCGCCCGTGACCGATCCGACGCGATCCGCGTCGCAGTGACCGGCAGTGTCGGCAAGACCAGCGTCAAGGAGGCCCTGGCTGCCGTCTTCCGGTCCTCCGGCCCGGCGCATTGGAGCGTCAAATCCTACAATAATCACTGGGGTGTCCCGCTGACCCTGGCGCGCATGCCGCGCGACACCGGGCGGGCGGTATTCGAGCTGGGCATGAACCATGCCGGCGAAATCCGCGACCTGTCCTCGCTGGTCCGCCCCCATGTGGCGTTGATCACCCGGATCGCCCCGGCCCATCTGGAACATCTCGGCTCTGTGGAGGCCATCGCCGACGCCAAGTCGGAAATTTTCGACGGGTTGGAGCAGGACGGAGTCGCCATCTACCCGTCCGATGATCCGCTGGCCGAACGCATCGCCCGCCATGCCCGACATTCCTGCGCGGCCTTCCTGCTGGATTTCGGCACGTCCGCTTCGGCGGCTATCCGGATCGAGGAGTTTGAAACCGGGCTGGACGGGTCACGGGGTGTCGCCAATGTGCTGGGCGTCCGCGCGCCCTTCCGTCTGGCCGCAACCGGTGCCCACTGGGCCTGGAATGCCGGTGCGATCTTCGCGGCGGCGGCCGGAGCCGGACTGGATGCTCGCGATGTGGCCGAAGCACTGTCTGACGTCGGTGCCGAACCGGGCCGCGGCCGTGCCGCACGGATCGCCTTGCCCGACGGCGGCGCTTTCACGCTGCTCGACGATGCCTACAACGCAAACCCGGTCTCGATGGCCGCGGCGATTGCCGCGCTCGGGGCTGCCGATCCCGGTCCCGACGGTCGCCGTATCGCAGTGCTGGGCGACATGCTCGAGCTCGGCCCGGACGAGGACCGCCTGCACGCGGAGCTGGCCGATCATCTCGCTGCCGCCGGTGTCGACTCGGTTCTGACTTGCGGTCGTCGCATGAAGCATCTGCATGACGCCTTGCCCAAGACTGTTCGCGCGGGCTATGCGCAGGATGCGGCCGGGGGGTTGGAACAGGTCAAATCATTGGTGCGTTCGGGGGATGTGGTGCTCATCAAGGGCTCCAATGGTTCCGGCCTCCACAAGATTGCCTCGGTTCTCCTCGACGGTACCGCACTCGGATTGACGGAGGCCTGATCCGCCCATGCTTTATTTGTTGTTCGCGCCGCTGGCTGACGATTTTCAGCTGGCCAACCTGTTCCGCTACATCACCTTCCGGACGGGCGGTGCCCTGATGACGGCGATGCTGATCGCCTTTGTCTTCGGAAAGCCGATGATTGGCTGGCTGCGTCGCAAGCAGGGCAAGGGCCAACCGATCCGCGCCGAGGGTATCGAGCGCCATGTGGTCGAGAAGGCCGGGACGCCGACCATGGGCGGTTTTCTGATCCTGCTCGGCGTGATGGTCGGGACGTTGCTCTGGGCCGATCTGACCAATGCCTATGTGTGGATCGTGATTTTCGTCACCGCGGGCTTCGGCGTGATCGGTTTCATTGATGACTATCTCAAGGTCACCAAGCAGACGACTGCCGGTTTCGGCGGCCGGTTCAAACTGGTGGGCGAGTTCGCCATTGCGTTGATCGCTGTGGTCTGGGCGACCCATACTGCCCGCTCACTGGGTGTCGAACCGGGCATCGAAACCTCCATCGCCGTGCCTTTCTTCAAGGACCTGATGATCAATATCGGGCCGCTCTTTTTCGTCTTCGGTTGTGTCGTCATCGTCGGGTCGGGCAATGCCGTGAACATGACGGACGGTCTCGACGGTCTGGCCATCGTGCCAGTGATGATCGCTGCCGCGACTTTCGGCGTGATCGCCTATGTCGTCGGACGCGTTGATTTCGCTGAATACCTGCAGGTCCACTACACGGCCGGGGCGGGCGAAATCCTGATCTTCTGCGGCGCCCTGATCGGTGCCGGGATCGGCTTTTTGTGGTGGAATGCGCCGCCAGCCATGGTCTTCATGGGCGATACCGGATCGCTGTCGCTGGGCGGCGCGCTGGGAACGATTGCCGTGGCCATCAAGCACGAGCTCGTCCTCGCCATTGTAGGCGGCCTGTTCGTGCTGGAACTGGTCTCGGTGATGGTTCAGGTCGCCAGTTTCAAACTCTTCGGCAAACGGGTTTTCCGGATGGCGCCGATCCACCACCATTTCGAGAAGAAGGGATGGGCCGAACCGACCATCGTCATCCGCTTCTGGATTATTGCGGTGATCCTCGCATTAATTGGACTCGCCACCCTGAAATTGCGCTAGGATAGGTCTCCATGATCCCGATCCACGCATATGAAGGCCGCCGTGTGGCTGTGTTCGGATTGGGGCGCACAGGCATAGCCACGGCAAAGGCACTGGAGGCAGGCGGCGCAACAGTTTCGTGCTGGGACGATGCCGAGCCCTCGCGTGCGCGCGCGGCTGCCGAAGGCCTGACGCTGGACGATCTCAACCGACGTGACTGGGGCGACATTGCCGCCTTGATCCTGTCGCCGGGAATTCCGCTGACCCATCCGAAACCGCACCACATGGTCGAACTGGCCCGGGCTGTTGAAGCGCCGGTGATCGGTGATATCGAGTTGTTTGCCCAGGCATTGGCGGACCTGCCCGAAAAGCGGCGACCAAAGGTAATCGGCATCACCGGCACCAATGGCAAATCGACCACGACCGCGCTGATCGGGCATATCCTGCGCGCAACCGGTCGCAATGTCGTGGTCGGGGGTAATATCGGTGACGCCATCCTGGCCCAGTCGCCGCCGCGTCCGGGCAGTTATTACGTTCTCGAACTGTCTTCCTACCAGCTCGATCTGACGCATACGCTGGCCTGTGATGTCGCGGTTCTGTTGAATGTTACGCCTGACCATATCGACCGGCACGGTGATTTCGACGGCTATTTTCGCGCCAAGAAGCGCCTGTTCGAGATGCAGAAGCCCGGTGGCCTGGCGGTCGTCGGCATCGATGACAATACGACCTCGGCCTATTATTCGGCCTTGCGCCGGCAGCGCCGTGAGGAGGAAGTCATTCCGATCTCGGCCGGACGGGTGTTCGCACGCGGCGTCTATGCGCTGGGCGACCGGGTTTATGACGCGCTGGACTGCGCCTCCCATCCAATTGTTGATCTGGCGAAAGTGCCAACGCTGCCGGGCCGACACAACGCCCAGAATGCGGCGGCGGCCCTGGCGACGGTTCGGGCCTTGGGCGTCGCCGGTCGTGCCGCGGCCGATGCGATCACCACCTTTCCCGGCCTGCCGCATCGCCAGGAGCGCGTCGCCACGATTAATGGCGTCACTTATGTCAATGATTCCAAGGCCACCAATGCCGAAGCCGCCGTGCAGGCACTGGGTTGTTATGAACGTGTCCGCTGGATCATTGGTGGACGGGCCAAGGCGGGTGGTTTGAGCGCCGCGAAGCCGCAATTCCATCGCGTCGCCAAGGCTTATCTGATCGGCGAGGCCAGTGAGAGTTTCGGCCGCGAACTTGACGGCGAACTGCCGAATGAATCCTGCGGCGACCTGGCCGGCGCTATTGCCGCCGCCACGCGCGATGCCCTGGCCGAAGGTGGAAGCGGACAGGTCATTCTCCTGTCTCCAGCGGCGGCCTCCTTTGACCAGTTCGCCAGCTATGAGGCACGCGGCGACATGTTCCGCACGCTGGTCAATGACCGTGTCGCGCAGGGCCATGCACCGGAGGGCGTTGCGTGATCCAGGCTTTCCCGCGGGCACTGGGCATGTGGTGGCGCGGTATCGACCGTACCCTCTTGTTCGTCGTCATTGCCCTGGTCACGACCGGGCTTGTCCTGTCGATGGCGGCCAGTCCGGCAGCCGCCGAACGGCTTGGCCTCGATGACCCGTTTTACTTCCTGTATCGCCAGAGCGTCTTTGCCGGCCTCAGCCTGATCTCCTTGCTGGCCATCTCGGCGCTGTCGCCCAAGGGCGCGCGACGGTTGGCCGTGATCGCATTGATGGGCGCATTCATCCTGATGGCGGCAACCCTGTTCATCGGTCATGAGGTCAAGGGGGCGACACGCTGGTTGCGTTTCGGACCGTTCTCGCTTCAGCCGTCGGAATTTCTCAAACCGGCCTTGCTGGTCACGGCGGCCTGGTTGTTCTCCGAAGAAAAGCGCGGCGCGCCGGTGCCGGGCCGGATCATCGCCTTCGGCCTGTTCGCCGTCGCGATCGGCCTGTTGATGTTGCAGCCTGACTTTGGTCAGTCCGTCCTGTTGACCCTGTGCTTTGGCGGCATCTTCTTTGCCTCGGGCCTGTCCTGGATCTGGGTGGCGGTGTTGGGCGGTTTGGCGGCGTCAGGATCGACGCTCGCCTATTTCACCTTCCCGCACATCGCTTCGCGGGTGGATCGTTTCCTTAATCCGGAAAGTGGTGACACCTATCAGATCGACCGGGCGACCGAGGCCATCTCGCGCGGCGGCATTGCCGGGGTCGGGCCCGGCGAGGGCGAGGTGAAGCATCTCCTGCCAGACGCTCATACCGATTTCATCTTCTCGGTTGCGGCTGAGGAGTTCGGCCTGATGGCCTCGCTGTCGATCATCGGCCTGTTTGCCATCCTGGTGACGCGGGCCTGGATGCAGGTGATGCGGCTGCAAAACGGGTTCGCGCAGTTGGCGGTCGCTGGACTTGCGCTGCAATTCGGACTGCAAAGCCTGGTCAATATCGCCGTAAACTTGAACCTCATTCCACCCAAGGGCATGACATTGCCTTTCGTCTCCTATGGAGGTTCGTCCATGCTCGCCCTTGCATTCGGTGCCGGCCTCCTGCTGGCCTTCACCCGTCGCCGACCCGGCGCCTACACACCGCGCTTCTCCGCATGACACCGCGCCGTTGCCTGATTGCCGCCGGCGGAACCGGTGGGCACATGTTTCCCGCGCGCGCGGCGGCGGAAGCCCTGATCGCGCGCGGCTGGCAGGTGCGTCTGGTCACCGATGCCCGCGGCCTGCGCCACGCGACCGACTTTCCGGCCGTCGCGGTTGACGAGATCCATGCCGCCAGCCCGTCGACGAAGAACCCGCTCAAGCTGGCCAGGGCCGCGCTCGAACTGACCCAGGGCTTTGCCCAGGCGCGCTCGATTGTCGGCAAGTGGAAGCCGGACGTGATCGCCGGTTTTGGTGGCTATCCGGCCTTTCCGGCCCTGGCGGTCGCCCGTTCGATGGGCATTGCCTTCGCCATCCATGAACAAAACGCCGTGCTGGGCCGGGTCAATCGCGTCTTTGCCGCCAAGGCCGGCTTTGTGGCCTCGGGGTTCGAGCGCCTCGACCGCCTGCCGGCCAAGGCGAAGAAACGTCACATCCTGACCGGCAACCCGCTGCGCGCCCCCATCCTCGCCGCGCGGGATGCCGGCTATCCGGCAATTGACGCCGATGGTCGGCTGAACATCCTTGTCCTTGGCGGATCCCTGGGCGCGCGCATCCTGTCGGAAACCGTGCCGCAGGCACTGGCGATGGTCCCGGAAAAGCTGCGATCCCGCCTTGATGTGGTCCAACAGACCCGCGAGGAATCCCTCCCCATGGCACGCGAAACCTATCAAGCAGCCGGCATAGCCGCGCAATGCGAACCCTTCTTTGAAGATGTCGGTTCGCTCTATGCCGCCAGCCATCTTGTGATCGGCCGGGCCGGCGCCTCGACCGTGTCGGAAGTGGCAGGCGTCGGACGTCCGGCGATCTTCTGCCCGCTGGCGATCGCCGCTGATGACCACCAGTCCGCCAATGTTGATGGTCTCGTCCAGGCCGTCGCCTGCGATGTCGTCCATGAGGGCGAGTTCACGGCACAGAAGATCGCGGCCCTCATCGAAACCCGTCTGTCCAACCCTGACGACCTTGCCAGCCGAGCCCAGTCGGCGCGCGCGCTGGGCCGCCCCGATGCCGCCGATGCGCTGGCGCGGGCGGTCGATGGCCTGGTCACCGGAGCTCTCGTATGAAATTCACCGCCCTGCCGTTTGAAGTCGGTCCTGTCCATTTCGTCGGCATTGGCGGCATTGGCATGTCCGGCATTGCCGAGGTCATGCTCAATCTGGGCTACAAGGTGCAGGGTTCCGACATCAAGGCGAACCCGAATGTCGAACGCCTGACCGGGCTCGGTGCCACGGTCGCCATCGGTCACAAGGCCGCAAATGTCGACGGGGCGGGCGCCATTGTCGTCTCCTCGGCGATCAAGCCGGACAATCCGGAACTCGTCGCCGCCCGTGCCGCCAAGATCCCGGTGGTGCGCCGGGCCGAGATGCTGGCCGAGCTGATGCGCCTGAAATTCGCGGTTGCCGTGGGTGGCACGCACGGCAAGACAACGACGACTTCGCTGGTCGCCGTCCTGATGGACGCCGCCGGTGTCGATCCGACGGTGATCAATGGCGGCATCATTTCCGCCTATGGCTCGAACGCCAAGGTCGGCCTGGGTGACTGGATGGCGGTCGAAGCGGATGAGAGCGACGGCTCCTTTCTCAAACTGCGCTCGACAGTGGCCATCGTCACCAATATCGATCCCGAGCACATGGAGCATTACGGCACCTTCGATGTGCTCCGTCAGGCCTTCTTCCAGTTTGTCGAGAACCTGCCCTTCTACGGGTTTGCGGTCCTGTGCACCGACCATCCCGAAGTGCAGTCGCTGGCCAGCCGGGTCGAGGACCGCCGCGTCATCACCTATGGCCAGAACCCGCAGGCCGATGCCCGTCTGGAAAACCTCAAGATGGATCCATCCGGCGCGACCTTTGATGTCCGCTTCCGCCTGCGCGGTCAGGACGAGACGGTCTGGCGTGACATTTTCCTGCCGATGATGGGCGAGCACAATGTGCTCAATGCTGTTGCTGCGCTGGCGACCGCGCGCGAGCTGGGCCTGACCGAGGCCGGCGCCAAGACGGCGCTGGGCCAGTTTGGCGGGGTCAAGCGTCGCTTCACTCGCACCGGTGAGTGGAAGGGCGCGGCGATCATCGATGATTACGGCCATCACCCGGTCGAAATCGCCGCCGTACTGAAAGCCGCGCGTCAGGCCGCGACCGGCAAGGTGATCGCGGTCATGCAACCACACCGCTACAGTCGCCTGCACGACTTGTTCGACGATTTCTCGACCTGTTTCAACGATGCCGACAGCGTGCTGGTGACCCCGGTCTATACCGCCGGGGAAGACCCGATCGAGGGCGCCGACCAGGCTCATCTTGTCGAGAGCCTGCGCTCGCACGGTCACCGCGATGCCGGTGCCACGACCCGTGATGCTGTGGCTGCCGACGTCGCCAAACGGGCCGGTGAGGGCGATGTCGTCGTCTGCCTCGGCGCCGGTGATATCACGCTATGGGCCTATGCCCTGCCGGGCGAGTTGGAGGCGTTGGGGTGACCCTCCTCGCCCAACTCCCCACCGTTCGCGGCAAATATATCGAGGCCGCGCCGCTGAAGGGCCTGACCTGGTTGCGGGTCGGTGGTCCGGCGGATGTGCTTTACCTCCCGGCCGACGAGTCTGATCTGTGCCGCTTCCTGGCGGAGACGCCGGACGAGATCCCGGTGACCGTGCTGGGTGCCGGGTCGAACACGCTGGTGCGTGATGGCGGGGTGCCGGGTGTGGTGATCCGTCTGGCGGGTGCGTTCGCGAAGACCGAGGCGCTGGACGGGTATCGGCTGCGTGCCGGGGCCGGAGCGCTCGACAAGATGGTCGCCAAGGCGGCGGCCAAGGCCGGGATTGGCGGGCTGGAATACCTGGTAGGTGTGCCCGGCACGATTGGCGGCGCGCTGCGCATGAATGCCGGCTGCTATGATCAGGAGACATCCGACGTGGTCGTCGAGGTCATCGCGCTGGACCGGATGGGACGCCGCATCATCGCCTCGCCGGACGAGTTGGCCTACAGCTACCGCCATTGCGAGGCGCCTGAGGACTGGATCTTTACCGGGGCGGTCTTCCAGGGGCAGGCCGATGATCCGGACGCGATCACCAAGCGGATGAATGCCATCACGGCGCGGCGCGAGACAACGCAGCCGATCCGCGAGAAGACCTCCGGCTCGACCTTCGCCAATCCCGATCCGCCCGGCACGCCGAACCAGCGCAAGTCCTGGGAGTTGATCGACAGTGTCGGCGGGCGCGGTTACCGCGTTGGCGGGGCGCATTTTTCCGAGCAACATTGTAACTTCCTGATCAATGATGGCACGGCAAGCGCGGCTGATCTGGAACAGGTCGGCGAAGACGTGCGGGCGCGGGTTCGCCAACAACATGATATCGAGCTGCGCTGGGAAGTCCGGCGTATCGGCCGGGTCTCCGGCGACCAGAAACAAGAAGGGCAAGCGGGATGACCGATCCAGTCGCCGCGGCGATCGAGCCGATCCGCGAGAAATTCGTACAGGCCTACACCCAGTGGCTGCCGGAAATGCAAAAGCATTTTCCCCAGGGCGTCAGCGAGCATCCGTTCGCGATCCAGCATGACAAATCGCTGATCCGGAACCTGTACCGCATTGATTTCGCGACCCAAATCCAGCCCAAGCCGGAATTCCGCGAGTTTCGCTTGCAGGACATGCTGGCTTTCAAGTCCTGGGACGGACCAGTCGAGGGCGTTCATCTTCATCTCCATCCGTTCCGCTGGGACGCGCTGGTGGTCCAGCTGCAGGGCGCGAAATGGGATGAGGCAGCCGTGACGCGCTGGTTTGATCGCTGGTTCGGGATGATGAAAGACACGCCAGTGGTGACCCCCGGTGTCCAGACCGGTGGCTTCATCCACGCCGCCTCGCTGCAGGACGAGATGTTGCATGTCGATCTGGGCACTGCGCCTGTCGAGGCGCTGACCGAATTGCTGGCCATTGCACGCACAACCGGCGCCAGCGCGATCGCGCTCGTTGATCCGGTGGTCAGGCCGACCACACCCAGCGGTGAAGCACTGAACTAGCCGGTCTGCCCGGGTCGATGACCGGTCAGGGCCTCAGCCAGGATAATCTCATGAGCAAGCGTATCGCGGTTTTGATGGGCGGACTGTCGCCGGAGCGGGATGTGTCTCTGGTCACGGGCGCGGCCTGTGCCAAGGGGTTGCGCGATGCCGGCTACGAGGTGGTCGAGATCGATGCCGGCCGTCATCTGTCGCAACAGCTCGCCGACGCCGACCCGGATGTCGTCTTTAACGCCCTGCATGGCGAGTGGGGCGAGGACGGTCTGGTCCAGGGTGTGCTCGAGCATTTCGGCAAGCCCTACACCCATTCCGGCGTGCTCGCTTCGGCCCTGGCGATGGACAAGCAGAAGGCCAAGGACGTGCTGCGCGCGGCGGGCATCCCCTGTCCTGAGGGCATCATCGCCAACCGTTTCGAGGCGGCCAAGGCCCATGTGATGAAGCCGCCCTATGTCGCCAAACCGAATGCACAAGGCTCATCGGTCGGCGTGCATATCGTGCTGGAAGGTGCCAATCGCCCACCCGCCGAGCTGGGTTCGACGGCCTGGGCGCTGGGTGATGAAATCCTGATCGAGCGCTATGTGCCCGGTCGCGAGCTGACCGTGGCGGTAATGGAAGACAGGGCGCTGTGTGTCACCGAGATCAAGCCCAACACGACCTTTTACGACTATGAAGCGAAATACACGGCAGGCGGGTCGGATCATATTTTACCGGCGCCGATTTCCGCCGAAATCGCTGAACTGGCGATGGATTTGGCTGTCAGGGCACACCGGGCCTTGGGATGCCGGGGCATGACGCGGTCGGATTTCCGCTATGATTCGGCAGCCGATACACCATTATGGTTACTCGAAATTAACACCCAACCGGGCATGACTCCGACATCACTAGCGCCAGAACAGGCGCAGTATTGCGGGATCGAATTTTCCGATCTCGTTGCATGGATGGCGGAGAATGCGTCGTGTCGAAGGTGAGGCGTGCCGGATCGCGTAAAGCGGTCCGTCGCAAGACCAAACCCCAGTCCGCCGCGGTGTCCGCACCGCGGCGTTTGCGTAACTGGGCCGAGGCCCAGGTCCGGGGTGTCAGATATCGTATGGCGAATGCAGCCCGTTTCGGCGGGTTGGTCGTGGCTGGCCTGGCGGCTGTCACGGTGGGCGGACTCGCGCTCTTCGGTCAGCTCGACGATGTCGCTTCCTGGGCCGGTGCCCACGTCGAGCGTCAGCTCGCTGAGTCCGGCTTCGCCGTTCGCGCCATTGATGTCACAGGCGCCCGCGGCGAGATGGCCCATGCCATCGTCCAGGCATCCCTGATCACCGACGGCGAGTCCATTTTCTCGATCGATCCGGAAATTGTTCGAAGCCGGGTCGAGGCCATGCCGATGATCCGTCGGGCCCGTGTTGCCCGTCTGCTGCCCGACCGTATCGCCATTGTCGTCGAGACCCGCGAAGCCTTCGCGCTCTGGCAGGTCGAGGGCGGTCTGCACGTAATCGATCGCGACGGGGTCGTGATCGCTGATGCCGATGTCATGAACCCGCCCGATCTGCCGCTTGTCGTTGCCGACGGCGCCAATGAGGCGGCGACCGAGATCGTCGATGCCCTGGGCCATTTCCCGGACGTGGCCGGTCGGGTGGTCGGTGCGGTGCGCGTCGGTGAAAGGCGCTGGAATCTGCGCCTGGAAAGCGGTGCTGATGTGAAATTGCCGGAGAGCGATGTGATGGCCTCGATCGCCATCCTCGCCCGCCTTCAGGCCGAGCGTGGCGTGCTGCGCCTGGCGGCCGAGAGTTTTGACCTACGCGGTGAGGGCGATCTGATCGTCCGTGCCCTGCCTGACCGGGCAGCGGCGGCCGGTATGCGGGAGCGTGAAGCGTGAGTGTGTTTGATCTGTTCCGGTCCCGTCAGCCCAGCGCTGTCAGCGGCTCCAAGGCCCAGGGTGTCTGTGCCGCCCTTGATGTCGGCTCCTCCAAGATTGCCTGTTTCATCGCCCGCACCGATCAGACCATCTCCGGTCCGCGGCCGCGTGTGATCGGTGTCGGTCACCAGTCCTCGCGCGGCGTCCGCGCCGGCGCGGTGGTTGACATGGATGCAGCCGCCGAAGCCATCCGCACCGCGGTCGAGCAGGCCGAGCGCATGGCCGGGATTGCCGTCAACGCTGTCACCGTGACCCTGTCGGCCGGACAGCCGGCCTCGACCCGCCTGGCTGCCGAGATCGACCTGCCACAACGCGAGATCACCGAGCGCGAGCCGCGCCGCCTGCTGGATGGCGCGCTGGCTGAATTTGCGATTGAAGACCGCGTTGTCCTGCACGCCATTCCGCTGTCCTGGTCAGTCGATGATCATCGCGGGATCAAGGATCCGCGCGGCATGTTCGGCAAGACGCTGGGCGTGGAAGTGCATGTCATTACCGCCGCCATCGGCCCGCTGCGCAATCTGTCGACCTGTATCGAGCGCTGCCATCTCGACCTCAAGGGCGTGGTCGCCACACCTTACGCGTCCGGCCTGTCGGCCCTGGCCGACGATGAAGTCAAGCTGGGTGCGACCCTGATCGACATGGGTGCCGGCGCCACCACCGCAGCCGTGTTCGCGGAAGGTGCGCTGCTGCATATTGATGCCGTCCCGGTCGGTGGCTCGCATGTGACATCGGATGTGGCGCGCGGCCTGTCGACGCCGCTGGCCGCCGCGGAACGCCTCAAGACGCTGTACGGGTCGGCTCTGGACAGTCCCGAGGATGACCAGCAGATGATCGAGGTGCCATCGGTTTCCGGTGAAAATGGTGCGCTTTACGACAGTGCGCCGCGCTCCCTGCTCAACTCGATCATCCGGCCGCGGCTGGAAGAGACCTTCGAACTAATCCGCGACCGCCTCGACGCGGCCGGTGTCGGCAAGACATCCGGCCGTCGCCTGGTTCTGACTGGTGGGGGCGCCCAGCTTCCCGGCGCTGCCGAACTGGCCGCGCGTGTGTTTGGCAAGCAGGTCCGTATCGCGGGACCATGCGGTGTCAGCGGGCTGGGCGATGCGGTGTCCGGTCCGGCTTTCAGTGCCGTGGCCGGTGTGGTCCGCCGCGAGACGCGCGGGGCCGCGGAAGCCATTGCCGGACCGCCGCGCATGAGCGGTCTGCCGACCATGCCGCGCCGGGTTCCTGCGGAAGCTGGTGCCGGTCGGGCGTCGTCCATGTGGCGCTGGTTTGCCGAAAGCTTTTGAGCCTTCGGGATCAACCGCTATTTCATAATCAATTACCGACGCGTTTAAGGACTTTCTCGGGTGCGGCCCTTACTTCTCCGACTCTAGGTCGCAAGAAGAGCGCAATGTCTTTCAATCGAGTCACAATCCTGCCTGACCACGCTTGTGTCGAAACCTTCATTGATGGTTATGAGGACTGGGACAGCGCCACCGACATCATCGTCGAAATGGCCGAAGCGGCGGAATCCCGGGGCTGGCGCCGCATCCTGCTCGATTTCACACGGGTGGACCTTCGCATTGCGCGCTCGGAAGCTCAGGACATCGCGAAGTTCTTCAACTCATTCGTGACCCATTCGATGAGTTTTGGTGTGCGATTGCCGCAAACGCAGCGTGATGCCGAGATCATCATGATCTTTGCAAATACCATGCATGAGCTCGGACACGCGGTGACCCTGCTGCTCGACCGGTCGGACCGCGAAATCTGGCTATCCGGCTCGCTTCCCGAGGCTGCAAGCGGCTGACGACATCAGCGGCGGACCCTGTCGGTCAGAATGTTTTACCACCTGAAATGATCATCAGTTTAACCCCTGCTTAAGCGTCTTGGGGCGAAACTTCATGGTGAATCGTTGTTTAACTTCCAGTGCCGAGAACAGGGTCTGTCATGACGCTCAACCTCTCAATTCCCGAAACGACCGAGTTGCGGCCGCGTATTGTGGTCTTTGGTGTCGGGGGCGCCGGGGGGAATGCCGTCAACAACATGATCGAGGCCAAGCTGGAAGGTGTCGACTTTGTCGTCGCCAACACAGACGCCCAGGCCCTGCAACGTTCGCAGGCCGAAAAGCGCGTCCAGATGGGGGCCGCCATCACTGAAGGTCTGGGCGCGGGTGCGCGACCGGAAGTCGGTGAACAGTCGGCCGAGGACTCGATCGAGGAGATCCGCGAGCATCTGGGCGGGGCCCACATGGTCTTCATCACTGCCGGCATGGGTGGTGGCACGGGAACCGGCGCTGCGCCTGTCGTGGCGCGCGCGGCTCGTGAAATGGGCATTCTCACCGTTGGTGTCGTGACCAAACCCTTCCATTTCGAAGGCTCGCGCCGCATGAAGCTGGCCGATTCCGGGATCGATCAGCTGCAGGATCATGTCGATACGCTGATCGTGATCCCGAACCAGAATCTCTTCCGTATCGCGACCGAGAAAACGACCTTTGCCGAGGCCTTCTCCATGGCTGACCAGGTCCTGCATTCCGGCGTGCGCGGTATCACCGATCTGATGGTCATGCCGGGCCTGATCAATCTCGACTTCGCCGACGTCCGCGCGGTGATGAACGAGATGGGCAAGGCGATGATGGGGACGGGCGAGGCCGGCGGCGAAAAGCGCGCCGTGGAAGCCGCCCAGGCCGCCATTTCAAATCCGCTGCTGGACGATGTTTCGATGAAGGGGGCCACCGGCGTCCTGATCAACATCACCGGCGGCTATGACATGACCCTTTATGAGGTCGACGAGGCCGCGAACGAAATTCGCGCTGAAGTCGATCCGGAAGCCAATATCATTGTCGGTTCGACCTTCGACGAAACCATGGAAGGTTCCATGCGTGTCTCGGTCGTCGCCACCGGTATCGACGCGGAAATCATGGTTCAGACCGATCCGCGTGCCCGTCAGCAACGCGGCGCTGCGTCGGCCCAGCAGTCCAATCCGAATGACGCCATCCTGCCATGGAAACGCTCGAATTCTGACCGTCCGGGCCGTGTGGCCAGTGAGCGCGGTGTCGAGATGCGCGCACCCGAACCCCGTATCGCTGAACCGCGCCGGGAAGCGGAGCCGCAGGCTGCCGCACAAACCGAGACCGAGACCAGCGACGAGTTCCAGGTCGAGCCGATGAAGAGGGCTGTCGGGGCCGAAGATCTCTCCGACGCCATCGCCACGAGCCCGATCAGTTCTGATCGCGACCCTTATGTGTCTGAAGTGCGGACGACCCAGACCGACATGCGGGCCGAAGCGCCGCAAGTTGTCCAGGACCAGGCCCGACTGGCCCAGGAAGCAGAACGTTTGAACGCGCGCTATGAAGAACGCCGCGCCTCGGCGCCGCAAGCCGACAGCAAGGAAGAGAAGCGTGGGTTCTCGCTCTTCGGTCGCCGCAAGAAGCCGGTCGAACCTGCTCCGAAAGCCGCGCCGGTCACCAAGACTGCGCCGGTCCAGTCGGCCCAGCGACCGGCGTCCGGAGACCTGTTCGGTGACAGCCTGGAAGAAGGCGATCTGGAAATCCCGGCCTTCCTGCGTCGCCAGGCAAATTGATCAGATCAACTCACTGATCTGACTGAAGAAACGGGCGGCCCATTGCGGCCGCCCTTTTTGCTGCAGCCGCGTAACAAACCGCAACAATGGTTTAATTGAATGCTGGCACCGCCTGTCGTTCACTGCACAGGTCGATGGCTGTCTGGCCATCAAGCGTTTGGGCGTAAACCGTAAGCAAGATGGCGCGTTACAGTGATTAACCGGCACACATTGGCGGCACCTGTTGTGTTCGCAGGCATTGGTCTCCACACCGGCGACCGGGTTCGCATGGTCCTGCAACCGGCCAGTGCCGGCGCGGGCATTGTCTTTGTGCGCTCAGACATCACCGACCGCAACAACCGGATTGCGGCGCGGGCCACCAATGTCAATGAGGTGCGCCTGGGCACCACTATCACCAATGAGGCCGGCGTTTCGGTCGCAACCATCGAGCATTTGATGGCCGCTCTGGCAGGCCTCGGTGTGGATGATGCAGTGATCGAGGTTGAAGGGTCTGAAGTCCCGGTGATGGACGGATCCTCGGCGCCCTTCGTCAAGCTTATCCGCCAGGTTGGACTGAAATCCCATGCCATGCCGCGTCGCGCGATCCAGGTCCTGCGTCCGGTCATGATCGAAGATGACGAGCGCAGCGCCGGATTCCTTCCGGCCCTCAAGCCGTCGATCGAGATCGAGATCAGCTTCGAGCACGCCTCGGTGGGGCGCCAATCCTGTGCCTTCGAGATCGCTCCCGACATTTTCAGCGATGACATCGCCTCGGCGCGGACTTTCGGTTTCCGCAAGGATTACGAAGCACTGCTGGCCGCTGGTCTGGCGCGTGGTGGTTCCATGGACAATGCCGTGGTGCTGGATGATGACGGCATCGCCAATCCGGAAGGATTGCGCTTCAAGGACGAGTTTGTCCGTCACAAGGCTCTGGACGCGCTGGGCGATATCGCCCTGGCCGGTGCTCCGATCATCGGCTGTTATCGCGCCGCCCGTCCGGGCCACGCGATCAACAATGCTGCCGTGCGCGCCCTGCTGGACGATCCGACCAGCTGGAAATGGGTCAGCATGCGTGACGTCGATGCCGGCGCCATGGCGATGGCGCGTTGAGCCCTACCTGATTTCGAGACATGACGAAAACCCGGGCCGCACGCCCTGGCGGGGCGTGGGGTTTGCCGCCTTTCTATTGCGGCAGATCTGTCATTGCGCCCTGATCCGACGGCTTGAACCGTCAGTTTCGCATTCCTCGATGACAGCGCCCTTTTGCCCGAGGCAATCATCCGCTACAAACTTGTCGGAACGGGTGGCCCTTCGGCCGCCAGAGCTGTTGAGCCGTGCTTTCATGACCTTTATGTCGCGTATCGTTGCCCCGCTTGTCCTGTCCGCCCTCTTGGCATCCTGTGCCAGCGGGCCAGATAATTCAGTCGCTTATGTCGAGCGACCGGCGGAGACGATTTACGCCACCGCGTTCGAATCGCTCGACCGCCAGCAATACCCGCTGGCCGCGGCCCGCTTCGATGAGGTGGAGCGTCAGCACCCGTATTCGGAATGGGCACGCCGGGCCATGCTGATGGCAGCCTATGCCAACTACGAATCCAATAATTACGACGAGGCGATTTCCGACGCCCAGCGCTTCATCTCGCTGCATCCGGGCAATCGCAACGCCGCTTATGCCTACTACCTCATCGCGATCAGCCATTTCGAACAGATCATGGATGTCGGGCGTGACCAGGCGGCCACCCAGCAGGCCCTGCTGTCGCTTGAACAGGTTGTGCGCCGTTTCCCGGACAGCCGCTACGCTACCGACGCGCGCCTGAAGATCGACATGACGCGCGACCATCTGGCTGGCAAGGAAATGAGCGTTGGGCGCTGGTATCTGCGCCGCGGCTACCACCTGGCGGCCATCAACCGTTTCCAGAATGTCTTGCGCGAATACGGCAACACATCGCACGTGCCGGAAGCCCTGCATCGCCTGGTCGAATCCTATGTCTCGCTCGGCATTGACGAGGAAGCCCGTCAGGTCGCATCGGTCCTGGGCTACAATTTCCCGGGCAGTGACTGGTATGAGACCAGCTATGATCTCCTCACCCGTGAGGGGATCTCGATCGGCGAATCGATCGAACAGGCCGACCCGTCCTTTATGCGGCGGGCCATGCAGCGGCTGTTTGGCTGATCTGGCCCGGGGGTGCCTACGCACTGAATGCTGCTCTCCCTTTCCATTCGAAATGTGGTCCTGATCGACGCGCTTGAGGCGACGTTCGACGGTGGATTGTGTGCACTGACCGGCGAGACCGGTGCCGGCAAGTCGATCCTGCTTGGCGCTCTGGGACTGGCTGCTGGCGAGCGTGCCGATCGCGCCCAGGTGCGCAGCGGCGCTGACGAGGCCCAGGCTGTTGCCGCCTTTGACCTGCCCGCCGGCCACCCCGCCTGGGGCTTGCTGGACGAGGCCGGCCTGATGGTCGAGCCGGGTGAGCCGCTGATCCTGCGCCGGCGTCTTGGTGAGGACGGCCGCAGTCGCGCTCATATCAATGACCAGGCAGCCAGCATCGGGCTGTTGCGCGGACTGGGCGATGTACTGGTTGAAGTTCACGGCCAGCATGACGGCCGCGGACTGATGGACCCCAAAAGCCACCGCACCTATCTCGATACCTATGCCGGGCATGATGGCAAGCTGGCGACCTGTCGTGCGGCCTGGCGCGAAGTCAGCGCCGCTCGCAAGCAACTCGATGCCCTGGTGGACGCCAATCAGGCCTCGGATGACGAGCAGGACTATCTGCGTCATGCCATCGAGGAACTCGACCGGCTCGATCCGCGTGCCGGCGAGGAGGCGGAACTGGCTGAGGAACGCCAATTCCTGCAAGGCGCCGAGCGCGCCATCGGGGATTTGCAGGACGCCCAGCAGGCTCTCGCCGGTGAGGGCGGAGGCCTGGAGGCGCGTCTGAATGCGGCGCTGCGTGGGCTGGAACGAGTGCGTGATCATATCGGGTCGGGCGGTGGTGAGGCCGGGCCCGCGCTCGAGCGCGCCTCGACGGCGATCGACCGGGCCTTGATCGAATTTGCCGAGGCGGAAGATGCCCTCTCGGACGCCGCCAAGGCATTCGATGTTGAGCCGGGCCGTCTCAATGATGTGGAGGAGCGGCTGTTCGCCCTGCGTGGCCTGGCCCGCAAGCACCATGTCGCCGCAGACGAGCTGGCGGCCCTGCATGGTCGGCTGACCGACCAGCTCGACGGTATCGAGAACGCGTCGGACCGGATTGCCGAGGCCGAAAAGGCCGTGAAGGCGGCCCAGGCGCGGTATGACGACGCTGCCCATGCCCTGTCACGCAGTCGCATGAAGGCCGGCAAGGCGCTGACCGACGCGGTCGCGGCCGAACTGCCGCCGCTGAAAATGGACCGGGCGCGCTTCCGCGTCGCCATTACCTCGGATGATGACCGGGCCGGACCTGATGGCCGCGACCAGGTCGTTTTCGAGGTTGCCACCAATCCGGGATCGCCTTTCGGAGCACTGGACAAGATCGCGTCGGGGGGTGAGCTGTCGCGCTTCGGCCTGGCCCTGAAAGTGGCGCTGGCTGGCGAGGATGACGGTCTGGTTCTGGTCTTCGACGAAGTTGACCAGGGCGTTGGCGGGGCCGTGGCCGATGCGGTGGGTCGGCGGCTCAAGCGGCTGGCCGCCAAGGGGCAGACACTGGTCGTTACCCACTCACCGCAAGTGGCGGCGCTGGCCGATCATCACTGGCAGATCGTCAAGACCGATGACGGGCAGGGCGGCATGCGCACGACACTGGTCAAGCTGGATGGAGCGGCGCGGCGCGAGGAGATTGCCCGCATGCTGTCCGGCGCTGACATTACTGACGCGGCACGGGCCCAGGCCGATGCACTGATGGCCGTGGACGCCTAGACTGCCGCTCCCGAATTGATTCCGCAGGGCAGGACTGATGAGCGCACTCAAGGATGTCGACCAGCTGACCGAGGCCGAAGCACGCGCCGAGCATGCCCGCCTGGCTCGCGAGATTGCCGGGCATGACAAGGCCTACTACCAGTCCGACGCGCCCAAGATTTCCGACGCCGCCTATGATGCGCTACGCCGCAAGCTTGAGGCGATCGAAGTCCGCTTTCCGCAGTTCATTGACCTGCTCAGCCCGACCCAGCGCGTCGGCGCCGTCCCGTCCGGCAAGTTCGGCGAAATCCGGCATGCAGTACCGATGCTGTCGCTGGGCAATGCGTTCAATGACGAGGATGTCGCCGATTTTGTCGGACGCATCCGCCGCTTTCTGGGTCTGGCCGAGAGCGATGTCGTGGCGGTCACTGCCGAGCCGAAGATTGACGGCCTGTCGGCCAGCCTGCGCTATGTCGGTGGCAAGCTTGTCCATGGCGCCACCCGCGGCGATGGCCAGACCGGCGAGGATGTGACGCAGAACCTGCTCACCCTGGACGATATCCCCGACACCTTGCCACCCGGCGACTGGCCGGACGTGGTCGAGGTGCGCGGTGAGGTCTACATGTCGCACGCCGATTTTGCGGCGCTCAATGAGCGTCAGATCGAGGCAGGCAAGGACGCCTACAAAAATCCGCGCAATGCCGCTGCCGGCTCGCTGCGCCAGATCGACCCGAAGATGACCTCCCAGCGCCCCCTGCGCTTTTTCGCCTATGCCTGGGGCGAGGTCTCCGAGCCGCTTTCCGACACCCAGATGGGAGCCGTGGCCCGGTTCGGCGAAATGGGCTTTCCGGTCAATGACCTCATGGCCCGCTGCGAAACGGTCGAGGCTCTGCTGGCGGTCTATCGCGATATCGAGGCAAGACGGGCCGGGCTCGGCTATGACATTGATGGGGTGGTCTACAAGGCAGACCGGCTGGACTGGCAGGAGCGTCTGGGCTTTGTCGCCCGCGCTCCGCGCTGGGCCATCGCCCACAAATTCCCGGCCGAACAGGCGACCACCATTCTGGAAGCCATCGACATCCAGGTCGGCCGCACCGGCGCCCTGACGCCGGTCGCCCGCTTGACGCCGGTCACGGTCGGCGGTGTGGTGGTCACCAATGCGACGCTGCACAATCAGGACGAAATCGAGCGCAAGGATATCCGCGTCGGTGACACGGTGGTGATCCAGCGCGCCGGCGATGTTATCCCGCAAGTCGTCCGCGTGGTCGACCCGGACAGGCCCGGTCGCGGCGAGGCCTTCGATTTTCCCACCGAGTGCCCCGTGTGCGGCAGCCAGGCCCTGCGTGAGCACGACGCCAAGACCGGCAAGCTGGATGTCGTGCGGCGCTGTACGGGCGGCCTCATCTGTGGCGCCCAGCTGAAGGAGCGGTTGAAGCATTTCGTATCGCGCAAGGCTTTCGATATCGAAGGCCTGGGCATCAAGCAGATCGAGGCCTTCCAGGAAGAAGGCCTGATCACCGAGCCGGCTCATATCTTCACCCTCAAGGCCCGCAATGAGGCCGGCGAGATCAAACCGCCATTGCAGGAGCGTGAGGGTTTCGGCGAGACCTCGATCCGCAATCTCTTCACCTCGATCGAGGACAGGCGGACCATCACCCTGGCGCGCTTTCTCAACGCGCTGGGCATCCGCCATGTCGGTGAAAACACATCGGCCCTGTTTGCCCGCACCTATGGCAGCTGGGCAGCCTTCCACGCCGCGGCGGCCAATCTGTCCGATGAGGCCGTGCGCGCTGAGATGCTGGGCATTGACGGTATTGGCAATGCCGCGGTCGAGGCGCTGGAGCAGTATTTCACCGAGGCCCACAATCGGGACCTCCTTGACCGTCTCGTCGCCCAACTCACCATCGAGGATGCCGAAGCCATTGCCAATGACAGCCCGGTGGCCGGCAAGACCGTGGTCTTCACCGGTGCGCTGGAGCGGATGACCCGCGACGAAGCCAAGGCCAAGGCGCAAGCGCTTGGTGCCAAGGTGGCGGGATCCGTATCGGGCAAGACGGATTATCTGGTCGCCGGGCCGGGGGCCGGATCAAAGGCCAAAAAGGCGGCCGAGCTGGGTGTTGAGACGCTGACCGAAGATGAGTGGTTTGACCTGATCGGGGCCTGAGGGCGCCAGTCGCGTCAATAGGTCACCGGACCGGTCTCGGGCGGGAAGGCGCCGGACAGGCGGGCCCGTTGCCATTCGGACAGGACGCCATGCAAGGCGGC
Organism: Maricaulis maris MCS10; assembly: GCF_000014745.1. Taxonomy (NCBI): domain Bacteria; kingdom Pseudomonadati; phylum Pseudomonadota; class Alphaproteobacteria; order Maricaulales; family Maricaulaceae; genus Maricaulis; species Maricaulis maris. The sequence continues at coordinate 2,245,758 of NC_008347.1, read as the reverse complement.
CATGGATGTCGGTTTGGGCAGGACGTTCTGGAACAGGCCGGTCGGCAGGATGCTGGCGCGTTGGGACGCCTCCAGCGCTGACACGGCAATGATCCAGGCAGATTTGCCGAGGGGGGTCTGGCGGATCGCCCCGGTCGCTGTCGCACCGTCCATGTCCGGCATCTGGATATCCATGAAGATCAGATCGAACGCCGTTTCGCTGACAGCCTGGATAGCCTCGGCGCCGGAATTGGCCCTTTCGATCGACAGGGGGGTCTCGGCCAGGGCCTGTTCGAGCAATGCCCTCAGCACAATATGATTGGTCGCTACGTCATCCACGGACAGCACGCGTATTGGCTGGGTGAAGTTCGATAGAGCGCCCGGCATGTTGGTGCCAGCCCGCTCGGCCGTGTCAGCCGGCGCGAGCTCGCCCGCTGCCAATGGCAGGTTGAGGGCAAAACAACTGCCGCGTCCGGGCGTCGAGGTGACATCGAGTGTGCCATCCATCAAATGGGCCAGCTGGCGGCTGATTGACAGGCCCAAGCCTGTGCCGCCATAGCGCCGCGTGATCGAGGCATCGGCCTGGTGGAAGGCTTCGAAGATCGCCTCGAGCTTTTCGCTCGGAATGCCGCTGCCGGTGTCAGTGACCTCGATCCGGGTATTCCAAGTCGTAGCGGTCGCACCGGGTGACTGTTCGACCTTCAGCGCTACATGGCCGGTCTTGGTGAATTTGAGCGCATTCGACACGAGATTGTTGAGGATCTGCCGGATTCGCAAGGGATCCCCCTGAAGGACCGGGTGATGCAAGGCGGCAAGATCAAGGTGAAGGTCGAGACCGCGGCTCTCCGCCTCCGGACGCCAGCTCGAGGCTGCTTTTTCAACCAGTTTCCCGAGGTCGAAATCGATCCGTTCCGCCATGACCTGGCCAGTTTCGATCTTCGACTGGTCAAGAATCTCATTGAGCAATTCCAGCAGAGTGGCACCGGAATCCCGGATCAGTTGCAGCCGTTCATCCTGGTCGGGAGACAGGCCGCCGACTTGATGCATAACGTCGGCCATCCCGAGCATGCCATTGAGCGGGGTTCGAACTTCATGGCCCACATTGGCGAGGAATTCGCTCTTCGCGCGCTGGGCCGCCCGGCTGGACGACAGGGCAGCGGCCTGGTCGGCATTGGCCTGCCGCAATTGCGACTCGGCGAGTTTTTGGACTGATCCGAATACCGCAGCCAGGGATATCAGCCAGATGCAGGCGAGCATGAGAGCGACACTGTGGGTCACCAACGGGTATGCAGCCGGAGTGTCCGCAATGTCGGCCAGAGCAATAACGCCGGCAAAGGCCGCGCCGACCACCGGTAGTGCCGCATACAGGCTGCGCGGCCCCCAGAATTGGTAGAAGCCGAGCAGTATGCAGGGCAGATACGCGAAAGCCGGCGGCACGACGCCGCGATTGCCGTAGATGGCACCGGCATAGACGAGTGTCGTGCTGACAGCGATGAAGACCATGGTGATTGAGGGGCGGCGCAGCCAGATGCCGATCAGCCCGCTGGCGGCGAATGCAGCCGCCGCCGCCGCGCCAAGCAGCGCCATGCCGGGGCGGGCCTGGTCCGACAATACAAGCAATGATGTGTTGGCCAGCGAAATAAGTGTGAGCATGGCCGCAAACACCAGAGCGATGCGCGCCCGCAGGGTCGCCTTCAGATCGTCGGATCCGCTACAGCCTATAAGTCGATCGAGGGGTGTCCAGATGCTCAGCGGCCCAACTCCCGTATGGTCGGTACACTAAGCCTCGCAGGGTTAAAGAAAACCTGCCTATTCGACGCGCCGGTACACACCATCGATCGGCAGGTCAGCACCCATCATATCGACATAGCTCAGCATGACGCCGACCAGCCGGTCCCAATCGTCGACCCGGCAATAGCCGCGTTCTTCCTCGTGCTCGGTCACGTCATAGCGGTCGAGGATGGCGGCCTCGACATTCTGGCATTCGGGCGCGTGATAGGTGGCAACCCCGCCGGGGAAGACCCGGATCAGGCCATAGCTCCAATTGTCCTCATCGCGCCGCATGGCGATGTAGAGCCCGTCGGCAATCTCCTTCAGGCGGGCGCCATCATGGGGAAAGCCCTCATCATCGGAGACATAGCGTCCCCAACTGCGCTCGATTTCGCCGGTCCAGGCCGGGCGGTCGAACGGGGTCACGCCGTCGGCCAGATAAGGCGTGTGGCTGTAGACGCCTTCCTCAAGCGGATAATCGGCCTGGCCGCGCGAGATCAGCGCATCCTCCGAATAGAAGCAGCCGCCCAGAAGGGCGGCTGCCATCGCGATGATCGCGGCGGTGCGCACTAGGGCGTCGCTCCCGCCATGGGCTCGGTGGCCCTGATCAGCCAGTCGGCGACATCTCCGTCGACGAGCGGCATGACCTTGCTCCGCACCAGGGCGTGATAGTTGTCCAGCCAGGCGATCTCATCGGCGGTAAGCAGGTGGGTGTCGATCAGGCCCTTGTGGATCGGGGCGACGGTGACCGTTTCGAAGCCGAGCATGGGACGTTCGCCGCCGGGAATGTCGGCGGCTTCGGTGACAACCTGCAGGTTCTCGATCCGGATGCCGAACCCGTCTTCCTTGTAATAACCCGGCTCGTTCGACAGGATCATGCCCGGTTCCAGCGCCACCGAATTGGGGGCCTTGGAAATTCGCTGCGGGCCCTCATGCACGCCGAGGAAGCTGCCGACGCCATGACCGGTGCCGTGGTCATAGTCAAAGCCGGCCTGCCACAGCGGGAAGCGAGCGAGAATGTCCAGCTGGGTGCCGGTCGTGCCCTTTGGGAAGCGGACCATCGACAGGGCGATATGGCCCTTGAGGACACGGGTGTATTGCGTCTTCATCTCGGCCGTCGGATCACCAATCGGCACCGTGCGCGTGATGTCGGTCGTACCGTCCGGATACTGTCCGCCACTATCGACCAGGAAGAGCGAGCCCTTGGCCAGTTTGAGGTTCGAGGCCTCGGACACACGGTAATGGGCAAAGGCCGCATTGCCCTGGGCGCCCGAGATCGTGTCAAAGGAGAGGTCGCGCAGTTCCGGCAATTCCTTGCGCAGGCTTTCCAGCTTCTGCGCCGCCTGGATTTCATCGACCTCGCCGGACTGGGCTTCGGTGTCGAGCCAGTGCAGGAAGCGGGCAATGGCGCCGCCATCGCGGATATGGGCCTGACGCGAGCCTTCCACTTCGGCCGGGTTCTTGGCAGCCTTGGGACGCATCACCGGGTCTTCCAGCGATTGCACCTCGGCACCGCCGGACTTGAGCGTCTCGAACACCCAGGCCGAGGCCGTGGTCGGGTCAACGCGGACGGTCTTGCCGTCCAGCTCGGCGAGGGCCGGGCCGAATTCGCTTTCCGGCCGCACCGCGATCTCATTGCCCAAGTGTGAGCGGGTCTCGTCGGTCAGCTTGTCCGGGTCGACAAAGAAGGTCGCCGTCCCGTCCTTGTGGATCAGAGCGGCAGACAGCGGCAGCGGCGAGCGGGAGACGTCACCGCCGCGCACATTGAACAGCCAGGCAATCGAGGGCGGTGCGGTGATCACGGCCGCGTCTGCACCGCCACGCTCGATGGCGATGCCGATCCGCTGGCGCTTGGAGCTGTGCTCTTCGCCGGAAAACTCGATCGGGTGCGGGATGATGTCGGCCTTGGGCGCGGCCGGACGGTCGGTCCAGGCGACGTCGATCGGGTTTTGCTCAACCGAGACCAGTTCGACACCGGCCCGCATGGCGGCCGTTTCAAGCAGGTCGAGCGCGGCCGGGCTGTGCAGGCGGGCGTCATAGCCGATCTTCTCGCCCTTGCGGCCATTCTCCTCGATCCAGCCATACAGGCCCTGGCCGACCAGATCGCACTGGTCGAACAGCGCGGTGTCGGTCTGCTGGCGCCCCTGGGCGGTATAGCGGCCATCGACCAGCAGTGCGGCACGGTCGGCCATGACAATCGCGGCACCGGCAGAGCCGGAAAAGCCGGTCGCCCACAGGAGCCGCTCATTGCAGTCCGGCAGGTATTCATTGTCGTACTCATCCTCGTGCGGGATGAGGAAGCCGTCCAGGCCAAGCGTGGTAAGCGCGGCGCGCAGCTTGGGCAGGTTCTCGCGGCCATAATGCGGGCCGCCCTTAACGTCGAAAGTCTGGGAAATCATCTGGGTCATGGCCGCAAGGTATGCCCGTCACGGGAGCGGTTCAATGCCTGTGTCCGGGGCGGTGACAGGGGCGCGGCTGACTCTGTTGCGGGCATATGACACGGGCCATGCATTTGCGCAGGCCGGGCTTGCTGAACCGCGTCTTCGCACGCGCGCACTTCCATGGCTAAAGCGCGGGGAAATCACAGGAGTTTCCCATGTTGTACGGGATCGATGACTGGCGCGCCATGAACGCCAACGACATGCTCACCCGCACGATGGATCGCAACCGGTCTCGCGCCGGTGTGCGCACCCTGCCGCGCACCAACGACGTCAACGCCTTCCTCGCCGCCTTCGGCGTCAAGGGCAGGCGCGCCTGATCAGGCTTTGCGACCGGCGAGGCGTTCGCGCAGGCCAGCGACCTCCCGCCGGCTGACGGGTATCTGCGCGCCGGTGGTGAGAACCAGATGGTAGCGACTGCCCACTTCGCTGGTCAGCGCCTCGACATGATCGAGATTGACCGCGTGCGAGCGGTGAATGCGGATGAAGTCGCCCGGCAGGATCTCGAGCAGGCTACTCAGATTGCGATTGTCCAGATGCGTTACGCCGTCCCGGGTGCGGACCTCGGTGTAATTGCCTGCCGCGGTGAGATGGGCAATCTCGGCGCAGCTCAGCCGGGTCAGGCGCCCGGTGGACTGCAATGCCAGGATGGCGGGCGCCGCCGCGGGTTCTGGCTGAAGCAGGTCGGGCCATCGAATGGCGGGTATTGCCAACAGTCCCAGCACAAGCGCATGGACGCCCCGATCGATCAGGTCTGCCGGCAGAAAGAGCGCATAGACCGGTATGGCTGCCATCCCGATGGCCAGCATCCGGGCCTGTGCGTCGCCCCGCCATGCCATCCACAGGGCGGTCGAACCGGTCAGGCAGGCGGTCACGGCCGCAGACCGGGCGTCATAGCCGGTCATCAAGACAAAGCTGGCCAGGGCGGCGAGGCCGGTCACACCAATCCATGCCCGCGCGACCTGGCCGGGTGCGGGCCAGCGCACTTGGGCAAAGCGCAGCAGGGCGGCCCCGAAGACCGTCAGGCCGAACAGGCTGAGCGCCTGGCGGGGCTGATGCCAGTCATAGGGATAATTGATCATCGCGCGGGAAATCTCGGCCAGGCCAGCCAGCGCCAGCCCTGCCAGTGACAGCGTCAGCCAGAGGCCTCTTCCGTCGCCAGTTCGCCGGGCCCGGAGCGCAAAGGCGATCGCCAGCGCCACCAGGCCGGCGCCGAGACTGACCAGCGGCAGATAATAGCGCACCGGTCGGCGGATTTCGGCACTGTAGGGCAGGACGAAGAGGGACTGGACCAGGCTGTAGGGCGTATAGCCGGCCCGATGGCTGGACAGGCGCATCACGAGCTGGTTGCTGTCGGGCCTGATCAGGTCGGCGGGCACCGCAAACAGGCTGTCAATCGGCCCCGCTGTCTCCTCGGCCGCGTCCGCACCGGGACGGCCTTTTTCACCGATCCTCTCGCCATTGAACCACAAGGTGGCCGAGAAGGGGCCTGACGTGCTGATCGCCGGTGGCGGTCCGTCACGGGAGATCGGCACATCATCCCAGACCAGCCAGCCCGCAGTTGCCGGACGCCCGATTGCGCGATAGGCGACCGGTTCGCCCGCAGCAGGATCAGCGAGCAGGGCCGCCAACCCGACATCCGCATCGACATAGCGTACGGACTGCGGCGTGCGGGCCTCGATCCGGGGCTGGGGCGCGGTCAGCAGAAAGACGAGCGCCAGCAGCATCAGGCTGACACTTTCCAGGCCGGGTCGCCGGTCTGCGATCGCTTTGAGCCATCCAGCCATCATGTGAGCCATTCGTCCTTTTGCGATGGTCGAGCCCGGGAATTCACCGCATGTGCCCCCTTTGCCGGGGGGCAAGTCAACTACAGGATCACAGATGTTCATGATTGGAAGTTTTCTGACCGCAAGCGCCAGTGCCGCATCGCTCTGGCTGGGTATGGCCGGTCAGGTTGCTGCGCCCTCGCTTGCCGAGCAGGCCCAGGCGGCCTTCGACCCGCTGGCGCAAACCTATCCTGCGCTCAACGCCACCGTCATGGTGGATGGCGGGATTGTCTGGGAAGCCGAAGGCGGCTGGCAGCGCGATGATGCGGATGGTGTCGACCGCCCCTACAATGTCTATTCGGTGGCCAAGATGCTGACAGCGCTGGCCTATGTTCGTCTTGAACAGACCGGTGGCCTCGATCTCGACACACCGGTCCGGCAGATCGACCCGGACCTGCCGGCGCATTATGACGCCGTCACCTTGCGCGCGCTGCTCGAGCACCGGGCAGGCGTTCGCCACTACACTTCGCGGGCCGACTGGATCAGCTTCTCGGATCGCCGCTGCGAAACCCCGGCCGACGCGCTGGGTCACTTCATCGACGAACCGCTTTCCCAGTCTTCAACCGGCGAAATGGCCTACTCGACCTATGGCTATGTGTTGCTGAGTCATTTGCTGGTGCAGCTGACGGAGACGACGGGTTTTGATGCCGCCATGCAGGTGGCGCTCGGCGACACCTATCTGGCCAGGCGTGATCTGGAAGGTGCCGACAAGGCCAGCAATTGGGTCGATCTCGGGGAGGGCCCGCAAATCATCGACGGCCTGTCGGCCGAGTGCAAATTCGGTGCGGGTGGTCTGCTGGCCAGCTCACGTGAGCTGGCTGCGATGGGGCAGGCCCTGGCCGCGGGTGAGATGATCGAGCTGGCAGGATGGACCGATCTGCCGGGCCCCTGGGCCGGCTATGCGTCCGACATCGATCTGCGTTATGCGGCGCATTCCGGTGGTTCGCCGGGCGGCCGCTCCTTCCTGCTCGTCTATGTCGAGCCACGCGTGTCAGTGGCGCTGGCCGGCAATGCCGACAGCGAAAACCTCCAGGCGCTGTCGATCGAGCTGGCCGACCTGTTCGCCGGTCTGCAAGAGGCCGAAGAGTAGCGCCTAACCCTTTGTCGCGACCAGGGTTTCCCAACCCTCCAGCGGCGGCTGGCGGTGGACGGTGAGTCCGGCGGCCTCATAGGCGGTCCGGACCATGGCTTCCTGTTCGGTCAGCAGGCCGGACAGGATGACCTTGCCACCGGGTGCCAGGATGTCTGCGACGCCGGGCGCCAGTTCGACCAGCGGGCCGGCGAGGATGTTGGCGAAGACCAGCTCGAACTGACGCCCGGCCAGCTTGGCATGGTCGAGCCCTTCGGCGACGAAACAGTCAATGCCGGGCGTTGCGTTCTTCGTGCAGTTCTCGGTGCTTTCATCGACGGCTTCAGGGTCGATGTCCGATGCCAGCACTTCGGCGGCCGGCAGCGCCTTGGCGGCGGCGATGGCCAGGACAGCGGTGCCGCAGCCCAGATCGAACACCGTCTTCGGATCGGCGCCGGCGTCCAGCATTTCTGAAAAGGCGATCAGGCAGCCACGTGTGGTGCCGTGATGGCCGGTCCCGAAAGCCGGTCCGGCTTCGATCTCGATGCCGATCTGGCCGGCGGCAACGGCGTCGCGGTCATGGGCACCGAACAGGGTGAAACGCCCGCCTTCGACCGGCTTGAGGCCTTGCAGTGACAGGCGAACCCAATCCTCTTCCGGCAGTGGCCCGAACTCGACCAGGATATCCTCGGCGAGGCCCGAGGCGCGGCGGAAGGCCGCTTCGTCCGGCATGGACTGAAACAGCACGTCCAGCCGCGCCCCATCGCTCTCCTCGAAGATCGCCCAGCTGAGCGCGACGGCCGGATGGGCCTCGTCGAGCCGTTCGACAACATCGGCAAGGGTGGCAAAATCGGACAGGGCCGTCAGGCGCCAAAGCGTGGTCATGGGCAAGGTCTCCGGATCAGGCGGCGGGTGTGGACGCTGACGGACGGGAAATCAAGCGGGGAGGGGTGTGGGGCGCGGGACCCTGTTCCGCTTTCTGCCCCCGCTCGCGGGGGAAGTGGGCCGGCGCGTCGCGCCGGGTCGAAGGGGGCGAGCGCAGCGAGGAGCGGCCCATGCCGCCTGCGGCGTCACCCCTCCGTCTCGCCCTGCGGGCGATCCACCTCCCCACGCGTGGGGAGGAAAATACCGGCAGGCCTTTCCCCATCAAGGGCGAGGACCTCCCCCCTATGGCAATTCCCGCAAGAAATTCTCCACCACCTTTTTCTCGCCGGCCTTGTCGAATTTCACGGTGTATTTCGAGCCATCGGCCTTTTTCACCGTGCCGTAGCCGAACTTGTCGTGGAAGACGCGGTCGCCGGCGCGCCAGGTGCCTTGGGTGTCGGACCCGCCGCTCTCAATGAGCGTGGCCTTGGCATTGATGGTGGGCGGGGCGGAGCGGCGGCCGGATTGCTGGTTGGCCTGATAGCGTTTCCAGCCCGGGCTGGAATAACTGGACGCCATGGCGTCGGGTTGCTGGCTGACGCTTTCAAAGCCCGGACCGCTGTCATAATAGCCGGTTTCCGAGCGCGCCTCGACATGGTCGACGGGCATTTCATCGATGAAGCGCGACGGGATGACCGTCTGCCAGCGGCCATAGATCATGCGGTTGGCGGTGAAGGTGATGATGGCGCGTTCGCGGGCGCGGGTAATGCCGACATAGGCGAGACGGCGTTCTTCCTCGAGCGAGCGCGTGCCGCCCTCATCCAGCGAGCGCTGCGAGGGGAAGACGGTCTCTTCCCAACCGGGCAGGAAGACGAGCGGGAATTCCAGGCCCTTGGCGCCGTGCAGCGTCATCAGCGAGATCTCGTCCTCGTCCGGCTTGCGATCGGCATCGGTCAACAAGGCGACGTGTTCGAGATAGGCTTCCAGCGTGTCGTACTCGCCCATGGAGCGGACAAGCTCCTTGAGGTTTTCCAGCTTGCCGGCGGCCTGGGGCGTCTTGTCCTCGCGCCACATGGCGGTATAGCCGCTCTCGTCGAGAATGATCTCGGCCAGCTCGTCCAGACGGCTCTGTTCGGACTGTTCGCGCCAGCGTTCCACATCGCGCAGGAAGACGCCCAGCGCCGTGCGGGCCTTGCCGCGGATCTCGTCGGTTCCCAGCATGACCCGGGTTGCCTCGGTCATCGGCACGCCCATGGCGCGGGCGGTGACGGCGATCTTCTGGACGGTGGTGTCGCCAATGCCGCGCTTGGGCGTGTTGACGATGCGCTCGAAGGCGAGATCATCTTCCGGCGAGCGCACCAGGCGCAGATAGGCGTGGGCGTCGCGGACCTCGGCGCGCTCGAAAAAGCGCGGCCCGCCGATCACCTTGTAGGGCAGGCCCAGCATGATGAAGCGGTCTTCAAAGGCGCGCATCTGCCAGGCGGCGCGGACCAGCACGGCGCTGTCGGAATAGGCGCGCTGACCGGAGACCCAGTTCTCGATCTCCTCGGCGACAAAACGGGCCTCGGCCTCGCCATCCCAGATGCCGCGCACCTGGACCTTCTCGCCCTCGGCATCATCGGTCCACAGCGTCTTGCCCAGGCGGGAGCGGTTGGCGGCGATCAGGCCCGAGGCGGCGCCCAGGATATGCGCGGTCGAGCGGTAATTGCGTTCCAGCCGGATCACGGTGGCGCCGGAAAAGTCCTTTTCAAAGCGGAGGATGTTGTCGACCTCGGCGCCACGCCAGCCATAGATCGACTGGTCGTCATCACCCACACAGCAGATGTTTCCCGTCCCCTGGGCCAAAAGCCGCAGCCAGAGATACTGGGCGATATTGGTGTCCTGATACTCGTCGACGAGGAGATAGCGGAACTTGTCGTGATAGAATTTCAGGACGTCGGGATTGTCCTTGAAAATGTGCAGCGTGTGCAGCAAGAGATCGCCGAAATCACAGGCGTTCAGTGTCTTCAGGCGCGACTGGTAGATGCGGTAGAGGTCCTGCCCGCGCCCCTCGGCGAAGGCCCATTTGTCGTCCTCGCCCAGCTGGTCCGGCATCAGCCCGCGATTCTTCCAGCCATCAATCAGGCTGGCGAGATGGCGCGGCGTCCAGCGTTTCTCGTCGATATTTTCGGCCTGGATGATTTGCTTCATCAGGCGCAGCTGGTCGTCAGTGTCGAGAATGGTGAAGGAGGATTTCAGATCCACCAGCTCGGCATGGCGGCGCAGGATCTGGGCCGACACCGAGTGGAATGTGCCCAACCAGGGCACGCCCTCGACCGCCTCGCCAATGATCTTGCCGACCCGCTCCTTCATCTCCCGCGCCGCCTTGTTGGTGAAGGTGACAGCAAGGATCTCCCACGGCCGGGCGCGACCGGTGGCAAGGATATGGGCAAGTCGTGTGGTCAAAACGCGGGTCTTGCCGGTGCCGGCGCCCGCCAGAACCAGGACCGGACCATCCATGGCTTCCACGGCCGCGCGCTGCTCGGCATTCAGCCCGTCAAGATAGGGCGTCGGCGGCGCGGGCCGCGCCATGTCGGAGATGGAAAGACCGGACATGCAATTCCCTGCTGCTTGGACGGCGGGGGCAACCCCTGTTTGTCGAACCGATTCAATCCGTCATACTGACCTGATTGGCGCCCGATCCCAAGGGAGGGATGTGTGATTGTTCGTTTTTTGTTCGCATGGGTGATGCTGGCCTCAGTGGCAGGGCAGGTCGGCGCTCAGGATGCGCCGACTATTGAGATACTCACGGTGCCGGCGGGTTCTGGTGCCGCCCTGAACCCGTTTCACTGCCTTGTCGGGCCGCGCTCCTTTCAGCTGGATGATGAGACGGAATTGATCGTCAGTGCCCAGCGTGTCGCTGGCGATGTGCGTGTGCTGCTGTATGCAAGGCGCGATGGTGAGGTCCGACTGGAGCCGGTCTGGAACGGGTCTGTGGCTACGACCTATGAGACGATGGGCGGTTTGCTCCGCCTGGGGGTCCGGGATTTCAATGCCGACGGGCAGGACGAGTTGGTGATAGCCAATCTCCGCTGGCATGGGGCCGAGCACTGGCTGCTCAGTCAGAGTGAGGATGGCCGGTGGCGGACAATCCTGTCTGCGACCGGCTTCACAGTGCTCGGGGTAGAGAGCCGGGTCGGTCTTGTACAAGAAGGTGGAGTTACCAGCGTCTGGGGGCGAGATGCCTCGGGCGAGGAAACCTGCTGGCATTGGCGCGATGGCGCTTCGATCGATGGGGCGACGCGAACACCGGGGCGTTGCGGTCATGGTGCCGGGCAGGGCGATCTGATTGGCCGACCGCTCGGCACTGTCTTTCTCGCCAGCCCGTCAGGCTGGGAGGAGGCCCTGGCCCGCCTGGCATCAAGACTGGCGGACGCAGGTGCATCCGCAATCTGTGACGGATAGGGCCGCCGCCCCTTTTTGTCGAACCGATTCAATGCGACATACTGGACCGATTGGCGCCCGATCCCAAGGGAGGGATGTGTGATTGTTCGGTTTTTGTTCGCGTGGGGTGGGTGTTGAACAGGCGAGTGGTTGACCCGCTCGTCGGCCCCGGATCTGCGCCCGGCTTTTGCCGGGCTTCGTCCGGGGGAAAAGAGCCGGGTTGTTAGACGCGTCACACACATATTTTTCCCGGACGCGCGCAGCGCGATCCGGGACCAACGGTCGGCACAATGATTGGCAATCCCGGTACTCGAACGATTAGCGGGCAGCTTTCGCCAGGGGGACTTTCGCATGAACTCGGGAACAAAAGTTAGTCTCACCCGAGACAGTATTTGTGCCGCGGAGGAGGCTGGGCTTCCCCATGCGGAGCGGTTGTCGCTCGGGACTGTGAATTCGACCGAAGAGCTGCTTGTGGGGTTGGGACAAGCGTTTGAACGACCGATTTATGGAATTTGGATCGTGATGGCAGGGCAAAGTGAAATTGGCATCCTGCTCGGTCAAAAGGAGCCGTGCTACTTTGTGCAGACTGTTCAGTTGTCCGATTTGCCGAGAGCCGCAGATGGTGCCCTGCAGGTGCATCTTAGATTGGAAACATACAGTCGTTGTGGACTTGAGCAGGAATGTGCTCGCACCGGGGCCGTTCCGGCTAGATGGGCGTCTTGAAGACACGCACCGGGTGACTGCCAAGTTTATGGCGTTGAATTGGCTGCTGCACATCCCGTCGGCCCCGGAACTGCGCCCGGCTTTTGCCGGGCTTCGTCCGGGGGAAATGAGCTGGGTTGATAGACGCGTCACACACAAATTTTTCCCGGACGCGCGCAGCGCGATCCGGGACCGACGTTTAGCTCATCATTGCAGACGAGTCTCAGTGCTCGATGGGTGAGATGATTGGCACCTGCTCGTCGAATTTACCCCGGTTGTCGAATTGAAGGCTCACCTGGCGGAGGTGCCGTCGACCGCCTTGGGTCGGAGCGACTGCTGCACATCCCGTCGGCCCCGGATCTGCGCCCGGCTTTCGCCGGGCTTCGTCCGGGGGAAATGAGCTGGGATGTTGGAAGTTTTGTACACACATTTTTCCCGGACGCGCGAAGCGCGATCCGGGACCGACGTTGAGCTCATCGACTCAGAAAACGCTCAATCTTCGAGGCGGGTCACAATCGGCACCTGTTCGTCGAAATCACCGCGGATGTCGAACCAGAGGTCTTTCCAGCCGGGGTTCATCGCTTCGATCAGGGCGATCTTCCAGGCGCGTCGCCAGCGCTTGATCAGGTATTCGCGGTGGGCGGCGGATTCGAAGCCGTCATGCCATTCGTACCAGCCGAGTTGCTTGATGCCATGGCGCTTGGTGTGACCGGGAATTGCGCCGGTACGATGCTGCCAGGTTCGCCAGATCAGGTCCTTCGTGCGGCCGACATAGAGCGCGCCGTGCGGGCGGCTGAACAAGAGATAGACGGCTTCCGGCGCGAGCATCGTCATGCAATCTATAATTGCTTAATGCGTGATTTATCGCAATGGGAGAGTTTTGCTGCTCGTCCCGTCGGCCCCGGATCTGCGCCCGGCTTTAGCCGGGCTTCGTCCGGGGGAAATGAGCCGGGTTGTTTGACGCGTCACACACAAATTTTTCCCGGACGCGCGAAGCGCGATCCGGGACCGACGTTTAGCTCATCATTGCAGAAAATTCTCAGTCTTTGAGGCGGGTCACGATCGGCACCTGCTCGTCGAATTCACCCCGGTTGTCGAACCAGCCGAGTTGCTTCTTGATTTCGATCAGGCCGCCCGGCGAGGGGCTTCGATTGGCATGTGCTGGATGAAATCGATGAAGCGGGAGCCGAAGGCGCCATTGGCGGCGCGGATGGCTTCGGCGTGTTCGATCAGCCCGGCCATGAAGTGTTCGGCCTCGGCGCAGCAAGCGCGCGCCTTGCCGGCTTCGCCACAGCTGTCCGTGAAGTCGAGGATTTCTTCGGTCACGATGACCAGCTCATTGACCAGCGACAGGATTTCGGGACCGCTGGCGAGGCGCTGGCGCGCCGCGACCAAGGCTTCGACGAGTGCTGTGTATTCACGGATCCGATAGGCGGTGAAGTCGCGGGGTTTGGTGGAGGGCTTTTGTAACTCGATCATCACGCTCACTCGGTCGACGCCCTCTCCGGCGACCATGCAGGTGCGGCGGGACGCTATCGCTCATTTTAGGTCATATAATATGACTCAAAGGCGCGCCAAAGTCACGGCTCAGCCGAACAGCGCGTCCACATTGGCCTGGGCGGCTTCGTCATCGAGTTCATCCTCGGTGTCGGCATGGCCGTTGATGGTTCCCGAAGCGGCGGCAATGAGCGGTTTGATCTCTTCGCTGGCCAGCCGTGAGATATGGGCGCAGGCTTCCGGGCTGGTGGTTTCGCGCAGCACCGCCTGGGCCTTGAGCACCTCGTCATCGATCTGCAGGATCAGGGTTTCCAGATGCGCGCGCACGGCATTCGGGGCCGAACGATAGGCGAGGATGGCCAATTCCTTGTCCTTGAAGGTGGAATTGGCGAAGTGTGTCGGATAGTCGGCCGGCGCCCACTCCAGCACGTCTTCGGCGCAATCGGGCATGTCCGGCAGCATTTCCATCAGCATTACCACCTCGTTGAAGTGGTTGAGATAATCGGTCGCCAGCCCGGTTACAGGGTTGATGTTGGCCGCACGCAGGGCTTCCGCCGTCAGCGGGGATTCCCCGAGGACAGCGCGGCCAGAATCCAGATTTTCATCCCCGGTCAGTCTCATGCCGCGACCATATCTTGGACATTCTTTCCAGTTGGATAACCGTTCTGTCGTCCCGGAGTTGACAGTCAGCGGTGCTCTTCTTCGCTGATTTCTGCCAGGCGCCGGGCATAGGCAGCTTGCGCGTCGGCCTTGGTGATGACGCCGGTGATCGTCTGGGCATCCGATCGCTCACGAACGATGGCGTTGTCCAGCTGTTCCGCGTCGAGAACCGCTAAAGCGCGGCCCAGCGTGTCGTCTTCATAGACGCAAGTGCCATCGGGGCTGGCGGATTCCCCCCAGCTGCCCAGCGGTTCCATGACATCGCGCACACGCACCATCTGCAGGACAAGGCGGCTGGCGCCTCCAGCGATGTCATAACCGCGCCGGCGCATCTGCAGCTGGAAGAGGGAACCGCCCAAGGCCGACTGGGATAATACGGTCGCAAGCGAGACCGCTACGAGCACGGCCACGGAGGCCTCGTAGCTGGCGGTCAACTCGAACACGATCAGCGTGGTCGACAGCGGTGCGCCCAGCACGGCGCCGGCCACTGCCCCCATGCCGATCACGGCGAAAAACCCTGGCCCTGCAGTCTGGTCTCCCGCCAGTACCGCCAGCGACAGCCCGAAGGCTGATCCCAGCATGGCGCCCAGATAGAGGGAGGGCGAGAAAACTCCTCCGGGAAAGCGGCAGGCCAGCGTGATGATGGTGGCGACGGTCTTGAGGACCAGCAACAGCACAACCAGGCTGAATGTGTACTGGCTGGTCAGTGCGTTCGAGGTGGCTTCATAGCCGACGCCGAGGATTTCCGGCGCCATCAGCGCGATCAGGCCGACCGCCAGACCGCCGGGTATGGGCAAGAGCCAGTTGGGCAGGTTGAGCTTGTCGGTCCAGCTGGCGAACAGGGGCGGTAAATGGATGACGCCGCGATTGAAGATGATGACCAGGCCTGCCGCCGCGACGCCGAGAAGGGCCGCCGCCGGGAAGTCCCACAGGCTGGCCGCGGCCATTTCCGGCACACCGAAGACCGGCGCCTGTCCGAAATGGTGTCGCACGATGAGGGCGCCGACGACGCTGGAAGTGGCGACCGGCGCGATCGAGCGCAGGGCGTAATGGCCAAGGACAATTTCGAAGGCGAACAATGCGCCGGCGACCGGGGCGTTAAAGCTGGCCGAGACTGCCGCCGCTGCGCCGCAGGCCAGCAGGATGCGTGAGCCGCGTGCCGCCATGCCCAACCGGCTGCCGAAGAAGGCGGCGAGGGTGGCGCCCAGATGGACTGCCGGACCTTCCCGCCCGGCGCTGGCGCCGCCGCCCAGCGAGATCGCTGACATGACCGCCGAATAGAGTCCGGCTTTCAGATCGATCCGGCCCGATTTCACGGCGCGCGCTTCCAGCACGTCGGCGACGCCAAGGCCGCGCCCGTCGGGCGACAGGCCGAACCGGCGTCCCAGCCCCAGCATGACAGCGATGATGCAGCCAGTGACGAGCGGGATGATCACGATCCGCCAGGCCGGCAGGTCGGAGGCGGCACTGGCGAGCTGCTCCTCGGTCGCACCGAAGGCGAATTGCTCGACGAAGCCGATCCCGAGACGCAGGCCCAGCGTGGCGTAGCCGGCACAGATGCCGACCAGGATGGCCAGCCCCCAAAGGGCTGGTCCGCGGCCGTCGCGAAAGGCCTGTCCGATCTGGTTAATCACTTCATTCCGCCCGAAAGACTCAGCTCGTCTCCCGGTGTGGCGCGGGTTGGCAGATGCGGTCAAGCCGCGGCGGGCTTGACGTGAAACCATTTGGTACCATATAAGCGAAACCAGTTGGTTTCATGAGGGGTGATGATGATTCCCGATCCCGTATTCAAGGCGCTCGCCGATCCGACCCGGCGCTCCATTCTTCTGCTGCTGGCAGACGGAGATCTCACGGTCGGTGAGGTGGCGAGCCGTTTCGACATGACCCGGCCGGCCGTGGCCAAGCATCTCAAAGTGCTTGGCGATGGCGGTCTGGTGACGGTCGAGGCTCGCGGCCGGGAGCGCATCAATCGTCTCAATCCGGAGCCGCTGGCGCAGGTGGCCGACTGGGTCGCCCGGTTCGAGGTGTTCTGGGATCAGCGCCTCGCAGCTCTCAAGAAAGAAGTGGAGACGACACATGACTGAAGCCCGCATTGAAAAATCGGTCTTCCTGAAAGCCAGCCCGCAGCGGGTCTGGGATCATCTGACCCGGCCGGAATTGCTGGCCCGATGGTTCCATCCGTCCGACACCGAGTTGACGGTGGGCAAGGCTTACGCCTTGCTCAGCAATAGCGGCGACGGGTCGAAGGTGTGCTGGGGCGAGGTGCTGGAAGCAGAGCCGCCAACCCGGCTGGTCTACAGTTTCACGCACAATTGGCTGGAGGGGCATGAGACCCGGGTCGAATGGACCTTGTCGGCAGTCGCCAATGGCACCTTGCTGAAACTTGTCCATGACGGGTTCGCCGGCGCAAAAGTCGATGTCTTCGACAGCCTGTGTGACCATGATGCCGGCTGGGACGAGCATTTCGCCAAGCTGCGTGAACGGGTCATGGAAGCAGAAACCGCCACGGCCTGAGTTGGCGCTTGTCCCCCCACATCGAGCCGGTAAGCTGGCGGTTCAATGTGGGGGGTATCATGCGTCAATCACAGATCGTTTCAGCCAGTCTGCTGGCACTCTCCATGGTCGGTGGCGGCGCAATTGCCGCGCAGGACGAAGCGCTCAATAGCCAATACACGCAGATCGACGAGGCCTGCGTGCAAAGCCAACTCCCCGATGAACCGGTCTATGAGGCGGTCTGCCCCGGACTCGGCGGCTGGATGGTCCACATCCTGTCGGGTGAGCATGGGTCGGCCTCTGCCTACGCCCGCCCTGGCAGCGCCCGTACGGAGTATATCAATGCGCCGACGCGCGGCCTGTTCGGCGGTTTCCATGATGTCATCGAGTGGCGCCTTGATGCGGACGGGGCCTTCGCCACGATCCACCGCTATGTCCATTACAACACACCGGATGTCGTGGAATTCTATGAGGGTATCGAAGAACCCAATACGCTGATCGTCACGGCGCTGGCGGCGGAAGGGGGCTATATGGTCTGTCCGGTCGCCTTCGTTGACGCCTCGGTTTTGCCCGACGCCAATCTGATCGCCCGAGCGGTCGCCGATGAGCTGGCGCGCGGCTGGGATTGCGGCAATGAGCCGGTTCTCTTCAACGACGCCATGCCTGATGTGGAATCCTATTTCGTCTCGCTGGGCCGCAAGCGGGCCGGCTAGGCGCCGTCCAATTCGCGGCGCAGGGCCTGCAGCACCCAGATCCGGACCGATGAGGCCAGCGGCTCGCCCTCGCGTGCCGCGTCAATCTCGCCGATCAGGCTGGCCAGAGACTGGCCCTGGTCGCGGGCCAACCGGTCCAGCTCGGCCCAGAAGTCAGGTTCCAGCGAAATCGAGGTCCGGTGGCCGGCGAGGGAGAGGGAGCGTTTGAGCAAGGGCATGGCCGGACACTTGGCGGTCAGCCCGGAAATGGCAAGGGGCATTGGCTGGCCAGTTCGCGCGACTTGCACCCGCCGCCAGACTGGCCATCTATGGAAAGAGGAGTTTCAGTCATGACCCCATTCGACGAGATCCACGCCCGGGCCCTGCAACATCATCCCGACCTCGACGAGCGTCTGGCGGCCCACCCGTCACCAAAACCAGCCGACCAGCTGAGGGCGGTTCCGGACGATCGCTGGCTGGCGCAAATGACACGCTGCGTGTTTCAGGCCGGCTTTGTCTGGAAGGTGATCGAGGCCAAGTGGGAGGGGTTCGAGGCGGCTTTCGAAGGGTTCGATCCCAGCCGGATCAGCTTCTGGTCTGATGATGATATCGCCCGCCTCGTGTCGGATGAGCGGATTGTTCGCAATGGCCAGAAGATCACGGCGACCGTGGCCAATGCCCGCATGGTCGCCGACCTGTCGGCAGAGCATGGCGGTTTCGGAGCCTTCATGGCCGATTGGCCGCGCGAGGACCAGGCCGGCTTGCTCGCCCTCCTCAAGTCCCGGGGATCGCGCGTATCCGGCATGACCGGCCAGTATTTCCTGCGCTTTTCCGGCTGGGATGCCTGGATCCTGTCCGGAGATGTCGGTGCGGCCCTGGTGCGCGAGGGCATTGTCGACAAGGCGCCGACTTCAAAGTCTGCCATTGCCAGATCAGCCGAGGCCATTGCGGCCTGGGCCAGGGAAAGTGGGCGCTCACACAGCGAGGTCAGCCGTATCCTGGCGCTGAGCGTCGGTTAGATAATTGTGCCGCACTGACCTTTCCCTCTGGTATTGGAAGGCAACCTGGCTCATTTCCCGTCAGGTCGGATCCGTCGAGCGAGTCGCTGAATGCTGCGTTGGTACAAACCTGTCCATCTGTCGAAATTGCGTATGACAGACGTGCCGGACATGCCGGGCGTTTATGTGCTCCTGCGTGAACCGGACGACATTTCCAGCGTTCTCAAAATTGGTCCGGCGCGCTCCTTGCGCGCCATGTTCGAGCGTGAATTGGCCATCCCGGACAAGGGGCGGGGCCTGCATCCGAAAGCCATGATGTTTGCCGAGACCTGGGCCGATGCCGAAGAGGCCCAGCGCCTGATCGTGGCCTACAAGCGCAAGCACGGGCGCCCGCCGCCGATGAACTCACAATACTAGGGGCGGGTCCCGGGGTGCGCGCTGGCTCAGCTGTCGTCGCGCTTCTTGCCATCCAGCTCAGCCAGCCGGCGCAGGCGCTCGGCCTCAGCCGCATCGCGCAGGGCTTTCGGCGTGCCATGGGCGACGCGATTAGTCTCGGCCACAGCCGCCCTGTCCTTGCGGGCCTTTTGCTTGCGGTACTGGCGAAGATTGACGGGTTTGGTCACGGCGCGGGGTCCCGGTGGATGTCGGCGGGGCGACCTCTCTGCGGCCGCCCCGTCAGTACGGAATCAGGCCTTCGGGCCGATCATCTTTTCCGGACGCACAATCTCGTCGAACTGCTCGCCGGTCACAAAGCCCAGCTTGACCGCTTCCTCGCGCAGTGTGGTGCCGTTCTTGTGGGCGGTCTTGGCGACGATGGTGGCGTTGTCATAGCCGATGGTCGAGTTGAGCGCGGTCACCAGCATCAGCGAGCGTTCCATCAGCGCGGTGATGTTGTCCTCACGCGCCGTGATGCCGACCACACATTTGTCGGTGAAGGTGTTGGCGGCGTCGGCCAGCAGGCGGATCGACTGCAGCACGTTGAAGATGATCACCGGCTTGAAGACATTGAGCTCGAAATGGCCTTGGCTGCCGGCAAAGCTCACCGTGGTGTTATTGCCCATCACCTGGGCGCAGACCATGGTCATCGCCTCGCACTGGGTCGGGTTGACCTTGCCCGGCATGATCGACGAGCCCGGCTCGTTCTCCGGCAGGGCAATCTCGCCCAGGCCTGAGCGCGGGCCGGAGCCCAGCAGGCGGATATCATTGGCGATCTTGAACAGGGAGACGGCGGCCGAATTGAGCGTGCCGTGCGCCTCGACCAGCGCGTCCTTGGTCGCCAGCGCCTCGAACTTGTTCGGCGCGGTGACGAATTTCAGCTTGGTCAGGGCCGCGACTTCATCGGCGAAGGTTTCGGCAAAGGCCGGCAGCGTGTTGAGGCCGGTGCCGACGGCGGTCCCGCCCTGGGCCAGTTCCAGCAGGGCCGGCAGGGCCGCCTCGATGCGGCGGATGGCATTGCCGACCATGGCGACATAGCCGGAGAATTCCTGGCCCAGCGTCAGCGGCGTTGCATCCTGCAAATGGGTCCGGCCGATCTTGATGATGTCCTTGAAGGCATTCGCCTTGTCGTTGAGTGCATTGTGCAGCTTCTGCAAGGCCGGCAGCAGGGCGTGGGTGATCTCTTCGGCGGCGGCGATATGCATCGCGGTCGGGAAGGTGTCGTTGGACGATTGCGAGCGGTTCACATGGTCGTTGGGGTGGATCGGATCCTTTGAACCGACCACGCCGCCGAGCATCTGGATGGCGCGGTTGGAGACCACTTCATTGGTGTTCATGTTGGACTGGGTGCCGGAGCCGGTTTGCCAGACAGACAAGGGGAAATGGTCATTCCACTTGCCTTCGGCGACTTCCAGCGCCGCTGCCGCAATGGCGTCGGCTTCGCGGGCCTCCATATTGCCCAGCTTCTTGTTGGCGAGGGCGGCCGAGCGCTTGACGATGCCCAGGGCCCGGATCAGCGGAACCGGCATGGTTTCGACGCCGATCGGGAAGTTGATCAGCGAGCGCGCCGTCTGCGCACCAAAGAGTTTTTCGGACGGGACTTCCAGCGGTCCAAAGCTGTCGGTTTCGGTGCGCATCTCGCTCATCAGGGGAGGCTCCTTGCAGCGCCATGGGCGCGGGTCGATGATGGTAACGGTTGATTCGAACGTGTATCACTCGCACATGGGCGATCAAGATGATGATGCGCATCGCCGGGGGCATGACGCAAAAACCGGTTGGGCAAGGCCGAGATCGGCCAAGGGAAGGTTCAGGCGCACATGTCTGGCGATGAACTCAATTTGCGCGTTGACGCGGTGACGACCCAGACACGGCGATTCAAATCGCTGATCGGGGAGTTCTTCCGTCTCGAGTTCAAGCGGACCCAGCCCAAATGGGGCCCTTATGAGGTCTGTATCGAGGTTGCGCGCGATCCGGCTAGTCCGGACCATGACGTCGATGGCGTCGCCAAGGCGGTTCTCGACGCTCTGACCGGTGTGGTCTTCCATGACGACAGCCAGGTGGAGCGTTTGCTGGTCACCAGGGTTGAGGGCGACCGGCCGCGCATCGCTGTTACTGCCCGCCCGATGCAAGAGGTGCGCATCCTGGAGGATGCATGACGCCGGGCGGTGTTGCTGTGTAGTTATTGTTGGGTGTTTAGGGGGAAGTCAGATGAAACAGATGTTTGTATCGGCGCTGGTCGTCGCGGCTGCGGGAGTGGCCGGTGTTTATTTCATGCCGGGCGGTGCGCCCGATGAGGGGCCAGCTGCGGGCCCGGTCGATGGGCCGGCGGATAGCGGCGGCGTCACACCGGCGGCCGCACCGGAGACGTTGCTCTCCTACACCGACGAACGCGGCACATGCAGCGGCGAAGAGCAGGTCTCCGAGGATGAGCGTGTGACCTATGTCCAGGCCTGTGACGGCGTGGCCGGCTGGCGCTGGTATGCCGAGGCGAGCGAGCATGGCCAGACCAGCCGCTTCAGCGACCGCAATGATCCGGAAGTCCAAGGCCAGTATGGCGGCTATCTCGGTAATTTTGGCCAGTTTCACACGGTGATCGAGTGGCGCGTTCTTGATGGAGCGCCCTACGCCACCATACATCGCTATGTCTCGGCCACCTTCGAGACCGGGGATGCCGTGCGGCAGGAAACCCTGATTGTCACCGCATTGCGGCCGGGCGGTTCTCCGACCTCCTGCCATGTCGGTTTGGTTGACGCGACGGCCGTGTCGGGCGCCAATGAAATCGCTCGTGAGATGGCCGATCGGCTGGCGGCCGATCATGATTGTGCCAGCGGCACGGTGTGGGTGGTCGATGCCGCTTCGCCGTCTGTTGATGCGGCCCTGGCCAGCGGATCAACCCGGCCTGCCAACTGATCAGCGATTGCCGCCTGCGAGCCTGGCCGCTTCCGGTCGGGCGCGCAGGCGGGCCATCGCCCAAACTCCGACAGCCGGTCCGATCGCCAACGGCGTGAAGGCCCATGCCCAACCGACAAGTTCGATCCAATAGCCCAAGGCCTGGATCATGATCACGGTCAGGGTAAAGCCCATCGCCGTCTGGATGGTCAGCAAGGTGCCGGTCCGTTCCGGCGGCGCCAGCTCGGTGATGGCGGCGGAGAACTGGGCGCTGTCGGCGATCACCGCCATGCCCCAGACAATCAAAAGCGGGATCATCAGCCAGGGCGCCAGCGCGAAGGCGGGGCCGACCAGCAGGGCGCAACTGCCGGAAATGCCCAGGGCGATGATGGTGATGCGTGTGCGGCCGAACCGGTCAGCCAGGCGGCCGGCGGCGAGACAGGCGATGGCGCCGCTGGCGACGACCGCAAAGGCGGTCAGGTCACCCAGTCGGGCATCACCGCCCAGCCGCGTCCAATAGGCGTGAGCAAACGGGCCGATCCAGGCCCACATGGCGTACAGCTCCCACATGTGACCGAGATAGCCCAGATTGACGAGACGCAAGGCCGGGTCGCGGACAGACAGTGTGAATGCGCCGGGGTCCAGCCGGGCGGCCGGGCGCAGGCCCGGCCCGCCGCGGGCCAGCAGGATCAGGCTGGCCGCGATCAGGGCGGCCATCGCTGACGCCATGAAGGGCAGGCGCCAGTCGGCGATGTCGCCAGCCAGGTTGAACATGAAGGGCAGGGCCGAGCCCAGGGTCAGCGCACCGACCAGCAACCCGACCAGAAAGCCCGCATCGCCTCGTGCCCAGCTGGCCGCCAGCTTCATGCCGACCGGATAGACCAGGGCCAGAGCGGCACCGGCCAGAGCCCGACTGGCGATCAGGCTCCAGCCGCCTGGTTCCAGCTGCAGGGCGGCGATATTGGCCAGGGCGGCAATGATACTGCCGAGTGCGAACAGGCGCTGCGGCGGCAAGCGGTCGGCAAGCCCGGTCACGGCGCTGAGCACGGCGCCGATGACAAAGCCGAGCTGGACCGAACTGGTCAGGGCGGCCTGTCGCATGGGCCCGATATCGGTAGCGGCCATCAAGGCGGGCAGGGCGGCGGCTCCGGCGAACCAGATGGACAGGGCGAGGACTTGCGATGTGGCGATCAGGGCAAGTGCGGTCGCCTTGCCGGGAAGGCTGGCGCTGCCACTCACGGCTTGGCGGCTGGCTTGACCCGGCGAACCTGGCAGGTGGCGCTGGCCTTGGCGGCGATCTCGCCGGCCGGTGTCCAGACCGTGCCTTCCATGAAGGCGACCCGGCCGCCGATCCGCATCGCCTCGCCGCGGGCCCGGCAGGGCTCGACCGGCAGGGGATTGTAATAGCTGGTCTTGATTTCCAGCGTCGGTACGCCGCAGGTAAAGCGCTCGGCCACCAGCACGGAGAGCGACATCACCTCGTCGAGCATGGCGGTGATGATCCCGCCCTGCACGCTGCCCCGCAGATTGGCGAGTTGCGGTGTCGGATTGAAACGGGCCTCGATCCAGCGCCCCTCGATGGAGAGGTCAACCAGTTCGAAACCGAGCAGGGTGGAGACATTGGTCCGGACGCCGCGAACCACGAGGCGGTCGCGGATCTCGTCCTCGCTCAACGGGTCCGGTGGCGGACCGTCAACCAGATCCGGTGCCAGCAAAAACGGGTGTTCGCTCACTTCTTGCGGAAGCTGTCGAGGCTGACCACCTGGGCACCATCGCCGCCATCACCAGATGAGGCAGACCCGGAACCGGACTTGTTGCCCTTTTTGGGCTTGGGGTCGTCGTCCGGAAAACCGGCTTCGTCCTCGGCGCCATCATGCTCGAACTGGAGGTGAAAGCCGACGCTGGGGTCGTGGAAGCGGGAAATCGCGGAATAGGGCATTTTGAGGTATTTCGGCACGCCGGAGAATTTCAGCGTCACCTCGAAACCGGTTTCGGTGACATTGAGGTCCCAGAACTGGTGCTCCAGCACGATCGTCATCTCTTCCGGGTATTTTTCCAGCAGGGTCGGGTCGATATCGACGCCGGGAGCCGTGGTGCGGAAGGTGATGTAGAAATGGTGCGGGCCGGGCAGGCCTTCCGGGGCGCCGGCCTTGAGCAAGGCCTGTCGCACGACGCCGCGAAGTGCGTCCTGCGCCATCAGATCATAGCGCATCAGGTCTTTGGCCATGTTTCAACTCCCCCGGTAACGCTGTGAAGGGTACTCCAAGCGCTAGGCAGGTCAACGAGCAAGGGCGGTACGACTGCATATGGCGTGGCCAAACGAAAAAGGGCGCGCCCCTTGCCGGCGCGCGCCCTTGGTGTCGGTGAATTTCCGAAGGCTTAGCCGTCGCAATTCTTTTCGGTGTAGATGTCCATCAGATGGTCCTGGCGCTCTTCAGCCAGATCCATGGCGCGGTCAGCTTCCATGTAATTGCCGACGGCGGCCGGCCAGAAGAAAACAACGGCCGCAACATTTGCGGTGTTCACACCTTGATTGTTCTCGGCTTCTTCCTGGATGTCATCCAGGGCTTCCATTTCAGCTTCCAGCTGGGCGCAGCTCATGTTGCGGTCGCCGGGCTGGCGGACGTCGACTTTGGGTGTGGACGTACAGGCAGAAGCGAACAGCGCCGCCAGGCCGGCGGCGAAAAGTGCAGACGTTTTCATATTTCCCCCAATAGGCCCCTCCATGGGGCGGTCGGGAGATTGGGTTCAATGAATTTTCCGGTCAACCGTAAAGTTATTTCCTGGCTGTGGCACGTCAGAGATGTTGCGTGTCGCAACGGGCGTGCCGGCCCGGCCAAACTTCCGTGGCGGCTATCAGGGCGGTCCATTGGGAGGGGAGATAAGTGGAGGCTTCTGTTGCCAGGCGCCTCCGGGCCCCGCCTATTCCGGCTAAAGGGAATAGGAGTTTAGTGCGAGATTACCCGCGCTGACTACGCAGCGAGAGCGACCTCTTCAGCAAAGTTGTCGTTGGCAACTCTGAAAATGAGCCTGTAAGGGGCCTCACCCCGGCGAAAGCCATCCCCTTTACCCGTCCGTCGATCCTGTTTCGGCCCCAAGCATGTCCGCCAACGCAGAACAGTTATGGTGGAGCCGCCGGGTACTGCCCCCGGGTCCGGTCCGGTTATTACGAGCGCGTTTATCGCCATAGTCGGCAAGCCGACCCCCTCAATATAGGGGATCGCGGGTGTGCATTGAAGGGGTGTGTCCAGTTTGGACGGAAATGATCGTGGCGGGGCTTGGGCATTGTCCCGTTTGACCGTCCCCACGACCGGACTGGTTACGCGCTACTGTTTGATCCGGTTTCGTGAAAATTATGCAAGGTTGTGCTTCGGGCTCGAATTTTCACGTCAGAAATTCCGGCGAACATGTCCCGATTTGCGTTCTGTAGCGTCTGTTTCGTAATACAATATGACCAATGACGCTATCGCGTCGATTAACGACTCATTCGCGAATACCCGCTTAGGTTATGGTTAATGCCCCGTTTCAATCGGACATACGCCGGGCCAGTCAGCACTGGTCCCTTTGCAAGGACGTCGCACATGAAAATTTTCCCGTCTCAGGATCGCACCGTGCTCGACGCGCTGCACAAGTCCTACGCCATCATCAGCTTCAAGCCGGATGCCACCATCCTCGAGGCCAACGAAAATTTCTGCCGGGTGATGGGCTATGAGCCCAAGGAGATCGTTGGCCGCAAGCACCGCATGTTCGTGCTGGAGGGCGAGGCTGACACGCCGGACTACGCGGCCTTCTGGGATGATCTGCGACGCGGGAAGTTCCACTCGGAGGAGTTTCGGCGGGTGCGCAAGGATGGTGAAACCGTGTGGATCCAGGCGTCCTACAATCCTGTTCTCGATGCTTCGGGCAAGGTGGTCCGTATCGTCAAGCTGGCTTCCGACATCACCGAAAGCCGGGTGCGGCGCTACATGTACCAGAGCACGATGGAAGCAATCGAGCGGTCTCAGGCGATGATCCGTTTCGACATGCAGGGCCATGTGCTGGCCGCCAATGACGTGTTCGGAGAGGCCATGGGCTATTCCCCTGACAGCGTCATCGGCCAACATCACTCAATGTTCTGCGATCCGGAATTCGCCAAATCGCAGACCTACCGGGATTTCTGGGACAATCTGCGGCAGGGCCGGTTCCAGGCCGGTGAGTATCAGCGTTTCCGCAAGGATGGCAGCGAGATCTGGCTGCAGGCCACCTATAATCCGGTCTTCGATCTGGCCGGGACTCCGGTCAGCGTCATCAAGCTGGCGATCGACGTGACGGCGTCGGTCAATGCCCGCCTGCACCGCAACAAGGTGCGTGAGGAGGTCGGGCGAGGTCTGGTGACCGTGACCCGGAATATCGCCGAGGCTGGACACAAGACCGGCGAGGCGTCGAGCGCCTCCGGCAAGGCTGCCCAGATGGTGCAGAGCGTTGCCGCCGCGGCAGAGGAATTGTCGGCCTCTTTCCAGGAAGTCGGTCAGCAGGTGTCGGGCGCGCTCGATGTCGCCAAGGAGGCCGTGTCCGAGACCCGGCAGACGGCGGGTGTCATGAATACGCTCTCAACGGCGGCCCAGTCGATCGGCCAGGTTGTCGAGCTGATCAATTCGATCGCCGAGCAGACCAATCTCCTCGCGCTCAACGCCACCATCGAGGCGGCCCGTGCCGGCGAGGCTGGCAAAGGCTTTGCGGTCGTCGCCTCCGAGGTCAAGAATCTCGCCGGCCAGACGGCCAATGCCATCGAGAGCATCACCAGGCAGATCGCAGCAGTGCAGGACAATACCGCCGGGGCAGTCGATGCGATCACCCGGATCGGC
The DNA here is from genome assembly GCF_000014745.1 of Maricaulis maris MCS10. Lineage (NCBI taxonomy): Bacteria > Pseudomonadati > Pseudomonadota > Alphaproteobacteria > Maricaulales > Maricaulaceae > Maricaulis > Maricaulis maris. The sequence continues at coordinate 2,219,179 of NC_008347.1, read as the reverse complement.
AGCGTGATCGGACAGATCGAGGAAATCGCGTCGGGCATATCCGCGGCGGTCGAGGAGCAGGTTGCCGTCACCCAGGATATCAGCCGCAATATGGGCGAGGCCGCCACCGATGTGTCGCATGTGTCCGAAGCCGTCGGCGACATTGCCCGCGGCAATGAGGCGCTGAAGACCTCCGCCGATGAAATCTCCCGGGCGGCCCAGTCTCTGGCCGGTTGATCGGCCATCTGATGGCAAGTCTCGTTGGCTGATGCCAGGACAGGCGGGCTGACCGACTAAAGGGCAGGCAGCAGGATGAGGCCCAGTGCGGCGGCTGTGAGAGCGGCTGCATAGCCGGTTATCTGCACGGGCAGTCGCAGCAGGGCGCCATACCAGCTCGACCCGTAGAATTGCCGGTCGCACAACCAGGTCAGGGCAAACTGCCCGGCCAGGGCGAGAATCGCGACCCCCACAGAGGCACCGATACTGCCGGCCACAAGATTTGCCAGCAGCAGGACAATCGCAAAGCCCGGCAACAAGGCGGCGTGGAAATAGAGCGACAGGATCACATGCTCGATCACCGTGCGCTTGGGATGGAGCAGCAGGTTGATCAGGGCCATGGCCAGGACCATCAGGATCAACGCCTGGGCCGCCGCGGCCGATGAACTCGCCTCGAAACCGGCCGGGTCACGGATCGCGCCAATGGTCAGCTCGGCGATGATCGCAGGCACCTGCGCATCCGCCATGACAGCCCGCAGGCAGTCGGCGGTCGCCCGGTCGATCCGTCGAGGTTCGGGGCTGGCGCCGCGTTGCATCATGGTGACATTGACGCCGCCATCGGCCGCGTAGACGAGCTGGCCGTCGGCGTTGATCTCGTCGGGGCCAGGCATCACACCGCAGGAGATTGACGCCACATCCGTGCCGCCGCGCGCGCGGGCTGTCTCAATCGACGCCATGCGGCGCTGGATGTCGTCCTCGTCCTGGGCGCGAACAGTCTCGGCTGCAGGATAGGGGGCCACGGCAATGACCCGCACGCCAGCCAGGCCCATGGCCGCGAAGAAAGCGAGGCTGACCAGCAGGTAAAGCCGGATTGGCGGTGTCCAGCGAGCCCGCTGCCCGTCGGCATAGGACCGTGCCAACGTGCCCGGGCCGGCGAAAAGGGCCCGCAGGGTCGTCAGAAACCGACCGTCCCAGACGAGAACATCGCCGACCGTATCGGTGACCAGCATCCAGGCCGGGCGGCGAATTTCCTCGCGCGACTGGCCGCATTGTCCGCAAAAGGGTCCGTCGAGCGCGGCGCCGCAATTGGCGCACGTCCCCGACGGGAGGTTTGCCGAAGATTGATTTGTCATGCCAAGCCCCTGTCTGGCGCACTAAGCGTCACGCATTGTTCGAGGTCAACGTCCGGTGATCGGGGGGGGGGCGACGGCGAGTGAAACTCCGATCAGGCATTCATGCCGGGCCACAACGCTGTCCGATCAGGATCGGGATGGATCGTGCGCTGAGACCGGCGCAATCCGGCACTCTGGCCTGGCAGCCGCCGGGCGGCACAAACCTTTTGCGCGCGGCCTTGTTGCCGACGCGGCGGCACAGCTTTCGCTCCTGGCACGACTGCAACTTCTGCCCTGCCACCTGACCGGAATCGTCCTAGCAAGCTGACATGTCCAAGCTCTATTTTACCTACAGCGCCATGAATGCCGGAAAATCGGCGATCCTGCTCCAGGCGGCCCACAATTACGGCGAACGCGGCATGTCTGCCATGCTGTGGACCTCGGTCCACCACGCCGCTGACCCGGGCGCCCGGACAGGCCAGATCGAGTCCCGGATCGGCTTGAAAGCCCCCGCCCGGATCTTCGCGCCTGAGACCGACCTTTTTGCAGCGATCAAGGCGCAGGCCGGGGCTGCGGCGCTCGACGCTGTTTTCTTCGATGAAGCCCAATTCCTCACCGCCAGCCAGGTCCGTGACCTGGCCCGCGTAGTCGACGTGCTCGGGCTGCCTGTCCTGTGCTACGGCCTGCGCACGGATTTTCGCGGCGCGCTCTTCCCCGGATCGGCAGAGCTTCTGGCCCTGGCCGATCATCTGCGCGAGGTTCGCACCGTCTGCCATTGCGGTCGCAAGGCAACCATGAACCTGCGCCGCCAGCCCGATGGCCGCGCCGTCGCCGAGGGCGAGCAGGTCGCGGTGGAAAAGGCCGACTATGTCTCGCTCTGCCGCAAGCATTTTTTTGAAGCGCTGGCAGGCTAGGGGGCGGCGTCGCCGGCCGTCCTGCCCGGCGCGAACCGAACCGTCTGGCGTCACAAAAGCTTGAACGTCCGATCCGCGATTTCGGGCTTGTCTTGTCGGGGGAAGCCGGTAGGCTGCTTACTGGAACAAAGACAGAACTTCAAACCCATAAGCGGAGGACAATATGCTTGGATATGTGACACTGGGGACCAATGATCTCGAAAAGGCCGCCGCCTTTTACGACCGGCTTTGTGCCGAATTCGGCGTCGGCCGGATGATGGGCGACGACAATTTCATCGCCTGGGGCAAGCCCGATGGCGGCGCCGGCATCGGGCTGACCAAACCCTTCAATGGCGAGCCGGCCACCATCGGCAATGGCGTCATGGCCGCCTTCCAGGCCGACAGCAAGGAACAGGTCGACAAGGTCTACAAGATGGCCGTCGAAGAACTCGGCGCCCCCTGCGAAGGCCCGGCCGGCCCCCGCGGCGAAGGCTTCTACGCCGGCTATTTCCGCGATCCGGACGGGAACAAGTTGAACGTATTTTGCATGTAATTCCCGTCGTCTTGTTGGGAAGGGACATATTGAAGGTGAAGCGCTGTGTCTCTTCCCCCTGTTACAATGTGGTCGGTGATCGCTTCGATCACCGACCATTTTTGTTCGAAGATGGGTTCGTCCAGGCGGTCGTAAAGCGTACGCGCTTCTGCAACCACCTGCTCACTCGCGTCCGATGAAACCTTACCAGCGCAACAGGTACCGACCGCCAAGCGCGCCGGCGGCACCCGCCAAGGCAATGCCGAGAGCGTACCAGACGATCAAGAAGACGGGAGAGGCCTCCGGGCACCCCAAGGCATAAATCGTCGCCGACATCCCGCCGGCTGCCAGCCCCAATGCCCATCCGGCCTGAGTCAGCTCGGTCGGTGCGCCGCGGCGCACCACCAGCGTGAGCACGGCGAGGATCGGCACTGAAATCAGGGCGATATAGGTGACGCAGCGAAGCGCGGTCTCCCCGAGGATGCGGGCGCCCCAGAGATCGACCGGATGCGTGGCCAGGTCTCGCGCGGCCATCAAAGCAAAAACCGCCCATATTGCGGGCGGGATCCAGATCAAGGCTTTCGATCGGCCACTGGGGCGAACAAGCCGCAGCAGGCCAAAACTTCCGACGATGGCGATCGTCAGCGTAAATGCGACCTTCATCCAGAACGGGATGTCGAGGATAGCGGTGCCGATGTCGGGCCTCACAGCGAGATCCGGAGCGAGCCAGAAAGCCAGGGCTCCAACAGCCAGGCCGGCACCGACGCCGGTGGCGATCCAGTAGCTGAACCGGCGACGCCTCACAGGCTCAAGACCGGCAGCGAGCGTATCGATGAGCGGGTCGTTCATGTCAGTCTTTCTGCGCTCCGCGCTTTGCCATGAGCGCCTTCATGCCGCGATGAACACTCACCTTTATCGCAGAAATTCCGCTATGGCTCTTCTCGGCTGCTTCAGCGACAGAGAGCTGGTCCAACTTGGTCAGCCGCAGGGCCTGAGCCTGACCTTCCGGCAGTGTTTCCATAAGGCGGCCGACGTCCATCCGGGCCTCCGCCTCTGCAAATCCGGTATCGGTTTCGCCGAGGAATTCGGCCTCATCGAGCGGCACATGCGTTCGCAACCGGTTGCGGCGGAAATGATCGATGAGCTTGTAACGCGCGATGGCATAGGCCCAAGCGGTGAACGGCTGAGCCGGGTCATAGGTGTCGCGCTTGACATGGATGGCCATCAACGCCTCCTGCACCAGGTCCTCGGCGGCCGCCCGGTCGGCGAGCCGTCGCCGGAAATAGACCTCGAGTCGGGTTTTTAACGCGGTCAGCAGGCGCCGGTATTCCGTCGCGCCGCCAGACTGGCCGGCGATCATCAGTTCGCGCAGGACAGCTTCCGTCTCGATCATGATTGCCCTTGCCCAAACGAGTTCGTCGCTTGACCGGGAAAAGTTACAGATCCGGCGGCGCAAAGTTTTTGCATCACCCCCGTAACCTTTCGCTGATCTGGCGCGAAGTTGATCATGTGACCCGAGCGGGAGCAACGGTCCTGACACAGACTTCAAGCAAAGGTGAAACATGAAACCGCAAATCAAGATCGCTACCTTCGCCGCCTCGGCCCTGGCCATCTCATTGGCAGCCGCTGCGGCCCATGCCGCCACGACGACAAGTTCAACGGCTTCCGATGAGCAATGCTACGGCATTGCGCTGGCCGGCGAGAACGACTGCGCCGCCGGTCCGGGCACCAGCTGTGCCGGCACGTCCACGGTCGACTATCAGGGCAATGCCTGGACCTATGTTCCCGAGGGCACCTGCACCTCGATCGAGACGCCCTACGGTCCCGGTTCCCTGACCCCGATCGAACGCCCGTAAGCCCATTCGAACAGCCGAGCGAGCATCTCTGTCCCCCTTTATGCGCGCTCGGCAGGAGGCCATCCGCACCATGACTGTCTGTCCCCCCAGCCTGACAGCGGGTCTCGGTCTGAAGCCCGAGCACTATCGTCCTGCCCTGGACGTGCGCGCGGATGGCCTCTGGTTCGAAATCCATCCGGAGAACTACATGGTCGACGGCGGGCCGCGTCTTGCCTGGCTCGATGCCATTCGCTCCGAACACCCTCTCTCATTTCACGGTGTCGGCCTGTCGCTCGGCGGCCCCGGGCCGCTCGACCGCGATCACTTGGCACGATGGAAGGCGCTTGTCCGGCGCTTCGAGCCGGCGCTGGTCTCCGAACATCTCGCTTGGTCCGTTCATTCCGGACAGTATTTCAACGATCTCCTGCCTGTGCCAATGACACGCGATGCGCTCGACCGCTTCTGCGATCATGTCGATCAGATGCAGGAGGCGCTGGGTCGGCAAGTCCTTGTCGAAAACCCGTCGCGCTATCTCGCGATGCGCGACGAGATTCCCGAAGCCTGTTTTCTGGCCGAAACGGTCCAGCGTACCGGGTGCGGCCTCCTCGTCGACATCAACAATATTCACGTCAGTGCCCATAATCTCGGCTTCGATGCGCTGGACTATCTTGACGCCATACCCGGCGAGGCCGTGGGAGAATTTCACCTGGCCGGCCACGAGGCCGACACCGAGCTCGGCGACGCGCTTCTCATCGACACCCATGGCGCGCCGGTGGTGCAGCCTGTCTGGGACTTGTACGCCAAGGCGGTCGAGCGGATCGGCCCGCGCCCGACACTGATCGAACGCGACAACAATATCCCTCCCTTCGCAAGCCTGCTCGCCGAACGCGACCTTGCCCGGACCGTGCTGGACACGGCCACGCGCCCGGAGGCCATCCATGCGGACTGACTCATTCTTCGACGATTTTGCCGCGGCGCTGCGTGGCGGCGACGCGCAGATCGTGTTGCCGCATCTGGCATCGGCTGCATCGGCGTCAAGAATTGCCGTCTACCGAAACACTGTCGTGCGCGGTGCGATCGACGCCCTACGCGCCGCCTATCCGGCCGTGGAACGCCTTGTAGGTGCCGATTTTTTCTCGCCGATGGCAAAGGCATACTGGGCAACACACCCGCCTCGCGAACCCAGCTTGTCACTTTACGGTGCCGGCTTTGCCGACTTCATCCGGTCCTATGCCCCTGCGTCCAGCCTGCCCTGGCTGGCCGATGTGGCTCGGCACGACCGGGCCTGGCTGGAAGCGCACCATGCCAAGGAACACGCAATCCTGGGCGCCGCCGCTGCCGCTGCCCACGATCCTGAAAGCCTGGCCATCCTTGCCCCTGGCCTGCACCCCTCCGTCCGCCTCCTCATGTCCGGCTGGCCGGCCTGCGAGATCTGGCGGCGCAACCGTTTCGAGTCCGAGCCGGCCTCGCTGATGGCCGTCCCCGGCGCCTCGTTCGCGATCATCTGGCGCCGCCGCGGCGAGGTGTGCCATTGCGCGCTTGATGCTGCCGGCTACGCCTTCCTGCTGGCGCTCGGCGACGGCCACATGATCGGCGAGGCCGCAAATACAGTCCTGGCCGCGCATGAAAACTTCGACCCCGGTGCGGCCTTCGCGGCCGCCCTGTCCGACGGGATTCTGAAAGGAACAACCCCATGACCGCATCGCCTGCAAACCGTGCGCTCGACCACGCCCGCGACCTTCACAATCAGCTGATCGCACTCGCCAGTCGTCCCTGGATGGCCGACACATTGGCTGCACTGGCACGTTTGACCCTGGCCGGAATCTTCTGGCGCTCCATGCTGACCAAAGTCGAGACGGTCCGGGCGCTGGCCTACACAGATACGGTGAACGGGCACGAGGTCATCCGGCATCATCTGCGACTCCCCGCCTTCCCGCTGGAGATGAAGCCCTCGACCCATACCCTGTTCAGCCAGGACTACGCCCTTCCGCTCCTGCCACCGGAGCTGGCCGCATGGCTGGCAACGCTGGCAGAATTTTCCCTGCCGATTGCGCTGGTACTGGGCGTGTTCACGCGCTTGTCGGCCCTCGCGCTGGTTGGCATGACGCTGGTGATCCAGATATTCGTCTATCCCGAAGCATGGTGGTCCACCCATGCGCTCTGGATGACGATCGCGCTCGGCCTTGCCGCGCACGGGCCCGGCCGCTTCAGCCTGGATACCCTGCTGGGCGCCAGGTTCGGCGCTCCCCGGTCAGCGGCGTGACGAAAAAATGGTGACAGGCACTATTTTCGGGCAGATTTGGCGCTTCTGTACAAACTGAAATTGGTGTCTGTCCCCATTTATTCCACAAACTGAAATTGGTGTCTGTCCCCATTTATTCCTGCTGGCCTGATGGCTGGAAAAAAGCCGCAGCGTCTCCCGGTTTCTCCCCCGTCTTTTGGCTTGGGTTCCGGGGGATCAGGAGAGACTCTGCGACCTCCAACGGGGTCGGCCGCTGGTCCAGTGCTCGCGGGGTGGGGATCAGAACGTGTAGGCGATGCCCAGGAAGGCCTCTACCTCATAATCCTCGCGCACCAGCGGGCTGCTGGTGGCTTCCGAGCCGAAGAATTCGCCGCTCACATTGCCCAAGAGGATCCAGTTTTCGGCGAAGCGATAGCGCGCGCCGGCGCCGATGCCAAAGGACTTGAGGCCGGCGGACGGTGTGTAGGCGGTGTAACGGTACTGCGGATCGATATCGGCGAGGCTGGCCAGGGCTTCATTCTCGGTGATGCCGAACTCGGTGCGCAGATGTTCCTCGTCGGCGAAACTGATGTCGCCATAGGCGGTGAGCGTCCAGGCATTGTCGGCGAAATGCCAGTCATAGGAACCGCCGATGAAGGTCACCACGCCCTTGCCCTCGCCGCCGATATCGGCCTCGAAACCGACACCGATGGCAGAGGTGCCGAACTGTCGATAGAGCCCGCCGGCAAACACGGCCGTGTTTTCGATCGTGTTCAAATTGGCCAGCGCCGCATGATCGCCAGGATCGCGGCCGGGCTCATATCCCAGCCCGGCCTTTATACGCCAGTCCGAACCATTGACCGGCCAGTAGACGCCGATCTCGCCGGGCGTGAGGTAGAAGAGGTCGTGATACATGCCGTAAAGCACCGGGGCGGCCCCGCTCTCTCGGGTGTCGCTGCCGGCATAGGCGGTGCCTGAATCGACGCCGATACCGATCATGCCGCTCAGCCCGGTACCGTTCGTGTTAAGCGCGGCTTCCTTGCGGGCCTCGACAGGGGCCAGCGCCTGACCGCTCGCCATGGGGGCGAGAAGGACGCTGGGCACAAGCGCCAGACCCAAGACGACGAATAGATTGCGACCGGGATGTAAGTTCATCTGACAAGCCTCTCTGGTTACTGAACTGGCCTGAAAGTTCGGTTCCAAAGGCTTGTTTGCAATGCTGATTTCTTGAGTGCATGCGATCGCGTCCGTTCAGCGAACGAATGAATGAACGCGACGGGCAATCGCCGAGGCGGACCTAGTCCGGAGGCGGCGCGGCGGCGCTGTCATGCCAGGCGAGGAAGGCTTTGAACCGCCGCTGGCTGACCGGCACTTCGGTACCGTTCTTGAGGATGATGGAAATCTGCTTGGCACCGGTCTCCACGCGCTCGATCCCCTCTCGCGCGACCCACCAGGAACGGTGTACCTGCATGCCCGCAATCTCCCCGACCTGGGCGATGGCGTCCTTCAACCGCCCTAGCACTTGTTGCGCCGAGCGCGGCCCGTGCACCAGCACATAATGTTCGTCGGCCTGGAGCGCCCAGACGATACGGGTTTTGAGATTGGGAATGGTCTCACCGGCCTGTCCCGTCTGGTCTCCATCGCCGGCGGTTTCCCGGATCAACCGGCCCGGCCCGAACTGGAGCCCGCCAAAGAGATAGGCGCCGCCGCTCGCTACCAGGTAGAAGAGGGCAGCGGTCGGGCTGATATCGATCGCCTCGACAAACCAGGTGTGCGTGAACTGGGCTACCGCGCCGGCACCTGCGGCCGTTTGCACCGGATCGAGCTCGCCCTGAAAACTTTCGATCGAAACGCTCATGAACGACACGCCCGGCAGCGACAGTATCAGGGCGGCGAGCCAGGCCAGACCGGCTTTAGCCAAGCGCGACGTACGCAGGGACGCGAACGCCTTGTAGGTCAGGAGAAAGACCGCCGTGAAAATGATCGAGGAATAACCGAACAGGGCGGTCCATACCGCCAGCAGGGCGAAATCGCTGCCGGCTCTGGGGATTTCGATGCCCTGCTCGAAGAACAGCAGCGCGAAGATCGCCGCCGCAAGCGCATTGGCACCGGCAAGCCGTGAAATATTGATGTGAACCATCTGTACGCCCTGGCACGTTGGGGAAAAGGCATATTCTTAACAAGCCGATCCAGCTTGTTAAGTCGCGATCGCGCAGCTTGGGAACAATTGGGGACACTCGCCATAATCGGCGCCGAAAACTGGGTGACCAATCGGGGGTAAGCACGTATTTTCGCGCTTGGCGCGGTTTCACCCTTCAGCTCAAGAACCGGATACGGCTTTCTCTCGGCAAGGGATTTATGGTTTAGCGGGCGCCCGTGCGCCTGGTGAAAGGCCTCTTTCGTCCCACACACCCCGTCCCACACACTCCCTTTTCCCCGGGCGAAGACCCGGGGCCTATGAGACCATCCGCAAAGTGATGGGTCTCCGGGCGAGTGGCGGCATTTACGACAGGCAGGTGGGCCAATACCCACACCCGATTCACCGCAACGTCACCAGATACTTGCCGCGCCTTTCCCCGACTGATCTGGAACCCTCGGTTCATCCCGTTCGCCTTCCCTGCCATGATAGGGATCCGAGAATCACGCGGGGCTGATTGGCCCTTGGCAGGAGGAGTGCGACATGGCGGTCATCGACAATGAAAGCTTCGCGCAGGTGCGTGCCGGGGCGAATGGTTCGGATGTCGAAAACGCCTATCTGGCGCTGCTTCGCGACATTCTCGAGAATGGGGCCGAACAGGCCGACCGGACCGGCGTCGGGACGATGTCGGTATTTGGTCGCCAGCTGCGCTGTGACCTGTCCAAGGGCTTCCCGCTTCTGACCACCAAGAAGGTGCATTTCAAGTCGATCGCGATCGAGCTTTTATGGTTCCTGCGCGGCGAGACCAATGTGCGCTGGCTGCAGGAGCGCGGCGTCAAGATTTGGGACGAGTGGGCCGATGAAAACGGTGATCTTGGTCCGGTCTATGGAAAGCAGTGGCGGCGCTGGGAGGGTCCGGACGGCACCGAGATCGACCAGCTCTCGAACATCCTCGAGCAGATCAGGAATAATCCGGCCTCGCGCCGGCTGATCGTGTCGGGCTGGAACCCGGCCGATGTGCCCAATATGGCGCTGCCGCCCTGTCACACGCTGTACCAGTTCAATGTTGCGGGCGGGAAACTGAGCTGCCAGCTCTACCAGCGCTCGGCCGACATGTTCCTGGGCGTGCCCTTCAATATCGCCTCCTACGCCTTGCTGACCGCGATGGTGGCGCAGGTGTGCGGGCTGGAGCCGGGCGAATACATCCACACTTTCGGCGACGCCCATATCTATTCCAACCATATGGACCAGGTCCGCGAGCAGCTCTCGCGCGCGCCGCGCGCCTTGCCGCAGCTGAAGCTCAATCCGGATGCGACCGACCTGTTCGGTTTCGAGTATGAGGACATCGCGCTGGAGGGCTATGACCCCCATCCGCGCATCACCGCGCCGGTCGCCGTCTAGGAGCCGGGGGCATGTCCGGACCGCTTGATGAGCTCGCCGAGAAGATCGTCCGCGTGTCCGACATCTATGCCGCGCATTTCGACATTGATCGCTCGGGCGACTGGCCGCTCCTGAAACTCCAGGAAGAGGTCGGCGAGCTGACCCAGGCCTATCTGACCACGACCGGCCGCACCCGGCGTCCCGCCGACGAGGCGGCGCGCAAGCAGCTGGCTCTGGAAATGGCCGACGCACTGGGCATGCTGTTGATCATGGCGAAGGCCGAAGGCATCGATATCGACCAGGCCATGCAGGACAAATGGCTGCACTGGCTCGATCGCGACAGCGCCGTGATGGAGCCGAGCGCGGTCGGGGAGGCAGGTCAGTCATGACCACCACCATTCCCAAACTCGTCCTCGTCGTCGCGCGCGGCATGAATGGCGTCATCGGCGTGGATGGCGACCTGCCCTGGCGATTGTCGTCGGACCTCAGGAATTTCAAGGCGATCACCTCCGGCAAACCGATCATCATGGGGCGCAAGACCTGGGAGAGCCTGCCGCGGCGGCCGCTGCCGGGACGTCTGAATATCGTGGTCACGCGTCAGGACGGCTATGTCGCCGAAGGCGGGCATGTCGCCGGCGATCTCGGCGAGGCGATGGACGCGGCCTTCATGCGGGCTGACGCGGACGGTGTCGACGAAGTCTGTGTCATCGGCGGTGCGCAAATCTATGCCGCGACGCTGGAGCGCGCCGACCGGCTCTATCTGACCGAGGTCGAGGCCGCGCCCGAGGGCGAGACCTGCCTGCCGGAGATCGACGAAGCGCTGTGGCGCGAAACCCGTCGCGAGCTCTATCCGGCCGGACCGGGCGATGATCACGCCTTCATGCTGCGCGTGCTGGACCGTATCTGAACCGGTCGCCGCCCCGTGAAGGGGACGGGAGGGGAATGGGCTGCTGCCTTGTCCCTCCCGATTACCCTTGAACCGCAAGCCGCATACGTTCATTTATGCGGCAAGGTTAATTGAGAGGATCGATCCAGCACATGTCATGGAACGACAATCAGGGCGGAGGCGGCGGAGGCCCATGGGGCTCCGGCGGCAACAATAACAACGGGCAAAACCCCTGGGGCCAGCGCCCGCAGGGCGGAGGCGGGCCGGATGGCCCCGATCTCGACGAGGTTGTCCGCGACATGCAGCGCAAGATTCGCGGCATGTTCGGTGGCGGCGGTTCCGGCAAGGGCGGCTCCGGCAGCTCTGGCGGCGCCGGTGCCTTCGGCTTCGGCCTGATCGTCCTGATCCTGGTGGGGATCTGGTTCGCGACCACAGGCTGGTATCAGGTCGGCGCCAACCAGGCCGGCGTCGTGCTGCGCTTTGGCGAATATACCCGCACGACCTCACCGGGTTTCCACTTCAAGCTGCCCAGCCCGATCGAAACTGTCGAGCTGCCGGAAGTGACCACGACCAACTCGATCACGATTGGTCAGGGTCCGGCCGGCCAGATGCTGACCCGTGACGAGAATATCGTCGACATCGATTTTGCCGTGCAGTGGCGCGTCGACCTGGGTTACCAGGAAGGTGTCCGCGATTTCCTGTTCAATGTCCGTAATCCGGAAGGAACGGTCGCGGCCGTTGCTGAAAGTGCCATGCGGGAAGTCGTCGGCACATCGGACCTGCAATTCATCATCACGGAAGGTCGCGCCGAAGTCTCTCGCCGCACCCGTGAGATCCTGCAGGCAACGCTGAACGAATATGATGCCGGCATCGAGATCCTGCAGGTCAACCTGCGTAATGCCGAGCCGCCGGAACGGGTCATCGACGCCTTCCGCGGCGTTGATATCGCCCAGCAGGAAGCCGAGCGGGCCCAGCTGGACGCCACCGCCCACGCCAACCGGGTCATCCCGGAAGCACGCGGTGTGGCCGCCCAGCTGACCCAGGAAGCGCAAGCCTATCGGGACAATGTCATCGCAGAAGCCCAGGGTGATGCCGACCGCTTCGTCGCGATCTACGAGGAATATGTCCAGGCGCCCGATGTCACGCGTCGCCGGATGTATCTGGAAACGATGGAGCGCGTGCTCGGCGAATCCGATCTCATGATCCTGGATGGTGACGCCGGTGCCTTGCCATATCTGCCGCTGGACCAGCTCGGTCAGAACCGGGGCCGTGCCCAAGGAGGCAACCAATGATCCGCACACTTGGAATCATCATTCTGGTCGTTGCCGTCTTCATCGGTCTCCAGAGTGTCTACATCGTCTCGGAAACCCAACAGGCGCTTATCCTGCGTCTCGGCGAGCCGGTTGATGCCGTCAATGAAACTTCGGAACCCGATCCGGGCCTGCATTTCAAGACACCCTTCATCATGGATGTCCTGATCTTCGACAAGCGCAATCTGGAACTGGATCTGGATGCCGAGGAAATCCTCGCTTCCGACCAGGAGCGACTGATCGTCGACGCCTTCCTGCGCTACCGGATCACCGATCCGCTGCGCTTTTACCAGACCTTCCGCGACGAGCGCGGCGCAGTAGTGCGCCTTGAGCAGATCATGGATGACAGCCTGCGCGGCGTGATCGCCTCCATCCCGTCCTCCGACGTCATCTCCGGCCAGCGCGCCGACCTGATGACGCGGGTCCAGGCCGCGGTGGAAGCCCAGGTCCTGACCGGTCGTTTCGGCATTGAGGTCATTGATGTCCGCATCCTGGCCGCAGACCTGCCGCCGCAGATTGCCGACAATGTCTTCGAACGGATGCGGTCCGAGCGTCAGCAGGAAGCCGCGCAATACCGGGCCGAAGGTGAGCAGCGGGCAACGGAGATTCGCGCCGATGCGGATCGCCAGGCCTCGATCATCCGGGCCCAGGCCCGGGCTGATGCCCAGCGTTTGCGTGGTGAAGGGGATGCCCGTCAGAACCAGATCTACGCTGAAGCCTATAATCGCGACCCGGAATTCTTCGCCTTCTACCGCTCCATGCTCGCCTATGAGCAGGCGGTTCAGAGCGGGACGCCGATCGTGATCCCGCCGGATTCGGAGTTCTTCCGCTACTTCCGTAGCGAGACCGGCGAATAGCGGCCGACATCGGAATGACAGGGGCCCGGCTCCGCGATAGCGGGCCGGGCCCTTTTCGTTTCGGTCCGCGATAGGCGTGACAGGCCGGTCATTCGCATGACGATTGTGTCAGTGCGGTTGCCGCCGACCCGCGCAAGGCGGTATTCACGTTGACGGACCAGAATTTGCACACAGCCCGACCCATGACAGGGCCACTCTTTCAAGACGGCGGATTTCGATGCAGCGTTTCCTAGTTCTCATCCTCTTCCTGGTGGCGACACCGGTCAGCCAGGCTCATCCGGATGGTTTCGCCGATCTGGCCGAGCGCCTGTCGCCGGCTGTGGTGAATATTTCGGCCGCCCAGCGGCTCGACAGCGAGGACGGTCTGCCGGAATTCCCGGAGGGTTCGCCGCTGGAACGCTTCAACGATATTTTCGGCTCGGCGCCGCGGATCGCCAACTCGCTTGGTTCGGGCTTCATCATCGACGCCTCCGGCCTGGTGGTGACCAATAATCACGTCATCGACGGGGCTGACGAGGTTGAGGTGTCGCTGCCGGATGGTCGCGTCTTCCGCGCCGAAGTGGTCGGCATCGACAGTGTCACTGACCTCGCCGTCCTGCGCATGGAGGTCAATGAGCCCATGCCCTTCGTCGCCTTTGGCGACAGCGATGCGGCACGGGTCGGCGACTGGGTGATTGCGATCGGCAATCCGTTCGGACTGGGCGGCACGCTGACCGCCGGCGTCGTCTCAGCCCGGGGCCGCGAGGCGGGTGGTCGCTATGACGACTATATCCAGACCGATGTTGCCATCAATACCGGCAATTCCGGCGGTCCGTTGTTCAACATGGATGGCGAAGTGGTCGGCGTGAACACGCTGATCCTGTCACCGACCGGGGCCAGTGTCGGCATTTCGCTCTCCATCCCGTCCAACCTGGCCAATGTGGTCGTCAACCAGCTGGTCGAGTTCGGTGAGACCCGTCGCGGCTGGCTTGGCGTGTCGGTCCAGCGCGTGACGCCGGAACTGGCCGAAAGCTTTGAACTGGCGACGCCCTATGGCGCCATTGTCTCGCGCATCGAGGAGGATGGTCCGGCGGCGGATAGTGGTATCCGGACCGGGGATCTGGTGCTGGCCTTTGATGGCCGCCGGGTCCGTGACAGCCGTTCCTTCCCGCGCATGGTCGCCGAAACCGAGATCGGCCGCGAGATCGAGCTCGACATCATCCGCCGTGACCGGCCGATGACGATTAATATCACCGTTGGCAACCTGGCCGAGGACGATGCCGACGGCGAAGGCGAGACAGCCAATGCCGCAGTGGTCGCACCGGTGACGGGCAGCGGCAATACCGTGATGGGCATGACATTCGGCACGCTGGACGCCGCCTCCCGCCGCCGTTTCCGGGTCCATCCGGATGCCGAGGGGGTTCTGGTGACCGAGGTTGACCAGACCAGTGACGCGTCCGGCAAGGTTCGTCCGGGTGATGTCATCGAGGAAGTCGAGTTCACGCGCGTCGACAGCATTGCCGCCATCCGGGAGATCGTTGAGGGGCAGGGCAATGGGCCGGTGCGCTTCCAGATCAATCGCGGCGGCCAGTATGTGCTGCAATCGATCCGGTCGTGACGCCCTGCCTGCTGATTGCAGGCCCGACGGCCGCCGGCAAGACCGCGCTCTCACTGGCGGCAGCGGAGCGCGTCGGTGGAGAGATCATCAATGCCGACTCGATGCAGGTCTATGCCGGTCTGCCGCTGATCACCGCGCAGCCTGACGCCGCCGAGCGCGCCCGGGCGCCGCACCATCTGTTTGGCAGTATTGATCCGGCCATCCGCTATTCGGTCGGCCAGTGGACCAGCGATGTGCTGGCCCTGATTTCCGACATTCGGGGTCGCGGGAATGTGCCCATCCTGGTTGGTGGAACGGGGTTGTATTTCAATGCCCTGACGCGCGGTCTGGCACCGGTTCCCGAGATCGGTGACGCGGCCCGGGCCCGCGCGGCGGCCTTGCTCGACGCCGACGGTCTGGCCGGCCTGCGCGCTGAAGCCTTGCGCTTGGACCCGGTCGCGACCAATCGCGTCGACGCGGCAGACCGCCAACGTCTGTTACGGATCGTCGAAGTGGGTTTTGAAACCGGGACCGCCTTGAGTGTTTTCCAGGCCGACACCGTGCCGCCGCTCGAACCTGCAGCGTGGCGCGGCATTGTCATCGAGCCCGATCGGGAGGCCCTCTATCGCCGGATCGATCAGCGCTTCGAGCACATGCTGGAGGCCGGCGCGCTTGATGAGGTGGCGGCTTTCATGCAGCGCGATCTCGATCCGGACCTGCCGGCCAGCAAGGCGCTCGGCGTGCCGCCCCTGATCGCCCACCTGCGCGGTGAGATGTCGCTGGACGAGGCCAGGGACAACGCCAAGCGTGACAGCCGCCGCTATGCCAAGCGGCAGGGGACCTGGTTTCGCAATCAGGCGGCCAGCTGGTCGCGTATCGGAACGCTCGACAGCGAGGCGGCGATCAGCGCCCTGGCCGATATCCTTGATCAGCCGCCTGGTTAGGGCATTGACCTGCCCGATGGCTGGACAGGCCCGTTGATGATCCGCCTTATCACCCCCAATCCAGCCCGGGAGCGAGTCGCGAAATGACGGATGAAATGGACGAACCACTTTACACACGGGACATTGATCTCGCGCCGATCCGGTCATGCCGCCTGGCGATCGTCGGATATGGCAATCATGGCCGCTCCCATGCCTTGTGCCTTCGCGATAGCGGGGTTGCCCATATCCGTATCGCTCTGCGCGAGACTTCGCCCTCGCGCATCAAGGCCGAGGCGGACGGGTTCGAGGTGGTGTCACTGCCCGAGGCGGCGGCCTGGGCCGATGCGATCTCCCTGCTGGCCGCTGACGAGGCGCATCGGCTGATCTGGGAGGAGGCGATCCTGCCCCACAGAAAGCCGGGGCAGGCCCTGATCGTCTGTCATGGGTTTTCCATCCATTACGACCTGATCAGGCCACCCGCCGATGCCGATGTGATCCTGGCGGCCGCCAAGGGGCCGGGCGGCGCGGTGCGCGAGGAGTTCGAGAAGGGCCGGGGATTGATCGGTTTCTGGGCCGTGCACCAGGACGCGTCGGGGCAGGCGCGGGAGCTGGCCCTGGCCTATCTGGCGGCGATCGGATCCGGCGAAGTCGGGATCTTCCCGACCAGTTTTCGCGAGGAAACCGTGTCTGACCTGTTTGGCGAGCAGGTCGTTCTGGTCGGCGGGATGGTCGCCCTGGCCAAGGCCAGTTTCGAGCGCCTGGTGGCCGCCGGTGTCAGTGAGCGCATGGCCTATATCGACTGCGTTCACGAGATCAAATATCTCGCGGACCTGATCCAGGCGCGCGGTATTGCCGGCATGTATGAGGCAATATCCGACACGGCGGAATTCGGTGCCCGCCAGATCGAGGACAAGATTGCCGGTCCGGAACTGAAGCGCGTTTTCGATGAGGCCATGGCGGATATTGAGAGTGACCGCTTCGCCCGGAAATGGGTCGAAACATATGAGGCTGGCGACGCGATGGTCGCTGACCGCGCCGCAGATCGGGCCTTGCGCATCGAAACCGTCGGCGCTGAATTGCGCGACCGGATTTACGGTGCCACGAAATAGCCAACTTGCCGCGCCACCTGTAATAGACATATTCAATCGAGAATCGCGTGCGGGGGCGTGGAATGTCATTCAATCCGGTCAAAGTTCGGCGCTACGGCGAACCCAAGGAAGTTGTTGCGCGGGTATTCGAGGAAGCGGGCGGCATTCCGACGGTCATGGAATTGCTCGATCTGAGCCGCACCCGCGTCTATGCGCTGGCCGATCCGGATTCGACCAATGAGATATCCTACGCCCGGATCGCCAAGCTGACCGAGTCCGGAGCGACCGCTGCTGCCCAGCATCTGGCCGCCCTGGCCGGGGGACTTTTCCTGCCGATCGAGAAAGCCGACGATGCCAACTGGCTGGCCCTGGCTGGCGAGGCCAGCCGTCGCAATGCCCGCAATATTTCCGCGATCATGGAGAGCCTGAGCGAGACCGAGAAGTCGCCCGGCCGCATCGACCAGGATGAAGCACGCGATATTCTCAAGGTGCTCGACGAACAATTGGGTGTTCTTGCAATCCAGCGCGCGAAACTGGCCGCCATCGCGTCCGGTGAAGCGGTCGACATGGCTGGCCATCCGGTCGTCGATGAAAACGGCGCTGCGTGATTGCCCGTCGTGCAAAGCGTGCTTAGTTAGGCGCCCTGACGCTTTGATCGAGCCTGCTTCGCAATGAACCGATTGACCGACTTCTTCCTGAAAATGGACGCGCGCGCCGCGCGGGCCGTGCTGGTCTCTGTCGGGCTGTTTTTCGTCGTCGCGCTGGTCTTCCTGCTTGGCCGTTTTGTGCTCGAGATCGAGCCGGGAGAGGCCGGCAGCTGGTTCGAGGCCTCGGCCAGCCAGTGGTATGCCTTGCCGCTGACCATCCTGATCTTTACCGCCCTGTCATTCCTGGGCGCACCGCAATTCGGATTGATGGCTGCTGCCCTTGTCGCCTTCGGGCCGACCACCGGGGCGATCTATGCTTTCGTGGCGACGCAATGTTCGGCGGCCGTGAACTATTTCGTCGGTCGCTATTTCGGTGCCGACATCTTCAAGCGCTATGCCGGCGACTGGGCCAACCGGATCTCCGATTTCATCGGCCGTAACGGACTATTGGCCTCAATGGTTGTGCGGTGGGTGCCATCCGGACCATTCATCGTGGTGAATATGGGATTTGGCGTGGCACGGACGCCCTATTGGGCGTTCGCGCTCGGGACCGCACTCGGGTCGGCACCGAAGATCTTCATTGTGGCCCTGATGGGCGAGAGCATTCGTTCCATGCTGACCGAAGGCAATGTCCTGTTGGGTATTGCCTTTGCTGCCGCGGCCTTTGCCTGGATCGGTATCATGTTGCTGGCGCGGATCTGGTTGCGGCGCAATCGCTCGCCCGTCGGCGCCGATGATACCGGGGACGGGGAAAACCCGTAATCCGGTCACGGGGCGCCGATTGCGACCTGTCGGTGCAACGACTGACTCACACCGACCCGCTTTCAGCGTGAATCCCCGTCCGGCCCTTGCAATCTTGCGCGGAGCATCGCACAACGAAAACAGTTGCACCGCGGCTTTGCCGCCACACATTTTGAGACTCAGCGCCCCCATGCTCAACAGCCTTTTCGGTTTGCTCTCTGCGGATATCGCCATCGACCTGGGAACCGCAAACACGCTCGTCTATGTGAAAGGGCGCGGTGTCGTGCTCAACGAGCCGTCCGTCGTCGCGTACAAGGTCGAAAAAGGCCGCAAACACGTGCAGGCAGTGGGCGCGGAAGCCAAGCTGATGCTTGGCAAGACACCGGGCAATGTTGAAGCGATCCGGCCGATGCGCGATGGCGTCATCGCCGACTTCGATGTCGCCGAGGAAATGATCAAGCATTTCATCCAGAAAGTGCACAACCGCCGGGCCATGGTCAGTCCGCAAGTGGTGATCTGCGTGCCATCTGGAGCAACGGCGGTCGAACGTCGCGCCATTCACGAAAGTGCTCTCGGCGCCGGCGCCCGCAAGGTCTACCTGATTGACGAGCCGATGGCTGCCGCCGTCGGTGCCGGCCTGCCGATCGACGAGCCGACCGGCTCGATGATTGTCGATATTGGTGGTGGCACCACCGAAGTCGCCGTCATGTCGCTGTCCGGTATCGTCTATTCGCGTTCGGTCCGCGTTGGTGGCGACAAGATGGACGAGGCGATCATCAACTATATCCGTCGTTCCGCGAACCTTCTGATCGGTGAGACGTCAGCCGAGCGGATCAAGAAGGAAATCGGCTCTGCCATGCCGCCGGTGAAGGGCGAGGGCCTGTCCTTGAACATCAAGGGCCGTGATTTGATGAATGGTGTCCCGCGCGAGATCGCGGTGACCGAAGCCATGATCGCCGACAGCCTGTCCGAGCCGGTCGAGCAGATCGTTGAGGCGGTCAAGCAGGCCCTTGAGGCGACCCCGCCGGAACTGGCCGCGGACATTGTCGACAAGGGCATTGTGCTGACCGGTGGCGGGGCCCTGCTGCGCAATCTCGATACCGAGCTGCGCGAACGGACCGGCCTGCCCGTGAGCCTGGCCGATGAAGCCCTGTCCTGCGTGGTGCTGGGCTGTGGCAAGGCGGTGGAAGACCTTCGGATCTGGCGTCCCATTCTCTCCGAAGCTGTGTAATCTCCACCATCGCAACGGTGGAGAAGGAGTGAGGCGTTGGCGTCGCGACGCTCAACACGACAGGATGGTGAGCACGGCGTACGCTTTTCGCGGACGCTGTTCATTGCCCTTCTGGTCGTTTCCGGCGCGCTGATCGCCTTCGACCGGCCGGGGTCCCGATCCGCGCCCTTCGCCAGTTTTCGCGCCGGCTTCACCGATGTGTCGGCGCCTTTGCTCGACCTCGCTGCCCAGCCCCTGCGCGGCATCAAGAATATCGGTCCCTATTGGCGCCGCCAGGGCGAGCTCGCGGAAGAAAATGCCAGCTTGCGCCAGCAATTGATCGAGGCGCGTTACTGGGAAGACCTCGCCTATCGCCAACGTGACCGGATCGAAGTTTATGAAGAGGCGCTCGATATCGAGAGCGCGGCGATCGAAGACCGCATCGGGGCTTGGACCGTGGCCGATCCTCGCGGCCCCTTCGTGCGCGCCCGGCTGATCGGTCGCGGCAGCGATGCCGGTATCAGCGACGGCTATCCGGTGATCAACCTCTATGGCCTGGTCGGCCGGGTCTATGAAACCGGGCGGCGGTCAGCGCGCGTCCTCTTGCTGACAGATCTCAATTCCCGCGTTCCGGTCATGGCCGACCGGTCGAATGCCCGCGCCATCCTGGTGGGCGACAATTCCGAGTTTCCGCGACTGGACTATGTTGGCCGGGCGCCTGACATCGAAGCCGGTGACCGCATCGTCTCGTCCGGTGATGACGGCATCCTTCCCCGGGGCCTGCCGATCGGCGAGGCGGTTGCGACCCGCGATGGTGGCTGGCGTGTGCGGCTCTATTCCGACCAGGCGCCGGTCGATTTCGTCTGGGTCTGGCCCTATCGCCGTGTAACACCGCCCGATCAGGAGGCTGCCGAAGACCCTGTCGGGCCGGATCCTGCTATTGTCGATAATGCTGTCGCGCCTGTCCCTGCCGTCGACACGCCTGTCGAAGGGGCCGAAGTCGATGATGTCGCAACCGATGATGTCGCTACCGAAGACGATGAGCCGGAGGCAGGGCAATGAGAAAACCGACCGACCGAAGCTCGCCCTGGCTTGCGGCGTCCGGCTGTATTGCCTCTGTCTTGGTGGCGTTGATCGTCCAGGCCTCGCCGACGCGTCTGGTTGACGGGCTGACCATCATGCCGACCTGGACGCTGATGGCGATTTTCCTGTGGTCCGGTGTCCGGCCGCAATTCATGCCGCCGATTGCCGTCTTCGCGATCGGCCTGACCCAGGACTTGCTGACCGGCGCGCCCATGGGTGTGTGGGCCCTGTCCTATCTGGTCGCGATCTCGGTCTTCCGGTTCCGCGGTGAAGACGGCATGCCGCGCGATCTGCCGCCGGTTCTGCTCCGCTTCGGTGCGACCTTGCTGCTGGCCCACGCGATCGCCTTTGCGGCTGGCAGTTTTGCGCTCGAACAACTGGCAGACTTCCAGCCCTTGGCGATCGAGGTTGTGGCCTCCATCCTGATGTTCCCCCTTCCGGCCTATCTGGTCTTGCGGCGCCGCCGCTCCCGAAGTTCCGGCTTTATCGGGGGGTGATGACAGGTTTCCATGCGTGCTGACCGACAGGAACAGGATCTGAAATTCACCCGGCGCGCCCTGCTGATGGCAGGGGCGGGCGGGCTTGCATTCCTGTGTCTGGGCGCGCGCCTTTACTCCCTGCAGGTGCTGGAGACCGAGCGCTACCGGCTGATGTCCGAGGACAATCAGTTCAATTTCAATCTCCTGCCGCCGTCCCGTGGTCGGATCCTCGATCGGTTCGGGGTCGCCGTTGCCGACAACCGCGACAGCTATCGCGTCCTGTTGGTGCCCGAGCAGGCGGGCGATGTCGCCTCGGCGCTCGACCGGCTCCAGCCCTTCCTGCCGCTGGGCGATTATGAGCGCGAACGAATCCTGCGCACGGCCCGCAGCCAGCGCAGTTTCCACGCCATCACCGTGGCGGATGACCTCGACTGGCACACCTTCGCCTCGATCAATCTCAATGCGCCCGATCTGGCCGGGGTGACACCGGATGTGGGCGAAGTGCGGTCCTATGCCTATGGGCCATCTTTCGCCCATGTGATCGGCTATGTGCAGCCGCCCAATGACGAAGACATCGCCAATAATCCGCGCGATGCAGAACGCCTGTTGCGCCATCCCGGTTTCCGGGTCGGCAAGACCGGGGTCGAAGTGGCGCGCGAGATGGACTTGCGTGGACAGGCTGGGGCCCTGAAAACAGAGGTCAATGCCCGCGGCCGGGTCATCCGCGAACTGCCGGAACAATCCACCGAACCTGTCTCGGGTCGTGATGTCGTGCTGACCCTTGATGCGGATATCCAGCGCTACGCGCATGAGCGTCTCGGACAGGAAAGCGGGTCGGCAGTCGTGATGGACGTCAATACCGGTGAACTGATCGCCATGGTGTCGACGCCCAGTTTCGATCCGAATCTGTTTGTCGGCGGCATCTCCACGGCCGACTACGCCGCCTTGCGCGAGAATGACCGCAATCCGCTGTTCCAGAAATCGATCCAGGGGACCTATCCGCCCGGCTCGACCTTCAAGGCGGTCGTCGCGGCAGCGGCGCTGGAACATGAGGTCATTCCTCCGACCGAGCGTATCAACTGCACGGGCTCGGTGCGCCTGGGCAATCGCGAATTCCATTGCTGGCGCCGCCGTGGGCATGGCCCCGTCAATCTGCGCGATGCAGTGAAGACCTCCTGTGACATCTATTTCTACGAGATCGCCGAACGCCTCGGCATTGACCGCCTGCACGCGATGGCGACGCGGTTTGGCATCGGCGAGCAATTCGATATCGGAATTTCCGGTGTTCGCCGCGGCACGATGCCCGACGCGGCCTGGAAGCGCGCACGCTATAACGAAGGCTGGTCGACCGGTGACACTTACAATACCGGGATCGGCCAGGGTTATGTGACGGCGTCGCCCTTGCAGCTGGCCGTGATGACGGCCCGTGTGGCGTCCGGTCGTGCGGTATCTCCGACGCTCTACCGCAATGCCATGATGCCACCGGCATCGCATATCGGCGTCAGCGATGCGGCTCTGGCCAGCGTTCGCGACGGTTTGCGGGCGGTGGTCGAGGAACCCGGTGGCACGTCCTATTCGCTGGGCGGATTGGGGCTGGGCGATATCGAGATGGCGGGCAAGACCGGTACGGCCCAGGTCTATTCGATCACGGCGGCGGAACGCGAAAGCGGCGTGCGTGATCAGGCGGACCTGCCCTGGCGGCTGCGCGATCATGGTCTTTTCATGTGCTACGCTCCGGCCGACCAGCCCAAATATGCCTGTGTGGTTGTCATTGAACACGGGGGTGGCTCGTCCGCCGCGACCCGTCCGGCGCGGGACATTCTCCAGCGCGTCGTTGCCCGGGATCCGTCCAGCCGTGCCGGTGTATTCGCCGATGTCGGCCGCGCCCGTTCCGGAGGCGCCTGATGGCTGTCTTCCGTGAAAGCGTCCCGCGCGGTTTGCCGGACAAGATGATGGAGCTCAACTGGACGCTGGTCCTGTTGCTGGTCCTGCTCGGCGCCGCCGGTGTCGGCATGCTGTATTCGGTGGGTGGTGGCAGTTGGGAGCCGTGGGCGATCAATCACGCCATCCGCTTTGCGCTCGGCTTTGTCGGCATGATCGTCATCGCGATGTTCCCGCCACGCTTCTGGATGGGACTGGCCTATCCGGTCTATGTCGGGGCGCTGGTCCTGCTGGTACTGGTGGAGATCGGCGGCGTCACCATCAATGGCGCCCAGCGCTGGATCGATCTGGGGCCGATCCGCCTGCAGCCGGCAGAGATCATGAAATTGGCCCTGGTACTGGCACTGGCTCGCTTCTACCACGACCTGCCCGACGAGAAGGTCACCACGATTTCGGGCCTGTTGCCGCCGCTGATGATCATCGGTCTGCCGGCGATCCTGATTGTCAGCCAGCCTGACCTCGGCACAACCTTGCTGCTGGCGGCGACCGGCGTCATGGTCATCTTCATGGCTGGCTTGAGCTGGTGGTTCATCCTGGCCGTTGCCGGGGTCGGACTGGCCGGGGTGATCGGGATCGGGTTTTATGGCCTCGAAAACATCCTGGCCGAATACCAGATGGACCGGGTCCATGCCTTCCTGAACCCGGACTTTGACCCGCTCGGCATCAACTATCACCCCAATCAGGCAATGATCACGCTGGGGTCCGGCGGGATGACAGGGAAGGGATTTCTCGAAGGGACACAGTCGAAGCTTGGCTATCTGCCGGAGATGCAGACCGACTATATCTTCACCGCACTGGGTGAGGAGTTCGGGTTCGTTGGTGGTATCGCCGTGCTGGCGGTCAATGCGCTGATCATGGCCCAGGGCGTGATCATCGCGATCAGCTGCAAAAGCCCCTTCCTGCGCCTGATGACGATCGGGATCATCACAACCTATGCCTCCTATGTCTTCATCAATATCGGCATGGTGTCGCGTCTTCTGCCGGTGGTTGGCGTGCCCTTGCCGCTGATTTCCTATGGTGGCACGGTCGTGCTGGCAGTCATGGCCGGGTTCGGTCTGATCCTGGGTGCCCATATCCATCGCAATGCCGAGCCGGCGCGCGGGGCCGGGCTGTTCGGCTGACACCGCAGTGCAGCAACGTCGCGCGCTTGACCGGAAAGTCCGGTTGGGGAAGTGTGCGCGGCAATTCAGTAAGGGGTGGACGCGCCTTCGCGTCCTGTTTCAGGGGAGAATCTCATGGCGGCAGTACCAGCCGGTCAGCACGCGCATTGGTCATCGCGCTTCGCATTCATTCTTGCCGCGGTTGGCTCCGCGGTCGGTCTCGGCAATCTCTGGCGTTTCCCGTTCCAGACGGGTGAAAATGGCGGTTCGGCGTTTGTCCTGATTTATATTGGCTGCGTGGTCTTGTTCGCCCTGCCGGTCCTGATTGCGGAAATCGCGATTGGCCGGCACGCGCAACAATCAGCCATCTCTTCGACCCGGAAAATGGCCCAGGAGGCCGGCAAATCGGCCAATTGGGCGATCGTCGGCTGGGTCTGTACGGCAGGTGGTTTCCTTGTGCTGACCACCTATTCGGTGATCGCGGGCCAGGTCATGGCCTATGCGGCATCGGGTTTTGCCGGTGGTTTTGCCCAGCCGGATGGCGCCAATCTCTTCTATCAGGGTGAGTTCATTCAGCTGGCCTGGCATGCCGGCTTCATGCTGATCACCATCCTGATCGTGGCGCGTGGCCTGAAAGGCGGGATCGAGCAGGTTGCGACCTTCCTGATGCCGCTCTTCTTCGTCATGCTCATCGGCCTGACGATCTACTCCCTTATCTCCGGCGCGGCCGGCGAAGCCATAACCTACCTGTTCACGCCTGACTTCACCGCGGTGACCGGCAATACCTTCGTCGCAGCGCTTGGTCAGGCCTTCTTCTCGGTCTCGGTCGCGTCTGCCATCATGATCACCTATGGCTCCTATCTGTCCAAGGACACGAATATCGGATCGTCCTCGATCCTGATCGCCAGCGCTGATACTGCGGTGGCGCTGATCGCGGGCCTGATGATCTTCCCGATCGTGTTCATGGTGGGTATCGACCCGGGCGCAGGCATGGGCCTGATCTTTACGGCGCTCCCGGCTGTCTTCGCCGACATGCCGGCCGGCAATATCATCGGTGGCGCCTTCTTCGCGCTGGCCTTTATCGCCGCAATCACCTCGTCGATCTCCCTGCTGGAAGGCACAGTGGCGTTCGTTGAAGAGCACTCCGATTTCTCTCGCCCGACCGCAGCCTGGCTGCTGGGCTTCTTCGCCTTCATGATCGGCGCCGGAGCGGTGTGGTCATCGGAGTTCGGTGGCGTCTTCGTCGACTGGCTGTCCGGAAGCTTCCTGTTGCCGCTTGGTGGCCTGCTGGTCGCCGTGTTCACCGGCTGGGTCATTCCCAAAGCCTTGATGCGGGACGAATTGAGCCATGCCTCCAATGGCCTGTTCGCCTTCTTCCACTTCAGTGTGAAGTTCATCGTGCCGCCGGCCATCGGCTTCATCCTGTTGCTGGGCCTCGATGCCAAGTTCAACGGCGGCAATATCGGTTCGCTGCTCGGCCTCGGCTAGGCGAACTTGTCGGCAAAGGCGTCGGTCGCGCGCACCAGCGCGTCGACCACGCCCGGCTCGCCGGCCGCATGGCCGGCATCGCCAATCATGTGGAGCCTCGCTCGCGGCCAAGCCCGGGCGAGGCTCCATGCTGTTTGGGGCGGAGTCACGACGTCATAGCGTCCCTGCACGATCACGCCGGGCAGGTGATTGTAGCGCTCGGCATCCTCGATCAGCTCTCCATCTCGCTGGAAGAAACCCTTGTGGAAGAAGTAGTGGCTTTCCAGCCGGGCGAGGGCGTCCGAGCGGACCGGATCGGCCAGCGGTGCCGACGGGTCGCCGGTCATCGAGATCAGGGCGCTTTCCCATCGCGCCCAGGCCAGCGCATCCGGCCGGCGGCGGATGATGTCCGGCTCGGCGAGGCGTTCGTAATAGGCGCGGATGATGTCGCCGCGCTCTTCCGGGCTGAGCGGGTCGACAAGTCGTTCCCAGGCATCCGGGAACAACATGTTGGCGCCGTCCTTGTAAAACCAGTCCAGCTCGCGCTGGGAGCAGGTGAAGATGCCGCGCAGGATCAGGCCGATGCAACGGTCCGGATGGGCACGGGCATAGGCAAGAGCGAGTGTCGCTCCCCAGGAGCCGCCGAAGACGACCCATTTGTCGATCCCCATCACCTCGCGGATGCGCTCGATGTCGTCGATCAGGTCCTGCGTGGTGTTGTGCTCGAGCCCGCCATGCGGTGTCGAACGACCACAACCGCGCTGGTCAAACAGGATGACACGATAGCGCCGGGGGTCGAAAAACCGTCTGAGCGCCGGCGATACGCCGCCACCGGGACCGCCGTGAAGGGTCACGACTGGCAGGCCATCCGGCCGGCCGCACTCCTCAATGTAGAGGTCATGTCCGTTGCCGACCGCCAATCGCGAGGCCTGCAAGGGCCGGATCGGCGGATAGAGCAGGCGGCGTGAGTAGGAAGCATCCATGTCGAATACTGTGCCGTTAGCCAGTGATAAACACAATAAACCATAGCCTAGCGACCCTTCAGCCTATATCGTCATCAACGGTTTGGGCAGACTATTGATCTTGGGAAACGCTGTGTGATGATCGCATTCGGGCGAGCCGTGCTAGCCATCTGTTTTTGCAGTCTTGCGTCCGCTTGTGCCAGCGCGCCGATTTCGATTGCCGGATCCAGTTTTTCCGCCCCGGGCGCGCCGGGTAGCGATGTCCATCGTCGACTTGACGAGGCAGTTGATCACTTCAATGACGACCTCGAAATGCGCGGCCTAATTCGCGAAGCCAGTTCGATGCAACAGGCGATGCGCTGGATGAACCAGTTGTCCGGCCAGTCCGACGTCGATGAACCGGATGCCTTGACGGTCTATCTGGACACACAGGCGATCACGCTATCCGATGCGGGTGCACCGGACCGGGTGCGGGCGGACGTCATTCATGTCTGGCAGGGTGCCGTTGGCATAGATGCCGCGTCACGCACATTGCTGGAGGCGACGATCGGCCTGTCCCGTGGTGACGTGACCGATGCTCTGGGCTCGGTAGAACAAGCCATGGCGAACGCCCTGACGGCGCAATCGGTGTTCGAGACTGTTATTCTTGAAATGACATCTCTTCACGATGCAGACGCTTTGGCGGGTCTGCGCGTTGAACGCGACCTGCTGGCGCTCCGCGTCAATGATCTGCGCGACCGGGCGGATGAACTCGCCGAGCTGCGTCGCCAGATGCGCAATCCGTCGATTTCCTGATGATCCATCCGGATGAGGTAAAGGGCTTCCTCGACCCCGGGGAAGGGCAGGAGCTGGCGCAGCTGGCCGCCGAGGCCGGACGCCTGGGCCCGGTGCTGGAAATCGGTTCCTATTGCGGAAAGTCGGCGCTCTATCTCGGCCCGGCCGCTCGCCAGGCCGGGACGGTTCTCTACACGCTCGATCATCACCGTGGCTCCGAAGAACACCAGCCGGGCGAAGAGTATCACGACCCCGATCTGTTCAACACCAAGCTTGGTGCTGTCGAAACCCTGCCGGCCCTGCGCGAAACCCTGTTTCGCGGTGAGCTGGAAGACTGCGTGATTCCGCTGGTCGGTCGTTCGGCCGTCATCGCCGCCAACTGGACGACGCCGCTCGGCATGGTCTTCATAGATGGCGGGCATTCGATGGAAGCGGCGCTGGCCGATTACCGCGGCTGGGCCGGACGCGTGGTCGCTGGCGGCATCCTGGCCATCCATGACGTTTTCCCCAATCCGGAAGATGGGGGGCGGCCGCCTTATGAAATCTGGAAACTGGCCTGCGCATCCGGCCTGTTCGAACCGGTCAGGCGTACAGGAACGCTGGAAGTTTTGCGGCGCTTTTAGCGGCCGGGTATTCCGGCAGGTGGTTCTTGACCAGCAGGTCGCTGCCCTTGGTCAGATTGTCGATCGCATCCGCGGCCATGATCAGCGCGCCTGATGTCCAGGAGGGTCGCTCGCGTGGCCAGATGATCGACTCTTCGAACTGCCATCCCATCCAGTAGCCGCCGTCGCGGGCGACGAGTGGCGCCAGGTTGGCAATCAGTTCATGGGCCTGCCGTGTCTGGCCGACCGCCTGACAGGCGAGGGCCAGCTCGGCGGTTTCCGCGGCAGTGACCCAGGGCTGATCGGAGACGCAGCGGCAGCCCAGACCGGGTTCGACGAACTCGGTCCAGCGTGCATAGAGGCGGGCGCGTCCGACATCGGTCGGCAGGACGCCGGCCAGCACCGGATAATACCAGTCCATGGCAAAGCCGCGCCGGTCCGTGCCCTTGCGGTCGAAGCGGGCATCATTCTCGCGCAGGGCCGCGCCGATGCGCCGGCGGGCTTCGACCCAGGCATCGATCGGTTTGCCCAACCGCCGGCCGATCAGGCAGGCGCACTCAAGTGCCTTGTAGAGACTGGCATTGCCGGCGCGCAGACTGTCGATTTCGGTCAGCGTCTGCTCGTCGCCGCGGGCCCGCCACACCACATCGCCGTGCGGGGTCTGGTGCTCGAGGATGAAGGCCATCGCCCGTTCGATCATCGGCCAATAGCGCGGCAGGGTGTCGAGCCTGTTCAGGGACGACAGGCTGCGCAGCACGGTGACCGCGACATAGCCGGTGAAATTGGTGTCGCGGGCGGTTTTCGGGGTTCCCGGGACAAGGTGCCTGTTGGCATCATCGAGCGGCACCGAGGCGCCAAGGTCGCCGGTCCAGCCGCCATCACCTTCCTGCCGGTCCATCAGCGCGGTGAGGGCTTTGAGCGTTTCCGCCTCGCGCCCGGCAATGGCCAGTCCCATGGTCGCTTCACCATGGTTCCAGGCGTCCCAGACTCCGGCCTCGATCCACGGGATGGTGCCGTCACTGCGTTGCAGGGAGGTGATGTGGTCGGCGCAGGCCTTGATGTCGACGGAGGGGCTCATCAGCTCGTCTTCCTGAAATACATCACGACCGATTTGCCCATGACCGGATCAAGGAGCCATTCCATTGCCCGTGTCAGCCAGGGGCGCTTGATCAGGTCCCATTCCAGGAAGCGGCGATAGAGCGCGACCAGGCGGTTCTCTTCCTGTGTTTCCCAGAACGCGCAGCGCAGCCACCAATATGGGCTGTGCAGGGCATGGGCCCAGTGGCGGCGGAAGCGGCGGAACCCCTGCTTTTCGACATCATGCCGCAAGGCATGAGGCTTGAAGATGCGGACATGGCCGCCTGGTGAGTTCTGGTAGCCGAAGGACAGCCACCAGCAGATTGTTTCGGGCCAGTAGCGAGGCACGGAGGCGGCGAATATGCCGTCGGGCTTCAACACCCGTCTGATTTCGGTCAGGAATCGCTCGGGATCCGGCACATGTTCCAGGACTTCCGAGCAGATGACCCGGTCAAATGTATTGTCGGGGAAAGGAAGGTGTTCGCCGGTCCCCGCCGTCAGGACCGCGCCGCGCTGGTCCGAGGCTGGCTCGGGCGGCGGCAGTTCGAAGAATTTGTCGAGCGCGATGCAGACGTCCTCATAACTCAGGTCCAGGCCAACCGCCGTGACCGGTGTCTCGTTCCAGTAGAGACCATGCAAGTGCCGGCCCTGGCCGCAGCCCAGGTCGAGGACGCGCATGCCGGGCTCCAGCGCCAGGCTGTCGATCTGGATGGTTTGCATCGATCAGGTCCTGCCCTGTTCCGAGAGCGCTTCGACATAGAGGTGGGAGGCGGCCAGCGCGTGTTTGGACCAGCAAAACTCGGCCCGGGCCCGTTCGGCGGCCCTTTCGCCCAGCCGCGCAGCGACGTCCGGGCTATCGAGGAGGCGGGCAATATTCCCGGCCATGGCGTCGGCATCTCCGGCCGGAGAGACCAGACCGGCATCGCCAACCACTTCCGGCAGGGCACCGCCATCGCTGGCAACCACGGCCGCGCCGCAGGCCATGGCCTCGGCGGCGGGAAAGCCGAAGCCTTCAAAGCGAGCCGGGCAGGCAACGATATGGGCGCGACGGTATAGGTTCGCGACTTCATCACGGCTGAGATCAGATGAGGTCGTCACCCGGTCGGACAGTCCATGCGAGGCCAGCATGCGCTTGGCCGGGCCGTCACGCAGGGTGCCGATGATGTGCAGGCGGGCGGCGGGTCTGGCTGCCGCGACACGGCCAAGGGCTTCGATGAGAACGTCCAGGCCTTTGATCGGAACGTCAGCACTGGCTGTGGTCACGATCAGGCCCGCTTCGCGCTGTATCGACGAGTCTGGCCGGAAGGTGTCGTGGTCGAGGCCGTTGAAAGCAACCCGGACGCGGCCCGCATCGACGCCATAGCGTTCGGCATGGGTCCGGCGAGCGGCGTCAGAAACCGCAAGATGCCGTGGAAGAGCGCGAGCGGTCTTCGCCTGCATGCCGATGAAGCGATACCAGCGCCGGGTCAAAAGGCGCTCCCACCATTTGCGACCGGCAGCAATGGCATAGTCGCGATCAATGGCAATGGGGTGGTGAAGGGTGGTGATCACCGGAATGCGCGCATTGATGCGGACCATCGGCGCCGCCAGTGTCTGATTGTCGTGGATGACATCGAAGTCGCCCTCATGCCGGGTCAGGAAACGGTCGAGACGGCGCCCGAAAGCGTACAACTCCCCGAAGGCCCCGGAATTGTGGGCCAGCCATTCCGACAGGTCCGACCAGGATTTCAGATAACGCGGACGGAAGGCCAGAAAGGCATTGTCCTCGGCAAACAGGTCGAGAGATGGCAGTTCATGCAGGGGGATGCCATCGTCCAGCTCGGGATAGGGCGGGCCGGATGCGACCGAGACATCATGCCCCAGAGCCTTCAGCGCCCGTGTGAGCTCGCGCAGATAAACGCCCTGTCCACCGACATGGGGGTGCGAGCGATAGCCTGTGACGAGCACGCGCAGCGGCCGCACCGGCGTAACGTCACTCTCCTTTTCCATCCTTGTGGAAACAAGGGTATGTCCGTCCATGACGCGTGATTCCGGCGGTGGCAATTGAGTGGCGAACCTATAGAAGTGAACATTGTTCGCCAAGCGGGTCGTGTCGCGAAATTACGGCGATGCGGAGATGCGTCGGGTCGGCAATTTCCACGCGCCCGGAGCGACAGGATTGAGTGATGGTCAAACCGACAGCCCTGCGCTTTGCGACTTATTATGGCGCCTTCTATCTGATGTTCGGGGCGTTTCTGCCCTATTTTCCGCGTTGGCTCGACGGGCGCGGCCTGTCGCCGGAATGGATTGGCTGGATACTGGCGGCCGGAATGATCGGGCGAACGCTGGTCTCGCCGATCGGTGCGCGCTGGGCCGATCGTGCGGTGCGTCACCGCGACCCGATCCTGGCTTTCGCTATCGGCAGCGTGATCGTCTTCGCCTTGCATCTGCCTGTCTCGACACCGTGGATCCTGCTGGTCCTGTCCTTTGCGGCCGGGGCGCTGGTCTTTGGCCAGATCCCCGTCACCGACGCCTTCGCGATCCGGGCCGCGCGCGACCACACTTTCGAGTTCGGACCGGTGCGGGCCTTCGGTTCGGCCCTTTTCATCGTCGCCAATTTCAGCGCCGGCGCTCTGATCGACCGGCTCGGCACGGAAAGCGTGCTGGCCTGGATGATTATCGCCGGCGGTCTGATGGCCCTTGCGGCGGCCTGGCTGCCGCCGGGACACCGCCCGACTGCCCATATTCCCCGGCCCGACGAGTGGTCGCGTCTGGCGCGCATGCTGGCGGGGCCGCTTGGTCTGGCACTGGCCGCCTCGGCCCTGATCCAGGCCGGCCATGGATTTTACTATGTCGTTTCCGCCAATGCCTGGACCGCTCAGGGGATCAGTGGCGCCATGGTCGGCACGCTCTGGGCCTTCGCGGTCGCTTTCGAGATCGCCTTTCTGTGGCTGTCAGGTCGTGGTTGGCTGGGGCGGCTCAGCCCCGCAAACCTGATGATCATCGGTGGCCTGGCATCATTGCTGCGCTGGGGGCTGACAGCCCTGTCCCCGCCCTTGTGGGCACTCTTCCCCCTGCAGGCATTGCACGCCCTGACCTTTGCCGCGACCTATGTCGGCTTCCTGCGCTTTACGGCCAATGACATGCCGGACGATCAGACGGCCTTGTCGCAAGGCCTCAATTCAGCCCTTTCGGGCGGCATTGTACTGGCAGCGGTGTCGACCCTGTCCGGCTATGCCTATGCCCGGTTTGGCGTTGGCGGCTTCGCTTTCATGATGGTGCCGGGCCTGCTCGGGCTCGCTGCAGCCGTCTTGTTGCGTCGTGTTTCTTTACTCCCGCGTCGGGAAAATATCGATTAGGATCGAAGCGATGAGGGGAATGCGGGACGAATCGCCGGCGAGAGCGGAGCTGGTTGTGCGCGAGGAAGGCGAGCGCACGATCCTTGAGCCCCATGGTGATTGGGTCATCGATACGATCGGCCGTCACGACAACGCCATACGCGCCGTCGAGGCCAGCGCCGACCCGTGCAGTATCGTCGTGGATGTCAGCCATCTGGGACGTGTCGATACAGCGGGCGCCTACTTGCTGGGCCGGGCAACCCGCAAGTGCCCCACGCCAGATGCGGATTTCCATTTTGTCGGCCAACATCGCACGGTCAGGCGTCTGATCGAGGAAGTCCGGATGCGGACCCAGGTCTGCGGTCCGGACGAAGTCCCGACCTTCGGCTTTATCAAGGCGCTCGCCAGGCTAGGGGCAGGGATTGAAGTCGCCTATCAGGAAGCCGTCGACACCTTCGCCTTCTTTGGCAAAACTCTGACCACCGGCTTGAGTTGCTTCATCCAGCCCTGGCGTTTTCGTCTGACCCCGACGGTCTGGGCCATGGAAGAGGTGGGCGTGAATGCGCTGCCGATTGTGGCCACCCTGACCTTCTTCATCGGCGCTGTGGTTGCCTATATGGGTGCCACATTGTTGCAGAGCTTCGGCGCGTCCGTGTTTACGGTCGACCTGGTCGGCCTCGCCGTCCTGCGCGAGTTCGGTGTCTTGATTACCGCGATCATGCTGGCGGCCCGTTCCGACAGTGCCTTCACCGCCTCGATCGGGGCGATGAAGATGCAACAGGAAATCGACGCCATGCGTGTGCTCGGCCTCGACCCCTATGAAGCGCTGGTATTACCGCGTGTTGTCGCCTGTGTGCTCATGGCGCCGCTTCTGACTTTCGGCGCCATGGTCGCCGGCATCTTTGGCGGCATGCTGGTGGCCTGGACGGCACAGGATATTTCGCCGGCCCTGTTCTTTACGCGCCTGCATTCGGAGATCGACATCAGCCATTTCTGGGTCGGCATGTCGAAGGCGCCCGTATTCGGGATGGTGGTCGCGATTATCGGCTGCCGTCAGGGCATGCAGGTGCAGGGCGATGTCGAGTCGCTGGGACGGCGGGTGACGGCTTCGGTGGTTCAGTCGATCTTCGCCATCATCGTGCTCGAGGCGCTGTTCGCGATGATGTATCTGGAGCTGGAGATTTGACCGACGACATCCTCATCTCGGTGCGCAACCTGCGCAGCGCATTCGGGCGCCATGTGGTTCATGAGCACCTGGATCTGGACGTCCGTCGTGGGGAAATACTGGGCATTGTCGGCGGTTCGGGGACCGGCAAGACGGTATTGCTGAACACCATTCTCGGCCTCAAACAGCCCGAGGGCGGCGAAATCCTCCTGAACGGGCAGCGCCTGGCTGACATGACGGCGCGCGAGCGGCGCCAGATTGACAGCCGGTTGGGCGTGTTGTTCCAGAACGGGGCCCTGTTCACGTCACTTTCGGTGCTGGAAAACGTGATGGCCCCGCTGCGCGAGCATATCGACATGTCGATCCCCCTGATGGAGGAAATCGCCGGCATGAAGATCGGCCTCGCCGGGCTTGATCCCAGCGCTGCAGACCGCTTTCCCTCGGAGCTGTCCGGCGGGATGCGCAAGCGGGCGGCACTGGCCCGGGCGCTGGCACTGGATCCGGAAATCCTGTTCCTCGACGAACCGACGGCCGGCCTCGACCCGATCGGCGCAGCGGCCTTCGACAATCTCATCCGCGAATTGTCTGACGCGCTCGGCCTGACTGTGGTCATGATCACACACGACCTCGACAGTCTGTACGCGATTTGTGACCGGGTGGCTGTTTTGGCCGACAAACGGGTTGAAGCTGTGGCACCAATCAGCGAGTTGTTGGCCAATTCGCATCCCTGGATCCAGGAATATTTCCACGGACCGCGCGGGCGCGCAGCGCTGGCGGGCAAGGAGAGTTAGATATGGAAACCAAAGCCCATCATGCTCTGGTCGGCCTGTTTGCCGTCCTGCTGCTGGCGGCGGGCGGATTCTTTGCGCTCTGGCTCGGCAAGGTTTCCTTCGACGAGGACTACGCCTTTTATGACATCGTCTTTGACGGGCCGGTGCGTGGATTGCGGGAAAGCGGAGAAGTCCGCTTCAACGGGATCCAGGTCGGCGAGGTTACCGAACTCGAGCTGGATGATCAGAGCCGCGTCATTGCCCGTATACGCGTGCTGGCGCAAACCCCGGTGCGCACCAATAGCGAAGCCCAGCTTGAGCCGCAGGGCCTGACTGGCCTGTCCTATGTCCTGATCACCGGTGGTACGCCGGATGCCCAGCGTCTCGAGAGCCCGGCCAACCGGCCGGTCCCCCGCATTTTTGCCCGGCGGGCCCAGCTGGAAGGTCTGGTTGAAGGTTCCGAGGATGTGCTTGACGCTGCCCAGACGGCCCTGTTCCGCCTGACCGCCCTGCTGAGCGAACAGAATGTCGGCGAAGTTTCGGCAACCCTGACCAACCTGCGCGAAATCACGGACCGCCTGTCCGAGGAAGAGGCCTTGATTGCCGATATGCGCAACACGCTCGCCGGGATCGACACAGCCGCCAGCGACATGTCAGCTGCCGCGATGTCCTTGCAGGAATTTGGCGTCACAGCGACAGCCTTCCTCGACAATGAAATGACCCTGGCCACCAATGAGACAACGCTGGCCGCAATGGCGGTCAACCAGGCCGCGGCGGATACCAACCAGATTGTGCTGACCCTGCAGCCAGCCATTGAGAGCCTGGCCGACAGCGGCGTCGAGGACCTCAACAGGACCCTGTCAGATTTGCGTCGAGTGGTGGCGTCTCTGGAGCGGATCACGTCCGAAGTGGAAAGCAATCCCGGGGGCTTCATTGCCGGAGCGCCCCGCGAAACCGTGGAGGTGCCGCAATGAGCCGGTCCCGCTATCTCCGTGCCGCCCTTGTCGGGGTGAGCGCGTTGTCTGTCTCGGCCTGTGTGTCGCTCTTGCCGGAGTCCGAGCCGGTTTCGGTCTATCGCCTGTCCTCACCCGAGCCGGTCGAGTTGCAGGGGGAGAGCTGGACGGTCATCGAGATCGACGTGCCCAACGCACCGCGTGGACTGTCCGGCGACCAGATTGCCATCATGCAGGATGGTTCCAGTCTCGCTTATATCCAAGGAGCGCGCTGGATATCGCCGACGCCGCGCCTGCTGCAGAGCCTGTTGGTTGAGTCCTTCAACGCCCATGGTGGCCGTCTTGCGCCGATCCGGTCGGATGACGGGATAAGGGCGGATTACGAGCTGCGCCTCGACATGCAGGAGTTTGAGGCGGTTTATGATCGTGGCGCCGACATTGCGCCACTTGTTCGTGTGCGTATATCGGTCCGCCTGGTCGCCGAGCATGGGCGCCGTTTCGCCGGTGCCCGCGTGGTGACTGCGGAAGTCCGGGCCAGTGCCAACCGGACCAGCGCCATTGTGGCAGCTTTCGATCAGGCGTCACAAACTGCCAGTCGCGAGATCGCGGACTGGACCGCCGGCCGGACCGCCCAACAGGGTCGCTGAGGCGGCCGGGCAGGTTTTCTGACGCGCTGGGTCAGCCCTCGCCGGAGCTGTCATCATCCTTGCGTCCGCGACGGCCGGGCTTTGCTGCCGGTGTGTCGTCCTCGTCCGGCATGGATGACAGCAGATCCTTCCAGCGCCAACCCGGCTCGCCGCCGGAGGCATTGCTGCGACGACCGCCGCGTTCCGGAAACCCGACGGCATTGTCGGCGCGCGGCTGGGTGGACGCCTCGGAATGACCGAGCGGCTGTTTCATGTCTTCATCCGCCGGGGTTTCCGCCGGGTCTTCTTTGGTGTCGGTCGCGGGAGTTGGTGCCGCCGAGGGACGACGCGACTTGCGGCCGGCAAGCGGGTCCGGCAGCTCGTTGCTGGCCAGCTCCGGGGCGCGGCGGCCACCAGCGACAGACCCCATGCGAAGCATGAAGTCAGACAGCAATTCGTAATTCTGGCGGATGCGGGCCTGGAAGGCCGCATCGATTTCCTGGGCTTCCTCGGCAGCCGCCATGGCGGCGGCGTTGAGGCCTTCCAGTCCCCGGCGCAGCGTATCGGCGGTTTCCTGGGCGCGGTCACGCGCGACGCCGGGAAGCTCATCCAGGCGTGCCGTCATGGTCTCGATGTGACGTTCGACCGTCTGGGTCTCCGAGCGCGCTGAGGCCAGGACGGCCTCCAGGCGTTTGCGAACGGACTCGGCAGCCTCGTCGGCCGCGACAGAGGCGCGCTTGGTCAGCTTGTCAGCTTCGGCCAGCCGCTGGTCGAAGGCTTCGTCGGAACGACGGGCGGCGGCATAGGCGGCCTCATTTGTCTGCTCGACCTTGCTGGCGACAATATCGGCCTGGGCCTCAATGGCTTCGATCGCCGCGTCGGACACGGCCTTGGCTTCATGTGCGGAGGCAATCAGGCGCGCCAGGGCAGATTCGTGTTCCTGGGCCGCGCTTTCGGTTTCGGCCCGGACCCGTCCGGCCATGCCGTCGGCGCGCTCGATGGCGGATTCAACCGCCTCGCGGAAGGCGACGGCCCCGTTGGACGCGGCCGAATTGAGGGCATCGGCGCCGTCACGGGCCGTCGAGGCCATCACTTCAAGCTCGGCCTTGTGGAAATCGAGCGCCGCAGCGATCTTTTCCTGCTCCTGGCGCAGGGCTTCACCGGCATCAGCGAGGCGCTGGCGATGTTTGACATAGGCAGCGTCGAGATTTTCCGAACGTTCCTTGAGCCCGTCGGACAGTTCGCGCAGATGGCCGGTCCGTTCGGCAATGATCAGCGCGGCCGCATCACTGCGCTCGGTTACAGCGCTGCCGGCCTCGTTGAGGTCCTGGACGCTGGCCCGGATCCGCTTTTCGCTGTCGGTTGCCTGGCTGGCCGCGAGTTCGGCTGCAGCGGCGACCATCTTGGACTGGTCAGAGATGGCGGCGGCGATGAGTGCTGCCTTGTCGTCGAGGGATTCCGAGACCTCGCCCAGGCGCAGACGCTCGGTGCGCAGCCCCTTGAGCAGGTGCTCGGTGCGGTCACGGGCATCGGTCGCCGACTGTTCCAGCGATTCAGCATGATGGCTGATCACTTCTTCCATGGCGGCAAGGCGGGCCAGGGCGCTTTCCAGTGCCGAGTTGATGCGTTCGACCTCGCCGGACACCGCGTCCGACAGGGTCTGGACTTCGTGCCGGGCATATTGGGCCGGCTCGGCCAGCTTGCGGATGGCCAGCTCGACACGGCGCGTATTGGCGGAACTGCGCACGATTTCGCGCGCCATCATGCCGGCAATTATGAAGATCAGCGCGGGCAGGAGGGCAAATACCGAAAGGCCGGTCAGCTGACCGAAACCGTATCGGCCCAGCGCTTCGAGAGACTGGATGCCCAAATATCCCCAGAGAAAGGCACTGGCACCGCCGACCCAGAACAGAGCGAAACAATTGCCCAGCCAGACCAGCCAATTGCCGCCGCGCGGCCGGGCATCGCCGTCTGCGGACTGCGGTGCGGCTGGCGCGGTCAACGCGTTCGGGCCTGCTTGCGTCAACGGTGTGCCCTTGTCCTCGTCGGCCATGGTCATCTCCGCCAGTTCGATCGTGTGGTCTTGGTTCGTCTCGGTCATTTGGGGCCTGGTGGCTGCGATCAGCATTGCGCGGGCCCGCCTGCACGAGCCTGTCGGTGCTTGATATTATGACAGAGAATAGGACCAGATGCGCGTCAGGCACACAGATAATCTATGCAAATTCAATATTTGCAGCGGAAAGGTCGCGTGATCAGGTGTGCCGGCTGGTTGATCAGCTGCTGTAAATGAGAGGCGGCGAGAGCAATTCCGGCACTTCGCTGGGCGCGCTGATCGGCAGCCATTGCTGGCAAGGATCGGAGAGCAGGTTGACCTGTGTCGCCTTCACAAGAGGGGCTTCGGTCCCCATGACGGCCTCACGATATTCGGCGGGGCGGGTGTTCGGGTTTGACGCGCAGCCTCTGGCCGCGTCTGCCTCAATGCCGATTGAGGACAGGGCGACGACAGCAAACCATTCGATGATGGAGATGAGAAACTGGATCATGTCAGGTGTGCGTCCCGGACCCTGTTGGTATTGAACATGTGCCTGTGACCTGCATACGGTGAAGGTAATTCACGAAACATGGGAGGTTCGTGAAGAGTTGGTAACAAGATGGCCAAATTGGGGCGCGCCCCGGTCAGAACGCCCACTGAAACACCGATTGGATCACCCATGAACGAGCCAGATGAGGCGGAGGAGGCCGGCATCCTGATCATGTTCGGCGTGACGGTCTTCGGGCTGTTGTCGGCCAACCTGTCTGGCTTCGCCCACGTTTGGGCCGCCGCCGACATCCTTCCCCTTCAGTCGCCTGCCGCCGGAGCGCTCGACAAGCTGGCCTGGTGGCTGGGACAGACATTCGTGTCCTGGACTTTCAATATCCTGCTGATGGTCCTGTTCGGATCGAGCCTGGCCTTGCGCCGGGCCGGGGACGGTGCGCGGGGGCTGGGCTGGATGGGCTTTGGCGGGCTGGTGCTCGCATACGTCTTCTGGCACGGCGAATTGCTGACAGTGCTGGCTCTGGCCGGGATGATCGCGGTGCCGATGCGGGCGTTGCAGCCGGCGACCCGGTGGATGACGCTCGCGGGTCTGATCGGCGGGACCTATCTGATCCTGCTTGCCGGTGCCGGTATCACGGCGTTGGTGCCGGACAGCATGGCCCTTTCTGACCTGCTCGGCCTGGATGCCGCACGTATCACGGCCATTGAAGCGGCTCACCAGTCCGGGTTCTGGGCGAGGCTGCCAGACAATATGGCGATTGCGCTGCAATTCCATCTCGTCGAAATATTCTTCCTGGGTGGCGGTGCGCTGGGCCTGGTCCTGCTCGGAATGGAATTGGTCGAACGTCGTTTCTGGAGCGGTGCCTGGCCTGTCATGCCCCTTGTTTTCAGTGCCGCGGCAGCGCTCGGCATCGGTCTTCCGCTCAACGGCTGGAGCGCGGTGCATGCCATGAGTGCCGGGTTCGCGCCGTCGCAGGCCTGGGGCGGTGTCGCGGCGCACGCGGCGGGTGCACTCCTGTCGGCCTATGGCTATGCAGCCCTGGTTGTACTGGCGGTTCGCTATCGGGTGGCCGAACGGTTCCAGCTCTTCCTGATCCGGGCAGGCAATACCTGGCTCAGTCTTCATGTCGGCCAGATCGTGGTGTTGACGGTGGTCTTCTCCGGTATTCCTGGCCTTGCCCTGTATGGCCAACTGGCTCCGGCGAGCCTGTTTGCGTTGGGCCTGGTCCTCGTCATGGTCCAGGCGGGTGCGGTCTTGGCGATTGACCGCTGGCTGCGGGTTGGTCCGGTCGAATGGTTGCTGGACGGCGTGTCGAGCCGGCATTTCGCGCGGCTGCGCCGAGGCTAGGCGTCCGCGTCGGGCTGGTTTTCCGGGAGTGCATCCTGGAAAGCCGGCAAAGCCTGGCAGGCCGCGTCGGCCGCCTCAAGGGCCGGCCAAGCGGTCGCATCGAGACCCCAGCGACGGGCGTTGTAGAGCTGGGGAACCAGATAGATGTCGGCCAGGCCCGGCGCCTGACCGCCCAGAAAGGCACCGGTGCGGGGTGCGGCCTCAACGAGGGTTTCAAGCGCATCCAGGCCGCTGCGCATCCAGCGCTGGGCCCAGGCCTTCATGCCGTCCGGCCCCTGTCCGAGATCACCCGCAACGGTTTTCAGGACGCGCAGGTTTTGCAGCGGGTGGATGTCACAGCCAATGATCGACGCCCAGCCGCGCACGCGGCACCGCTCGACCGGGTCACGTGGCAGAAAACCCGGCTCCGGCCATGTCTCGTCAATCCATTCCAGAATGGCCGGCGATTGCAGCAAACGTTCACCATCATGTTCCAGAACCGGCACCAGGCCCTGCGGCTGGATAGCGAGCCAGTCGGCTCCGGACTGCTCGCCCTCTTTCAGGTTCACGGCGACCTGGTCGTAGGCCACGCCCTTCAGGTTGAGGGCAATCCGAAGGCGGTAGGCGGCGCTGGAGCGCCAGTAGCCAAAGAGTGTCGTGGTCATGGATCAGCGCCTTTCGGTCAGGGTGAAGTCCAGCGGAGGCAGGCCGTCAATTCGGGCGGCAACCGTGTCGCATGGTTCAAGTGCACCGACGCCCGACGGGGTTCCCGTGAAAACCAGGTCACCGGGCTTGAGCACAAAATAACGCCCCAGCTGGCCCAATAATTCCTGCGGAGGCAGGATCATTTGCTCCAGCTCGCCGGACTGCCGCATGGCACCATTGACGCTGAGGCTGATCGAACCGTTTGCTGGCGGCGGCCCGAGGCGCAGGGCGCCCATCGGCGCCGACGCGTCGAACCCCTTGGCAATCTCCCACGGTGCCGACTTGGCCTTGAGGTCGGACTGCAGGTCGCGCTTGGTCAGGTCGACGCCGGTACCGGACGCAATGATGGCACCGCCTTCGCCCAGCGCCAGAACCAGCTCGACCTCGTGATGCAGGTCATTGGTCTCGGTTGGATAGGGCAGGGTGGTCGCGCTGGTGATGGCGCTGGCCGGTTTGGCAAAGAAGATCGCTTCGGCCGTCGCCCCCATTTCCCGGGCATGGTCGGCATAATTGCGCCCGATGCAGAAAATCCGGCTGACCGGGAATGTGCGGCTGTCGCCGTCAATGGCGAGGCGCGGCGGGGCGGGGAGGGGGAAGATATCGCTCATGCCCTATCGATAGCCGAGCGCCGGGCGCTTCGTCGAGCCAACAAACG
This sequence comes from Maricaulis maris MCS10, assembly GCF_000014745.1. Lineage (NCBI taxonomy): Bacteria > Pseudomonadati > Pseudomonadota > Alphaproteobacteria > Maricaulales > Maricaulaceae > Maricaulis > Maricaulis maris. Next base: position 2,178,097 of record NC_008347.1, on the reverse strand, counting down.
CCTTGCAGCTGTTGCCCGCATCCGGCACCTGTGACGCATGACCGATCCGACCGACACGCCGCCAGCCCTGAGCTTGCACGACTATCTGCCCTACCGGCTGGCGGTGACGTCCAACCAGGTCAGCCGCGTGGTCGCGCGCGCCTATCAGGCCCGTTTCGGGCTGACGGTCTGGGAATGGCGTGTGATTGCGTTATTGGGCGAGGCCGAGCCGATGACTGCCCAATCCCTGTCCGACATCGCGGCCATGGACAAGGTTTCCGTGAGCCGGGCGGTCAAGGCTCTGGTGGAACGGGGACTGGTCGTTCGGGCCGAGCGCGCGAGCGACCGAAGATCACGTGACCTCCGTCTGACGAATCCGGGCCGGTCCCTGTATCTGGAAATCATGCCGGTTGCGCTCGGGGCGGAGGCGGACCTCCTTGACGGGCTGGATGCCGAGGAAGTGGCAATCCTGGTTCGTTTGCTTGAGGCTGTTCGGTCGCGCGCCGCTGAGCTTCTGGACGGCGCGGACACCTAGTCGGCCTGCTCGGCAACAATGCGTCCGGCTGCCCACATGGCGATGAGGGTGGACAGTGCGAAACAACCGGCGCCGAACAAGGGTCGGGCTTCGAGCAAAAGGTTTCCGCGCAGACTGAAAACGATCAACGCGATGACCAGAACGTCGGCCATGGACCATTTTCCCAGGCGTTCGAGCCATTTCAGCGAGCCTTTGCGCCGGACGGCTCCGCTGTCCGTCGCCATCCCGCCCGGAAAAACCTGGATCCGCCACATCCAGATCAGCTTTGTGAGCGGGAAGCCGATCGAGAATAGCGAGACCGTGGCGGCCAAAAGCCAATCACCCTCTGTCGCGAGCGTGATGGCCAGGCCGAGGATGGAATGATCGTCCCCCCACAGGCCCAAATGCCGCGTTTCAATCGCCGACAGGGTTAATCCAGGCACGAACAGGACGCTGGCGATGAGCAAGATTCCGGTCGTCAACGAGGTCGGTTTTCGTGTCTCTGTCAAATTCATGCGCGCATTCAGTCCGACAAAAAGGGCCGAATGGCGGCGGCAACAGCAGAATATGCGGTAGCCGGATACCCATTGCCGAGCATGGCCCTGCCTGGAAATCATGGCCCTGCGGGCAGCGGTGCGCCGGCCTGGTGATCGATTTAAGGTTGCTATTCTCCCCGTAACCCCTTGTACCTATTGTAATATCCAATTACCCCGAAGAAGTGCATGGTTAATATCCGTCGTCTAGTTCCACCCCATACGCCGCACTGCGGTGAAATGTGGAACAGGACGGGGTGTCCCCAAATGCGCAAATTCATTCTGCCGGCTCTGGCTGGCCTTCTCATCTCAACACCGGCGATGGCCGAAACAACCCAGCGCGATCTGGAAGTGATCGGTCGCGCGCTCGGGTTTGTCGAAGGCGCCAGCGGCTCGGACCGCACGGTTGCCATCGTTTATGACGCCGGTAGCGAAGCCGAGGCTCAAGCGCTCGCATCAGCCATGGCAGGGGGCCTCTCGGCCGGCCGTGTCACGCTGAATGCCCGCCTGGTCCCGATGGCCGATACCGGTTCGATCAGCGGTGCAGACGCGGCTGTACTGCTTGGAGGTGCCGCCGGCGATGCCGGCGTTTTTGGCGCTGCCAGCTCGGCCGGCGTCATGACCGTTTCCACTGATATGGGTTGCGTCGAAAGCGCCCAGTGCGTGATGGGCGTGCAGAGCGCGCCGTCGGTCCGGATCGTGGTCAATCGCGGCGCCGCCGACAGCTCGTCTGTCTCCTTCGCCGCCGCCTTCGCCATGATGATCGAAGAAATCTAAGCGTAAACAGAGATTTGAGAGAGTAACTACCATGAAGACCCAATTCCTCACAACGTCGATCTCCGTGCTTGCGCTGAGCGTCGGTTTCTCCGCCGCGGCTACTGCTCAGTCGCTCGACTACACCGCGATGAGCGATCTGTTCGGCGAAGCCGTGACCGCCGGCGCCACTGGCGCCCCGCAACGGGCTTCGGATGTTCCGGCCACCATGGTGATCATCACCCAGGCCGATATCGAACGCTTCCCGGAATACGACATCCCGGGCATCCTGCGTCACTATGCCGGCATCAATCACAACCGCTATGGTTATGGCGACGGCCAGATTTCGATCCGTGGTGCTGCCACGCCTTACTCGCCACGCCTGCTGGTGCTGATAAATGGACGTGAAGTCTATCTCGACAGCTATGGCTACACCGCCTGGTCGACCCTTCCGGTCCAGCTGGAAGAGATCCAGCAGATTGAAGTCGTCAAGGGTGCCCAGTCGGCCCTCTACGGCTTCAACGCCGTGTCCGGCGTGGTCAACATCATCACTCGCAATCCGCACCACGGCGACTACGCCACGGCGCGCGTGAATGTTGAAGCTGATGGTGGTTTCGACGCAGCTTTCGTTGCGGCGCGCCAGTTCGGGGATCGTGCGGCTTTCCGCGTCAGCTACGGCAATGCGGAGACATCCGAAATGCCAGCGGGTGCCAACGCTATCCAGGCGGCAACGCTCGCCCTGCAGGACTATCATCGCGAGACCGGTGCCGTCGAAGGTCGCTTTTCTCTGACGGACAATGTCAGCCTCACCGCGGAAGCGACCTTCACCAATGTCGACCAGTCTGAAATGACATCGGTTTATTCTTCCGCCCGAGCCCTGTACGAGCTGCGCTCCTACAAGGCGGAGCTGGAAGCCGACACGGATTATGGCGTCATCACGGCGCTGGCCTATCGCAATGAGAGCGAAATCGTTTACAGCTTCGGCCCGCTGAGCGCAGAGCTGACAACCTTCCGCGTCCAGGACCTGTTCAAGGTTGGCACCAATGACACCATCCGCATCGGTGCCGAATACCGTGACGGCCAGACCGCGTCCTTCCCGGACCCGGGCAATGGTGATTTCGGCTATGAGTCGATGGCCATCTCGGCGATGTGGAATCACAAGTTCTCGAACACCTGGGACCTGACCCTTGCCGGTCGCTATGATGTTGTTGACTGGAGCCGTGACAGCGCGCCCGGCGCCTTCTATTCCTTCACTCAGGAGGATTACTCCGTCTCCTTTGAGGAGTTTTCCTATAATGCGGCTCTCGTCTGGCGCCCGACCTTCGGCGGCACGATGCGCTTCATGGCGGGACGCGGTGTCCAGGCACCGACCTCCTTCGATATCGGCTTCACCCTGCAGACCGTTGTTGGCGGAAACCCGCTCATCCTGTCGGGCAACCCGGACATGGTCCCGTCCATCGTGGACAGCTATGAAGTCGCTTATGACCGAGCTGTTACGCCGACGATCAACATGCGGGCGGCGATCTTCCTGCAGGACACGTCCGACGTTCGTGGGCAGATTGGCCTGTTCCCGGACCTGCTACCGCCGGCCGTGACCATTCCGACGCTGCTGTTCAATAATCGCGGGGACACCTCGACCGCCGGTTTCGAACTGGGTTTCTCGGGCGATCCAGACGGTCCGGTCTCCTGGGATGCCAACTACACATTCCAGGAAACCGAGGATGATCTGACCGGCATTTTCGGACTTAATCATCTCCAGGATTTCGAGAATGCTACCCCGTCTCACCTGTTTAACGCCCATGTGGGCTGGACCGGCGAAAAGCTGAGCGTTGATGGCTACGTGAACTACGTCTCTGAGACGACGACTCCGCTGCAGCCGGTATTCGGCCTGCCGACTCAGGTTGCAATCGACGACTATGTCGCCATTTCCTTCCGCGCCGGCTATCGCATCAATGACCATATCGCTGTGTCGCTGAATGCCCAGAACGCCAATTTCGGTGACGGCGAGGCGACCACTGCCAACGCCCAGTCGGACTCACGCGTCTGGTTCGGTCTGTCGAGCAACTTCTAAATCGAAATGAACGCCCCGGCGCGCCGAAACGCGCCGGGGCGTTAACCCTGACTTCAGCGATTCAGGCGGACAATTCGTCGGGTGACAATACCGCCAACCGGTGATGTCAATTGGGAGACTAAAATGGGCAAGGCGACTTCAATCTTCAGGCTGACCATCGCGCAATCCTTCGCGGTCGCGCCGATTGCCGCTATTATCGCATTGATTGCGGTTGCCGGGCTCGGCGCCTGGTCGCTGCAGGACGGCTCGGCGAGCCAGCAGCGTGCGATGCGGGAAATGAATGCGGCGCTCGAGCTGACGGACCTGAAGTCCGAACTGCAATCGATCAACAGCGAAGTCCTTGCCGTCGTAACCTCCCAGGCCGCGGGCAACCCGATTGACGTGATGGCCGCATTTGATGCGGTTGGCATCCGCGTCGACGGCCTCTCGGTCCGCATCAGCGAACTGCAGACTTCCGGCGCCGACATCGCGATGGGGGCCGCTACCTTCGACAGCCTGGTCGAGCAGTTGGCGCTCTACAAGGATGCGCTCGACTTTGTCGGGCAGATGCTCGAACTCGATTTTGCCAGCTCGGTCGCTTTCCTGCAGCCGTTTGACGCTGTGTTCGCCGAGATCAGCGCCGACCTGGACGGTCTTGCCATGGAAGGGGCTTCGCTGGCCCGTATGGATGCGGCTGCCACCGAGGTCGCCGTCCGTAACTCGATCATCCTGTTCGTCGGCCTGACCATAGGTGTCGGCGTCGCCCTGATTGCCCTGGCCGTCCTGTTCGGTCGCCAGATCTCGACCTCGGTCCGCAAGATCGCTGCGGCGACTGAAACGCTGGCAGATGGTGACTACACGCTCGACATCGCCGCGCTGGAACGTTCTGACGAGCTTGGCGCCGTGGTCCAGAGTCTCAGCCGTTTCCGCGAAAAGGGCCTGCAGGCCGAAGAGCTGGAAAAAGAACAGCGCGTCCAGGCCGAAGCCAATGAGCGTCGCGCTGCCAAGCTCAACGATCTGGCGCAGACCTTTGACGCTGAAGTCATGTCCATGCTGGGCGAGGTGAATGATGCCTGCTCGTCCATGTCTGCCATTGCTGAGCAGCTGTCCCAGGCCGCAACCGAAGGATCCGAGCAGTCTGGCCAGATGGCATCGTCTGCCGCGCAGGCGTCCGCCAATGTCGAATCCGTTGCCGCGGCCTCCGAAGAGCTCACCGCGTCCATCGCCGAAGTGACCCAACAGATCCAGGGCTCGTCGGATATGGCCAGCCAGGCCGATGAGCGGGCCAAATCGGTCCGCGCCGTGGTCGACAATCTGGGCGCTGCTGCCCAGGAGATCGGCAATGTGGTCCAGCTGATCAATGACATTTCCGAGCAGACCAACCTGCTTGCCCTGAACGCCACCATTGAGGCGGCGCGTGCCGGGGAAGCCGGCAAGGGCTTCGCGGTTGTGGCTTCCGAGGTCAAATCGCTCGCCGCCCAGACGGCCAAGGCCACCGATGATATCCGTGACCAGATCCAGGCCATCCAGGAAGCGGCCGCTTCGTCTTCGGCGTCCATCGAGGACGTGACCCGCGCTGTTGGCGAGATTTCCCGGTCGGCCTCGGCGATTGCCGCCGCGGCAGAAGAGCAAAGCGCGTCAACCCGCGAAATCTCGAGTTCTGTCTCTCATGCGGCGACCAGCGCCCGGGCTGTTTCCGACAATGTCGATGTCGTATCCCGCTCGGCCCGCCAGACCGGCGATGCATCACAGGATGTGTTGCGGGCCGTGCGGACAGTGTCCGAACGCGCCGAAAAACTGAATTCCACCGTGGAAACATTCCTCACCGAGGTTCGCGAGGCCGGCTGATCTCTCCCCCCAGATGTCGCCTTGCAACACAAGCGCCCGGACCCTCTCCCCCTCGGTCCGGGCGCTTTCTTGTCTGGGCGCGGGGCCGGATGATCAGTTGTCGCCGAAAGCCCGGGCCGGCAGGCGGATGATCTGCGCCGCTATGGCCGCCAGGGGGGCGGGCAGCAGGCTTCCCGACGATTGAGCTTCGGCATTGAAGGCATGGTCGAGCGCACCGCTCGCCGCGAGTTGCATCAATGTTGTCGAGGCTGCGAAATCGGTGTGGCCGATCACGGTGCCGTCGCGCAACCCGGTCAGATCCAGAACGGCTATCCCGTGCGCGGTCAGCGCGTCCTGCTGGGCGCCGATTCCGATCCGGGCCAGACCACCGCCGCTGAGCGAGTCGGAGACGCGAAGGGCCTGGTCGCGGCCGGAGACCAGCACGGTCATGTTCTCCGGGCGTGGCTCGATCGCATCGAGTTGGCTGAAAAACACGTCAAAAGCGATGTCCGGCATGGCGAGAATGACCGGATCGATCTTGGCCAGCACCTCGCTGCGACCCTCAAGACTTAGCTGTCGCAACGCCTCCATCGTCACATGTGCCCCCATTGAGTGGGCGAGAATCGTGACCGAGATCGATGGACTATCTGCGACAGTCACCAGCAAGTCTGCCAGACCGTCCCGGGCAAACAGGGCGCTGTCCCGGTCCTGGAGATAGGCCGTCACCTGGCCTGCCGACGGCCAGGCATAATGAACCGCGACCGTGTTGACGCCGAAGTCATTGAGAATCTGGGCATTCAGATAGAGCCCGTCGGAAAATGGTGTGTTGAAGCCGTGCACGAATACCAGCACCTGCCGTTCGGTCAGAGGCAGGGCCGATAGCTGGCGGTCCAGATCATCATACCAGTCTGCGGAGCTCATACCCTCCTGATAGCCGGTCAGGCCGAATTCGCGTGACGGGTCCGGCTGGCGGGATGGATGATTGATCTCACCGGCGTGCCGGTTTGATGGCACCCAGACATCCGCCCGCGCGAAGGACAGGTCGCCACGCAGGCTTGAGAGGCGCAGGGCGGGATCCTCGCTGGGCACCCGGGTCGTGGCGATCAGGATCGTTTCGCTGCGTCCGTCTGCAGCCGACGTGTCGAGGATGGGCAGGCGGGCAGGGACATGCGTGCAGGCCGACAGGCCAGCCAGCACAGTCGCCAGGGCAATCAAGCGATACAGTCGGATCATGAATGAGGTCGCTCCGCCTAGTTGCAGGGATGGGGACAGGCTTTTGACTTGTCATGCCCTTCCACTGTCGGTCAATCCTGAAGCCTGATGGGCCGGACCAATGGCGTCGAGCCGCCTGCCCCGGGGCAACAGGCCGATCATGATCACGGTGCCGACCCAATGGTTCGCGCGGGTAATCATGGCCCGGCGGTTGACGACAGATTTCAGGAAAAATGGTGCGCCCACTAGGATTCGAACCTAGGACCCGCTGATTAAGAGTCAGCTGCTCTACCAACTGAGCTATAGGCGCGCCGGTTGGGAAGCGGCGGAAAATACGCGGACGCGGCGTAAAAGCAAGCCATTCCTTCGGCCGATTGCACATGCCTGCCATGCGTGGACGCTTGGCCGGCAAGCGGTGCCTGGATGGCGGGCGGAACCGGCGTGCCGGTTCTGCCACCCGCCGGCTATTCGACCTGGGCGCGACCGATCGTGCCCATGTCACTGCCGAACCAGATTTCGCCGGTAGCAGGCAGGTAGTGCATGTGCCGTACAACACCGCCGCCGGATGGGATGCCGGTGACGGAGAAGAAGGTTTCGCTGGCCGGGTCAAAGCCGACAAACCAGTTCGGGTCGACGCCGGTTTCCACGAACCAGACCCGGTCCTGGCCATCAACGGCAAGGGCATATGGGCGGGCATTGGCGCCCGACGGCATGGCCCACTCGGTCACCGACCCGTCGGCCGGATCCAGCACGCCAAGATAGCCATCCGCATAATCGCCATACCAGATGCGCCCGTCCGAGGTGATGTCGAGACGGCGCGGCCGGGCCGTGTCGCGGGGCAGGTCATGCTCGGTCAGGACCATGGTTTGCGGATCGACGGATGCCAGTTTGTGGGTGCCGAACAGGGCGACCCAGATGGTGCCGTCCGGAGCCAGTTTGATGCCATAGGCGCGGGCGCCTGGCGTCGGCACCATCACCGTGTCGAGCTGGCGCGTTTCCATGTTGAGACGGCTGACCGAATTGCTGCGCTGGCTGGTGAACCAGATATTGCCGTTGCCATCGAAGATCTGTGTGTGCGGATCGGCGACCGTGTCGGGCGGCGTCTCGACATAGTCGAATGTGCCGTCGGCCGGGTCATAGATCCCGATATGGGCATCACGATTGCCGGCATACCAGATGCGCCCGTCCGGATTGACGATCAGATTGTGCGGGCCGGCGCCCTCGCGAAGATCGGTACGGGTCATCTCGCCGGTCGCGACATCAAGGCGGCCGATATAGGAATTGGCCTGGCCGACGAACCAGACCGTTTCACCATCCAGCGTGTAGGGGTCACGCGGCCGACCTTCCCACTGAACATCCCATTCCTGGATGTCGACGGCATTTCGTTCGGGGCTCGTTTCCGGCGGCGCGACGCCGTCGGCGGGGCGGGTGTCTTCGTGGCTGACCGGCGCCGGGGCCCGGCTGTCGGAGACCGGCTCGATGGCGGAATCCTCAGGCGCCGAACAGGCTGCGAGCAACGCGCAGGCCGCGCTGGCTGCCATCAGGTGAAAGCGGATTGAAGCGTGTGACATGGTGGGCCTCCCTCGGCGCGAAATTATCGCGCCGAGGGTCAACCTTCAAGCGTATTCCCGCCCCGGGACTACCAGTGGCGACGGTTGCCGCGCAGGTACCGGATCAGGCGCGTGGACCCCCGGACCGTGTAGGTTCTGCCATGGCGGTCACGGCACACCCGAACACTGACGATGGCGGGGTGGCCGCGAAAACGGGAGCGCTGGCTTTCACTCCAGCAGCGTGACTGGTGGCGGCGATTGTCACGATAATCATGACGGCCCCGGCGATAGTCGCGATAGTCGTGCCGGCCACGACCGCGGTCATTATAGTCCCGGCGCCCACCGCGACGGTCGCTATAGCCGCGATTTGACCCGCGGCGGTCGCGGTAATGGTCGCGCTGCCGGTGCTGGCGTCGTTGCAGGCGTTTCTCGCCGGCCTCGGCAACCTTCTCAGGAGCCTGGGCGGGAGCCGGCGCGCTCGACGATGTTGCGGCGGCAAGTCCACCTGCGCTGATCGCCAGGGCGAGGCCGCAGGCGATGGTTCTGACCGTTCTGAACATGTGATCCTCCCGATTTTGCGTGACAAATCTGTCATTTCGCGCCTGACGGGAATGTGAACGTCCTATTCACCAAGATGAGCGAAAGGCCTTTGCCGGCAGGTGTTTTAAGGGCGCTGTTAAGGCTCGGGCGCTAGGACAGACGCATGATTGCCGCCATGAAACCTCTCGCCACACCCGTTTTCGATGACGCGCACCTGGCCCGATACACGGGCGGTGATGCGGCCCTTCGCGATGAGTTGCTGTCGCTGATGTGCGACCAGGCGCGGCGCTGTCTGGCGATCATGGACAGCCCGCCGGACCCCGCCAGCTGGCGTGCGGCCTGTCACACGCTCAAAGGTGCTGCGCGCGGCGTCGGGGCCTTCGCCCTTGCCGAGATATGTGACGAGGCGGAAGTCCAGTCGGCGGCCGCCTGGGCCGGGGCACGGCTGGCGGTGGAGCGTGCGTTCCGGGAAACGGAACGGGCGTTTGGAACCGTCGACTGATCAGTCGGTGCGTGTCGCATCCCAGACGCTGAACTCATAGGCAATCGAGCGTTCAACCAGTTCGCGCCAGACCGGTTCGGCGATCTCTACCGCGAGGCCGTGGGATTTTGCGGCCGCGCTCACCTTCGAGATCACATCATTGATCCGCCACTCGTCGCGGACGACCTCGCGGCTTGGCTTGATGCGGGCTGCCGCTTCCATGTAGCGCGCCCGCTGCGCCACCAGGGCAACCAGTTCACGGTCCAGCGCATCGACGCCGGCACGGACCTCCTGCATGGTCTGGCAGTCTTCAGCCGGGGTAATGCCGGAAGGGGGTGTCGTGGTCATGGGCAATGGAACCTGTGCTCGTTTGTCCCCTTATAGGCGGGCTGACAGCGACGCCCAAGCGGCGGACTGTCACAGTCCTGGCAACCGGTGCAGCCTTGCCGTGGCAGGCGGCTGCGCGTGGTCCTTTTTCACCACTCGATCTTGCCCGCAGCGGCGCTATGCTGTGACGACACGCACAGGAGTCGCGACATGACCGAGCCAGTACGCATCTATGGTGACCGCCGCAGCGGCAATTGCCTGAAAGTGAAATGGACGGCCGACCACCTGGGCATTGCCTATGACTGGCACGAGGTTGATGTGGTGAAGGGGGAAACCCGGACCGAGGACTTCCTGGCCATCAATCCGGCCGGACAGGTCCCGTGCCTCGAGCGTGAGGATGGTCGCATCCTGGCCCAGTCCAATGCCATCATCTTCCACTTGGCCAACGGCTCGGAACTGGTTCCCGCCGACCCGTTCGACAAGGCCAAGATGCTGGAATGGATGTTCTGGGAACAGTACAGCCACGAGCCCTATATTGCCGTGCGCCGCTTTCAGCGGGCCTTCCAGCACATGCCGGACGAGGCCATTGACCCGCAGCTCATGGCCAAGGGACGCCGGGCACTTGGCGTGATGGAAATGCGCCTCCTGTCACGGGACTTCATCGTTGGCGATCAGCTGTCGCTGGCCGATATCGCCCTGGTCGCCTACACGCGGGTGGCCGATGAGGGTGGATTCGACCTCGACGAATTCCTCGGCGTGAGGGGCTGGGTCGCGCGGGTCGAGAACGAGCTCGACCTCGATCATGATGAGGGGCGGGTGACTGTGCTGGCCTAGCCGGTCCTTCAACCATTGACGCCTCAGCCCGGAACCGGCACCCACTGGATTTCGTAGACCGTGCCCGCATTGAGGGTCTCGAGCGGCGGCAGCTCGCCGTCGGGACCGGCGTGATCGACGCGGATCCAGTAGGTCAGCCCGGTCGGTCTTTCATCCTGGCAGACGACGTCGCCGGAACGTTCTTCAACTCCGGGAAAGCACAAGTCGGGGTCGAGATCGACCGCACCGGCCAGCATGCCGACATCCAGCGCCGACTGGACCAGTTCGGCCACCCGGACCGTGACGGCCAATAGCTGCTCGCCATCACCGTCAATGACCAATTCGACCGGTGCAGCATCCGTGCGGCGGGCTTCATAGATCAGATAGGTCTCGCCCTCGGCCGAGGCCTGACCGGGGTTGACAGTGAAACCGACCAGCGCCTCTGCAAGCGCGTCCTGTCTGAAGGGGGTATCGGCGGTGATCGGGCCGAGCCGGTCGGGATTGGCGGTCCACAACGCGGCATCGTCAGTTTGGCTGGCGTTTGAACAGGATGCGACCAGCGCAAGGCTGGCAGTGAGGGTGGCCAGGGTGATCGCGCGGGACAATGGCAGCATGGGCAGTCCTTCCATTCAGGCGCCCTGACTAGCGCGCCAATTCCTTCATCGCCGCATCGACGCCTTCAAGCGTCAGCGGGAACATGCGGTCGGCGCCGATAATGTCCTGGACGAGGCGGGTGGAGTAGGAGTGCTCCCACCATTTTTCCGGTGTCGGATTGATCCAGATCAGGTGCGGCCAGGTGTCGGCAATGCGTTGCAGCCAGACCGCGCCGGCCTCTTCATTCCAGTGCTCGACCGAGCCGCCATCATGGGTGATCTCATAAGGCGCCATGGCGGCATCACCGACCAGGATGACCTTCCAGTCGGCCGGGTATTTGTGCATCACATCCAGGGTCGGCACGGTCTCGGTGCGGCGGCGCAGATTTGACCGCCACACGCCCTCATAGGGGCAGTTGTGGAAGTAATAGTATTCCAGATTCTTGAAGGTCGAGCGCGCGGCGGAGAAGAGCTCCTCGCACAGGCGGATATGCGGATCCATTGAGCCGCCAACATCGAACAGGGCCAGCACCTTGATGGCGTTGCGGCGTTCCGGTCGCATGACCACATCGAGCCAGCCCTGCTTGGCGGTGGCGTCGATGGTCTCGCCCAGATCCAGCTCCTCGCGGGCACCATCGCGGGCAAATTTGCGCAGGCGGCGCAGGGCGACTTTCAGATTGCGCGTGCCCAGTTCGCGCTCGCCATCAAGATCCTTGTAGCGGCGCTGTTCCCAGACCTTGGCGGCGCGCTTGTTCTGGCTTTCTCCGCCAATACGCACGCCGGACGGGTTAAAGCCGGAATGCCCGAAGGGCGAGGTGCCGCCGGTGCCGATCCATTTATTGCCGCCCTCATGGCGCTTTTCCTGCTCCTCGAGGCGCTTCTTGAGGGTTTCCATCAGCTCGTCAAAGGGCAGGGCCTTGAGCTCGGCCATTTCCTCTTCCGTCAGCATGCGTTTCATCATCGCCTTCAGCCATTCGTCCGGGATGTCCTTGTCCTCGAACATCTGGGAGAGCATTTCCACGCCCTTGAAGACGTGGCCGAAGACCATGTCGAACTTGTCGAAATCCTTCTCGTCCTTCACCAGCGCGGCGCGGCTGACCGAGTAGAAATGCTTGATTTCCGGCTCGATGACGCCCTTGTCGAGGGCTTCCAGCAAGGTCAGGTATTCCCGCGTGGTCACGGGGATCTTGGCGGCGCGGAGTTCTGTGAAGAAGTGATGCAGCATGGTGGTAATCTAGCGGGGTTCGCGCGGCAGGGAAGGGCGGGGGTGTGTCGCGGATTGCCGTCATCCGTAAATGTCGGACCTGTTTCCGCGCCGGGCGCTGGAGACCGAACGGCCTTGCGGCTTGGGGCGCGCGCCGGCAGGTGGTGTGACCACGTCAGCCGTCCTTTCTCCCCACGGAAAACGGCCCCGCCCATGGGGCGAGGCCGCTCAGCCGCAATGAAGTTCGTGATCCGACTAGAAGTCGTATCCGATCTCCAACCCCCAAACCCGCGGCGCCGAGATGGACGCGAACGCTGTACCCAGCGTACTCGCCGTGATGTTGTTGACGCCGCCGACATACTGGTTGTCGAAGACGTTGTTGACGAAGGCGCTGACGGTCAGATCGCCGTTCGGTGCCGTCCAACGGGCCCGCAGATCGGTGCGGTTGCGGGCTTCGCCGGTGGCAAAGGCGGTGTAGCCGCCACAGGTGCCCTGAAGGACGGACTGGCTGTTGCACCGGCTCTCGCCGCGATATGCATGATTGGCCTGCAGGGTCAGATCGCTGCCGCCGTCCAGATCAATGACATAGTCGGCGCCGAAGGCGACATTCCAGTACGGCTCGCCGGTCGGCTCACCGGCCAGGTCGGCGCCATTGCTGTCAACGCGGCGCTTGTGGGTGGAGTCCAGCCACTGGGCATTGCCGCGCAGGCGCAATGCGTCAGACGCCTGCCAATCCAGTTCGATATCGACACCGATGGCTTCGTCATCCGAGGTCTGCACCAGGTATTGCGGCACCCCGCCACCGGTCGGAACGACGAGGCGGATCGACTGCTTGTCCTCGTAGACATAGGAGAAGGCCGACATGTTGAAGACGAGATCGGGGTTCAGGAAGTCTGACTTGAAGCCGAATTCCCAGCTGGTCACGGTCTCGTTCTCGAAGCGCGAACCGACCTCGACCGAGTTGTAGCCGCCGGCCTTGTAGCCTTCACTGAACGAGCCATAGATCATGACATTGTCGGTCAGCTGATAGTCGACGACGACGCGCGGGCTGAGATTGTTCCAACTGTCTTCCATCACGCAGGCGACGCCTTCGGCAACATTGACGCCATTATCGCAGGCCACGCCGGCGAGCGGGGCGAGGTCAAAGACGAAATCGAACAGGAAGTCTGCCGGGGAGGCACCGGCCAGCGCCAGGATGCCGGCCCCGTCGAGAGCGGCGAGCGTCTGGTCGAGACTGTCAGCCTGCCGACCGCCATTGATCCACTGGAAGCTCTTTTCGTCCTCGGTATAGCGCAGGCCGACTGACACATTAAGGCGGTCGGTGGCTGACCAGATCATGTCGGCATAGACCGCGCGGGCGGTGAACTCGCCCTGATTGCTCATTGTCTCCTGCCAGGAGTGACCGAGCATGCTGAACGGCAGGCCAAACGGGACCAGGAGGCCGTATTCCAGATCGGTGAAGGGCGTGCCGGCGCCGACATTGCCGAGCACCGTGTTGACGGTATCGGTGAAGGTGAAGGTTTCGGACGCCTGGATCGCGGTCTCGTCGTAATAACTCGCGCCGACCAGCCAATCGACCGTGCCGGTCGTGCCGGCCAGGCGGAATTCCTGATAGAAGGCTTCATTGTCCTCGACATTATTGGTGTCGAAATAGGTGTCGATCCGGTTGGTGCCGTCCTCGTCCTCGCGATTCATCGTGTCGAATTCGCGATAGGAGGTCAGCGAGGTCAGCGTCATGTCGCCGATGTCCTGACGGACGGTGAGTGTCGTTTCGGCGAGATTGCGGGCTTCGCGGTTGAACACGACATCATTGCGGACAGGTGCGTTGAACGGGTCGAGGAATGCCGTGGTGTCGACGGGAAGCGGCGGCGTGCCCGGGAAGGCGGGAATCTCGACAATGCCGATTGCCGGACGCGCGTCCTGGTCGATCGTGTCCCGGCTGTGGCGAAGCAGGATCTCGGTCGACGGTGTCGCATTCCAGCGCACGGTGAAACGGTCGGCGGAGGAGTCCTCGCGGCGATAGTCTTCACCGGTCACCGCGTCGGTCAGCCAGCCATCAGCCTTGTTGCTCAGGAAGTTGGCGCGAATGGCGAGCGTGTCCGTGATCGGCAGGTTGAGCATCGCCTCCGTGCGCATGCGGTTATGGCTGCCGATGCGCACGGCGACACGCCCTTCCAGCTCGTCGCTGGGTTCGCGGGTGATGATCGAGACCGCGCCAGCAGCCGAGTTGCGGCCGAAGAGGGTGCCCTGCGGTCCTTTCAGGACCTCGATGCGCTCGATATCGTTGAAAGCCAGCAGCGAGGCGCCCGAGCGCGCTGCATAGATCCCGTCAACATAGATGCCGACCGCCGGATCGGTGCCGACGCCGAAATCGCTGGTGGTGATGCCGCGGATCGAATAGCGCGGCTGCGTCGGGCTGCCGTTGGAGACATCGAGACCCGGCACGAAGGCTTCCAGGTCACCCATATCGTCAGCCGCGACCGCGTCGATGAATTCGCTGTCCAGGACCTGCAACGAGATCGGCACATCCTGCGACGACTGGGCACGCTGCTGTGCTGTGACGACAATAACGTCATCCGGCGTCTCGTCGCTCTGCGCCAGGGCAGGCGCCGCAGCGATACAGGCGACAGTCGATGCGAGCAGATAGCGCAAGCTGTGGCGCTTGGCTGACGTGTTGGGTTTCATGGTTCCTCCGCTGGGCAACTGGCCCGATTTCCCGATCCGGCGCGTCATCTTGTTTGCGCGCTCTGCCGGGACTCCCCCTTTGATATATCCGATCGGACATTCCAATAAACGAAACAGAATTTTTTTCAGTTATTCAAGCGGCGAACGGCGCGTGACGCGCTATGCTGTCCATGAGACGCAAATTGGTCACACTTGCCTAACGGCGCAGGTGTGCCAAATTGCGGTGCAATATCAATGAGGCAGACAGTGAACGAGCGGGCTCCGACAGAAAATGTTGATCTTGGGAGACGCGCTGCCCCCCGGCAGAAGCGGTCGCAGGAACGAATCAACACGATCGTCGCCGCCACCAAGTATCTGCTCGAAAATGACGGTGCCGACGCGATTACGACCTCAAGTGTCGCAGCCCAGGCGGGTGTCCCGGTCAGTTCGGTCTATCGATATTTCCCGAATATCTACGCCCTTCACTGCACCATTCTCGACGAGTTCATGCTCGAGGCCGAAGCGATCATTTCGACCATCCTCGAGGACCCGGAGGAGCAGGACTGGCGGATCAGCATTTTTGGCATGCTGAACGGGTTGCGCCAACTGGTCGCCGGTAATCCGTCCTATGGTGCTGTCTTCCAGCTGACCCTGACGACGCCGGAATTGCGGGTTGTCCGCGAGCGCTGGAACCTCCGTTTGGCGGCCGTCCTGTCACATCGCTGGCACAAGGGCATGGACGGTTTCCATGATGGCGACCCGGAAGTCGTCGCCCGGCTGACGGTCGAGTTTTATTGCGCGGCCGAGGTGTTGATTTTTGCCACCCGTGACCGACCGGAGCAGGCCGAGACCTATTTCAATGAAACCCTGATGGCCCTGCAGCGCTATCTGGCGCCCTATCTGGACTGATCAGCCGCAATCGCCGGGCAGGCTTTCGATCCAGGCGCGGATCAGTTCGATGCCTTCGACATGATTGGTCGAGCGCCCGACCTCCGGCATCATCTGGTCCGGCTCAACATTATCGAGGCGGAACAGCAGGATCGACTCGTCCGGACGCCCCGGGAAGATGTCGAACCGACGGTCCCCGGTGCCTGACCCGGCCGCGATCGGCAATTTGCAGATGCCCAGTGCCGGGCCGTGCGCGATATCCGGTTGAAGGTTCAGCCCGGACGTATCGGCCGGTCCCACCGGGCTGTGGCAGTGTGAGCAATTGGCATCGAGATAGGCGCGGGCCCTCGCTTCCAGGCTCGCTTCCAGGTCTTCCCAGTCCGCATTGCGCGGCGCGTCGGCAGGCACGGGCGCGCCGGTGAGGTAGCCGACCTCGGTCAGATATTCGAGCTGATTTGCGGTGCCGTCCGGATAGTCGAAGTCGCGGTTCAGATGGCGCGGTTTCGGACCGATCGGAGCGATCTGGCGGGTATTTGAGTCCGGGGCATGGCAGCTGGCGCACTGGTTCACATCCGGCATGACATAATTGAAAGTCGAAGCGCCGCCATCGGCCTCGGCTACAGTCATCGGCACGACGTCGCCATAGCGCAGGAGCACGGCCTCTGTCTGGTCATCATTCCAGCGATAGGGAAGGGCCTCCCAGCCGGCTTCACGGTGAACCAGGATGCGGGTCTCGATCAGTTGCACACGGGACAGGTCCAGGCTGCCGTCGGCGCGGGTCAGGCTGTGGCCATCGCCGCGGGTGACCTGGCCGGGCGTGTCAGCAAGGGGATAGTAGAAAGTCTTGGTGATGACGGTGCCGACCGGGAAGTCGAGCGTGTCATTCTCGCGGTAGGCTGCGGTTTCGCCGCTTGGCATCCAGATGGTCCGGAGCTTCAGCGCATAGTCGGTGAAGAGCGGTGTGTTGAGGTCGTAGGGCACGACCCCGTCGGCCAATTGCAGGTCGCCGGCGACAATACCCAGCTGCCCCCATTCGGAGAGCAGCCGGGGATTGTCTTCGCTATGGAATTGCGCCGTTGGTGCGTTCGGTGAACAGGCCGCGAGAGCGGCGGCGGCGATCAGTATCAGTCCACGAAACACGGTCACGACAAATCCCGGTATTGCTTAGTCGGCGAAGGCGAGTTCGACGGCGCTCAGGCTGTCGAGGCTGCAACGGAAGTCTTCGGTATCGACGCTCGGCGAGGCATAGCCATTCGGACCGTCGGCATTGAGTACGTCGACAGGATCGCTGACACAGATCCGCAGGGCGTCGGGCAGAGCGCCGTCGACCAGCTTGGCATCGTCGACAAAACCGTCAAACAACACGTCCGGCAGGGCGCCATTGAGACCGAACATGGCGATCTTCAGCGCGGTCAGGTCGAGACCGTCCGGCGAGGTGCCGCCACCGGAATAGGTGTTGTCATGGATCCAGATCGATTCCGGATAGGGATCGAAATCGGTCTGCACCGAGTAATCGGAATACCCGGTCGAGTGCAGGCTGGAGATGATGATGTTGGCGGTGTCGTTGTCGGAGATCCGGTTGTTGAAGATCTCGACCTGGTCGTTCGAGTTGATGACCACGCCCGAACCGGCCGGGACGCTGGCGACCGGGGTGCCGGCATGGCCGAAATTCTCGGTATTGTTGGCGAAGATGTCATTGTCGTAGACGCGGGTGTGATAGCCCGGCTGCGGCAGGTTCGGCATGTTGAAGACGAGGATGCCGCCGGTATTGTTGGTGGCGGTGTTGCCGTAGACGTCGGCGCCGATGCAGTTCTCGATCTCGATGCCGGCGACATTGTATTCGGCCCGGCTGTTGCGGACGATCACATTGCGCGACTGGCCGACATAGATGCCGGCATCCGAGGCGCCGATCGCAACCGTGTCTTCGACCAGCACATTGGTGGTCTGCACCGGATAGATGCCATAGGCACCGTTCTCGGTGGCATAGCCATTGGTCCACTCGACGCGGACGCCGCGGATGATGATGTTCTCGCCGCCATTCACCTTCAGCCCGTCACCGATCGTGTCTTCAATGGCGAGGTTTTCGAGGGTGAAGTCATTGGCGGTGACGATCAGGCCTTCTGCTCCGGCGATCTGGTCCTGGAAGCTCAGAATGGTCTCGTCCATGCCGGCGCCGCGGATCGTCACGCCATCAATATTGAGGCTCAGCGAACGGTCGAAGCTGTACACGCCTGCCGGGATCTCGATCACGTCACCCGGCTGGGCATCGATCAATTGCTCCATCAGGGTCGCCTGATAATCGACATTGGCCTCAGCGAGGTCGCGTGACGTGTCGCTATTGCCGCAGGCGGTCAGAACCAGCGCGGATGCCCCGATCATCAGATACTTGAATGTCTTCATCTTGCTCTCCCCGGCGTCTCGCCGCCCATGACTTTTGGTTCGGCATTCGCCGATCGCTTCTCCTAGCAAATTTTCACATTCAATGCGCAGATACAATCAGAAACAGAAACAGTTTCTGTTTCTTTGACAGTTAACGGGGCGCGTCGGGTCATCCCTGATTGAGTTGTCAGGGTGCCAATCGCTCCAGAGCCTCGATATCCGCCTTCATCAAGGCGTCTGACGCCGCGCGGATCGCCTCGACCGGCCAGTCCCACCAGGCCAGCGCCAGAACGCGCTCGACATCGGCGTCGGGCAGGCGTTGGCGGATCACCTGTCCGGGATTTCCGCCGACAATGGTGTAGGGCGCGACATCGCGGGTGATCACGGACTTGGCGGCGATGATGGCGCCGTGGCCAATGGTGACACCGGGCATGATCACCGCGTCCCAGCCGATCCACACATCATGGCCGATCGTGATCCCGCCCTTGTTCGGCCAGGGACCGGGATCGGGCTCACCCCAGCAACCGAAGATCGGGAAGGGATAGCTCGACAGCCGGTCGGCAAAATGATTGCCGCCATTGAGCACAAAGCTGGCATCCGCCGCGATCGAACAGAATCTGCCGATTTCCAGACGGTCCTCGATGAAATCAAAGGCGTATTTTAGCTGCGTCTCGGCAAAACGGGCCGGGTCATCGAAGGAATGGATATAGCTGTAATCGCCGGCCGAGACCTTGGGATGATCGGCGACCAGCGGTTTGAGATAGGCCATCGATGCCGCGGCCGGCATGGGGGCCGGATTCATCGGGTTGAGAGCAGGGTGATCAAACGCAGGCGTGTTGGAAGAAGCAGTCATGAACAGACTCCGGGCAAGAGGTGGATTTCGTATCGTCGAAATGCGCCCCCGGTCTCCCGGTCAGGCGCGGACTAGCCGGACATGTTCATTTGAGCGCTCTCCTGCGTTGGACGTGTTTTATAGCGGCCATCCGGTCCGCGTTCCACCGTCATTCCACGGTGGCTGCGCAGCAGGCATCCGGGGGACCTTTGCTTCCCCGTCAGACGGGTAGGTGAGGTCCCCCGGATCACGACGTGGTCGTGACCGTGGGATGACGGTGAAGATGGGGCACGAAAATCGGTGTCGAAAAAAGCAGGGCACCCACCATTTTTCCCGGACGCGCGTGAGCGCGATCCGGGACCTACGGGAGACTCATTGCTTGCCGGTCAGGCCCGTCGGTCCCGGCTCTGCGCCCCGCTGTTGCGGGGCTTCGGCCGGGAAAAATGGGGTAGGCGTCCGCAGGTTTTACCTAAGCCGCGCCCGGCCCGCGTGGACCGTCACCCGGCCCACCCGGACGCCGCACCATGAAGGACAGCTTTTCGAACAGCATGACGTCCTGCTCGTTTTTCAGCAGGGCACCGTGCAGCGGCGGGATCAGCTTGCGCGGGTCGCGTTCGGCCAGGACGGAGGCATCGATATCTTCGACGAGGAGGAGTTTCAGCCAGTCCAGGAGTTCCGAGGTCGAGGGCTTCTTCTTGACGCCGGGCACATCGCGGATCTGGTAGAAGAGGGTCAGCGCTTCTGACAGCAGGCGGCCCTTGAGGCCGGGATAATGGACCTCGACGATCTTGCGCATGGTCGCTTCGTCGGGGAAGGCGATGAAGTGGAAGAAGCAGCGGCGCAGGAAGGCGTCGGGCAGTTCTTTTTCATTGTTCGAGGTGATGATGATGACCGGCCGATTGGCTGCCTTGATGGTCTCGCCGGTCTCGTAGACGTGGAATTCCATCCGGTCGAGCTCCTGCAGGAGGTCGTTGGGGAATTCGATATCGGCCTTGTCGATCTCGTCGATCAGAAGGACAGAGCGCTCGGGGGCGGCGAAGGCCTCCCACAGCTTGCCCTTGCGGATGTAGTTGTTGATGTCGTGGACGCGGTCATCGCCGAGCTGGCTGTCGCGCAGGCGCGCGACGGCGTCATACTCGTACAGCCCCTGGCGGGCCTTGGTCGTTGATTTGACGTGCCATTCTATCAGCGGCATGCCCATCGCCTGGGCGACCTGCTTGGCCAGCTCTGTCTTGCCCGTACCCGGCTCACCCTTGACGAGGAGCGGGCGCTCGAGAGCCACCGCGGCGTTGACCGCGGCGCTCAGTTCTCCATCAGCGACATACTGATCTGTACCTTCAAAGCGCATGGCCATGATGTAGCGCGATTTTGTCGCATCGCTCCAGTGTCGAACACCGGCAAATCTGAATTGGCGCCCAACATCCTGTGATTAAGCTTCTGTAAAGGTGAATCTTGGCGTTTGTTGCACAGTTGTACAAAAGGTTTTGGGACATGGCGGACGGGATGAATCGGACCCACAACTTTTACGCCTTCGAATGGCTGACGGGGAAAGTGGCGGATTGCGATCCGAATTTTCCGACCACCCTGTACGCGTGGGACGGCGAGACGCTGGACCTTGGCAATTGCGACACGGCCTATTTCGGCTTCGTCCAGGAAGGCGAGGCGATGCTGGTGACAGCATCCGGACAGTTCAAACTCCAGGCGGGCATGTATTTTTCCGCCAATAATGCGCTCACCGTGACCGGTGGCCGCGGCATTGTGATGGCGCGCGAATACCACCAGGCCTTCTTCATGATCGGTGGGCCGGTCGAACCGCAAGGCCGCCTGAAATACATTGATGGCTGTACCGACAGCCTGCTGGTCGCGCCCGTGAAACTGGGGGCGCCCTGCCTCAACCTGCTCTACTTCCCGCCGGGTATCGACCAGACCCCGCACACCCACCCGTCCGACCGCATCGGCGTGGTCTTCTCCGGACGCGGCGAGTGCGAGACGCCGGAGGGCGTCATTCCGCTCGAGCCGGGCGTGATGTTCCGCATCCCCTTTGAGGGCAATCACAAATTCCGCACCTTCGACACCGAGATGCGGGTCATTGCCTATCACCCGGACAGTGATTTCGGCCCGCAGGACGAAAACCACCCGATGATCAATCGCACGATGGTCGATGGCGTCTCGGCGTCCAAGATCGACGCGATCCGGACCCAATAAGGGCGCGCTTCGAGCGAGACAAAAGGGGCGCCTCCGGGCGCCCTTTTTTGTTCAAGTGCCGACTCCTGCCATTTGCGCGATGTTCTCTTACAACCGTCACCCTGACGAAGGTCAGGGCCCAGATCACAAAGCGTGATGGTGCCCGGCCTGGACGCACTTCGCCCTATGACCTGGGTCCTGACCTTCGTCAGGATGACGGTTGGACAAGGCTGAAAACGTGAGCGCGCATGACCGGCATCACGGATAGCGCTGGAGGCAGGCGATACACTCCGCGCATGGCTCGCCATCCATGCGTCTACATCCTCGCCAGCCAGCGTAACGGCACCCTCTATATCGGTGTGACGGGCAATATCGCGATGCGGATCATGCTGCACAAGGAGGGCAAAGGCTCAGCCTTTACCCGGAAGTACAAGGTCGATCGCCTGGTCTGGTATGAGTTTCATCAGGACTTCGGCTTTGCGATCGAGCGCGAGAAACGACTCAAAAACTGGCACCGCCAGTGGAAGATCAATCTGATCGAGCGCACCAAACCCGGCTGGGAAGACCTTTTCGAGACCATCCAGATGTGGGCCCCGATCGGTTGATCAGAATTCCGCCCGGTCATCCGGAGCGTGTTGCGGGCGCAGCCAGTCGGTGCCGTGATCATCCGGCTTGCCGGTGGTGGCGTCATAGCGGCCCCGGCGCAGATTGCGGCGGCGGTTGATCTCGCTGGCGGCCGGCTTCTTGTCACCATCACCGAGTGCGATCTCGAGATTGCGCAGATCGGCGATCAAGGCGGCCAGCTCGTCCATTTCCATCGCGAAGGGATGGTCCGGCCCCGGCGTCGCGCGATCAAAGGTGACATGCTTTTCGATGACCACAGCGCCCAAGGCGGCCGCAGCGATCGGAGCCATGGCGCCGGGTGAATGATCAGACAGGCCAACCGGCAGACCCAGCGTCTTCTGCAGCGTCGTGATGGCCGACAGGTTGAGATCCTCCCAGGCAGGCGGATAGCTTGCGGCGCAATGCAGGGCGGTCAGATGCGGGCAGCCGCTGCGGGTCAGGGTGGTGACCGCGGTGGTCACCTCGTCGAGATAGCTGGCGCCGGTGGACAGGATCAGGCGCTTGCCGGTCGCGCCCAGGGCTTCGAGAAGCGGTGTGAAGGTCAGGTCGCCCGAAGCGATCTTGTAGCGTTTGACGCCGAGGCTCTCCATCAGCTCAACGGCGTCGAGCGAGAAGGGCGTCGACATGAACTCGACGCCATTGTCCGCGGCACAGGTCATCAGCGGGGCATGCCAGTCGTCGGGCAGGCCGGCATTTCCGAAGGCGGCGAATTTCGGGTTTTCAGTGACAGTTCCGTCGGCACCCTTCACGAAGCGGGCGATCAAGCCCTCGCGGGTCAGCGTCTGGAATTTGACCACATCGGCACCGGCCTTGGCGCTGGCTTCGATATAGCGTTTGGCCTGGTCGAGATCGCCGCCGTGATTGGAGCCGATTTCGGCAATGACATCGATATGGGTCATGGGTCAGGACGCCAGGTCTGTGACGATGGCTTTGAGAACATTGGTTTCGTCGTAGAGGCGGCACAGATGCGCCGTATCGACGGGCCAGTCGCGATCAACCAGTGCCGCATGAAGCGCGCGGACCAGAGCCAGGCCCTCGATGGTATCGACCGAGACATCGAGGTCCGGGCGATGCAGCGGCTCCGGGAAATCGACAGTGTGACAGCGAAAGCGGTCGAGGTGTTCTCGGATGAAGACCGTCACATGCTCGCGGTCGCGCGCGGTCGTCCCGGCCGCCTCGTCCAGCTGGCGCAGGACAGCGGTCTCGACGACCTCGGCGCGCAAACCCTTGGGCAGGTGTCCGGCGCTGGGGCGGGTATATTCGGCCTGATGTTGGCGGTGTTCAGCCACGCAGCGCGCGATAACCGCCGGGTCGCGAAACGGGCTGTCGGAAGTGATACGGATGATGGTCTTGGCCACGGTCTGCTCGGCGACCAGCAGGAAGCGCGACAGCACATCCTCTTCGGAACCGCGGAAAACACGGATGCCCTCGCGCTCGGCCAACGCCACAACGGTGTCATCGTCCGGATTGGTGGTGGTGGCAATCACCAGCTCGTCGACGCCCTCGATATTGCGAAGCTGGCGGCACTGATAGCTGAGCAGCGACACGTCGTCGTGGAGCGGCTTCAGGACTTTGCCGGGCAGCCGGTTTGAGCCGGTGCGGGCCTGGATGACGGCTACGGTTCGGGTCATCTGCTTGTCTCCGTGCTCGGCGGGATTTCGAGGTCTTGCCATGATCGGACCATTCGCGTGGGAGTGTAGGGCGGAAAGGTTGACGGGATATGGCCGGTCAGGTGTTCGCGGCCGGCCAGCATCCGCACCAGCAGGGCGGGGATGTTCAGCCCGGCCAGCGTCATCAGATAGCCAAATCCCCACATGCGCGGATTGATTTCGAGCAGGTAGGCGGGCGCGTCCGGTGTCGGACGCTTGACCTCGACCGCCGCCAGGCCATGCCAGGGCCCGGACGCCTCCAGCACCGCCAGTCCCGCCGCCATCAGCTCGGGATCATCGACCGTTTCGCCGGCAATGGCGACGCCGCCGGTCGGCGGATTTGTCTGCAGTTTGCGGTGCAGGGTGGAGACGATCAGGTCGCCGCGATTCCACAGCGAACCGATGGTGTAGACGGTCTCGGCGCCGCCGGGGATCAGCTGCTGGACGACACACGGGCCGTGCGCTGCCGCCGTCTCCCGCCACATTGACGTCAGTGCGTCGGCATTGCCCGGATAGCCAACACCTCGGGCACCGCGCGATGTGCGGGGTTTGACGACACAGGGAAAGCCGCCAGACCAATCGGCCAGGTCGTCAACGCAGCTGGGTTGAAGGGTCTGCGGATGCGGCAGGCCGACGTGTTTGACACGCTCGAGCAACAGGCCCTTGTCGATCCCGAAGGCGACCACATCCGGCTCGGCGACCGGGACGCGCAGACCGGCCTTTGTCCATTCACGGGCGACCGGTGCCAGGGCGGCGATTTCCGCTTCGGACCCGGGGATGATGATGTCGAGCTTGCGGTCGGTGCAGATCTCTCTGACGGCAGCCCGATAGGCCTCGGGGTCGGAGGCCGAGGGCAGGACCACGCTCGGCGTACCCGGTTCGAACATGCCGCCGGCCAGCGGGTTGATGTCGGCGGCGACCAGATTGAGGTCGGCGTCAGCCAGGCGCAGGGAGCGCAACGTCCCCAGACCGGGCGGCGCTCCGACGCCGGTGACCAGGATGCCGGTTGTCAGGGATGCAAGGCTCATGAGGCTCGCCACTGGTCGAGCGACCGGCCGAGCAGGTCTTCAAGAGCGGCGATTTCAGGCTCGAAGCGGGCCTGCAGCAGGGCGCGCGTTTCGCTCTGCATGGGGGGAATCGACACGGCGTCCTCCTGGATCGGTGGATAGACGCCGTCGGCGCTGGTGGCGCCGGACACGCCAGATACCGGGGCGACAAGTTCGGCATGGAGCTGTTCGAAACTGTCCGCGTCCCGGTGGTCATGAGCACCCTCGAGGATGGGCATTTTCGAGCGCGGAATGCCGCCGGTATTGAAGCGTTGCTCGACGGTGACCGGTGCATCGGCGTCGATCTCGAGAAACTCGAAAATCCGCCGCACGGTGCCGGGGCCGTCTTGATCGAGCTCGTCCTGAAGCAGGACCAGCATATTGGCAAAACGGTCGCGGTACTGGCGCAGGCGAGCGGCATAACGACCGGTATCGGCATAGAGCCACTGAAAGCCCCAATTGGCCGCGATGCGCCGCGGCTCGTCGGCGAGTGCCTTTTCGAACGAGTAGAATTCGGCATCGCGGCGGACATTCTGGAGGTAGTGCGACCAGGTGCGGTCGACCGGGTTCCTCAGGATGGCAATGATCCGGGTATCGGGTCCGCAAAAGGTCATTACCCGTCGGGCGGCGATGGGCGCGTAGGCGTAATAATCCGGTGAGACGTCACCGATCCGGGCCTGCCCCTCATGACCGGCAAACAGCGCCTGATAGTCGCTGACATCCGGCGCCGTGTCGAAATGATAGAAGTCCGGCCAGTAGACCGATCCATCCCCGACACCGGAGAAGAAGCGCCCTTCCTTGCGGATTTTCGACAGGAACACGTCCGGATGCTGGTTGAGATAGTGATAGAGGGAGGTGGTGCCGGATTTCGGCGCGCCGATGACCAGGAAGTTCGGCCAGACCTGCGCGGGCGCCTCGAACGCCTCGCCATTGGGTCGAGTATCGCGCCTCATTGTCCGGACTTGCCCCTCTTGCGCGCGGTCGCGCCGAATCACCCGCCTGATCGAGACCCAATGAACGGGCTCAGTCTTAAAAAATCACTGAATTTCTCAGGTCCCGGCGGTGATGAGGGCGGCCAGGTGGGTGGCGACGCGTCGGGCTCCGCCGCCGTCCACCAGGGCCTGGCCGGTTCGGGCCATGTCCTGTCGTCCGGCTTGATCTGAAACAAGCCTGGCCAGTGCCGTGTCGAACTGCTGGTCGAAACCGGGGTCTGCCGGATCCAGACTGATGCCGAGGCCCGCGCTTTCAAAATGACCGGCCCGCTCGAACTGATTGGCGGCGATAGGCAGACACAGGCTCGGCAGGCCGGTCGCTGCCGCCTCGTGCAAGCTCGTTCCGCCAGCCAGAATTCCGATATCGGCTCTTCGCATGGCTTCGGTCAGAGGCGGGATCGGACCATTGCCGACGGGGCCGCGCCCATCGACCTCGATTGCCGGAAAGCCTTGCGCCAGGCGGTCCCGGATGCGTGCCAGAAGCGGGCTGTCAGTGCCGCCCAGCGACAGCAGGACCCGCCGGGCTGTCGCCGCGACGGGGCGTGGCGGCAGCGCCTCGCATGAGGCGGGAAGCAACAGGTATTTCGGGCCACTCAAGGTTGGCGCCCCGGATGGCGACATGCCCGGCAGGAAGCCTTGCCTGATATGCAGGTCAGGGACTGCATCCTGCAGGAAATTGCCGACCAGGCTGACGTGCACGCCGTTTGCCCTCAGGCTGTGGACACGCTGCGGGTCGGTGCGGTGCCAGTCGGCGACAAGATGGTGGATGTTGCGGGCGGTCAGCGCGTCGGCCAGCTGTTCGTCATTGTCCAGTTGCACGGGCTCGACCGCATGCGACAGGCCGGCGGGCAAATGCTGAGGCGTTGTCGTCAACCAGGCAATTCCGGCACCGATCTCAGCCAGCGCATTGGCCAGCGCGCCGCAGCGCATGACGTGTCCGAGGCCAATCAGCTTCGAGCCATCCGCCCGAATGGCGATTTTGAAGGGGCGCGCCATTACGTCCTTGCCCGGGGCTGTGTCACGGATTGGTGGCGCGCGCGGGACGCGAGGGGCTCGACAAGTCCGGCCGGTGTCATGGTTCCTGACCGGCTGCCGGATCGGTCCCGGCCCATTCGATCAAGTCGAGCTGAAGCGGTTCGCCGCGCTTGATGTCGCGCGAGGCCGGGCGCCCGATAATCTTTTCGTACCAGCTTGGTGCCAAGCCGTGCCCGGGGCGGATTGAGCGCACGTTGTCCGCGGTCAGGCATTGGCCGGCTGCGATGTCGGTAACCGCGTAAAGCGAGCGTCGATAGGTGACCGAGCCCGCTTCGCTCTGGGCTGTGCCAAAGCGCACACTGCCCAGCGCGTGGAAAGCCGCATGGCAGTCTTGCACCAGGCGTCTCATTTCGTCCGGCTCAAGTGAAAACTCACTGTCAGGACCGCCATCCGCGCGGGACAGGGTGAAGTGTTTTTCAATGACCCGTGCGCCGAGGGCGACTGCGGCGACGGCACAGGCCGTGCCGGGCGTATGGTCGGACAGGCCGGCAATGACATCAAAGGCCGCGCCGAGATGGGGGATGGTGCGCAGATCGGCCTGGTCGATTGGCGCCGGATAGGCCGACAGGCAGTGCAGCAGGGCGAGGCCGGTCGCGCCATTCTCGCGGGCGGTGCGGACGGCGGCATCGATCTCGCCAAGGTTGGCCATGCCGGTGGAGATGATCATCGGCTTGCCGGTCTGCGCCACCCGGGCGATCAGCGGCAGGTCGACGGCCTCGAAACTGGCAATCTTGTAGGCCGGGGCTTTCAGGTCCTCGAGCAGGTCGACGGCGGTGAAGTCGAAGGGCGTGGAGAAGATCGGAACACCGCAGGCCCGGGCCTTGGCGAACAGCGCCCCGTGCCACTCAAAGGGCGTTCCCGCTTCCTTGTAGAGGTCGTAGAGCGTACGTCCCGCCCACGGACCGCTCTCGAGGACAAAGCCGGGACCGTCATGATCCATCGTGATCGTGTCGGCGGTATAGGTCTGGATCTTGATCGCATCCGCACCACACGCCGCGGCGGCCTCGATGGTCTCCAGCGCCCGGTCGATGCGACCGAGATGATTGGCCGAAACTTCGGCAATCACGAGCGGAGGATGGTCCGGCCCGATCGGGCGCCCGGCGATCTCGAAACCGGTCTTGTCCTGGGTCATGCTCTCAATCCGTCGTTTCGAGGGGTGGCTGCTTGGGCAGGTTGCCGCGTTCCAGTTCAAGGCAGACCGCCGCGACCATTTTGCCGTCGCGCTCGACCCTGGCTTCGATCCGTCCGGTCTCCCGGAAGCCGAATTTCCGGTGCAGACCTATGACCATCTGGTTGAATTCCAGCACTTCGCAGCGCAAGCGGTCAAATTTCAATTCGTCGAAGATGCGGTGCAGGACGAGGCGTTCCACCCGCGTGCCGATGCCGCGCCCTGTCAGGCCTTCCTCACCGATATAAAAGGCCCAGCTGGCCGATTTCCCGACCGGGTCGATCTCGCTGATCAGGACCACGCCGATATCCTCGCCGTCGCACTGGATCACCCAGAGTTCGCGCGTCGGGTCGCACTGCGCCGCCTCGAGCCAGTTTTCGTGCTCGGCTTTCTTGATCTTGTGATCGGTGTACATGTTCTGCCGGACGTGCGGCTTGTTGCGCCAGGCCCGGATTCGGCTCTTGTCGGCGCTATCGGCCGGGCGAATGGCAACAGGTCCGTCCCTGATCGGGGCTGCAGGTTTTTCAGTCATGGTTTCGGGTCTCCGGTCGATTGCCGTTCACCAGTTCCAGCAGGGCTCTGCCGACGCGCTCGGCGCCTTTTCCGTCGCAAACGGATGCGGCGGTCTTGGAAAGTGCGGCGCAGCGCTCGGGCGTCATCCGGGCCAGCAGTCCGGGCAGCTCGTTCTCGACGGCATCGATCGTGTCGATGGCGAGCAGCGCGCCTGTTCGGGCCAAGTATAACGTGGCCGGCCGCTGATTGGCGGCAAGAATGATCGCGACGCTCGGTAATCCGAGCACGCAGCGCTCCAGCGCCGTGCCGCCGCCGGCGCCGATGGCGATGTCGGCTTGTGACATGCGCCGGGCCATGTCGTCGACATCAATGCCGAGTTCAAGCCGGGGCTGGGAGGCTGCGAGCGTGCGGAGGGCGGGGAGGCTGGGCGCGCGCGGTCCGAGGATGATCTCGACCGTCGCGTCGGGCAGCGCATTGACGACCAGGCGCGCAATGCGTTCGGAAATCCCGCCGATATCGGTCAGCCCCATGGAAACAAGGACATGCCGGGGCGGGGCAATTTGCCGGGCGCGGCGCGCCAGACTGTCCGCCCGGGCCGCGGCGAATTCGTCGCGCAGAAGGGCAAAGCCGGGGCCGGCGAGGACACGGCAATCCGGCGGTACGCGGCCACGATACAGGTCTGCGCTGCGCCCGGCGCCGGGATCGACCAGCAGGTCGCAATTATGGTGGCGACCGTCAAGGTCTTCGATTGCCACGACCGCGCCAGCCCTGGCGCGAAGAGCGACCTCGTCGGAAGCGTCGGAGCTGTAAAGATCAACGAAGACGGCATCCGCCCGCGCCGGCCAGCCGTCCGGCAGCGGCAAATCTCTGTTGCCATGTGCGTCGAGAACCGCAAATCCCGACCGTGCGAGGGCGGGTACCAGGTCCGCGCTGCCCGGCGCGCAGGCGAATGCGACCCGGCAGTCTTGCGCGGCCAGCCAGCGCGCCAGGGAAAGACAACGCATGATGTGCCCGCCGCCGAGGTCGGCAAAGGCGTCGGCGCGGATCATGATGTGCGGTGGCGTGTGTGTCATGGCAATCGGGTCAGGGTGAGTGGCCAGCCTGCGCCTGCCCGGTTAATGCGTCGTTAGGTGTAACGGGCAAACTTGAAGCGAGTGCGCGAAAGGATATTCATGACGCTCGCCATTATCGTCCAGGCCCGGGCCGGCTCCTCGCGATTGCCGGGCAAGGTGCTCGAGCCGCTGGGGGCGGCCAGTGTGTTGGCCCGCGTGCTGGCGCGATGTCGTCGGCTGGAGGGGCTGGACGACCTTGTTTGCGCCGTTCCCGACAGCGCTGGCAATGATGCGGTGGCGGCCGAGGCGAAAGCCTGCGGCGCGCATGTGGTGCGGGGCAGCGAGACTGACGTGCTCTCGCGCTATGCCGATGCAGCGAGGGCCGTCGGGGCGGATGAGGTCGTCCGCGTGACCAGCGACTGTCCCTTCTTCGACCCGGAAGTGTGCCGCCAGGTGGTGGCGCTGCTGCGTGAGTCCGGTGCCGATTACGCCAACAATACGATGATTGCCGGATTCCCCCAGGGACTCGATTGCGAAGCCTTCCCGGCCGAGCTGCTCTTCAAGGCCGAGCGTCAAGCCAAAGCCCCGGCCAACCGGGAGCATGTCACCGCCTGGATGCGGCGCCAGCATGCCGTGAGCATGGCCTGTTTGCGCGGGCCGGGCGGCGATGCCGGGGCATTGCGCTGGACGCTGGACTATCCTGAAGACCTGGACTTCTGTCGCGCTGTTTTCGAGCGGCTGGGCGACGCCCGGGCTGCATGGGTCGACTACCCGAAACTGGCTGCACTTTGCCGATCCACGCCCGAACTTGCCGCGATCAATGCGGCCCATGCCGATCCGTCCCGCGCCAGCGTCGCTGCGGCGGCATCCATCGTGCGCGACTACACTTTTCCTCAGGCGGACTAGCTGGCCAGCTCTTGCGAGAGAGCCTTGGCGACCTGGTCCATCGTATTGGACCAGTCCTGAAAGCCGGTGCCGAAAAAGGAGCGGGACTGCGGATACCAGTGTTGGTGGCGGGTGCCCAGCAGCGTCCAGGCGCTGGAGCGCGAGTGAACAAACCAGACTTTTCCGCCACACGCCGCAGCCAGGTTACTGGTCGCATTCATGGGGCCGATGACAAGATCGCAGGCCGAGGCATAGGCGGCGACACCGTCAAGGTCCAATTTAAGGTCGAGGCCCTGCGGTTGATGGATGTTTACGCCAAAGCGGTCCCTGGCGACGGCCAGTTCTTCGTCAACTTCTCCGTATTGCAGGTTGATGAAGTCAACACCGCTGGTCTTGAGTACGGGGGCCCAGGCATCGAAGGACGAGAAAAACTTCGAGCGCTTGACGTCCATTTTCAGGGACTTCCAGAGAATGCCGACTTTCAGGCCGTCGCCAAACCCATCCATCTGTTGGCGGTAGCTTGATTGAAGGTCGGGGTCGGCAACCAGAAAGTGGGTGTCCGGGAAATCGGCAATATCGTTTCGGAAAGCGCGAAGCGGCGTGGCCATCGGCGTCCAGAAATCGGCGCCGTCTTCAAGCTTTAGGGCGACGCGAACGTCCCGGCCCTCGATGGTTGCTGACAGGTGGTTCCCCACGACGGCTGTGGGAAAAGAGCGCTTGACCAATGATCTCAGGCGTTGTTCGCAAGCAATGCGCAATTCGCCGTCCGGACCGAGGGCTTCCAGGAGGTCCGGAACAGTGTTCATGAACAATACCTCGTCGCCCAGGCCCTGTTCCCCGACGAGGACAAGTGTCTTTCCACGCAGTCTCCCGGGGTCTGTGCCGTCCCAGTAAGGCGCCTTCATCGTAAAAAGCGTGGCCTGCGCGCGATTGGGGTCGAGCCGACTCTCACCGGCTGCCCAACCTTCCGCCAGGCGACCTGCCGACAAAAGGGCCATGGACCGGCCATGTCGCATCGTCGCCTCTTCCATCGCGTCGGCGGGGTCCTTGAGCGCTTCATCGTAATGCGGGAGCGCCAGCAAGGGCTGGCCCAACAACTCGTGGATGTTGGCCATGTTATTGTGGGCCCGGCCATAATCCGGTTTAAGGCGTAGCGCTTCCAGATAGAATGTTCTGGCCTCCTCGGGCTCGCCCTTGTCGCTCAGAACCGTGCCCATCGAGTTCCAGAGCTCGTAGTCGTCCTGATGCGCATAGATCGCCGTCCGGAGGATTTCGATCGCTTCCTCAAACTTCCCGGCATCACGCAAGACACCGCCCAGATTGATCGCCGCATCGACCGCCGCGGGGGCGAGCTTGTATTGAAGCCGATAGAATTTCTCGGCGGCCTCGAGCATGTTCAGCTTCCAGGCGACCAGGCCAAGCTTCTGGTAAATTTCCGCATCGCTCGGATCGATTTTCCAGGCGACCTCGAAAAAGTCGAGCGCGCGTGAAAGACGGCCCAGATTATACAGCATCAAACCGAGGACATGATTGGTCAGGGCCATGTCGGGGGCGAGGAGATAGGCCTTGTGGGCTAATCGCGCAGCGCCAACATTATCCCCCTCGGCAGAAGATTTCATGGCCCGCTTGGCCAGCGCCGCCACCTTCTGGAAGACGCGGCGACGATCTGCC
The DNA here is from genome assembly GCF_000014745.1 of Maricaulis maris MCS10. Classification (NCBI taxonomy): domain Bacteria; kingdom Pseudomonadati; phylum Pseudomonadota; class Alphaproteobacteria; order Maricaulales; family Maricaulaceae; genus Maricaulis; species Maricaulis maris. The sequence goes on along the minus strand of NC_008347.1, from coordinate 2,146,139 downwards.
GGTACGCGTTCGACATGGGCATCGACCCGTACCGCCTGCTTCCCGATCTGAGCCGAGTCACGGGCTTCATTCTTTTCAACTTCTGCCTCGGCGGAAATTTCCGCTTCAAGGTCGAGCTTGCTGGCTTGTTGCATGGGTCTGAGTCCTGCCTCGATTCTATCGTGCAGGGCAGGAGATTCGCTTTAAGAACTCGCTAATAACCGATGACTGGTTCCATTCGGCCCGGAAACCATTTCTTCACCCCGTATTGCGAACCTGTACGCAGCGAACCTCGGTGTTCGCGTCAATTGTCGACCGGAGGGACCCCATGCCGCTCAAAATCTCGCTCAAGCCCGGCGAGAAGTTTGTCCTCAACGGAGCCGTCATCGAGAATGGCGACCGTCGGGCCAATCTTGTGCTGCAGAACAAGGCGTCAGTCCTGCGGGAGAAAGACATTCTCCACGCCGAGGACGTCGATACGCCGGTCAAGCGGATCTATTTTCCGATCATGATGATGTATCTGTCCGACCGGGCAGACGACAAACTCTACGATGAATTCGTGTTGCGAATGAACGAGTTCATGGGCGTGGTTTCGGACCCGCAAACTCTGGGTCTGTGCGTGAATGTCAGTCGTGATGTGATGGCGAGCGAGCATTACAAGGCGCTGCTCGGGTGCCGCAAGCTGATGACTTATGAAGCCGAGAGACTGAGCTGATGTCCCTTCAAGCCTATCAGAAATCTGCCGCAAGGGCGGAAGATCCCCGTGCGACCGAGTACCGGCTGTTTGCCCAGGTCACGCGTTCCCTCATGAACGCCAAGTCACTACCCATCGAATCCCTCCAGGACCGGGCCCAGGCGATCGACTGGAACCGCCGTGTCTGGAGCAATCTGGCGCTGGATTGTGCCAGCCAGGACAACAAGCTGCCTGAGGCATTGCGCGCCGCGATCATCTCGCTTTCGATTTTCGTGTCCAAGCAGGGCAGCCACGCCATGCGAAATCCGGAGGCGATCGACGATCTGGTCGATATCAACCGGACGGTGATGCAAGGACTGATGCCGCAGGCTGCCGCGGGTGCGGAGCAAGCGGTGGGGTAACAATTGCCGACACGGCAATAACGGCAGGCAGAATCAGGCACCCTCTCCCGAGGGTGCCTTTTTTAATATCTTAAATCTCTGAAAAGCCACGCTTATCCGGCGTCCATGCGCGGCATGGCGCTTGCGATGCCATGTGCGGGCAAAACGCCCGCGGCTGAAAAATTCAGCCTCATACGCATCCAGAATGGAGAGCAAAAAAATGGCACTTTCTGTCAACACCAACGCTGGGGCGATGATCGCCCTGCAGAATCTGAACAAGACGAACATGGACATGAACGAGGTTCAGAACCGCATCAATACCGGGCTGGAAGTGGCCAGTGCCAAGGACAATGGTGGTGTTTACGCCATTGCCCAGCGCATGCGCTCCCAGGTCAACGGGTATGGTGTGGTCGAGCAAAGTCTCAACCTCGCCGCGTCTGTCACCGATGTGGCTCTGGCTGCCGGTGAGGCAATTTCAGATATTCTGATCGAAATGAAGGAGAAGGCGCTCGCGGCATCTGACTCATCGCTTGATGCAGCCTCCCGGACGGCACTGAATGAAGACTTCAAGGCCCTGCGGGATCAGATCGCAACGATTACTTCTAACGCGGAATTCAACGGCACCAACCTGATCAACGGCACGGTGACCTCGATTTCCGCATTGGCCAATTCGGACGGCTCCAACACGATTCTCATCTCCGACCAGAACTTCACTCTGGCCGGTGGTACCGTGACGGTGGCGGCCGCGGCTTCCTTCGCTTCGGCTGGTGATGCGTCAACACTCGTCACCACGATCGAGACCTCTCTCGACAATCTGAACACCTCGCTTGCGAAGCTTGGTACGGCCTCGAAATCCCTTGAAATACACAAGGGTTTCGTGTCCCGCCTGAGTGATACGCTGGAGCAGGGAATTGGCAATTTGGTCGATGCCGACCTGGCCAAGGAAAGCGCAAGACTCCAGTCGCTGCAGGTCAAGCAGCAGCTGGGTGTCCAGGCGCTCTCCATCGCCAACCAGGCGCCGCAGACCATCCTGTCGTTCTTCGGCTAAGTTCGTCCGACCGGGATCGCCACTTTGGCGATCCCGGTCATTTTTTTCAGATTCGCCGGCGCTGGCGCAGACGCATGCCTGCAATCGGCCATTAACCTGATATTAATCATAAAATTTTGCCGACCGGCAGAAATTTCCTAGCGAAATTCGCCTGTGGACCGGCAAAATTTGCCGCCCAAATGGTTACTGGGCAAAGATTGACTCGGCAAAAACAGCCCTACGAATCACGCGACTCCGAGTTAACCCTTGTGGTCAATGTCCAATTGGCACCGCGCTTGCTCTTTCCTAGGCAGGGTCAGAAGACCCGGCGGGCAGAACGTCCGTACATCACCAGAATGGAAAGGGCCAAGAAATGGCTACAATCAACACGAATGCTGGCGCCATGGTTGCGCTGCAGAACCTCAATCAGACCAACCGCGACATGGAGCAAGTCCAGAGCCGCATCAACACCGGTCTGGCTGTGGCATCCGCCAAGGATAATGGCGGCGTTTACGCGATTGCCCAGAAGATGCGTTCTGACGTCAACGGCTATGCCGCTGTCGGCAACTCGCTCGATCTGGCTGCTTCTACCACCGACGTGGCTCTTGCCGCCGGTGAAGCAATTGGCGATATCCTGATCGAGATGAAGGAAAAGGCCCTGGCTGCTTCCGACTCGTCTCTCGATACGGCGTCCCGCACGGCCCTGAACGAAGACTTCAAGGCCCTTCGCGACCAGATCTCCACAATCGTCGACAATGCCGAATTCAATGGCACGAACCTGATCAACAACTCGGTTACGTCCATTTCGGCCCTGGCCAATGCTGACGGCTCCAACACGATCACGATCTCTGACCAGAACTTCTCTCTGGGCGGCGGCAATGTGACCGTTGCGGCTGCGGCTTCCTTCGCATCTGCTGGCGACGCTTCCACGCTCGTCACCACGATCGAAACCTCGCTCGACAACCTGAACGCATCGCTGGCCAAGCTCGGCACCGCGTCCAGCTCGCTCGAGATCCACAAGGGTTTCGTCGGCAAGCTGTCTGACGCCCTGGAAAAGGGTATCGGCAACCTGGTCGATGCGGACCTGGCCAAAGAGAGCGCGCGTCTTCAGTCCCTGCAGGTCAAGCAACAGCTTGGCGTTCAGGCCCTGTCGATCGCCAACTCGGCGCCCAGCACGATCCTGGGTTACTTCCGTTAATCACGGACTGGATGGCGGAGCCTCGCTCCGCCATCCGCCTCCGCGGTTGACGCGAAATTTTAGTGAGGCGCTGATGCCTCCGCGTCAGCGATTATTCAAATGGCAGAAACGGGGTTCAATCCAAAACCTGTTCCAGTGGCGCCCATCACCGAGAACAGGGACATATCTGCTGACCGCCCACGCGAAGCCGCGCGGCGGGTTGAGCCCGTCATGGATGCTGACCAAAGCGCGTCCGCCAGGCCTGCGTCGCCGGAGCGACCGGCCGAAGTCGAGCGCCTGGCAGCGGAGAGCCTCAGTAACTCCCGCCTGAAAATCCTCCAGGACGACACGTCCGGCGACTACATCTATCTGTTGATCGATCAGGATACCGGCGAGACGGTGCGGCGCTGGCCGCCCGAGAAACATGCCGACCTCATGGAATTCCTGCGCACGCGCTCGGCCGGCATTGTCGACCAGCGGGCCTGATCCCAAATAGTGGCGGCTTTTGACGCCGCCTGAACCCGGCAAATTTTGACCACCCGGGCATATGTGTCCCGGCAAGCCCCGGCGAAGATGATCAGGCCTGATGTCCTGACTTCGGCCTATTGTTCTGATTTAATTCGTAATTCCAGAGCGTGCCAAAACGGCACGCCTCTTGCGCATACCGGTTCGAACAGCCGCTGAATGGCGGTTACTGAGAACGCGGGAGAATGTCGCATGACCATGAGCGTCCACACAAATACCGGGGCGATGATCGCTCTTCAGAACCTGAACAAGACCAATGATGACATGTTGGGTGTTCAGAACCGGATCAATACCGGCCTGAAAATCTCCGGTGCCAAGGACAATGCCGCGATCTACGCCGTGGCCCAGGGCATGCGCGCCGATATCCGCGCCCTCGAAGCGGTGCAAAGCGGTCTCGACCGGGCCTCGACCATCGGCGATGTGGCCCTGGCCGCCGGCGAGTCGATTTCCGATCTCCTCGTGCAGATGCGCGAGAAGGCAACTGCAGCCATGGATCCGTCGCTCGATGCTTTCTCCCGGGCTGCCTACGACTCGGACTTCAAGGCCTTGCTCGACCAGATCAGCGGCATCCTCCAGAACGCCGAATTTGACGGTGCCAACATCCTCGACGGTTCGATTACCAATGGCATTGAATTCCTGGCCGACGCCGATGCGGCACGTTCGGTGACGTTGAAGGCGCAGGACATGAGCATTGGCGGAGCGATCCTGACGATTGCCGCCACCGCCAGCCTCGGCTCAGTGACGCTGGCCACCAATGCGGTGACCGCGATCAAGACCTCGCTGGAAAACGTCAACCAAGCCCTGGCCAATCTCGGCTCCGATACCAAGAAGCTGGAGGCCCACTCCAATTTTGTCGGCAAGCTGATGGACTCCCTGACCCGCGGGGTCGGTGACCTTGTCGATGCTGACCTGGCGGTTGAAAGTGCGAAATTACAGGCCTTGCAGGTCAAGCAACAACTGGGTGTCCAGGCGCTTTCGATTGCCAATGGCCAGCCGCAGATCATCCTCAACCTGTTCGGCGGCTAACCCGTTCAACATTCTCCACCACCACGGCGCGGCCCCCGGTTTCCGGGGGCCGTTTCCGTTTCGGCGACTCAATCCATCATTTCCGGCATCATGTGACCGGATCGCCGTACCACCGGCGTCTGCAGGGAGTATCGCGCATGTCCAGAAGCTTTTTGCCCTACGGGCGTCAGTCGATCGATGAGAGCGATATTGCCGCTGTGGTCGAGGTCCTGCGTGGCGACTGGCTGACCACCGGGCCGACCATTGACGCGCTGGAGACCGCCTTTTGTGACGCCGTTGGGGCTGAACACGCTGTCGCCTGCTCGAATGGTACGACGGCGCTGCACCTGGCGCTGGCGGCTGAAGGGGTGGCGCCGGGAGATGTCTGCATCGTGCCGGCCATCACCTTCATGGCGACAGCCAATGCCGCGCTCTATTGCGGTGCCGACATCGTCTTTGCGGATGTTGATCCGGATACCGGGCTGATGACGCCGGAGACGCTGGCCGACGCGCTCGGCCGGGCCGGTGGCAAGGTCCGCGCTGTTCTGCCGGTGCATCTGGCCGGCCAGTGCGAGGCATTGGACGAGATGGCGGTGCAGGCCGAAGCGGCCGGTGCGGTCCTGGTCGAGGACGCCTGTCATGCCGTTGGCTCGCGCTGGCGCGGTGAACCGGTCGGCAATTGCAAACATTCGCGGGCTGCCACTTTCTCCTTCCACCCGGTCAAGACGATTGCCGCCGGTGAGGGCGGCATGGTGACGACCCGTGACGGTGAGCTTGCCCGCCGCATGCGGACGCTGCGCAGTCACGGCATCGAGCGCGACCCGTCGCGGCATGAACGCCAGGCCGGTGAACCCTGGTGGCACGAGATGCAGTCGCTCGGCTGGAACTACCGCCTCAGTGATATTCAGGCGGCTCTGGCCCTGTCGCAATTGCGCCGCCTGGACAGTTTTGCCAAGCGCCGCAGCACGCTGGCGCGAGCCTATGATGCGGCATTGGCAGACAGCAATCTGTCTGTATCGCCACTGGCGCGGACGCCGCATTGCGACCCCTGTCTGCACCTATATCCGGTCCGGATCGATTTTGATGCCATCGGCCTGAGCCGGGCGGATGTCATGGCCGGGCTGGCCGAGCGGGGAGTGGGTAGCCAGGTGCACTATATCCCGGTCAGTGACCAGCCTTACTACACGGCACGTTACGGGCCGCAGGACCTGCCTGGCGCGCAGGCCTATTACGCACGCACACTGTCGCTACCGCTGTTCGTCGACATGCTGGATGAGGATCCGGCTTTCGTGATCGATAGGCTGGCGCAGGTGCTGAACGGCTAGGCCGCTGCCGCCATGCCGATCAACTGCCGCAGGGCCGTCTCGGTCAATTGCTCCGGATTGGTGTTGGAGGCGTAATTGAACCCGTCGGGCACAAGATGTCCGCCACTGGCCAGATAGCGGGCCGTCACCTTGGCTGCGTGGGCAGGCAGGATGGCAAACCGGTCATCAAGCTCGATCGTGGTGCGGGCATCGTCTTCCGGGATCATGATTTCGTGCAGCTTTTCGCCCGGCCGGATCCCGATCACCTTGTGCGGCAGGTGCGGCGCCATGGTGCGGGCCAGGTTGGCTGTGCTCATGGACGGGATTTTCGGGACGAAGATCTCGCCGCCACGCGCCATGGACAGGCTGGACAGGACGAAATTGACGCCTTGCTCCAGTGTGATCCAGAACCGCGTCATGCGCGGATCGGTGATCGGCAATTCGGTGGCTCCGGATTCGATCAGGCGGCGGAAATAGGGAATGACCGAGCCGCGTGATCCGACCACATTGCCATAGCGCACGACCGAGAAGACCGGGCCGCCTTCGCCGCCCATGTGCTGTGCGGCCGTGAATATTTTATCGGCAGCCAGTTTCGAGGCGCCATAGAGATTGATCGGGTTGGCGGCCTTGTCCGTGGACAGGGCGCAGACATGGCTGACGCCGCGCTTGATCGCGGCGCACACCACGTTTTCGGCACCCATCACATTGGTCTTGATGCACTCGAATGGATTGTATTCGGCGATCGGCACATGCTTCAGCGCCGCGGCATGGATGACGATGTCAACATCGCGCATGGCCTGGTCGAGTCGCGATGCATCGCGCACATCGCCAATGAAATAGCGCAGGAAGGGATAATCGCTGGGCGAAAAATCCTGAGCCATTTCATACTGTTTAAGCTCGTCGCGCGAAAAAATGATCAGCTTTTTCGGCTTGTACTCGGCGCAGATGGTCTCGGTCAGCTTGCGGCCGAACGAACCCGTTCCGCCGGTGACGAGTATTGTTTTGCCGTCGAGCGGCATGCGTGGGTCGAGGAAGGAGCGTTGGTTCATCATTTCCTCGAAAGACGCATCGGGCGCTGTCGTGTCTGACATGCTGGGCCTCGCGATTCGTATCCAGTGTCCGACGCTGCGCCGCCAAGGTTAACGGTACGTTAGGCATGTTCGTCAGCGCTGGACACTAGCAGATTGCCGCGTCCGTGAGCAGACCTGTTGTCGGCCATTGCCGGCCGCGCTTTTGCAGACAATTTGAAAGTCCCGATTTACCTTGTCTCGCAACACTTTCTTCGTGTTTGAGGTCCAGAGTGTAACGTCGAATGTAAAGGAAATTCGCCGTGAGCGTTATCGGACTGGATGTCGGGCTTCTGACGGGGTGGTACAATTCACGTATCAGCGCCTCGCTGGCCTCATCGACTTCATTGTCGACGGCGTCGTCTGCGCGTTCCCAGAAACCGACCGCCCCGGCGCCCTGGGAGATCGGCTCGCCGAACCTGATGACGCTGGAAGAGATGAGCCGCAAGGTTCTCGCCAACGGCATCTTCTTCAACGACCCTGACCGCGAATTCTCCGGCCTGGATGCGCCGGATGACCACAAACAGCTTTTCTCCCTGCACCAGGGCCTCAAGCGCCTCGCTTCCCTGGCCGAGGAAGCCCAGGAAAAAACGACCGCTGACAGTCGCCGTTCCTTCCTCAACAAGAGTTTCCAATCCGGCCTCGCCCAGCTGGACGGCTTTTTTGACGACATGGACCTGGAAGGCCTGACCCTGCTCAAGGGTGAGCAGTTGTCCAAGATCGAAAGCGAAGTCGCGATCGCACGCGGCACGTCGCAATATACGACCGACACGATCCATACCGGTGATTTTGATGCCGAAGTCGCCAGCCTGACCGGCGATGTCCAATTCTCGATCTCAGTGAAGAAGAGCGGCATTACCCAGACCATCGACATCAATCTGGCCGACATGGGCGGGACGACGCGCAATCTCGACAATATCTCCGACCACATCAACACCCAACTCGAAGCCGCCGGCGTGCTCTCGCGCTTCGAGCGCGCCAAGATTGGCGAGGAAAATGATGTCGGGGTAGTGCCGGGGAATAATTACGGCTTCCAGATATCCGGCGTGTCGACCGAAACCATTTCCTTTTCCGCCGCTGCAGCCAAACCGGCACTCTATTTTGCCGGCGTCTCCGGCATCAATGACAGCGCAGGCGGTCAGGTCGTCAAGCTGACGGATCTCGCCAGCGGCACGCCGCAGACCGGATACACGACACGCTTCAGTGCCGACCCAACCACCTCCGAAGTCGCCGTTGTCGGCGGTGAAGAGGGCGAGACGCGGGTCAAGCAGGAAGACAATCCGCTCGAAATCCATGCAACCACCGCCTCCGCTGATGGCGGCATCTTCGTGGTCGGCCATGCATCGGCCGCGACCGACGGCCAGGTGCTCAAGGGTGAGCAGGACCTGATCCTGGCCAAATATGATTCAACCGGCAATCGCGTCTGGAGCCGGGTGCTCGGCGCCGCCGAAAGCGCGCAAGGCCTGTCCATCGCGACCGATTCCAGTGGCAATGTGGTCGTCGCCGGCAAGGTCGAGGGCGGGCTTGGTGACACGACTGATGTTGGCGGCAGCGACAGCGTCGTTGTCAAATACTCGGCCAGCGGTGTGGAACAATGGACGCAGCGCTTTGGCGGGACAAAGGATGACCAGGCCAGCACCGTCGCCGTCGGTGATGACGGTACGGTGTATGTCGCCGGCAGTTCGGCCAGCGCATTCGGTGGTGACGCCCATGCGGGTGGCGGTTCGGACGGGTATATCCGTGCCATCGACGCCAGCGGTACGACTTTGTGGACGCGGCGGGTCGGCTCGACCGGAGAGGAGTCCGTGTCGGCGATCGCGATTGCGAGTGACGGCAATCTGGTCGTGGCAAGCCAGGAGGACGGCAACGCCGTCCTGCGCAAATTCGATGTCAGTGATGACACGTCAGCCGCGATCTGGGAGCAGGATCTGGGCGATCTGGATGATGGCCGGGTTGGTGGTCTCGCGATCGATGCGACCGGTATCTATCTGACCGGCGCGGCGGGCGGCGGGTTCGCACCAACGGCGCCGGTATCGGCGCATGCGGGCGGCGTTCGCGATGCCTTCGTGATGAAGATGACCGATGGTGGCGCACCGACGACCGATTTCCTGACCTTTGTCGGCTCGGACAAGGATGACGGTGCCGCCGATGTCCAGGTCCATGATGGCAAAATCTATATCGCCGGCAAGACGCTTGGCGGGATCAATGGCGGCACGTTGAATGGTGAGCGGGATGCGTTCGCGGCCCAGCTTGATGCCTCGACCGGAGCCGTCGACTGGACGACCCAGGTGTCCGGCCGGGGTGGGCTGGCGGATGCCAAGGGCCTCGCACTGTCGACGACCGATGACAGCGTGCTGGACTCGCTCGGACTGCCAACCGGTACACTGACCTATTCCGACAGCCGTGTGGTCACGGACCGCAGTTCGGCTCGCGAGGACGATTTCTTCTACGTCTCCGTGAATGGCGGTCGTCGCAAGAAGATTTCCATCGAAGCCGACGACACGATGCGATCGCTCAGCTTCAAGATCAACGCCAAGCTGGTGCTCGACGGTACGGCCGATGTCCGCCGTTCGGCCGAAGGCGACATGTTGCGCATCAAGGCGGCCGAAGGCTCCTCGATTGAGTTGTTTGCCGGCAGTGAAGGTCGCGATCTGTTGAAATCCCTCGGAATTTCGCCTGGCGCGATCGTCAATACCGGCTCCCTTCTCGACAAGGACGACAAGACCACCGATGCGCCGCCGCTGTTCGCGCTGGACCTGCCCACCACGATGTCGTTGGCAGAGAAAGACACTGCCGAGACGGCCATGGAAGCGATCCAGGACGCGCTCTCGAAAATCCAGCGTGCCTATCGGGACCTGACGATGGATCCGGCGCTAAAGGAACTGCTCCAGGGGCCGCAGGCGGGCAAGAGAGGCGGCACTGTTCCGGCTTACTACAATTCCCAGCTTGCCAACTACCAGGCCGGATTGGCGCGTCTGAACTCCGGTTCCGGCGGTCAGGCCAGCGCCTATTTCTAGGCGCCCTTCACAAATTGCATGACCAATAATCGCGGCGGGCACTGGCTACCGACCGACGAGCCGGCGTCGACCGGCTCGCGCAGGTCGAGTAGTTGCAGCCCCGCCTCGCGGGCCGCCGCGCAATAATCCGACACGCCATGATACCACGCCTCGATGCGCAATTCGGTCCCGTCAGCCTGCGCGAAGCGGGCCTGGCTTCCCAGCAATTGCCGGAAAGGGTGGAGCTCGGCGAGATAGAGCTGACCGCCGGGCTTGAGTACGCGAGCGGCCTCCTGAAAGACCGGAGCAAGCTCTGCGATATGCTCAAGAACCAGATTGCCGACCACCATGTCGGCCGAGCCTGAGCGGACGGGCCAAGGCTCGGTCACATCATGTTCGATGTATTCAATGTGGGAGCCGAGTTGGCGCGCCCGCGCCCGGTCGAGCATGGCACCGGAAATATCCATTGCCAGGACGTGGGCAGCGCGCCGAGCCAGGAATGCGGTATTCTTGCCGGTCCCGGCGCCGAATTCGACAATACGCCGTCCTGCCAGTTCGAGGCCGGCATTGATGAGGTAGGCTGCATCAAGATCGCGGGTCTTGTTGTCGTCGCTGTCATACTGTGCGGCCCATGCATCATAGGCCTTTGTCACAGATGAGCGGGCTCGGTGTTTCATGGCAGGGTGATGCCGCAGTCAAGGCGACCCGACAAGCCCTGCCATTGTCGAAATCAGGCCGTGCGGTTGACTGCGATAGCGAAGCTGCCGCCACGACCGGTCTGTTGCGACGCGCCGGGTCCGTAACCGCCAGCGGTCGAGCGTTGGCGTGCGGCTTCGTCGGCAATGGCTTTCACCACGCCTTCAGTGACAGTTTTCAACGCGCCGACAATCCGGCCATTCTCGGCCAGGGAGGCGTGGAAACTGGTCGTGGCATCGCGCAGGGCCTGTTTGATCGGTGCCGGAGCGCCGGAAAAGCGCGCCGGTTCCTTGCGCGCCCGCGCCACTTCGGCGCGATAGATATTGGCCAGCTGGGACTTTTCGTCCTGCAGGCCCAGCGCGTCATGCGGCCGACGGTCCTGGAAGAGGCGGGTTTCCTCATTGATCAGGTCGGTCAGGCGACGGGTCAGCTTGAGCAGGCCCTCGGCACGTTCGGCAGGGTTGCCGGCGGCAAGTTCGGTCATGATTAGATCTCCCCGGTTTCCTGATAGCGCAGGATTTCTGATGTCAGGCGGTCGGCAAGGCCAAGTCCGCCGGACTGGGCCATCACCTTGGCGTATTCCTCGTGCAGCAGGCCGGTGAAGGCGCGCTCGCCCGAGCCGCCGCCAAACGGGTTCTCCTCGCCGGTCTGAGCGAACATCTGCTCGATCATCTGCGACAGGAAGAAGCTCTCGAAGTCCTCGGCAATGGCCCGCGCTTCGGTCTCGTTGCGCGCGCCGCCTACATTCGGTGCCCCCTGGGCGCGACCGGCGCCGGTGGCATTGGCGAGTTGCAGTTCCAGCATGCCGTCCATGATTACAGCACCTCGATTTCGGCCTGCAGCGCACCCGCTGCCTTGATGGCCTGGAGGATGGTGATCATGTCGCGCGGGGTGACGCCCATGGCGTTCAGCCCGTCGACCAGCTGGCTCAGCGAGACGCTCTCTTCCAGCACGCCCAGCTGCATATTGTCCTCGGTGACCGACACATCGGTACGCGGCAGGACGACGGTTTCACCTTCGGAGAAGGGCGCCGGCTGGCTGGCGATCGGGCTTTCGGTGACCGTGATGGTCAGATTGCCTTGGGCAATGGCGACGGTGGAGACGCGGACATTCTCGCCCATCACGATGGTGCCGGTATTCTCGTCGATGATGATGCGGGCCGGGATGTCGGCCTCGACACGCAGCTGCTCGACCTCGGACAGAAGGTCGATCATGTCGCCGTCAAAATGGCTCGGGCGCTGCAGCGTGACCGTGCTGGGATTGGTGGCCCGTGCCGAGCCGGGGCCGACATAGGCATTGATCGCATCGGCCATGCGGCGGGCGGTGGTGAAGTCGGGATTGCGCAGCGACAGGCGCAGGCTGGCGCGGTTGGCAATCTCGGCCCAGGGATCAATGCCGGAGCCTTCGAACGGGTTTTCGACCAGGGCGCCATTGGCGATGCGGCCGGAGGTCGGTACGCCGCGGGTGATGCTGGCACCGTCACCGGCGGCTTCGAAGCCACCGACAGCGAGCGAGCCCTGGGCGACGGCCCAGGCGCGGCTCTGGCTGTCGAACAGCGGGGTGGCGATCAACACGCCGCCCTGCAGGCTGGAGGCGTCGCCAATGGCCGATACCGTCACATCGATGCGGCTTCCCTGCGAAGAGAAGGCCGGCAGTGAGGCCGTCACCATCACCGCGGCGACATTGCGGGTGTTCAGGTTGGCGTCGCGGGTGTTGACGTTGAAGTGTTCCAGCATCGCGTTCAGCGACTGGTTGGTGAAGGCGGCATTGCGCAGGCTGTCCCCGGAACCGTCCAGCCCCACCACCAGGCCATAGCCGACGAGGTGGTTGTCGCGGACGTCCTCGACATCGATCATGTCCTTGATGCGGGACGACGCCAGGGCGGGGGTCGCGAAGGACAGGGCGGCGAGAAGGGCAATGATCAGGCGCATTTTGCGGTCTCCGGAACAGGTTCGCCCACGACCTTGCCAGTGGCGTGCCAGTTTTCCGGATTTGGTTAATAAAATAAGACGCTGAAAAACAAAGGGTTGGCGAGTAGAGTGCTGATCGCAGGGGCGGAAAAACCCGCCACCTGCAGGTCCGGACCGGCAGTTTTTGCCGATCCAGGGGGTCAGGTTAAGGCTCTGTTAATCGCCCCGGCCGCATCCATTGGACGTCATCACGAGGAAATGATTCCCGCCATGAAAGTCTCCGGACCCAGCTCCACCAGTTCCGTTTCAGCCGGCAAGCGCAAGTCCACCTCGCGCGCCTCCGGTGAGGCGTTCAAGCTGGATTCGCCGGCCAAGGCCGGTGCCGGGATGACGGCCAGCGGTGTGTCCTCGGTGCAGTCGGTGGATGCCATTCTGGCGCTGCAAGGAGTCGAGGATTTCACCCATGCGCGCAAGCAGGCCACAGATCGCGCATTCGACATGCTGGACATGCTCGATGAGCTCAAGATCGCCCTGCTCGAGGGCGGTTTGCCACGCGCCAAGCTGGTCGCGCTGATGGACTTGCTGCAGACCCGCCGCGATGCGACCAATGACGCCCGGCTGGAAGCGGCACTCGACGAAGTTGAAACCCGGGCAGCGGTTGAACTGGCCAAGTTCAGCTAGGTCACACTTTTCGACACAAATCATTCAAGGTTTTTCGCTATTTGCTCCATGAAGTTGGTGTGGCAACAGCGTCTCCACATTGACTTGAGCGGCTCGGTGCATATTCTCCGCCCGCTTTCTGGGGGAGAGCGCTGTACCGCGTGGAGTTGAGTGGAAAGCGATGAGCGAAGCTGAACCGATCGAATTGCCCAAGGATTACTTCCCGTCGGAAGACGAGCCGTTCATGAATGACCGGCAGAAGGAATATTTCCGACGCAAGCTCATGGCCTGGAAGGATGACATCCTCCGGGAAAGCCGCTCGACGATCACCAATCTCCAGCAGGACATGGGGGCTCTGCCCGACCTGGCCGACCGTGCGTCGACCGAGACGGACCGCTCGCTCGAGCTGCGGGCCCGTGATCGTCAGCGCAAGCTGATCTCCAAGATCGACAAGGCCCTGCGCCGTCTGGAAGAGGACGAGTACGGCTATTGTGACGAGACCGGTGAGCCGATCTCGCTGGCCCGGCTCGATGCCAGGCCTGTTGCCACGCTGAGCCTCGAGGCGCAGGAGCGCCACGAGCGCAAGGAACGCGTCCACCGCGACAGCTGACGGGATCAGGCCGGAAACAATTCCGGCCGAACCGCCCAAAACCTGCGATTTCAATTAAAAAAATGGGCCGTCACGCCTATTGCGCAACGGCCCAGTGGGTCCCGATGGTGGTGGGGATTCGTTGTCCTAGAACGGCATCAGGATGTCATAGAGTTCCTGGCCGTAACGGGGGCGCTGGGCATCGGAGAGATGTCCGCGGCCACCGTAGGAAATGCGGGCTTCGGCGATTTGCGTATGGGCGATCGTATTGTCGGACCCGATGTCCTGCGGACGCGCAATGCCGGTGATGAGAAGTTCGCGCACCTCATTGTTCACGCGGACTTCCTGACGGCCGGCGATCACCAGATTGCCATTCGGCAGGACCTGGGTGACGAGGGCCGCGACGGTCAGCGAGATGCTTTCGGTGCGGTTGACGGATCCCGAACCGGCCAGCGACGAGGTCGAGCCAAGGCTGGTCATCGAGGTCGGGTCGATATTGTCGTTGAAGAAGCCGGTCAGGTCGGCGCCCAGGAAGCTGGTCAGGTCGCTGTCCTCGGCCGATGAGCGGCTGCGATTGGTGGTGTTGTTCAGCTGGGCGCTGTCGGAAATGGCGATGTTGACCGTGACGATGTCACCGACCTGGTCGGCCCGCGGATCACCGAAGAAGGTCGGCGAATTGGCGGTCCAGAGCGAGTTGTTGGCGGTCGAATTGGTCGCATAGCGCTGTTGCGGCATGCGCGGCATCGGCATGGGCAATTGCGACGGTCCGGTTCCGGCGAGATCGGCCGGGTTCTGGATCGGGGTCATCGGCGGCGTCTGGCCGACATAGGACAGACGGTCGGAGACGGCGCATGCCTGCAGGGCGGCAGCGGCGACGATGAGGGCGGCGAGTTTGCGGATCATGGCGTGATCTCCTTGATCAGAAGCTGGCGGCCGGCGAAGTGCCGACGCGGGCACGACCAGGGCCGTCGACGAGGGCCTCCACCGTGCGGTTTGATTGCAGGTTGATGAAGCGGGCAACTTCGCCGTCGGCGGCGTCTTCCATGGCGCGGGCGCGCACGGTCAGCTGGATGCCGGGAACTTCAAACATCAGGACGACCAGGTCACCGCGCTCGACCATCAAAGGGCGCTGAAGATCATAGCCACGCAGCGGCTCGTTGGGGCGCAGGGCGCGGCGTGTTTCCATGCCGATCAGGGCCTCCGGGTCGAGAATGGCATCGGGACGCAGACGGTCCGAACGATGGCTGATCCAGGTGATGTCCGAGGCCGTGATTTCCTGTCCGGATGCAACCGGACGGGCCAGGACCGGCAGTTCGACCGTCGCATAGGCTCGGCCGGTGACGCGGACTGGCTGGGCACCGTGATAGGGCGCGATTTCGGCGGCGAGCATGCCCGAGCGGCTGTCAAAGGAGAGGTCGTGGATCTCCGGTCCGCCAATGCTGTCGAGCGGGGCGTGCAGGGTCATCGCGGTGTTTGACAGTTGCACGTCGTGAACCCGTCCTTCCGAGGCAAACAGCTCGCCTTCCAGCATGTCGGCCAGCGTGTCGGCCGAGACGACGCGGCTGGCGCGCTCGATCGACAGGCGGCGCAGGCCGCCGGCATTGGCCCAGTCGAGGTCATTCTCGAGCGCGATACGACGGACATAATTGACGTCCAGCGCCGTGCGGCTGCCTGGCGCCGGCGCGCGGGCCAGAACGATGTCGGCTTGCGCTCCGGTGATGTCGAACAGGTCGCCCAGCGTGATATGGGCGCTGTCGACGCGGATGGTTTCGCGCAACACGACGGCTTCGGCCGCGAGCGCGGAGGAGGTCGCAAACGGGGCCGTGGTGAGGCAGGCGAGTGCGATGAGGCTTGTGCGGATCATCTATCTCTCCCGTTAGCGAAGGTTGGAGGAAGCGGCCATCATCTCGTCGGATGCGGTGATGACGCGGGCGTTCATTTCATAGGCGCGCTGGGCCTGGATCAGGGCGGTGATTTCTGACACCGAATTGACGTTCGAGGTCTCGACAAAGCCCTGCTGGATATCGCCGAAGCCCGGCGAACCCGGCGTTCCGAGTGACGCTGAGCCAGAGGCCGCTGTTTCCAGGAAAAGATTGCCCCCAATGGCTTCAAGGCCAGCCTGATTGAAGAAGGTCGCCAATTCGATCTGGCCTACGGTCTGCATGTCCGTTTGACCGTCGATCTGCACCTGGACCTGACCCTGAATATTGATTTCGATCTGGCGGGCGCCGTTAGGAATGGCGATGCCCGGCGCGACGGTATAGCCCTCCGAGGTGACCAGCTCGCCATCACCGCTCACTGCAAAATTGCCGGCGCGGGTAAAGCCATCGGAGCCATCGGGCATTTGAACCCGGAAATAGCCTTCGCCGGACACGGCGAGGTCAAACGGATTGCCGGTATTCGACAGCGCACCTTGTTCGGTGATGCGGTAGATGGAAGCTGTTTGCACGCCTAGACCGACCTGGACGCCAGTCGGCACGATCGTCCCGGCGTCGGAGCTGGCGGCACCCATCTGCTGGACATTCTGGTAGAGCAGGTCCTGGAACTCGGCCCGCTGGCGCTTGAACCCGGTGGTGTTCATGTTGGCCAGGTTGTTCGAGATCACTTCGACATTCAGCTGTTGGGCCTGCATGCCGGTGGCGGCGGTGGTGAGAGCACGCATATTCGTTCTCCTCCGATCAGATCCGGCCAAGGCGCTCGATGGCGCGCTTGCTCAGGTCTTCTGCTTGTTCAAGGAATTTCGAGACCGACTGGTAGCTGCGCATGACAGACATCATGTCGGTGAGTTCGAGGATCGACTGCACGTTGGACTGCTCGACAAAGCCCTGGCTCACCGTCGCATCGATCATGGCCAGCGGCTCGTTGGCCGGATCCTCGATCGGCGGGATGGTGTAGCGGCCATTGCCCTGCTTGGACATTTCCGAGCGGTTGGCGATCTCGAACACGCCGATCCGGCCGATCTGCTGGTCGTTCTGCATGATCATGCCGCCCTCGACGATCTGGACACTGCCGGCGGAGGCGTCGATCAGGATCGGGCCGCGGGTGTCGGCGTCAAGAACGGGCGCGCCGTCGGAGGCGACCAGCTGGCCGGCGCCATCAAGGCGGAAGCGGCCGTCACGGGTGAATTGCTCTTCGCCATTCGACTCGACGGCGAAGAAGCCGCCGCCATCAATGGCGAGATCAAATTCGCGACCGGTGAAGGCGAGTTCGCCCTGGCGGAAATCGCGAGCCATGCCCCAGGTATTGACGAACTGGATGTCGGCCGGTCCGTCATCATGCGTGGCAGTCGGTGCAGCGCGGTTTTCCAGCAGCAGGGATTCAACCTTGAAGCCGGCTGTATTGGCGTTGGCGATATTGTTGGCCACGACGTCCATAGACCGGCGAAGGGTCATCTGGCGCGAGAGGCCGATCATCATTGCGTTGTCCATCGGGCGGTTCCTTTCTGGAGCCTGGGGTCCGCCGTCGTCATTGCGCGGCAGTTGCCAGTGCTGCTGCACGCGGCGTGCCAAGGTTAATTTTCATGGAAAACAAGAGGTTGACGGGGAGGGGGTGGCAAGCCCGGCAAGCCTTTCCGGCAAAGACCGTCACGGCAGGGGGAAGAAGTTGCCGGGTCGCCGCCAATCACTACGAAACGTTAACCGCGCTGGTCGTTAATGGGATCAGATGATTCCCCCGACTGGGAGCCTGGTCATGGCTGACGACAACGAAGAGATCGAAGACGACGCCGAAGGCGAAGAGGCGCCGAAGAAGAACCCATTGAAATTGGTGCTCTTTATCGGTCTTCCCGTTCTGATCCTGCTGCTCGCGGGTGTCGGCGGTTTCATGATGTTCGCCGGTGGTGGCGACGACGAGGAACAGCATGCCGATGCCGGTCATGGTGAGGATGCGGATGGCCATGGTGCCGCCGACAGCCATGCCACTGACGAAGTATATTATTATGATCTGCGCGAGGGCGACGGCACCGAAGAGACGATCACCACCAATATCCGGTCGGTGACCGGGCGTCCGGTCATCGTCCAGCTGAAAATCTCCTTCGAGTCGAGCCGGTCGGATCTCGGTCCGATCCTGGAAGAGCATTACGACCCGGTCATGGACCAGTTCATCATGTTCTTGCGTGAGCTGCGTGAGGACGATCTCTACGGGTCGGCGGGCATGCACCGCGTGAAGCTGGAACTGCTGCGCCGGGTCAACCTGGCCATCGAGCCGGACCAGATCGATGCGGTCTGGATCCAGGAATTCATGATTGTCGACTAGGCCGATGACGACCAACGGAAAGCACACGCATGTCTGACGATATGGACCAAGATGCACTGGCGGCCGAATGGGAAGCCATGGCCGAGGACGGAGACGACCTCGACCTGGCGTCCGAATGGGAGGCGATGGTCGGTGCCGAGGATGATGAGCAGGACCTGCCGACAGTTGGCGGTGGGGCCGAGCGCATCCTCAACCAGGACGAGATCGACAGCCTGCTCGGCTTCTCGCTCTCCGATGACGACGCTGCGGACAAGTCCGGTATCCGCGCGATCATCAATTCCGCCCTGGTCTCCTACGAACGCCTGCCGATGCTGGAGATCGTCTTTGACCGCCTTGTGCGCTTGATGACGACCTCGCTGCGCAATTTCACCTCGGACAATGTCGAGGTCTCGCTCGACAATATTTCCTCGATCCGGTTCGGCGATTATCTCAATTCAATCCCGCTGCCAGCCATCCTGGCCGTGTTCCGGGCCCAGCAGCTCGACAATTACGGCCTGCTGACCGTCGACTCCAACCTGATCTACTCGATTGTGGACGTGCTGCTCGGCGGTCGCCGAGGCACGTCGGCCATGCGGATTGAAGGTCGGCCCTACACCACGATCGAACGGATGCTCGTCCAGCGCATGATCGAAGTCGTTCTGGGCGATGCCAAACAGGCCTTCGCACCGCTGACCGATGTCGAATTTGACCTCGAGCGTGTCGAGACCAATCCGCGCTTTGCCGCTATTGCCCGACCGGCCAATGCGGCCATCCTGGTCAAGCTGCGGATCGACATGGAAGACCGCGGCGGTCGAATCGAGCTTCTTCTTCCCTATGCGACTCTGGAGCCGATCCGGAAAATGCTGCTCCAGCAGTTCATGGGGGAAAAATTCGGACGTGATAATATCTGGGAAGGCCACCTGGCGACCGAACTCTGGTCGACCAAGATGGAAGTCCAGGCCGTGCTCGACGAGCAGCGTGTGTCCCTGGGCACCGTGGCCAATCTGAAAGTGGGTGACACGCTCTATCTCGACGCGTCGCCGAGCAGTGATGTCGAACTGCGCTGCGGTCAGGTCCCCCTGACCCGCGGCCGCATGGGGCGCATCGGACACAATGTTGCCCTACGCTTGAGCGGACCGCTCTCGCCGGGAGCCAAAAAAGCCATGATGAGGTTTGCATGACACTCGCCGCCCTGATTTTTGAAGGCCTCGTTGCTGCGCTGCTGGTTGTGGCTGTGGTCATGTGCTGGCGCGTGGATCGCCGTCTGAACGCCCTGAAAAAGGGCCAGGACGGCGTGCGCGAGTCGGTGATCGCCCTCAATGAGGCAACCGATCGTGCCCGCGCCAGCCTTGGCGCTCTGGAGCGTGCCACCGCACAGTCCGTCGACGTGCTGGAAAAGCGTGTCAGCGAAGCGCGGACCCTGGCCGATGAACTCCACCTGGTGACCGGCAATGTCGACCGCAAGGCCGACAGCCTGGCCCAGCGTCGAGCGCCGCGTCGCCGCGCTGCCGATATTTTCCCGGACGGTGCCGGCTCCCGCGTCATCAATGATCTCAAGGATGTGAGGTAGATCCATGCGCGAACCCCTTCGCTTCCTCACCGTGCTGGCCGTCCTGATGGGCGGTCTGTTGGGCCTCAAGACGCTGTCGATCGCCAACGGGGCGGCCGACTGGTGGGAGGCCCAGGGCAGTGCCATGGCCGCCGAGGTCACCGAGCAGGCTCAGGACGAGGACGTTGCGGGTGAGGGCGAGGATGCGCCCATCATGCCGGCCGACCATGCGGCTCCCGCGCCGGCCGAGGATGAGCCAAGTGCGTCGGACGTCTCTGCGGCCTTTGCCGAACGGATTGCCAGTGGTGTCCGGACCGCCGAGGAAGAGCGTGTCATCTACCGCCTGCGCGAACGCTCTTCCGAGCTCGACAGTCGTGAACGGGAGCTGGAGACCCGCGAAGCGCTGATGCTGGCGATGGAGCAGCGGGTGGACACCAAGATCACCGAGCTCAACGCCCTGCGGACCCAGATTGAAAGCCTGTCGGGCGAGCTGTCGGACCGCGAGAACGAAGACATGGACGTGATTGTCGCCTGGTACTCCGCCATGGACCCGCGTGACTCGTCCGAGCGCATCGCGACCCTCGACATGGACACACAGCTGCAGATTGCCTCGCGCATGTCGCAACGTGTTTTTGGCGCGATCCTCGCCGAGATGAATACCGGCGCGGCGGCCGCCCTGACCGAGCGCATGGCGCGCCGGTCGGACCTGCCGGACACCGTGGCCGAGCTGGAGGCGCGGATTGCCGAGGCCGACTAGATATACGGCCGGCCTTGCCGGATGCGTCCTGCCGCTGTTGCTGGCCTCAACAGCCCTGGCCCAGTCGCCAGCCACGCTCAGTGTCGAGCGCGGCAATAATTCCCTGCGCCTGCTGATCGACTATGACGATAGTGTCGCCGACCGTCTGCCGACCGCCGATGTCAGCGTCGAACACACCGTCCTGATTGCCCGATTGAGCGAACCGCTTGATGCCGATGTTGCGTCCCTGGTCGGGTCGCTTGAAGGCCTGGCCGCCCGGGCCCGTCTGGACCCCGACGGATCGACCTTGCGCATCGCCCTCAACCAGACGGTCGATGCCTATACCTCCGCCAGCTATGACCAGGTCGCGATTGATTTTGTGCCTGTGGGTGGCAGCCGTCCTGCCGACATTGTCTCGCCGCGCGAGGCTCGCGAGATCGAGGCCGCGCGACTGGCTGCCGAGCAGGCCGCCCTGCCGCCGCCACCGCCACCGCCCGCCGAGGCCCTGCCGGTCCAATACCGCGTCGGCCAGGCGACGGAATACACACGGATCGAATTGTTGTGGCCGCGTGAAGTCGAGGTCTCGGTCAGCCAGTCAGGCGATGTGGCGGAAGTGCGCTTCGCGGAACCCGCCGACATCGATCTGAGCCGTCTGGCGGGATCGCCGCCGCGCTTTCTCAATGGATTGAGTGCGACCCGCGACGGCGACGAGTTCGTGCTGACGCTGGATGTCGAACCCGGTGTCCAGGTCCGTGCCTGGGGTGAGGGGGGGCGTGTCGCGATCGATCTGCCGGACCCGGCCTTCGCGGACGCCGAGACCCTGTTGGCGCAGATCGAGGCCGCTGCCGGTGCTCAAATCGAGACGGACGAGATCGCCAGCGATGATGAAAGACAGGCTGAGGCTGAACCGGTTGCTGTTCCGCGTCCGCAACGCCCCGCCACGCAGTCTGCCGCGGAGCCGGTGCCGGTCGTTGCCGAAGCCCCGCCACCCGCCGCCGCTCCTGCTGACAATCGTCCAGCGGAGCTGTCAGCCCAGCCGTCCGGTGGCAACCCGGTCCCCGCTGACGGCGTTGTGCAGGCCGAGGTCTCTGATTTCAATGGCGATCTGAGGATCGACTTCAACTGGCAGGCGCCGCTCGGCATGGCAGTCTTCCGGCGCGGCGAAGCGGTCTGGGTGGTGTTTGATGCCGCCGCCGAGCTCGACCTGCGCGAACTCGACGGCGCCAGCCGTCGCCACATCCGTAATTTCGCCGGGGTCAATGGCGAGACCTATAGTGCCGCGCGACTGATCGTGCCGGCCACTTCGCAGGCCGAAGCCCGTCTGGATGGCAATCGCTGGACCGTTGTCCTTTCAGAGCGGATCGACGCGCCGCCGCGTCCGATCAATGTGCGCCGGGATGCCCGTCGCGGTCGGCCCGGTCGCATCCTGATGGACATGTCCAGCGCCCACGCGATCCGCTGGATCGATGATCCGGTGGTCGGTGACATGATCGGCGTGATCACGGCGCTCGGTCCGATCCAGGGACTGGCCGCTCGAAGTGAATTTGTCGGCGGGGCCCTGCTGCCCAGTGCCCAGGGCGGAGCAGTCCAGGCTATCGCTGAAGATATCGAGATTACCCTGATCGGTAGCGGTGCCGCGATCAGCCGTCCCAGCGGGCTGAACCTGACGCCAGCCGCCACGGCAGGCCGGGTTGATGCCGAAAGCTCGGTTCTGGCCAATATTTCATCGCCGGCCTTGATGTATTTCGATGCCTGGCGTGGAACGGGCCCGTATCTGGATGAATGGAATGCGCGCCTGCGTCGCACAGCGCTGGAAGATGGCACGGATGGCCAGATCGCGCTGGCGCGATTCCTTCTGGCCCGTGATCTGGCGCCTGAAGCGCTCGGCATGGCCGAACTGGCCGTAGCTGCCGAACCGCAACTGGTCGATGATCCTCACGTGCGGTCGCTGCAGGCCGTCGCCAGCTATATGTTGCACCGTCCCGAGGATGCCTCTGCCTACCTGTCGCATGCCTCCCTGGCCCAGGACCCCGCTGCCGATCTCTGGCGAGCCATGGTCGCGGTCAGTGAAGAGCGCTGGCAGGATGCTCGCCGCCGGTTCAATACCGGCGAGGCGACCGTCTATCACTACCCGCCGGAATGGCAGGCGCGCTTCAATGCCGCTCATGCCCGCGCCGCACTGGAGCTGGGCGACACCGCCGCCGCACAGGACTATCTCTACGCCGTCGAGGCCGGAGATCCGGACTGGCGGACGCGCCTGGATGCGCGTTATGTCGCGGCCCGTGTCGCCGAGGCCAGCGGCAACCGGACCGAGGCGATCCGCCGTTTCGAGGAATTGTCGGAATCCGGCCATCCCGAGTCCGAGGCCCGAGCCCTTTTCGACCTTTACCGGCTACAGCTTGACGAGGGTGTGATCAGTCGCACCGTTGCCATCGAGAATCTGGAGAATCTCCGCTTCCGCTGGCGTGGTGACACGATCGAGCTGGAAACGGTCCGCACCCTTGGCGAACTCTATGTCCAGGCCGGTGATTTCGCCGGCGGGCTGGAGACCATGGCCACGGCCCAGGCGCGTTTCCCCGAATCCGAAGCTGGACGCCGTATCGGCGAGGACATGGTGTCGATCTTCCGCCGCCTCTTCCTCGATGGCGAGGCGGACCGCATGGACCCGGTCGAGGCGGTCGCCATCTTCTACCAGTATCAACACCTGGCCCCGATCGGTGCCGATGGCGATCGCATGATCCGTCGCCTGGCCGACCGGTTGATTGCCTTTGATCTGCTCGACCCGGCCGCTGAGCTGTTGCAGCATCAGGTCGATTATCGCCTGCGAGAGCCACTCGCACGCGCCCGCGTGGCGACCGATCTGGCCATCGTCTACCTGATGGACCGTCGCTATGAAGACGCCCTCAACACCATCCGCCGTTCACGCATCGCCGGTCTGCCAGAAGTGCTGGTCGATGAGCGCTACCTGCTGGAGGCCCGCGCCCTGTCCGAGTTGGGGCGGTCGGATCAGGCGCTGGAATTGATCGCCTCGGACCAGTCCGAGGCCGCCAGCCGCCTGCGCGCCGATGTTGCCTGGACCCAGCGCGACTGGCGCAATGCCGGTCGCCGGCTGGAAGGTATTCTGGGCAATCGTCATTCGGACCCTGCACCGCTGGTGCCAACCGAGGAAGACGACCTCCTGCGTGCTGCCATCGCCTATAGCCTGTCGCGGGACACGGCGAGCGCGGTCCGCCTTGGGCAACGTTATGGCGAAGCCATGGCCCAGACCGACCAGGCCGCCGCGTTCAGCCTCCTGACCGATGATGACGCAACCCCCGGCAATGTCCGCTTCTCCGACATGGCGTCCCGCATCGCCAGCATCGATACGCTGGACGCCTTCATGGAGCCCTTCCGGGCGCGCTTTGTGAATGGTGGTGGGCCGAGCTAGCTGACGCTCCTCCTTCTCCAGACATGCGCACGGTTTCTCGTCTCCGCACGCTCTTGCGCCGAAGTGTGGGAGGGAACGGGATGTCGGCGGACACCGGGGTGTCCTGTTGGTGGTATGCGGTGTCCGTGATGTCCTCGACATCCCGTTCTCGGAGATTTCCCGGACGCTCTCGCCCCCGATTCCAATGCGGCAGGTAGATGGGGTCGGTCGTTTAGTGCCCCGCGACCTGGTCGCACGCCCTGCCGGAGCTTTGGATTGTCACATCCAAGGCGCGGACAGGCTCCGCTCGCTTCCGGGCACAAGTGACTGAGCTCGTGCCTCCCGTCCCGAAAACCAAGGGCAGTGTCCCATGGCGGATAAGGGGGGAGGATAAGTTTTGCGGATTTTATGCTGGGTGATGCGTTCCCTCTCACTGGGGAGAGGGTCAGGGTGATGGGGAAGTCCCGCTGTCCGCAGGAGTTTCTCCCCTCATCCGGCCTCCGGCCACCTTCTCCCAGGGGAGAAGGAAAGTGGCGCGCAGAGGGGATAAACTGCTTCAATCATGGGGGCTCGTACCGTCAGGCATGGGGCACTGCGCGGTGGGAACCGAGTTCCCCGTCAACTCAATGTCCCGAAACTCTGCACCAATGATCCCACTACCAGTCGCCAGCCATCGACCAGAACGAAGAAGATCAGCTTGAACGGTAGCGAGATGACGATCGGGGGCAGCATCATCATGCCCATCGACATCAGGATCGAGGCGACGACGAGATCGATGATCAGGAAGGGGATGAACAGCAGGAAGCCGATCTCGAAGGCGCGGCGCAATTCCGAGATCATGAAGGCCGGAGCGACGATCCAGAACGAGGTCGCTTCCGGCGATTCCGGAACGGCCTCCTGGGACATGTCGATAAACAGGGCGAGATCGTCCTCGCGGACATGGCTGAGCATGAAGGTCTTGAGTGGCGCGGTCGAAAGGTCGAAGGCCTCGGTCAGCTCGATCTCTTCGTTCAGCAGGGGCTGGATGCCCTCGTCATAGGACTGGGTGAAGACCGGCGCCATGATGAAGCCGGTCATGAAGATGGCCAGCGAGACCAGGACCGCGTTCGGCGGGCTCTGCTGCAGGCCCAGCCCGGTTCGCAGCAGCGACAGCACCACGATGATGCGTACGAAGCTGGTGGTCATGATGATGATGGACGGCGCCAACGACAGCACGGTCAACAGCGCCATCAGCTGCAGGACTCGCTCGGTCAGTGCGCCCTCCTGGCCGGCATCGATGGTCACGGTCTGCGCATCGGCCTGGAAGCCGATCAGGGTGATTACGCCCAGCAGAAACAGCGAAAAACAGAACCAGAAGCCTTTGCGGGCACTCATGCCGAACCCTCCAGCGTGTCTCGCAAGGCCGCCGCGCTGACCGGTTTGGCCGCGCCGGTCGACAGTATGGTCTCCCGCTCTGCACCCAGCAGGACCACATGTTCTTCGCCATCGGCCTGCAGGATCACCACCCGACGGCGCGGATCGATGACAAGGGTTTCGCGGAGCTTGAGGCGGCGGTCGGTTCCGCCCAGCTGGCGCAATCCCGTCATTTGCTGCAGCAGCCAGCCCTTCTGGACGGCATAGCCGAACAGTCCCAATCCGCCCAGCAGGGCGACAAGGATGGAGATGGCAAACAAGTAGCTGGTCCAGTTGACGATATCGGACATCGAGCTTTGGCCTCATAAACAATAACCACTGTCTGGGGTGCTGCGGTTAAGTCGGCGTTAACCGTGCGGGACCACCTTCGTTCATAACTGAGAAAGGGGATTCGCGCATGCGGCCCGACGACGTGCCGGTCCTGGCACTGCTTCGACAATCGATGAGTTTCCACTCCGATCGCCAGCAGGTGATCGCGGAGAACATCGCCAATGCGAACACGCCGGGCTACACACCGCGGGACATTGACGAGTCCGAGTTTCACGCTGCGCTGCGTGCCCAGATGGGTGGCAATGCGGGCGGTGCCGGTG
Organism: Maricaulis maris MCS10; assembly: GCF_000014745.1. NCBI lineage: Bacteria > Pseudomonadati > Pseudomonadota > Alphaproteobacteria > Maricaulales > Maricaulaceae > Maricaulis > Maricaulis maris. The sequence goes on along the minus strand of NC_008347.1, from coordinate 2,120,203 downwards.
GCAGCAATCGGGGTGCGCTGAATCTGACGACAACCGCTGCCGGGCATATTCCGGCTTCCAGCACGGGTGGCGGATCGTCATCGAACTGGGAGACGAGCGAGCGCCCCGACTCGGAGACAACGGTGAACGGCAATTCTGTCGTCATCGAGGAACAGATGGTACGGGCCCAGGAAAACCGGATGCGCTATGAAAGCGCGCTGACCCTCTACCAGAAAAGCATTGGCCTGCTGCGCACGGCGATCCGTGCGCCGGGCCGATAGGGAGTGATCGATGGGTAATGCTTCAGATACAATGCAGATCTCCGCGTTCGGCATGCGGGCCCAGGCCGCACGGATGCGGATCATCTCGGAAAACATTGCCAATGCCGACTCCACAGCACGCGAGGCCGGCGGTGATCCTTATCGGCGTCAGGTCCCGGTGTTTGAAGCCGAGCTTGATCGCGCCACCGGGCTGAACGCCGTGCGCATGACCGATGTCGCGCACGACCAGAGCGAGTTCACGCTCGAATATGACCCCGGCCACCCGGCTGCCAATGCCGAAGGCTATGTCCAGTACTCCAACGTGCAGACGCTGGTGGAGATGATGGACATGCGCGAGGCCATGCGGTCCTACGAAGCCAATCTCAACATGATCGAGAATGCCCGTCGCATGCAGGAGCGGGCGCTGGATCTGCTGCGTCGCTAGAATAGTCGACGCGAGCCCTAGAAACAGGATGAAGGACGACGTCCATGGCCGCTGATCTCTCTGCCGTACAGGCCTACCAGGCTGCTATCCGCTCTGCCCAGCAATCCTCGCTCGGCTCGAGCCAGGACAGCGCAGCCGCCAGTGGCGGTCTCGATTTCGGCTCGCTGCTGGGCAATGCCATTGCCGACACCAGCCAGACGCTCGCCCATTCCGAACGGATGACGGCTGCGGGCGCCGCCGGCGAAGCCGAGCTGATCGATGTGGTGACCGCCGTGTCGGCTGCCGAGATCTCGCTGGAGACCGTCGTTGCGGTTCGCGATGAGGTCGTGAAGGCCTATCAGGAAATCCTGCGCATGCCGATCTGATCCATGTGATCATCCACCAATGCAAAAGCCCCGGCCAGAGCCGGGGCTTTTTCATGTCTGGGCCATGTTGGATCGAAGGGTTTGCGTTACGGTTGTTCGCTCGCCACCCACGCATTGACCCGCTCTTCCAGCACCGAGAGCGGCATGGCGCCCTGGGTCAGCACGACATCGTGGAAGTCGCGGATGTCATAGGCCTCTCCTAGCGCTTCCTCGGCGATACCGCGCAGGCGCAGGATTTCCAGCATGCCGATCTTGTAGGCCGTCGCCTGGCCCGGATAAACGATATAGCGGTCGATCGCGGCGATACTGTCGCCGAGCGGGTTCGGCGTGTTTTCGCTGAGATAGTCGATCGCTTCCTGGCGCGTCCACTGGTGATAGTGCAGGCCGGTATCGACCACGAGACGGCAGGCCCGCCACAGCTCCATCGCCAGACGGCCGAAGTCGGAATAGGGGTCGGAATAGAAGCCGAATTCCTTGGGCAGGAATTCGGTGTAGAGACCCCAACCTTCGGTGTAAGCGGTGTAGCCGCCGAAGCGACGGAAGGCGGGGATGCCTTCCAGCTCCTGCATGATCGCCAGCTGCATGTGATGACCCGGGCTGCCCTCATGATAGGCCAGCGCTTCCATCTGGTAGGTCGGCATCAGCGACATGTCGCGCAGGTTGGCATAGTAGACGCCCGGACGGGAGCCGTTCGGGGCGGGGCGCTGGTAGAAGGCCTTGCCGGCGGCGTCCTGGCGGAAGATCTCAACCCGGCGGACCTCGAGCTCGGCGCGAGGGAAGGTGTTGAACATTTGCGGCAGGGTCTCGGTCATCGTGTCGATGAGCGAGGTCGCCTCGGCCAGGTACTCGGCCCGGCCTTCGTCGGTATTGGGGTAGTAGAACTGCTCGTCGGTGCGCATGAATTCAAAGAAGTCCTGCAGCGACCCCTCATAGCCGACCTGCTCCATGATGCCGCGCATTTCATCATGAATGCGCGCGACTTCGGAGACGCCCAGCTGGTGGATCTCCTCGGCCGACAAATCCATCGTCGTGTAACCGTTGAGCAGGAAGTTGTAGAACTCCCCGCCATCGGGGTGTTTCCACACGCCATCATCCTCGGTCGCGACTTCCGCCTGCTCCTCGAACAGGGCGATGACGCGGCCATAAGCCGGGGCCACGGCTTCGGTAAGGGCGGCTTCGGCTTCACTGATCAGGCGGGCCTTGTCGGCATCATCAATGTCCAGCGCCTCGACCTTGCCGGTGAAATCGGCGAGGAGCGGGCTGGCTTCGCCATCATCAAACGGTGCGCCCGAAATGATATTGCGGGCCGTGGCGATCATCGGCTCGTAGGTCCATTGCGGGGTCAGGACGCCAAGCTCGGCCGAGCGGCGCGAATTGGCGATGTTCTGGTCCAGATAGGTCGGCAGATTGCGCAGGCGGCCGATATAGGCCTGCGCGTCCTCGGCCGTATCGACGCGGTGATTGTTGATCAGGAAGGAGGCCGCATTCATGTGCGGGCCCGAACGCGGTGTGAAGGTGTAGCCGTGATCATTCCAGCGCTGGGCTTCCTGGGCGCGCTCGGCATTGTATTCGAACAGGCGCCAGGACAGCTGGGCGCTGTCGTCGAGGGCATCGAAATCGAACGTGGCCTGCATGTGCGCCAGATCAGCCTGACCGAGCTCAAAGCCTTCCTGGGCATACTCGGGAGACGCATCCGACCACTGGTCGTAATTGGTCTTCATGCCCAGATAGGTCTGGGTCATCGGTGAGCGCGCGACATTGCGGTCGAACACGTCCTGGAACCAGGCATTGAGGCGATCGGATTCCGTCTCCTCCATGCTGGCTGTTTCGGCGTCAGCCATGGTCTCGGTTGCGGCGGTTTCGGCCGGCATCGCATCGGACTCAAGAGCGGTGTCCTCGGCGGCATTGCAGGCAGTGAGGAGAGCGAGCGCCGAAACGCCAGCAGTCCAGTGTGAAATACGCATTATCTTACCCCTTCAGGTGCATTATTCGGACGCTTCGGTCCGCTTTTCGTCGACATAATCATTGACCAGGGCGGTCAGCACCGCCAAGGGCAGCGAGCCATTGGTGAGCACCACATCGTGGAACTCGCCATAGTCGAAGGCATCGCCCAACTCGGCCTGCGCGAAGTCGCGCAATTGCCGGATCCGCATCTGCCCGGTCTTGTAGGAGGTCGCCTGACCCGGCCAGACGATATAGCGCTCGACTTCGCGGGTGATTTCCTCCTCGGTGAAGGAGGTATTGGCTCGCAGATAGTCGATCGCATCCTCGCGTGACCATTGCAGCGAGTGAATGCCGGTATCGACGACCAGGCGCCCGGCCCGCCACAGCTCATAGGCGAGGCGGCCGAAATCCTGGTAGGGATCGTCGAACATGCCCATGTCCTTGCCGAGGCTTTCGGCGTACAGCGCCCAACCCTCGCCAAAGGCCGACAGGTAGAGGAAGCGCTGGAACATCGGCGTGCCTTCCTGCTCCTGCGCCAGCGTCAGCTGGAAGTGATGACCGGGAATGCCTTCGTGGTAGGCCAGAGTCTCCATCTGATAGACGGGCAGGTTTCGCATGTTCAGCGTGTTGGCATAGTAGATGCCCGGGCGGGCCCCATCGAGCGAACCGGTATTGTAGAAGGCGGTCGGGGAGCCGGCGGCGCGATAGGCCTCGACTTCGCGCACTATCATCTCGCCTTGCGGGACGGTGTCGAAATAATCGGGGATGATGCCACGTACGCGGTCGAACACGTCCGAGACCTCGGCGATGTAGCGCGCCCGGCCTTCCGGGGTGGACGGGTAGTAGAATTGCTCGTCCGTGCGCATGAATTCGAAGAAGTCCTGGAGGCTGCCTTCGAATCCGACCTGCTCCATGATGCCGCGCATCTCGCCATGGATGCGCTCGATCTCGGCGAGACCGGTATCGTGCACTTCCTGCGGCGACAGGTCCGGCAGGGTGGTGAAGGCGGCCAGCTGGCTTTGGTAATAGGCCTCACCGCGCGGCAGTTTCCAGGCGCCGTCGCGCTCGTCGGTCATCGCCTCGTGGCGTTCGAACATCGCGATCAACCGGCCGTAGGCGGGCCCCACGACGTCCGTCAGCGCCGTGGTTCCGCGCGCGATCAGGTCTGCCTTGGCGTCATCGTCAATGTCGAGAGCCTCGACCTTGGCCGTGAAGTCGGCGAGCAGGGGAGAGACCGCCTCGCTGTCATCAAACGGGGCACCGGTGACCACCGCGCCGGTATTGCCGATCAGATATTCAAAGGCGAAGCGCGGCGGGATGACGCCGGCTTCGGCACGGGCATCGGCGCGGGCGATCAGCGTGTCGAGGACAGGCCCGATACCGTTGAGCCGCGAGATATAAGCCTCGGCGTGATCGGCATTCTCGACCCGGTGCTGGCCGATCAGCGTTGAGGGCAGACCGGTGTGCGGTCCGAACATCTGCGTGAAGACATAGGTCTGGTCACGGAACTCGAACTGGCGGATGCCGGTTTCCTGCAGGTATTCGAACACTCGCCAGGACACGCTGGCATCGCGATCGAGCGCGTCGAAGTCGAAGTTTTCGCGCATGTAGGCGAGGCGGTCGATGCGGCGCTGCTGGGCGGCCTCGGCAGCAGCGTCACTGACATCGTCCCAGCGCCCATAGGCATCCAGGTCGTCGATGCGGCCCAGACCCGTCTGTTGCTGCGGTGAGCGCGCGAGATCGGCCTCGAAGAGTTCCGAATACCACGCGTAGAGGCGCTGGCTTTCTGTCTGCTCGACCGGTGTTGGCGCGGCCTCGGTTTCGACGACCGGACTTGTATCGGTGGCCGGCGCGGCGGTTGGCGGCGAGCAGGCAGCGGCGATGGCCAGAATCGAGGCGGCAGCGAGCCAGTTTTGAAGGCGTGTCATGAGTTCTCCCCCGGCAGGCCCTGTCTCTCCCGGAACAGGGCGGGCCGCTCAAACGATCCGGGCGGCAGAATAACCTGCCGCCCGGTCGGACTGTCAAACGATGGTCGCGGTCTGGCCCGATTGGCGGACCGGACTATTCGGCCAGCTTGCGGGCGATCCAGTCATCGACCAGCTCTTCCAGCAAGGTCAGCGGGATCGAACCATTGGTCAGCACGATGTCATGGAATTCGCCATAGCTGAAATCATCGCCCAGCTGGTCCATGGCACGCTGGCGCAGGTCGAGAATGGTCAGCATGCCGACCTTGTAGGACACGGCCTGACCGGGCCACACCATGTAGCGACGGACCTCATTGACGATATCGCCTTCCGGCATCGGCGTGGTGGCGAGCATGTAATCGGCCGCCTCCTGCTCGCTCCACTGAAGGTGATGGATGCCGGTATCGACGACCAGGCGGGCGGCGCGGAAGACCTCATAGGAGAGGCGGCCGAAGTCCTGGTAGGGGTCGGTGAAGAAGCCCATGTCCTTGCCGAGATTTTCGGCATACAGCGCCCAGCCTTCACCATAGGCTGAATACCATTGCAGGCGCTGGAACATCGGTGCGTTCTCGAGCTCCTGGGCCAGCGATGACTGGAAATGGTGACCCGGTGCACCCTCGTGATAGGCGAGGGATTCCATCAGATAGGTCGGATTGTCACGCATGTTGGCGAGATTGACGTAATAGGCGCCCGGTCGCGTGCCATCGAGGGAGCCAGGCTCGTAGAATGCGCCGGTCGCCGTCGTGATGCGGTATTCCTCAACCGCACGAACCTCGAGTTCCGCCCGCGGAAGCTGACCGAAATATTGCGGAGCGACTTCGCTGATCTGGTCGATCATCGCCGCCGACTCGGTCAGATAGCGCTGCCGGCCTTCCTCAGTGTCTTCGTAGTAGAACTCGTCGCTGGTGCGCAGGTGCTCGAAGAACTCCAACAGTGTGCCTTCAAAACCGACCGTTTCCATGATCGCCCGCATCTCGCCATGGATGCGCTCGACCTCGTCCAGACCCGTCTGGTGGATCTGGTCGGCCGTCATGTCCGCCCGGGTCGTGTAGTTCATCAACTGGCTGCGGTAATAAGCCTCGCCCTCCGGCAGGGCCCAGGCGCCATTGATGGCGTCGCCGGCCATGTCGGCATGAGTGCCCATCGTCGCGATCAGGTGATCATAGGCCGGGCCGACGCTCGTCAGGAGCGCAGCCTGAGCGCGGTCCAGCAGGTCCTGGCGCGCTTCATCTTCGATCTCGAGCTCACCGATCTTGGCCTGGAAGTCAGCCCAGAGCGGGGAATCCTCTCCACTGTCGTCAAACGGTGCGCCGGTGACGAAACGCTGCGCGGCGCCGATGATGATCGGATAGGCGAATGCGGGTGCCAGGACGCCCTGTTGCGCCCGGTCGTCGGCCTGCTGGGTGGCGGTGTTGAGGACATCGCCCATGCCCTGAAGGCGGCTGACATAGGCTTCGGCGTGCTCGACAGACTCGATCCGATGATAGCCGATCATGGTGGAGGCGAGGCCGGTGTGAGGGCCGAAGAAGGACGAGTAGACGTAGCCGTGATCCCAGAATTCCGATTGCTGGGCATTGTTCTCGGTGATGAATTCGGCAAAGCGCCAGGTGACCTGGGCTTCTGGTGTCAGCGCGTCATAGTCGAAATTCTCGTGCATGTAGCGCTGACGTGCCGCGGCGCGCTCCAGGCCATCCCGGTAGGCTTGCTCGCTCGGGTCATCCCAGCGGCCATAGGCGTCGAGATCGTCGATCATGCCCAGATAGGTCTGACCGATCGGCGAATAGGCCATTTCCGTTTCGAATTCCTGCTGGAACCAGGCGTAAAGGCGTTCCGTTTCGGTCTGCTCGCTTGCGGCGGACGGTTCGGACGTTGTCTCGGCAACCGGCGGATTCGCGGTTGTGGCGGCGGTTTCGGTCTCGTCGGCCGGCGTGCAAGCGCCTGCCAGGACAAGGGCGCTCGTGCTGGCGAGCAGAAGATGAAGGCGCATGGCTGGATGTTCCCCGTTTACCAGAATTGACCATTTCTTAACGCTGCTGAAGCATGCGTAAACATAATTAACCGTAAGACCGATTCTCCCCGCTCGTGCTGAGGCGAGACCCGTGACCGGACCTGAAGTTCTCGATTTTGCAAGGGAAGCCATCTGGCTCATGCTTGCCATGGCAGCGCCGATCATGCTGGTCGGCTTGGCCGTGGGCGTCACGATCGCCTTGTTCCAGGCTTTGACGCAAGTGCAGGAAATGACGTTGGTATTCGTCCCGAAGATCATCGCCATCTTCGTTGCCTTGTTGTTGTTCCTGCCCCTGATGGGCGGCTTGATGGCCGGCTTCATGGCGATGATATTCGACCGGATCGCCAATCCATGATCCCCGAACTCCCCGCGCTGGTTTACGCGGCCGGGCTGGTGTTTGCGCGGCTCGGGGCGATCTTGATGTTGCTGCCCGGTTTTGGCGAACCCTCGATTCCGGTCCGGTTCCGGCTCGCCTTCGCCCTCCTTTTCTGTCTGATCCTGGGCCCGATCATCGCCCCGTCACTGCCGGTCATGCCGGAGCAGCCGCTGGCAATGGCGGGCATCGTGATGAGCGAGCTGATCATCGGGCTGATGATCGGTGCGGTCGCCCGTATCTTCATGTCCACAGCAGCGGTCGCCGGTCAGGTGATCGGCATGCAGTCGGGCCTTGCCATGGCCCAGTCATTCGACCCGTCCCAGGGCGCGCAAGGGGCCCTGATCTCGACCTTCCTCAACCTGACCTTCCTGATGCTTCTGCTGGCGACCAACACCCACCACATGCTGCTGCAGATGGCGGCCAATTCATACCAGGTGTTTGATCCGGGCAGCATGCCGTCCTTGACCGATGCCGCCGACTGGGCCTTGAGCGCCTTTATCGACGCCTTCCGGATCGGGGTGCAGCTGGCCTCGCCGCTGATCATGTATGGCCTGCTCTTCTACCTGGCGCTCGGCGTGCTGTCCCGCTTGATGCCGCAGGCGCAGATCTTCTTTATCGCCATGCCTTCGAATATCATGATCGGCCTGTTCATCCTCGCCATTGCGCTCGGCGCGATGAGTGCGGTCTGGCTGGAGCGCATGCAGCGCTTCGCCATGGACATGAACTGAGAAGGCTGAAGGTGCATGGCTGAAGGCGAAGACGATAGCCAGAAAACCGAGGAACCGACCCAGCGGCGGCTCGATGACGCGCGCAAGAAGGGCGATGTTGCGAAGTCGCAGGAGATTCCCGGCTGGTTCGTGCTGGCGGCCGGCCTGGCCCTGCTGAGTTTCATCTTCCCGATGATGTCGCGGGCGCTGGCCGGCAATCTGGAGGTCTTCTTCGAGCAGCCGCACGATTTCGCCATCAATCCCGGCGCCATGATGGGGCTGATGCAGGCTGTCGCTTGGCAGGTGGTGGCGATAGTCGGTCTGCCGATCGGCCTGCTCGCCGTGGCCGGGTTCGCCGGCCACTACGTCCAGCAGGGCATGTTGTTCACCACCGAGAAGATCCAGCCCAAGCTGAGCAAGCTCAATCCGATCGAGGGCTTCAAGCGCAATTTCGGTCCCCAGGGCCTGGCCAACTTCCTCAAGGGGGTCGGCAAGATGGCGCTGGTCGCTGTCGCGGCCTTCCTGGTCATCTACCCCAAACGCGAAATCCTGGCCGGCCTGCCGGCGCTCGATATCGGCTCCCTGCTGTCACTGGTGCGCCAGGGAGCGATCGAATTGCTGCTGGCGGCGTTGACGGTCTATGCCGTAATCGCCGGCCTGGACTACATCTTCCAGCGCCAGAGCTTCATGAAGCGCAACCGGATGTCGCGGCGCGAGATCAAGGACGAGATGAAGCAGTCGGAAGGCGACCCGCTGGTCCGCGCCAAGCTTCGCCAGCTACGTCAGGAACGCTCCCAGCGGCGCATGATGACCAAGGTGCCCGATGCGACCGTCGTCGTCACCAACCCCACCCACTACGCCATCGCGCTCCATTATGTGCAGGGCGAGACCCCGGCGCCGGTCTGTGTCGCCAAGGGCGTGGACGAGGTCGCACTGCGCATCCGTGAACTGGCCGAAGAACACAGCGTGCCCATTGTCGAGGACCCGCCGCTGGCGCGCGCCCTGCACGCCACCGCTGATCTGGACGAAGAGATCCCGACCGAGCACTTCCAGGCCGTGGCGAAAGTCGTCGGCTACGTCCTGTCACTCTCGCAGGGACGGCGCGCGCGATACCGTCCGAGCGAGTAGACTTCCTGCAAGCAGTCCTGATTCGCGCCGGAGAGCCGCATGGCCGACACGTCCCCAACCACCCCGCAAGCTGACGCCGAAACCGGGCGCAAGCGCTTTTGGTCGAAACCGGCGGGTCGGGTGGCCTTCTGGGTCTGCGGCGGGATCGCCGTCGCCGCTGCCGCCGTGGCGCTGATCGGGGCGGGGCAGGATAGCGGGCATGGCCTGGTCTATCTGTTCGGACTCGCGGTCATCGCAGTGTTGATCCTGTTCGCGATTGCGGCCGGTGAAGCGGCTGGTCAGACCATGCGCCGCCAGGTCGCCCGCAATACCGCGCCGAGCACGTCTGAGCTGGGCTATGCGGCCATGGACGGTTTCCCCGACCCGGTCCTGATCTCGGACCAGCGCGGCGCAGCCCGCTGGGCCAATGCAGCCTATCGTGAGCTGGCCCGCCAGGCTGGCGGTTTTGGTCAGAGTTTCGGCCTGCCGACCGTTGATCGCCTGTGGGCCGGATCCGGCGGCGGTGATGGTACGGTCTATCGCCTGGCCCGCTCGGCCGCGCAGGGCGAAGCGGCCCGTGAACTCCTGCCGCCGCTCGACCTGGGCGAACATGGAGTCCGGCGTTTCCATCTGGAAGCGGCACCGCAATCGAACGGGCTGGTCCTGTGGCGTCTGGCCCCGGCGGGAGACCGCGACGGTGACGGGGCCGGTGTCCTGTCCGACTGGTCCCAGCATTCCCCGGTGGCGCTGTTCTCCCTGCGGCCCAATGGTGATGTCCCGATGGCCAATGCGACCCTGCGCGACTGGTTGGGCTTGGGCGAGGGCGTTGCCCTGCCGCCTCTGAAAGACATGCTGACTGGCGATGGCGCCCGGCGCGTGTTGCAGACCCGTGGCGGTGAGGGCGTTGCTCGCATCGATGCCCGGTTGAAGGCCCGCGACGGCATTGAGAGCCCGGTCGCCATTGCGGTGGAATGGGCTCCCGGTGAACCGGCCGCTGGCCGGGCCGTGATGTATGGCCTGTCCGTTACCGGTGCCCCTCCGGGTGTTTCCCAGGCCATGGCGGATGGGGCCAGCGCGGAAGCCCGCCCGACCGGTCGCACGCTGGATGACATGTTCGGCAATGCGCCCTTTGGCGTGGTGCGGCTCGATGGCGCCGACCCGGAAACCGCGATGATCGAGGACGTCAATCCGGCCCTGGTCCAGCTGTCAGGCGGCAAGGCGCTGCCCGGCATCAAGTTCTGCGACCTGTTCAACTGGGAAGACGGCCGCTCTCCGACCGACGCCTTCGCGGCGGCGATGGCGGGCAGCAGCGATCCGGCCGAAGCCCGTCTCAATCGCGACGACAAGGGTGTGTATGTGCATCTGGCCTTCGCACCGGCGCGCGGCGGCAAGCGGGTCGCCTATGTCATCGATGTGACCGCCTGGAAGGAGCTGGAACGCCAGTTCAGCCAGGCCAACAAGATGCAGGCGGTTGGCCAGCTGGCCGGCGGCGTCGCCCACGACTTCAACAATCTGCTGACTGCGGTCCGGCTCAATTGCGACGAGCTCCTCAACCGTCACCCGGTTGGCGATCCGGACTATTCCGAGCTGCAATCGATCAACCAGACTGTCGCCCGGGCGGCGGGTCTCGTGCGCAAGCTGCTCGCCTTCTCGCGCAAGCAGACTTTCCGCATGGAGACGCTGGAAATCGGCGACCTCCTGTCCGATGTCTCGGTCCTGCTGCGCCAGATCGTCGAGGAGACGGTCAGGCTGGACATCAAGCATGGTCGCGACCTGCCGCTGATCAAGGCCGACAAGGGCCAGCTGGAAACCGCCATCATCAATCTCGCTGCCAATGCCCGCGACGCCATGCGCGACAATGGCGGTGGCTCGCTGATCGTGAAAACTTCCCGGATCGATGCGGATGCCGTGCGCAGTGCCGGGGCTCCCAATCCACGCGAGGGTGACTGGCTGGCCATTGCGGTGACCGATGAGGGTCACGGCATGGACAAGGAGACGATGGAGAAGATTTTCGAGCCCTTCTTCACCACCAAGGAAGCTGGCAAGGGCACCGGTCTGGGTCTCGCCACCGTCTATGGCATCGTCAAGCAGTCCGGCGGTTTCCTGTTTGCCGATAGTGAGGTCGGCAAGGGCACGACCTTCACCATCTACCTGCCCGGCCACGAGCCGACCGAGGAGGAAACCAGCGAACTCGAGCAGGCCGAGGTCGCCAAGACGGTCGAGAAAGCCCCGGCCGACCTGTCAGGTCGCGGTCGCATCCTGCTGGTCGAAGACGAGGACGCCGTCCGCCAGATCGCCGCCAAGACTTTGGTCAAGCGTGGCTATGACGTGGTCGAGGCGTGCGACGGCGAAGAGGCGTATGAAATCCTCGAGGATGACGAGGAGGGGTTCGACCTGATGATCTCCGACGTCGTCATGCCGGGCCTCGACGGTCCGGGCCTGCTGAAGAAGGCGCGCGACATGCTGGGCGACACCCGTGTCGTCTTCATCTCCGGCTATGCCGCCGAGCAATTCTCCGAGACCCTGTCCCAGGAACAGGACGTGTCCTTCCTGCCCAAGCCCTTCACGCTGACCCAGCTTGCCGAGAAGGTGAAGGAAGAGCTGGGCCAGAGGAGCGAATAGCGGTGTCGGGGCCCGGCTTCGCGCCCTTCAATCCGCAGTTTGCGGGCTGACAATTCCCATCAGATGCCCATAAAGGGGCAAACGCGCGCTCGTGCGCGCCCAAGCTCATGCGGACGATCATGGAAAAGACCTTCAACCCGAACGACGCCGAAACCCGGATCTATCAGGCCTGGGAAGACAGCGGGGCTTTCCAGCCAAAAGATGACGATAATGCCGAGGCTTTCTCGATCGTCATTCCGCCGCCCAACGTCACAGGGCGCCTGCATATCGGTCACGCGCTGAACAATACGCTCCAGGACGTTCTGGTCCGCTACAAGCGCATGCTGGGTTGTTCGGTTCTCTGGCAGCCGGGTACCGACCATGCCGGTATCGCCACCCAGATGGTGGTCGAGCGCCAACTGGCCCAGGAAGGCAATATTTCGCGCGCCGATATGGGTCGCGAGGCCTTCATCAAGCGGGTCTGGGAATGGAAAGAGGAAAGCGGCGGCGCCATCATGCAGCAGCTGCGCCGCCTCGGCGCCACCTGCGACTGGTCGCGCGAACGCTTCACCCTCGATGAGGGCCTGTCCAAGGCCGTCCTGAAAGTCTTCGTCGAGCTGCACCAGCAGGGCCTGATCTATCGCGACAAGCGCCTGGTGAACTGGGATCCGCACTTCCAGACCGCGATCTCCGATCTCGAAGTCGAGAACCGGGAGACACAAGGCCATTTCTGGCATTTCGCCTATCCGCTGGCCGATGGCTCCGGCGAGCTGGTGGTTGCCACCACGCGCCCGGAAACCGTGCTCGGTGACAGCGCGGTTGCCGTCCATCCGGACGATGAGCGCTATCAGCACCTGATCGGCAAGATGATCAAACTGCCGATCGCCGACGTGGAAATCCCGATTGTCGCCGACGAGCATGCCGATCCCGAGCAGGGCACAGGCTGTGTGAAAATCACCCCGGCGCACGACTTCAACGATTTCGAGGTCGGCAAGCGGAACGACCTGCCCAAGGTCAATATTCTCGACCGTCAGGCCCGCCTCCTGAGCGAAGATGACGGCACCGGCGGTCTTGATCGCATTCCCGCCGAATGGCGCGGCATGGACCGCTTCGAGGCGCGCAAGAAACTGGTCGCCAAGATGGAAGAGCTGGGCCTTCTCCGCGAGGTCGAGGACAAGGTGATCCAGCAGCCCTATGGCGACCGGTCCGGCGTCGTCATCGAGCCCTGGCTGACCGATCAGTGGTATGTGAATGCCGGCGAGCTGGCCAAGGATGCCATCGCCGCCGTCGAGGATGGCCGCACCACCTTCCATCCCAAGACCTGGGAAAAGACCTATTTTGAATGGATGCGCAATATCCAGCCCTGGTGCATCTCACGCCAGCTCTGGTGGGGGCACCGGGTTCCGGCCTGGTATGACGAGGACGGCAATGTCTTTGTGGCCGAGAGTGAAGAGGCAGCCGCCGAACAGGCGCGCGCTAAACTTGGAAAAGACGTCGCGCTGACGCAGGACGAAGACGTCCTCGACACCTGGTTTTCCTCCGCGCTCTGGCCGTTCTCGACGCTGGGCTGGCCGGATGACACGCCGGAGATGGTCGAGCGCTATTACCCGACCTCGGTCCTGATCACCGCCTTCGACATCATCTTCTTCTGGGTTGCCCGGATGATGATGCAGGGCCTTCATTTCATGAAGGTCGCGCCCTTCAAGGATGTCTATATCCACGCCCTCGTCCGCGACGAGAACGGGCAGAAAATGTCCAAGTCCAAGGGCAATGTGATCGACCCGCTGGAGCTGATCGACGAATACGGTGCCGATGCCGTGCGCTTCACCCTGGCCGCCCAGGCCGGGCAGGGCCGCGATATCCGCATGTCCAAGGAACGCGTCGAGGGTTACCGCAATTTCGGCACCAAGCTGTGGAATGCCGCCCGCTTTGCCGAAATGAATGAGTGCGTCGTGCCAGACGGGTATGACCCCAAATCTGTCACCCAGACCGTCAATAAATGGATCATCTCGGAGGCCGCCCAGGCGGTCGAGGCGATCAATGCCGGGCTGGATGGCTACCGCTTCAACGACGCTGCGGCTGCGGCTTATCGCTTCGTCTGGAACGTCTTCTGTGACTGGCATCTGGAATTCGCCAAACCGCTCTTCAATGGCGAGGACGAGGCCGCCAAGGCCGAGACGCGGGCGACCACCGCCTATGTGCTCGATCAGGCGCTGAAAATGCTCCACCCCTTCATGCCCTTCGTCACCGAAGCGCTGTGGGCAGAGACCGGCACACGCGACACCCAGCTGATCGTCGCCGAATGGCCACAGCTCGACGGGCTGCAGGATGCCGAGGCGACGGCGGAGATGGACTGGTTGATCAATCTGGTCACCGATATCCGCCGCCTGCGCGCCGAGATGAACATCCCCGCTGGCGCGAAACTGTCGCTGGTCGCTGTCGGGGCTGACGCCGAGGTGGCGGCCCGCCTGCAGCGCCACGACGCGCTGATCCAGCGCATGGCCCGCCTGTCCGAGGTCTCGCTCGCCGACGCGGTTCCGCCGGCCTCGGCCCAGACCGTTCTCGGCACGACCACCCTGGCCTTGCCGCTGGAAGGCGTCATCGATTTCGGCGCCGAAAAGGACCGCCTCGCCAAGGAGGTCGCCAAGCTCGACGGTGAAATCGGCCGCCTTGAAAAGAAGCTCGGCAATGAGCGCTTCGTCGCCAATGCGCCGGAGAGCGTCGTCGCCGAACAACGCGAAAAGCTCACCGACTATGCCGGCCAGAAAGCCAAGATGGCCGAAGCCCTGGCCCGGCTCGAGGCGATGTAATGGACGATCGCTTCCAGTCGCTCTGGACCGAAAAGCTCGAACCCTGGCTGGCCGGGCTGGAAGCTGATCGGAAACGCTTCGTCCGGCTGCGCTGGTACTGGACGGCGGGCGGCGTGGCTTTGTCCCTGGCGTTGGCCGGCGTGCTCGCCTGGAAGGCATTCGATGGGGTGCCGATCGTCATGGCGCTCATCATCGGGCCTTTCCTTGGCTACATGATCGGCAGCCGCGCGCTGCATGCCATGTCGAAACGGGTCAAGGCGGAGCTGAATACCACCATCGCCGAAGCGCTGGGGCTGACCTATTCGGCCAAACCGTCCAATCCGGCCCGCTTCGATCGTCTGCGCGAATTCGGTCTTTTGCCCTCCTCGGACCGGCGCAAGTTCGAGGATCATTTCGCCGGCGCGCGGGATGGCTGCGAGTTCGAGCTTTATGAAGCCCATCTGGAACAGCGCCGCCGCTCGAACAAGCGGACCTATTACGTCACCGTGTTTCACGGCGTCATCATCCGCATCAACTTCCCGCGCAAGGTCGAGGGCATCACCCTGATTACGCGCGACCAGGGCCTGTTCAACGGCATACAGGCCTTCGGGCGCTCCTTTGGCGGCAACAAGCTGGAGCGGATCGGCCTGGTTGACCCGACATTCGAGAAGGCCTTCGAGGTCTATGGCAATGACCAGGTGCTGGCCCGCTACATGCTGACCCCGTCCTTCATGGAGCGCCTGCTGGCGCTGGAAACCAGCCTGAAGGGCAAGAATGTCCGTGCCGCCTTCGATGAGGATAGCGGTGAGGGCGAGCTGTTGATCGCGGCGGAAACCGGCAATCTCTTCGAGATCGGCTCCATGTTCAGGCCGCTGACCGAGCCGGGGCGCTTCACCCAGATTGTCGACGAGCTCGACCATATCACCGGGCTGATCGACTTGCTGGTGGCGCCGGCGCAGCTGAACGAGCATGAAGCCCGGCAGGGCGAATAACTGTCAGGCAGCGGGCGTGGCGGCAATGACCCGTTCAGCCAGCCCCGCAAGTGCGCGATCATCCAGACTGCCCGTTTCCAGGATGGTCCGCGAGAGCTCCGCGTCATCGCGCTTGCGGGCGCGATCATAGGCGGGGTCATAATGGGCGGTCACCAGCGCCGCGGCCAGGGCTTGCCAATCGCCCCGTCCGGCCAGCGCTTGCCACTCCTCGATCACGCTGCGGGCATGGAAGCGCCGCAAGCCGTCAATCGCGGCGAGGAGCTTGTCGGGATCATCGGGCAGGTCGGGATAGGCGGTCATCAGATAGCGGGCGCGTTCGGCGACCGGTGCCCGGATCTCCAGCCGCGGCGCCGCCTGCATGGCATTCCAAACACGCGGTGGCACGCGCAACCGGCCGACCGATCGGCTCTCCGCCTCGACATAGACCGGACGGCTTGGGTCCAGTTCCCGGATTTTCGTCCACAGCGCCGTCTCGAAGGCCTTCTGGCCTGGTTGCGGGTTGTCGGAGAAGTCACCGAAGATCGAGCCGCGATGACAGGCCAGGCCTTCCAGGTCGATGACCTGTTCGCCGCGGGCCGCGAGAACATGCAGGAGCCGGGTCTTGGCGGTCCCGGTCTGGCCGTCAATGAGGATGACCGGCAGCGGCGCATCGGCGTCCAGCTCGGCCACCACCTGACGGCGCCAGGTCCTGTAGCCGCCATCAACCAGCGTTGTTTTCCAGCCGACCGCCGCGAGAATGGTCGCCATGGATTGCGATCGCATCCCGCCGCGCCAGCAATAGACCAGCGGTTTGAACGTCTTGTCCTTGTCGGCCAGGGCGGCGGCGATGTGCCGCGAGATATTGCGGGCAGCGATGGCCGCACCCATCCGGCGCGCCTCGAAGATCGAGACCTGGGTGTAATGGGTGCCGACCCGGGCCCGCTCCTCATCATCGAGGACGGGCAGGTTGATGGCGCCGGGCAGATGGTCCTCGGCATATTCCGACGGTGATCGCACATCGATGATGGCATCAAAGCGTTCCAATCCGCGCGCGGATAGGTCATCAGTGGTGGCAATGCGTTGCATCGGCGTGTCGATCCCGGTCATCGGGGCAGACTAGCCAAAAACACAAGGTACGGGATGATGGATGACACACGACCGATCCGGTTGAGTTCGCTGGCCCATGGCGGTGGCTGTGGCTGCAAGCTGGACCCGGCGGTCCTCAGCGACATTCTCGGCGGCCCGTCGGGGTTCCCGCTGCCCAAGGAGCTGATCATCGACGCCTCGACCCGCGATGACGCGGCGGTCTGGCGGATCAATGACGAGACGGCGCTGGTGGCAACGACCGACTTCTTCACGCCGATCGTCGACGATCCGGAAGTCTTCGGAAAGATCGCCGCCACCAACGCCCTGTCCGATGTCTATGCCATGGGGGCAACCCCGATCTTCTGTCTGGCGCTGGTCGGCATGCCGGTCGGCAAGCTGCCGCCGGAGATGATCCGCGCCATCCTTGCCGGCGGTCGCTCGGTTGCCGAGGCGGCGGGGGCACCGATCGCGGGCGGACACTCCATTGATGCGGCCGAGCCGATCTACGGGCTGGTGGCGCTGGGGACGGTTCACCCGGATCGTCTGCTCAGCAATGCCGGTGCGAAACCGGGCGATGTCCTCATCCTTGGCAAACCGATCGGGATCGGGGTCTTTTCGGCGGCGCTGAAACAGGATCGTCTGTCAGACGAGGGTTATGCGCAGATGGTCGCCTCGACCACACGGCTCAATACGCCGGGCGCCGGCCTCGCCGCGCTCGGCGGGGTAAATGCTGCGACTGACGTCACCGGCTTTGGCCTGCTCGGGCACTTGTCGGAAATGTGTGAGGGCGCGGGTGTCCGCGCCGTGATCGAACGCGCGGCGGTGCCGGTGTTTGAAGAGGCGCGGGCGCTGGCGGCAGACGGCGTCAAGACGGGCGCGTCGGGGCGGAATTGGGCGGCAGTTGGCGGCGGCGTGGAGAGGCCAGCCGACTGGTCGGCGATGGATGAGGTCTTGTGGTGCGACCCGCAGACTTCCGGCGGCCTCCTGGTCAGCTGCACGCCGGAAAGCGCCGAGGCCGTGCTGGAGCATTTCAGACAGGCCGGACATGTCGATGCCGCCGTGGTTGGCCGCATTGAGGCCGGTGAGGGCATCCAAGTCATCTGAGGCAAGGGCCGGCGACGGGCGCGAGGCGCCCGCCGCCAAACCACCCGCGGCCGGGACTGGCTGGATCAGCCGGCGGGAAGGGGGTCGCGTGGCGTGTCCAGAAAGGCCGCGCGGATTTCATAGGCCTCGCTGGACAGCTGATGCTCGCTCATGAAACGGGCGAGAGCCGAAAAGGTCGTGGTGCGGATCGTGCCGCGCTGGTCTTCCAGCCGGATACGGTCATCAACGGACGGGCCCAGCAATCGCTCGAACAGGCCGGTACGGATCGGGGCCGGTTCGAACCAGGCGGTGAGATTGGCCTTGATCTGCTCGCGATCCGTGGTCTCCCAAGCGGCTGCGGCGACCACATCGAGCAGGTATTCATTGCAATTCTGGTAGCGTGGGTCGTGCGGGTTGGAGAGCAGGGAATAGTCCGGCTGGTGCAAGGCCTCGTCGGTCTCGCTGGCCAGCATCATCCACAACCGTCTTTGCATTTCCGGGGAGGGCAGGATCACTCCGACCTCGCCGACCACATCGCCCCGGGTGAAATTGAGAGGCCAGTCCTGGGCGAGATAGGAGAGCCGTGTCTCGTCGGCATGGTGGTAGAGATTGTGGACGGCATAGCCGTGTGTGCGGGTTCCGTCCGCCAGCTCGATCTCGGACCAGACCCAGAATGCGCCATGGGTATAACGCACTCCTTCGGGCAGATCCTCGCGATATCGGCCGGTGCGGAAGACCAGGGCCACACGGGCGCCGCGCGCCGCCAGATCGCGTTCAATCTGTTTCGAGAAATCGGCCGAGTCCTCGATGGCGAAGGGCGAGATCGGAAGCGCGCCCGACCCGGCTTCGGCGCCGGGCAGGGCGATAAAGCCGGTCAGGACCAGGACCGAGAGGGCAGTGAGAGTGTGCCTCATGGCGTCTCGTCCGGGTTGAAGGGGACCTGCGGGGCGTCATCGGCAATGATGACGGCATCGGTAACCTCAAGCGGTCCGCTACCAAACGGCGCCGCGGCCATCTCTGCGGCGAAGTCGAGACTGTTTTCGACCAGTTCCGGATTGCCGGTCAGGACGCCGGCGGTCGATCCCGTCACGCCGACCACGGCGGCGCCGGTCACGGTGACGCCGGCCGACGCCAGTGTCGCTGTCGCCTCGACAGATGCGCCGGCACTTTCGCCGGATGCTCGGGCCGTCGGATTGCCGCTGTCAGCCAAACTCATCGGGGTCACTGCAAGCAGCAGGGAAGATGCGATCATCAGGGTGCGCATGGTGCGTCTCCATTCGGGTGCCAGCCCGACATCACTCTCCCAGATCAGCCGTGAATTGTAAATGAACAATGTTCGTAAATTAGATTCACGTTTCCAGCCTGGCCCGATGCGCGCCCGTTTTCTCATTCAATCCGAGGGGTCCGCCTGGATTTCAAAACTCTCATCGGCCAGGTCGAATGTCAGCATGAAGTCGCTGATCGACGAGAAGCTGGCGATGTTCACTGGCCCATTGCCCTGGTCGTCGAGGCGAATGCGCGGGTCGAACCAGCCGGCCGTCAGCCGCTCCCACCAGCCCAGCTCGACCCGGGTGGGCGGGAAATAGGCGTCAAGATTGATCTTGATGCGAGCCCGGTCATCGGTCAGCCAGGCACCAGCCGCGACCACGTCCAGCAGGAATTCGGTGCAGTTCTGGAAGCGCAGGTCGGCCGGGTTCGAGAGCAGCGAATACTCGGGTTGGTGCAGGGCGTCATACTGGTCGGAGGCGATCACATCGAGCAGCCGGATCTGCATCTCTTCGCTGGGAATGATGACACCGACTTCGCCGACAACATCGCCACGCATGAAATCCAGCGGCCAGTCCTGCGCCAGGTAGGACGTCGTCGGGTCGTCCTGTCCGTGATAGAGATTATAGACGGCATAGCCGTGACCCTGCGAGCCGTCAGCCTCGGTGACGGGCCCGTAGACCCAGAAGGCGCCATGGGTATAGCGAACGCCGTCCGGCAGGGCATCACGGGGGCGGCCGGAGCGGAAGACAAGGGCGATATAGGCGCCGCGCTGTGCCAGTTCCCGTTCGACCTGTTTGGAGAAGTCGGCCGCTTCGCGCAGCGTGAAGTGATCGATCGGTCTCGCATCGCTGTCCGCCCACGCCGGGGTGGCGGCGGAGACGATGAACAGGCAACACGCGATCAGGTAGCGCATGCTACCGATCCGGATCAGGGTCAGGGGCGGTCTGGTTTACGATCGTCTCCGATACCGGCAAACCGGCCGGAGCCGGCGCGCCTTCGTCCGATTGCGCGGAGTTGTGACGGGCCCGGGCCATTTGCTGGGCGGCGCGGGCATGGCCGCGTCGTTGACCCGTTTCGGTACGAGACTGGGATTGCTCAGACCGTTCGGCGGCCGGTTGCGGCGCCGGCTGCTGGCCGTCTGCTGCACCGCCATAGAGGGCCAGGGTGAAGGTCGAAATCAGTAAAATGCGCATGCTCTATCCGTACAGCTTGGTCCCTCGCGACAACCTTACACGAGAGACTCGCCCGTTTGGAGAGTAAATCGCGAATAACGCGAGTTTGTGATCGCTGGCGCGGACAGTCGGTTGAAGGGCCGCAATGCCTGTCAAAGGGGCTGTTCCGACCCTAAAGCGAAAAACTGCCGACGATCGGAATGTGGTCGGAGGCCTTTTCCTTGCCGCGCGTCTTGGTGTGGATCTCGATGCCCTCAAGGTGATCGGCAGCCTGCGGCGAGCACAGCAAGTGGTCGATGCGGATACCATGCCCCTTGTTCCAGCGACCGGCCTGATAGTCATAGAATGTGTATTGGTGACCGCGCCCGTCGAGCTGTTCGAAGGCCTCGGTCAGGCCGAGCCATTTCAGCGCCCGGAAGGCGGCGCGGGTTTGCGGCAAGGCGAGGGCGTCGCTTTCCCATTCGGCGATGTCCCAGCAATCACTGTCGCGCGGGATGCAATTATAGTCGCCGGCGAGGATGAGCGGTTCCTCGAAGGTCAGCAGGTTTTGGGCGTGCCGACGCAGGCGCTCCATCCAGGCCAGCTTGTAGTCGTATTTCGGGCCCGGTGCCGGATTGCCATTGGGCAGGTAGATCGACGCCACGCGCACCGGCCCGCCTTCCGCCGCGATTACCGCCTCGATATAGCGGGCCTGCTCGTCACTCTCATCGCCCGGCAGGCCGCAGCGGAGCTCCTCGATCGGGTGTTTGGAGAGGATGGCGACGCCATTGTAGGACTTCTGGCCATGGGTCTCGATATTATAGCCCAGATCCTCGATCTCCATCCGCGGGAAGCCCTCATCCACCGTCTTGATCTCCTGCAGGCAGGCGACATCCGGCTTGGCCTCGCTCAGCCAGTCGAGCACATTGGGCAGGCGGGCCTTGACGGAATTGACGTTCCAGGAAGCAACGGTCAGGGTCATGATGGATCACGGGTCTTTGTTGGCGAATGAGCGTTCAGCCTAACCCGTTTCGGCGATGAGAAAAGACGCAGGAGCGCGGCAGATGCACAGACAGGTTTTGAGCGCGGGATTGGGTGTGATGCTGCTGGTCTCGACCGGTCAGGCGCAGGACGCCGGTGCGGATGACGCGCCTGTCCTGCGCGAGGAGTTGATGCCGCTCGCCTTTCTCGCCGGGTCTTGCTGGACCGGCGTGTTTCCCGGGTCCGAGACCTTCGACGTGCATTGTTATGAGCCGGTCTATGGCGGCCAGTATCTGCGCGATGTGCATGCCGTACCACAGGGTGCAGCGGTCTATCGCGGCGAGACGCTTTACCACTGGGATGCGGAAGCGGAGGTGATCACCTATCGCTACTATAATTCCATCGGCGGGGTCTCCGACGGTACCATGACGCCGGTCGGCAACCGCATGCTCTTTCCCGACGAGACCCATCGTGGGCAGGGCGGTGAGGAACGCGTGTTTTCGACGGTAATGGAGATCACCGGGCCTGACGGGTATTCCGTCGTCACCAGCGAGGACGGGGAGATTGTCATGCAGATCGAATTCCAGCGGATTTCGCGGCAGGACGCTGACGAGATGGTGCCGGACGGCGTCTGGTAGCCGATCCCGTTTGCATCTGATCCGGCCGGTTGCCGCATCCCTTGGCTGACAACAAGCCGGGGAGCATCATGCCAGTCAAACACGCTATTCGGACGGCCAGCGCCGCCATCATTATCGGTCTGACTTCGGCCGCATCGGCCCAAGAGGCCAGCTACCACTATGACGGGGACCTTCGGCTCAGCCCGGAAACCGGCATGTTGGACGCCGACTGGACGTTGACGGTCAATGATGGCGAACGATCCGAATTGACCCTGTTCCTGAATGCGGCGTTCGGCGAGGCGGAAATCAGTGGTGAGAGGGTCCGATCTGTTTCAAGCCAATTGGTTGATGGTTTCAACGGATCCATGCGGGCCTACACGGTGATCCTCAATCCTGAAGCCGAGGGGCAGGGGCGCGAGGTCCAGGTGAGGTATGCCGGAGCACTGTTTCCCGAGCCCCCTGAAACGGCCATCAATACGCTGGATACAAGCAAGGTCGAATTCACGGTCGACAGTTTCTGGCTGCCGTTTGATGCGGGCTTTGATGCCCTGATGACAGCGGAACTGGATGTGTGGTTGCCCGGCGAGTGGGCGGGGGTCGCCATGCAGTCGATCGAGCGTGTACCGGGTGGATTCCAGGTCGTCCAGGAAACGCCCACGCTCGATCTCGCCTTCACATTGATGGCTGATTATCAGCGTCATGCCGCGCCGGGCTATGCCATTTACGACACCCGCAATCCGGCCGGCACCAATATCGACGCCGTGGTCGGAGCGTTGGAACATTGTACCGGCTATCTCAACGAGCTGGCGGCCGATGCCGGGCCCTTGCCGGATGCCTCCATCGTCGTGACCTCGCGCCATGAGGGCGGGTATTCTCGCGGCACCCTGATCGCGCTCACCGACATTGCCGACAGCGAATCTCCGGCGCTGACCCAGTTCATCTGCCACGAGCTGGGCCACTATTGGAGCCACGGCAATGCGATGACCGTCGAGAACTGGCTCAATGAAAGTTTCGCCGACTATGTCGCGAACATGGGCATGCGCGAAGCGCTCGGCGAGGCCGCGTTTGAAGCACGCATGGCGAGCTATCAGCGTCAGGTCGACGGAGCCGCGAACCCGTTGCCGCCAGTCTGGACGCCGCAGATGACTGAGAGGCCGCCCTATCTGGTCGCTTACCGAAAGGGACCGCTGGCGCTGGCCCGCGCCGAAGCGCTGGTCGGTCGCGAGACCTTTGCCCGCTTCATGCAGGCCTTCATGCGCGAGCGTGTCAGGACCACGTCGCAAATGCTTGATCTGTTCGAAGCTGAAGCCGGCGCAGAGGGCCGGGCCGAATTCGAGGCGATACTCGCGGAATAGGGCTCAGTGTTCGAGGAAGCGGGTGAACTCATCCACCTCCGCCCGCTCCGAGCGCAGCGAGTTCACCGCCGCGTCCGGGTCGGCATGACCGAGCGCCATGCCGCACCAGATTCGCTCCTCCGGTGACAGGCCGATGGCGGCGCCGACGGTTTTCCAGCGTGTCATCCAGGCTTCCTGGGCGCAGGTCGCCAGCCCCTTTTCCTCGGCCGCCAGCATGACGCACATGATGAACATGCCCAGATGGCCCCATTGATTGGGGTTCATGCGGGCGTCGAGGCTGAAGAAGAGGCCGACCGGGGCGCCGAAGAACTCGAAATTCTTCAACAGGTGATTGAGCCGGGCCGGCTTGTTGTCGCGCCCGATTCCCATCGTCTCATACATCTGCTCGCCCAGCGCATGGCGTCGGGTGCGGAAGGGGTCCCAGAGTGATTTGGGATAGGCGCCGAAATCATTCTCATCACCGAACGGGTCGACTTCGAGGCGCATGCGGACCGTGTCGATGACCCTTTGTCGCGCTTCGCCGGTCACGACATGGACCGTCCACGGCTGCAGATTGCCGCCGGACGCCGCCCAGCGCGCGGTATCAAGAATGTCGCGGATCTCGTCCTTGCCGACCGGCGTGTCGAGAAAGGCGCGCGTCGAGATGCGGCGCCGGGCAATGTCCGAAAAACGTGTGGTCATGAAGGGTCAGATCTCGCCCAGTGATTCAAAGCCGCCAAAGATCAGTCGCTTGCCGTCGAAGGGCATCTCATCGGCCTTCATCCGCGGATCGGCCATCATCTTTTCCATCGCAGCATCGGCCGTCGCCTTGTCCGGCCAGACCGCCCAGGAAAAGGTGACCGTCTCGCCGTCCTTTTTCTGCACGGCCTTGGGGAAGGAGGTCAGCTCGCCTTCCGGAACATCGGCGCCCCAGCAATCGACCGCTTGCAAAGCGCCAAATTCCTTCATCATCGCGCACATGACGACGCTGCTTTCGATGAAGGCGTCCCGATTTTCATCCGGTACCGCCGCGACATACCCCTGAACATAAGCCATCTGTTTTCCTCCCGGTTGCCGGCGCAAGGATAGGGCAGCTTGTGGCAGGGGGCGAGGTCTAGACCGAAAAACTCGTGCCGCAACCGCAGGCGGCGGTGGCGTTTGGATTGTGGATCTTGAAGCTGGCGCCGATCAGCTCGTCGACATAATCGATCTCGGACCCGTCCAGAAAGGGCAGGGAGGCCTCGTCGATGACCACTTTGGCGCCATCGCGTTCGATGATCATGTCATCGCCATTGACCGCGTCGTCCAGATCAAAGGTGTAGGAAAACCCGGAGCAGCCACCGCCGACCACACCGATGCGCAACAGGCCGGCCGCCGCCTGGGCGGCGATGATGGTCTTGATCTGTTTTGCGGCCGAGGCCGAGAGTGTGACGTTTGCGGACATGGGTCTGCCTGATGCTGTCGGCCGTACGGCCTTTGGATTGTGTCGTCTTGGTCTTATATGGACCTCCCCCCGCGCGGATAAAAGGCCCTGCTGACATGACCATTGCCGCGACCGAGCGTACCCGTGCCCCCTATGCCTGCCATCCAGCCCAATCACGCGGGCGCCGTTTTCCGCAGGCTGACAGCGCCATGCGCAATGCATTCCAGCGCGATCGTGACCGAGTCATACACTCGGCGGCCTTTCGCCGGCTGAAGGGAAAGACCCAGGTATTTGTGGCCCATGAGGGCGATCTCTATCGCACCCGTCTGACCCATTCCCTGGAAGTGTCACAGATCGCCCGCACGCTGGCGCGGGCCTTGCGCGGCGATGAGGACCTGGCCGAGGCGCTCGCTCTCGCCCATGATCTGGGGCATCCGCCGTTCGGGCATGAGGGCGAGCGTGAGCTGGCCCTGAAGATGAAGGATTTCGGCGGCTTTGATCACAACGCCCAGACCCTGCGCGCGATCACCAAGCTGGAAGTGCGCTATCCCGAGTTCGATGGCCTCAACCTGACCTGGGAAACCCTGGAAGGTGTCGTCAAGCATAATGGCCCCTTGCTCGGGCCGGGGCAGACGGAAGCCGATCTGCCCTGGGCTTTCACTGACTATGAGGGCTGGCGAGACCTCGAATTCGAAACCCATGCCGGCCTCGAGGCCCAGATCGCGGCGCTGGCAGATGATATCGCCTACAATAATCACGACATTGATGACGGGTTGAGTTCCGGCCTGCTGGAAATCGAGCCTCTGCTCGAGCTGCCGCTGGTCGGCGATATATTCCGCCGGGTCCGGGAGCGGTGGCCGGACAAGCCGCAAACCATCATTATCCATGAAGCGGTGCGCGAACTGATCGGCGTCATGGTGGCGGATGTCCTCGCAGAATCCGGCAAACGGCTTGATCGGGCCCGTCCCGACAGCGCCCAGGCCCTGCGTGAGCTGGATCACCCGGTGGTGGCTTTTTCCGAGGAAATGGTGCTGCATCTCGCCGCGCTGCGCCGCCATCTCTTTGCCCACATGTATCGGCACTACAAGGTCAACCGGATGATGAGCCAGGCGCGCCGGGTGACCGGCGAACTGTTTGACCTGTATCTGGCCGATCCGGGTGTCTTGCCCAGCGATGTGCAGGCAGGCATGACAGGTGCCGGTACCGCGCAGACAGCGCGCGCGGTTTGCGACTATATCGCCGGCATGACGGATCGCTTTGCAGTGGAAGAGCACAGACGGCTTTTCACCGTGCAGGGGTATTTCTAGAGTGTCGCGGCGGTAAAGCCTTATCGACCGCAATGTTATCGTGTTGAGGCGCGTCGCGATTCGCGTGACCGCCGGGCAAGGGTGAGAACCGGGATCCATGACAGACCAAGACGAGGAAAGCCGGATCGGGGCCTACGCGCCGCCTGCTGACGAGTTCGCCACTTTTGACGCCCGCGACGAGGACGCCCGTCGGGGGTTGTTGCTGCTGACCACGGCGCTGGCGGCCTTCGTGCTGTTCCTCGGCGTGGTGTGGAGTGCCTATAATCAGGGCCTGCGTGACAGCGGTCGTGATGGCGCGCCGCGGCTTGTCCCCAATGAGGAGCCTTATCGCGAGCGTCCGGTCGATCCGGGTGGCGCGGAGACGCCGGATACCGAACTGGAAGTCTATGACCGGCTGACCGGCGATGGTGCGGCCGATGACACGGTATCACTGCGCCCGGCTCCGGAAGAGCCGCTGGAAGACAGCGGCCGGCCGACCCTGCGAGTGGAACAGGTCGATGCCGATGCGGCGGCCAACACGCAGCCGCAGGATACACCGATCGAAACTGACACACTGCCCGATGCCACGCCGCGCCAGGCACCGCAGCGCCCGGTCCGTGAGCCGGACCCTGCACCCGAACCGGTCGTGGCCGCTCCGGAACCTGCTGCGCCATCAGGCCAGGTCACCGGGGTGGACTTGACCGGAAGCTGGGTGGTCCAGATCGCCTCTTTCCGTACCGAAGCCGACGCCGAGGCGGCGTGGGTCGCCTTCCGCACCCGTTTCTCCGACATCTCGTCGGGCATGGCGCCGGACGTGGCGTCGGTCGAGATTGAAGGACGGGGCACCTATCATCGGCTGCGCATCGCGGCTTTCGGCGACCGGGGTGATGCTGTGAGCTTCTGCTCCACGCTTCAGTCCCGCGGCCAGGACTGCCTGGTGGCTCGCCGATGACCATCGCATCCGTGATCTACGGTCTGGCCGGCACCAAGCTGAGCCCGGACGAGAAAGCCTTTTTCCGCGACATTGATCCGTGGGGCTTCATCCTGTTCGCCCGCAATATCGAGGGCATCAACCAGGTCTCCCGTCTGACACTGGAGCTGCGCGACTGTGTCGGTCGCGACGCGCCCATCCTGATCGACCAGGAAGGCGGGCGTGTCGCCCGGCTGCGGCCTCCGACCTGGCGTGCCGCGCCTGCGGCCCAGCGCTTTGCCGACCTCTGGCAAGTCGATGAGGAGCTGGCGATCGAGGCGACCCGCATCAATCACCGCCTGCTGGCTCACGAGCTGCGCACCATCGGTGTCGATGTCGACTGTGCCCCGGTCGCCGATCTGCGGATCGAAGGGGCAGACGACATTATTGGTGACCGCGCTTTCGGCACCACGCCCGAACCGGTCATCCATCTGGGCCGCGCCGCCATGGATGGATTGATGGCAGGCGGTGTCGCGCCGATCATCAAGCATATCCCCGGACATGGCCGGGCCCGGGCCGACAGCCATCTCGAACTGCCCGTCGTGCCGGAAGAGCATGGCCTGTTGTCTGAGACGGATTTTGCACCCTTCAAGGGTCTAAATGATGCGCCGATGGCGATGACGGCCCATATTGTCTATTCCGACATCGACCGCGACCTCCCTGCCACCCAGTCCGCAGACATGGTCGACAAGGTGGTGCGTGGCGAGATCGGGTTTGATGGGCTGCTTATGACAGACGATCTGTCGATGAAGGCTCTGACCGGCACATTCCGCGAGCGCGGCGAGCTGTCCCTGAAGGCCGGCTGCGACATGCTTTTGCACTGTAATGGCCAGATGTCCGAGATGATCGGGGTCGCCGAAGGAACGACAGCCCTGACCGGCCGGGCGCTGGAACGGGCCGAAGCGGCCGAGCGGATTCGCGACGTGATCGAGGATTTTGACCCGGACGATGCCGAATCGCGGCTCAATGACTGTCTGGACAGGCTTCCCGCCTGATCCTGGCGCGCTGTCCACGCCAGGTTGATCCAAGGGGAGAAAGCCTGAGCGAGGTCGCAAGCTGAGCGAGGTCGTGTCCTGAGCGAGGAATTGAGGTGAGCGAGGACTTCGAGGAAGACGTGCGGTTTGAAGCCGCCGAGAACGCCGAGACCGACGCGCTCGTCGTCGACCTTGATGGATTCGGGGGACCGCTTCACCTGCTCCTCGCCCTGGCGCGCAAGCGCAAGATCGATCTTGCGAAGATCTCCATCCTCGACCTGGCCGACCAGTATCTGCTGTTCATGGAGGCGGCGCGGAAAAAGCGCCTCGACCTGGCGGCCGACTATCTTGTGATGGCGGCCTGGCTGGCCTTTCTCAAATCGAAACTCCTCCTGCCCAAGCCGCCCAAGGAAGACGATGACCAGCCCGCTGAAGTGCTCGCGGCAGCGCTGGCTTTCCGACTGCGCCGGCTGGAAGCCATGCGCGCGGCGGCCGATGCATTGTTCGCGCGGCCCTTGCTGGCCACCAACATCCATGTCCGCGGCATGCCGGAGGGCGTTCGGGCGACGCGGTCGGTGGTCTATGAGGCCGATTTGCACGATCTTCTGTCGGCCTATTCCAGCCGCCGGGTCAAGCAGGCCAAGTCTGTTTACCGGCCCCCGACGCCGAAGGTTTATGGCCTGGAAACTGCAAGGGACCGTCTTGAAACACTGATGCCGCAACTCAGTGACTGGCGGGACCTGGACAGCCTGCTTCCCGGAGCCGGGGAGCTGGGCGCCAACCCTCCTCCGATGCGTTCGGTGCGGGCCAGTTCGATGCTGGCCGCACTTGAAATCACCAAGGAGGGCCATGCACGATTGCGCCAGCAGGAAGCCTATGCGCCGCTGTATGTGCGGTCGCTTTCGGGGGAAGAGGGCGCGACAGATGACTGACGAAACGACAACGGACGAACCGGCCGACGCGATCACCAGCGCGATCTCGGCCCTGCGCGAACGTGCCGCCCATCAGGGCCCCAATGTCGCCGCCGATGCGGAAGCGTCCGAAGCCCTGGGCGTCCATCTCGCCGTCAATACCGAACGTCGCAATCTGCGCATCCTCGAGGCTTTGCTGTTTGCGGCTGCCGAGCCGCTGGACGAGGAAACCCTTATCGGACGCCTGCCACTGGAAGCGAACATCCAGGACCTGCTGGGCAAGTTGCGTGATGAATATGCCGAACGCGGCGTGCACCTGTCCGAAGTGGGCGGCCGCTGGCGGTTCGAGACCGCGCCGGATCTCGCCGACGTGCTGGTCGAGGTCAAGCAGGAGCCGCGAAAGCTGTCGCAAGCGGCGCTGGAGACCCTGTCGATCATCGCCTATCACCAGCCGGTGACGCGTGCCGAGATCGAGGAAATCCGCGGTGTCGCCGTGTCGCGCGGCACGCTCGACCTTTTGTTCGAGCTGCGCTGGGTGCGGCCGCGCGGGCGTCGTCGCACGCCGGGACGCCCGGTCACCTACGGCACGACCCAGGGATTCATGGAGTATTTCTCCCTGCAATCGATCGGCGATCTGCCCGGCATGTCCGACCTGAAGGCCGCCGGCCTGCTCGATGCGCGCCTGCCGCCCGATTTTTCGGTGCCGGACCCGTCGCGCAGTGTCGAACCGGACCTGCTGGAAGACCCGCTCAGTGACGAGGAGGCCCATGCCTTCCATGTCGACTTCATGGATGGGGATGATGATCCGGACGGAGCGACCTAGCCGTTCGCGTGCGATCAATCGTCCTGCTGTCTGATTGACGGGTTGGACGAGGCCCGGCAAACGCAGTAGACCCAATTGGCAAGGTTCAGACGGAGGGGCAAATGGCTCCCGGCATGTGGCAAATTCTTCTCGTAGTCCTTCTCGCGGTGCTGCTGTTTGGCGGTCGCGGAAAGATCGCGTCGGTCATGGGCGATTTCGCCAAGGGCATTACCAGCTTCCGCAAGGGGCTGAAGGATGATGAAGGCGAGAGCGAAACTTCGGAATCCGACACGCCGACCGGCGCGCTCAACACCGAGACCCGCGAAGACGAAAAGACCGGGAGCTAGGCGATGAGCCCCGGCATCGGCATGCCGGAATTGCTGGTGGTCCTGGTCCTCGCACTGGTCGTGGTCGGTCCGCAGCAATTGCCTGTCATGATGCGCAAGGTCGGCCAGATGATGGCCCAGGCCCGCGCCATGGCGAAGGATTTCCAGAACAGTTTCGAGGAAATCGGCCGTGAGACCGAACTGTCCGAGCTGCGTCGTGAAATCGACGCGCTCAAACAGGCCAATCCGATAAACCAGATCCATGGTGAGTTGGACAAGGCGGCCCGCGGCACGCAGGACGACGACATTCGCGCCCTGAAGCTGAAACATGTCGAGCAGAACCAGGCGGAAACCGACGCTGACAAGGCCGCCAAGGCGGCGAAACTGGCCGCCCTCGACAGCGAAGGACCGCAAAGCACGACGCCGGAAGCTGACGCGCGAGCCGACGCCGCTGCCAGTGCGGATGAGACAGAGCGGGCGGCGCCGGTCGAAACCACGCCTGCCAAGCCGGTCGACGAAATCAAGGGACGCTGAGCCGGATGGCTGAAATCGAGCATGATGAAGTCGAGGCGAGCCGGGCGCCGCTGATCGAGCACCTGATCGAGCTGCGCTCGCGCCTGGTTGTGATCATGGGATTTTTGCTGGTCGGCTTCATCGGCTGCTTCATCTTTTCCGAGACGCTCTACCAGTGGCTGCTGCTGCCTTACCGGGATGCGGCCTCCATCGTGCGCGGTGTCCCGGTCGAGGAATTGGACCTGACGGCCAATTTCTTCGCCCCGCTGGAATTCTTCTTTGTCCGGCTGAAACTCTCCCTGGTCGGCTCGGTGATCATCATCTTCCCGGTCATCGCCTGGCAGATTTACGGCTTCGTCGCACCGGGCCTGTACAAGAATGAGCGCGGCGCCTTTGCCCCCTTCCTGGCCATGTCGCCAGTTCTCTTCGGGGTGGGGGTCAGCTTTGTCTACTTCCTGGTCCTGCCCATGGTGATGCGTTTCTCGCTGGGGCAGGAGCAATCCGCCGAGCTGGTCGGCACGCGCATCGAGCTTCTGCTCAATGTCTCCGACTATATGAACCTCATCACCACGCTGATGCTGGTCTTCGGAATCTCCTTCCAGATGCCGGTTTTCCTGATGCTGCTGGCCAAGGCCGGCATCCTCAAGGCGAAGACCCTGCTGAAGGGCTGGCGTTTTGCGGTGGTCGGGATTGCCCTGTTTGCGGCCTTTGCCACGCCGCCGGATCCGATTTCCCAGATCATGCTCGGCGGCGCGCTGCTGCTGCTCTACTTCATCTCGATCGGCGGCATGCATCTCATGCAGTCCTCCGACGACCGGGCGGACGACACGCAAGAGGACTGATCCGGTTTACGGCGCGCGCGGGCAGGGCTATAGCCCGGCCTCGTTATTTCATTGCAACCGGATCAGACCCATGCATGACATCAAGCTCATCCGCGACAATCCCGACGCATTCGACGCTGGCCTCGCCATGCGTGGACTGCCGGCCCAATCCGCGACCCTGATCGAGCTTGATGCCTCCCGCCGCGAAGCGCTGGGCAAGCAGCAGGATGCCGAGACCGAGCGCAATGCGCTGTCCAAACAGATCGGCAAGGCCAAGGCCAGCGGCGACGAGGCCGAGTTCAACCGCCTGCGCAGCGAAGTCGACCGCCTGAAGGCTGTGCTCGAGGAGTCCGGTCAGCAGGCGCGTCATTTCGACGAGGTTCTGAACCAGCACCTCGCAGCGCTGCCGAACCTGCCGCATGCGGATGTGCCGCAAGGGGCTGACGAGGCCGACAATGTCGAAGAGCGCCGCTGGGGCGAGCCGCGGACGATGGCGTTCACGCCGCGCGATCATGTTGATCTGGGTGAAAGCCTCGGTCAGATGGACTTCAAGAAAGCGGCCGAGATTTCGGGCTCGCGCTTTGTCGCCCTGCGTGGCGGGCTGGCTCGTCTGGAGCGCGCGCTGGCGCAATTCATGCTGGATCTGCACACCACCGAGCACGGCTATGAAGAGGTCAGTCCGCCCTACATGGTGCGCGATGAGGCGGTGTTCGGAACCGGCCAATTGCCGAAATTCGCCGAAGACCTGTTCCGCACCACGGATGATCACTGGCTGATCCCCACGGCTGAAGTCCCGCTGACCAATCTGGCCCGCGAGACCATCCACGCCGAGGCCGACCTGCCGATGCGCATGACGGCCTATACACCGTGCTTCCGTTCGGAAGCCGGCTCGGCCGGTCGCGACACGCGCGGCATGATCCGCCTGCACCAGTTCCAGAAGGTGGAAATGGTCTCCATCGTCACGCCGGACGAGAGCGATGCCGAGCTGGAGCGCATGACCGGTTGCGCCGAAAAGGTGCTGCAGTTGCTGGAATTGCCCTACCGCGTCATGAAGCTGTGCACCGGTGATATGGGTTTTGCCGCCCGCCGCACCTATGACCTGGAAGTCTGGATGCCCAGCCAGGATTGCTATCGCGAGATCTCGTCCTGCTCGACCTGCGGCGATTTCCAGGCCCGCCGGATGGATGCCCGTTTCCGCAAGGAGGGCGAAAAACGTCCCGCCTTCCTGCACACGCTCAACGGTTCAGGCGTCGCCGTCGGCCGCGCCCTCGTTGCCGTGCTGGAAAACCACCAGAATGAGGACGGGTCGATCACCATCCCCGCCGCGCTGCGTCCCTATATGGGCGGTGTTGAGCGTATCGAAGGCTGAGCCTGACCTTGGAGTGGCGATGCGCCACTCCAATTTCCCGCCTTGCAATCTGGTGGTTCGCGCAGCTCTCCCGACAGGAGGGTCGTCGGCGTCGCTTCGACGGACTTTGTCCGAATTTTATTTCGGACATTCTCGTAATAAATTGATTATAATCAGGTATCTCAATCTCTCGCAGCCCTTCGGCCGAGCTTTGGACCCCGAACCACCCATATGGGCGATTGTTGTCGCTGCCCCTTTCCCCGACCGTTCGCCGATAATTTTGCGTTAGCGCATCGTTAACAATCGGGGGCGTCGCCCAGGCGACGGATGATCATGGCGACGAAAAAATCAAACAACCAGGCACGACAGTCGGCAGCCAACGCCGCGGCGCCGGCCAATCCGGGCATCGACATTGATGGCTCCGGGCGCGGTGACCTCCTGTTCGGTACCGGTCGCGACGACATCATTGACGGGCGCGGCGGCAATGATCTGATCCTCGGACTGGGCGGCGATGATGTCATCTCGGGCGGTGGCGGCCATGATTTCGTCCTTGGCGGGGCCGGCGATGACGATATCAGCGGCGATGCGGGCAATGACTTCCTGTCCGGCGGCAGCGGAAATGATGTGATTTCCGGCGGGCGCGGCAGAGATTTTGTCCTCGGTGGCAGCGGTGACGACCAGATCAGCGGTGGCCGCGGCGGGGACACCTTGAACGGCGGCGACGGCAATGATGTCATTGATGGTGGTGCCGGCAATGACCGCGTCTCCGGTGATGCGGGTGACGACTTCCTGTCCGGCGGTGCCGGCAGAGACACACTGCTCGGCGGCGATGGTGACGACATCCTGTCCGGCGGTGCGGGTCGGGACACCATTATTGGTGGTCAGGGGCATGACACGCTCGTCTATGGTGGCAGCGTTCGCGATGCACAGGTCACGGGTGACAGCAATCAGGCGGAAGTCCGGGGCGCGGACGGCCGCGACACGCTGGAGGGTGTCGAGGCCATCCAGTTCGACGATGGGACGGTCTATCTGGACGGGCGCAATAACGGCCCGATGGTCGAAGACCAGGCGGCCACGATCAGCGAGAACGACATTGCGGTCATCGTCAATGTTCTCGACGGCGCGTTTGACTTTGATGGCGACGCGATTTCGCTCCTGTCGGTCGATGCCGGGGATTTCGCCGGGACGGTCAGCTTTGATGCCGCCAGCGGCGAGGTTTCGCTCATGCCGGGCGCTACCTATGACCATCTGACCGAAGGCGAGAGCGTCGAGGTCACGCTGACCTACACCGCCACGGACGGCACGGACACGACGACCGGAATAATAGCGGTCACGATCACCGGTATCGATGACGAGCCCCTGATCACGGCGATCGATCTGGGCGCGCAGAATGAGGATGACGGCTTCATCTCCGTCGATCTGTTGGCCACAGCCAATGGCGACGTGATCGGCATCGAGGAGATCCAGTCGGTCGCCTCGTCCAATCCGGACCGGACGATCAGCTGGGGCCTCGACCCGAACAATTACGACGCGGTGCGGCTCGACCTTAACCAGTTCACCGATCTTCAGGCCGGTGAGACCGAGACGGTGACCATCACCTATGTGGTCGGCGACAATAATGGTGGCCTGACCACCAATACCGCGACCTTCGTGGTTGAAGGCACGAACGACCTGCCGACCTTCGTCGACTTCACCCTGTCACTGGGCGAGAGCGAGCCGCTGTGGGTCAATCTTCTGTCCGGCGTCCAGGACGTCGACAGTGACACGGTGATCGTCACCGATGTGGTCGCCTCGACCAACAATCCGGACCGAGTGGTCACAGCCAACGTCAACTATGTCGACGGTACGGTGACCTTCCCCTATGGCCAGTACGAAGATCTGGCCGAAGGCGAAACCGAAATCCTGACCATCAGCTTCAACCTGGATGACGGCGATGGCGGCGTGGTGGCTCGCGAGCTGAGCTTTACCATCGTTGGCGAGAATGACGCCCCGAACGTGGTGCCGATCGACATGGGCACCCAGAGTGAAGATGGCGGCTTTATCTCGGTCGATCTGATGTCGACGGCGAGCGATATCGATACCAATGACGTGATCGGCATCGAGGAGATCCAATCAGTCGCCTCGTCCAATCCGGACCGGACGATCAGCTGGGGCCTCGACCCGAACAATTACGACGCGGTGCGGCTCGACCTTAACCAGTTCACCGATCTTCAGGCCGGTGAGACCGAGACGGTGACCATCACCTATGTGGTCGGCGACAATAATGGTGGCCTGACCACCAATACCGCGACCTTCGTGGTTGAAGGCACGAACGACCTGCCGACCTTCGTCGACTTCACCCTGTCACTGGGCGAGAGCGAGCCGCTGTGGGTCAATCTTCTGTCCGGCGTCCAGGACGTCGACAGTGACACGGTGATCGTCACCGATGTGGTCGCCTCGACCAACAATCCGGACCGAGTGGTCACAGCCAACGTCAACTATGTCGACGGTACGGTGACCTTCCCCTATGGCCAGTATGAAGATCTGGCCGAAGGCGAAACCGAAATCCTGACCATCAGCTTCAACCTGGATGACGGCGATGGCGGTGTGGTGGCTCGCGAGCTGAGCTTTACGGTGATCGGGCAGAATGATGCGCCTTACATCGAACCATGGAACTCCTCGCTTGAGGGAACGGTCGATGAGAATGATGCAGTAAGCCTGTTCTCGGCCGGTTCGATCGTGTACGACGATGTTGACGCCAGTGACCAGCACTATGGCTATATCAACAATGTGTCTCTGTCGGGT
Organism: Maricaulis maris MCS10; assembly: GCF_000014745.1. Taxonomy (NCBI): domain Bacteria; kingdom Pseudomonadati; phylum Pseudomonadota; class Alphaproteobacteria; order Maricaulales; family Maricaulaceae; genus Maricaulis; species Maricaulis maris. The sequence continues at coordinate 2,085,008 of NC_008347.1, read as the reverse complement.
GAGGCAGGAAATCTCAATCCGGGTAGTCTGTACGGCCTCCTGCGTCTGGACGACTATGCCTCTGGCGGCGCGCTGGGCTGGACCTTCAACGCCGACAGCGGATTGTTCGATTATCTGCAAGAGGGTGAGAGCGTCACCCTGACCTATGATGTCGAGGTCAGCGACGGCCGCGAGGGTGGCCAGACAACCGTGTCGATCACCATCGAAGGTACGAATGATCTTCCGGTCTTCAACGGCTACTCATTCTCCCTGGGCGAGAGCGAGCCGCTGTGGGTCAATCTTCTGGCCAGTGTCCAGGATGTCGACAGTGACACGCTGACAGTCACTGATGTTGTCGCCATGACGAATAATCCCGACCGGGTGGTCGTGGCGAACGTCAATTATGCCGATGGCACGGTGACCTTCCCCTATGGCCAGTATGAAGACCTGGCCGCGGGCGAGACAGAGACCCTGACCATCCGCTTTAACGTTGATGATGGTGATGGCGGCGTCGTCCCGTGTGAGCTTAACTTCACCGTGATCGGGCAGAATGATGCGCCCTATATCGAGCCGTGGAACTCCACACTCGAAGGCACGGTCGACGAGAATGACGCGCCGGTCCTGACGACCGGAGGCACTATTGTGTTCGATGATGTTGATGCCAGCGATCAGCACTACGGCTACATCAACAATGTCACCCAGACGGGCACGGTCGGTGACTTCAACATATACGACCTTTTTGGCCTGCTGCGCCTGGACGACTATGCCTCGGGCGGCGCGCTGGGCTGGACCTTCAATGCCGATAGCGGCCTGTTCGACTATCTGCAGGAGGGTGAGAGCATCACCCTGACCTATGACGTCGCAGTCAGCGATGGCCGCGAAGATGGCCAGACAACCGTGTCGATCACCATCGAAGGTACGAATGATCTGCCGACCTTCATCGACTTCGGCCATCAGATCGATGAAAGCACGTCGCTGTGGGTCAACCTTCTGTCTGGCGTCCAGGACGTCGACAGCGATGCGGTGACAATTTCGGATGTGGTTGCCTATACCGACAATCCGGACCGGGTCGTCGCACTTGATGTCAATCTGGCAGAAGGGACGGTGCGTTTCCCTTATGGCCAGTATGAGGACCTCGCCGAGGGCGAGAGCGAGATCCTGACCATCAGCTACACGATTGATGACGGCGATGGCGGAGTCGTGCCGGCTGAAATGCACTTCACGGTGATCGGGTCGAACGACGCTCCTTATATCGAGCCGTGGAACTCCACACTCGAAGGCACGGTCGACGAGAATGACGCGCCGGTCCTGACGACCGGTGGCTCGATCGTATTCGACGATGTTGATGCCAGCGATCAGCACTACGGCTCTATCAACAATGTCACCCAGACGGGCACGGTCGGCGACTTCAACATCTATGACCTTTATGGCCTGCTGCGCCTGGACGACTATGCCTCTGGCGGCGCGCTGGGCTGGACCTTCAATGCCGACAGCAGCCTGTTCGACTACCTGCAGGAAGGCGAGAGCGTCACCCTGACCTATGATGTCGAGGTGACCGATGGCCGTGAGGGTGGCCAGACGACGGTCTCGATCACGATTGAAGGGTCGAATGACCTGCCCAGCTTTGTCGACTTCACGATCTCGTTCGGTGAAAGCGAACCGCTGTGGGTCAATCTTCTCGCCAGCGTCCAGGACGTCGACAGCGACACGGTGGTCGTCACCGATGTCACGGCCCATACCGACAATCCCGACCGCGTTGTCGTGGCCAATGTGGACTATGAGGCCGGTACGGTCTCCTTCCCCTATGGCCAGTATGAAGACCTGGCCGAGGGCGAAACCGAAACGCTGACCATCAGCTTCAACCTCGAAGACAGTGATGGCGGGGTGCTGCCGCGCGAATTCAATTTCACGATCATCGGGCAGAATGATGCGCCCTATTTCGAGCCGTGGAACTCCTCGCTGGACGCGACTGCCGACACTGGCAACGCTGGGCAGCTTGAAGCGAGTGGCGTGATCGGGATCTGGGATCCGGATGCCAGCGACGAGCACACGGGGGCCACGCTCAGCGTCAGCCTTGCCGGCGATGTCGGTGGGCTGACTGAAGCCGATGTCCTGGGCCTGCTGAGTTTTGACGGCTCCCGCCCGGACGCGTCGGTCGACTGGTCTTTCGCGTCGGACTCCACACTCTTCGCCTACCTGTCGACGGGTGAGAACGTCACGCTGACCTATGAGGTCGAAATCTCCGACGGGCATGACAGCGTGACTGCCCCGGTCACCATCACCATCACGGGGCAGAATGATCTGCCGATGGTGAGCGCGGACATTGCTGTGGCGACGCACGAAGACGCAGCGCCATTGCTGGTCGATCTGTTCGCCAATGCCAGCGATCCGGAAGGTGATGACATGGCGGTTACCGGTGTCGTCGTCACGACGGCGTCCGGTCGCACGGTCGATTTTTCCGTTGATGCGCTGACCGGTGAGATGGTTATCGATCCCGCCCAGTTCGGTGATCTTGATGCCGGTGAGTTGGAAACACTGACGGTGAGTTATGGTATTGGCCATGCCGACACGGTCATCACGGGCGGGGCGGACAGTATTCCGACGATCGGCAATGCCGGGCGTTGGTTCGTGGTTGATCTGGACAGTGGCCAGACCGTCCAGGAGGCTCGCGGCAGCGGCAATTCGGCCGAGCCCTTCGCCGTTCCGGCCAATGGCGTCGTTTTCCATTTCAATGGCAACAATGCCGATTATGTCATTGCTGCCACCGCTTATGTCGATGGCGTGGCCAGCGTGATTGATCCGGCCGGATTCGAGATTTCCGGCTATTCGGGCACATTGTATGAAGACGGGGTGTGGCTGAACTTTGCCGACACAATCAGCGACGCCATGATCAGCTGGACAGGCACGATCGAAACCGTCGACGGTCCGCGCCAGGTCAGCTTCACCTTTGACGGCCTCAATTTCACCGACAACCAGACCGGCACGTCGACGCTCGATAGCTTCTCTGTCGAGGTCAGCGGCCCGCGTACGGCGGCAATTGCCGTAATTGAGGTCGAAGGCCGCGACGAGGGCGCGGCCATGGAGGCTCGGGTCTTCTCGAAGGGCGAGGTGATCGATGTCGCCAAGGTCCCGGTCGCCGACACGCTGACGGATGGGGACGCCGGGTCGACCGACGGACTGGTCACCCTGTCACACGAAGACGCGCTGACCGTCATCACAGCGGCAGATGTGGCGGATTTCGCCTTTGAACGGGTGTTCGACGTCACCAATTTCCGGGGGGCGGTGCAGTTCGCCAGCCTCACGGAAGCCGATGACACTGCAATGGAAGTCGACAGCGTGCAGCCCGCGCTTGGTCAGGCAGATGCATTCGACTTGCCCGGTCTGGATGCGTTCGGCCTGCCTCAAGATGATGCGGCTTTGACCATGCCCCTGCCAGAAGTGCCCGAAGGCTGGTAGGCGCCGTTGTATCAACATGTCTGTCGAATGCTCAGGCGGTCCTGCCCAAGGGCCGCCTGATGCATGCCCGGGCCGGACCGGACCGCGTTCGGGGACTGGCGGGCGGGCAGAATTGGTTTAGAAAGCAGGCCGAAGCAAAAGCCAGCAATCGACCGGTTGATCATGATCCCTGAAAACCCCCGCATCCTCCTGACCAATGATGACGGCATTCGAGCCCATGGGCTCAAAGTGCTCGAGAAGATCGCGCGCCAGTTGTCCGACGATGTCTGGATCGTGGCGCCGGCCGAGGAGCAGTCCGGGGCCGGGCGGTCGCTGTCGCTGCATGATCCGTTGCGGGTGCGCCGTTTTGACGAGCGCCGCATGTCGGTGTCGGGCACGCCGACCGATTGTGTGCTGATGGGCATCCAGGACCTGATCCCGGGCAAGCAGCCCGACCTCGTCCTGTCCGGCGTCAATCGCGGCCAGAACATTGCCGAGGATGTGACTTTTTCCGGCACGGTGGCCGGCGCCATGCAGGGCATGCAGCTGGGCATTCCGTCGGTGGCGCTGTCGCAGGCCTATGGCTTTGGCAAGGACGACCCGATCCAGTGGGAAACGGCAGAGATGTATGGCGCGCCGATCCTGCGTCGCCTGTTCGATCTGAAATGGCCGGACGATGTGCTCATCAACATCAACTTCCCGGACCGCAAGCCAGGCGATGTCGAAGAGGTCGAGGTCACCCGCCAGGGTCGCCGTGACCAGCATATCCTGCATGCTGAACACCGGGTCGATCCGCGCGGGATGGATTATTACTGGCTGGCCTTCAAGGGCCTGTTGTCCAATCCGCCGGACGGGGTCGATCTGCGCGCGATCTATGACGGCAAGATTTCGGTCACGCCGCTGCACATGGACCTCACCCATGGCGAGACGCTGGGCAATCTGAAGCGCATGCTTGGCGGCGTGCCGCCCAAGTCCTGATTCAAGGCCACGCCCGGAGGGTTGCCGCGCATGCAATTGCCAGATCCCCGCATGATCCAGCTCGTGATGAGCCTGCGTGGCGGTGGTGTGACCGATGCCAAGGTCATGGGCGCGCTGGAACGCACGCCACGCCATCTGTTCGTGCCGCAGCGTTTTGGCGACCAGGCCTATGATGACCGGGCCCTGCCGATCGATTGCGGCCAGACCATCTCGCAGCCGCTGATCGTGGCCCTGATGACCCAGGCGCTGAAACTGGATGATCGCTGCAAGGTGCTCGAGATCGGTACCGGCTCGGGCTATCAGGCCGCCGTCCTGGCGCGCCTGGCGCGGCGGGTCTATTCGGTCGAGCGGTATCGCACCCTGTCACGTGAGGCCGAGGCTCGCTTCGAAGCGATGCGATTGACCAATATCGTCACCCGGATCGGGGATGGCACCCAGGGCTGGCCCGAACAGGCACCATTTGACCGCATCATCCTGACAGCCTCCGCGCCAACACGTCCCGACGTCATTCTCGAACAGCTCAAGGATGGTGGCATTGCCGTGGCCCCGGTCGACCGGGAAAACCGACAGGTCCTCGTGCGTTATGCCCGGCATGGCGATGACATCACCGAAACCGATCTGATGGATGTGCGGTTCGTGCCGCTGGTAAAGGGCGAGGCGCGCGCTTTGTAACGCGCATTGTAAGCGGTGATCTCGGCGAAATGTGCTAGAGTGCGGCGATGGGCGTCAAGTACGAACACCTTGAGACAGACCGGTTGGTCTTTCTGACTTTGACCGGTCTGCCGACGCGAACGGATCATGCCGTATTTACCAGACGGGTCGCGGCGCAGGTCCGGTCGGGGCAGGCGCGTGGCGTGGTCATTGATGCCTCCGCCGCCGAATTGCCGACCCGGCAAAGCTTTTCCCGCGAGATTTGGGAAGATTTCCTCGCCGAAATCGGGGAGTGCCCCTTTGCCTATGTGCCACCGGTCGGACATGACAATGCGGAGCGCCAGGCAATGATCCAGGGCCTTCTGGATGAATGGGGGGCCTGCTTCACGACATCCGAAAGCGCGGCCGATGCCCGCGCCTGGTGCCTTGCGCAATTGGCGGACAGCTCACGCTGATCCGGCGGGATCGCCAAGGTTCACATTAATTCTGCATCAGGAACGGGCAGGGCGTCGTGTGGATAACCGCCGGTTAAGCCTTCTCTGGCTTGATGGCCGCGGAAATCCTGTCGGAGGTCGAGCCTGAAATGCGTGTCACGTCCCTGATCTGCCTCGTTGCGGTGGTGAGTGCGAGCCTTGCGGCCTGTGCGACCAATCCGCGTGAGCCGGCCCGGGTCGACTATCGCAGTTTCGGCAATGGATCCAACACATCTTCGTCTTCGTCGTCCTCGCGTTCACCCCAACGCGGCACGATGAATTGTGGCTCCGGCTATACCGTGCGGACCAATGACACCCTGTCCGAGATTGCCGAGCGTTGCGGCGTCGGCATGTCGGACCTGGCCAGCACCAATGGTCTCAATGCGCCCTATACGCTGCGCGTCGGGCAGACCATTTCGATGCCGCGGCCGCCGGTTCATGTGGTCCAGCGTGGCGAGAATCTGTACCGGATAGGCCTGCGATATGGCGTGCCTTTCCAGCAGCTTGCCAATCATAATGGCATCGGCGCACCGTTCGAGATCGAGGTCGGGCAACAAATTCGCCTGCCCAATGGCGCCCGGGTCGCCAGTACATCGTCGGGTGGGTCTTCGCGCGCACCAACGACATCGTCGAACAGGGACCGCTATACGCCGCCGCCGGCCGAGGCCGGAGCGCCCAGCTTTGACTGGCCGGTTCGCGGTTCGGTCCTGGCCAGTTTCGGTCGTCGTCCCAATGGCGAGCGCAATGACGGTATCAATATCGAAGCGGCCGCCGGTGCCGATGTGCGCGCGTCGGCGCCTGGCCAGGTTGTCTATGCCGGCAGCGAGCTGGCCGGCTATGGCCAGCTGGTACTGGTCCGCCATTCCGGCGGCTTTGTAACGGCCTATGCCCATAATTCCCGGCTTCTGGTGCGCGAAGGCGACCAGGTCAGCCGCGGCCAGGTCATCGCCCAGGCCGGTGCGACCGGTACGGTGGACCGCCCGCAGGTCCATTTCGAGATCCGCTCCGGTGTGAACCCGGTCGACCCGATGTCCTATCTGCGCTGACCGCGGATGGGCCGGGTGTGCCTTTGCGCACACAGATGCAGCCTGATCCAACAGCCGACCCTTGTTGCAACCAAGGCCCGTGCCGATATAGTCCCGCGCATTCGAATTTCCGGGCGCCGACGCAATCATGTTGCGTTACGCACCCAGCAGCCGCGGAGCGCGCTTCTTCATGCAAGAATTTCTTCAATCCCCGATCCCGATGCTCGTCCTCATGGGCCTGGTCTTCTATTTCCTGCTCATCCGTCCGCAACAAAAGCGGATGAAAGAGCACAAGGAACTGATTGGCGGCCTCAAGCGCGGTGACGAAGTCATCACCCAGGGCGGCATGATCGGCAAGATCGCCAAGGTCTCCGACGAGGAAGTCACCCTCGACATCGGTGAAGGCGTGAAAGTCCGTATCGTCCGCTCGACCATTGCCGATGTGAAGGGCCGCACCGCGCCCAAGCCGGCCAATGACGCCAAGTCGGATACCAAGAAAGACGCCAAGAAGGACGACAAGGAAATCGGCTGAGCCGATTGCCCGTCATCCCTGATCGTCCCTGATCGTCCCTGACCAAGAGGCCGCGCTGACATGCTGCATTTCGGGCGTTGGAAACTGCTTTCCATATTCCTCATCACGCTGCTCGGCGTGATGTACACCATTCCCAATTTCGTGCCGGAAGAAGACCGGTTCACGATCAATGAGGTGGATGGTACGGCGACGCCCAAGGGCATCTGGCGTTTCATCCCGGCCGGGACGATCAATCTGGGCCTCGACCTGCAGGGCGGTTCGCACATCGTCTTTGAGGTCGACATGGACGAGGTGCGCGACGCCCAGCTGGAAACGCTGGCCTCCGACATCCGCACCACGCTGCGCGATGCGCCGCCGGTTCTGGCCCGCTCGGTCGCTGTAATCGGGGATGAAGTCGTCGTTCTGCTGGTCCGCCCGGAAGAGCGCGATACTGCGCTGGAGCGGATCCGTGAGCTCAATGCGCCGGTCACCACCGGGATCGGTCAGGTCGGTCTGTCCAACATGTATGATATCGGTGCGGACCCGTCTGACCCGTCGGCGATCCGGATCTCGGTGACCTCGCAGCAGTATGAATCCATCCGCAACCGCACACTGGAACAGTCGATCACGGTGATCCGTCGCCGTCTCGACGGGCTGGGCACCACCGACCCGACCATCGCCCGCTCCGGCGACCGCCGGGTCCTGGTGCAGGTGCCGGGTGCCGATGATCCGCAGGAGATCATCGACCTGGTCGGAACACAGGCGGCGATGAGCTTCCACATGGTCGACGAGAATGTCGATCCGGGCCCCAATGGCCAGGCACGTACACCGCCGGGCGTGACGGTCTATCCGATGGCCGATACCGGCGGCACCCAATGGCTGGCCGTCGAGACACGCCAGCGCCTGACCGGTGAGAACCTCAACAGTTCCAATGTCACAACCCATCCGAGCTATGTGGGACCCGTGGTCGGCTTCCGGCTCGACACGCAGGGCGCCCTGATTTTCGGCGAGCTGACCCGGGCCAATCGTGGCCGTCGTTTTGCCATTGTGCTCGACAATGAAATCATCACCGCACCGACGATCAACGAACCGATCCTGTCAGGGTCCGGGGTGATCGGCGGCAGCTACACCTATGAGACGGCCAACCAGCTCGTGATCCTGCTCAATGCCGGTGCCCTGCCGGCCTCGCTGACGCCGGTCGAGCAACGGGTCGTTACCGGTACGCTGGGTCAGGACCAGGTGGAAAGCGGCAAGCTGGCCATCATGATCGGTTTCGCCCTGGTCATCGTCTTCATGGTTGCCATGTATGGCGTGTTCGGCCTGTTCTCGACCATGGCGCTTCTGGTCAATGTCGTCCTCATCCTGGGCGGCCTGTCGGGGCTTGGCATGACGCTGACCCTGCCGGGTATTGCCGGTATCATCCTGACGATCGGCATGGCGGTGGACGCCAATGTGCTGATCTATGAGCGGATCCGCGAGGAGGTGTTGAACAATCGCACCCCGGTGCAGGCTCTACAGGCTGGCTACGAGCGAGCCTTGGCGGCCATTCTCGACGCCAATATCACCACCTTCATCGCTGCTGCCGTGCTCTACATGCTCGGTGCCGGTCCGGTGCGGGGTTTCGCGGTGACGCTGGGTATCGGCATCATCACCTCGGTCTTTACGGCCTTCGTCGTCTCCCGCCTCCTGGCGGTTCTCTGGTTGCGGGCGTTCAAGCCCAAAAAGCTGCCGCTTTAAGGGGAGGAAACGAACATGACCCTCGCACTCGTCAAATACCTGCCGACCTCCGGCAAGATCCCCTTCATCCGCGCTCGCTGGATCGCCCTCGCGGTATCCGGCCTGTTCATCCTGTTCTCGATGTTCGAGTTCGCCACCGTCGGCATCAATTTCGGCATTGATTTTCGCGGTGGTATCCAGACCGAAGTCACGGCGCTGAACACCACCTCGATCGAGGATCTGCGGTCAACCGCGAACGGCCTCGATCTCGGGGAGGCGCGCGTCCAGGGCGCCGGCTCGGTCGGCGATGACCGCACCACCTATCTCATCTCCCTGCCGCTGCAGGCGGGCGAGGGGCTGGAAGGTGAAGCGGCGCAGAACACGGCTCGACAGGCGCTGGAAGCGGCACTGACGACGACCTTCCCGGATATCCAGATGCGCGGCACGACAGTGATCGGCGGCGCCGTCTCGGGCGAGCTGATCGTGACCGGATTTACTGCCATTGGTATCGCGCTCTTCCTGATGCTGGTCTACATCTGGTTCCGCTTCGAGTGGCAGTATTCGGTTGGCGCCATTGTCGCCCTGACCCATGACGTCATCGCCACGATCGGCATGTTCTCGCTGACCCAGATGACGTTTGACCTGGCCACGGTCGCGGCCATCCTGACCATTGTCGGCTACTCGATGAACGACACCGTGGTGGTCTATGACCGGATCCGCGAAAACCTGCGCAAGTACAAGCGCAAGCCGCTTCAGGAAGTCCTCGACCTGTCGATCAATGACACGCTGTCACGGACCATCCTGACCTCCGTGACGACGCTGGTGGCGCTGATCTCGCTCTACCTGATCGGTGGCACGGCCCTGAAGGGCTTCGCCTTCGCGATGATCTGGGGCGTGATGATCGGTACCTTCTCGTCGATCTTCGTCGCCGCGCCGATCCTCTTGTTCACCAATGTCCAGCGCGAAAGCAATGACAGCTGATCAGGTCCGGCCGGGTGCAAACCCGGCCGGACTATCCTGAGACGCGAATAAGCCGTAATTTCTCCCCGATGACAGACTGATTCTGACATTGGGGAGGGATTATAATGGCTGCAATTCTCAGCAATCTACGCACGACTGTGATCGTGTCTTTCGTACTCAGCGCGATTTATCTGTGCGCCTATGTGGCAACCGGCGGAATCGCGCTTGACGGTGCTTTCTGGCAGGCATTTGCCCGCTGGACCCATGTGGTCTCCGGCATCATGTGGATCGGACTGCTCTGGTACTTCAACTTCGTGCAGATTCCGAACATGCCCAATATTCCGGATGACCAGAAACCGGCCATCGGCAAGGTAATCGCGCCGGCTGCCCTGTTCTGGTTCCGATGGGGTGCGGCCTTCACGGTCCTGACGGGCCTGACGGTTGCCGGGCTGCGGGGTTACTCGATGGAAGTACTGAGCCTTGGCTTGGCGGCTGATGTTTACTCGCCGCAGTATTCCTTCATCGGTATCGGCATGTGGCTGGCGATCATCATGGCGGCCAATGTCTGGTTCGTGATCTGGCCCAACCAGAAAATCGCGCTGGGCATGGTCGAGGCCGAGGCCGACGCCAAGCCGAAAGCAGCCCGCACGGCGATGCTGTTCTCGCGCACCAACACGCTCTTGTCCTTCCCGATGCTGATCGCGATGGCCATGGCGCAGACGGTCTTTGGCTAGCACAAGGCCGCCAATGTTGACCTGAAACGTTCAGGGCCCGCCGATAACCGGCGGGCCCTGTTCACGTTCGGGGGGTACGTGAGCATCCGAGCCCGCGAGGTAGGGAGGGGTTGCGGCCCGTTGCCTGTCTGTAACGCACCTGGCAGCGCCTTTCCGTCGCCCGTGCCTGAAAAATATTTTCAGGCGTCAGTCGAAGGCGAAACTGGCATACACCATCGGCCGGAAAATCCGCAGCGTGCGCGGCTCGGGCCGGTATTGGGACGGCTGGATCTGGGTCATGATCACCGCTGCCGTACCCGTCGCCGGGCTGACGAAGAAATCGGTGTCGAAAAATCCGCCCCAGCTGAGATCGCCCGGCACACCGGCCGGCTGCTGGTCTTCAACCGGTGGCAGGACGACATCCATGCCCAGTGCGAAGCTGCGACCACCCCAGTCGCCGGTCTGGTCGGCCGTGACGTGCGGCCTGGCGAGGATGGCAAAGGTCTCCGGCGTGATCAGCTGGACATCGCCCAGCGCGCCGCCATTGGCGAGCAACATCGCAAAGCGGATATAGTCCGACGCCGTCGAGACCAGTCCGCCGCCGCCGGACGGCCAGTCCGGACTGCCGAACTCGTAATAGACCATGCTGCCGTTCTCATCATGCACATAGAGCGGCGCCAGCCCGGCTTCATCGAAATCGACATCGCTGAAAAAGAAACCGGTCGAGTTCATGCCCAGCGGCGTGAAGATCTCGCTTTCCAGGAAGGTGTTGAGCGGCATGCCGCTGACCACCTCGATGACCCGTCCGGCCACGTCCAGCCCGTAGGAATACTGCCAGACATCGCCGGGATCATTGTAGAGCGGCAGGGCGGCAAGGCGGTCGATGCGGGCGGCAAGGTCACCCTCGCCGGAATAGAGCGAATTCTCCAGATAGAGCTGACCGAGATCGCTCTCGGCCTCGAAGATATAGCCAAGCCCTGCCGTATGGGTGAGCAGGTGCTCGATGGTCATCACGGCATCGGGGGCGCGGGTCTCGATTTCGCCGGCCTCATTGGCCATCGGCGAGACGGCGACACGGACATCGGCGAAGGCCGGAATGTAGTCGCTGACCGGATCGTCCAGGGATATCTCGCCGCGCTCGACCAGCATCATGATGGCCATGGCCGTGACCGGCTTGGTCATCGAGGCGATGCGGACCGGGGTGTCGACGGTGAAAGGTATGTGATTGGTAAGGTCGGCTTCGCCAGCCTCGGATGTGTAGGCGATACGGTCACCGCGGGCGATGATTGCCGCATAGCCGGGGCGCGCACCTTCTGTCGCCAACGCGTCCAGGCGAGCATCGAGTGCAGAAAGTGCAGCCGGATCAAAGCCCAGCGCCGCGGGGTTTTCGACAGTCTGGATGTCTTGCGCCTGGAGCGGCGCAGTGACGGCCAGCATGGCCGTCGAGACCAGCGCGAGCGCTGCCATGGCTTGTTTGAACGCCATCTAACCTTCCCTTCGGGATATGTGTTTATCGACCGAGGGGAAGGTTAGGACGCGAGCGGCGCTCTGACGAGAGCCTTATTGGGCTGCGGCGAGGTTTTCAGCCGCAAATTCCCAGTTCACGAGCTTGTCGAGGAAGGTCGTGATGTAGTCCGGGCGACGGTTCTGGAAGTCGAGATAGTAGGCGTGCTCCCAGACATCCATGGTCAGCAACGGCGTGACGCCATCCTCGGTGAGCGGTGTCTCGGCGTTCAGCGTCTTGCGGACTTCCAGCTTGCCACCGGCCAGAACCAGCCAGGCCCAGCCGGAGCCGAACTGCGTTGCGCCGGCATCGGCAAAAGCTGTCTTGAAGGCGTCCAGCGATCCGAAGTCACGGTCGATCATCGCGGCGAGGTCGCCAGACGGGGCTCCACCACCATTGGGGCGCATGGACTGCCAGTAGAAGGTGTGGTTCCAGATCTGGGCGGCATTGTTGAAAATACCCGCCTTGGCGCTGTTACCGGCGGTCTTCTTGATCACGTCTTCCAGGGACAGGGCGGCCAGATCGGTGCCCTCGACCAGACCGTTCAGCTTGCCGACATAGGCGTTGTGATGCTTCCCGTGGTGGAAATCGAGCGTCTGGGAGGAGATATGGGGGGCCAGCGCATCCTTGGCGTAGGGCAGATCGGGCAGGGTGAAAGCCATGGAAACCTCTTACAGTGACGTGGTCGGGATGGATGAAGGCCCGGCGGGCCGTTTTCATGCCCGCACATATGGTGTGGTTGGCGGCCATGTCCACCGGGGAGACGCATGATGGGGTCAGAAATCGACAGCCTGCTGCGCAATGCGGACCCGGATCGGTATCTGTGCGCCATGTTTGCGCAACCTGACCAGCGAGCGGCGTTGCTGGCACTTTACGGACTTGAACACGAGCTGGCCCGTGTCGCCCTTTCGCCGTCGGAAAGCCTGATCGGTGAAATTAAGCTGATCTGGTGGCGTGATGCCGTGACCGATCTGGGCGCCAGCCCGCCCAAGGTGCGTCGTCATGAGGTGACCGAAGGGCTGGCCCGTCTGGGGGATCGGATCGGCCCGTCTGATTTGATGCCGCTGATCGATGCCCGCTTTGACGATATCTCGGCACGCCCCTTTGCTGACCTGGATGATGTGCTGGCGCATGTGGATGCCACCGCGGGGGTGTTGGTGCGCCTGTCCTTGCGGCTGGTGGGAGCCTCGGACAGCGTCTCGCCCGGGCTGATGCGTGCGGCCGGGCGCGCCTGGGGGCTGACCGGGCTGCTTCGGGCCTTCCCGCAGCGCGCCCGGATCGGTCGGGCTCCGGTGGGCGCCGACGAGTTGGCGCGCCAGGATGCCACCCCCGCAATGCTGGCCCAGGGTCTGGGAAGCGAGAAGATCGCAGCGGCACGCCAACCGGTCATCGAGGCCGCCCGGGCTGCCTGCGAGACCGTTATGTCCTCCGGGCCCTTGCCGGCCGAGGCTGTGCCGGCGATTGGCTATTGCCGTCTGGCTGCAACCTATCTCGACCGATTGCCGGCCGGTCCGTACCAGATCGCACCGGACCTCAACCCGCTCGGCCGCCGCCTGCGACTGACCTGGCTGGCTTTGACCGGTCGATAGACAGCGGCAGGGTCTTGCGTCCCGCACCCGCTCGCGTTCAACATGGGCGCAACCAAGGAGACGACCCATGCACCACGCGCTGATCACCGGAGCCAATCGCGGACTGGGGCTGGAGCATGCCCGGCAATTGCTCGAGCGTGGCTGGCATGTCAGCGCTGCGGTGCGCTCACCCGGAGATGCTGCCGAGCTGGCCGCATTGCCCGTCGGTGACGGCAAGCTGGACCTGCACGCCTATGACGCGGCCGATCCGGACAGCGCTGCGGCGCTCGCGAAAGCGGTGACCGGTCCGGTCGACCTGTTGTTCGCCAATGCCGGCAAGATGGCACCCGAGACCCGCCAGTTCGGCAGCGCCGCCGGTGCCGCCATGCTGGAAGAGTTCAAGGTCAATTCCATCGCGCCGCTGGCGCTGGTCGAGGCCTTTGTTGATCAGGTTGCCGCGTCGGAAATGAAAGTGATCGCCCTGCAATCATCCCGCATGGGCTCGATCCGCGACAATGGCAGCGGCGGTGGCTATGGCTATCGCGCTTCGAAGGCAGCCCTCAATGCCATCGGCAAATCGCTGAGCATTGATCTCAAGGATCGCGGCATTGTCGTGCTGACGCTTCACCCCGGCTGGGTGAAAACCGACATGGGCGGCCCCAATGGCCAGCTCACCGTACAGGAATCGGTGTCGGGTCAGCTCGACCTCATCGCCCGTGCCTATGGCAATCCGGTGATGAGCGGCCGTTTCTACCACGTGTCCGGCCAGGACCTGCCCTGGTAGGCAGGCTCAGCCGGCCTGCCAGTCCGCCAGATCGCTCAGCGCGCGTGCTGACATCGCAGCCTTGCGGGCCGGGGTCTTGGCCTTGCCCTTGATGCGATTGCCGTCGGCATCGACGGTGGGCTGCTCGATCGGCGGGAACAGGCCGAAATTGACATTCATCGGCTGGAAGGACCCCTTGCCGGAGATCAGGTGTCCGCCGGTGACATGGCCGATCAGCGCGCCCAGCGCTGTGGTGGCCGGTGGCGGGGTCAGGCTGGCGCCCAACCGCTCTGCAGCGGCGTAGCGACCGGCCAGAAGGCCCATCGCCGCGCTCTCGACATAACCTTCGACACCGATCAGCTGGCCGGCGAAACGCAGGCGCGGCTGGCTCTTCAGGCGCAATTGCGCGTCGAGGAGTTTGGGTGAGTTGAGGAAGGTGTTGCGGTGAATGCCGCCAAGACGGGCAAAGCGCGCCTCCTCCAGGCCCGGGATCATGCGCAGCACCTCGCCCTGGGCGCCGTATTTCATCTTGGTCTGGAAGCCGACGAGATTGAACAACGTGCCCAGCGCATTGTCCTGGCGCAGCTGGACGATGGCCCAGGGCTTCACGGTCGGATTGTGCGGATTGGTCAGGCCGACCGGCTTCATCGGGCCGTGACGCAGGGTCTCGCGGCCGCGCTCGGCCATCACTTCAATGGGCAGGCAGCCATCGAAATAGGGGGTGTTGGCCTCCCATTCCTTGAACTCGGTCTTTTCAGCCGCGATCAGCGCATCGATGAAGGCCTCATACTGGTCCCGGTCCATCGGGCAGTTGAGATAGGCCTTGCGCTCGGCGTCCGTGTCGCCCTTGTCATAGCGCGACTGGAACCAGGCCTTTTCGGTGTTGACGCTGTCGCGATAGACGACCGGGGCGATGGCATCGAAGAAGGCCAGCTCGCCTTCACCGGTCTCTTTCAGGATGGCCTCGGACAGGCTTTCCGAGGTCAGCGGGCCGGTGGCGATGATGACGCTGTCCCAGTCTTCCGGCGGCAGGGCCGGGATTTCCTCGCGACTGATGGTGACCAGCGGGTGCTCGGAGAGCTCCTTGGTGACCGCCTGCGAAAACACATCGCGATCAACCGCCAGCGCCCCGCCGGCGGGCAGGCGGGCCGCATCGCCCTGACGCAGGATGATCGAGTCGAGACGGCGCATCTCCTCGTGCAGCAGCCCGACCGCATTGGTGCGGTGATCATCCGAACGGAAGGAGTTCGAGCACACCAGCTCGGCCAGCCCGTCCGTGTGGTGGGCATCGGTACCCTTCACGCCGCGCATCTCGTGCAGGATGACGGGAACGCCTTGGGAGACGAGCTGCCAGGTCGCTTCGGAGCCGGCCATGCCGCCGCCGATGACGTGAATGGGTTTCATCGCTTGATCTGTCATGCGCGGCATATCGAACCGGGGGGCGGGGGAGTCAAGCGGCGTAGGGCAGGGATGGGGCTGTTCAGCTTGACCGGTCGTGGCTGGCGGACGATAAAACCGATCAACGGGGAGTTGTGCTATGAAGCGTTTGGTCAGTTTGTTGGTCGCGTTGTCGATGACTGCCTTGGCCGACGCGCAAGAATTGCCCGCTGCGGTTTCGGACGCCTATCTGCGCTATGAGGCGGCTCTTGAACAGGCCGATTTCCCGGCGGCGAGTTTGGCGGCAGAAGCGGCATATGCCGAAGCACAGGCGGCCGCGATTGATCCCGAAATTCAGCTGACGCTTGGCCTCAACGCTTTGGCGATGGCACCGGCACGCGGACGTGGACTCGGGCTGGTGGAAATTGTCGAGTCCGCCGCCGAGCTGGCCAGGCTCGCGGGCGAGCCGGAATTGGCCCGTGATGTATATCTTCAGGGCCTTTCCGCAGCTCATCAGGCTGAAAACACTGTCGCATTCCTGGTTCTGCAAGACCCGTTGATCGAGGTGTTGGCCGCCGGCCCGATCCTGAGTGACCGGGAACGCGAACGCCTGTTCAGCAGTGTATATCCGAACATATTCTCCGAGCCGCTGTCGGACGGGCTGCGCATGGAGTTGGAGATGGAACGCTCGACGGCGCTCTCCAACCTTACAGATCCGGTGCGACTGGCGAACCTCACGCTGATCCTGCGACGAGACGCGATGCTTCGCGAAAATCGCAGCACGGCCCTGGAACTCACGGATCAGGCTGTGCAGGCGATCGATCGATCCACAGCGGACGGAATGCGGGCTTTGGCGGCACTGGTCGCCGGGCTGGCCGATATACTTGTGACGGACGGGCAGGGCCTGCCCGATGCGCTGTCATCGATGGCGCCGGAAACGCAATCCGTATTGTGCGCTGACCTCGCCAGCAGGCCTGTGCCCGTCGGACCATGGGAGGAAGTCCGGGTCCCCTTGCGCTCGGTTGAACGCGGCCAGCTGGGCGGCGTCGCCCGGGTCGAATTCAGTGTTCAGGATGGCGAGTTTGTCGAGCTTGGCCCGGATCCGCAAACATCGCCGCGGCGTGACAGTCGGCTCGTGCGGGCGATTGACCGAAACCTCTCCCGGACAGAATTCCATACGGACTGCGAAGGCGTGCCTGTCACGATGACTGGCTTGTTTCGTGTCGCCTTTACAGGGGCGGTCGATGGTCGCCGCGGGGCGGCAACGCAGTTGTCCTTTCGGTTGCTGCAGTCGATCAGGCCAGTGCCGATCCCCCCCGTTGAAAACCAGGATTGATAAAGAGGCATTTGCGATGAAACAGGTTTTGATTGCGTCCCTGACGCTCCTGGCCTCGGCCACCACGGCGTTGGCTCAGGACGAGGCATTGCCGCAAGACGTTGCGTCGGCCTATCTCGACTATCAGGCCGCCCTGGAAGTGGGTGATGCCATGGCCCTGCTCGACGCGGGGCGTCGGGCGTACGAAGCCGGTGATGAGGCCGATATTGATCGCGCCACCTTGGCGACGCTGGCCGAGAATTACGGTTTTGCCGCGTCCTTGAACGCTGATTACGAGTCGGCGCAAGAGGCCTGGCGGATAGCGGGGCGCTTGTCCGACCGTGCCGATGTCGATCCGGTCGAGCGTGCCTGGCGATGGCACAATGCGGCACTGGTAGCCCTGCATAATCAGGATAGAAATGACGCCTATTCCTGTTCACGCAATGCTGCCAACGCGTTGGAAGAGCTCGGCGATGACCTTGGTGCTGCGACTGAATTCGCTGGCGATGCCTTCCTGACCCGGGCCGCATTGGCTATTGGCCGGGGCCGGCTCGATGATGCCGGCGATGCCGCGGTGCAATCTGTCGCAGCCTTCGAGGCCAGTCTGGATGCGCCCAGTCAGAGCTATGCCCTGGCCCTGTTCTATGCCGGAATCGCGCAGACTCTGGACCGTGAATTTGAGGACGCGACCTATTCGCTGCATGTGGCCAGGGATGTGCTGGCTGAGGTCGCGCCCGACCATGTCGACACGGCGACCCTGCGAGCGGCGTATACATCGGCCCGCCTGAACCTGTTCGAGCATGATGAAGTCGGGACCCGTGAAGCCCTCGACCGGCTTGAGGCCCGATTGGCGGCTAATCCCTTCCACCCCGCCCTGCCAGCGACTGACGAGCCGGATATCGGGTCCGATCCGAACGATGAATCCGAGCCGGAGGCCTGCTGCGACGCCGAACCGATCAGCCGACGCATGCCCAACTATCCGCGCGATGCCGCCTACTCGAATCTCGATGGTGTGGTCTATGTCAGCTTCGACGTGACCGCGACCGGCCGGACCCGGAATATCCGCATTATCGGATCCTTCCCGCCGGCCATTTTTGATGCGACTTCGGTCAGTGCGGTTGAGGACTGGCGCTATGAGCCGGCCACGCGCGATGGCGAGCCGGTCCTCAGGGAGGGTGTGGAAACCCGATTCGACTTTCGCATGCAGCGCTGACGCGACCGCTCTGATTGTGTGTGGTTTGCCATTGGGGCCGTAAGTGGAGGAAGCGATGAAACAGGTTTGGATTGCGTCGCTGACCTTCGTGGCCTCGGCGACCACGGCGTTGGCTCAGGATGAGGCATTGCCGCAAGCGGTCGGTGACGCCTATCTGGCCTATGAATCGGCCTTGGCGTCGAATGACCATGAGGCCGCGTCTGAGGCGGCTGAACTCGCTTGGCGGGCGGCGCAGGATGCGCGAATTGATCGAGCGCTCATTGGCGTCCTGGCGGCGAATTACGGGGATATGGCCGAGGCGCAGGGGGATCATGCGGCGGCATATGAAGCACGGCGCGAAGCCGCCGAAATCGCCGAGCGGCTCGGTGACCCGGCACGCGACCGTTTCCGGCTCTGGTACAATGCCGCCAGCTCTGCCTATCTGGCAGGCGATTACTCGGACGCATACCGGTGTGCCGAGCGTGCCGACCGTCACCTGGCGGATAGTGACGCCGCTAGCGTTTCCGATTCAATGCGGGCGGATCATTACCTGCTGGCCGCGCAGACCGGCATTCTGGCGCGGCGGACGCGCGACGCGGCCAGCATGGCGGTTGCGGGATTGCCTCTGGTTCGCGAGCGTGATGGAGCCGGGAGCCTCAACTATGCCAACCTGGCGTTCATGAGCGGGGTCGGAGAGACTTTCCGGCGTGACTGGGTCGGGTGTAGCGTGCAGATGCGGCAGGCCTCGGCGGCCTATTCGGCGCTGGATCTGGAGACCAATCACCTTGTCGCCGAAGCTCTGCAGGGCATGTGCATCGCTTATGTTGATGAGGATGAACGCTGGGAGATGATTTCCCGCATCCAGACCTCCGACCATCCGGACCCGGACTATGACCAGGTAGACGCGCTGACCGGGGAGGTCCGGTGGCTCCGTCGCCACGTGCCAATCCCTGATTCGGAATGGTCGCAGCAATACCTGAGCGGCGCGATCACGCTGGAGTATTCGGTCGACCGGACCGGTGCTGCGACGGATATTGTGGTCGTGGAAAACACGCTTGATGAGGCCATCATACCGGTCGTCACGGAAGCGCTGGAGGGCTTCTGGTTCGAGCCGGATCGTGAAGGCCTGCAGAGAGGGGCGGTTCGTTTCGAGTTCGATCGTGGTCGCTATGTTGATCCGGACGAGACCGGGTTTCGGCCGGTCCCGCTTGTGCGGCGGGAGCCGGCGTATCCGTACCCTGCTGCACGGAGTGGGGAGGAAGGTATTACCGTCGTCCGTTTCTCCGTCGACGAGATGGGGCGGGTCAATGCGCCCGAGCTGATCTATGAAGTGCCCGCGGGTGTGTTTGGCGAGGTGACGCTGGAGGCGGTCGACAGTTGGACATACGCGCCGGTCGATCCGCTGATGCCGGCAGAGACACGCGACGGTCTTGTGACTTTTTTCCATTTCCGGCTGCGTGGATAGGGGGCGTTCCCTTTGCGACCGCGCGTCGCGCTTGATCCTGTCGGGCAGGGCGGTATCTCTGATCGCGAACCGATCGGAGCCGTCATGTCGAGCCAGCCCATTGCCATCCTGCCCAGCCTGTCTGCGGCCTATCGCCTGTTGTTGGCCAACTGGCAGCGCTTCGTGCTCGCCGGTCTGCCCTTCACGCTCGCCTATGCCATCAAGCTGTGGCTGGGCCAGATGGCCCAGTCGGCCGAATTGACCGGCTTCTGGCTGACCCTGGATGCCGTCGCGCTGATCGCGCTGACGGTGGGCAGCCTGGCCTTTTCGGCGATGGCTTTCAGACTCGCCGTGCGCGGTGAATATGACGGGCGTTTCGGCCTGCGGCTGTCGGCCGATGAATGGCGGTTATTCGTGGTCGCCATGCTGAATGCGGCGCTGGTGCTGATCGTGGCGCTGCTGGCGGCCATGTTCGCGATCGTGGTGTTTGGCACAGTCGCGGCCGGCGCGGTCGAACGGGCCGGTATCGACGCCCGCGAGGCCGGCATCGATCTGCCGATGGCGATGCAATATCTCACCACGGCCGACTGGGTTGCCGTTGGCGCGGTCAATGTGCTGGCCCTGCTCCTGGTCGGTTGGCTGGTGGCGCGGCTTTGCCTGTCATTTCCAGCGAGCTTCGCCCAGCGCTCGGTGCGCGTCCTCTCGGTCTGGTCTTTGAGCGAAGGGCAGGCCTGGCGGATCCTGGCGTCGATCGTGGCGGCCCTGGCGCCGCTGGTGATCGTCGAGATCGGTCTTTATGAGGCGGTCTGCGCCATCCTCGGCGAGCGGCCCCTGATGGTGCCGGTGGTGCTGGGCGAGGACTTGCTGACCGAAGGCGGCTTTGTCCGCATTCCGGAATATCTGCGTCTGACGGGCCTGTTTGCCATCTTCAACCTGCCGGTCGTGGCCGGGCTCTACGCGCATTTCCACACGCTGCGGGCGCCGGCTTCCGAGTAGCGGGACGAAGGGCGACCCGTTCCCGCTGGCGATTTCTCCCGCTTGCGTCATGATAATATCCTCGTGGTGCAGTGGAGGGGCAAATCATGGCCAGGCAGGAATTCGATATCGGCAAGGGAATCTTCTGGTTCTTCATCCGCTTTGGCGAAAAACCGGGCGGAGCCCTGTGGTTGTTCGCCTTCCAGGCAATCTGCGCAACCGCCTTGCTGGCACTGGGCGTGATGATGATGGGCCCGGCCTACATGAACCTGTTCGAGCTCATCGACGCCGATGCCGGCGGGCGGCTGAGTGACGCTGAAGCCATGCGATTGGTCTTCGACATCCTCATGCCCTTTCTCACCTATGGTTTCCTGATCATTCCGGCGTCCATCCTGTTCGCGGTCATGTTTCAGGCGGCGTGGTTGCGGTTTCTCACCAAGGGTGAGGTCAAGCCGGTTGTCCCCATCCGCCTGGGTGGCGACGAGATGCGGCTGATCGGCGTCAATCTGATGTATCTGGTTGTCGCTGCCGTCGCCTATTTCGGCGTGGCCACCGTGATTGGTTTCTTCGGCTTCGGCGCGATGATGATCGCCCATAGCGGCGGCGACTCGGCTGCCGTCGGTTTTGGTGGCGTATTGCTCGCCGGGCTGGCCATACTGGCCGTCCTCGTCGGCCTGGTGGTCCTGGGCGTCCGACTGGCTTCGGCTCCGGCACTGACCGTGCTCGATGGCCGCCTGCGCTTTTTCGAGAGCTGGGATGCCAGCAAGGGCGTGTTCTGGCACATGCTGGTCAGCTATATCGTCGCCTATGTCATCATGATGGTGATTGGCGGCACGATCGGCTTTGTCGTCCAGCTGGCCCTGTTCGCGGCCTTCTTCCCGGCGATCATCGATCTGGTCGAGCTTGCCGACCAGGGCAGTCATGTCGATCCTGACGCCTTCCTGGCCAGCCTTCAGGCCAGTCTCAGCCAGCCCGGAACGGTGATCGGCCTGATCGTTGGCTTCGTCCTGCTCTACGCCATCCAGGTCATGCTGGAAGCCGTCTGGCACTCGATCGGCGCCTATAACGCCGTCCGCGCCCGCAGTGGCGGTGAGGGTGAGCAGGGTGATGCACCGAAACTGGCCGCCGACCATCCGATGGGTGCCTCTCCCAGCGAGGGGTGACCCGTTCCGGCGTGGCGGTAGACGGCGGCCCCGCTGACTTGCAAGCCCGGTCGCCTTCTGCCTAACCTCCGGTCGAATAACGTTGCTTGCGGGCATCGCAGCTTCGGGCATCGGGGGACAGGCATGGCCGGACGGGAAATCTATTCGAAACGCGGGTTGCGGGCCCGGCGGACCTGGACAGCAGCGGCCATACCGATGGCAATTGCGCTGATTTTCGTCGGGGCGATCATCGGTGCGATTGCCGGGGTTTTTCTCGGCTATGTCTCGATGGACGGAACCTCGGATTACACTTGGCAGGGCCTCACCTACACGCTGATCGGCACATTTGCGCCGGGCGCCATCCTGGTCTTTCTCTGGGTCATCCTGTTCGAGCGTCGCTCGCTCGCTGCGATCGGCCTCAACGCAAATTTCCTCGGACGTTTCCTGCGCGGCTACGGTCTCGGACTGGGCTTTCTCGCGGTTGTCGTCGGCGGTATCTGGCTGCTGGGCGGCTATCAGGTTGAGGCTGGTGGATCGGTCGCCCTGGTGGTCCTGATCCCCGCAGCCTGGGTTCTGCTCGGCTTCATCGTGCAGGGATCGACGGAAGAGATTTTCATGCGCGGCTGGTTGATGGGCGTCATCACCTCGCGCCATGGCATTGCCTGGGGTGTGGTGGTCAATTCGGCGATTTTCTCGCTTCTGCACGGCGCCAATATAAAGATGTCGGCTGAGCTGGCCTTCGGTCTCGCCAACATCCTCCTGGTCGGCGTGATGCTGTCGCTCTACGCGATCAAGGAAGGCTCGCTTTGGGGCGTGTGCGGCTGGCATGCAGCGTGGAACTGGCTCCTGGCCTCGGGCTTCGGCCTGCCGGTCAGCGGCCATGACAGCCCGGTCAGCCCGATCCTGATCGATCTCGCCGACGCCCCCGACGCCGCCTGGTGGCTGACCGGCGGCGTGTTCGGCCCGGAAGCCAGCGCCGTGACGACTGTCGTCCTGCTGGCCGGAACGCTGTATTGGGCGTTCAAGGGCAAGGCGGCGGATTATGGGGTTGAGGTGGATGCGGCGCCGGCAGCGGCTGCCGACTAACCCGCCTTCTTCCGCAACTCCTTCGCCCGTTCCAGCATCGGCGCCAGGTAGCGGCCGGTCCAGCTGCGCTCAACCTTGGCGACGTCTTCCGGTGTGCCGACCGCGACCACTTCGCCGCCGCCATCACCGCCCTCGGGACCCAGATCGATCAGCCAGTCGGCGGTCTTGATGACGTCGAGATTGTGCTCGATCACCACGACCGTATTGCCGGCCTCGACCAGCTCGTGCAGGACTTCCAGCAGTTTGCGGACATCCTCGAAATGCAGGCCGGTGGTCGGCTCGTCGAGAATGTAGAGCGTCTTGCCGGTGGCGCGTTTGGAGAGCTCCTTGGAAAGTTTTACGCGCTGGGCCTCACCGCCGGAAAGCTGGGTCGCCGGCTGGCCGATCTTGATATAGCCCAGGCCGACGCGTTTCAGCGTTTCCATCTTGTCGCGCACGGCGGGCACGGCCTTGAAGAAGTCGGCGCCTTCCTCGACCGTCATGTCGAGCACGTCGGCGATCGACTTGCCCTTGAACTGGACCTCCAGCGTCTCGCGGTTGAAGCGTTTTCCGTGGCAGACATCACAGGGCACGAAGACATCCGGCAGGAAGTGCATCTCGATCTTCACCACGCCATCGCCCTGGCAGGCCTCGCAGCGTCCACCCTTCACATTGAAGGAGAAACGGCCCGGCTTGTAGCCGCGCGTCTTGGCTTCGGGCAGCTGGGCGAACCATTCGCGGATGGGGGTGAAGGCGCCAGTATAGGTGGCCGGGTTGGAACGCGGCGTGCGGCCGATCGGTGACTGGTCGATATCGATGACCTTGTCGAGCCGGTCCAGACCCTCGATCCGGTCATGCGGGGCAGGGACTTGCTGGGCCTTGGAGAGCTTTCGAGCGGCTGCCTTGTAGAAGGTCTCGATGGTCAGGGTCGACTTGCCGCCGCCGGACACGCCGGTCACGCAGGACATGACGCCAAGCGGGAATTCCGCGTCGACGGTCTTGAGATTATTGCCGGTCGCGCCGACGACTTTGACCATTCGCTTCTTGTCGATCTTGCGGCGCTTGGTCGGTACTTCGATGCGGCGTGTGCCCCGCAGATACTGGCCGGTCAGGCTGGCCGGATTGGCGATCACCTCTTCGGGCGTGCCGGCTGCGACGACTTCGCCGCCATGGACGCCGGCGGCAGGACCCAGATCGACGACATAATCCGCCGTCAGGATGGCTTCCTCGTCATGCTCGACAATGATCACCGTATTACCCAGATCGCGCAGCCCGCGCAGGCTTTCCAGCAGGCGGGTATTGTCGCGCTGGTGCAGGCCGATCGAGGGTTCGTCGAGGACATAGAGCACCCCGGTCAGGCCGGAACCGATCTGGCTGGCCAGGCGGATGCGCTGGCTCTCGCCGCCCGACAGCGTGCCCGATGCCCGGTCAAGCGTGAGATAGTCCAGCCCGACATCGACGAGGAATTTCAGACGCTCGCGGATTTCCTTGAGGATGCGTTCGGCGATCTGCTGTTGTTTCGGCGTCAGTGTGGCCTCGACCGCGCCGAACCAGTCGCGGGCAAGACGGATCGAGAGTTTCGAGGCGTCGGTGATGTCCTGGCCATCAATCTTGACGCAAAGGGCCTCCGGCTTCAGGCGCCGGCCGCCACAGGTCTCGCAAGGCTGGGCCGACTGGAAGCGGGCGAGGTCCTCGCGGACCCAGCTGCTGTCGGTCTCGCGCCAGCGCCGCTCCAGATTGGGGATGACGCCCTCGAACGGCTTTTGGGTCTCGAATTTCCGCAGCCCGTCCTCATAGACGAAGGTGACCTTTTCCTTGGTGCCGAACAGCACGATCTTGCGGAAAGGTTCCGGCAAGTCGCGCCAGGACTGGAACATGTCACCGCCGAAATGTCCGGCCAGCGCCTGCAGCGTCTGCTGGTAGAGTTTCGACGTCGCCCGGCTCCACGGCGCAATGGCGCCATCGGACAGGGGCTTGTCGCGGTCGGGTACGACGAGGTCCTCGTCGAACTTCAGCGACTGGCCGAGGCCGTCGCACTTGGGGCAGGCTCCGAATGGATTGTTGAACGAGAACAGGCGCGGCTCGATCTCCGAGATGGTGAAGCCGGAGACGGGACAAGCGAACTTCTCCGAGAAGATCATCCGTTCCGGCTTGCCCTTCTCGTCCTGGCGGTCGGCAAACTCGGCGACGGCGAGGCCCTCGGCCAGGCGCAGGGCGGTTTCCAGACTGTCAGCGAGGCGGCTTTCCATGTCCGGCTTGATGACGATCCTGTCCACCACCACGTCGATATCGTGCTTGAATTTCTTGTCGAGCGTGGGGGCGTCTTCCAGCGTGTAGAACTCGCCATCGACCTTGACCCGCTGGAAGCCGGCCTTCAGCCATTCGGCGAATTCCTTGCGGTACTCACCCTTGCGGCCGCGCACGACGGGGGCCAGCAGGTAGAGGCGCGAGCCGTCCTCGAGCGCGGTGAGGCGGTCGACCATCTGGCTGACGGTCTGGCTTTCGATCGGCAGGCCGGTGGCGGGCGAATAGGGCACGCCGACCCGGGCCCATAGCAGGCGCATATAGTCATAGATTTCGGTCACCGTGCCGACGGTCGAGCGCGGGTTCTTCGAGGTCGTCTTCTGCTCGATGGAGATGGCCGGCGACAGGCCTTCGATACTGTCCATGTCGGGCTTGGACATCAGCTCGAGGAATTGCCGGGCATAGGCCGACAAGCTCTCCACATATCGCCGCTGGCCCTCGGCATAGATGGTGTCGAAGGCGAGGGAGGACTTGCCCGAGCCGGACAGGCCGGTGAACACGATCAGCTTGTCGCGCGGCAGCTCGACGGAAACATCCTTGAGATTGTGCTCGCGTGCGCCCTGCACGCGGATTTTGTCGAGCGCCATGCCTTAGCCAGTCTCCGTTCGGTCGCACCTGTCGGTTGGGAATCGCAACCGGATCGGAACGTTAGGGGAACATCATGTCGCCTGTCCAGCGCACGACGCGATCCCGTTCAGATAGGACGGCGATGGTCCGGGGTCCAGAGCGGCGTCCGCGACAGCTGACAGGACGGTGGCAGGAGCGGGCGATGGCTCCAGATGCGAAAGCCCTGAGTCGGCCGGCTGGACTCTGCGTCACGCCTCCTCTCAAATCACCCCGACTCGCGGGCGCCAATTGACCTGCGGAACAGAATGTGAACACTAGGCGGCCCGCCCGGAGAGGCGTGGACGCAAGGATGGAGAACGGGCGATGGCGGGAAGCGTCAACAAGGTAATTCTGGTCGGCAATCTGGGACGTGATCCGGAAATTCGCCGCATGAACAATGGCGACCCGGTCGTCAATCTGTCGGTCGCGACGTCTGAAAGCTGGCGCGACAAGTCCTCCGGCGAACGCCGTGAGAAGACCGAATGGCACCGTGTCGTGATCTTCAACGACAATCTCGCCAAGGTCGCGGAGAACTATCTCAAGAAGGGCTCCAAGGTTTATGTCGAGGGCCAGCTCCAGACCCGCAAATGGACTGACCAGAACGGCCAGGAAAAATACTCCACAGAAGTCGTGCTGCAGCGTTTCCGTGGTGAGCTGACCATGCTGGACGGTCGCAATGAAGGCGGCGCCGGTGGCGGCAGCTTCGGCGGTGGCGGCCAGAATGAAATGGGCGGTGGCTCCGGTGGCGGCCAGCGTTCCATGGATGGACCGAAGGAAGATTTCCGCAATGCTGATCTCGATGATGAAATCCCGTTCTAGCCTGACCCGCCTGATCAGTGTCGGCCTGCTGACCGCCTCTCTGGCGGTCGGTGGCGCCAGCGCCCAGGATGATGTCACCGGCGACCCCAATGCGCGGTCGCCCCAAATCGTCATTGTGCCGCTGGGCGACGAGGAGGGCGAAGCCCATTTCGTCGTAGGCGAGATGGCATGGGGCGATGTTCTGGGCTTGCTCAACCAGCTCCAGTCAGAGACAGGCGACAGCGTGATCGAGGTGGCCCAGACGCTGTGGTCGTCGCGTGACCTCAACCCGCCCTTCTTCCTGTTCGAGCTGGCCCGCCTGACCGCCGAGTCCGATCCGGAATTCGCGGTCCAGGCCTATTTCCTGGGGCGGTCGCGGACCATGTATGATGCGGCACGTTGCCTTGATTCCACGGCCCTGGACGTCATCAATGAAGCTTCGGCTTACGCCGGAGAGACTGTGGTTCAGGTTATTGCCTCGCGGCCGGAATTGACGATAGCGGCGATCGAGCAGGTCATCGAGACCGATGGAGCCTTTGCCGGCCAAGCCTCGCCCTGGTGGGCTTGCTCGTTCGGAACCAACGCCTATTTCGCTGCCGTAAACGAACAGACCCTTAGCGGCGATGAGTGGTTGATGGTCGAGAGTCGCTGGCCCTCGGTGCGCGCGCGCATTTCATCCAATCTGCAAGGCAATCTCACCATGATGCAGGATGCTGTCGCGGCCGCCACGGCTGCTGAATAGCCCAAGCTGCAACACCCGGACACCGTTCTGGATGGCAGTCCGGCGTCGGGTTTCGGGCTGAATTACTAATTTGTTAGTTGATGAATTTGACCGCCCGTGGGAGGCCTGATGTCATCAACTAAGGAATTCGTAGATGGCTCGT
Source organism: Maricaulis maris MCS10 (assembly GCF_000014745.1). Lineage (NCBI taxonomy): Bacteria > Pseudomonadati > Pseudomonadota > Alphaproteobacteria > Maricaulales > Maricaulaceae > Maricaulis > Maricaulis maris. The sequence continues at coordinate 2,057,630 of NC_008347.1, read as the reverse complement.
CCCAGCTCTGCCCAACTGACTGAAGCCGAACAGCGCATCATGACCGTGCTGTGGACGCGCGGCGAAGCCAGTGTGCGCGAAATCACCGATGCGCTGCATGCCGAGTTCGGTCTCGCCTATACCACCGTTCTGACAACGATCGGGATCATGGCCGACAAGGGCTATGTCGGGTTTCGCAAATCCGGTCGGGCCCACATCTATTCGGCCTTGCTGACCCGCGACGGCGCCCGCAACCAGGCGCTGGGATCAATGGTCCGCACCCTGTTCGGTGGCTCCGCGCAAAGCCTCGCCCAGCATCTCGTGCGGGCGGAGAAGCTGACCCTGCAAGACATTGAAGACCTGCGTGCGGCCGTGCTCGAGGAGACCGGCGCGGATCGTGAGGCCGATGAGAATCCGGACGGGGAGGCGAAGTGATGGCCTTGGACACACTCCTGCTCGCGGCTCTGGCCGCACTGGTCGCGGCAACCGCCCTGGCCGGTGGCGTGATGGCGGTGGACCGACTCCTGCCGGCCCGCCTCGTGCGCGAGCGCCATGATCTGGCGCTGGCGGCGTTGATTGTCATCCCGCTGGTCTTTTTTCTCGCCTTGCGGGCCGCGCCCGACTTGTCGGCGGATGTACAGGCCGGTGTCGCCGGTTTTTCATCAGCCCAGTCCGCAGAGGCCACGTCGCATGCGGCTCGGCCCACGACCAGTACCGGTCCTGTCCTTGCACTCACCGCGCCCGAAACGGTGTGGTCGGGCGTTTGGCCGGTACTGGGCCGTATCCTGCTGCTGGTCTGGCTGACCGGTACTGCCGTCATGGCGGTCCGACTTGCGCGCGATCTGGTCGCGCTGGACCGGATGCGGTTGGCGGCGCGCCCGGTGGCGTGTCCGGCGAGCCTGCGACTGTCTGCCGACCTGCCGCTTGCAGTCAGCGCTGCCGTGACGACCCCGGTACTCGCCGGCTATCGGCAGCCGCAAATCCTGCTGCCGACCGGTTTTACCTTCGATCATGCGGCCCGACCGGTGCTCGAACACGAGATCGCGCATGCCCGCCGCGGCGATGCCTGGACGGTGTTGGCTTTGCGCATCTTGCAGGTCGCCCTGTGGTGGGTGCTGCCGCTTCTGCCCTTGATGACCCTGCTCGAACGCAATCGCGAAACCCTTTGCGATCGGGAAGCCGCCCGGATCACGGGGCAATCGCGAGACCTTGCCCTGGCACTGATCGATGCCGCCAGCGATCATACCCGTCATGCCTCACTGGCCCTCGCGGCCGCCCCCTCACGCTCCAGCCTGGCCCACCGCGTCGCCCGGCTGACCGCCACGTCCGACCTCAACCGAAAGGATAGTCCCATGCGTTTTGCCCTCCTTCTGCCAGCCCTGTCGGCGACAGCCCTCGTCCTGACCCCGCAATTCGGTGAAGCCCGGGCGATGGAAGGGCGAGATGCCCGACCATCCCCGATGCGTAACCTCGATGACGCCCTCGACCTGGATGGGCGCCTCTATCAGGCAGCGCGTCGCGGTCAGGCGGGCCGGGTCGGGGATTTGCTGGCGGGTGGTGCCAATCCGGATGTCCGTTTTCGGGGCGATGGCACAGCCTTGATTGCCGCCATCCGCGGCGGCGATGCCGCGACCGTAGCGGCGCTGCTGGGAGCCGGTGCCAGCCCTGATCTGGGCATTGATGGAGACGGCAATCCGATGATTGCGGCCGCGGTCAGTGGTCGTGACGATCTGGTGCAACAACTGCTCGCGGCCGGCGCCGATGTCGATGCCGAACAGCGCGGCGATGGCAACGCCCTGATCGCGGCTTCGGGACGCGGACATGTCGACACGGTTGATCTGTTGCTGGCGGCGGGCGCCGACCCGAACGGCTATGTCTTTCATGATGAAACGCCGATGGTGAATGCGGCCCAGCAAGGCCATCTCGATGTCATCGAACATCTCGCCGCGGTCGGCGCCGATCTGTCCTTGACGGTGCGTGCCCGGGATCGTCGCGGACGCGAGATTTACCGCTCACCGCTGAGCGAAGCACGCCGGACCGGTCAGGACCATGTCGTCGCCTGGCTCGAAGCCCGCGGTGCCGAACACCGTCCGCCGAGCGAATAGCTTGCCCCAGCCGGCCCGCATCGTCATGGCCGGTTTCAGTCGGACGGTCGGGGGCGCCGAGCTGGAAAACCATCGCCATGCCCTCGGCGAGCTCACCGGGATGAGCTTGCGTCTCTAGAACGCGACCTTCCATTGCCGCCGTGAGGAGGCATCGGGACTGACAAGCCCCTTCCGGTCCGCGCCGGTCTGGTTAAAGTGCCGGCAGGGCGGGGCGGAAGGGGTGTTTCATGCGCGTATTGATTGCCGGGGCGAGCGGATTCATCGGCTCGCACTTTGCCGCCCATCTTCAGGCTGCCGGTCACGAAGTCCGGGCCGCAGCCCGTGGCGTCGAGGCAGCGCGCAAGCGGGCCCCTCAGCTCGACTGGGTCGGCTGCGATTTCCGCCGTGATACGATCGACGACTGGCTGCCCCGGCTCACGGATATCGATGTGGTCATCAACTGCGTCGGCGTGCTGCAGGACGGGCTCGGCGATAGCAGTCGCAAGGTGCATGTCGACGGCGCAATGGCCTTGTTCAAGGCTTGCGAGCAGGCCGGGGTGGGACGCGTCCTGCATATCTCCGCTGTCGGCGTCGATACGGCCGCCGGATCGGACTATGCCCGCGACAAGCTGGCCGGCGAGGCGGCACTTGCGGCCCGTGATCTGGATTGGCTCATCCTGCGCCCCTCTCTGGTCGTCGCCCGCAATGTCTATGGCGGTACGGCGCTGGTGCGCAGCCTGTGCGGCATACCTTTCGTGACCCCGGTGGTCGGCGGTGAGCAGGTGTTCCGGCCGATCGGGATGGATGATCTGTGCGAGGCGGTCGCCGGTCTGATCGAGCCGGGGGCGCCCGCCCGCACAAGCTTCGACCTGGCCGGCCCGGAACGGGTTTCGCTGGCCGATACCGTGCGCGGCTATCGGCGCTGGCTTGGTTTCGGCGACAGCCGCATCTGGGCGGTGCCGCGCTGGCTGGCCCGACCGGCCTTCCTGTTCGGGGATTGGCTGGGATGGATGGGTGTACGGACCTCGATGCGCACGAATGCGCTCAAGCAACTGGATTTCGATGTCGAGGGGGATCCGACCGACTGGCTGGCCGCGACGGGGGCGTCGCCGCGCGGCTTTCATGACTGGCTCGCTGCCAACCCGGCCGGGCTGCAGGATCGCTGGCATGCGCGGCTGGGTCTGGCCCGGCCGCTGGCGCGATGGGTGCTGGGTCTTTATTGGCTGCTGACCGGTGTGCTCGCCCTGACGGTCGCCAGGGATCACGCCTATTCGGTGCTCGCAGCCGGCGGATTCTCGGAGGCGGCCCAGCCGCCGGTGCTGTGGTTCGGCTCCCTGTTCGATATCGCCCTGGGCCTGGGCATGCTGGCGAAATGGCGCGTGCGCTGGCTGGCGACGATCATGATCCTCGGCACCTTCGCCTACATATTCACCCTCAGCATGACCCTGCCGGGCCTGTGGGCCGACGCCCTCGGGCCGATCCTGAAAGTCTTCCCGATGATGGCGCTGGCGCTGATGATCGCGGCCACCGAGGATGAGCGCTGATGGAGCTCTACCCGCTTCTTCGCCTGGTCCACATTCTCGGTGCCGCGGTGCTGTTCGGATCGGGCGCCGCGATTGCCTTTTTCATGCTGATGGCCTGGCGCAGTGGCGAGCGGGCCGCGTTTGCTCTGGTCGCCCGCCACGTCGTGCTGGCCGACTGGGTGTTCACCGCGAGTGCGGTGATCCTGCAGCCCGTCTCCGGCCTTGCCCTGGCCCATCTCGCAGGCTGGCCACTGACCGCGCCCTGGCTGCTGGCGAGCGTCGGACTCTATCTCTTCATCGGTGCCTGCTGGCTGCCGGTGGTGTGGATCCAGATGCGGGTCAAGCGACGCCTTGCCGAGACTGACGGTCCCGACATCCCCGCTGATGTCCACCATCTGATGCGGATCTGGTTCGCGCTGGGCTGGCCGGCTTTCGCCGCGCTGACCGCCATCGTCTGGCTGATGATCACCAAGCCGGTCGGATGACCGGATTTACTCCGCCGGGCAGCGTCCGCCCGTGATCCGTTCAACTTCCTCCGCGCTACCATCGGTCGGTGCAGGCTCGAGGTCCAGTGCGCAGGCGATCAGGCCATAGACATTGACGTTCTCGAAGGCGGCCGGGCGGCTGCCTTGCGGGAAGATCGGGCCGGCGCCGATGAAGGTCGCGCCCATGGTTTCGTCGAGATTGTCAAAGCCGTGGGTGGCCCGCAGGCTGGTGAAATAGGGGTTTTCGGGATCGGTCTCGCTGGTGATGATCAGCCAGCCGGGATCGGCCAGGACGAAGAGATCCGGGCCGCGATCGGGGTGATCGAAATGCCAGTGCTCCGGCATGTCCTGGCGGCGATAGGCGGTCATGTGCGGATGGGCATCCTGCAGCTCGGCATGGATGCGCTCGACCGTGGCCTCATCGCCATAGCCCATGATGAAGGATTCCGGACCGGGGCTGTAACGGCTGGCGAACTCGTCAATATGCAGCCCGTCCAGATCGGCGAGCGTGTCGATCATGATGGTCCGCTCGGTCGAGACATCGACCATACCATGATCTGAAACGATCAAGAGGGTTGTCCGCTCCATCACGCCGCGCGCTTCCAGCCCGGCGATCAGCTGGCCGACCAGGGCATCGACCCGCGCGACGGCCTCGGCTTCCTGCGGCGTGCCGACGCCATTGGTGTGCAGCACCGTGTCGACATGATCCATGTAGACGGCGGCGAAGCGAGGCTGCTCGGCGACCGGTGCGTCGAACCAGGTGAGAACTTCATCAATGCGTTCTTCATAGGGTTTTTCGTGCTCATAGGGGTGCCAGATCGTCGGACGGGTGCCGTCGATCTCCACTTCCGAGCCGAGCCAGAACATGATGTGCGAGCGCAGGCCCTGCTGCTCTGCCGTGATCCAGATCGGCTCGCCGCCCCACCAGCGCGGGTCCTGCGGACTGCCGCCGGAATTGGAAAAGGTCTCGTCCAGCCGCCGGTCATAGGGCGAGTTGGAGACCATGCCGTGATGCTCGGGATAGAGGCCGGTCGCCAGGGTGTAGAAATTGACGAAGGTCTTGGTCGGCATCGCCGAAACCATGCGCTCCGGACGCGTCCCGCGCGCGGCGAGGGCGCGCAGATTGGGCGCTTCGTGGCGGTCGATGGCGTCAAAGCGCAACCCGTCCAGCCCGACCATGATCACCACGGGTGGCGCTTCGGCCGCAACCGGTTCGGCGGACGGTGCACGCAGATGGCTGCATGCGGCCACCAGGCTGGTCAGCATGGCGATGGCGAGAATACGAAACGTCATGAAAGCCCCCGATGGGCGGTTTGGGTCAACCGCTCGGGCCTAGTGAGGCAGGCCCGTCGCGACAAGGCAAGGATTTGTGACGGAGCGCCATGATTCCAACCCATCCGCAAAAGGCCCACAGCCACCGTCATCCCAGGGGCACGACAGGTCGTGACCGTGGGATGACGGTGAATTCACATAACGGTCTTTTCGCACCCCGCATGACCGAAATTTCATCAATGAAATCAGTGTCCGGACGCTATAATGCGTGCGTCGGGACGGCAAATGGGTTCCGATGGTGAGCGTGTATGTGGCCGATTGGAGCGGCACCACGCAGATGGCGTGCAGCGGAGTTCGTGATGAAACGGCGTGAAAAGCAGAGCGAGTCCCTGGAGATCCGGATCGGTCACCAGACCAAGCAGGACTTCATGGAAGCCTGTCAGTCCCGTGGCCTGACGGCCAGCGAGGTCCTTCGCGCCTATGTCGAAACCTATTCCGGTCCACGTCACCCGCGCCTGGTGCTCCCCTCTGTCAATATCAAGGAGTTCACCATGCCCGCCAGTTTTCTTGCCCTCGTTACCGCCGTTGCCCTGACCACCGGATTGCAGACCTCGGCCCCCGCCATTGCAGACCGCAATGACCCGGAGGCCAGCTTCGCCTCGGTCGACCGCGATGGCAGCAATGATTTCGACCTTGCCGAACTTTTCGTTGAAGCCGGCCTGACCGCTGACGGGCAGCTGGGACCGGACCTGCGCGCCGAGGTGACCGGGTCGGTCCAGTCAGCGCTCGCGGAACTCGGCATGGAGGCCCAGCAAGGCGTGGCCTCGCCGGCCTATCTTGAGCGCGTCATTGCCAATGCTGAAGAGTCGGCCGTGCTGAGTGTGACGGCGGTCTTCAATATGATCGATGTGGATGGGGACGGCCGTGTCACGCGAGCCGAGTTCGTGAACTACAGCGTCGAGTAATCGGCGCCTGATGTCGGGACCCGGCCGCCAGGCGGCCGGGTCCCGATGCTCAACCGATCTGCAGACCGGCGACCCGCAGTGCGTCATCGCCGGCGATGTCGAATGTGATCGGAATGCTCTCGCCCATGGTCGCCGCAAACACGGAGAAACGGACCTGCGTGGCAGTTTCGTTGAAGCCGAGCAAAGCGCCGCCACCGAAATCCGCCGCCAATTGATCGAACATGGCCAGGTGCCGGTCCATGTCGGCATAGGCCAGCATGTCCGGCGTAAAACGCGTTTCGATGAAAGCCTGATGCGCGGCGGCGTCGCCCTTGAGGGTGGCCATGAAATCGGCGACCAATTGACCGGCCGGCGTGTCCGGCAATGTGACCGGCGTCGCCGACCGGGCGGGCCTTGGGTCGATGCGCCAGAGCTGGTCGAACCAGGCCGCGGTCAGAACGTCGACAACCCGGTCGGCATTGAGGCGGCGCTGGTCGGCGGCCACAAACAGGATCAGGCCGTGATCGGCGAGCTCGCGCCAATGCGCGTTGAAATGCGGATTGCCGCCATTATGCCAGTAGACCCGGCCAAACGCTGGATCATCCTCGACCACCAGTCCATAGCCATAATGCGAGGCTCCGCCGCCCTCGTCCTGGAAGGGTGTCTGGCCGAGATCGCGCGCTTGCGGCGAGATCAGCTCGCCGGCCGACCAGGCCTGTCGCCAGGCCAGCATGTCCGGCGCGGTCGAGACCAGCCCGCCATTGCCGATCAGGTTCCAGTTGGGCGGATGGCCGCCCCAGGAGGCCTCGGCCACATCGCGCCCGTCCTCCAGATGCACCGCGCGCTCACCATCGAAGGCGGTCTGATAACCGGTGTGGTCGATCCCGACCGACATCAGGCGGTCGCGCAACAGGGCCTCATAGCTCTGCCCCGTCGCCCGCTCCATGATGGCGGCGGCCAGCGAGTAGCCGACATTGGAGTAGTAATAATCCGTGCCCGGCTCAAAGCGCAGCGGGGCGGCAAAGGCATTGGCCAGGAAAGTGTCGAAATCCTCCTCCGCCAGATCATCACCGACCCCGCCGGGGAAGCCGGCCGCATGGGTCAGCATCTGGTGCAGGGTGATGCCGGCCTTGTCGGCGGGGACATTGTCGAACACTTCATCCAGGCGCAGATCGGCGGACAGGGTGCCATCGCTGATCAGCTGGGCGGCCAGCATGCCGGTATAGCTCTTGGTGACCGAGCCGATATCGACCTGGGTGTCCGGACCATAGGGGCGGCCGGTCTGCGCATCGGCCATGCCGGCGCCGCGCATCAGCACGGTCTCGCCGCCCTGCGAAATGCCGACAATGCCGGTAAATCCGGCGGCCTCGAGCGCGTCGAAGGCCTCGGACAGGCGTTCGCGGGCGGCATCAGAGGCGGTGATCCGGTCGAGGGCCTGGGTGTGTCCAGCCGCGCTGAACGCCAGCGCCAGGCCGACTGCCAGACCCGGGACCAGGCCGGTCGCACCGGCGAGACGGGGCCATACGCGTGTGAGGAATGACAAAGCTTTCATGGTCGTCGCTCTCCTTGCTCATGTTAGCCCTCGCTGACTAGGATGGCGTGTTCATCGCGTCCTGACGAAAACCTGTTGGATAGGCTGACATGACATTTTCCTCACCCGGCGGCGACGCTTCAGCGACGCGTTTCCGGATCGGCACGGCCCATTGTGACCTCATCGCCTGCGTGCTGGTGCGCAAGGGCGAGACCCATCGCCTCGAGCCGCGCCTGGCCGGTGTGCTCCACCTGCTCGCAAGGCGCGGCATAAGCCCGGTCACCCGCGATGAATTCCTGGAGACGGTGTGGGAGGAGGATGGCAGCGATGAAGCGCTCAACCAGGCCATTTCCCGCCTGCGGCGCCTGCTGGGCGATGCCAGCCTGATCCGCACCTTGCCACGCATCGGCTACAGCCTCAGCGCCCCGGTCGAGCGCGCCGAAACCCTGCCAAACCCGGCCCCGACCTCACCCTTCCAGGCCTGGCTGCGCACCGGCCTGGGCTTCATCCAGCGCCCCTTCCTCACCGGCCTCGCCGTCGGCGTGCTTGTCACGGCGCTGCTGGCGAGCGTGTTCTGGCCGAGGACGCTTGAGCAGGAGTTTGAGATTTTTACGGGGGAGTTGGATGAGGTTGGGGTGACGCTGCCGGATGAGACGGAGTAGGGGGCATTGTGGCGCGGGGAAATCTCGATGAAGCCGATACGGCCTGCTGGCTGACAAGCGATCTGTGGACGGCTCTGCGCGACGGCGCCGGATTGGACGGGAATGGGCCTTCACCAGCGATTTGGTCACCGGCGTGGTCTGGGGGCAAATGATTGAGCGGGAGTTTGGGGGGCTGGGAGTTGGGTGAGATTGTCCCGGATGAGCCGGGCCATGCGTTCAGCGATTCTCAACTTGATTGCTGTAAGACTTGCGCAGGGGCCGCGACGCTGGATGAATCATGCTGGATCTGAAGCAGAAAATTTGGCCGGACCAGTCGGAACATGGTCGCTTGCGGCTCGCGAGCGAGCGCGCCGTTTCGGTCTTCTTCACATTGGCAGGCGTATCCGGGCTCGCCATTACCGCGATCAATATTCCCTATCTTGAGGACTACCCGCTGTCGGTCACGCTGGGCGGTCTGATCTCACTCATGTGCCTGGCCGGCCCCTTCATAACCGTCGGGACGCAGCATTTCGCGCGGAATACGCGCATAGTATCGCACCTGGTCGCATCCCTCCTCCTTGCGCTCTCGCTGACCGCCCAGGAGATGGTGAGCCCAAGCAATCTGCTGTTTATCCCCGCGGTATTGACGGTGACGCTGGCATTGGGGTGGCGCGATGGACTGGCCACCCTTCTCATGGCCTATGCCGCCTATGTCGGCACTTTCGTGATGACAGGCGCTGAGTGGGCGAGCGTTTTGCCCGATGTGAGCATTTTCACGCTGATCGCCGGCCAGGTCCTGGCCGCGACCTTCGTGTTTGCGGGCGCACGCGTCTTTCGCACGCAAATGGTGCAGGCCGCGATCGAACTTCAGCGCAAGTCCGAGCAGGCGGAAGAAGCGACCCGGGTGAAGTCCGAGTTTCTGGCCACGGTCAGTCACGAGATCCGGACACCGCTCAATGGTGTTCTGGGCATGGCGCGGGTGCTGGACGATGGAAGCTTGCGGCCGGACCAGAGCGACCAGGTCCAGGCCATCACCAGGTCGGGTGAAGTCCTGCTGAGTACGCTCAATGATGTTCTGGACCTCTCGCGTATCGAGGAAGGCCTGATGGTCGTCGAGACCCGGCCCTTCGACTTGCCGGCGATGATCAATGGCGTGGCCCAGCTCTATGTCATCACAGCGGCTGAGAAATCGGTGGAGTTCTTCATCGAGATCAGTCCGGATCTCGACCTGACCCAAAAGAGGGTCGGTGACGAAAACCGGATCACCCAGATACTTCACAATCTTCTCTCCAACGCGATCAAGTTCACGGCCGAAGGCCGCGTGGATCTCGTGGTCTCGCCCGGCGAGACGCCATCAGACATTCGCTTCACCGTGCGCGACACGGGTATCGGGATGAGCGAGGCGGAAGTCCGCCGGGTCTTCGAGCGCTTTACCCAGGCTGATCAGAGCACGTCCAGGAAATATGGGGGCAGTGGCCTGGGATTGTGCATCGCGTCGCAACTGGCCACGCTCATGGGCGGGCGAATTGACGTGCAAAGCGAACCCGGTGTCGGGTCCTGCTTCACGGCAAGCCTGAAGCTTCCGGCCCATGACGGGGCGCGTGTGCAGGACGGACCCGAAGCGATGGCGGTCAGCCCGCCGGCAAACACCGCCGCCCGGGACCTCAAAATCCTGGTCGTGGATGATGTCAGCATCAATCGCGAGGTCATGCGCGGCTTGTTGGCGAAGCTGGGGTTCTCGGCCGAATTTGCCGCCTCCGGTGAGGAGGCCATGGACGCGGTTCGTCAGGCCGAATTCGGCACGATCTTTCTCGACATCTCAATGCCCGGGCTCAGTGGCTATGAGGTTCTCGAACAGATCAGGGCGCTGGAACAGGCTCAAGCCCGACGGCCCAGCAAGATCGTCGCGCAGACCGCCAACATGATGACCCACCAGGTGCGCGAATATGGCGAGGCGGGCTTTGACGGTGTGCTCGGCAAGCCTGTCCGGCTGGAACTGCTGCAAGAGCAACTCGACGCGGCTTGATGGACGCCGGAGAGCCGTGATTGTCGCACGCCTCCTGCGTGACAAGGACGAGCGTACCGGCTGGCATTCCCATTCCGGCGCCCAGGCGCAGATCCTGCCATAAACCGCTCGCCGGGAGTTCGCCGTATCGGCCTGCTGGCTGACAAGCGGAGTATGGACAGCTCTGCGCGACGGCGCCGGGGTGGACGGGGGAGGGAGATAAATCACCTGTCCCCCACCCGCCTGTCATCCCGGCCGAATGGCCTGCGAAAGCAGGCCGCAGAGTCGGGACCCATTATCGCGAAAGCTGGCCGCACCGGGCGTATGGGTCCCGGATCTGCGCCCTGATCATGTCAGGGCTCCGCCCGGGATGACAAAGGTATTGGAATTCCCGGAACCACCGTCATCCCGATGACAATCGGGATCCAGCCTGCGACGCGACGTCATTGCAGGGGGCGGCAAAATCGAGTCTGCGAGACTGGGTCCTGACTTTCGTCAGGATGACGGTGAGGGGCGGGGTGTGCGTCGGGTGAAGTGCCGGACGTGTGTTCTCCCCCCCCAACCGCCCCCCGCATTTGCTCTCCCCCGTCGCGATTGTTAAGACTCTGCGACAGGAAAGCCGCCTGATTCACACTGATGATTCGCGCCCGCGCGCGAGGGTGTGGGATCGGCGGCGATTTTCGTGAGGGTGCGGTCGGGGCAATCGTGACCGCCATTGCGACACAATGAAAAGAGGGCCGCCTTGAGCGATCACGACGACACGCCGACGACACCCGAAGACGGTTCCGGAAACGGGGCAGACAATACGGGCGGTCAGCCGCCGGCCCTGCCGGACGGGATTGGCAATATCGCCATCGAGGACGAGATGAAGTCGTCCTATCTCGATTATGCGATGAGCGTGATCGTGTCGCGGGCCATTCCCGATGCTCGCGATGGTCTGAAGCCGGTCCATCGCCGCATCCTTTATACGATGCACGAGAACGGGCAGACGCACGAAAAGTCCTACCGCAAATGTGCGACCGCCGTCGGTGACGTGATGGGTCGCTATCACCCGCATGGTGACCAGGCGGTCTATGACTCGCTGGTGCGCCTGGCGCAGGACTGGTCGATGCGGGTGCCGCTGATCGACGGGCAGGGCAATTTCGGCTCGGTCGATGGCGATCCGCCTGCCGCCTATCGTTATACCGAGGCGCGGATGCAGAAGGTGGCGCAATCCCTGCTGGCCGATATCGACAAGGACACGGTCAATTTTGTCGATAATTACTCGGCCGAACGCCAGGAGCCGGTGGTGCTGCCGGCGCGCTATCCCAATCTTCTGGTCAATGGCGCCGGCGGTATCGCCGTCGGCATGGCGACCAATGTCCCGCCACACAATCTGGGCGAGGTGATTGATGGCACGCTGGCCCTGCTGGAAAACCCCTCGCTGACCGAAGGCGAGCTGCTGGACTATATCCCGGGTCCGGACTTCCCGACCGGTGGCCTGATCCTCGGCCGCACTGGCGCCCGCAATGCGGTGCTGACCGGGCGCGGCTCGATCGTGATGCGCTCGCGCACCTCGATCGAGGAAGTGCGCAAGGATCGCATGGCGATCATCGTCCACGAAATTCCCTACCAGGTGAACAAGGCCTCGATGATCGAGAAGATCGCCGACCTGGTCCGCGACAAGAAGATCGAGGGCATTGCCGATCTGCGCGATGAAAGTGACCGCAATGGCATGCGCGTGGTGATCGAGCTCAAGCGCGACGCCAATGCCGATGTCATCCTCAACCAGCTCTTCCGCTGGTCGCCGATGCAGACCAGTTTCGGTGCCAACATGCTGTCGCTCGTCGGCGGCCGTCCGCAATTGCTGGGCGCGCTGGACATCCTCAAGGAATTCCTGCGCTTCCGCGAGGAAGTGGTGGCACGCCGGGCCAAGTTCGAGCTCAACAAGGCGCGCGACCGGGCTCATGTCATCATCGGTCTGGCGCTGGCTGTGGCCAATATCGACGAGGTCATCGCCCTCATCCGCAAGGCCCCCAATCCGGCCACCGCGCGTGAGCAGTTGATGGCCCGCGACTGGCCGGCCATGGATGTGGCGCCGCTGGTCGAACTGGTCGCCGATCCGCGCTCCATGCTGCGCGACGACAACACGCTGCGCCTGACCGAGGAGCAGGCCCGGGCGATCCTGGAACTGCGCCTCAACCGCCTGACCGGTCTGGGTCGTGAAGAACTGGGCAATGAGGCCAAGACGCTGGCCGACCAGATCGCCGACTTGCTGGACCTGTTGCGCTCGCGCCAGCGCGTGCTCGACATCATTCGCGACGAGCTGACCGAGGTGCGCGAGAATTACGCCACGCCGCGGCGCTCCGAATTCGTCGATGCCGAACTCGATTTCGAGGATGAGGATCTCATCCCGCGCGACGAGATGGTCGTCACCGTCACCCATGGCGGCTATGCCAAGCGCACTGCGCTGTCGGACTATCGCGCCCAGCGCCGCGGCGGCAAGGGCCGTTCGGGCATGGCGACCAAGGACGAGGATTTCATTGCGACGCTGTTTGTCGCCTCGACCCACGCGCCGCTCCTGTTCTTCTCCAATCGCGGCATGGTCTACAAGACCAAGACCTGGCGTCTGCCGCTGGGCGCGCCGAACACGCGCGGCAAGGCGCTGATCAATCTCCTGCCGCTGGAGCAGGGCGAAACGATCACCTCGATCATGGCTTTGCCGGAAGACGAGAGCACATGGGCCGACATGAATGTCATGTTCGCCACCAACAAGGGCACCGTCCGCCGCAACAAGCTGTCCGACTTCGTCCAGGTCAATCGCAATGGCAAGATTGCGATGAAGCTGGAGGAAGAGGACGACCAGATCGTCAATGTGGTGCTGTGTACCGAGCAGGACGATGTCTTCCTGACCACCCACAAGGGCCGCGCCATCCGCTTCCCGGCCACCGATGTCCGTGTCTTTGCCGGCCGCAATTCGGTTGGCGTTCGCGGCATCCGCCTGGCCGAGGGCGACGAGCTGATCTCGATGGCGATCCTGCATCATATCGATGTCACCTCGCCGGAGGCCCGCGCCTACATGAAGCACGCCACGGCGATGCGTCGGGCGCTGGGGGACGATGAAGAGATCGAAACCGTCAACACTGATGGTGATGAAGACGGTGATGATGAAGCCGCCCTGTCGACCGAGCGCCTGGCCGAGCTGGGTGCGGCCGAGGAATTCCTCCTCACGGTGGCATCGGACGGCATGGGCAAACGCTCATCGGCCTATGATTTCAGGGTGATGGGGCGCGGCAATAATGGCGTCGCGGCGACCGACATCAAGCGCGACATCCCGCTCTCGGCCAGCTTCCCGGTCGAGGATGCCGACCAGATCATGGCCGTCACCGATGGCGGTCAGCTGATCCGCTTCCCGGTCGATACCGTCCGGATTGCCAGCCGCTCATCGCGCGGCGTCCGTCTTATCCGCTTGAATGAAGGCGAGAATGTCGTCGCGGTGGTTCGTATCCAGGATGCCGGAGATGAGGGCGACGAAGACGGCGACGGCGAGACCGTCACCGACGCAGGCCCCGCTCCGGAAGCCGGCGACAGCCCGTCCGAATAGTGCGACCGGCGAGGCGGGATTGTTGATCTCGCCTCGCCCTTCTGCCAGACATGAGCCGGCACCGGGGAGGTGCTTTTGGGGCGCCAAGCCCGGGAGAGATTGGCCATGACCCGTACAGCGCTCTATCCGGGCACGTTTGATCCCCTGACCAATGGTCATATCGACATTATCGGCCGGGCCGTGAAACTGGTCGATCACCTGGTCATCGGTGTCGCGATCAACGAGGCCAAGCATCCGCTTTTCAGTCTCGACGAGCGCGTTGACATGGTGCGCGAGGAAGTCGCCCCGTTTGCCGATGGTGCGCAGATCGAGGTCCGCCCCTTTGACGGCCTGCTGATGCATTTCGCCGAGGAGATCGGCGCCCAGTCGATTGTGCGCGGGCTTCGGGCCGTGTCCGATTTCGAGTATGAATTCCAGATGGTCGCCATGAACCAGCAGCTCAATGATGACATTGAGACCGTTTTCCTGATGGCTGACCCTCGTCACCAGGCGATCGCGTCGCGCCTGGTCAAGGAAATCGCCAAGCTGGGCGGCAATATTTCCGCCTTCGTGACGCCCAATATTGAACGCCGTTTGAAGGAGCGTCTTGCGTGATCATGCGTTTTACCCTTTCCGCCACTCTCGCCCTGGCCCTGACAGCCGGCGCCTGCGCCCGCGAAGCCGAAGTCTCTCAGACCGACCAGGGCGCGGCGTCGGGACTGGCTTCGGCCGCGTCGGCGCAGTCCGAAGCGGCAGCGCCGCAATGGGATCTGCCCGACGATGCCTGGCGGACTGCGGACCAGGACGACCTGCTCTATATCGAAACCGACCACGGCATGGTCATTGTCGAGATGGCACCGGAATTCGCGCCCAATCATGTCGCCCGCATGCGCCGCCTGGTTCATGAACGCTTCTATGACTTTCTGGTCTGGCACCGCGTGATCGACGGTTTCATGGCGCAAGGTGGCGGGGCTCGCACCAATCCCGGTCATGCTGCTGATGTGGAAGGACTTGAAGCCGAGTTCACCGTTCGCCGTTCTGGCGAGCCGGTTGTGACCGAGCTGATGGACCGTGTCATCAATCCGCGCGCCTTGCCGCAAATGGCCAAGGCCGGCTTCTGGGACGGTTTCCATGCCGGGACCCAGACCTCGGCACTGGCGGCGATCACCGGTGACGGTCAGGTCCAGTCCTGGCTGCTGCATTGCGCCGGTGCGGCCGCGGCAGCCCGCACCAGCGACCCCAATTCGGC
The DNA here is from genome assembly GCF_000014745.1 of Maricaulis maris MCS10. NCBI lineage: Bacteria > Pseudomonadati > Pseudomonadota > Alphaproteobacteria > Maricaulales > Maricaulaceae > Maricaulis > Maricaulis maris. Next base: position 2,042,355 of record NC_008347.1, on the reverse strand, counting down.
CCGCAGCCAGTTCTTCATCACCCGCGGCAATGCCGAGCACCTCAATGCGCAATACACGGCCTGGGGGCGCGTGCGCGTCGGTCAGGCGGCGGTCGATGCGATTGCGGTCGGGTCAGCCTCCGAAGATCCCGGTTTCCGGCCGGACAATATCCGCTCGATGCGGACCGGTGATGAATTGCCGGCCGACGAGCAGGTGACCGTCCAGGTCGCCGATACCGATTCAGCGGCCTTTGCCGCCTATCTCGACACGCTGCGCAGCCCGTCTGGCAATTTGCCCGACATTTGCGATATCACCGTGCCGACACGAATTGTGGAATAGGAAGACCCATGGCTGAAGAACAACTCGTATTCACGCTTGAAGGCGGCGACGTCACCATCAAGCTGCGTCCGGATCTGGCACCCAAGCACGTCGCCCGCATCACCGAGCTGGCCAAGGAAGGCTTTTATGACGGCCTGACCTTCCACCGCGTGATTGATGGCTTCGTGGCCCAGGGCGGCTGCCCGAACGGCAATGGCATGGGTGGCTCCGGCCAGCACATCCCGGCCGAGTTCTCCGCCGAGAAGCATGTCCGCGGCACAATGTCGATGGCGCGCGCTTCCGATCCGGACAGTGCCTCCAGCCAGTTCTTCATCTGCCTGGATGACGTACCCTACCTCAACAACCAGTACACGGTTTGGGGCGAAGTCATCTCCGGCATGGACCATGTCGACGCCCTGCCCAAGGGCGAGCCGCCGGCCAATCCGGGCGCGATCATCAAGGCGACGGTCGTCGAGGCGTAAGGCCTTGAGCTGGATCAAGACACTTGATCGAAAGGCGGCCGATGGCCGCCTTTCGGCTATCTATGACCGGGTCGCCGGCAAGACCGGCCAGATCGACAATATCCTTGCGGTCCACTCGCTGCGACCGCACACGCTGGAAGGCCATATGGCCCTCTACAAGGCGGTGCTGCACCATTACGGCAACAGTCTCGACAAGGCCTATCTGGAAACCATCGGCACCTGGGTCTCATCGCTGAACAAGTGCGCCTATTGTGTCGAGCACCATTTTGCCGGACTCAAACGCTTGTTGAATGACGACGCGCGGGCGGCCGAAATCCGTGACGCCATCGACGCGGGTATCCCGGAGCGCGCCTTCTCGGGACGCGAGCTCGCAGGCCTGCGCTATGCCGAACTGCTGACCCGGCAGCCGGACAAGTTGACCCAGATGCACGCCATGGCCCTGCGCGAGGCCGGTTTCGAGGATGGCGAAATTCTCGAGATCAACCAGGTCACCGCCTATTTCGCTTACGCCAACAGGACGGTGCTGGGTCTGGGCGTGAACCCCGCCGGCGAAGCGCTGGGTCTGTCGCCGAACACGTCAGATGACCCGGACAACTGGTCTCACGATTGATCGTCAGACCCGCGCAAGCGCACCCGTGCCATCAATGGCCGATGATCCGATCCGGTATCGGGACCCGCGTGGATAGCCACTGTCTGCCAGGCCTCTCCAGCAAAGATATGGTCGATCCCGACCAGCATCGGCGGCAGGGGCGGGGCGATGCCGCCATCGCGCGTGAACAGGCCTTCCGATGGCCAGCTGGGCAAGGCGATGGAGCGGCGTTCCAGGTCCAGATCCCGTTCAATGCGAGTCAGGGCGCGCGAGGGCGCGGCGGCGTTGAAATCTCCCATCACGATCAGCGTGTCCTGCGGCTCACGGGCGAGGGCGCGGGCCAGATTGCGACGTTGGCAGTCCTGGGCGGCGGACGGGAAGGGCCAGGTCAGATGGACCGAGACGATCATAGCCTGGCGTCCGTCCGGCAGTTCGATCCGGGCCCAGACCGCTGGCGGCAATTCCCAGTCACACGGCACGGCGTTCTCGAACGAGATGTCCGGCGGATGACGCACGCAGCCACTGTCCAGCATCGGCAGTCGGCTGAGTATGCGGACCGAGCGACAGCGGGCGATATGCGGGTAGGCGGCTTCCAGCTGGTCGACCACCGGCTTGGCTTGCCGCGTGGCTTCTTGCAGGGCGATGATATCCGGGGCCAGTCCGGACAGGACAGCAGGCGCTTCGACAGGATTGGTGCTGAGTCCCCAAAGATTGTGGGTGACGATGGTGAGTTCGGTGGCGTCATCGCCGATCGCACCCGGCGCTGATTGGTTGAGACGTCGCAGGACTTCCGGTCCGGCCGGCAAAAACACCAGCGCACACCCCACTGCCAGGGCCAGCGGGACCCAGCGATGCCGGTTGCGCAGCGAGAACAGGGTCACGGCCACCACAAAAATCGCGACCAGCGGCCAGATTTGCCGCCAGGCATCAAACCCACGCCACAGCGGCGCGAGGGTGATGAAGGCGGCCAGGCCCAGCACGGCGCATGAGGCAAGGAAGGCGGAGATCGTGTGACGCACGGGCGGGAGTTCCGGTTTGTTTGTCAGGCTTTCTACACGCCAAAGATTGCGAAGCGGTGTGTCCGTATATAGACCCCGCAGCCATGCGTGTTTCCGACTTTGACTTCCACCTCCCCGAGGCGCGGATCGCCCTGCGTCCCGCCCGTCCGCGTGATGCGGCGCGGATGCTTCATGTTGCCTCCAATGGCGTGTTCGCCGATCGCGGTGTGCGCGACCTGCCGGACCTGTTGCAGCCCGGCGACCTGATGGTGTTCAACGACACCCGTGTGATCCCCGCCGCGCTGAAAGGCATCCGTCCGGCTCGGGCGGTGGGCGGCGGCGGTCCGGTCGAGGTCGAGGTCAATCTGCACAAGCGGATCGATGCCTCGGCCTGGCGAGCCTTTGTACGACCGGCCAAGCGTCTGCGCATGGGGGACGAGATTGCTTTCGGCGAGACGCTCAAGGCCGAGGTGACAGGCAAGTCCGAGGGCGGCGATGTCCGTCTGGTATTCAATGCCGCCGGCGCGGCGCTGGATGCTGCCATCGCGGTGGCCGGCGAGATGCCGCTGCCGCCCTATATCGCCCGCAAGCGCGGCGTCGATGAGAAGGATGAGGCCGACTACCAGACCCTTTTTGCTACCCATGAAGGATCGGTCGCAGCTCCGACCGCCGGTCTCCATTTTACACCGGAGCTGATGGCGGCGCTCGAGGCGCGCGGCGTCGAGCAGACCCGCGTCACCCTGCATGTCGGGGCGGGGACTTTCCTGCCGGTCAAATCCGACGATACCGATGATCACCAGATGCATTCCGAATGGTGCACGGTCTCGGCGGAGGCCGCCGACGCGATCAATGCCGCCAAGGCCGAGGGGCGCCGGGTCATACCCGTTGGCACCACCGCGCTGCGCACGATTGAGAGCCTGGCCTCAGGGCCGGGCATTGTCCGTGCCGGCAGCCGGGACACCGATATCTTCCTCACGCCGGGCTCGGATTTTGCCATCACCGACATGCTGATGACCAATTTCCACCTGCCGAAGTCGACGCTCTTCATGCTGGTCAGCGCCCTGTCCGGGCTGGACGTCATGCAGCGCGCCTATGCCCATGCCATTGCGGCGGAGTATCGTTTCTACTCCTATGGCGATGCCTGCCTGCTGGAGCGCCGCACATGACGACCTTCCCCTATGAGATCCACGCCACCGATGGCGCGGCGCGCACCGGCGTGCTGAAGACGTCGCGCGGCGATATCCGCACGCCGGCCTTCATGCCGGTCGGCACGGCGGCGACGGTGAAGGCGCTTTACATGGACCAGGTCCGCGAGACCGGCGCCGATATTATCCTGGGCAATACCTATCACCTCATGCTGCGCCCCGGCGCCGAGCGGGTGAAACGGCTGGGTGGTCTGCACAAATTCTCGACCTGGAAAGGCCCGATGCTGACCGATAGTGGCGGCTTCCAGGTCTGGTCCCTGTCCAAGCTGCGCAAAATGACCGAGGAAGGGGTGAAGTTCCGCTCCCATATCGACGGGTCCGAGCACAATCTCACGCCGGAGCGCTCGATCGAAATCCAGGCCGACCTCTTGGGCGCCGACATCTCCATGCAGCTGGACGAGTGCACGCCCTTTGGCTGTTCGGAAGCCGAAGCCCGCACCAGCATGGAGCTCTCCATCCGCTGGGGGCAGCGCTCCAAGGCGGCTTTCGGCACCCGCGACAGCCAGGCCCTGTTCGGCATCGTCCAGGGCTCGGTGTTTGAAAACCTGCGCCGCGAGAGCGCCGAGCGTCTGATCGAGACCGGCTATGACGGCTATGCCATTGGCGGCCTGGCGGTCGGTGAGGGCTTTGAGAAAATGTGCGACGTGCTCGATTTCACCACGCCGCACCTGCCAAGCGAACGCCCACGTTATCTGATGGGCGTCGGCAAGCCGATCGACCTGGTGGAAGCCGTTGCCCGCGGTGTCGACATGTTTGACTGCGTCCTGCCGACGCGCTCGGGCCGCCATGGTCAGGCCTGGTCGGATCATGGCCCGATCAATATCAAGCGCGCCGAGTTCGCCGAGGATGACAGCCCGCTCAATCCGGAGATCGATTGTCCGGCCAGCCGGGATTATTCCAAGGCCTATCTCCACCATCTCTTCCGGTCTGGCGAATATCTCTCGGCCATGCTGCTCTCCTGGCATAATATCGCCTACTTCCAGCATTTGACGGCCCGCATGCGCGCGGCCATCGCGGCGGGTGAGTTCGAGGCGTTCCGGCGAGAGTTCCGGGGCAAGTGGGAGCAAGGTCAGGCCGAAGCGGCAGAGCGAGCGGGCTAGGGATGCCTTTGACGCTTCGCTTGCTCGATCATGCCGAATTGGCGGTAACGCTGCCCGATTTCTCGCAACTTCTGACCGCTTGTGTTGAGGCCGGTGCTTCCATCGGCTTCATGGCGGACCTTTCGCCGCTGCGGGCCGAGGCGTTCTGGACCGACATCGCCAGTCAGGTTGAGCGCGGCGACCGGCTCCTCTGGTCCGCCCGGGACACCGCGTCTGGCACGCTTCTCGGCACCGTCCAGCTCATTACCGGCCTGCCGGACAACCAGCCCCATCGCGGCGATGTCGCCAAGCTGATGGTCTCACCGGACGCCCGGCGGCGCGGCGTGGCCGATGCGTTGATGGCGGCGCTGGAGAGCCATGCCCGCGAGACCGGGCTGCGCACGCTCGTCCTGGACACGGTGACCGGCTCACCGGCGGAGGCGCTCTATCGCAAGCGCGGCTGGGTCGAGGTCGGGGCGGTGCCGGACTATGCGCTGTTTCCGGATGGGTCGCCTTGCTCGACAACCTTCTTCTACAAGTCGCTGATCTGATCGCGGTCCGGAGATCGGCGAGGCGAGGGCGTCAGTCGTGCTCGTCCTCGACCAGGCCATAGGCCTCGAAGGCGCGGCGCATCTGGGCCGGCGGACAGCCGAAGCCATCATACAGGCCGCGCAGATAAGCGCGTCGGCGCTGGGCCATTTCTGTCTGTTCGCGGGCCTCCCGCTCGATGCGACCGGCACCGCCGAGAAAGCGTACCACGGGGCGGACAGGGTTCAGGCCGACAATGGTCGAGTGGTAGAGCCCGCGCGCGCCGTCCGCCGCCGCATCCGGTGCCTGTGCGGCGATATGCGCGCCCTGACCCAGCCAGGTGTCATGCTCGTGTGCGTCCTCTTCCGCCAGACGTTGCTCTTCCTCAATGTCCGGACCGAGCACGACGGTCAGTCTGGCAACATCCTGGGCGACGGTCGAACAGCGACGTCGGGCGCCGTCACCGCCATAGGGCGTCGGGACGGTCTCTTCGCCCTCGTCCACCATGACGCGGCCCGGCCGCTCACGCGGCAGGCCGACGGCATCCTCGAATGCTTCGGCTGTTTCCTCGCGGGCAAAGCTGCCGGCACTGCTTGCGGATTGTCGTGTTGAACTGCATGCGCTCGCGCTCAACGCCACGATGACACATGCCAACAGACTCAATCTTCCCCTCATGCGCTGCATTTTAATCCGCGATTGCGGCGAAATCTCATCAAAAATGCTGAAATCCGCAGTCAAACCCCGATTGACCCTCCGGAATCGCCCGTATAGGTTCCGCGCTCCTCGTTCGGGGAGCCGATAGCTCAGCTGGTAGAGCAACTGACTTTTAATCAGTAGGTCCAGGGTTCGAGCCCCTGTCGGCTCACCACTCCTTTTCTTCCATATTTTCAAGTGAGTGGTGGCTCGGTGCTTGGTGCGCCGGGGTGGCGTATGCCGTCTGTTTCGGGCACATATAAATCACCCGCGCCGGGCGCAGCCTGATCCATAGACCCCTTGACCTCGCGAACCGGATACGGCGAACTCCCGGCAAGGGGTTTATGGCGCGGTTAGCGCTTCAGCGCGCCTTGGGTAACGCGCGGTTCCAGGGAGACCAGCCGCCCTTCGGCGACGTCCATTTCAGCGCGTCCCACTCATCCCGAGGCATCGAAAACCGCATTTCCCCCGCGAATTACTTGACCCACCCGCCATACCACCCCAGCTTTTCGCCAAAGTCTGGGGGGAGGGCATGATGCGTATCCGACATTTCCTGGCGGGATTGACCGCGATACTGGTGGCCGCTTGTTCCGGTGATGAGCCGGTCTTTGTGCCCGTCATGGCCGAGGACCTGGCCCGCACCATCGCCCAGGGCGAGCTGGTCGGTTTCGAGACCGAGACCGGCGCGGCGGCCTGGATGGCGGTGCCCTATGCCGCGCCGCCCGAGGGGGAGCTGCGCTGGCGCGCGCCGCGGCCGCCTCTAGCCTTTGCGGCTCGGTATGAGGCGCTGGCGGCCGGGCCGGCCTGCCCGCAGGTGACCAATACGCTCAGCGCCGGGGACGAGTACGACACCGGCATTCTGATTGGCGCCGAGGATTGCCTGACGCTCGACATTTATGCGCCGCGCAATGCCGCGCCGGGCGATGATTTGCCGGTGATGATGTGGATTCATGGCGGCGCCAATACCTGGGGCTCGTCCTCGGCCTATGACGGCTCCAACCTGGCCAATGAGCGCGGCGTGATCATCGTGTCGGTGCAATACCGGCTCGGACCGCTCGGCTTTTTGGCTCATCCGGCACTGCGGGCCGAGGCCGGGATCGCGGACGATGCAGCCGCGAACTTCGCCCTGCTTGACCTGGTGGCGGCCCTGCAGTGGATCAGCGGCAATATCGATGCCTTTGGTGGCGATGCCGGTCGGGTGACGGTGTTCGGTGAAAGCGCCGGCGCCTATAATATCGCCGGCCTGATGGCGATGCCGCAGGCGCGTGGCCTGTTCCACGGGGCGATCATGCAGAGTGGCGGCACGGCGTCTGTACCTCTTGATGTCGCCGAGAATGGCGGTGGGCTGGACGCGGTCGCCGGACTGGCGGCCGGTGAGGTGATAGCCGGACCTGACGCCACAGGAACCGCCATGCGAGCCGCCTCGCTGGCCGAGGTCTATGCGCCCTATCGCGACGAGGATGGCGAGCTGACCTCCATGCCACGCATGATCGAGGACGGGGTGACATTGCGCGAGGGCGGCATTCTCGCCGCCGCCGAGGATCCGGACGGTTTCGCGCCGGTGCCGCTGATCTCCGGCACCAATCGCGACGAGATGAAGCTCTACACGGTGTTCGATCCGCGCCTGACGCGGCGGCTGGGACCGCTGATCTGGTTGCGCGACCGCGACACCTATGAAGCCGCCGTCGAATATCCCAGCCGTATCTGGCGCTATAACGCGGTCGACGGATTGCTGGACCGGCTGGCGGCCCATGGGCGAGACGATCTGTGGAGTTATCGCTTTGACTGGGACGAGGGCGGTTCGGTGCTGATCACCGATACCGGAGAATTGTTGGGTGCCGCCCACGCGATGGAAATTCCTTTCGTGTTCAATCATTTCGAACTGTTCGGCTCGTTTGACCGGGTCTTGTTTACCGATGGCAATGCCGATGGGCGCGCCGCGATCGCCGACGCAATGGGGGCCTATTGGTCCGCTTTTGCCGAAACCGGTCAGCCGGGCGATGGGGCCGGGGTCGGTCCCGGCTGGCCACGCTGGAATGATGCCGGGGCGGCGCTGCGCTTTGATTCGCCTGACGATGGCGGGACGGCGGTTTTCGATCGTCTCGAGAGCCCGGAGTTGATCGCCGAAGCGCTGGCCAGCGATCCGCGGATTGATGACACACTGCGGTGCGGTATCGCCGGCGGCATCACACGGCGCCAGCCGGTCCTGGACCCGGCCTTCGACAGCGCACTCGACTGCTGAGGGCCGGGAGCCATCCGGCGACCGGTGTTTTGCATTGCATTGCAACAATCGACTGGTCGCCTCGCCTGGTCGCGTTATGCTGAACAAGGCGGGGCATTCGGCCCGGCCCTGATTCGGTGGGCGCCATGGACTCTCTACTCTTGCAGGCAGCGATCTATCTGGGCGCCGGCCTGATCGCTGTCCCGGTCGCCCATCGGCTGGGGCTGGGGTCGGTTCTGGGCTATCTGCTGGCCGGCGTGGCGATCGCGCCCTTGCTGGAGCTGGTCGGGTCCAATCCGGAAAATGTCCAGCATTTCGCCGAATTCGGCGTGGTGATGATGCTCTTCCTGGTCGGGCTCGAGCTCCAGCCGCGTGTGCTGTGGGATTTGCGGGTCCGATTGTTCGGGCTGGGCGGCCTGCAGGTCGCTGTGACTACCGCGGCGGTTGCGGCCTTTTGTCTGGTGATCGAACTCGACTGGCGGCTGGCAATCGCGCTCGGTCTGATCTTCGCGCTCTCATCGACCGCCATTGTCCTGCAGACGCTGGGCGAAAAGGGATGGCTGCGGACGGAAGGTGGTCAATCGGCCTTCTCCGTCCTCCTGTTCCAGGACATTGCGGTGATCCCGATGCTCGCCCTGATGCCGTTTCTGGCCCTGCCGGATATTGCCGGCCATGCCACCGAGGTCGCCGGCCATGGTGCCGAGAGCACGCCATTCTCCCACTTGCCCGCCTGGGGGCAGGGCCTGGTCACGCTGGGTGTGGTTGCGGCCATTGTACTGGGCGGCCGCTATCTGACCCGTCCGGCCTTCCGCATCATTGCGCGGATCGGGCAGCACGAGCTGTTCCTGTCGGCGGCGCTGTTCCTGGTGATCGGCATTGCGGTCCTGATGAGCGCGGTCGGCCTGTCGCCGGCGCTGGGAACTTTCCTGGCCGGGGTCCTGTTGGCGGAGAGCGAATACCGGCACGAGCTGGTCAGCGATCTGGACCCGTTCAAGGGGCTGTTGCTGGGTGTTTTCTTCGTCACCGTCGGCGCCAGCATGGAGTTCGCCCTGCTGGGAGAGCATCCGGGCATGATCATCGGGCTGACCCTGGCCCTGATCGGGGTGAAGGGGCTGATCCTCCTCGGGCTGGCCTTCGTTTTCCGGATGGAGGGGCGGGCGCGCTGGCTGTTCACCTTCTCGCTGGCACAGAGCGGCGAGTTCGGCTTCGTCCTGCTGGCCTTCGCCAGCGGGGTTGATGTCATTCCGCCGGAGATCGCCGGTGTCGCGGGCCTGGTCGTCGCCCTGTCCATGATGGCGACGCCCTTGATCATGATCGTCTTCGAGCGCTGGGTCTCGCCGCGTGTGCGCCGTTCGGCCTCGCCGGAGCGCGAGGAGGACATGATCGAGGAAGAGGCCCCCGTCATCATCGCCGGTATGGGCCGGTTCGGGCAGATCATCCAGCGCATGCTGGTCATGGATGGCTACAAGCCGGTGGTCCTGGACAATTCCGCCGAACATATCGACGGGCTGCGCAAGTTCGGCATCCAGGTCTATTACGGCAATGCGATGCGGCCCGGCCTGCTCGAGGCCGCCGGGATCGCTCGCGCCAAGCTGCTGGTGGTCTGTACCGATAATCGGGAACGGGCTGTCGAGCTCGTCCATCACGTCAAACAACGCTACCCGCAAGTCTATGTGATTGCCCGGGCCGCCAGCCGGGAGCACGTCTATCAGCTGCGCGCAGCGGGTGCCGACCTCGCGATCCGCGAAATGTTCGGCTCTTCTCTCGATGCCGCCCGGCAGTCGCTGGAAGTGCTTGGTGAAAGTCCCGACCGCGCCCGGCGCAAGAGCGAAGCCTTCGCCCGCCATGACGAAGAGAGCCTGCAACAATTATTCGAGGTCTGGGACGCGGAAACCGATATTTTCGACAATGAGGCCTATATGGAAAAGGCGCGCTCGCGGGCCTTCTCGCTGGAAGAGCTGATGGCCGACGATGTCGGCGATCCCGATGAAAGACGTCCGGCCGCAGACCCCGACTGACTTTGACCGAATTCCTCTCGACGGGCCCAAGGGCACGGGTTACATGCCGCGGGCAAAATGGTTAACGTGTTGGCGGGTTGTACAGGGGCACCCTCGTGATTCTTCGGAGCATGACCACTTATCTGGCGGCAGGCTTGGCTGTACTGCTGGCGTGTTCCGCAGCGACAGGGGCGCAGGGTCCGGATCCCGATGCCGACACGGCCCGCGAAGCGGAGACGGTCATTTCGGCTGCGCCGCCGGCCGCGCTGCCTGTCCGTCCGGTTGCCGACCTCGAGCGCTGGTCTGGCCGGATCACCGGCTGGACCGCGTCGCATCGCGAAGCCATCGCTGTTCGCCTGTTCGATGCACCCAGCCATGGTCTGCCCGATCTCGAGGCCCACGCGATTGCAATCCTTGAAGGGCAGGGCTCGGAAGCGGAGCTCAACCGACTGGCAGGACTGGCCTATCTGCGCTTTGCAGGTTGGCTGGAATTCGGATTGATCGATCCGGAGACCCATGCGCCGAGGGTCTTGCTGGACGAGGAAGCGGCAATGCTCGTGCGGCGATTGGGGTGGGCCTTCGAGACTGGCGACGCTGCCCAGGCGATCGATGATGCCGCCCCGACCGTTCGTGACTATGACACGCTGCGCGCGGAAATGATGCGCGTGCTGGCCGTGACGCCCATCTGGCCGGGCGTCCAGTCGGGCCCTTCCCTGAGCGCTGGCGATGTGGGTGGGCGCGTCGACCAGTTGCGGACCCGCCTTACCGCAGAAGGTTTGCTGGACGGCGACTGGCAGGAGGGCGACCACTACGATATCCGCCTGGAAACGGCGGTCCGACGCTACCAGGGCCGCACCAATCTCGCGCCCTCTGGCCGTATGGATCAGGCGACCCTGCGGCAACTCAACCTGCCACCGGACCGCCGGATCGGGCAATTGATGGCCAATCTCGAGCAGCGTCGCTGGCGTACCCGCGATCTGGGCCGCCGCCATATCTGGGTCAATCTGGCCGACTTCCGGCTGGAAGCCTGGGAAGATGGTCAGCTGGCCCGGGAGCATGAGGTCATGGTGGGACGCCAGGCCAGTTCTACGCCCGAATTTTCCGAGGACATGCAGTATATTGTGCTTAATCCCTGGTGGGGTTTGCCGAACGGCTCGGCGCGGCCGCGCTTCCAGTCTTTCCGACGCAACCCGTCGCTCGCCCGTGAACTGGGCTTTCGCATCTATAACCGGAGCGGTGAGGCGATTTCCGTCTACGAGATAGACTGGAGCCGCTGGGGGGGCGACTGGCCTTACCGCATGTCCCAGCCGCCCGGGGCGACCAATCCGATGGGGGAGGTCAAATTCATCTTTCCCAATCGCAACAATATCTACATCCACGATACGACGGAACGCGACCAGTTCGTGAGAACCCGGCGTGACTTCTCCGCCGGATGTATCCGCGTCCAGGACCCTCTCGCTCTCGCGCAATGGGTGCTGGATGGCCAGGATGGCTGGAGCCGGGCGCGCATCGACGAGGTTGTGGCGGGCAGCTCGCCGACAGTCGTCTGGCTGGATGACCGCATACCGGTCCATATCGCTTATTGGACCGTGGTCGGCGACCCTGACGGGCGGGTGCGGTACCTCAATGATCTCTACCGACGGGACAGTGGTGTGATCGACGCCTATCTCGCGGCTCACGAATCCCACTCGCCGGCCCTACCGGTGACATCTCGGTCCATGCCGGGGCCCGTCGTCGCCAGTTTTGACTGACAGCGGCACCCATTTGGGCTGAGCGATGCAAACTTGCTACAGTTTTGATGTGAATTGCGCTTGCTCGTTCTTCAGTTCAACTTATGTAAGTTGTTGAAATGTGTTGCACAATCTGTTCCGACCAAAAACCGGTCGGGTGCAGGTGTGGCGTCCCTGCAACGAGCGAGAAATTTTACACCAAATGCTTGATTTCCTTCCATGCGGTGTAGCGCTCGCGATCTAATTGTAGTAGTGAAAATCATAGGAAACGCTCGAATGGGCAGGGTTCCTCGTGTTCGACATTCGGTCGAAGACGGTCAGTCACACCAAGGGAGCGCTGCTCCCGGAGGGGGAATGATGAAGAAACGGCTTTTTACGGCGGTCGCCGTCGGGGCCTTCCTGGCAGCGGGACCCGCGTTCGCTGACGAAGGCTGGTATGTGCGTGGCGCTGTCGGTTACGGCGGTCCTGGTGACACAAGTGTCTCGGGCTCCCTGAATGGCGACATCCAGGGCGAAGGCAATTGGCGCGAAGCCGTTGCTCTCGGTTATGAGTGGATGGACGGCTTCCGTCTCGAAGGCGAACTGGCACACCGCTACAATGATACCGGTGCAGTTGGTGGCTTCGAGAACAGCCTCAGCGATTTCCAGATCTGGTCGCTGATGGCGAACGCTATCTTCGATTTCAATCCGGATGGTACCTACCACCCGTATGTCGGCCTCGGTCTCGGCCTTGCCGAAACCAGTGGCACGCTGACCGGTTGGTCCGCTGGCACCATGCCCCCGGTTCCGACTCCGGCTGATTATGTTGTGGCCCAGGACAGCGACAATCCGTTCGCTTGGCAGGTCATGGCCGGTATTGGTTGGGATCTGACCCAGCGTCTGACCCTGGACACCGAGTACCGCTACTTCTCGACCGGCAGCAGTGACTATGCGCCGGGCGTGAGCGTCGATGGCCTGGGTGGCCACGAGCTGTGGGTTGGTCTGCGTTATTCCTTCGCAGCCCCGCCGCCGCCGCCGCCTCCTCCGCCGCCTCCTCCGCCCCCGCCGCCTCCGCCGCCGCCTCCGCCGCCTCCGCCTCCGCCGCCTCCGCCGGCGTGTGACGATGTGAGCTTCCCGGTCTACTTCGAATGGGACAGCTCCACGCTCACCGCTCAGGCTCGTGCGGTTATCGCGCAGGCTTCGAACCAGCGTGGTTCTTGCGGCGTCACTCGCGTGACCGTCGCCGGCTTCACGGACCGTTCCGGTGCAGCGTCCTACAATGTGGGCCTGTCCGAGCGCCGTGCCCGCGTTGTTCGTGAAGAACTGGTTCGCCTCGGCGTTCCGGCCAGCACGATCTCGATGGAAGCCTTTGGTGAGACCCGCAACGCCGTTGCGACCGCCGATGGTGTCCGCGAGCCGCTGAACCGTCGTACGGAAGTGGTTATCGTCCTCGATTAATTTCGAGCGATCGCTGAACAAGATGCGGCCCGGTGATTATCGCCGGGCCGCATTTTTTTTGCGCGGACGTCAGTATTGGAATTTTCGTGCAGCCAAATTGCGGTTCTCGGGCATGATTGGTCTGTTTTCCTCCTGTGCTGAGGATGGACTTGACCGCCCCGTCAGCGCGGTTCAAACCGGCCGAAACCCTTTGCAGCAACAAGGCAGCGAGGCGTCGGGAGAAGAATTATGAGCAAGCCGGACAAACCCTATCGCAAGCGTGAAGTTGGCGGGCACACCCTGAGTCCCGAAACCCAGATGATGAGCTATGGCTACGATCCCAAGCTCTCGGAAATGTCGATCAAGCCGCCGATTTTCCTGACATCGACCTTTGCTTTTGCCACGGCGGAGGACGGCGCCGCCTTCTTCCGCGTCACGCTGGGCCAGGCCGAAGAAGGTGACCCGGAATCCGCCGGCCTTATGTATTCGCGGTTCAACAACCCGAACATGGAAGTGTTGGAGGACCGTCTGGCCCTCTATGACGGTGCCGATGAGGCCGCTGTTTTCTCCTCCGGCATGGCCGCAATCTCCACAACCCTGATGGGTCTGGCGCATTCCGGTTCCGTGATCCTGCAATCGACGCCGCTCTATGGCGGAACCGAAAGCCTGATCCGCAAATTCCTGCCCAATTACGGCATCCAGTCGGTCGACTTCTTTGCCGGTGCACGTGAAGACGAATTGCAGGCGGCGGCCGAGGCTGCGATGGCCAAGGGCGAGGTGTCCGTCATCTATACGGAAACGCCAACCAATCCGACCAATGATCTTGTTGACCTGGCAGCTTGCCGCCGTATCGCCGACATCATCCGCGACAAGCAGGGCAAGCGGCCCTGGATTGTGGTCGACAATACCTTCCTTGGCCCGGTCGGGCAGGCACCGCTGGCGCTTGGTGCTGATGTCGTCATCTACTCGCTGACCAAGTATATTGGCGGTCATTCAGACCTGATTGCCGGTTCGGCCTCCGGATCCAGCGAAGCCATGGCCCTTGTTCGTGGGCTGCGGGGGTATCTGGGGACCAATCTGGATGCGCACACCTGCTGGATGCTGCTGCGCTCGCTGGAAACCGTGAAGATCCGGATGGAAGCAGCCGCGCTCGGCGCCCGCAAGGTGGCGGAGTATCTGCGCGATCATCCCAAGGTCGGACGTGTCCGTTATCTGGGCTTCATGGAGAAGGGCACGCGCGATGGCGATGTCTTCCATGCCCAGTCGACCAGCGCCGGCTCGACCTTCGCCTTTGACCTGGCCGATGAAAAAGCCGCCTTCCGCATGCTCAATGCGCTGCAGGTGATGAAGCTCGCTGTCAGCCTTGGCGGCACTGAAACCCTGATCTGCCACCCGGGTTCAACCACCCATCGCGGTGTCGATCCCGAGCTGCGCAAGCGCCAGGGCTTCTCGGACGGGCTGGTCCGCATTTCGGTCGGCATCGAAAATCCCGACGACCTGATCGCCGACCTCGAACAGGCCCTCCAACACGCCTGATAACGCCACCATGCATCCCGGCCGGCACAACCTGTCGGCTGGGGTGGACGGCCCCGTTTAAACGGCTATCACTGGCTCATGCAAATCAAGCTGGACCTCAATCCGGAAGAGCGCGCCGTACTCGATTGGATCGATACGCGGGCTGACGGCATGATCAAGACCGCAAAGGCCTGGTCTGCCATAAACTCGGGCAGCCGCAACGCCGATGGCCTCGAAGCCATGCGGGCTGAGCTGGAAACGGCCTTTGCGGCGACCGGTGGCGAAATCAGCGCGATCGAGCTGCCGCCAACGACCGTCGTCGACCCGGACGGCACGGTGCGCGAGCAGGCTTTCACGCCAGCCTTCCATTGCCGGATCCGGCCGCAAGCGCCGATCCGCATTGTCATGACCGGACATCACGACACGGTTTTTCCGGCGGATAGTCATTTCCAGGCCACCGAACTTTGGGATGACGACACGCTCAACGGCCCCGGAGTTGCCGACATGAAGGGCGGCATCCTGGTGATGCTGCACGGTATTCTCGGCCTCGAGCGTTCGCCCTGGAAAGACGAGATCGGCATTGATGTGCTGATCAGCCCGGATGAGGAAATCGGCTCGCTGGGCTCCGGCCCGGTCCTCGCCGAGCTGGGCGCCGGTGCCGATATCGGCATGACCTATGAGCCGGCGCTGGCCGATGGTTCGCTGGCCGGAGCGCGCAAGGGCTCGGGCAACTGGTCCCTGAAAGTGTCGGGCCGGGCCGCCCATGCTGGCCGCGAACATCATCTCGGTCGCAATGCGCTGGCGGCCGCCTGCCAGTTCGGCCTCGGGCTGGACGATCTCAATGGCAAGCGCCCGGACGTGACTTTCAATCTGGCCCGTATCGATGGCGGCGGACCGCCGAATGTCGTTCCCGACAACGCTGTTGTGCGGTTCAATGTGCGGGTCAAGACCGAGAATGACCGTGTCTGGGTCGAAGCAGAACTCGAGCGACTGGTCGATGAAATCTGTGTGCGTGACGGGATCGACGCCGAATTGCATGGTGGTTTCACGCGCCCGCCCAAACCCATGTCGCCGGCCAATGCCAAGATGTTCGAATGGACGCGCGCAGCTGGGACCGCACTGGGTCTGGACATTCGCTGGCAGGATACGGGCGGCGTCTGTGAGGGCAATAATCTGTGGGCCGCCGGCTGTCCGAATGTCGACACCCTTGGTGTCCGCGGCGCCGACATCCACTCGGATCGTGAGATCGTCAAACTGTCCAGTTTCGCCGAGCGCGCCAAACTCTCAGCCATTTTGCTGATGAAGTTCGCGCAAGGCCAATTTGACGCGCGGGAAGCGCGCGCGCTGGCAAAGGCCGGCACTCAAGATTGATCGGGGAGAGATCATGCTGATTGTACGTGCCGCCAGGAAGACGGACCTCGATGCGCTGGTTCGTCTGGCAGAGGAAGCGGGCACCGGCTTTACGTCGCTCGCAGTGCCTCCCGAGGTTCTCGAGGAGCGACTGGCAAAGTCGGAAGCGGCGTTTTCCAGTCCCGGCGAGGAGCAGACCGAGGACACTTACCAGCTGATGCTGGAGGACACTGAGAGTGGCCGGATCGTCGGCTGTTCGGCGGTCAAGGCGATGGTCGGCGTGTCGAAGCCCTATTGGGATTTCAAGATCATGACCCTGGCCCAGCATTCTATCGAGGCGGATCGGCGTTTTGACATGGACGCGATGCTGCTGGTCAATGACTTCGCCGGGGCTTCCGAGGTTGGAACGCTGTTCGTCTCCGAAGCCGGGCGCGGCAGTGGGGCAGGGCGGCTAGTCGCCCAGTCCCGATACCTGCTGATCGCCGCCGGCCCGCAGCGGTTCGGCGAGAAGGTCCTCGCTGAGTTGCGCGGTGTGGTCCACGAAGACGGCTCCTCGCCCTTTTTCGATCACGTTTCGCGGCCCTTCTTCCGGATGGATTTCGATGATGCCGACCGGCTGTCGGCGGCGACCGACAATCAGTTCATCCTCGATCTGGGACCGCAGCACCTGATCTATGTCGACCTGTTGCCGGAAGCGGCCCGCGCCGTGATCGGCAAAGTCCACAAGGACGGTGAGGGTGCCTACAATCTCCTGAAGTGGGAGGGCTTCCATTATGACCGCTATGTCGACGTCTTTGATGGTGGTCCGCTGGTCTCGAACTGGACCGAGAACATCCGCACGCTGCGCGAGAGCCGGGAAGTAACCGTCAAGTCGGCGACCACGTCCGGTGGCGCGACCGGGATTCTCTCGACCGACCGGTTCGACGACTTCCGGACCTGCCAGGCCCAGGTGGTCGATGACGGCGATATTGTCGGCGTCTCCTATGACACGATGCAGGCGCTCGATCTGCGTGAAGGCGATCGCGCCCGCTTCTGGCGACACAAAGGATAGGAAGATGAATTTCATCAATGGTGAGTGGCGCGACGGTAGCGGCGCCGAAATCAAGTCCCACAATCCGGCTGACGACAGCATTGTTTGGTCTGGAAAGGCTGCCGGTCCTGGTGATGTCGACGCGGCCTTCGCGGCTGCGCGGGCAGCCTTTTCCGGTTGGGGTCGACGTCCGCTCGGTGAGCGGATCGCGATCGTCGAGCGTTTCAAGTCCGAACTGGAAGCGCGCAAGGCGGATCTGGCCGAGCTGATCTCCCGCGAGACCGGAAAGCCGCGCTGGGAAGGTCTGGGCGAGGTCGGGGCAATGATCGGCAAGATCGATATTTCGGTGAAGGCCTATGCCGAGCGCACATCCGGCCATGAGAGCGAAACCGCTTTTGGATATGCCCGCCTGGCCCACAAACCGCTGGGCGTCATGTTCGTGCTGGGGCCGTATAATTTTCCCGGGCACCTTCCCAATGGCCACATTGTTCCGGCCCTGATCGCCGGCAATGTGATCGTCTTCAAACCGTCTGAAATCACGCCGGGCGTCGGTGAGGCGATGATGAAGGCCTGGGAGGCGGCGGGCCTGCCGGCCGGTGTCATGAATCTCGTGCAGGGCGCCCGCGAAACCGGTGCTGCGGCGCTGGACAATGCGCAGCTGGACGGTGTCCTGTTCACTGGCTCCTGGGGGACGGGCAAGTTCATCCATGAGAAGTTCGCCGGCCGCACGGGTATCCAGCTGGCGCTTGAAATGGGCGGCAATAATCCGCTTGTTGTCTGGGGCGCGCAGGACGCGGAAGCCGCGGCCCGCATTGCTGTGAATTCTGCCTATATCACCGCCGGCCAGCGCTGTTCCTGCGCCCGGCGCCTGATCCTGCCCGAGGGTGAATTCGGAGAGGCCGTGATTGCCGAGATCATCCGGATCGCCGGGCAGCTGACGATTGATCGCTGGGATGCCGCCGAAGAGCCCTTCATCGGTCCGCTTGTCTCTGCGACGGCGGCCCAGGGCGTGCTAGACGCCCAAACCGACCTGGTGCGACGGGGCGCGCGGCCGCTTCTGGAAGCCGCGCGGGTCTCCGGGCTCGGTGATGCCTTCCTGCGTCCCGGACTGCTTGATGTCACCGGCGTCGAGGTGCCCGACGAGGAAGTCTTCGGTCCGCTCATCCAGGTGGTGCGTGTCGCCAGTTTCGACGAGGCCATCGCCGCCGCCAATGATACCGCCTATGGCCTGTCATCGGGCCTGGTGTCTGACGACGAGGCCTTGTGGGATCGCTTCTGGATCGAAAGCCGTGCCGGGATCGTCAACTGGAACCGCCCGACCTGTGGTGCGGCCTCCAACATGCCATTCGGCGGACCGGGGCAGTCGGGCAATCTGCGTCCGAGTGCCTATTACGCGGCCGACTACTGCGCATATCCGGTGGCAACCCAGGCTGCGCGCTCTCCCGAGCGCATGGCCGTGCGAGGCGTGGACTGATCATGCGGGCGCGCGAGGCAAATTTCGACGGTCTGATTGGTCCAACCCATAATTATGGTGGTCTGTCCGACGGCAATCTGGCCAGTGCCCGCAATGAGGGGCTGGTCTCGTCACCACGCGAAGGCGTTCTGGAGGGGCTGACCAAGATGAAGCGCCTCGCGGACGCCGGTCTGGTGCAAGGCTTGCTGCCGCCGCACGAGCGTCCCTTCCTGCCATTATTGCGGCGGGCCGGTTTTTCGGGGTCGGATTCGCAAGTCATAGAAACGGCCTGGAAACAGGCACCGGGATTGGTTCGCAAGGCGAGTTCGGCGTCACCCATGTGGGCGGCCAACGCCGCAACGGTCTCGCCTTCAGCCGACACGGGCGATGGAAAACTCCATTTCACGCCAGCCAATCTTCTCACCACCTTGCATCGCTCCATCGAAGGGCGGCAGACGCAGCGCAGCCTGTCCTGGGCGTTTGCCGACACGGAACGCTTTGCGGTTCATGATCCCCTGCCGATGCAGGCGGATTTTGCCGATGAGGGGGCGGCCAATCATGTCCGGCTGTGCGCCGAGCAAGGCGGTCCGGGTGTCGAGATTTTCGTTTATGGCCGGGCGGCCGGTGAGAACTGGGCCGGTGCCTATCCGGCCCGGCAGACCCGCGAAGCCTGTGAGGCCGTGGCGCGCTCACACGGTCTGGACCTCAAGCGGTGCGTCTTCCTGCGCCAGTCCCAGGCAGCGATCGACGCCGGGGCCTTCCATAATGATGTAGTGTGCGTGGGCACGGCGAAGACACTATTCTTCCATGAATTGGCCTTTGACGACAAAGCCGGGGCCCTGGACTCCATCCGGCGCGCCGCCGATGGCTTGTTTGAACCGGTCTTTGTGGAAGTGCCGGAAGCCGAGGTGCCGATCGGCGACGCCATCACCAGCTATCTGTTCAACTCGCAGCTACTGGAATGGCCGGACGAGGATCGCCTGGTCCTGATCGCGCCCAAGGAAACCGAAGAAACCGAGACGACCCGGGCCTATTGTTCCGCCATGGTTGCCGGCAATGGCTCGATTGGCCGTGTGGAATTCGTCGATGTGCGCCAGTCGATGCGTAATGGTGGCGGGCCGGCCTGCCTGCGTTTGCGGGTCGTCCTGACCCCGGAAGAGCTGGCTGCCGTCACGCCGTCGGCGCTGATGAATGGCGCCCTGTACGATCAGTTGAAGGTCTGGGCGAGTACACATTATCGTGACCGACTGGCCCCGGATGAGCTGGGAGACCCCGCCTTGTTGACCGAATCGCGCGCAGCCTTGGATGCGCTCACTGGGATTTTGAATCTGGGTGATGACTTTTACCCATTCCAGCGTGCCTGACTGGTGATTGGCAACGTAGAATAATCCTATTCTTCAACGCCCTATCCAAACCGAAATTTCGTGATAGTTTGCCGCCTTCAATTCGTCGGGGGAGGGCGGAATTGCCTGACGCACAACCCGTTTCGGTCATATTGGTAGACGATGATCCCGATGAGCATTTCCTGTTCAAGGCGGATCTCGAGGATGCTGGAGTCGACTTCGCATTCGAAGGCTTCACGCGCCCGGATGATGCTTTGACTCATCTGCGATCCCTCAACGAGGTGCCGGTTCTGGTTCTGTGCGACCTCAGCCTGGCAGGCGGCGACGCACTCGCTTTCATTCGCGAGGCGGCTGGCTCCTTGGGTGGCGGTTCGATCGGTGTTTATTCCGGCGCGAAAAATCCGGAAATGGAAGAAAAATGCCGACAGGCCGGATCGACGTTTTACATCGTCAAGCCCGTGTCCCGTGTCAAACTCGCCGAGGCCGTGGCCAAGACCGGAACTGTCAGACTGGCTGAGACGAGCGATGGGCGCGTGACGCCCGAGTTGATCGGCGCGCCGGGCTGAACGGTTTCGGGCCGGGCGGTCAAACCGGCTCGGCATCTCCCAACAAGCCACCCTTGCGCGCATAATCCTGGGTGCCGCGCGAATAGACCCTGTCCGTATCGAGCAGATCGCTCGGCTTGTATTCGGGGCGTCCCGGCAGGCTTTCATAGATGGGTGCAAAGTCGGCGTAGGTCGCTTCCATCAACTCTTCATAGCTGTCGATCACGAAGTAGCTTTGCTGGAAGTCATCATAGCGGTAGTCCGTCTGCATGATGCGTTCGAGATCGAAGTGCAGGCGGTTCGGGGATTTCCCTTCGAGACTGAATATCGATTCCGTCCGCGATGAGACAATGCCCGCGCCGTAGATGCGTCGGCCTTCCGGCGTATTGATCAGCCCGAATTCAACCGTGTACCAATATAGCCGCGCCATGTGCTTGATCGCGTCGAATTCCAGTGAGCGAAGCCCGCCCTTGCCATAGGCCTGCATATAGTCGGCAAAGACCGGTTGGGTCAGCAGGGGGACATGTCCGAACACGTCGTGGAAGATGTCCGGCTCTGGCAGGTAGTCCAGCGTCTCTCCGTCGCGGATGAAACGACCCGACACGAAGCGCCGATTGGCCAGGTGCTCGTAGAAATCCTTTTCCGGGATCAGGCCCGGCACCGTGACGACAGTCCAGCCGGTCAGCTTTTCCAGCTTTTCATTGACGCGGCGGAAATCGGGAATGCCACCCTCATTGAGGTTCAGCATGTCGAGCCCGGCAAAGTGTTCCGGCGCGGCGCGGCCTTTCAGGACGCCCATCTGGCGCTCGTAAAGCGTCGTCCAGATTGCGTGTTCGCCGGCGGTGTAGCGATCCCATTTCTGGTCGATGGTAAAGTCGGCTGCCGGTTCCTGTTCGGCAATGACGGGATCATTCACAGGCATGTCGCTGCTCCGTTGGCGCGGGTGCGTATATTAGTTTCATATGCAACTAATATACGCCAGATCCGGGTCCAACCCAACACTGTCGTGCCAGTATTATGAGATTTGCGCATGAAAAACGCCGCCCCTTTGCCGGGGGCGGCGCATTCATGCTCGTCAATCCAGGCCTACTCGGTGCAGAGCACGTCGACCAGCGCGGCGCATTGGCCGGAATTGCAAGCCTGGTTCTGGCCCATGAACCAGGTCCGGGTCCGGTTGTACCGGTCGACGGAATAGTGCGCGGCACGGCGCATGCCGACAGCCTGACACATCTGGTCGGCAGCATATTGATCGCAGCGATTGCCGTAACTGCCCAGGCAATGGTCCACCGCGTAGCCGTTGATCTCCGGGCGGGCGAAGAACAGCGAGTCCACACCGCGGGTGCCACCGCGAATATCGGCGCGCGGTCCACCCGGACCGGGATAGCCGCCGCCGGGGCCGCCCCAGCTGTCGTCAACCCGGCGCAAGGAGGTGATGCGGTTGCGCAGGCCCAGGCGAGACAGATCGGAGACTTCGCCCTCGACCCGCTGACAGCTGTCGGTGAAGCCTTCATCATCGCACACGATCCAGGTCTCGCCGCGCGCCACGATCAGGCTGTCGGCCCGGTCATTGAAGCCCATCCGGGTGAGATTGGAGATGTCGCGGTCGACGGCGAGCCGCTGACCGTTGAAGGCAGCGCCGTCAAACAGGAAGACGCCGGAACGCGGAACATTGCCGCCGCCGCGACCGGGCCGGCTTGGCCGTCCGGCATAATCGGGTTCGGCCGAGCTGATCTGACCGCCCATGCCGCCACCGATATTGGAGAGATCGCCGGAAATCTCCATGCAGGAGCCTTCGAAATTGGCGTCCTGGCAGGCAATCCAGGTGCCGCGACCTGAATGACGGACCGAACGGGCCTGATCATTGAAGCCGATCTGCTGGAAATTGCTGACGCTGGTGCTGATCGTCACCGAGCGTCCCGTGTAATTGGGGCCAGAGTAGAAGGTGAGAGACGGACCCGACCCGCCCGGACGTCCGGGGCGCCCGGCTTGGACCGGACGCAGGGAGGTCAGCTGGTCATTCATCCGGCCCATGCTGGCCTGGTCGGAACCGTGCAGTTCGCAGGTGCCGTTATAGTCATCGTGCTGGCAAAGCTCCCACTCGCCGGAGACGATCCGGAAGGAGGAGGCGCGGTCGTTGAAGCGGACCGAGTCGAGATTGCGGACATCGCCGGTCACCCGAACTTCCCGCCCGCGAAAACCGGTGTCCTCATAGAGGATGATCGTCTGTGCGGCGGCCTGTCCGGCCAGCCCGGTGAGCAGTAGGCCGATGGCGGCCTGTCCCAAGCGTTTCATGTTCATCTCCGTCTCCCTCGAGTGTCTTGGCAGTATCTGACCGGACCGTCTCACATGAGCGGTGAACCCAGCCCGCACGGCCGCGTCATCCTGTGTTCATCGTCATGATCACCCTGACGGTCATTGCGGGTCGTCGTTGGGCGGATCGTCCTGGTCCCCGTCTTGGTTCCCGTCCCGATTGCGGCGCTGGTTGAGCAAGCCGCGCAAGAGTTGCTCGGCCGGATCCGGGCGGGACTCGGTGGTCTCGCCATCCGCCGGTTCATCATTACGGTCGTCGCTGAGCCCGATCGCGTTGAGCAGGCCATCGCGCAGGGCATCGCGCGGCGAGGTCGCGCCGTCGCTGCCCAGCGCATTGTTGAGCGCGCCTTGAAGCAGGGCCTGACCGACAGCTTCGGTATCGACACCGACCGAGACGTCGTTGAAGCCGCCGCGCAGGCGGATCGGGACGGTGATGCCCTGAAGGTCGCGATTGCCGCCCTGGCCTTCGATCGAGGCGACGGCGCGCGGGCGCAGGCGATAGTCCAGTGACTGGGCCGGCAGGTTCACCGTTCCGGCCCCCTCGATGCGCAAGAGTGGCGACAGCATCAGCAGGTCGCGCTGGGCAATCTGCCCGTCGACGATCGAGAAGCTGCCGGTCAGCGACGAGAAGTCGGTGGTCTGCTGCTCGCCGGTGCTGGCCGCGGTTTCGTCTTCACTGTCCGTTGCGCTGTTGGAGCCGCCGGACACCAGGCTGCTGACATTGCGGATGGTCTCGGCGACATTGATGCCGACGATGGCGCCGTCCGCGAAGCTGAAATCACCGGATCCGTCGAGCGAATTCATGATAGCCGCCTGAGAATTGCCGGAGGCGGCGAGTTCCAGCGACAGGTCGCCCGTTCCGAGCAATTTGTCGAAACCGGCTGCGGCTTCAAGGAAGGGACCGGCATCGAGCCCGTTCATTGCCGCAACGAGCGAAAAACTTGGCCGGGCACTGCGGTTATTGGCGACGATGGTGGCGTTGCCCTGACCTTCATACAGTCCGACATTCTCGAGGTTTACTTCCAGGCGGCTATTGTTCAACCGCGCCCGCAATCGCGCATCCGTGATCTCGATCGCCTGGAATTGCAGGCGATCGACGGTCAGCCGCAAATCGGCATCGACAATGCCAAGGCCTGCCAGATCGATCGGTGCCTCGCTCCACGGCGGAATCCCGCCCGAACCGGTTGGCTGCGGGGTTTCCGCGACGGCCGGCAGATACGGGTTCACATCGAGTTCTGCCAGCTCCAGCCCGCCGGTCAGGCGCGGCCGGTCGCCGGTTAGATTGACGGTCAGGTCGGCCTGGCCGCTGATGGCGTCTAGTCTCAGCGTGCGGGCCTGTAGCGCCAATTCGCCGGGCGTGCCGCTCAGATTGCCGACCGCACGGAAGGCTTCCAGATTGTCGCCGGCGGGAAGGGGCGAGCCGGCAAAGGCGGCTAGCGCCCGCAGCGAGGGGATGTTGGCGTCAATCTCGCCGTCATAGGCGATGGCCTCGCCGGCCAGAATGCGCCCATCAAAGCTCAACGCCGCCAGATTGCCGCCCAGGCCCAGTGAGACAGGGGTCTCGCGCCCTTCGAAGAAGTCGCGGATCGAGCCGATACTGGCCGTGAAACTCAGGCTCTCGCCATCGGCATTGAGCGCGCCGGTGAGGCGGGTTTCCGTGTCGAGCGAGGGCAGGGCGATATTGAGGTCGAGACCGGTGATCGAACGGGTCTCGCTGCCATCGGTGAAATGCAGCGCGCCATTCTCGATCCGGACATCCCCGAAGCTGGCCTCGATCGGCAGGGCGCCATCGCCGCGCACGAAACCGCCATCCGCCGCCGGGGCCGGTGCCGCCATGTCCGCGTCCGGCGCCGTGAATGTCCAGTTATTGCCGCGCCGGTTCTGCGCCAGGCGGATGGTCGGCTCGACCAGCACGAATTCGGTGATCTCCACCCGGCGGCTCAAGAGCGGGATCAGGCGTAGACCGACCCGCATTTCGCGCATTTCAGCGAATGCCTCGTCGCCAAATCCGTCGACATTGGCAATCGACACCTCGCTGGCGCGGATCTGCAATTGCGGCAGGATTTGCAAGGAGATGTCACCGCCGAGCGTGACATCGCGATTGAGCGCGTCGCGGGCGGCGGTCTCGACCGGATCGCGATAGGTCGAGGTCGGGATGACCGAGGGCAGGATGAAGGCGGCGGCGATGAGCAGAACAATTATCAGGCCGAGGGCGAGACCGAGGCGTTTCATGGGGGGTAAGCTCCGAAATGGCTGATAAAACACGCTAACAGACGTGTTTGTCGCTTTCTTGGCGAGACGTGAAAATCACTCTGGGTTAGATTAACGATGATTGCGACATCACCAAAGGGGGGAAATGTCATGTCCAGCAAACCACCAGCCGATCTGGTCCGCCGCCGCGAGATGATCATGGGCTTTGCCGCCGGCAGCGTGCTGCCCTTCATCGCCGGCTGTGCCGACAATGCGGCGCTCGGGCGCAGCCAGCTGATGCTGGTATCGGACAACCAGCTGGCCCAACTGTCGTCCCAGGCCTGGCAGGACAGCCTGCAGCGCGAACGCGTCCTGCGCGATCCGTCCTACCAGCGCCGCCTGCAACGGGTTGGCGACCGGGTCGTTGCCGCCTCCGGCCAGACACATCTGGACTGGGAGTTCGTGGTGTTCGACAGCGATACCGTCAATGCCTGGGTGCTGCCCAATGGCAAGGTCGGATTCTACAAGGGCATTCTCGACATCATGGACACGGATGACCATGTCGCCACCGTGATGGGGCATGAGGTCGGACATGTCGCCGGTCGCCACTCGGCCGAGCGTGCCAGCCAGCAGATGGCGGCGCAGATGGGCGTCAACCTGCTGGCCAGTGCCATCGGCTCATCAGGTGCTGATTATGCGCAATACAGCGATGATATCGGCGCTGCGCTGGGCATGGGCGTCACCTATGGCGTGATCCTGCCCTATAGTCGTGAACACGAATACGAGGCCGACCGCCTCGGCGTCGATTTCATGGTTGGCTCCGGTTATGACCCGCGCCAGGCGGTCGATTTCTGGATCGGAATGGCGGCCATGAATGATCATCACTCGGCCGAATTCGCCTCCACTCACCCGTCCGACGACAACCGGGTCGCGGCCATGCGGGCCCATATCCAGGCACGCGGTTACACGGGCTGATCACCGCTGCCCCGTCTGCTGCAGAGCCCTCTGCAAAAGCCTTGACGGGGTGCTTGCCAGAGGGGGGCGGGAAGGCTAGTTTCCCGCGCCTCACGCCAAGGTCGACAGCGCCGCTGCCAACCGCCTGACGTGACAAAGCGTGCCGCCTTAGCTCAGTTGGTTAGAGCGCTAGATTGTGGATCTAGAGGTCCCCTGTTCAAACCAGGGAGGCGGTACCATTTTCCCAAGCCCTCTTCGCGTCACGCTCGGTTTGCCGCCGGACACAATTGCATTGTCGGCGAGCCCCGATACCGTGCAGCCATGTGCAATCTCTACCGCATCAATGCCAGCCTCGATGCCATGCGTTCGGCGGTTGGTCAGATCGGCTTCGATCTTGGGGTCGAGGCGGCAATCGGAAATTTCCCGGGGATCAACGCTCTTTATCCGGACCAGGACGGTGTCGTCATTCATGCGGTCGGGGGCGGGGCGCGACTGTCTTCGATGCGGTGGGGCTTTCCGCCAGCGGGGCAAGGCAAATCGCCGATCACCAATATCCGTAATCTGGCATCACCCTGGTGGCGGCGCGTAAACCGGGACTATTTGCTCGAGCCGGAATTCCGCTGCCTGGTGCCATTCACACGATTTGCCGAACCGATCGCGGGTCGGCGCAATGCCTGGTTTGCGGTGCCGCGGCAGGAGGTCGCTTTCTTCGCCGGTGTCTGGCGGCCTTGGCAGGGGGAGCGATTGGCACCGGTACCCGGCAAGGCCAGGCGGCAACGCACGCCGGATGACTGGCGGCTCTATGCCTTCCTGACGTGTGAGCCGAATGCCGTTGTCTCACCCATCCACCCCAAGGCCATGCCGGTTATTCTTGCCGAACCGGATGACTGCCGCGCCTGGCTGGCTGGTGGAGAGGCCAGCCTGGCGCTGCAACGTCCCCTGGCCAATGAAAACCTGGACCTGGTCGAACGCGACGCGTGATCCTTTGGCAGTCAGGACAGGGAAGGCGCTCAGATGATGTCGATGACGACCTTGCCGATGGCGTCTCCGCTGGTCAGGCGGGCATGGGCCTCGCCAACCTGGTCGAGGGTGAAGCGGCTGTCGTCGAGCAGCGGGGTGACAGCGCCGGCATCGACCAGGCGGGCCAGCTCGGTGAGGATGGCACCATGGGTCTCGCGTCGGACATCATGCAGCATCGGGATGAGCATGAAGACGACATGCAGGGACAGTCCCTTGAAATGCACCGGGGAGAGGTCGAGCTCGAGCAGCGAGACCGTGGACGACACCTGGCCGTTCAGGGCCGCGGCTTCGAAGGAGTTGGTCATGTTGGCCCCGCCGACGGTGTCGAACACGACATCGAAGCCGACACCACCGGTTTGCGCGGCGACATAGTCGGCGACAGTCTCGGTGCGGTAATTGATCGGCGTGGCGCCGTAGCCCTTGATGATATCGAGCTGGGCATCGCCGCCGCCGGTGGCGCAGACCGTTGCGCCGAGATGGCGGGCGATCTGGACCGCGAGATGGCCGACACCGCCGGTGCCGCCATGTACGAGCACGGTCTGACCAGCCCGGGTGCCGGCGCGTTGCAGGCCTTCCATGGCAGTGATGCCAACCAGCGGCAGGGCCGCCGCCTCGCGCATCGACAGGCGTTCCGGCTTGCGTGCGATCAGGCGGGCATCCGCCAGCATGAATTCGGCCAGCGCGCCGGGCAGGCCTGCAAGCCCGCCAGCGCACCCATAGATCTCATCGCCGACGGCAAATGCGTCGACGCCGTCACCCACCGCCTCGATTGTGCCGGCGAAGTCCATGCCGAGCCGTGCCGGCAGGTCAGGCGCCAGCGGCAGCTTTTCCTGACCGAGCTGACGGATCATTGTGTCGACCGTGTTGACGCTGGTGGCAGCGAGGCGGACCAGGACCTGGCCCGGTGTCGGCTCGGGGCGGGCCAGTTCGGTGGCTTCGAACGGGGCGTCTTCGCCGTAGGAATTGAGGATCATGGCTTTCATCGGAATCTCCCGGTGCTGGATAAGTGCCACCGAGATAATGTCCGCTGAAATCTATAAAATGGGTCGAAAAATATCTTTTGAATTTGGGTTATCAATATAATCAGGTCGCGGGACCGATCGTGCCGAGGCGTTCCCAATCCGGCGATTTCCCTATTTTTTCCGCAAGATAATCAATGAAAACCCGAACCTTGGCGGTCAGGACATTGGATTTCGGGTAAACCAGCCAGATAGCCGACCCATCATCAATCTCATAATCGGGCAGGACCCGGACCAGCGAGCCTTCCTGTATATCCTGGTACAGGCTCCACACCG
Source organism: Maricaulis maris MCS10 (assembly GCF_000014745.1). Classification (NCBI taxonomy): domain Bacteria; kingdom Pseudomonadati; phylum Pseudomonadota; class Alphaproteobacteria; order Maricaulales; family Maricaulaceae; genus Maricaulis; species Maricaulis maris. The sequence continues at coordinate 2,014,114 of NC_008347.1, read as the reverse complement.
AGCTCATTGCGATACCCGCGCCAGCCCGTGCCGCCAGGCGCATGCTGGCCCCGTCATCACAGATGATCCGTGGTTTGGATCCGACCGGCGGGAAGCTTCCCGAAGGCTCGCCAGCCTTTGTCGACAGGGTGCGGGGAGGCCCGTTGGAAAATCCGATCAGCTGGTGATCGACCAGGTCCGCGGCACTGGTCGGCGTTCCGTGTCGGGCCAGATAATCCGGGGACGCGCAAAGGATGCGCTGGTCGTCGGCCAGTTTGCGGGCGCGCAGCGAGCTGTCCCTGATGGCATAGTTCCGAAGCGCCAGGTCGAAACCGCCTTCGATCAGATCCATTTGCGTGTCTGACAGTTTCAGGTCGAGGTGGAGGAGCGGGTGTCGGTCGAGGAATTCCGGCAGGATGGGCGCGATGTGCAACTGCACGAATGTGCTGGAGGCGGCGAATCGCAAGGTTCCCGACACATCCATCCGGCCATTGCCCAGCGCCGCATTGGCCGCGTCTTCCTGGGCCAGGATTTCACGGGCGAAGGGCAGGAATTCCATCCCCTCCAGCGATAGGGAAACCTTGCGGGTTGATCTGTGGAGCAGGTCCGCCCCGATCTGGTGCTCGAGTTTCGCCAGCCGGGCGCTGGCCACAGCCGGCGCCAAGCCGAGTTGGCGACCGGCGGCGCTGATATTGAGCAGGTCAGCGGCAAGGACAAACAGGCGAACGCCATTGGTATCCATGGATACTTCCTTCAAATCCGGTTGGCCGGGCGGCCATGGACAGCGGACTGCAGCGAAACATCCGTGCCAGGTGCATCCGCCGTCCGGCAAGCCGGAGCATTGCAGGAGTCATTATATGCGATAGCCGAAAAGTGAAACTGCCAATGGTCTGTTTATTCGGCTTTGGCTCGGTCTACCTTGTTGCAAATTGAAAGCTAACTGCACTGTTATGGAAACCGGTATGTCAAAAACGATCCTGATTACCGGCGCGACAGACGGGCTAGGCTTGGCGACTGCGCGTGAGCTGGCAGGCCTGGGGCACCGGGTTTTGGTCCATGGACGGAACGCAGACAAGCTGGACGCCGCGCGCCAGGAGCTGCAAGGCATCGACGGCGGCGGTCCGGTCGAGACCTTTCAGGCCGACCTCTCGGAGCTTGAAGGTGTCGATGAGTTGGTGACCCGGCTGACCAACCGAAAAGGCAGGCTGGATGTTGTGATCAACAATGCCGGCGTGTTTCGCCTGCCGGGAGATACGCTAAACCGGGCAGGGATAGATCTTCGATTTTTCGTCAACATGATCGCCCCCTACCGGTTGACGCGGCTCTTGCTGCCCCTGATGCCGGCTGATGGCAGGGTCATCAATCTGAGCTCGGCAGCTCAGGCAGCCGTTGATCTTGATGCGGTGATCGGGCGGGTCCGTCTGGAGGATGGCGAGGCCTATGCCCAGAGCAAGCTCGGCCTGACCATGTGGTCGGCCTGGCTGGCCGGGTTGGTTGGCCGGAACGGTCCGGCCATTCTTGCGGTCAATCCGGGCTCCTTCCTGCAAACCAAAATGGTCCGGGACGCGTATGGCGTCGCTGGCAACAGCATCGAGATCGGTGTGGATGTGCTCGTACGTGCCGCGTTGGACGACAGGTTTGAACGCGCAACGGGGCGGTATTTCGACAATGATCAAGGCCGGTTTGCGGCCCCCCATGCCGACGCCATGGACGACGACAAGCAGGCCCGCCTTGTTGACCTGTTGAACGCCGTCCTGGCGCGGCTTGGCGGCAATACTGATCTGGCGGATACGCCAAGCGCTCCGGTAAACTGACCGGTCACGCCGGTAGCGCCCGAGGGACGTCTACCGCGCACACTGCCCGCCCACGCTTATCGAGACTCGGTGTCCGCAGCATCAGCCTCAGCCGCAGCCTCCGCCCGGGCTGCGATCAGGGCGCGGGCCGCGTCATTGCTCTCGACTTCCTCGATGGTGTCGAAATAACAGCGCCCCTGTTCGGTCTGGATGTATTCGAAGTGCGGATTGTGGATGGTGGTGTGGGAGCGAAGGCTGAGACCGATGCCTGTGCTCGAGCGCAGGCCGAAACAGCGGCGCTTCAGGGTCACCAGGTAGCGGCGGCTGGCGCCGGCCCGCAGGACCAGGTGCTGGCGGTCGAGCACGGCATAACCATTGAGGCCGCGCAGGCGGACCGGGCCGTCGGGCGCAACAAGGTCAGTCGGCTCTGCCTCGGGGCTCGCTGCCGGGGCGCTGTCCTGCTGCGACAGGGTCGGCGCGGCGGCGGCGATCGTCATGCAGCCGGCCAAAAGGCTGGCCAGGGCTAGACGGGTTGTGGAGCGTTTCATGATCGTCTCCTGTATCGGTTCGGTTCGGTCGTCCCTCTCAGGTAATATCCGCCGCTTGAGGCCCGCTGGCAAGCACGTCGCCGGACGGCGTTAACGCCGGGTTAGCCACGTTTCTGCGAGTCTGGACAAGCGATTCGCGCGCCTGTCATCGGCGCAAGCTACCGGCAATACGCCTACGGAGACTCAATTGGTCAGCCCCGTCGACACGCACAGCCAGGACTTCACCATGCGCGCCATCCGTCAGGCGGCGCAGGAAACCGGCACAGATTTCAATTTTTTGGTCGATACGGCCGCGCGCGAGAGCAATTTCGATGTTCGCGCCGAGGCTCGCACATCCAGCGCAGCCGGCATGTTCCAGTTCATCGAGCAGACCTGGCTGGGCGTGATGGCTCGCCGGGGCGCCGAGCATGGCTATGAAGAGGCGGCCGGTGCAATCAGCCAGGACGCCAATGGCCGTTTCGTTGTTTCCGATGCAAGCCAGCGCGAGGCCATTCTTGACCTGCGCTTCGATGCGGTTGCCTCGGCCCGCATGGCTGGAGAGCTGGCGGCGGAGAATAATCGCGTGATCGAAGCGCGGATAGGCCGCCCGGCATCGGGCGGCGAACTTTACGCGGCGCATTTCCTTGGCGCTGGCGGCGCGGCCGAGCTGATCGCCGCGGCCCAGGAAACGCCGGACCAGCGCGCCGACACGCTTTTCCCCGCTGCAGCGCGGGCCAACCGGCCGATTTTCTATGAAGACGGCCGGGCCCGCACTTCGCGCGAAGTGCTGGCCGTGTTGACCCATGAAGGCAATGGAAGCGGCCGCATCAATGCGCGGGAACTGGCGTCAGCGGCTGCAGTGCAAGGTGTGGGCAACATGTTGATGCCGGCGATCGCGGCAGCGGATGGCAGCCAGTCGCCGGACGCGGGATATGGCTCGATATCGGCCCCTTCGCCGGTCGTGCAATCGGTCGCCTCGATGCGCAGCAATTTGCGGGTCGGCAATGGCGAATTGTCGCCGGCATTGGTCGAAATACTGGCATCGCTGGATGCACCGCGCAGCGGCCGCGCCCGCAATTCGTAAATGCGCATACGGCGCAGGCAAGCTTTCATTAAGCATGTCGCGGCTAAATTGGTGTTCGATCGACAGGTCTTGAAACGGAACCGCCATGAGTGTTGTTGCCCTTAGAAACCGTCTGACCAATGATGATATCCGCCGTCTGGTAAAAGGTGAGAACGACGAGACGCGTGCCATGGCGGCCCGCAAGATTTGCCGCCGCATGGATTCGGCCTCGCTTACCGACGCGGAACGCAAGGCGGCCCAAGATATCCTGGCCGTTATTGCCCGCGATGCCACCGAACTGGTTCGCCGGGCCCTGGCCATCACCCTTCGCCAGTCCCCCAATCTTCCCCGCGAGATCGCCCGCAAGCTGGCGCTGGACGTCGACAGTGTGGCTACGCCGGTACTCGAATCCTCGCCGGTCCTGACGGATGAAGACCTGCTTTCCGTGCTGCAGGATGCTGAAACGGTCAAACGCTGTGCGATTGCCGGTCGGGCCAAGGTCGCGCCGATCATCGTGCACGAATTGCTCGACAGCCGTGACGAAGCCGCGGTGTCAATCGCAGCGGCGAATGATGGCGCCGAGTTTGACGAGGCAGCCTACCAGCGCGCCTTCACCGAGTTCTGCGAGAGCAGCGGCGTTATGGACTCCTTCGTGGCTCGTTCGCACCTGCCATTGGACGTGACTGAGCGTCTGATCGCGCATGTCAGTGATGTGGCCCTCAACCGCCTGGTCAAGTCGCATGCCCTGCCGCCGCAGCTGGCCGTCGAACTGTCCGAAGGCGCCCGGGAGCGGGCGACGCTGGACCTCGTTGACCAGGCCGGGCTGGCACACGATCCCAAACATTTCGTTCAGCAATTACGTCTCAACAGCCGTCTGACACCGTCGCTGATCCTGCGGGCCTTGTTGCGTGGGCATATTGCCTTCGTCGAGCATGCCTTTGCGGAACTGGCCGGGGTGACGCATTCGCGAGCGTGGCTGCTGGTTCATGATTCCGGACCCTTGGGTCTGCGAGCGGTCTACGACCGGACCGGCATGCCATCGCGTCTTTATCCGGCCGTCCGTGCGGCGCTGGACGTCTATCACGGTATGGAAGTGCCGCAGGATGAGGTTGGTCGTGCGCAATTCCGCCGCGTACTGGCCGAGCGCGCGATCACCCGCTTCCAGGGCATTCCGGAAGAGGATCTGGACTATGTTCTCAGCCGCTTCGATGACGATGCCGCTCCGGAAAAAATTGCCAGCTAGCCTGGCCGTCCTGGCGATCGTTCAGACACAAAAAAGGGGCCGGTGCTGATGCGCCGGCCCCTTTTTTGTGTTTGGTGACTGCGCGGCGCGTCAGTCGTCCTTCCATGGTTCGGCAAAGGCAGTGGTTTGGGTCTCCAGCTCGGAGGCGAGTGCCGCGGCGACCGGATCATTGTCATCCCGGATGTTTTGCGACAAGGCGGCGCGGATGGCGCCGACATGGGCCAGGGCAAGGCTTGTCGGTGCCTTTTGGCGTTTCTCGTCCATATCGATCATCTTGGTCAGCGACTTGGCCAGCCGGGTGATGATCGGGAATTCATAAGTCGTGCCGAGGCCGCGCAGATCGTGGGCGCGAACGAATAATTCCTCACCTTCACTGCCCTTGAGACCCTCGTCGCGGACAATCTTGGCGGCCGTTTCAAGCTTCACGACTTCTTCTTCCAGCCATTGGCCGAAATCCGAGCGAAGATCCTTGAGGGCTTCCTCGGCTTTCTGGATCATGTGCAGGTCGCCCTGGCTGACGGGGCCGCCAACCTTGATCTGCAGCATGTTCGGGGCGGAGATGACCTCCACATCCTTGTTGTTGGCCATGGGACGTCCTCTAGCTGGCAGTCGCGATCGGGGCGGAATCTGCTCCGATACGGGTATGGGTGTCGGCACCGAGCGTCTCGCGCAAAGTCTGGGCGAGGCTGGTCGCAGTGAAAGGTTTGGTCAGGAACGCGTCGACCCCGGTCTGACGGGCCTGGCGGATGCGCTCATCGGCAGTATAGGCGGACAGCATCACGACCGGCAGGCGAGGCGGCAGACCGGAGTGGCGGTCGCGCAAGGTGCGGACGAGATCGATGCCGTCGCGGGGTTTCATCTTCCAGTCTGTGATGACGAGATCGATCGGCTTGATCCGCAGGGTTTCCAGCGCCCGTTCGACGGTATCCACCTCGACCACGCGATTGCAGCCGAAAGCTTGCAGCGATACGCGCAGCGCGCCACGCAAGGCAGCGCTGTCATCCACCAGCAGGATGGTCATGCGGGACAAAGTATCGGTCAGGGCGTCAGTGCTCATCACGGGGGCCGGGTCCGCTCGAAATTACCATTCAGGCAAACTAGCGCGGCTTGCTTAACGCCAGCCTAAATCCGCTCAGTTTTCGAACTGCTCGACCAGAATGCGTTCGGCGAGGTCACGGCCCGGATCGAAAAGCATGGTCAGTGTGACGTCGTGGGCTTCCACGACATCGACCCGCGCAATTTCCCGGAATTCCTGATTGTCGGCGACGGCCGAGACCGGGCGCAAGGAAGGTTCGACGATTTCGAATCCGACGCGGACATTGCGGGGCAGCAGTGCGCCGCGCCAGCGGCGGGGCCGGAAGGCGCTGATCGGGGTCAGCGCCAGCACGGTCGAATCGAGCGGCAGGATGGGGCCGTGCGCCGACAGATTGTAGGCGGTTGACCCGGCGGGAGTTGCGACCAGCACGCCATCCGACTGAAGTTCCGACATGCGGCTCTTGCCATCAATGGTGATCTTGATCTTGGCGGTCTGCCGGGTCTCACGCAGCAGGGAGACCTCGTTGATCGCCAGCGCTTCGAAAGGTTTGCAGTGAATGTCCTCGCCGATCGCACGCAAGGGATGGATGCGAGCCCGTTCGGCGCGAGCCAGGCGTTCGGTCAGCCCGTCTTCGCGGAACTCGTTCATCAGGAAGCCGACCGATCCGAAATTCATGCCATAGACCCGGGCGCCGGTCTTGATGGACCGGTGCAGGGCATCCAGCATCAGCCCGTCACCGCCAAGCGCGACGATGATCTCGGCTTCCTCGACCGGGACGTTTCCGTACAGGTTCTCGAGGCGCGCCTTGGCGGCTTTCGCCTCCGGACGGGGGCTGGCTAGAAAGGCAAGAGAGGCGGTGATGGAGGAACCCGAAAGAAAACCTGATGGAACAGCTTCTTATTCAAGCCCTCGTACCCATCTGACGCAAGACCTTGGCCGCTTTTTCCGGCCCGTACATGCGAAAGACGTTGGCGGCCGCTGCCATCGCGTCACCTTCCAGGGCCTGATGAATGCGGCCGGACCGTTGGAGGGTCTTGTGGATAATCGGGTAGGCGGTCCGCTCCAGCTGTGCAGCCTGACAGGCCATGGCCGCAGCGCGCACGCCGCTCATGGCCAGTGCCACACGCCACTGCGAGGCCTTGATGCTGCACAGGGCGGCGATGGCGTGATCGAAAACAGCTTCCTTGCCGGCCTTCAGGGCGTCCATCGCAAACCGTCCGCTGAGTTCGCCGGCGTCGCGGGCATCCTGCACTTCGCGCGCTGCCGCCTTGTCGACATCCTCGGGGGTCGCTCCCAATGCCGCTTCGACGGCCAGGGATTCAACCTTGCCCTTGTCCAGGCCAAAGCGGCGATAGAGCTCTTCACGCCAGTTGTCCGGCATCATGATGCACAATTGTGTCGCATAGTCGGTGGACAGGTCGTGACGCCGGGCCAGGGCCTCGCGCAGCTTGGGGTGCTCGCGAGCGACATGGAGGCAGACCTCCAGCGTGTTCTCTGAAATCTCGGCGGTGTCGTTATTGGCCAGGGCGCGCAGGACGATCGGCTCGCCGGGCTTGGCGAGTTGATCGGTGACCGGCAGGCAAAGATTGGCGCGCATGGCAAGATGACGACGGTGCTCGATCGATCCGGTTTCGGCCAGTTCGATCATGTCCTTCTGGGTGAGCAGATCGCTCTTCTCGATGATGATCGCCGAAATCTCGATCTGGTCGAAGGCCAGGTGCTTGATAGCGGAGTGTGGCGCCCATTCGCAGTCAGCCAGCTTTTGCGCCATCGCAATCTTGGTGTCGAGATCCGACTTGCTGGTCAGGGTGATCAGCAAATCGCCCGCGATCGGTTCGGCACCTGGTGAAAGTGGATGCGCGACACACATCTCCGTGACGCCCAGTGCAAGTTGCTGGCGTTTCGCGGGATCTCGCACGGCGGCGAGGAGGTGAAGTGCTTGGGCAGGATTGGCAGCCATGGATCTTGATTTGCGGTTGATTACATTGACCGCTATCGATGACAGCAACGCCTTGAAAACTTGTTAATCCGGGCGGCGGCAGAGGGGTGATTGAGCTGTGGAAGACATGCGACCGGTGTCAGTTGCGGCACGCTTTTCGGGTGTGCGCGAGGCAACGCAATTACTGGTGGCGGACCTCGGTGTGGAGGACATGGTCATCCAGTCCATGCCGGATGTCAGTCCGACCAAATGGCACCTGGCTCACACCACCTGGTTCTGGGAGACGTTCCTGCTGCGGTCCCAGCTTGCCGGGTATCGGGAATATTCGGGCGAATTCAATTACCTGTTCAATTCTTACTACAACGGGATCGGGGCCCGCCATGCCCGGTCGGAACGCGGTTTGCTCAGCCGTCCGACGCTGGCGGAAGTCATGGCCTATCGGGCCCATGTCGACGAGGCGATGTCGCGTTTACTGATGCTTGACCATATCGCTGAAAACACGGCGATCCAGGACCTGGTCGAACTGGGTCTGGCCCACGAACAGCAGCACCAGGAACTGATCCTGACCGACATCAAGCATGTGCTGTCTCGCCATCCGTTCGCGCCCGCGGCCTTTGCCACGCCCACAGATCCGGGAATAACGGCAGATGATGGCCCGTGCGGCTGGGTGGAGTTCGACGGCGGCGTGGTCGAAACCGGCACGGATGGTGGTCGCTTCCACTTCGACAATGAAGGCCCGAAACATCAGTCCATACTGACCCCCTTTGCCCTGGCGGACCGCCTGGTCAGCAATCGAGACTACCGCGCCTTCATCGAGGATGGCGGCTATCGGACAGCCGGACTCTGGCTGTCGGACGGTTGGGCCAAGGTTCAGGCCCAAGGCTGGGCGGCGCCGCTGTATTGGCGGGACGGTGACGGTGGCCCGGAAATATTCACCCTGCATGGGCAGCAGTCACTCGATCTGGACGCTCCGGTTGTCCATCTCAGCTATTATGAGGCCAGTGCTTTCGCCGAATGGAGCGGTGCGCGGCTGCCGGACGAGCGGGAGTGGGAAGTCGGCGCGTCGACGCGGCGGTCGGTCGATGGGCGATTCTGTTCGCCCGGTCGGTCGGCCCATCCCGGAGCGACCCCAATGCATCGAAGCGCCGGGGCCGGGCTGCGACAGGTATTCGGTGACGCCTGGGAATGGACACGGTCAGCCTATTCCCCCTATCCGCGCTACCGACCGGCACCCGGTGCTGTCGGGGAATACAATGGTAAGTTCATGTGCGGGCAGTTTGTCTTGCGCGGCGGCTCGTGTGCCACCCAGCCGGGCCATGTGCGGCCCAGTTATCGCAACTTCTTTCCGCCGGAGGCGCGATGGCAGTTTTCCGGCCTGCGCCTGGCAAAGGACATTTGACGCAGCCAGTGGCAGGGCCGATCCTGCACAATGTTGGCGATAACGATACAAGCCATGGGGAGAACATCATGGACGATCAAGCAAATATCTCGGTCAAGGATCAGGTTTCGGCCGAGGAATGGAAGGCTCGTTGCGATCTGGCAGCGCTCTACCGTCTCGTGCGCATGCATGGCTGGGACGATCTCTTTTTCACACATATTTCTATGCGCGTTCCGGGGCCTGACGAGCATTTCCTGCTCAACCCGTTCGGGCTGCTCTATGAGGATGTGACGGCGTCCAACCTCGTGAAGGTCGACCTGGACGGCAATGTGCTGCCGCCATCACAATTCGGGATCAATCCGGCCGGGTTCGTGATCCATTCGGCGATCCACGCGGCCCGCCATGACGTGGCCGTGGCGCTTCATCTGCATTCGGATGCCGGTGTGGCCGTGGCCGCCCAGAAGGGTGGATTGCGGCCAATCTCCCAACTGGCGATGAATGTCTTCAATGATGTGAGTTATCACGACTACGAAGGTATTGCGCTGGAATCGGAAGAGAAAGAGCGCCTTGTAGCCGATCTTGGCGAGAAAAATCTGATGATCCTGCGCAACCATGGGACGTTGTCGGTTGGCGATCACCCGTTTAGCGCGTATATTCGTATCTATCTACTGGAGCGTGCCTGCCGAATTCAGGTCATGGCCCAGGCGGGTGGAGATCTGATCGAATGGGACGAGAAGATGCAGGACCGCGTCTTCGGGCAATCCGGGGAGATCGCGTCAAACGACTTCTTCAAGGAAATCGCCTGGGCGGCCATCATGGATCGCGTCCGTCGGGAAAGCCCCGGCTTCGACGTCTGATCGCGATCGCCTGCCTGGCTGGCGTGTCGGGACCTGTCCTGGCACCGCCAGCAGCGGCCGGCGCCTGGCCGCAGTCCAAGGGCGAAGGGCTGATCATCATTACATCGCTCGTCGACCGGGCCGATCATGCCTATGACAATGACCGGCAACGCCGGGATGACGGCTATTTCCACAAGGATGAAACCGCTGCCTTCATTGAATACGGGGTGAGCGCTCGGGATACGCTGGTGGCCCGCATCGCCTGGCAGGACGTGCGGCGTCTGCGTGACGCGTCCTATGACCAGGCGCAGGGGTTGTCGGCCAGCGAGATCGGGTGGCGCCGCCGCCTTTGGCAAGGAGAGCGTTTGGTCCTGTCAGCGCAGATCGCCGCGCTGATACCCGGCCAGGGCGAGAATGTATCCAACCAGGCATTCGGGTCAGGCGACATGGCAGCCGATTTGCGCGGCCTCGTCGGGCGCAGTTTCGGTGAACGGGGCTTCGCCGAAGCGCAGCTTGCCTGGCGCTGGCGCGACGGTCCCTGGCTGGATGAAGCCCGTTTCGACCTGACCGCCGGTTGGCGACTGACCGAACGCTGGCAGGTGCTGGCGCAATCCTTCTCGGTCTGGAGCGTGGAAACAGATCGTGTCGGTGCCCGCAGTTATGACCAACACAAGCTCCAGCTTTCGATCAGCCGGGACCTTGGGCGCCAGACAGTCCAGATCGGTGGCTCGATCACGCCCAGCGGTCGCAATGCGATTGAGCAACGCGCCCTCTTCATGTCCGTCTGGCGCCGGTTTTGAGCTTTATTCTACGGCGGATTCGACCGCAATGTAGGCTATCAAGTCGCGGCGATCCTCGGGGTTACGAAGACCGACAAAACTCATGCGATTGCCGGGCACAAGCGCCCGCGGGTTGGCGATCCAGGCGTCCAGCGTTTCCAGGTCCCAGGTTAGTCCGGCGTCCTCCAACTGGCTGGAAAAGCTGAACCGGTCTGCAATTGCGGCCGGGCGGCCGATAATCCTATGCAGGTTGGGCCCAACAGTGTGGCGACCGCCTGCATCGAGCGTGTGGCAGGACTGACAGCGCCGGAACTGCCGCGCGCCGTTTGCGAGATCGGCAGAGGCGTATGCTTCACCCAAACTGTCCAGAATGACGGTCTGGACAATCGCGCCCATTACGGCGTCGTCGGCGGCCACCAATGTCGCAGCCGTGTCAGACGAGTTCGCTGCAGTGGCCGGGGCCGGGTCGTTTCCGCACGCAACGAGCGCGAAAAGCGGAAGGAGGGCAAGGCGGGCTGGTGTCATGAGTTCGATTCCCATTGGCAGTTCGGAGCGATGTTATAGCGCGGTCAGATTGCACCAACATGCGGCAGGATGACACCGGCTTGCATTGACATGCTGCTTTGAAGGCCTCGGGGCAGCCTGATCCCTTTTTTTCGCTTGTTTCCCGCAACGCAATGACCAAGAAGTAATGTGGGGACCCAAAAGAGGCATTTGGACAGGATGCATGACCGATCACGGCTGTCGGCCGTCATGATATGTGGAGCCGGGCATTCCGGCTCGACACTGCTGGGTATGATCCTCGGCAGTCATACCGATGCATTTTACATGGGTGAGGGTGGCAAGGCGCGCTATCTCGGTGATGAGAAGAAGCCGCTCCGCAAACGCGTCTGCAAGATCTGCGGCGAGGACTGTCCGGTCTGGGCCGGGTTTGAGTGGAATGGCGTCAGCCCTCTTTATGCGCAGGTGGCCGCCCATGTCGGCCAATCGGTCATCATCGATTCCACCAAGGATGAGCGCTGGATCGAATCGCGCGCTGAAGAGGTTCGCGAGGGCGGTGGCACGCCGATCCTGTTGATGCTCAGCCGGGATGGTCGCGCGGTCGTCAATTCACGCCTGCGCAAATACCCGGACCGTGATCCGGGCGAACAGATCCAGGCCTGGATCGACAAGATGGCGACGGCGCAAGCCCTGTTTGACGGCTTTGACGGCCCCAAGATGCGTGTGCGCTATGAGGACCTGGCCGAGAACAGCGCTGCGACGATCAAGGCCTTGTGCCGGTTGATCGGCCTTGAATACCAGCCCGGCATGGCGGATTTCGCATCGGTCGAGCACCACGTGTTGGGCGGCAATAGTGGCACCCAGTTCATCGCCGCTAGGTCGCGCTTCGATGATCCCGACGAGGCCTTTGTCAGCCTCGGTTCACGAACGCGCGACTATTACGAAAACCATTCCGGCGGGATCGAGCTCGATTTGCGCTGGAAGTCAGAGTTGAAGCCCGAACATCTCGCCATGTTCGAGCAGATGGCTGCGACGGCCAATGCGCCGTACCAGTGGGGGGACTGAAGAATGGCGAAGGTTGACTTGGTATTCCGTCAGATCGACGAGCGCACGCGTGATGTCGCGCTCGAGCTGGCAATCGAGAACATCCAGCCGGATGCGGTGCATGTCATCGATGACGTCCGGCCGTTTACCGAGTGTGTTGCGCAGATGCTGCGGATCGAGCATGATTGCGACTATGTGGTCTATGTCGATGCCGACTGCCTGATCCTCGAAAATATCCGCCCCTTTATCGACAATTGCGATGCGCCCTATGTCGACGCCTATGTCTCGGACCGTTTCCGCGGTCGCTTGCATTGTGGTGTCCATATCACCCGCATCGACCTGGTACGCGCCATGGCAGCGGTCGAGGTGCCGGAGGATGATCTGAAATACGTGCTGCGGCCGGAGTCGCGCCTGCGCAACCTGGCCATGAAGCCGATGGGCTCGGCCAAGCAGTTCCGCAATTTCGACATCCTCCATGACCATTTCCAGTCCTTCCACCACATCTTCATGAAATACGCGCTGCGCGAATTGCGCAGCCGGACCAAGATCCAGAGGCAACGTCTGACCCGGTCTATGAAGAAATGGGTGACCAATGACGGGGAGTTCTGCGACCTGACCATGGCACGCCATGCGGTCGAGTATGCGCGGCGGATGGTTCCGGACAGTGCCACCCCTGACGAGGTCCACGCCTTCATCACGGCACTGCCCGAGCACGCCGAATCCGAGCTGGCCCAGCTGGGAATCGGCGCTGAAGCATCGTTCACGCGGGATGACCTGACAGCCTGGCTCGAGGCCAATTCAGATCGGGTTGCCTATGGCACCAAGGCCGACAAGCCGAAAGTATTCGGGCTGGGCCTGTCACGGACAGCGACGCGGTCCCTGACTGCCGGCCTGCAGATGCTGGGCTTCGATTGCAGCCATTATCCGATAGACGAGGACACCTATATCGAGATTGCCAACGCCCAGTATGACCTGACCCTGCTGCGCTATTATGATGGCCTGACCGATATCACCACGATCCCGATCTATCAGCAGCTCGACAAGCAGTATCCCGGCTCGAAATTCATCCTGACGGTGCGCGACAAGGAAAGTTGGCTGGGTTCGGTGTCCCGGCACTATTACAACCGGCCGGCTTTCAAGGACGTCAACGACCCGGACGAGGAAGTCCACCTGCGGATGCGCCAATTCCTGCGGGCGACCGTTTACGGGTGCTATAATTATTGCCCCGAGCGTTTTTCCTGGGTCTATGACCAACACATCCGCAGTGTGATGGACTTCTTCAAGGACCGGCCCGACGACCTGTTGGTCCTCGACATCTGTTCCGGTGAGGGGTTCGAGAAACTGGCGCCCTTCCTTGATCGGCCGATCCCGGCAGAAGCTTTCCCGCACAAGGGGGCCGTTCTGTCACGCCGGATAGCCGAGGAAGCCGCGGCTCAAAAGGCGCGGGTCGCCTGATCGCTCATGCCTGATCCCGATACGGACCAGCCCGACGAACATGTACCGTCCTGGCGGGACCGGTTGAGTGCTGCGGCGCGCACGCTGGCGATCATTGGTCGGACCCGACCCGCCTTGACCGCGGTGATTGTCGGTCTGACAATTGTCGTGGCCTTGTTGCCGCCAGCTGCGCTCTACGTCTCCAAGCTGCTCATCGACGGCGTGCTGCTGGCGATCGATACCGGGTTGGAGGCCGACCGTCGTGCGGCGCTGCAGCTGGTCGGAGTCGAGGCGGCCATTCTGGCCGTGCTGCTGGTGCTCCGGCGCGGGCTCGTGTTCCAGAAATCCCGGTTGCACGCCGAGCTCGGATTTGCGGTGTCGCGCCTCATATTGGACAAGGCCAACCGCTTCTCCCTGGCTGAGATCGAGCATCCGAAAGTCCAGGAGATGTTGATCCACGCCAAGCAGTTTGCCTCCGCTCGCCCCTACGGCTTGGTGGTGCGTGGCTTTGATCTTCTGCAGGCCAGTGTGACCCTGGTCTCTATCACCGTGCTGCTCGCTG